>JAKIUQ010000002.1 GCA_021647465.1 Emcibacter sp. | reverse complement strand
GCAAAACCGCAAGAACAACCTTCTTCTTGAAGGCCGGTGTAAAGCGTCGTCTCTTCGTCATATTGTGTCTCCAAATCTATAATCGGATACACCTTAACAGATTGTACAAAAATCCGGGACCAGCTCACAAGAAATGCAACTAAAAAGAACTTTAGATGTTAACCATATAAGGGAAATATATATTTTACAATATAATAATGTAATATGTCAGAAGCCTTGCCTCTGACATATCATTAAGATTAGCGGGTCAATTTTTTATATTGAAGTTTATGAGGACGATCGGCGGCAGCGCCAAGTCTTCGGCGGCGGTCTTTGTCGTAATCTTCATAGTTTCCTTCGAACCAAACCACTTCTGAATTGCCTTCAAAGGCCAGAATATGGGTCGCAATCCGGTTCAAAAACCAGCGATCATGGGATATAATAACCGCGCAACCGGCAAAATCTTCCAAGGCTGCCTCGAGCGCGCTCAGGGTTTCCACATCAAGGTCATTGGTCGGCTCATCAAGCAGCAGGACGTTGGCCGGCGTGCGCAGCATTTTTGCCAGATGAACGCGGTTACGTTCCCCGCCGGACAATTGCCCCAGTTTTTTCTGCTGATCCGTGCCTTTAAAGTTAAAATTACCGACATAAGCGCGGGTATGCACATCACGGCCATTAAAATCAAAAACATCAAGGCCATCGGAAATTTCCTGCCAGACGGTTTTACTATCGTCCAGATCATCCCGGCTTTGATCCACATAACCCAGCACAACCGTCTCGCCCACTTTAAGCGAGCCTGAATCCGGCTGTTCCAATTTTGTAATCATTTTAAACAGGGTGGTTTTGCCCGCCCCGTTGGCCCCGATAATACCCACAATGCCGCCGGGCGGCAGGCGGAAATTCAAATCATCAATCAACAGCTTGTCGCCGTAACCTTTGGAAAGATGTTCCGCTTCGATCACCATATTGCCAAGGCGCGGCCCCACAGGGATCTGTATCTGCGCCTCCCCGTTGCGGCCTTCCTGCGCTGCGGCAAGAAGGTCATCATAGGCATTGATACGCGCCTTGCTTTTGGCTTGGCGGGCTTTTGGCGATTGGCGTATCCATGCCAGTTCCCGTTTCATGGTTTTCTTGCGGGAGGCTTCGACTTTTTCTTCCAGCGCAATACGTTTTTCCTTTTGTTCCAGCCAGCTGGAATAATGCCCCTGATAGGGGATCGCCCGCCCGCGATCAATTTCCAGAACCCAATTCACCACATTATCAAGGAAATAACGATCATGGGTCACCAGAATGACAGTGCCGACATATTCTTTCAGATGATTTTCGAGCCACGCCACGGATTCCGCATCCAAATGGTTGGTCGGCTCGTCAAGCAGGAGAATTTCAGGCTTTGACAGCAGCAACCGGCACAGGGCCACACGGCGGCGCTCTCCGCCTGACAGGATCGTCACGTCACTGTCCTTTGGCGGACAACGCAGGGCTTCCATGGCAAGCTCAACGCGGCTGTCCAGATCCCAGGCGTCCGCGGCATCAATCTGATCCTGCAATTCACCCTGTTTGGCGATCAGGTCATTCATTTCATCATCACTCATCGGCTCGCCGAATTTCAGGCTGATGACGTTGAATTCATCAACAATGGCTTTTAATTCGCCAAGGCCTTCCATGACATTTTCAAAAACGGTTTTTTTCGCGTTCAGATGGGGTTCCTGCTCGAGATAGCCCACATTGACGCCTTCTGCGGCCCATGCCTCGCCTTGAAAATCAGTATCCTGACCCGCGATGATGCGCATCAATGTGGATTTACCCGCGCCGTTAATCCCAATCACGGCAATTTTTGCATCGGGCATGAAGGATAACGTTACGTCTTTCAACGTTGGTTTCGCCCCGGGATAGGTCTTGGAGAGACCCTTCATCACATAACTATATTGATAAGACGCCATTTTCTGCTCTTCATATTAAAGGGTTAATAAATTTGTCCCTTATTACCTAATCCTGAGCTATTGTGCAACGGCCAAAAACATGGGCCATGATTTGTTCCAGATATTTCTGATCAATTTCATCGAAATTCGCGGGTTTTTCACTGTCGATATCCAGCACGGCAATCAATTTTTCCGACGGATTGAAAACCGGCACGACGATTTCCGAGACGCTGCGGCTATCGCAGGCGATATGGCCGGGGAAGCCATGGACATTATCAACAAGTTGTGTCTGCCCCGTTGCCGCCGCCGCGCCGCAAACGCCCCGGCCAAAGGCAATACGCAGGCACCCCAGTGATCCCTGATAAGGCCCGATGACCAGCTCATCCGGCTTTTCCCCGTCCACCATATAAAAACCCGTCCAGAAAAAATCCGCAAAGGCCTCCGGCAGCAAACAAGATACTGTCGCCATACGGGCAATGACATTGGTCTCGCCCTCTATCACGGCCTTGATCTGCTCTGCTACATTTATGTATATTTGTTCTTTGTTCATGCCTAATCACCGTAATTTCTTATAATATTGTTAGGTCACAATTTAATTTTGTTGTCAACTCTCCTGATCCTCTGCTAGTCTTTTTAAAAAATAAGGGAGGGCGGCGATTAATGAATAAATCTGAAAAAGAAAACGCAAAGGCCTATTGGCGGGAAAATATCACCTTGATGTTAATCCTTCTTGGCATTTGGTTTACCGTATCATTTGGTATGGGTATCTTATTTATCGATGAACTGGATAAAATTACATTTTTCGGCTTTAAGTTCGGTTTCTGGATGGCCCAGCAGGGGGCGATCTTTGTCTTTGTCATTCTGATTTTTATCTATACCTACAAGATGAATAAGCTCGACCGCAAATACGGCGTCGATGAAGAGGGTGATCATTATGTGGAAGACGACGATTATTACCGCCATGATGAAAGTTTTCTGGACAGCATTTCCGAAGCTGATGACAAGTCCAATAAGAATAAGGGGCAAAGCTGATGGATGTACAGAATTTAACCTATCTGATCGTCGGGCTGACCTTTAGTCTTTATATCGGCATTGCCATCTGGTCGCGGGCGGGGTCGACCGATGAATTTTATGTGGCGGGTGGCGGGGTTCATCCGCTGGCCAATGGCATGGCCACGGCGGCGGACTGGATGTCGGCGGCCTCCTTTATCTCCGTGGCCGGGCTGATTTCCTTCATAGGACGGGACGGCGGCATGTATTTGATGGGCTGGACGGGGGGCTATGTCTTATTGGCGCTGTGTCTTGCACCGTACCTCAGGAAATTTGGCAAATTCACGGTGCCTGATTTTGTCGGCGACCGCTATTATTCTGATACGGCAAGACTGGTGGCGGTGGTCTGCGCCATATTCATCTCCTTCATTTATATTGCCGGGCAAATGCGCGGCGTGGGTATTGTCTTTTCGCGTTTTCTGCAAGTTGAAATTGAAACCGGCGTCATGATCGGTATGACAGTGGTGTTTTTCTATGCGGTTCTGGGGGGCATGAAAGGCATTACCTATACTCAGGTGGCCCAATATTGCGTGTTGATCTTTGCCTATATGGTGCCGGCGATCTTCATTTCCCTCATGATGACCGACAATCCAGTCCCCCAGCTGGGTTTTGGCAGTAAATTGAATGACGGCAGCGGGTTATATCTGCTTGAAAAACTGGACGGCCTGTCGGTGGAGCTGGGCTTTAACGCCTATACAGACGGGATGAAATCAACCATTGATGTCTTTTTTATCACAGCGGCCCTGATGGTCGGCACAGCGGGTCTGCCCCATGTGATCATCCGATTTTTTACTGTACCAAAGGTAAAAGACGCCCGGATTTCAGCGGGATACGCCCTGATATTCATTGCGATTTTATTCACAACGGCACCGACCGTGGCCTCTTTCGCGCGGGTCAATCTGATCAATACGGTCAGCAACGCGGAATATAGCACCACGCCCGAATGGTTTAAAAACTGGGAAGCCAGCAGCCTCATCGGCTGGATGGATAAGAATAACGACGGGAAAATCCAATATGTCGCGGGCGAGGCCTTTGACGGCAAGCCGGATTTTTCCGAAAATACCGGCGAACACGGCGAAAGACTGCTCCATAACACGCCGACGGATAACGCCAATGAGCTTTATATTGACCGCGATATCATTGTGCTGGCCAATCCGGAAATTGCCGGACTGCCCAATTGGGTGATTGCGCTGGTGGCCGCCGGCGCGCTTGCCGCAGCCCTATCCACGGCGGCGGGGCTGCTGCTGGTCATATCAACCTCCATATCCCATGATCTGTTCAAAAAAGTTCTGCTGCCAAATATCACAGACAAACAGGAATTGATGTTTGCCCGCATGGCGGCGGCCCTTGCCATCGCCGTCGCCGGATATTTCGGGATTAATCCGCCGGGCTTTGTGGCGCAGGTGATCGCCTTTGCCTTTGGCCTTGCCGCCTCGTCCTTTTTTCCGGCCATCATCATGGGCATATTCTCCAAACGGATGAATAAGGAAGGCGCGGTCGCCGGTATGATCACAGGGATTCTCTTCACCGCGAGCTATATCGTCTATTTCAAATTCCTCAATCCTGCGGATAACCATGCTGCGAACTGGCTGTTTGGCATTTCCCCGGAAGGCATCGGAAGTCTGGGCATGATCCTGAACTTTATGATCGCTGTGATCGTCTGCCGCGTGACCAAAGCCCCGCCGGAATCCGTTCAGGACATCGTCGAAAGCATCCGCATCCCCAAAGGGGCCGGCGCGTCATACCACCATCATAAAGCGCATTAGCCACGTTACTTATTTTGGCGGTTGGCGATAATATCTTCGACCACGGACGGGTCGGCAAGGGTTGATATATCGCCAAGCCCGTCATGTTCATTGGCGGCGACTTTGCGTAATATGCGGCGCATGATCTTGCCGGATCTTGTTTTGGGCAAGGCCGGCGCAAATTGAATATGATCCGGCGTCGCGATCGGGCCGATTTCCTTGCGGACCCATTTTTTCAGCATTTGGTGCGATTCCTTGTCCGGATCAACCCCCGCCATCAGGGTGACATAGGCATATATGCCTTGCCCCTTAATATCATGGGGATAGCCCACAACTGCGGCTTCAGCCACATCGGCATGCGCGACAAGGGCGCTTTCGACCTCTGCCGTGCCCATGCGGTGACCGGAGACATTAATCACGTCATCCACCCGTCCCGTGATCCAGTAATAGCCGTCCGCGTCCCGCCGGCAGCCGTCACCGGTGAAATATTTGCCTTCGTAAGTGGAAAAATAGGTCATGACAAAACGATCATGGTCGCCGTAGACGCTGCGCATCTGGCCGGGCCAGCTGTCGGTGATCACCAGATTACCCTCTGCCACGCCCTCCAGAATATTACCGTCCCCATCAACCAGTTCGAGCTGAACACCAAAGAAAGGCCGCGTGGCCGACCCCGGCTTTAATGCCGTGGCACCGGGCAGCGGCGTGATCATAATGCCGCCGGTTTCCGTCTGCCACCATGTGTCAACGATCGGGCATCTTTCCTTGCCGACCACTTTATAATACCAGTTCCAGGCTTCGGGGTTTATCGGCTCCCCCACGGTGCCCAGCACACGCAGGGACGACAGGTCGCAGCCGTTGACATATTCATCGCCCTGCCCCATCAAAGCCCGAAGCGCGGTGGGGGCGGTATAAAAAATATTAACCTTGTGTTTTTCGCAAACCTGCCAGAAACGTGAGGCATCGGGCCAGGTGGGGATACCTTCGAAAACAAGCGTTGTCGCGCCGTTGGCCAGCGGGCCATAAACGATATAGCTGTGACCCGTGACCCAGCCCACATCGGCCGTACACCAGTAGATATCACCGTCCTTATAATCAAAGACCAATTCATGGGTCAGAGACGCATAAACCAGATAACCGCCCGTGGTATGCAGAACGCCCTTGGGCTGGCCCGTGGAGCCGGACGTATACAGAATGAACAGAGGGTCTTCCGCGTTCATTTCTTCTGGCGGGCATTCTGCCGCCTGATTTTTGGCTTCGTCCTGATACCAGATATCTCGGCCTTCTTTCATGGCAACCTCATCGCCGCCGTTACGTACCACGATGACGCTTTTGACCATAACGCCGCCGTGCGTCAAGGCTTCGTCCACATTGGTTTTAAGGGGCACCGTGCGGCCGCCGCGCAAACCCTGATCGGCGGTGATCACCACATGGCTGTCACAATCTTTAAGCCGTCCCGCCAAGGCATCGGGGGAAAAACCGCCGAAAACCACCGAATGAACCGCCCCGATACGGGCGCAGGCCAGCATGGCGTAAGTCGCCTCTGGTATCATGGGCATATAAAGCGTCACCCGATCGCCTTTTTTCACGCCGCGCGATTTCAGAACATTGGCAAAACGGCAGACTTCTTCGTAAAGAGTTTGATAGGTGATCTCGCGTGAAATTGACGGGTCATCCCGCTCGAAAATGATCGCCGTCTGATCGGCGCGCGCGGGCAAATGACGGTCAATGCAATTGACACTCACATTCAAAGTGCCGTCCTTATACCAATTGATATGAAGGTCATCTTTGGCGAATGACGTGTCCTTAACCTCGGTATAAGGCTTGATCCAGTCAAGACGCCTGCCCATCTCGCCCCAGAATGTTTCAGGATCATCTATGGACTGCTGATAAAGGGCGAGATATTTGTCATTATCCATATGGCTATTCCTGGCAAATTCTGCGGGAACGTCATAAGTGATTGCATCTGTCATGGTATTTCCTGAATATTATTGTGGCCGTCAGGGACAATATAGCAAAAAAATCCGAAAAAAAAGTCGAAAAAAAAAGGATGACCGAAGTCATCCTTTTTCAAAGTGCTTTACGGCGTCCTAGAAAGAGTATTTCACCCCAAGACGCATTCTCCATACAGAAGCCAATGTATTCAGGCGAGGATTGCCAATACCATTGAACCGCGTAAGGACATAACGATTATCATCGGTAATACTCACCCGGCCCAGTCTTTCCAGATTAGGAAAACCAGTCTGTTCAAAACGGCCCCATTTGTTGTTCAGCAGATTGGTCAGGTTGGTAATATCAAAGGTAAACAGACCTTTGTGACCATCCATAAGACCCGGAATTTCTTGCGTGAAGCGGAAGTCCAACTTGGAATACCAAGGGTTACGCTGCGTGTTACGCGGCAGGATACTGCCGGCGTATTCGCCAAGGCCTGCTTCCTCAATAAACGCAAGAAACTCAGCTTCGGTAACTGCACTTGCTGTCGCGTCACCATCCACAACACACCCTGAATAACACATAGTGGTATCACCCGCAGTCGGCACATAAATCAGCTGACGGTCACGGCGTTCAAATTCAGCGCCGCCGCCAAAAGGAATGTCGCGGCTGCTGCTGGCCTGATCATATGTATAACTATATGGGCGGCCAGAACGGGTTTCAAAGAAGAAACCAAAACGTGTTTCCAGATCATCAACAAACTCTGTCACATAATTCAGATTCAAGATAAAGCGATGCTTATTCTCGAACACGGACGTTGCAAGTTCAAAGTTATTGCGGTCTGAAACCCCAACCTTACCAAAGTTGGAGGTTGCCGTAGAACTTGTTCCCGGATTAACTTCACGCGCACTGGTATTGGTATAGGCCGCTGAAAAGCTGACACCATTGTCATATTCTTTCTGTAAAGACAGGCTGAATACCTCTGCCCCGCCCTGCGTCGTGTTAATCAGGCCCAGATCAAAGGATCTGCGGCCTTCACGATTATATATAGGGCGTCCGTCCGGGGCCGTTCCAATCTGCGTGTTTGCCCGCAGTTCTTCCCAGTTGGTGGCATTTTGAACCGTGGTAATCAAGGCTTCCGCGGTTACCCGATAGCCATCACCAAGGGTTTCACCAAGGTTAAATTCATGTTCGACGGCCAGATTGATCTTCCAACTGGATGGCAGTTTGAAATCAGGGTTCAGATAGTTAACCGAACCATTGCCCTGTGCCAATGTATCCTGAACAGCTTGCGGAATATCAAATCCATTCACATTCTCAAGATATACTGCGGGGTCAAGACCACTCAAATCAGCATTAACAATGGTTACGCCATCATTGGTATAATTATTGGAAATCCACACATTGGGGCTACCCCCGCTGAACAGGCCAACGCCGCCGCGGATCGTGGTTCTTTCGTCATAGGCATAATTAAAGCCAAAACGGGGCAGGAAGATGTTTTTCCCGTCCAGCGTCGCGTCATTGCCAAAACCATATTTGTCAAAGAAACTCTGGTTAAAGGCGGGCTTGTCACCGGTTGAGTAACGCTCAAAACGCACACCAAGCTGCAAGCTTAACTTCTCATTGACTGTCCAGACATCCTGAAGATACAGAGTGAGTTGTTTTGTTGAGAAAGCCGCGCCGCCATCTTCTTCCACATTAGTAAAGGCATTGGTATAAGAGAAGTCACGGGCAATTCTTGCTTCAAAATTATCAAGTCCGTCAAATTCATAGACACCTTCGCTTCCCGGGATAAACAGGTTAAAGACATCAAAGACATCATATTCAATACCCGCTGAAATTTCATGGTCACCGGCAATATAGGTTGCCTTGAATTTTGCGCCCCAGGCATTATTCTTCAGGAAGTTGGCATGACGGAACTGATCAGGGCCAAGAAAAATACTGGCACTGCCCACGTCAATTTCCACTTGCGCAAAATCACCGCCGAACAAGGGATTCTGCTGAGTAATCTGATCTTTCTTGCTGACTTTTAACTCTGTTGAGAAATTGTCGCTCCAGTCAGAGAAGACCTGCAAGGAATAAGTTTCAATTTCCTCAACCTTGTCATACCAAGCGGATGGCAGTGAAATATCACCGAAACGGGCATTGGTGTTACGAATGAAGATTTTGTTGCCCTTGGTATTTTGATAGGTCAGGGATGCCCTGTGGTCTTCGTTAATATTCCAGTCCAGTTTGGCAAATATCTTGCGGTCATCTTCTTTCAGACTGTCAAAGTCACCAAAACGTCCCGCATCAAATCCATATACATTCTGGGCGATGTCTGCGGCCCGGTCAAGATCGGCCTGGGTCACACCTTCAACAATATTACCAAAGCTGCTGCCTTCCGGCCCCGTCGTAATCGGGGTCGAGGATGAAAATTCCTCGTAACCCAGCATAAAGAATAATTTGTCTTTTATGATTGGTCCGCCAAGGGTCGCGCCCCAGATTTTTTCACTGAATTCGGAAATAAGATTATCATTTTCAACGCCGTCACGGTCGGTACTGCTGTTTCCGGACAGGCTGTCGTTGCGCAGAAAGCCATATACGGAACCATGAAGTTCATTGGTTCCTGATTTGGTCACGACGTTAAAATTCGCGCCCTGAAAACCGTTATACTGAACATCGAATGGGGCAATATTAATGGCGATCTGATCAATCACATCCATTGAAATAGTATTACGTTGCCCCGGCTGGCCATTGGCATTCAGGCCAAAGTCATCATTTTGTGCCACACCGTCAATGGTCAGGCTGTTAAATCTGTTATTGGTACCCGCAACACTAATGCCAACAAGGTTATCTGTTGGATCAAGGTTAATCATGGGGTTGATTTTGACATAATCGGCAAAATCACGGCCCGTCGCCGGAATGCCGTCCATGGCTCTTTGGTCAATGGATGATCCCGCGCCCATCTGGATGCCGCCGCTCAGGGCCGTGCCCGTAACAACAATCTCTTCCAAAGACCCCGTATCAGCAGACACATTCACCGGGATTGTCGAAACACCGCCAAGCGTAAGATACACATCTTCGACTGTACTGTTGCCCTTGTCAGATGTTACGGTAATGCTGTAGGGGCCACCAACACGCAGGCCAGATACATTGTACCCGCCATTAGCGCCCGTGGTAAGCGTCTTGCGGCTGCCCGAAGGAGTATGAACAATCACAACGGTTGCATTCGCAACCGGTGCGCCGGCCGCCGTAACCGTACCTTTAAGAGTAGATGTGGTCACTTGCGCTTCGGCCTGAATGGCAAAAGTCGTGGCAGAGGCAAGGGCAATTGCCACGGCGGCGGATGTGTTGAAAAGACTGGATCTGAGCGCGGAGCTCATCATCAGGCCTTTTATATTGGATTTTAGGCTGGTCATTTTCTCTCCCTTTCGGATTGATTGAATTTCAGTCCCATACAAAATTATACGCAGCAGTATGGGGCAGCTTCTTGTTTTTAACGGAGTATATCTCCGGAATTGTATTTATTGGGTACAAACTTTAAATATTTTTACCAAAAAGTCAAATTCATATCCCTAAAAACAGCATATAATATATTTATCGGTTACGCAGATAAAAAATACATCAAAATCAGTAAGCGCCAAGGCCGTATTTTTAACCTTAAAGACCTTATATTCTGTGGATGTAACGATTTTATGACAGCTCGATCAGTTTTTCAGAACGTCATCATAACCCACCAGGATAAAAACGAATCAGAGGCATTTTAAACTGTTAAAATAACAAATATCGCACAAGCCTTTGAAAGCATTATATTTTACTCATTGGGAAAAAAATATTCACACACTGGCAATCAGCAAGCCTGCAAGTGCCGCACTCATAAAATTTGACAGGGAGCCTGCCGCCACGGCTTTCAACCCCCATTTGGCGATCAAATGCCGCCTTTTGGGCACCAACACGCCGAAGCCGCCCATCAATATGGCAATGGAGCTGAGATTTGCAAATCCGCAAAGAGCAAATGTCACAATCATCACTGAATTCGGGCTTAATGATCCGTCAGGTAATTTTGCCAATTCCACAAAAGCCACAAATTCATTAAGAATTAATTTGGTGCCAATCAGATTTCCGGCAATATGGGCCTCTGCCCAGGGAATACCCATGACGAACATCAACGGCGAGAATATAACCCCTAGAATATAATTAAACGTCAGGTCGCCGTAACCGAACCAGCTGCCAATGCCGCCAAGCATCCCGTTAAGCATGGCAATCAAGGCCACAAAGGCCAATAACATGGCCCCGATATTCGCCGCCAGTTTCAGGCCATCGGCCGCGCCATTTGCCGCCGCCTCAATCACATTAGCAGGCTTTTCTGCGCCCTCGTCATAACTATCGACCTCCAATAGATGCTCGTCCGTTTCTTCCGGCTCTGTATCAGGCATGATGATTTTTGCCATCAAAAGACCGCCCGGAGCCGCCATGAAGCTCGCGGCAATCAGATAATCCATACTGACGCCCAGGGCCGCATAACCCGCCAGAATCGTCCCCGAAATGGACGCCAGACCAGAAACCATAATGGTGAAGAATTGCGCCTCACTCACTTTGCCCAAATAAGGCCGGATGACCAGAGGTGCCTCTGTCTGCCCCAGGAAAATATTCGCCGCCCCACAAAGGGACTCGACACGCTTGGTGCCAATGATCCAATGAAGCAGACCACCAAAAATCTTGACCACCCATTGCATAATATGAAGATGATAAAGCACCGCCATCAAAGCCGAGGCAAAAATGATGATCGGCAGAACCTTGACCACAAAGATAAAGCCCATATTATTCATATCCGCCAAGCCGCCGAACAGAAATTCTATGCCCACATTGGAATAATTAATGACCCTGTTCACGCCGTTGGACATGCCCTGCAGGATGCCCTTGCCAATGGGCGTCACGAGCACAAAGGCCGCGATCGCCAACTGCAACAGAAAAGCACTACCCACAACCCGCAAGTTGATGTTTTTCTTATCCCCCGACAATAGAAATGCCAGCCCCAATATTACAATAATTCCCACTATACTGATCAGCATGATGCCAATTCCTCTCCCGATTTTTATTATCTGTCAGTGTTTCCTTCTGACTCTATGTTTTATCATTAGGCTTTAATCCCCATAGGGCAACCAGATATTTTTCACCTGTGTTGCCTCGCGCAGGAAACGCCGGCCCTCGCCGTGGAGGGACATCCAGTCCCGCGCGCGGCCATCATTGACCCATGTGCGTTTCAGATTTGCCGCACTTTCCCGCTCGACCATTTTGCTGCCCGCCGCAGAGCCATGGTACCAGATCGCGTCCAGCTGATCATGTTTTGCCATCACCTCAGACAGGATATCCCGATCACCCGTTACGATATTAATAACCCCCGCCGGAAGATCCGATGTTTCCAGAATCTGGTAAAAGTCTGTTGCAATCAATGGATAGCGTTCTGAGGGAATGACAACGGCCCGGTTGCCCATGGCGATAACCGGCGCCACCAAAGATATGAAAGACAATAAAGGCATCACATCAGGGCAGATAATGCCCATGATGCCGATCGGCTCATTGACCGCAAGGGCCACATTCTGTACCGGCGGGGTATGAACCATACCATCATATTTATCGGCCCAGGCGGCATAGCTGAACAGGCGGCTGATCGCCATGTCAAATTCCGCCTTTGCCGCCTTTTTACTGACCCCGGCAAGTTTTGTCAGCTGCATTATCATTTCATTTTCGCGGTAGCTCATATTTTCCGCCATATAATAGATGACCTGCGCCCGGGCATGGGCCGTGGTCGATGACCAGCCGGGGTTTTTAAAGGCCGCCTCCACCGCGTTGCGAATATCCTTGCGGTTGCCCTCGCCCACTCTGCCTGCTATTTTTCCATTATGAGTCAGGATAATGCGCGTATTACCGCCGTCGGGCCGGGCCTGCTTGCCGCCGACATAATTTTTTGCGGTCCGGTCTATCATATTATCCCGGTTAACCGAATTTTGCTCTGCCGGGCTTTCTATGAGATTGCCTTTTTCCGATGTCCACTCGCCTTTGACCTTCAGATATTCATACATGCCTTCTTTGCCGCCCTCACGGCCAAAACCACTCTCACGGTAGCCGCCAAAACCACATGCCGCATCCAGTTGATTTGTCGTATTGACCCAGACAACGCCGGCCTTGATCTGACTTGATACTTCCAGGGCCCGGTTAATATTTTCAGACCAGACACTCGCCGCCAAACCAAACCGCGTATTATTGGCAAGATCCGCCGCTTCTTTTAAGGTGCGGAATGTCATCACGCACAGGACAGGGCCGAATATTTCTTCGCGCACCACAATATTGCCCGGACTGACATTGGTGATTAACGTGGGCGGATAAAAACAACCCTTTTCAGGATATTCAATATCCGGCTGCCATATTTCCGCGCCTTCCTCTTTGCCTTTTTGAACCATTTCAGTGATACGCGACAATTGCACCGGGTCGACAATAGCGCCCATATCCACCGTTTTGTCCAAGGGATTCCCGAGCCTGAATTTATTCAAACGGACTTTGACTTTTTCAATCAATTTATCCGCAATGCCTTCTTCGACCAACAGGCGGGATCCGGCGCAGCAAACCTGTCCCTGATTAAACCAGATGGCATCGACAAGCCCTTCGACGGCCCCGTCAATATCCGCATCTTCAAACACGATGAAGGGGGATTTCCCGCCAAGTTCCAGCGTCAGTTTTTTGCCTGATCCCGCCGTTGCTTCCCGAATATACCGGCCAACGCCGGTCGAACCGGTAAAGGCAATCTTGGCAATATCCGGATGATTGACCATATGAGCGCCCGTATCCCCCGCCCCGGTGACAATATTAACAACCCCCGGCGGCAATCCGGCCTCTTCGCATAATTCGGCAAAATACAGGGCGGTAAGACTGGTATATTCAGCAGGTTTCAGCACCACACAATTGCCCGCCGCAATGGCCGGCGCGATCTTCCACGCCATCATCAACAGGGGGAAATTCCAGGGGATCACCTGCCCCACGACCCCAAGCGGCACCTGATCGGGAAACTCCTGATCCATGATCTGCGCCCAGCCCGCATGATAATAAAAATGCCGCGCCGCCACAGGCACGTCAAAATCGCGGCTTTCACGGATCGGCTTGCCGTTATCCAATGTTTCCAGAACCGACATAAAACGCGATGTTTTTTGAAGGAGCCGCGCCAAAGTATAAAGATATTTTGCCCGGGCATGGCCCGGCAACTTTGACCATTTGGGAAAGGCTTTCGCCGCCGCCTTTACCGCCGCATCCACATCATCCTCGCCCGCTACGGAAACTTTTGCCAGAAAATCGCCGGTGGCCGGATTGTGGCTATCCATAAATTTACCCGATGACAGCGGACGCACCCATTTGCCATTGATGAATAATTTAAAGCCATCCTCATGTTTTTTCAGCCAATCCTGAACATAGCCGGAGTCCTCCGACGCCGGGCCGTAAGACATTGTTTGAAATATTTCTGGAATGCTCATGTATAAAAAACCTTGTCTTTTCGTTAACCCATTGGATGTCTGTTTGCCGCAGAATAACGGCCTGTTACAAAATGTTCGAGCTGGCGTTCAATATCGCCCAGCAAACTGGATGCGCCGAAACGGAACAGATGCGGATTGAGCCATTCATCGCCCAATTCTTCTTTGATCAAGACCAGATATTGCAGGGCCAGTTTCGCCGTGCCAATACCGCCCGCAGGCTTATAGCCAACTTTTTGACCCGTTTTCTGATAAAATTCCCGTATCATACGGATCATAACAAGGCTCACAGGGAGTGTCGCATTGACCCCCTCCATCCCGGTCGATGTTTTGATAAAATCAGCCCCCGCCATCATGCACACCATAGAGGCCTTGGCCACTTTGGTCAGGGAACCCAATTGCCCTGTGGCCAATATTGCCTTCATATGGGCCTCGCCGCAGGCCTCGCGGAAAGATTTTACTTCATCGTAAAGCGCCTGCCAGTCCGCGGTCAGCACATGCCGGCGGCTGATGACGATATCGATTTCTTCGGCCCCCGCCGCAACAGAGGCGCGGATTTCCGCCAGCCGCGTTTCCAAAGGGGCAAGACCCGCCGGAAAACCTGTCGAGACGGCGGCAACGGGAATACCGCTGCCTTTTAAAGCCCTGACCGCCGTTTCCACCATCTCATGATAAACGCAGACGGCCCCCGTGGTTAAATTCTGATGCGCAAAGCCCAGGGCTTCTAAAATATCAGGCCGCACAGGATTGCGGGCTTTCGCGCAAAGCCGTTTTACCCGTTCCGGCGTATCATCCCCGGACAGGGTGGTCAGATCAATACAGCTGATCGCCTTGAGCAGCCAAGCGGCCTGCCATTGCTTTTTCACTGAGCGCCGGCCCGCCAGCGATGAAATACGCCGATCCACCGCCGATTTATTGACTCTGATTTCATCAACCCAGCCCGGGTGAAAATCACAGCCCGTAACTCTTGGAAAACTATTGATCAATATTTGTTTTTCTGCTGTCACATTATTCTCTATTCTTCTTACAAAAAGGATGTTCCGGCAGTCATGGGGGCAAGCCCCAGATGCTGGGCCAAACTGGCCGCGATATCTGCAAATGTTTCTCTTTTTCCAATGGAACCCGGCGCGACCTTTGGCCCAAAGGCGATAACCGGAACATGTTCGCGCGTATGATCTGAGCCGGGCCATGTGGGATCACAGCCATGATCCGCGGTCAATATCACCACATCATCAGGCCGAAGCACCGCCCATAATTCAGGCAAATTCCGGTCAAATTCCTCCAATGCTGCCGCGTAACCCGCCACATCACGCCGATGACCATAAAGCATATCAAAATCAACAAGATTGGCAAAAATGATCGCATTATCGACTGAATTTCCCACTTGTTCCATGAGAACCTGAAAAATTCGGGCATTGCCATGCGCCTTAAATTTCTGAGTGATGCCCTGATCGGCAAAAATATCCGCTATTTTACCAATGGAAATCACCTCGCCGCCATTTTGGGCATGAAAATCCAATAGCGTCGGCGCGGGCGGCAAAACAGATAAATCCTTGCGGTTGCCTGTTCTGATAAATTCGCCGGCCGCCTCCCCCACGAAAGGCCGGGCAATCACCCGCCCGATATTATAGTCATCCACCAGCCTTCGGGCCACAGCGCAGACTTCATACAGACGTTCAAGTCCAAAATGCGTTTCATGGGCGGCAACCTGAAAAACAGAATCAGCAGAGGTATATATGATGGGTTTGCCGCTTTTGATATGTTCACCCCCCAGCGTATCAAGAATCGTTGTTCCTGAGGCGTGACAATTGCCCAAAACCCCCGGAATACCGCATTCAGCAACCAAAGCAGCAACCAGATCGTCCGGAAAACTTGGGTAATCGTGAGAAAAATACCCCCAATCAAACTCAACGGGAACGCCGGCCATTTCCCAATGACCGCTCGGGGTATCTTTCCCCCGGCTTTTTTCAGCGGCAAATCCGTATTTCCCAATAATCTTTGTTGCTTTATCCACGGGAATATCGTGACCTACCGACTGTTCCGCCGCAAGGCCAAGGCCCAGTTCCATAAGATTGGGAATAGTCAAACGGCCCGCCCGAAGTCCCGGCACATCAGCCTGCCCAGCGGCACACTCTGCCGCAATATGGCCAAAGGTATCCGCCCCCTGATCCCCAAATGATGCAGCATCATCCGTCTCCCCAACACCGAAAGAATCCAGCACAATAATTATTGCCCGCAATTTCAACACTCCAGAAAATCCCCGTTCAAACTTATTTTGGCTAACGATTTCAGACAAAATCCGGGGATATATTGCCTTACATACTATAATTTTCTATAAAATTTGTCCAGACGGTAAAAAAATATTCCCGGCCACCATATCTTTTATACTATAGAAGCATTATCTTCGTATACTATATATAAAAAACACCCTGCTTATCAGAATTAATTTTTCTCTGGAGTAAAAAATGCCACAACAGAAATCTATCGCGCAACAAGTTGAAAATAGTGTCGCCGCCATTAAGTCCGCGCACAAAGGTGAATTCCCGAAAGTCGCCCTTATATTGGGCAGTGGGCTTGGCGCATTCGGGGATAATATGACGCCCGGCACCATTATCTCCTATGATGACATACCTGATTTCCCCCAACCGACAGTGAAAGGCCATGCCGGGCGGCTTCTCATCGGAAAAGTTGGCAAGACAGCGCTGCTCTGCATGCAGGGCCGCATGCATCTGTATGAAGGTCACCCTGCGGAAAAACTTGCCATTCCCATCCGAACATTCAAAAAGCTGGGCATAGAAAAGCTGATCATCACCAATGCCGCCGGCAGCCTGCACCGGGATATGCCCGCAGGTTCCATCATGTGTATAGATGATCATGTGAATATGTCCGGTCATAATCCCCTGATTGGCCCAAATGACGATACTGTCGGCCCGCGTTTTTTTGATATGACTGAGGCCTATGATCCTGAAATGCGCCGCAGATTAACCTCATCTGCCGAAGAACTCGGTATCCCGCTTCATAACGGCGTTTACGTCCAGCTTGCAGGGCCAAATTTTGAAACACCCGCAGAAATCAGAATGCTGGGCAAGCTCGGCATTGATGCGGTGGGCATGTCAACCGTTCAGGAAACGCTCATCGCGCGCCATGCCGGAATTGATGTGGTGGGCCTGTCCCTGATCACGAATCTGGGCGCAGGCCTTTCGCCCACCCCCCTGTCCCACGAAGAAACCTTGAGCGAAGCCGAAAAAGCCTATGGCAATATCAGCCGTTTGCTTGTACATTTCATTGATGGTTTTTCCCTTTAATTTCCAGAAGGCAACCCCCTGAAAAGGCCCGAAAATGACTATTCTGCAGCAACCCAGCCGTCCCGCCCTGTCCATCGGCACTGTCATGATCGACATCATTACGGTTATAGCCGACAATGATATTGAATTGATGACCCTGCATAATATGACCACATCCTTTCTGATGTTGGAGCAAGGCCGCAAAGTTGAATCCCAGAGCATCGATACCTATGTTGGCGGGGGCGGCGCCAATACGGCGGTCTGCATGAGCCGGCTCGGCATGCCCATGGAGATATTGGCCCTGGTCGGCGAAGACCTGAACGCCAAAAAAGTCATGGCCCGCCTTGAGGATGAAAATATTGCGCTGGATCATATCCAGCAAACGGGTGATGCAGGCAGCGGCGTCGCCGTCCATATTTCATCCCATGATCGGAATGCGGCGATTTTCACCCATCGGGGGGCCAATTGCCACCTGAAAGCCGATCATGTCCGTGATATGGATTTCACCAAATATGATCTGGTTTATATTACAAATTTAAGCAACCAGTCCGCCGATCATTTTCCGCTCATCGTCACCCGCGCCGCCGCCGCCGGCTGCTTTATCGCGTCCAACCCGGGCATACGGCAATTAACGCGGCTGTGTGATGATTTTCTTAGGAATCTAGGGTCGATCACCCTGCTGTCCATTAATAAAGTTGAATGCGAATCTCTGGTGCCCAAACTTATCTCAGGTGACCAGAAGCATAAAAACGCCTCTTTCCCCATAACCGAAGATATGCCGCCTCTGCTTAAAAACGGCTTTAAATTTGGCGGATTTTCTCTCGGACTCGTTGAGTGCATGAAAATACTTGCCGCCCATGGGCCGGATTATGTGGTGATCACAGATGGCAGCAAGGGGGCCTATCTTTTGCATGGAGAAACCCTGTATTACTGCCCGCCGCAAGATGTTGTCATGCGTGGGTCAGCCGGCGCGGGAGATAGTTTTTCATCAACGCTGGCCAGCCTTGTTTCTGCGGGCAATGCCCCTGATGCGTCGCTTTATGCCGCCTCTGTAAATGCGGCTTCTGTCATATCTTTTGTTGACACGCAGGAGGGATTATTGACATATGAGGCCTTGGAAAAGAACGTGGCGCCAATTGACATGACGAATGGAATATTCAGTTGGGACATTCGTTAAAATATTATCAAACTTAAAAATGGAAGAATAATGGATAAAGTATTTATTTCCGCCGATGACCTGCTGGTTGACAGTTTTAAAATGGCCCATAAAATTCTGGAAAGCGGGTTTGAGCCGGATTATATCGTTGGCGTTTGGCGCGGCGGAACACCTATCGGCATTGCCGTTCAGGAATATCTGGATTACCGGGGCTTGAAATCGGATCATATTGCCATTCGCACCTCATCCTATACCGGTATTGCAACGCGGACATCAACCGTACGGGTTCATGGGCTTGGCTATATCGTCGATAATATTAATGCCGAAGACAAGCTGTTAATCGTTGACGATGTATTTGATTCCGGCCTGAGCGTGGATGCCATCATCCGTGACTTATCGGAACAATGCCGCCGCAATATGCCCGAAGATACCCGCGTTGCCACCGTTTATTACAAACCGGAAAAGCGCAAGACGGAACGAATTCCGGATTATTATCTTCATGAAACGGATGACTGGCTGGTCTTCCCTCATGAATTGCACGGCTTGACCACCGATGAAATTGCAAAATTCAAATCACCGGAGCTTTTAAAGCTGCTCACAAAGAAAATCTGATTGAAAAAACTGCCTGCGATATTTCTCTCGGGCAGTTTTTTATGTCATGAGCTTTCTGATAACATCAGGCGCGGCGCAGGGCTGATCCGATAACCGGTAACAACCCATCATATCTGCCATAATTCTATCGGCATCATCCGGCGTTCTGGCATGAACCATGGCCAAGGGGCTATCCCCGTCCATATAGTCGCCAATTCCGGCAATATCAGATAAGCCAACGGCCATATCCAGCACCTGCCCCGGTACAGATCGCCCGCCGCCGAGTTTGACAATAAGATTGCCAACGCCCCGCACATCAATGGCGGAAACATAGCCCGCCTCCTGCGCGAATACCGGCTTTATCACCGGGGCCTTGGCAAGATATTGATCTGGCCGGTCAATAAAATCGTTCGGCCCGCCAAGTTCCGCCACCATTTCTGCAAAAATTTCCATAGCTTTGCCATTATCCAGAACGGCTTCCAGTTTTTGAACGGCCTCTTCCCGGGTCGCGGTAATTTTAGTCAGAAAAAGCATTTCAGACGTCAATGCCATGACCACTTCATGCAACCGCGCATCGCGTTTATGACCGCTGAGGTAATCCAGTGTTTCCATAACCTCAAGCGCATTCCCTGCCGTACGCCCCAGCACTTCGTCCATGGAGGTCAAAATGGCATGGGTCGGCACATCATTCTCATGAGCCGTTCGCAGAATAGAGCTTGCCAATTCCACGGCCTTTTCCGTCGTTTCCATAAAGGCACCGGGCCCGACCTTGATATCCATCACCAAAGCATCCAGCCCGGCCGATATTTTTTTGGAGAGGATGGATGCGGTGATCAACGCCGTTGACTCGACCGTCGCCGTCACATCACGCACGCTATAGATCACCTTGTCTACCGGGGCGAGTTCCGCCGTTTGACCGATAATGGCGCAGCCGACTTTTTTAACCACCTCGGCCAGTTTTCCAAGATCCGGCGCGGTATTATATCCCGCAATGGCTTCCATTTTATCCAAGGTGCCGCCGGTATGGCCAAGCCCCCGTCCGGAAATCATCGGAACATACCCCCCGCAAGCGGCAATCATCGGCGCGAGCATCAGGCTGACTTTATCCCCGACCCCGCCGGTGGAATGTTTGTCAACCACTGGCCCGCCAAGATCTTGCTGCGACCAGTCAAGCTTATGGCCGCTGTTAATCATCGCACGGGTCAAGGCGCTGACCTCGGCAATCGTCATGGACTTGAAATAGACGGCCATGGTGAAAGCAGAAATTTGCTCCCGACTGACATCATGGTTTGATATTCCCTCGATAAAACTCAGGATTTCTGCATCTGATAATTCGCCGCCATCTCTTTTCTTGCGAATGATTTCTTTTATTAACATTTCGGGCTCCAACCTGATTTTAAAAACAGAATAGACTATTTTTTATCGTTTGATAAAATATTTTTTAATTTAATATAATTGAATTTGACTTTAGGTTATTGTGGGGTAACTTTATAAAAAAACAATAAAGCTGTTTAATAGCTTAAAATATATTATGTCCGGTATTTACGCTTAACAATAAAGAATATCCATGCAGAAGAAAAGATCCCGAATTCAGATCATTAATCAGCAGAAACTGCTGGATGCCGCAACGGAAGTCTTTGCCAGCTATGGTTTCCGAGGCGCGACCATTGACCAGATCGCGGATATGGCCGGCATGTCGAAGCCCAATCTGCTCTATTACTTCAAAACCAAAAAAGAAATTTATCTGGCTGTACTCGAGCAAACATTGAATAAATGGCTGCAATCCCTTCAGGACTGGATGGTCACCGGCACCCCGGAAGAAACCATCATCAATTATATCAACAAGAAATTTGAATTCTCCCGGGATCATGCCGCAGGATCGCGGGTGTTTGCCAATGAAATCATGGAAGGCGCGCCAATTTTAAAAAACCTGCTCGGCGAAGACCTGAAAAGACTGGTCGGGGAAAATACGCGGGTCATTAAAGGGTGGGTCACCGCAGGGCAAATCAGGCCCATTGAGCCAATCCACCTGATGTTCATGATTTGGGCCGTGACGCAGCATTATGCGGATTTTTCTGCGCAGATTGAAACCTTAACCGGCAAAACATTGGACGACGAAGACTTTTACAAACAAGCTAAAAAAACGGCCATACAAATAATTCTCGGCGGCATTTTAAAATAGCTGGCGGACCAAGAATCATAAGAAAGAATAATATGTCTGATACCATTGACGGGGTTACCCTTATAGATCATCCTTTGATCAAACATAAATTGACCATCATGCGTAAAAAAGAGACCCCGTCATCGATTTTTCGCAACCTCCTCAGAGAAATCAGCCTTTTGATGGGCTATGAGGTCACCCGCGACCTGCCCCTTCAAAATATTGATATTGAGACCCCCATGACCACCATGTCCGCACCAAAACTTGTGGGCCGGAAAATGTGTATCTTCTCTATATTAAGAGCCGGGGAGGGATTGGCGCAGGGGTTGTTAGACCTGATCCCATCGGCGCGGGTTGGGCATGTGGGGCTGTATCGTGATCCCAAAAACCTGCAAGCCGTTGAATATTATTTCAAAGCGCCCCCGCATTTGAGCGAGCGTTTTTGTCTGGTGGTTGATCCTATGCTGGCCACAGGAAATTCTGCCATTGCGGCACTGGATAGAATAAAAAAGGCCGGGGCAACGAATATTACCTTCCTGTGTCTGCTTGCCGTACCAGAAGGGCTCAAGGCCATGAAAAAGGCTCATCCCGATGTGCATATTTACACCACAGCCATTGATGAAAAACTGAATGAGAAAAGCTACATCATCCCCGGCCTCGGTGATGCCGGTGACCGCATTTTTGGCACAATTTAAAGCCCGAGGGCTTTAGGCTTCACCTTTTAATTCAACCCGCAACTTATGCCAATAATCCAGACGTTTTTTGATCTCGCGTTCATAGCCGCGCTCTTTCGGGCGATAAAACTCTTTGCGCGGCAAGTCATCGGGGAAATAATTTTGACCTGAAAACCCGTGCTGCGTGTCATGATCATAGGCATAATTCTTGCCGTAGCCAAGATTCTTCATCATTTTGGTTGGCGCGTTTAGGATATGCAGGGGCGGGCTGAGCGATCCGGTCTCCTTCGCGCTCTTCGTCGCCGCCTTAAACGCCATATAGACGGCATTGGATTTAGGGGCGCTGCCAAGGTAAATCACCGCCTGCGCCACATGAAGATCGCCTTCGGGTGAGCCTAAAAATTCATAAGCCTCCTTCGCCGCCAAGACTTGCACCAAGGCATTGGGGTCTGCAAGGCCGATGTCTTCTGCGGCAAAACGCACGAGCCGCCGCAGCAGGTAAAGCGGGCTTTCGCCGCCCGCAAGCATACGCGCCGTCCAATAAAGGGCCGCGTCCGTGTCGGATCCGCGCAAGGATTTATGCAGCGCGGAAATCAGGTTATAATGACCTTCCTTGTCCTTGTCATAAACCGGCGCGCGTTTTTGCAGAATTTTTAGCAATCCTGCGGCATCTAATATTTCCTCAAACTCAAGGCCGAGCAAAATATCTGCAAGATTCAAGAGATAACGCCCATCCCCATCGGCCATACTATGGAGCATGGCCCGGGCCTCTGCCGTCACGGGGAGGGTTTTACCCATCATTTTTTCAGCCCGCGCAAGCAATTGCGCCATCGCGTCATCATCCAGACGATTAAGCGTTAAAACCTGCATCCGTGACAGCAAAGCCGCATTCAGTTCGAAAGATGGATTCTCCGTGGTCGCCCCCACAAGGATGATGGTGCCATCCTCCACATAGGGCAGGAACCCATCCTGTTGCGCGCGGTTGAACCGATGAATTTCATCGACAAACAGCAAAGTACCCTTGCCGGTTTTGCGCCGCGCCGCGGCCGCTTCAAAACATTTGCGCAGGTCTGCAACGCCAGAGAAAACCGCCGAAATCTGCTCAAAATAAAGATCGGTTTTTTCGGCCAGAAGCCGCGCCATGGTGGTTTTCCCTGTCCCCGGCGCCCCCCATAAAACCAATGAGGTTAATCGTCCGGCATCCAGCATCCGGCCAAGCGGGCCGCCGGACGCGATCAGATGATCCTGCCCCACCACCTCTTCCATGGTCTGGGGACGCAGTTTATCCGCCAGAGGGCGCGGGGCATCCTGTTCCAGCCCGGCCGATGTGAAAAGATCATTCATATGAAACAATGCCTTTTACCGGAAATATGACGCAGCTCAAGTGCAATAAGACCTGCCCTCCGCCCGAATAACGCAATCAATGGTTTTGTCTGCACGGCTGATCGTAAAATCTACATTCACGGGATCATCATCCATGGCATGACTTATATCTTTAAGGGTTTTGACTTTTCTGCCATTGACTGATTTAAAAATATCGCCTTTTTGAATTCCTGTCATGCGCGTAACACTGCGCGGGACGCTCAGAATAATCACACCTTTGTTATAAGGATTTACCCCGATTTCCTCGGCATAGGCCGGCGATAAATTCGCAAGCGTCGTTCCGGAAAACAAATGATCCCCCCTTAAAACTGTTATATCTCGCGGCGGGTCTTCGGGCGCTGGCATAAGCGGCACATGCAAAATTTTGCGTTTTTCACCGCGAATTATCTCCAGCGGAATTGTGCCGCCAACGGCCTCTAAACCAGTATAATAACGCAGCGCCTCAGGACTGGAGACTTCCTTGCCATCAATGGTCAAAATCACATCGCCCTGCATAAGTCCTGCCTTATCCGCCGGGCCACCCGGATAGATATCATTGACCAAAACCCCGCCCGGACGATCAAAGCCCAGACTTTCGGCAATCTCGGAAGTCACCATCTGTCCGTCGCCGCCAAACCATGGCCGCACCAATTTGCCGCCGGATAACGCCGAAGACACCACATATTTGACCATATTGGCCGGAATGGCAAAACCGATACCATTAGAGCCGCCAGAGCGCGAGAATATGGCCGTATTGATGCCAATAAGGTTGCCGTCCATGCCAATCAAGGCCCCGCCGCTATTGCCCGGATTAACCGCCGCATCCGTTTGGATGAAAAACTGATAATCCTGTCCGCTGACCTGCGTGCGGGCCAAGGCAGATACGATGCCGCTGGTGACCGTCTGACCAACGCCAAACGGATTTCCAATGGCCAGTACAAGGTCGCCGACCTCAATAGAATCTGAATCCGAGAATGTCAAAACCGGCAGTTTTTCGCCCCTAGTCTTGATTTTCAGAACAGCCAAATCCGTTTTCTCATCATTCAGGATTACTTCCGCATCAAATTCGCGGCGGTCCGATAAGGCGACCGTAATTTTATCGGCCCCCGCCACAACATGATGATTGGTGACAATGACCCCGTCCGCCCCGATGATAACGCCGGATCCCAATGATCGTTCAATACGCGCGCGCGGGCTGCCGCCAAAACGATCCCCAAAGAACCGCTGAAAGAAGGGGTCGTTGGCAAAGGGCGAAAAAATTCGGGTTTTGACCACCCGCTTGGTATAGATATTGACTACGGCTGGGGCCGCCTGTTTTACCACCGGCGCATAGGATAATTGCACCTCGGCCTTTGACGAGGGTATTTTTTTATCTGCCGCCGGCAATGCGGTAATATTAAGAGGCAATAAGGCCAGAAGAGTTAAGAATAAAAGAAAAAAACGGGGCAATGTCATATATTTATCCAGTCGGTTGTTTCTTTACTCAGGGTCAGAACCTATTAATATAGGTTGATTTACAGATTATTGAAGGTAAATGACAACATTATGATAAAAAAGATTCTCATTCCCGGCTTAATGCTGTGCCTAATAGGCTTGCCCGGCTGCAATATCCTGCCTGTGAAATCTGTCCGTCTTGAAAACTGCGAAAAAATTGCCAAAGCTCGCCTGAAACATCCTTCGAGTTTTGATAAAATATCTGCCAAAGAATATAATAACGCGGCGGGTCATCGGGGTATCACTATTAGCTTTAAGGCCTGGAATGACTTTAAAGTCCCGATTCCTTATAATATAACATGTGTTTTCAACGCTTCCGCGCCGGAAAATACCCCCATTCTCATTTCCATAACATGGAATGGCCGTCATATTCGCGCCCATGAACTGGATGACATTCGCGAAAAACTTAAAGAATAAACCAAAGGAAAACCCAGATCCGAACAAGCAAATCTGGGTTTTAAAATTTACTTCTAGCTGTATTAAAATTAATGTAGCTTTTCGGTGCCTGACTTAATCAAGGCATCATGATCGGCCTTTTTCATATTCTCAGAAATCAACTCACGCGCAGCGGCAGTCGCGGCCTGAACGGCCACCTGCCGAATTTCCTTAAGCGCGGCGGCTTCGGCCTGCTCAATTTTTTGTTCGGCAATTTTCGTACGCCGCTCAATCATTTCTTTTACGTGAAGTTTGGCTTCGCCGGCCAGCAGTTTTGCTTCGGCCTCAGCATTCGCGATCATTTTTGCGGCATTCTTTTCTGCATCACGCTGATCACGTTGATATTTTGCCAAAAGCGCGGACGCTTCTTCCCGCAAAGTTTGCGCATTATCCAGCTGTTCCGCGATCACAGCGACTTTTGCATCAAGCATTTTAGCAATCATGACTGGAATTTTCTTCCAGATCATTAAAATGAAGAAAGTAATAATCGCCAAAGCAACCCAGACAGCCGGATCCTGATACCAATGGACATTCAGATTCGCTGTTTCAACAACAGCGGCAGCAACATCCGTATCAATGCTGAGATTTTGATCAACCATTGGCATTATCCTTCACCGCCTCAAATTTCGCGCTGACTCTTTCTGCAACAATCTTTTTATCAAGATCAAGGCCGGATACAGACTGGATGATTTCCTTGCAAATATCCACAGACATTACCCGAATTTCATCAAGCGCTTTATCTTTAGCCGCAATAATTTTCACTTCCGCAGACGCGAACTCCGCACCTAATTTTTCAGTTAACTGAGCATATTCCGCTTCAACATCTGATTTAATGGCTTCACGCTTGGCCGTAATTGTTGAGGTTGCCTTGATACGGGCTTCTTCCAAAGCCTTTTCATGGGAAACTCTTGCGGCTTCAGCCTCTGCCTGCAAGCTCGAGGCTTCCTCCAGATCCGAGGAAATCCGGGCCTGGCGTTTCTCCAGAACTTGCGTGATCCTTGGCGCAGCACTATGCGCTATGAACAGATAAATCAGTCCAAAGATCACAAACAACCAGAAAATCTGGGGCAGAAAAACGGCGGGATCTAATTGTGGCACTATCTTCTCTCCTTGATCCTGAAATTGCGGATCAGGCCTAAATTATCAAAAGATTTACTTAAAAATCTTAAGTGAACAAGATGATAAAGGCAATAACCAAACCAAACAGACCGGTTGCTTCGGCAAGGGCAAAACCAAGCATGGCATTTCCGAAAAACTGAGGGGCCGCCGCAGGGTTGCGGATCGCCGCTGACACATAACTTCCAAAGATGTTACCAATGCCAATACCCGCACCGATTAGAGCCGTACAAGCAATACCCGCACCGATCATTTTTGCCGCTTCTACTTCCATTTTATATTCCTTCTTATTTTAAAAAATTAAACACTAAAAAAACTACTATTTCCCACAAATGCTTTAATGCAAATGCCTAATGTAAATGTAAGGCATCATTCAAATACATACAGGTCAGAATGGCGAATACATAGGCCTGCAAACAAGCCACGAGCAATTCCAATCCGGTCAGCGCCACGATAAAGGCAAAGGGCACCACCCCGAGCGCACCAAGTGCCACCACAAAACCACCGAATACTTTCAACATGGTATGCCCCGCCACCATATTGGCAAACAACCGCACCGACAGACTTATCGGACGGGACAAATATGACACCAATTCGATAACAACCAAAAGCGGCATCAACGCGAGCGGCGCCCCTGCCGGCACAAAAAGTTTAAAGAATTTAAAGCCATGCTTGGCAAAGCCTATGATCGTAACCCCAATGAATACAAAAGACGCCATGGCAAATGTCACCGCGATATGACTGGTAAAGGTAAAGCCAAAATAGGGCGTCATACCAATCAGATTGGCAAACAGAATGAACATGAACAGGGTGAAGATAAACGGAAAATATTTCCGGGCATCCCGGCCTGCTGTATCATGAAGCATATTGGCGATAAATTCATAGCACATTTCCACGCAAAGCTGCCAGCGCCCCGGCACCAGGGCCCCTTTGCGCATGCCGACCGTCATAAAAAACATGATGGCGGCGACGGTTATGGCCATAAAGAGGGCTGAATTTGTGAACGAAATATCATATCCGGCCACTTGCAGCGGGATAAGCGTTTTTATTTCAAATTGCGCGAGCGGACTAGCCACTATGTTTTCCTTCGTTACTGTTAGCCTTGTCGGCTTCTTCCCGTTGACGGGCTGCGACAACTTCCATTTGTTTCGCGGCCCGCAACACATTAAAAATCCCGGCACCAAGGCCAAGAAAAACAAACACTATAAGCATCCATGGTTTCGTTCCCAGAGCCTTATCCAGAAACCAGCCGATGATCATGCCGACAATCAGCCCCGACACCAATTCCGCCACAAGCCGCATCGCCATACCATAAGCGTGCGATTCGTTAATCGGACTCTCAGCCTTTGGCGCATTCTCTTTTTGAGCGGCCTTAACCCGAGCCCCCAATTCCTCAAGGGCGGCTTCTTTCTTCGAAGATGGTTTGTTATCTTCTTTCAAAGCGATCCCTTGACTTGATATCCGAATGACGTGATATCCGAAAATTTACCTATAAAATTTCATGCAACATAGTTTCTGCACAATTGCCTGTCAAGAGCCAAAAACACTATCGTAACGTTACTTCCCCCGCCCCCGCCCCCAAAGGGTTTTGCGGCAAAAAAAAGACCGCAGGATTGTAGAGGTCTCTTGCGCCTACGCGGGAATAGAACCCCTGATAATATTATGATCCCGATTATGATCTCGGGCCCGCATCCTTTCGGCACTGTCCAGATCCACAGAAACCAGTTGCGAGACGCCCCGTTCGGCCATTGTCACCCCAAATAACCGGTTCATACGCGACATGGTGACCGCGTTATGGGTTACGATCAGGAAACGGGTTGATGTATTTTTACACATTTCATCCAAAAGATCACAAAAACGCGTCACATTGGCATCATCAAGCGGCGCGTCCACCTCATCCAATACGCAAATGGGCGAAGGATTCGTCATGAATACCGCAAAAATCAGGGATAATGCCGTCAAAGCCTGCTCTCCGCCGGATAGAAGGCCCAGATTCTGCATTTTCTTGCCGGGCGGGCTGGCCATGATCTCTAACCCCGCATCCAGTGGATCATCGGATTCAGTCAGTGCCAAATAGGCCTCCCCGCCGCCAAATAATGTTGTGAACAGCTTTTTAAAATGTTCATTCACGTCATCAAAGGCTTTTAAAATTCGCGCCCGCCCTTCCCGATTAAGGTCAGATATCGCCCGGCGCAGGGCCGTTATGGCCTGTTCCAGCTCCTGACGTTCAGATATGGAAACGTCAAGCTGGGCCTGAACCTCTGTCAATTCCGCATCGGCCCGCAGATTTACGGCCCCGTGGCGTTCCCGTTCCGCTTTCAACCGTTCAAGCCTGTGATGGGCAATCTCCGGATCGGGCAAGGCCTGTTCCTGTTCGATTTGCGCCAGTTCCCGCAAAAGATTTGGCGAACAATCGAATTCTTCAAAAATCCGGCGTTTTAAATGAACCGCTTGTTCTTCATATTGTTCCAGATTCGTCTCCAGACGCACTTTTTGCTCCCGGGCTTCGGACAGTTGGTTCTGTACGCTTCGGATTTCCTTGTCTTTTCCGGCCAGAATATCTTCGCATTCCAAAAGCTTCCGGGCCGCCTGTTTTCGGTTATCTTCGGCCTGGTCAATCAAATAGTCTAATTTCCGGCGTTCTTCCACAATTTCGCCGGGCCGGTTTTCCAGTGACTTCAATTCGGCCAGATTATACGTCCGGCGATGAGACAGGTCACGAATATGAATTTCCACATTATCAATACGCAATTTCCAGGCGGATAATTCAGTCTCGATCTGCGCAAGACGATCACGCCGCGCGGAAGTTTGTGAAATAAAACTATCGTGATTAAAACGGGCCTCGGACAAGGATTTTCGATTATCTTCAACATGCTGCCGGGCCAATTGAATTTCCAGACCCAGATCTTCGCCCACCGGCAAGGCTTCAAGATTTTGGCGAATTTCCTGCACACGCGTTTTTATCTGATCAATATCCTCAATCAAATGCCCCAGGCGATCTTTCAAGGCGCTTTCCTCGGATTGATGGCGGGTGGCCTGTTTCTCTGCCTCCGTCAGGCTGCGGCGGGCGGCGGCGGCCTTTTCTTCTGCGCTGCGCCATAACTGGCGGGCCGTGCGGGCGTCTTGTTTAACCTGTTCCAATTCCTCTTGGGCGCGGTGCAATATTTCGCGGGCCTCACCCACCAGTTCCTTGCTTTTTGAAAAGGCACTGGCCAATTCCACCAGACGATTCTTTTGGGCCAGCTTGACAGCCGTTGTGCTTGGGGCATCCGGCGACACACAATAACCATCCCAGCGCCAAGCGCCGCCATCCCTGCAAACCAGCCGTTGTCCCGGCTTTAACTGGTTGAGCAAGGATAAGGCTTCGGCTTCGGTATCGACAACACCAATTTGGGACAGGCGGCGGGTGAGCATGTTTGATCCATGGACAAAATCCGCCATATTTTTCACACCGACAGGCAGGTTTTGTGGATGATCATAATTGCTCAGATGACGCCAATGAATTGGGGCCGTCACATCATCCGGCGCTTCCAAATCCTCATCCAGCGCGGCCCCAAGAGCCGCTTCATAGCCCGGCATTACCGACAGTTTTTCCAGAATTTGACGTCCCTCGCCATCTTCATTGTTACCAACGCCGCCGGACAGCAATTCTTCCAGCCCCTCTTTTTCCGCCTGAATTCGGGCTTTTTTCCCCTGAAGGGATTGTAATATGTCGCGGGCATCCTGCTCTTTCTGCTGGAACAATTGACGCCTTTCTTCCGCCTCTCGTGCCTTGTGAGACATCACGTTGACGGTATTTTCCGCTGCGGACAAGGCATTTTCAGTATTGGATAAGGCTTGCGTGAACAAATTATTATGTTCCAGCCGGCTTAAGCGTTCTTCAATAGTGCCGCGTTGTTCGGTCAGAGCCCTGTGCCGATTCTCGGCCTCGGCCAGATTGAGGGACAGGTTATTCTTTTCGGCGGCTTGTTGAGCCTGCTTCTGGGTCAGTTCCTCAAGTTTCCATTCAGCCTCCAAAGTAGCTGTCTGCTTAAGCTTTAATGTCTCAGACAGATCGTCCACATTTCCGGTCTGATTATCCACCTGATCCAGTAATTTCTGTTTTTCCACTTGAAGCCGCTGAAGGATCGATGTGGTATCAGCAATCACATCCTTTTCGCGGATTTCGTCCTGATCAATCTGATCCAGAAGAGCTTTCAGCTTGGCTTGGGTCTCCGTCAGCCGGGCCTCTTCGCCGTCAAGGCCGTCGCGGGTAACGGTGATACGGTGCAAACCTGCGGCATATTCGGCTTCTTCCTGACGAAGCGTTGGCAGTTTCGCGGCCTCTATGGCCTGTTCCTTGTTCAAACGGCCAAGGTTCGTGGTGATGGCGGCGACATGAAGCACAATGCTGCGCAAATCTTTCTCGGATGTTTCTTTATGCGCCTGAATAGCCAGCCATTCCATATGGTTGATCAAGGCCTGAAGCCTGCGGATTTCTCCGCTGATTTTCTTATAGCGGCTGGCTTGACGCGCCTGTTTCTGCAGCCCCTTAATCTGATCATTCAATTGGATTTCAATATCGCCAAGACGTTCCAGATTATGCGCCGCAGACCGAAGTTTGCTTTCGGCCTCCCGGCGGCGGGAATGCAGTCCGCTAATGCCGGCGGCCTCTTCCAGTATTTTGCGCCTGTCCTTTGGCTTGGCATTAATCAGGCTGCCGATCCGCCCCTGACTCACCAATGAGGGGGAATGCGCCCCTGTGGAGGCATCGGCAAAGAGCAATTGCACATCTTTCGCGCGGACATCTTTGGCATTGAGCCGGTAAGCCGAACCGCTTTCCCGCTCAATACGCCGGGAAATTTCCAGCTGTTGCTCATCATTAAAAATGGCTGGTGCGCTGCGGTCATTATTAAAAATATTCAGGGAAACTTCGGCGAGGTTGCGGGCGGGCCGGCTTGCGGTTCCGGCGAAAATCACATCATCCATGCCCGCGCCGCGCATGCTTTTTGCGGAATTTTCCCCCATGACCCACCGCAAGGCCTCAAGAAGATTGGATTTGCCGCAACCATTCGGCCCGACCACACCGGTCAGACCCTTTTCGATAATCAGTTCGGTTGGGTCCACAAAGGACTTAAAGCCGGATAATCGAAGTCGCGTAAAGTCCAATTTTCCCTCTTTTCCTGTTTATTTATTTTCACCCGCAATATTGGCTTCAGCAATGGCTTTTTCGAGATCTTCAAAATGATGTCCCTCAATTTTTTTGCCGTTGATGATCAAGGTTGGCGTGCTGTTCACCTGATATTTTTCGACGGCTTCCTGCCGGATTTTCAGCAGATAATCAATCACACCGTCATTATCAAAACATTTCTGCGCCTCATCCAAGCTCATGCCGGACATTTTGCCGGTTTTTGCCACTTCGCTTTGGGCGTATTTTATGGCGGCTTCGCGGCCGTCAGCCTCATATATGCGTTGCAGTTCCTGATGGTTATTCCAAACCTTCTGAAAATCAAAATAAGTTTTAACCATCGGAAAGAAATTTTTCTCTGTTGTGCATCTTGTCAATGTGGAGGCAAAAACATCGAAGGGATTGTCAAAAATAAAATTACGATACACAAGTTTTACCTTGCCGGTATCAATATATTTTTCCTTCAATTCCGGCAGGACATCGGCATGAAAATGCGCGCAATGAGAACAGGATATGGCCGCATATTCAATAATTTCTATGGGCGCATTCTTATCGCCCATAACCATGTCATAATTAAGAAAAGACGCCTTCTCTGCCGCCCCTGAAACAGCCGGATTTTCAACTTGCCCACCGGTTTCAACCTGCGCATTGGCATTGGCTTGTTCTTGGGGCTGCATAATCAGGCCGACCATCAAAGCACCGCCCCCGATCACGAGAGCCGCAATCAAAAAGGCGATTTTCTTTGTCAATATTTGAGCCATATTTTATTCACTCACTGCCAGAATAGCTTTTTCAATGGTATCAAAATCATAGGCGTCCAGTTTTTTACCATTGACAATAATCGCAGGCGTACTTTGAACATCATATTTTTCCTGCGCGAGCTTATTGCCGTCCATAAGATATTTCAATATATCTTCGCGGGCCAGACATTTGAAGGCATCAACCTCTTTCATGCCGGAAACCTTGGCAATTTTAATGGCCTCACCTTTGGCAAAACCAAGGGCCGCAAATTTGCCATAAGGTTTCAATTCGTTAAATTCTTTATATTTCACCCATTTTTGCTGACGCTTGAAATAAAGCCCAAGCAACGGGAAAAATTTCTTTTCTGATACGCAGCGGTTTAAAGAGGCGGCGAAAGCATCAAACGGATTACTGAAAACATAATTGCGGAAAATGATTTTCACTTTTCCGGTTTCGATATATTTCTTTTTCAGCTGCGGCAAGACATCTTTGTGAAAAGTGGCGCAGTGGGGACAAGTGGTCGAGGCATATTCAATGATCTCGATCGGCGCATTCTTATCACCTATAACCATGTCATAATTTAAAAAATCACTTTCGGCATTTGCCGCCGAAATTGTCAGGGCCATTAATAAAATAAAAATGAGCGATATTCGTTTATATAGTTGTTTGATCATCATTGTTCCACAATATGTTGTATGTTGAGTATAAAAATTAAACGGGGGGGAAATCAAGGAAAGAATCTTCATTCCGGCATATGGCTGCCCTTTCCCCTACGGGCAAAATGGCGGCGGCGCTTTGTTTTCTCCGGTTTTTTGAGCGAAACCACTTCGCGGCCTAATCGATAAAGCGCCTTATATAAATCAGGATTTGTCACCCCTTCCAATCGGGATTTTAAATCTTTTGCCTGAGAATCAGTTAAACTGGGCGGCAATCTTTTGATTTTTCGCGTACGGGTGGGCACGGGGCCGTGACGATAAATCATCCGCGCCACGGCCTGATAGCCATAATAAGAATTGATCCGTTCGATGATTATCGGTTCAAAATGCTGTAATTCCGGTGCCATGCTGCCCTGAATTCTGATATACAAGCTGCCGCCGCGCGTCTCGTCCCGCGAAAAGGTCAATCGTTCCGGCAGGCTGCAATCTGCCAATGCCGGGCCGACGATATCCGGCCAGCGGGAGACAATCTCTCGCTGAGAAAAGCCATAACGGCGAAAGGCCCTGTTGCTGACGCGGCGCGCCACATCGGCAACGGCTTTCATTTTATATGTGCCTTTGTTTGTCATATGCTCAATATACCTATTTCAAACAGGATATACAGTAATATGACAAAAATATGGTGTGACGCCCGGAAAGCACATCCGAAAATCACGGCCTTGGATTTCACGCTCTTGGATTCATGAGGCAAGTCATGTATAGTCGCGTCTTTTTATAACATCACAGGCTTATGGATACGGCACCCCCTTCACATATTCAGCGCCCACAAGACACAAGCGAGCTCAGCGACTTATTGCTGAATTGGTATGATGTGCATGCCCGGGAATTGCCCTGGCGGGTCAGCCCCGGCAGCGCAAAGACCCCAAACCCTTATCACGTATGGCTCAGTGAGATTATGCTGCAACAAACAACTGTGGTAACGGTCATCCCCTATTATGAGAAATTTCTGCGTAAATGGCCCACCATAGAAGATCTGGCAAAAGCAGAATTAGATCAGCTGTTAAGCCAATGGGCCGGACTTGGTTATTATGCCCGCGCGCGCAATCTTCATAAATGTGCCCAATATATCACATATGACTTGCACGGTGTTTTCCCCGATAATGAGGAAACATTACTGCAATTGCCCGGTATTGGCCCCTATACAGCGGCGGCGATTGCGGCCATTGCCTTTGGCCGGCAGGCGGCTGTTATGGACGGCAATATTGAACGGGTCATGGCGCGCATGTTTAATGTGACCACCCCCCTGCCCGAAGCCAAGCCCGAGTTAAAACAATGGGCCGAACGCCTGACACCAGCCAAGCGCGCCGGCGATTATGCGCAGGCGGTCATGGATCTGGGCGCGGATATTTGCGGCCCCAGAATTTTAAAATGCGCGGGCCGATGCCCTTGGGAAGAAAACTGCGCCGCCAACGCGCTTAGCATTGCCGACCAATTGCCTGCCCGCAAACCCAGGAAAGCAAAGCCGACAAGACGTGGCTATGCTTTCTGGGCAGAATATAATGGGCATCTTTGGCTCTGTAAGCGGCCTGAGAACGGTTTGCTCGGCGGTATGATGGAGGTGCCGTCTTCGGACTGGCTGGAGACGCCGGATTGGGATGCGGTGCCCATGCCGCAAATCCCGATCATTGCCAATTGGAAAGAAACGCCCGGAATGGTGCGCCACAGCTTCACCCATTTTCATCTGGAAATAAAAGTCATCCGACTCGAATTATTGGACATGATTGACCTTCAGGAAGGCAACTGGTTCCCCTTCGGTCAAATAGACGACCTCGCCCTGCCAACCATTATGTTAAAAATCATCAACCACCTCAAAGAACCGGTGCTTGATTTATAGGGAAGATTTACCAATGTTTGAGGAAGGCTAACCCCAAACTTCCTGTCACCTTGAATTTAGTTCAGGGTCCATGCTTGAAACATTTTTCGTAACGGACAAATGGATTCCGGATCACGTCCGGAATGACAGAGTTTGGCGTCCCTTAAAAGCGGGCGGCAATCTTATCGTAGTCTTCTAAAGACCCAAGGGGGCCTACGGCGGCGAGGGAGAGTTTATTTTGGTCAAGAATCCGGTCCACATAGCGCATGACGGCGACGTCATCGACCTGATTGATCTGCTCCATAATCTCGGAATGAGGAACAGGCCGTCCGAAAATCATCATCTGCCGGCCCAATTGTTCCATGCGGCTGGTGGTGCTTTCCAGTGACATCATCAATCCGGCCCGCATTTGGGCGCGGGCGCGCAGGATTTCCTCCATGGAAACAAACCGGGATAATTTATGCATTTCTTCGGCAACCACAGGGATTAATTCTTTGACCTGATCCGGGCCGGTACCCGCATGAATGGCAAAACTGCCGCCGTCCACATAGGATTGCATGAAATTATAGATGGAATAGACCAGACCCCGCTTCTCGCGCACCTCTTGAAAAAGCCGCGATGACATGCCGCCGCCTAAAATCATTGACATGATCTGCGCCGCATAAAAATCAGGGTCTTTAAAAGGAACGCCTTCAAATCCAATAAGCAGATTAACCTGTTCCAAATCGCGCTCGTCCAGATTTACCCCGCCGTGATAGGTGGCTTTTTCACTTTCCATATGCCGCGCAGGACCAAGGTTCGTGAATAAGGCACCGACTTGGGCAATAAAGTCGTCCTTGTTAAAATTACCGGACGCGACCACAACCATTTGCTGTGCCTTATAATGGTCGGACATATAGCCGGCCAGCTCATCCCGGTTAAAACCATTGACCAGATCTATGGTGCCTAAAATTGGCCGACCAACAGATTGATCGGGAAAGGCGGCTTCCTGAAAATAATCAAAAACAATATCATCGGGCGTATCATTGGCCTGGCCGATTTCCTGAATGATCACGCCGCGCTCACGCGCAAGCTCTTGGTCATCAAAGATGGAATTCTGCAATATATCCGCCAGAACATTTAACCCAAGCGGCAAGTCTTCTTTCAGAAGCCTCGTATAATAAGTGGTATGCTCGCGGGACGTATAGGCATTGAGGTAGCCGCCCACATCCTCGACCGCTTCGGCGATATCACGGGCGGACCTGGTTTTTGTCCCTTTAAAGGCCATATGTTCCAGCATATGTGACAGGCCATTTTGATGGGGCTGCTCGTGGCGGCTGCCCACATCAGTCCAGACACCAACCGTCGCGGTTTCCACATGCGGCATAATGTCGGTCACAATCCGCAGACCATTATCAAGAGTGGTGACATCCACCGTCATAAATTTTTCCGAATATAGGATTTCAAGGCATCAAGATCATGGTCAAGATGATCATATTTTTCCGGCCGTTCAAATAAATCAGCCATATGAGCGGGCAATTGTGGGTGCTGACCGGTCAGTTTTTCCACCGCCTCGGGGAATTTTGCCGGATGGGCTGTGCTTAACATCACCATGGGGGTTGCCTTATCGGCATTCTTCATTGATGCCGCCTTAACGCCAACGGCCGTATGGGGGTCTATTGTCATGGCAGACTGGTTAAAGACAGTTTTGATGGTGGCCTCGGTTTCTTTTTCGCTCACCTGCAAGGCCTCAAAAATATTCTGCGCTTTGCGTAATTCTACCGGGTCGATGGTAAAGCTGGCCGACTGGCTCAAGCCCTCCATCAAACGACGTACTTCATCGCCTTGCCCGTCATAGAGATTATAAAGCAGGCGTTCGAAATTACTGGAGACTTGAATATCCATACTCGGGCTGATGGTGGGGCTTACGGTGCCAACGGTATAATCGCCCGTCGTCAAGGCACGGGTCAATATATCATTACGGTTCGTGGCAACAATCAATTGCTTGATCGGCAGCCCCATCTGCTGTGCCATATAACCCGCATAAATATCCCCGAAATTACCCGTTGGTACCGAATAAGATATTTCACGATCCGGCGCACCAAGAGCCACGGCAGAGGTGAAATAATAGACAATCTGCGCCATGACACGGGCCCAGTTGATACTATTGACCGCCGATAACGTAATCTCGTCCCGAAAGGCAAGGTCATTAAACAAGGCCTTGACCATGGCCTGACAATCATCAAAATTTCCATCAACCGCCAGATTATAGACATTAGGCGACAAAACGGTGGTCATCTGCTTGCGCTGTACGTCTGATACCCGGCCCTTGGGGTGAAGCATGAAAATCTCGGCGCAGGCGCGGTCGCGAATACATTCAATGGCCGCAGAGCCGGTATCACCGGAGGTGGCGCCCACAATGGTGACCTTACGGCCTTGTCTGGTTAAGACATGATCAAATAAATGACCCAGAAGCTGCAAAGCCACATCTTTAAAAGCCAACGTCGGGCCATGGAATAATTCCAGAATCCACGCGTTATGATCCAGTTGCGCCAAGGGTACCACCGCCTTATGACGAAATGTGCTATAGGCTTTTGAAATTATTTCTGCGAAATCATCTTCGCTGATACTGCCCCCGCAGACAAATGGCTTCATCACCCGAAAAGCCACATCCTGATAGGACATGCCGCGAAATGATCGAATGTCGTCATGGCTCAACTGAGGCATTGTCGCCGGCAGATACAGGCCGCCGTCACGGGCAAGTCCGGTAAGCAGAACATCTTCAAATCCAAGTTCCGGGGCTTGGCCGCGGCTACTGACGTATTTCACTCTAAAAACCTCTTATGTGTGGCGCATAATCGACATCTGTTTCGAATCATTTTAAATTCGGTGGCAAATCCTATCAGTTTGTCTTGATGATGCAAGTCAGAACTGACTTTGATCCTCTTCCCGCCGGCGTACATTGAACATGACGTAAATAACCAGCAATACAATCGCCAAGCCATACCACGTCATGGCATAATCCAGATGATTATTAACAATATTCAACTGGCTGCGCTCCCCAATGGGGTATTCCCCTTCATTAGAGGCCTTATCCGCATAGAGAAACATCGGGAAATATTCCGTCATATGCTGCGCTTTTGCCATGGCGTTCAAGTCTGCATAAAACCACAGATTATGCTCAATATCATTTTCCGGCGCGAAACGTTCCTTTTGCCAGCTTTTGCGCAGAAGTCCTGTGACTTGAACCTCTTCGGAATTAATCGTTTCAGGCCGGGACATCTGTTCTTTCAGACGTTCCGGCACCCAGCCCCGATTAATAATGACAATGCCACTGTTGTCTTTAAGCATCAAGGGCGTGAAGAGATCATAACCCGGCTTCCCCGCCGGGCCAGCATTATAAAGCGGCATTTCCCGCATATGCAAAAAACGCCCCGTTACCATCACATGCCGGTAAACCCAGTCATCCGGGTCTTCCACTGTGGCTGGCAGCGTAACGGGCGGCAGGCCATAACGCGTTTCCAGTTTCTCGATAAGATCCAATTTCCAATTAAGTCTTTCCACCTGCCAATTACCCAGCAGGCATAGAATGATCAATAGGGGAATGGTCATGATGGTTGGCCAGAAACGCGGCCTGAATTGATACTTATTGATCGAGCTTACCTTCCTCTGCCTTGAAATGATATTGCAGCGCCACCATAAGCGCTTTGGCCGGACGCATCAACAATAATGAGCCCCCAACAATAGACGGGAACCAAAGTAAAAAATGCAGCCAAAACGGGGGCTGGAATTTCACCTCTACGATAAGCGCAAGACCAACAATAAGAAGCCCGAGACACATAACGATAAACGGCGCGGGGCCATCACCCGCATCAAAAATACCATAATCCAGTTCACAATTCGGACATTTGTCTTTGAAGGTCAGAAAACCGGTATATAATTTTCCAACCCCGCATTTTGGGCAAACGCACAACAGCCCCGCCCGAAGGGGCGAGACTGTTTTATTTTCAGATATATTTTCCACCAATTATCCGGCTAATGCGCCCCGACAATCCCTGCGCCGCCCACATAGATGCTGACGAATAATACCAGCCAGACAACATCAACGAAATGCCAATACCAAGCGGCGGCTTCAAAACCAAAATGATGCTTAGGTGTGAAATGCCCTTTCAGTCCGCGAAGCAAGCATACCATAAGGAAAATAGTTCCGATCAGAACATGCGCCCCGTGGAAACCTGTTGCCATATAGAATGTGGAACTATAGATATTCGCGTCAAAAGCAAAGGTTGCAATAGAATATTCATAAATCTGGATACCCGTAAAGGCGGCCCCAAGCAGAATCGTAAAGATCAACATATTGATGAATGTTTTACGGTCGCCTTCCTGCAACGCATGATGCGCCCATGTCACTGTTGTCCCGGACGTGAGCAAAACAAGCGTATTAACGAGCGGCAAATGCCAGGGATCAAGCGTTTGAATATCCTGAGGCGGCCAAACGGCGCCGATGGCTTCTGTGGGAAAGATACTGGCATTGAAATAGGCCCAGAACCATGCCACAAAGAACATGACCTCTGATATAATAAACAGGAACATACCATACCGCAGTCCAAGCTGCACGATCGGGCTATGATGCCCCTCATGTTCGCCCTCTTTGATCACATCTGCCCACCAGCTATAGGCCCCAAACAAAACAACGAAGGTGCCAATATAAAATACCACGCTGTATGATCCGGGCATACTCGCCAATAACGGCAGTTCGTGCATATATTTAACAGCACCAACGGCCATAAGAAAAGCGCCAACGGCACAGACTATAGGCCATGGGCTTGGGTCTACGAGATGATAATCATGTTCTGGTGCATGTGAATCTGACATTTTGATTCCTTACTTAAACCTTTGTTATTAAAGTTACTTGAGCCATATGCTGCTTGCGGGGATTATCCTGCGGGCAACATAGTCTCCCCTATTAGTTTTCCGGTGCCTTGAAAAAAGTATAGGAAAGGGTTATTTCCTTCACTTCTTTCAAATTCTTATCATTGGCAATTTCCGGATCAATGAAGAACGTGATCGGCATGTCCACTTCTTCGCCCGGAGCCAGTGTTTGCTCTGTAAAACAAAAACATTCAATCTTGCTAAAATAAATGCCGGCCTTGAACGGGGTTACATTAAAAGTTGCCGTGCCGGTAATTGTTTCCGTACTATTATTGATAGCCTTATAAAAAACAAGCGCCTCTTCCCCGATTTTGACTTTGACAGACCGTTGAACAGGCTTGAAATACCACGGCAATTTCCGGTTAACATCCGCATTAAACCTTACGGTCATATCCCGCGCAAGGATTTTGCCATCAGAGGATTCTGCCTGCTGCGTCGTCCCGCCGAAACCCGTAACCTGACAAAATAATTTATAGAGCGGCACTGATGCGGCCACCAATGCAAACATCACGGCAAGAACACCCAGCAAAGCCAGCGCGGTCTTTTTGTTGCTCGTCGTATGAGAGGGCGCATATGTGGTCATAACGGCTTAAATCACATTCATTTTTGCAAGAGTAACGAAGAAAAACAATGCCACCATGGCCAATAAAATGCCGCCCAGAGCGTAATTCCGGCCAGCCCGTTTTTTATGTTCTTCATGTAATGGCATTAAATCATCCTTCCGATTAAAACTTCCCCGCCCATCACCGCGAATAAAGAAAACAGGTAAAAAATCGAATAAAAGAATGTTTTCTTCGCTGTTTTTACGTCTTTTTTCAAGGTTAACGATAGAGAAAGATAAATAAATATAGCCCCAAGACCAAGCGCTGTAATCCCATATACAGGCCCCGCAAAACCCATGAACCACGGCAGAACCGAAACGGGCACCATAAGCAGCGTATAAATCAAAATCTGTTTTCTGGTTTCGGCTTCTCCGGCAATCACTGGCAACATCGGGATACCCGCAGCCTTGTAATCCTTACAGGAAAATAACGCCAATGCCCAGAAATGAGGCGGTGTCCACATGAATATCAAGCCAAATAAAACAACAGCTTCAATAGTGACATCCCCCGTAACTGCCGCCCATGCAATCATCGGCGGAAAGGCCCCCGCCGCGCCGCCAATAACTATATTCAGGGGGGTACGGCGTTTCAGCCAGACCGTATAAACCACCACATAAAACAGGATTGTCATCAAAAGCAACGCGCCGGCAACATAATTTACCGAAAGCCCCATCATCAAAACAGATGCCGTGGATAACGCAACCCCAAAATGTAGCGCCGTCTGGCGATCCATGCGCCCGGAGGGAATCGGACGATCCGCGGTTCGTTTCATAAGGGCATCAAGGTCAGATTCATACCACATATTCAAACAGCCCGCAGCCCCCGCGCCAACCGCAATACAAAGAATAGCCGTAAAGGCAATCACAGGATGGATATCCCCCGGGGCCATCACCATACCAATTACGGCGGTAAAGATAACCAGAGACATCACGCGCGGCTTCATAAGCGCAAAAAAATCACCCGCGCCGGGAAGATAGTCTTCTCGGACATTTTGATCTAATGTTGAGGCACCTGTCTGCATTTTCAGCCTTAAACTCAAGTGAATGAAAATCCTGGCGGACCGGCCCTTATGAGAGCCCGGTCCCCTTTAAAAAATTATTTAATACGCGGCAGTTCATTGAACTGATGGAAGGGCGGCGGCGAGGATAATGTCCATTCAAGCGTCGTCGCGCCTTCGCCCCATTGGTTATCGCCGACCCGCTCTTTTGAACGCAGCGTCATATAAACACCAACCAGAAAGACCAATGTACCAAAGCCTGTAATCGCATAGCCTACTGTCGATACATAGTTCCAAAGATGATACGCATCAGGATAATCCGGAATACGGCGCGGCATGCCGGCCAGTCCGAGGAAATGCTGAGGGAAGAAAATCACATTCACCCCAACAAAAGTCACCCAGAAATGCAATTTACTAATGAATTGCGGATAGGGCTTGCCGCTCATTTTTCCAATCCAGTAATACCAGCCTGCAAATATGGAGAATAACGCCCCCATAGACATGGTGTAATGGAAATGGGCCACCACATAATAAGTATCATGCATGGCCGTATCAACGCCCGCATTCGCCAGCACCACGCCGGTCACGCCGCCAATGGTAAACAGAAAGATCATACCCAGCGCAAACAGCATGGGGGTTTCAAACTTGATAGAACCGCCCCACATGGTGGCAAGCCACGAAAATATTTTAATGCCGGTCGGCACGGCGATCACCATGGTCGCTGCGGTAAAGTAAGCCTTGGTATCCACATCCATACCCACGGTATACATATGATGCGCCCAGACAACAAAACCAACGACCCCGATGGCAACCATGGCATAAGCCATACCCAGATAACCAAAAATCGGCTTGCGTGAGAAAGTGGAGATAATATGACTGACCAAGCCAAAGCCCGGCAGGATCAGAACATAAACTTCCGGATGTCCAAAGAACCAGAATAAATGCTGATAGAGCAGCGGATCGCCGCCGCCCGCCGCATCAAAGAAATAGGTGTCAAAATTACGATCGGTTAACAGCATCGTGATGGCCCCGGCAAAAACAGGCAGGGACAACAACAAAAGGAAAACCGTAACCAGAACAGACCAGACAAACAAAGGCATCTTATGCAATGTCATGCCCGGCGCACGCATGTTGAAAATTGTACAGATAAAGTTGATGGCGCCCAAAATGGACGACGCCCCGGCCAGATGCAGGGAGAAAATGGCCAGATCAACCGCAGGGCCGCCATGGCCGGATGTGGAAAGCGGCGCATAGACCGTCCACCCGGTGCCAACGCCCGGATATGTCGATCCTTCGACAAAGATAGAAATTACCAACAGGGCGATCGCCGCAGGCAACAACCAAAAGCTGATGTTATTCATGCGCGGAAAGGCCATATCCGGCGCGCCAATCATAAGAGGCACGAACCAGTTACCAAAACCACCAATCAACGCCGGCATCACCATAAAGAAAACCATGATCAAGCCGTGACCTGTGGTCAAAACATTAAAGAAATGCTTGGCAGCTTCCACATCACCGCCCGTAAAATTGGTTAAAAAATCAATGCCGGGCTCCATCAATTCACCGCGCATAAGGCCTGACATGGCCCCGCCGATAATACCGGCCAATATTGCAAAGATAAGATACATCGTACCAATATCTTTATGATTTGTTGAAAGTACCCAACGGCGCCAGCCTGTTGGAATGCCGTGTGCTTCGCTACCCATTATACAGTATCCCTTTACTGCTGAGCCGGCAGCATTGCTACCCGCGTCAGGTTATCTGTTTTATTCGTTGCATATTCTTCTCGTGCCATTGCGATCCAGGCGTTATATTTCTCTTCAGAAACCACCTCGACCATTATCGGCATAAAGCCATGGTCTTTCCCGCAAAGTTCAGAGCATTGGCCATAATACATGCCTTCACGCTCTGCCCTGAACCAGGTTTCATTCAATTTGCCCGGCACCGCATCGATTTTTACGCCAAAGGCCGGAATGGCCCAGGCATGAATAACATCATTGGCGGTAATGATCATCCGCACCGTTTTATTGACCGGCACCACCATGTGGGTATCCGTACCAAGCAGGCGGGGATGTCCGGCCGCTGCGGCCTCTTCATCGCTTAACATAATCGAATCAAAAGAAAAATCATCATGGTCAGGATATTCATAGGACCAATACCACTGGCTGCCAACGACCTTCACCGTCAAGTCTGCTTCTGGAATAACGTCCGAGAGATACAGCAATCTGAAAGACGGCACCGCAATGATCAGCAAGATGACGATTGGCAATATGGTCCAGACAACTTCCAAGCCCGTGTGATGGGTTGTCTTGGAAGGCGTAGGGTTTGCCTTGGCATTAAATTTGATGAAAATATAAATCATCAAAACCATCACAAACAAGGTTACCCCGATACACATAATCAACAAACCATTATGGAATGAAACAATATCGCGCATGACCTCTGTTGCAGGTTCCATGAAACCCAACTGATCCGGTTTGGCTTTATATATGCCATCGGCCAGCGCGGCGGCAGCGCCTGAGAGAAGAGTGACCATAAATACAGCCACGGTACTAAATATTTTATTGAGAGACATAATCCGTCCTACCCCTTAAATCCACAAATGAATTAAGAAACAATCGCATATCCGAATGATATAAAAATTTCTGGTTCCACCCCGAAAAATACGACAGTTTTGAGTCTTATACCTATAAAATTGATCTAGCTCAAGAAACTATTATTAATTTCATTAATATGGTTGGCATTGACATAAATCAATGCATTTGTTTACAATGACTTACCGCCTTGTTTTTTTTACGGTTCCTCGAAAAAAAACCTGTTCTTGCAAATAAGAACCTGTCTCGTTTATAGTTAAGATCACAGGAAATTATAAAAATTACGGGTATGTTGATAGTATGACGAATGATAACACATCAAATTCACATTTTTTCTCAGATTCAGGCCTTGATAGTGTTCGCACCCAGCGCATCGTTGACGAAGCCCTTCATGGCATGGATGACGGGGAGCTTTATCTGCAATATGCCCAGTCCGAGAGTTTTTCCTTTGATGATGGCCGATTGAAATCTGCGGCCTATGACACCAGCAAGGGATTCGGCCTGCGGTCTGTTCAGGGCGAGGTCAGCGGCTATGCCCATTCGTCTGAATTAAGCGAAGATGCGCTGCGGCGGGCCAAGGATACGGTTCAATCCATAAAATCAGGCAAGGAAGCCACCCTCGCCATTCACCCCAAAGGCACCAATGAAAAGCTTTATTCCGAAGAAAACCCCCTGCTCGGCATGGCATTCAGGGATAAAATCAGCCTGCTGGAAGAAATTGATACCTATGCCCGCGCGCGCGACCCGAAAGTCTGTCAGGTCAGCAGCTCTATCTCCGGCGAATGGCAGACCATAGAGATTATCCGGCCCGGCGGCCACCGGGTGCGCGACATCCGGCCCCTTGTGCGCCTGAATGTGAGCGTTGTGGTCAAAGACGGCGCGCGCATGGAAAGCGGTTATCAGGGCGCCGGCGGGCGGTATGAATATGCCCAATTGCTCACAACAGAAAACTGGAAGGGGCAAGTGGATGAAGCCCTCAGGCAGGCCATGGTTAATCTGGACAGCATCGCGGCACCGGCCGGTGAAATGGATGTAGTGCTTGGCCCCGGCTGGCCCGGCGTCCTGCTTCATGAAGCCATTGGCCACGGATTGGAGGGCGATTTCAACCGTAAGGGCACCTCGGCCTTTGCCGGATTACTGGGGCAGCAGATCGCGGCCAAAGGCGTCACTATTGTTGATAATGGCACCCTTGAAAACCGGCGCGGCAGCCTGACCTTTGATGATGAAGGCACGCCGACCAATTGCACCACCCTGATCGAGGACGGGATCCTCGTGGGCTATATGCAGGACCGGATGAATGCCCGCCTGATGGGCGTGGAAGCCACCGGCAATGGCCGGCGGCAGAGCTATGCCCATCAACCCATGCCGCGCATGACCAATACCTATATGCTCGCCGGCAAGCAAGACCCTGCAGAAATCCTCGAAGGGGTTAAAGACGGGCTTTATGCCGTTAATTTCGGCGGCGGGCAGGTGGATATCACCAACGGCAAATTCGTCTTCAGCTGCACCGAGGCCTATCTGGTCAAGGATGGCAAAATCGGCGCGCCAGTCAAGGGCGCGACCCTGATCGGTAACGGCGCGGATGTCTTGACCAAGGTCTCCGCCATCGGCAATGATCTGGAACTGGACAGCGGCGTTGGCATTTGCGGCAAGGCCGGACAAAGCGTCCCCGTTGGTGTCGGCCAGCCAACGCTCAGGGTAAATGGCTTAACAATAGGCGGGACAGATGGCTGATTTTTTTGATGCATTGACACAAAAACATATTGATTTCATCAACCGGCAACAGATGTTTTTCGTGGCCAGCGCCCCCAAAGAGGGCCGAATCAATCTCTCGCCAAAAGGGCTGGATTGTTTCCGCATTATTTCGCCGACCGAGGTCTGCTATCTTGACTATCTGGGCAGCGGTAACGAAACCGCCGCGCATATGCTGGATGATGGCCGCATAACGATCATGTTCAACAGCTATAGCCGCGCCGCCCTGATCATGCGGCTGTATGGCCACGGCAAATCCCATGCCCCGGGCAGCGCACGTTTTGATGAGCTGATGGCATTATACGAAGATGCCCCCGGCATCCGCCAGATTTTTACCATCAAAATCGACAGCCTGCAAACCTCCTGCGGCTTCGGCGTACCAATCTATAAAGGCACAGAAGAACGCCAGACCCTGCATAAATGGATCGACAGCAAAGACGAACAAGGCCTGAAAGACTATTTCGACGAAAAAAACCGGGTAAGTATCGATGGATTGCCTGCGGTGGAGAATTGATAAGTCGTCACCCTGAACTTGTTTCAGGGTCCATGCTTGAAACATCTGGAAAACGGACAAATGGATTCTGAACCAAGTTCAGAATGACAAAGAAAGGACGGGGGCTATAATGGAAATCGGACGACTCAATACCTGGCAGAAATACGCCTAAAAGTCAATTAATAGGTATTGTGCCCCCGATTGTTCTATGGTCCGCTGGGGCGCAGAAGTGCCAAGACGGTGGATACAGTCCTCACCACATTCCTTCATGACGGGGTAGAGGAGATTGCCGATTATGATTCAGGCGGCACCCTCCTGCGCCGCTATGTCCATGGCCCGGGCGTTGCTGAATATCTGGTGATGTACACGGGCACCGGCACCGCGGGCAAGAGCTATTTCCACGCCAATCATCAGGGCAGCATTGTCGCCATGAGTGACGGCGCAGGCACAGTCACCGAGCAGCATTCTTACGACAGCTACGAAAATCTGGGACAGTATACTATTTTTGGAAAATCTGGTTTTGAAAATCTGGGGACAAATCTGGGGACAGACAAATCTGGGGACAGGACAAATCTGGACAAATCTGGGGACAAATCTGTGACAAATCTGGGGACAGTATACTTGACAAATCTGGGGACAGTATACTTGACAAATCTGGGGACAGTACAAATCTGGGTAGACAAATCTGGGGACAGTATACTATTTTTGTGTAGAAATCACCATATGTACCAACTGTCCGTCATGGGTGGCAAAGGCGTTCATGTCTTGTGCGCCCTTTTTTGTAACGCTGACAATCACCCAGATCAGGGCCTCGTCATAATTTTGGGCATGATCATGGGTTGAGGGCACGGCTTGCCCATCAGGATGGCTGTGATAATGGCCGATAATTTTATCAGAGCCAGCCCGGCAATCTCTTTGATGGTGAATGATCAGGGCGGGATCAATTTCAAAGGATTTTTCAGGCGTCGCCGACAGATTCGGGGAGGGGATGACTTTCGTCACCTGCCCCCCCTGCCCGATTAAAATTCCGCAAGCTTCTTGTGGGTAATTATCCTCACAATGCCCACGAATTTGCGCTTCCAAATCAGTTGGCAGAAACAGCTTTTTCATCGTCCCGCTTTATATTGATCGTCCCAATGGTTTTGCCCGCAAAATCTTTCAAGATGATTCGGCTTGTGCTGCCGCCCTCTCCGATCCGTATCCACAGACCATTTGCCGCCGCCGTCATCTCCAGAATTTTTTCCTTGGGCGCAAGCGACAGATCATGAACAAGGGATTTTCCAAAAACCTGCGTATCTGTTACTGGCTCTAGGGTTTGCACCTGTTGTATGGTCTCTTTTTTCTCCCGCGCGGCCTTTTGTTTGGCCAGATCTATGACCTTCCAGACCACCACGATAAGGCCGATGATAATTAATATTCCCATAAAGATCACAATAAACTTGAGAAACCCATGGTTATTTGGCAATTCTTCTGTCATGACGTTACAAAATTCCAATATAGATAATATACGCACTGAATTAACGGTTGAGGAAGACGATCATGGCCTGCGCCTTGATAAGTTTCTTGCTAAATCACTTTCTCAATCTCCGGCCCAGTCAAATCCTGATTTAAGCCGCACGCGGTTAAAACAGTTAATCATCGCCGGACAGGTCAAAATCATTCCCGCCTCTTCTCATAATGACGCGACAATAGACGACCCGTCTTATCGGGTCAAATGCGCAGATCAAATTTTTCTCAATATTCCTGTTGTTAAAGAAGCCATCCCTGTGGGGCAGGATATTCCGCTTGATGTGGTCTATGAGGATGATCAGTTGATTGTGATCAATAAACCGGCCGGTATGGTCGTGCATCCGGCCCCCGGTAATCCGGACGGCACCCTTGTCAATGCCCTGATCCATCATTGCGGCGATAGCCTGTCCGGCATTAACGGCGTGAAACGCCCCGGCATTGTTCACCGCATAGATAAAGAAACCAGCGGATTGATAGTGGCGGCCAAAACCGACCATGCCCATCATAAACTTGCCAAGCAATTCGCCAAACACAGCCTTGAACGCGCCTATCTTGCCGTTGTCTGGGGCGTGCCAAACCCTGCGGCAGACACCATTCATGAAAAAATTGGCCGTAATCCTCGAAATCGCCTGAAAATGGCGGTGGTGCCTTATGAAAGCAAACGGGGCCGTGATGCCATAACCCACTATCAGGTGGTGCGCAGGTTAGAGCCTAAACGCAAGGTTTTTGACAGAGGCAGCGCCCTGAAACGGCTGGCCCCGAGTTTGAGTCTGGTGGAATGCCGGCTTGAGACCGGGCGCACCCATCAGGTTCGCGTCCATATGTCCCATATTCGCCACCCCCTCGTTGGGGATCCTTATTACGGCAAATCCGGCCCCATACAGTCAAAAAATTTCTCTGACCGCGCGCAGGAAGCCATAAATGACTTTACCCGTCAGGCGCTTCACGCCTTTGTGATCGGATTCATTCACCCAACCACGGGTGAGGACTTGACATTTGAAGCAGAGTTACCAAATGATATGAAACGCCTTATTTCTGCCCTGGAAAATAACTAAGTAAATAACTGGGATCATGAGGTGTAAAAAAGCTAAAAATATGATATACTGAGCATTGATATAATTTAGCCGAAAGGTGGAGAAAATTATGACCAGACAGTTAGCGCCCGCAATTACCCCCGAAGGCAGCCTGACGCGCTACCTTCAGGAAATTCGTAAATTCCCCATGCTCAAGCCTGAGGAAGAATTCATGTTGGCCAAAGCCTGGACCGAGCATGAAGACAGCGAAGCAGCCCATAAGCTGGTCACCTCCCACTTGCGTCTTGTGGCCAAAATCGCCATGGGGTACCGGGGCTACGGCCTGCCCATTGGCGAGCTGATTTCCGAAGGGAATGTCGGCATGATGCAGGCAGTGAAACGATTTGATCCTGACCGTGGCTTTCGGTTGGCCACCTATGCCATGTGGTGGATCAAGGCCTCTATACAGGAATATATTCTGCGGTCATGGTCTTTGGTTAAAATTGGCACCACAGCGGCCCAGAAAAAGCTATTCTTTAACCTGCGCCGCATTAAAGGACAGATACAGGCCATCGACGAAGGTGATCTTCACCCGGATCAGGTGACTGAGATTGCCACCCGCCTGAATGTCAGTGAAAAAGAAGTGGTCAATATGAACCGCCGTATGGCCGGTGCCGACCATTCCCTTAACGCCCCCATGCGCGCCGATTCCGAAGGCGAATGGATGGACTGGCTCGAAGATCAGGATGCCATTGATCAGGAAACCGCCTATGCCAATGATGAGGAACTGACCAACCGCCGCGCCCTTATGGCCAATGCCATGCAGGACCTGAACGAGCGCGAGCAACATATCCTGACCGAACGCCGCCTGAAGGATAACCCTTCCACGCTGGAGGATTTGAGCAAGATTTATAACATCAGCCGCGAGCGCGTGCGCCAGATCGAGGTTCGCGCCTTTGAAAAACTCCAAAAAGCCATGCAATCCGCCGCCAATGAATAAGGGCAGATAACATGATGTTCCCAAAGGCAGACATAAACGTCTGCCTTTTTTTATGGATTACATATTTATATGTTATGCGCGACGTTAAACCTGCGCCAAGGCCTGTTCGAGGTCGGCCAGAATATCTTTTGCATTTTCCAGACCGGCGGAAATACGCACCAGACCTTCGGTGATACCGTATTTCTCGCGCTCTTCCGGTGTGTAGGGGGAATGGGTCATGGAGGCGGGATGTTCAACCAGTGTTTCCGCATCACCAAGACTGACCGCGATCTTGCATAATTTTAAGCCATTAAGGAATTTCAGGCCCGCATCATGGCCACCGGTCAGTTCAAAGGCCACCATGCCGCCAAAACGCGACATTTGTGATCTGGCCAGTTCATGCTGATCGAATGAGGGCAGCCCCGGGAAATAAACCTTTGTGACTTTATCGCTCGCCTCCAGTAAATTGGCGACTTTTTCCGCATTATCACAGTGACGCTCCATACGAAGTTCCAATGTTTTAAGCCCCCGCGAGATCAAAAAGGCATTCATGGGCGACAGCACCGCGCCGGTCATATCCTTTAGGCCCACATAGCGGATCTGTTCCATATCTTCGGCGCTGGACAGGATAACCCCTGCCATCAAATCACCGTGCCCGCCCAGATATTTGGTCGCGCTATGGATCACAATATCCGCGCCGAGCGCAATGGGATTTTGCAGATATGGCGTCATATAGGTACTGTCCACCACCACCTTGGCCCCCGCATCCTTTGCAATTTTTGAAATGGCCCGAATATCCACGATACGCATATTGGGGTTGGCCGGCGTTTCAAAATAGACAATGCGGGTTTTATCGGAAATTTCGCGGGCAAGATTTTCCGGATTGCGCATATCCACATGGCGAACCGTAACGCCAAATTTCTCCAGCCCGTGACGAAAATAAGCAAAGGTGCAGCCATACAGGGTTTCATCCACCAGAATTTCGTCACCGGGCGCAACAAAAGTCCAAAAAACGCTTGTGATCGCCCCCATGCCGGAGGCCACGGTAAGACAAGATTCCGCGCCTTCCAGATCAGCCAGTTTCAGCTCCAGCTCATTCAGGGTTGGATTGCCAAGACGGCTGTAAATATACCCGCCCTCTTCGCCCGCAAAACGCGCCGCGCCTTGCTGCGCTGTGTCAAACTGAAAGGTTGATGTCATATAAATCGGCGACGTTAACGCCCCGTGAGGGTCGCTCTTGTCCCGCCCCGCATGAATAGCGCGGGTGGCAAAACCTTTTTTATTTCGTTGATCAGATGACTTTTCTTTACTGTCAGATGGCTTTTTTTTACTGTCAGATGACATGGCATACCTCATAAAATACTGTTACTATCAATTGAATGACAGTTTACGATAAATTGAAATATATTGCTCTAAACTAAAATAAATCGAATATTATTATGATATTTTGCTCAAAAACCGAAACAGGTTTAAATAATATGCTCAAATTTAATAAAGAATTTTCTCCTCAATATGGTGAGGTAACAGAGGTCAGCCCCCTTATCCGGCGACTCGTCGCCCATAACCCCTCCCCCTTCACCTTTTATGGTACGGGCACTTATATTGTGGGGAAAGGGAGAGCAAATCATAAAAAAGAAAATTCCCCCAAGCCGGAAGTCGCCATCATTGATCCCGGCCCGGCCATATCATCACATCTTCATGCGCTTGAAGAATTTACGGAACATGTCACGGTCAGCCACATATTTGTCACCCATAACCATGTGGATCATTCCCCGGCGGCAGCGCCATTGAAACAGATCACGGGGGCAGAGGTTTATGCCTTTGATACAGGTCAGCAGGCGGATATGGATAACCATGCCGAAGAAGGCCGCGACCGCCATTTCAAGCCCGATCATATTTTAAAAGACGGTGATGTGATCAAGGGCGAAGGCTGGACATTGGAAGCCATCCATACCCCCGGCCACCTGTCCAATCACTTGTGTTTTGCCTTACAAGAAGAAAAGGCGCTTTTTACCGGAGATCATGTGATGGGCTGGTCAACCTCTGTTGTCTCTCAGCCGGACGGCGATATGAAGGATTATATTGCCAGCCTTGAAAAACTGCTCAGCCGGGATGATCAGATTTATTATCCGACCCACGGCGGGCCTGTCAACGAGCCCAAACCCTTTGTCCGGGCATTGATTGCCCACCGCCATAATCGGGAGCAACAAATCCTTGCCGCCATCGCGGGCGGCGCGGTCACCATCCCGGCAATGGTCGCTGTGATCTATTCCGACATCCCCACATACCTCCACCCCGCCGCCGCCAGCTCCGTCCTGTCCCACCTGATCCACATGTCCCAAAATAACCGCATCACATGTCAGGGGGAAATGGGTAAAGGTGGGGTGTTTGGGGTGATTTAATTTTGTTCTTGCTTTGTTCTTATTTTTGAGTCTATAATTCGGCCCCTTTCCGTTATGAGAGACTCAAGGTAATCATGCTCGAAATTCCCAAAAATCTTCGGTGGATGTATATTGACCTGAACAGCTATTTTGCCAGTGTCGAACAGCAGCTTCAGCCGCATTTGCGCGGGCGGCCCGTGGCGGTGGTGCCTACGGCGAGGACGGACAGTACCTGTGCCATTGCCGCAAGTTACGAGGCCAAGGCCTATGGCGTTAAAACCGGCACCATGATTTATGAAGCCCGCAAGATTTGCCCTGATTTGCAGGTGGTGCCGGCCCGCCATGATAAATATGTCGATTTTCACCATCTGATCATGGCCGAAATTGACCGTCATATTCCGCTCACCAAAATCTGTTCCATTGATGAGGTCGCCTGCCGCCTCATGGGGACGCAGCAGGAAAAGGGGAATGCCCTCGCCCTCGCCCGCCGCATCAAAAAGGGCATCACGGATAATGTGGGTATCTGCCTGCGCACTTCCGTGGGGATCGGGCCCAACCGTTTTCTGTCCAAGGTGGCCAGCGGTCTGCAAAAACCGGACGGCTTAACGGTGCTGGAGGCCCATGAATTACCGGGCCGTTTACTGGAACTTAACCTGCGGGACCTGCCGGGCATTGGCCGCAAGATGGAACAGCGTTTGCGTAATGCGGGCATCACCAGTCTGGAAAATTTCTGGAATCTGGAGCCAAAACATGTGCGCAGGATTTGGCATAGTGTGGCGGGTGAGCGTTTCTGGTATGCGCTACGCGGCATTGAAGTGGCCGAACCACCACAAAGCAAACGCCATACCATCGGCCATAGCCATGTTCTTGCCCCCCACATGCGGCCCCGTGATGCCGCACGGCTCATCGCCCGCCGGCTAACCATTAAGGCGGCAACGCGCCTGCGCCGGGTTGAGTTTTATGCGGGTTTTTATAATCTTTACGTGCGTTTTGATTGCCAGGGCACCCCTGCGGAAACCAAATGGCAGGGGCACCTTAAACTGCCCGTCACGCAAAATAATTTCACCTTCCTCAAGGCGCTTAATGAATTATGGCAGGAGATGTCACGGGAAAGAAATTCATTTCGCATCAAACAGGTCGGTGTCGCCCTTTATGACCTGACCCCTCAGGACGAGCTGATGCCCGATATGTTCGAGGCCCTGAATGATCCCGTGGCAAAGGAACAGAAAAAACATAACCGCCTGTCCAAAGCCCTTGATCTTATTAATGGAAAATATGGGCTGGATACCATCATGGTCGGTTCCCTGCCCGCGCCCCTGTCCCGCTACACCGGCAGCAAAATCGCCTTCACCCGCATCCCGGAAAAGGTGGAATTTCATGAATAGAAATAACCCTGATTGTCTGAACAGTTTGCAGCGGAATTAAGATGTATCCAGATAACGGGCTCAAAAGATGCAGAAAATAAGGGAATGGTGGGCGATACAAGATTTGAACTTGTGACCTCCTCGATGTCAACGAGGCGCTCTACCCCTGAGCTAATCGCCCCACAATGGCGCTATAGGGGGGAGTTATAATCATTTTACTCTCTTTGGCAAGGTAAAAAAACAGAATTTCATTCCCCTTGGGCAGGCCGAAATACCCCAAAATTATGTGCTGAATAATAGCCTGATTATTCAGGGGTGAGCAAGTTCTCCCCGGCCCATGTTAAATAAGCCTCGCTGCCGCCTGTGATGTTCCATTGAACAATGCAAGGGGTATCATAGGAATGTAGCTCCTGTATGCGACTGGTGACTTTTTCGACAAGATCTTTGCGGGTTTTCATAAAGATCGCCCGTTCGGAATCCTCGCAAATTTTGCCCTGCCAAGGATAAATCGACAACATATCACCAGAAATATTAGCGCAGGCAATGAGTTTTTCTTTGATCAATTCCCGGGACAATGACACGGCCTCGGCCTTATCCCGAACCATCACATATAACGTGCAAAATTCGGTCATCTCTCGCCCTTCAGGCCCTTGCCCGGCGCAGCAACAATAATGCCGCAGACAAGGCCACCACCGCGCCGCCCTGATGGGCAGCGGCCAGAGGGATTGGCACCATATAAATCAATGTATATATCCCAAGCATCCCCTGTCCCAAAACCGTTAACACCATAAGATGGCCAGACATCCGCACATAAACATGAGAGTCCCTTAAGGTTTTATACCAGACAAAAATCGCCCAGAGGGCAATCAGATAACCCACCATACGGTGATTAAACTGCACCGTCATAATATTCTCGAAAATATTCATATACCATGGGCTCATGCTGTATAATCCTGCGGGAATCAATTGCTCTTCCATCATAGGCCATGTGTTATAAATCATGCCGGCATTTAAGCCCGCCACAAGGCCGCCCAGCAATATCTGAAGAAAAATCAGCCAGACCAGAAATATAATCGAACGGGCGGGTCTTCTGCCCATACCGATGGTGCTGGTGCGCCTCTCCATCACAAGACCGGTTGCGACCCAGAATATGTAAAGATAAATCAATATAGCCAAGCCCAGATGCGCCGCAAGGCGATAATGGCTGACGTCCGGATGATCTACCAAGCCACTTTTGACCATCCACCAGCCAAGGGCGCCCTGCAAACCGCCCAGAAAAAACATCAACCATAATTTTGGTTGCAGGCTGGCGGACACCTGCCGCCTTATCAAAAAAAATACAAATGGCACAAAAAAGACAAGGCCAATCAGCCGCCCCAGCAAACGATGGGTATATTCCCAGAAAAATATTCCTTTAAATTCATCAAGGCTCATGCCTTTGTTAATTTTTTGATATTCCGGGAATTGTTTATAGGTCTCAAATTCCTGAACCCATGCCTCTTCACCTATTGGGGGGATTATGCCGCTGATTGGTTTCCATTCTACGATGCTCAGGCCGGATTCCGTCAGTCGCGTCACACCACCCACAATCACCATACAAAAAATCATGGCACAAACCAAAAACAGCCAGATGGCAATTTGGCGATCATTTCTTTTATCCGAGTACATACATCACCTAATATCACCCCATTTAATCCAGATTTTGAGTTCAATGCGCTATCTTAACCGAAAAAATATTGAGATAAATGTTTTTTTCTCACTGTTGAAAAATCATGGTTAGCAGATCATTAATTTCTCATAAAAATTAATGAAAATTTTTAAAGCTTTATTAGAATATCTTAACGCTTCACAACTAACATTCCTCTATGGCTCAGGTTTTGAACATATCCAAAGAATATAAATCCAGCTTTTTCCACACTGGGTTTCTTGTCATCGCCGCTGCCTTTTTAATCTTGGGCGTTTCCCCAAGCCACAGCCTGTCTGCGCAAATTCAAATATATAATTTGCCCATGGTTAAGGAAAGCCATACGCCCCGACTTCAGGAAACCAGACCCAAAATCAATGATTTCCTATATGAACATGCCAAGATAGGTTTATTTAAAGCGCGGGCAGGAATATATCTGCCCTATAATAAAATACTGATCTTTTCAGGAAATATATATGCCCTTAGAGGCCATAATATATTTACCACCTTAGCTCCCGCTCTGCAATTCCAGAAAAAAGAATTTCTCACAGGCTTTGGCTTTACCGGATTAGTGAATTGGCCGATCTTTCAGCAAAAGAGCTGGACCATTCACCTCAACGGCAAAATCAGCAGCTTTCGGCAGCTCACCGTTGACTTGTCCCAAAGAAACCGCTGGAATTTTGAACATCAATTGGGCTGCAGCGCGAATTTTACCCTCAATGAGGCTGTTCAAATATCTCTGAATGCGTATCAATATCGTATCATTGAGGATATCCAATATGACAATCTTAATCAGTCCTATATCAACAGCAGCGGCGGTTTTGCAACCTTGCAGGTTCAATTCTAGGGTATTATCAGGCCCTCTATATTGATTTTCTGTTAAAAAGAGCTTATCTGATGCTTTATGGATCAAATGCTTACCTATATCCTTATGATCATCATAACCATTATTTCCGGCTTTTCGCTTTATAAGGCGCGCAAGCCAAAAGAGCTGGGCAAATCATGGCATGTGCCGTGGAACGGCCTTGTTTTCCTTGGCCTTATCTCACTTTTGGTTTTAATCCGTCATCAATTCACTCTGTCAGGCATTGACTTTCCCGCCCGATAAACCGGCTTTTTAAACCTCCACTTTTGACGCATCGGCAAGCGCAATGGCGGATACGTTAAATATGCCCTTGGCCGTGGCAGACGGGGTGACAATATGCGCCGGCTGCGCCGTCCCGAGCAAGATCGGGCCAACCAACAGGCCATTATCAATAGTCCTCAGCATATTCGTGCAGATATTGGCCGCATCAAGATTAGGGAATATGAACAGATTTGCCGAGCCCGTCAGCCGACTGTCGGATACCATTCTGTCTCTGATAACCTCTTTCAATGCTGAATCCGCATGCATTTCCCCATCAATTTGCATGTCAGGCCGCATATCGCGCAAAATGGCCGCGGCTTTGCGCATTTTCTTGGCTGACGGCGCATTGGAAGAGCCAAAATTGGAGTGGGATAGCAAAGCGACCTTGGGTTCAACCCCAAAGTGACTGACCTTTTCTGCGGCGGCCAAAGTATTTTCAACAATTTGATCCACGGCCGGGTCTACAGTCATAAAGGCATCGGCAAGGAAAATAGTCCTGCGCGGCAGAATTAATGTGCTGACTGTCGATAATTTATGGTTGGCATTTTTCTGGCCAATAATATCGATAATATATTTTACATGAAAATCAAATCGCCCGTATGTCCCGCAAATCATGGCATCTGCATCGCCCATCCGCAGGGCCAGGGCGGCAATTACCGTGGTATTGGTCCGCACAATGGTTCGGGCGGCTTCTTTTGATACCCCGCGCCGACAAACCAGATCATGATATTTCTGCCAATAAAGCCGGTATCTGTCGTCCTTTTGCGGATTAATCAGGTCATAATCCCGGCCTTTAACCAGCCGCAGTCCAAGTTTTTCGATTTTCTGTTCGACCACTACAGGCCGCCCGACAAGGGTTGGCAGACCCATTTTTTCATCCGCCAATGCCTGAACGGCAAGCAGAACAGTTTCATTCTCCCCCTCGGCAAAAATAATGCGCTTGGGTTTTTTCTTGGCTTGTTCAATCACAGGCTGGAGCAGAATGCTGGATTTAAACACAAAGCTGCTCAGTTTTTCTTTATAAGCTTCAATATCCTTCAAAGGCCGCTTTGCAACGCCGCTATCCATGGCAGCCTGCGCGACGGCAGGGGCAATTTCGAGAATAAGGCGCGGGTCAAGCGGTTTTGGAATGATATATTCCGGGCCAAATTTCAGCACTTCGCCCTGATAGGCATTCGCCACCTGTTCCGAAGATTCCTTAAAAGCCAAATCGGCAATCGCCTTAACGCAGGCATGTTTCATTTCTTCGTTAATGGTGGTGGCCCCCACGTCAAGCGCCCCCCTGAAGAGAAATGGAAAACACAACACATTATTGACCTGATTGGGGAAATCGGATCTTCCGGTGGCAATGATGGCGTCACTGCGCACTTTGCGGACATCTTCCGGTAATATTTCCGGCGTTGGATTGGCCAGAGCCAGAATGAACGGCTTCGCCGCCATACGCCCGACCATATCCGGCTTCAATATGCCCGGGGCCGAAAGTCCAAGGAAAATATCAGCCCCGTCAATGACATCCGCCAAAGTGCGCTTGTCCGTCTTTATGGCATATTTTTCTTTATAGGGATCCATGCCCTTCGTGCGGCCCTCATAGACCACGCCGTCAATATCCACAAGACTGACATTGGCGCGGGTTAACCCCATACTGACGAGCAAATCAAGGCAGGCAAGGGATGCCGCGCCGCCGCCCGTGGCAACGACCTTCACATCGGAAATTTCTTTATCCACAATACGAAGGCCATTATAAACCGCCGCGCCAACCACAATGGCGGTGCCGTGCTGATCATCATGAAATACCGGAATATTCATGCGTTCTTTCAAAGCTTTTTCCACAATGAAACATTCCGGTGCCTTGATATCCTCCAGGTTTATCGCGCCGAATGTGGGCTCTAACGCCGCGATGACATCAATGAGTTTTTCCGGGTCATTCTGATCAATTTCAATATCAAAAACATTGATGCCTGCAAATTTTTTGAACAGAACCGCCTTCCCTTCCATCACCGGCTTTGAGGCGAGTGGGCCGATATTGCCAAGGCCCAATACCGCCGTACCGTTGGTGACAACCCCAACAAGATTACCGCGAATGGTCATCTCATTAACCGCTTCCGGATTTTCCACGATGGCCTCACAGGCAAAGGCGACGCCCGGCGAATAGGCCCGTGCCAGATCCCGCTGATTTGACAGGGGCGTTGTCGGGGTTATCTCCAGCTTTCCAGGGGTCGGCTCCCGGTGATATCTCAAGGAAGTTTCTTTCAAATTCTTATCTGGCATCTTATGCTAAAACCCTTCTTTGTTAAGACCATAGCTTATACCCAAAAACATATATTAAACAAGACTATGGTTTGCATCTTCCGGAGCTGAGGCGCGAATTTGTCTCTTATACTGTTTCCACCAACTATATTGACCGATGCAACACATGATCAAAAAGGTAACATAGAGCAAAGATGTCGGATAAAGCCCCTTTTGAAAATAAATAACAATGGCGACAATATCCACCGCAATCCAGAATAGCCAATTCAGCAAATGCCGGCGAGTAAGAAGAAATTGAGCGACAAGACTGGTTGCGGTTGTAAAAGCATCGGCATAGGCAAAAGACGCATCGGTATATTCATCCATCACATAGCCCAACATCACAGCCGCACATAGGCTGACCGCGGACCAGAGTAAAATGTCACGGCCCGTTGTCCGCACAATAATCAGATCGGATTTGGCATCTTTATGATGCATCCAGTTCCACCAGCCGTAAAATTGGAACCCGATATAGAAAACATGCAGTAAAGCATCAGAATAGAGCTTGTTCTGATAAAATACCCAGACAAACAGGCTCACCTGTAACAGGCCAAAACCCCAAGACCAGATATTCCGCCGGATCAGCAGGAAAACGCATATGAAGCCCGCCGCCGAGGCAATCATTTCGATGGCACTTGCTCCGAGAAACCCCGCTATAAATTCATTAATGGTCATTATTTTTTTCTTTTGCCATTGTCATAAAATCTCATATCTTAGATTTTGCGAATTTCAGAATAATATAGTCTATCAATTTTACTTTTAAAATCAACTGATTACCAATTAAATCAATATAGGCCATTGGTGGCGGTTGTCGCGGCTATCGACAATATTCTTTTTTTTCTATAGAAGCATATCTTTGAAATGAATCCCTTTAAGGCGTGATAAAATCTGATGCTTGAAATTGGCAAAACCCATTCTTTGGTCGTCCTGAAACATGTGGACTTTGGTGTCTATCTTGGACAAAATATAGACGATCTATGTCAGGAAGAAATTCTGCTGCCTGAACGTTACCTGCCAGAAGATAAGGCGGCATGGGAAATTGGCGCGCGGCTGACTATTTTCCTGTATCTGGATTCAGAAGACCGGCCCATTGCCACCACCATCATTCCCGCCGCCGAAGTAGGCCAATGCGCGTATCTGCCTGTTGTAGAGAAAAGCGAATTTGGCTCCTTTCTGGATTGGGGTCTGATGAAAGATCTTTTGGCGCCCTTTAAAGAACAGCGCGTTCCCATGGATGTGGGGCGGTCTTACGTGGTTTATCTTTATCTTGATGTTACGGGCCGAATAGCCGCAAGTTCCCTGCTCAGCCGGCATTTGAACGAACAGAATGAGGGGGATTTCAAGGCACAGCAAGAAGTGGAGCTATTGATCGCAAGCCGCAGTGACCTTGGCTATAAAGCCGTGATCAACGGCAGTCATCTTGGCCTGATCCATAATAACGAGATTACCCGCCCCATCAAAATCGGCGACAAGGTTACGGGTTATATCGGGGAACTTCGGCAAGATATGCGCATCAACCTGACCCTGCAGAAGGTCGGTCCCGGAATGCGCGATGAACTGACAGAAATAATTGTTGCTTACCTCGAAACGAATGGCGGGCAATCCAGTCTGACGGACAAAAGTTCGCCCGAGGACATAAATGCGGCTTTTCATGTGAGCAAGTCCAACTATAAAAAAGCCATCGGCAAACTCTATAAATCCCGCCGCATTACCCTTGAGGGCGGTTTGATCAAACTAAAAAGAGCATGAAGGAGATATAATAATATCATGACTTCATGCTCTTAAAATGGTTGGTTTAAAGACTTGGGGTTTTAATGGCTATGCTTATGCTCAGGGGCCTTAAAACTCCGGTCATTCAACGGCTGGAGCGGCCGGTTATTGGCCGGAACTGTTGATAGAAATTTCTCGACCTGTTCTTTCGAAACTTCGATCGGTGATGTCATCACATGCCATTTAACACCTTCAGAACAAGGCGGCGTGGTTAAGGATCCCGCATATCTGATTACAGTTTGATCCACAGGCAGCAGATTTCCGGCATTTACCGTGACATCCGATGTGATAACCTCATTGGCTTTTTCTGGCATATTTTTCCAGATTTTTGCCAGTTCCGCATTTTCAGCACCTTCTTCAAACATCACGCCAACAACGGCCAAGGTGCCGTTTTGGGCCTTATGAACAAAATGAACTTCCAACGGGAAGCTTTTACCCTCAAGAGTATGCTCGCTTGGGGAATGGAAATGGAATTGCAACAGATCATATTCTGCGCCCTCAGATTGCAATGTGCTTCCTGCGGCATAATTAAGCTGGATCGTGTGACCATTATTCACGACATTCATTTTTGTATCGTTATAATTTGTCTTTACCGCGCCGCCTTCAGCGTTTGGAACATCAATCGGTGATTGTTCTTTGCCGGTGCTGCATGTGGCAAATTCAGGTGACAGGCTTCCCCAATGTTCCGGGCCGCCCTTGCCGGTATAACCCCATTGGGCCTTGTCCGCGCCAGAAGCATATGCCGCGCCTGAAGAAAGTAATATGGTTGCCGTAGCGGCAATGAAAAATTTATTCATCATGTTTATCCTGTAATGTTATAAAAAATTATAGCCTGATTGTCGTATCTTGTTTTCATTAAAAACATATTAATCAACTTAAGGAATTTCACAAGTATATTCATAAAAATCGGTATAAATACTTGCCACTTAAAGTTGCCTGTACCCCTGTTGAATATTTCAAGAATTTTCCCTGATAACATTCATAAACCGCGCGCCAAATTCTTTTAATTTGCGCGCACCAACCCCAAAAACATCCCCGAACTGATCAAGGGTTATGGGCTTGTTCAATGCCATATCAATGAGGCTCTTGTCCCTGAAAATAATATAAGCCGGTACGGATCGTTCTTTGGCAATTTCGGACCGAAGAATTTTAAGGGCCTGAAGTAACGTCTCTGCCGCCTCTGGCAAATCTGGAATGGATTTATCACTGTTTTTTGTTTGGCGCTTCAGCTTTTTTAACTTCGCATCCGGGCGATATCTAAAGGCCGCCTCACCTTTGAGCAGTTGAAAACCATGATCCGTAATTTTTAAAGAACCATACTCCATGTCAGACACGATAAAACCTCGCGCCATCAATTGCCGCACCAATGATTTCCATTCGGCAATAGCCAAATCTTTGCCCGTGCCATATGTGGATAAACGCGCATGATCAAGCTGACGCATGCGATCAGTTTTTTTGCCGGTTAGAATATCGACGATATGGCCCACGCCAAAATTTTGTCCGGTTTGATTGATGGCGGAGATAAATTTCTGAGCTGTTTCTGTGGCTTCAACGGTCTCTCGCGGATTGTCACATAGATCACAATTGCCGCATTTGGTAAATTTTACGTCATCCCCGAAATAATGCAGCAGGGAAACACGGCGGCATTCCGGGGCTTCGGCGTAAGCAAGCAAGGCATTTAACCGCTGATGACCACGGTTTTTATGGTCATCGGACGATTTTTCCTGATCAATGAACATACGCCGCATACGAATATCATCCATACCATATAACATATGGGCGATGGCCGGCTTTCCATCACGTCCGGCCCGGCCAATCTCCTGATAATAGGCCTCGGGGGATGCCGGCAAATCGGTATGAAACACAAAACGAATATCCGGCTTGTCAATACCCATCCCAAAAGCAATGGTTGCCACCATAATCAAATCCGGCTCTGTCATAAAGCGGTTCAGATTATCTTCTCTCTGATCACCGGACATGCCGGCATGATAGGCCAGTGCGTTATACCCTTTGTTAACCAGCGCCTCTGTCGCCTCCTGTGTTTTCTTGCGGGAAAGACAATAGACAATGCCATTCTCCTTGGGGATGCCGCCGCCATTCTGACGGCCCTGTAAAAACTGTAACAACTGCTGTTTCCAGCCGTTTTTAATTTCCACATTTAAATTGATATTCGGCCGGTCAAAACCGGCAAGATAAGTTTTTACATTCCGGGAGAATATTTTTTCACATATCTGCGTACGGGTAGCCTGATCAGCCGTGGCCGTCAGGGCAATGATCGGAATGTCAGGAAATCTTTTATGCAGATGCGACAGCCCTTCGTATTCCGGGCGAAATGCCGCGCCCCACTGCGATACACAATGGGCTTCATCAATCGCGAAATAATTTACACTTAAGCCCTCGATAACGGCCAGCATTCGCTCCGTCAATAATTTCTCAGGAGACAGATATAGTAATCTCAATGTGCCCGTTTTCATTCTGTGCCAGATATCACGGTTATCTTCGTGGGAATTACTCGAATTGATAGTCGCGGCATCAACACCGAGTATTTTCAAGGCTTCAACCTGATTTTGCATAAGGGAAATTAGCGGTGATACAACAATGGTAAGCCCCGGCTTCATTAAGGCCGGTATTTGAAAGCAAAGGGACTTACCCGCCCCTGTCGGCATAACGGTAAGGATATTTTTTCCCGCCGCGAAGTCTGCTATAATTTCGGACTGCTCCCCCCGAAATTTATCATAACCAAAGATATTTTTTAACAGCTCATTTGCAGAAAATTGATGCATCATGTCCCCTGAGTTTATGCCAATAGACTATTATAGTATTCCAGTATCTTTCTATCATAAACCCCCCTTCACTTGAAAATTTATTTTTCCAAAATTTTGATCCAGAAATATAATTATTTCATTGACCAAATCATTTTCATCACTATCATCATTTTAATCATTTTTTAACTTGTCAGGTCGTATATTCAGGCGAGTAACGGTGATCAATCAAAATAGTAAAGGGTGTTAAAAATGTTTGAGTTATTATACAGGTTACGATTCTCCCATCGCATTATTTCCATGGTAGTTATTTCCCTGATCGGGATCATCATGTTGTCTTCTATCATGCTCTATCAACTTAACAGTATAAGCGAGAAAATCAAAGATATCACCGATCAGGACATACCGTTGACAGCCCTTATATCGCAGATAACATTTCAACAGCTCGAGCAGGCCGTTTTATTTGAAAGGGCGCTTTACCAATCAACTGAATTAAGCACTGATCCACAGGCGGCTGTCTATTTTCGGGAAACGGTCACTAAATTTACCGAACTGTCCCATATCGTGGATCAAGACATCAAAAAAGCAGAAGAGAAATTATCTGAATTCTCGGAAAACACCCATAGTGAAATAGCAAGAATAGAATTTTCTGCCTTGCTCAAAACATTTCAAAAAATAGAAGCCGAGCATAAAACATATGAAACCTCCGCCCTGGAAATTTTAAATGAAATAGACAAAAATAACATTAAACCAGACAAAGCTATGGTTCACAATATTATGCTGCTGGAAGATAATATTGATCAGGAATTAACGAAAGCGCTCACAAAAATCGAGATTTTCACCAAAGAGGCTATTATCTTTGTGGAAGATGCTGAAAATGCCGCAATCGCCTTTATCTCAATTCTATCTTTGGTTATTTTAACTATTGTTGGTATCGCCGCTTATTTCATAACGCTTTCAATCATTACACCGGTCAAACATATGACGGATTCTATAAAAAGCCTTGAAAGTAATGATTTGGACAAAGAAATTCAAAGCTATCCTGATAATACGGAAATTGGCCAAATGGCCGTTGGGTTATCCAGCCTGCAGAATAGCCTGAAAGAGGCCGTAAAAATGCGGGAAAAAATTAAACAGACCGAAATCACACAGCAAAAAGAAAAAGATATCCGCCTCAAGCAAGAAGAAGAAAAACGGGAGGCAATCCATTTAATAGAACAGGAAGAAAGCAGAAAGGTCGCAGAGACGACGGCAGCCATGAAAAACCTGGTGGCGACATTCGAAGAAAAAATTGGTCAGGTTCTCTCATTTGTATCCTCTGCGTCCAATGAATTGGAAAGCACAGCCCAGAGTATGACATCAACGGCATCGGATATTAACGCTCAATCAACAGAAGTAGAGAATGTGGCAGACGAAATGTCACATAATGTGCAGACTGTCGCCAGCGCCACCGAAGAGATGACGGCATCCATACAGGAAATATCCGCGCAGATGGAAAAATCCAATCAGGTCGCACAGGATGCTCTGAATGTGGCACAAAACACCACCAAAACAATGCAGGATCTGGAACAGGCCTCACAAAATATTTCAGAAGTCGTCAGCCTGATCAATGATATTGCAGAGCAAACAAACCTGCTCGCCCTGAACGCCACCATAGAAGCCGCGCGGGCAGGTGAATCCGGAAAAGGATTTGCCGTCGTCGCCTCAGAGGTGAAGTCATTGGCCAAACAGACAAGCGATGCCACGCAAAATATCTATGAGCAAATTCAGGCGGTTCAAAAAAGAACAGAGCAGGCATCAGCGTCCATCACCGATATATGCACCGCAGTCGAGCAATCCGCAGAATATGCGTCATCCACGGCCACTGCCGTACAACAACAGCAGGCCGCAACCACTGAAATTTCCAATAGTATTCAAGCCGTATCAAAAAGTGCCCAGAATGTAAGCGACATTATCCATAAAGTTTCCGAGGGCTCCGGTCATACGCTGGAGGCCTCATCCAATGTGTTGGAAACGGCGAAGAATATGACCGAAAATTCATTCGTGCTGAAAGACTCTGTTGATAAATTCCTCAGCGACATGACGAAGGTAAGCAAAAACTGATCCTAAGATAACAGACGAAAAAACGGACCGCCTTAGCGACTACGGTCTGCGGGACGGCCTTTTCTTTGATTTCGGCCCGCATTGCCGCCGCCAGATTTCGCACTGGCTGATTTAGGTTGCTTTATCCGGCGGTTGGCTTTGTGTTTGCCCGCATTATTACGCCGGTTGGGCGCGGCGCGGCGCGGGTTAATCCGTGTGTCATCATCATCCCCGGCGGCCATGCCAATGCCCTCAAAATGGAAAGGATGCTCAAGCATCAAAGGGACTTTCTGACGGATAATCTTTTCAATATCGCGCAGGTAATCGCGTTCTTCATGATCACAGAATGATAAAGATATTCCCGTTGCCCCGGCCCGCGCCGTCCGGCCAATACGATGTACGTAGCTTTCCGGCTCATTGGGTAAGTCAAAGTTTATAACATGGGTAACGCCGTCAACATCAATGCCGCGCGCGGCCACATCAGTCGCCACGAGAGCACGAATTTGGCCAGAACGAAAGGCATTAAGGGCTTTTTGGCGGGTATTCTGCGATTTATTACCATGAATGGCGCCAGAGCTGATGCCCCGTTTTTCAAGGTGAAGGGCGACCCGGTTGGCCCCGTGTTTTGTCCGGGTAAATATCAATACCCGTTTGATGCTGGCGTCTTTAAGCATATGAACAAGCAAATCACGTTTTCGGCTCTTGGGCACCATAAGAACATGCTGTTCAACTTTTTCCGCCGTTGTCGCCTCTGGATTAACTTCAACGCGAACAGGGTTGCAAAGAATGCTGTTCGCCAGTTTTTCTACCGTCTTCGACATGGTCGCAGAAAACATGACCGTTTGACGTTTCTTCGGCAGATAAGCGATAATCTTTTTGATATCGCGAATAAAACCCATATCAAGCATACGATCCGCTTCATCCAGAACCAGAAATTCGACCTGCGACAAATCAATATGACGCTGATTGGTCAAATCAAGCAGACGTCCCGGTGTCGCAATCAATATATCAACCCCCGCAAGCATGGATTTAATTTGCGGTTTGGACGACGCGCCGCCGTACACCAGCGCAATACGCAAATGGAGATATTTCGTGTAAGCTCGAATATTTTCGGCAATCTGCACCGCGAGTTCCCGGGTCGGCGCCAGGATCAGGGAACGGGCGACTTTTGGATTACGCCTGCCTTCGCCTTTCAGCAACATTTGAATGATCGGCAAGGAGAAGGCCGCTGTTTTACCGGTTCCCGTCTGGGCTATGGCGATCAGGTCCTTGCCTTCCAATACATGTGGGATAGCGCGGCGCTGGATCGGCGTCATTTCGGTGTAGCCCCCCTCTTCCACAGCACGAAGGATGGCGTCACGCAAGCCGAGATCCGCAAATTTACTCATTTAGTTTTTTCCAGTTATATGCGGCCCGAGATATAGAACAAGAAATATACGGCCCTTGTTTAAAGCCGTTACCTATCATCCAACAATAAAATAGTCAATCAACTAAGCACAAAGGCCGAAGAACAACAAAAGACAACAAAAATGTTTTGCAAAATATACTTCCTATATTTGCTCCCCCTCTATATAGGTATATCCTAATATTCTGGAACTGTCGCCAAGAATTGATATTAAGCGGCCTATTTGGCATTTTTTTCTATACTCGGAATAAAGGCTGCCACTATAAGGGCCAAAATGAAATTTTCTTATATAACGATATTATGTAAAAATAGTGAGTAAAGAGATATATGAATATCGCCGCCCGTATTTTGTTGATTTTTTCTATTGTTCTCGGCTTACTTGTCGCAATCGTAATTTCCATGAGCTTTTTGGCTGATAGTCGGCAGAAAACTGCTGATGCGGAACGTCAACTCTATAACTTTTACAAACTCGCCAACCAACTGCGGCAAAGCTCCGATGATCTCACCCGAATGGCCCGTACATATGTGATGACGGGGGATAAGGCCTATCAGGAATATTATTTTCAAATTCTGGGCATTCGTGATGGTGTGCTTCCCCGTCCCCGTCATTATGAAGGATCATATTGGGATTACATAACAGCAAAAGAAAAAAACGAAGAGGCGTATGACCCGCCTATGCCCCTGTTTGATCAAATGAGGCAGGCCGGCGTTACCGAGCAGGAACTGGCCATACTCATGCAATCGAAAGAACAATCCGACGCGTTATCTAAAATGGAGCGGCGGGCTTTTGGCGCGATGGCCGGGTTTTTCCCTGACAAGGATGGTAAACTTACCGTTCAAAAACCCCCGGATCCGGATTATGCCCGAAAGCTTCTCCACAGCGATCAATATCATCGTTATAAAGCCGGAGTTATGCATCCCATAACAAGCTTTAATAGCCTTATTCAAGAGCGGGTCTTAAAGGAAGTAGAAGAAAACAGGAAAACAGAAAGATTATTATGGAAACTTACCGCCATATTAATCGTTGCCTCCATTATATTCGCCATCATAACATTTTTATTCTTTAAATATCGCGTCCTTAAACCGATTGTTTCATTATCAAATACCGCCCACAAAATTTTATCCGGCGATTTGGATAGCCGGGCCATGACCAAATATCAAGATGAGATTGGCGTCCTCTACAATGCCTTTAACACCATGATAGACGCCCGGCTCAAAACTGAATTAGAGTTGGAAATCAGTGAAAAAAGCCTCAAAACAACGTTAAATGCCATTGGTGATGCCATGATCTCAACCGATATTCATGGCCATATCACCCGCATGAACCCGATCGCGGAAAAAATGACCGGCTGGAAATTGTCCGAGGCACTGGGCAGGCCCTTGAGCGAAGTCTGTAATATCATCAATACCAAAACCAGAAAACCCGCTGTGAACCCCGTTAAAAAAGTGATTAATACCAGACAAATTTGCGCTTTGACCAAAGATACAACCCTCATATCCAAAGAAGGAACCGAATATCAAATTGCCGATTCCGCAGCCCCCATATGGAACGAGACCGGGGATATCACCGGTGTGGTGCTGGTTTTTCAAGATGTGACCAATGAATATGCCGTTCTGGAAAGATTACATAAAAGTGAAGAAAAATTTAAAAGGCTTTTTGAGAATTCCGAAGTTTCCATCTGCAATGAAGACCTCTCGGAAATTAAAATAGAACTGGAGAGACTGCGCGATGAAGGGGTAACAGATATTCGGCAATATTTGAAAGAGAACCCAAAATTATTGTGGGAACTCGTTGATAAAGTAAAAGTCATCCAGGTCAATGACGCCACATTAAAGCTGTTTGGCGCAACTACTGACAGCAGTTTCATTCGTCAATTTGATCGAACCTTCGGGCCAAATGCCATGGATGTCTTCACCGACGGGCTCTGTGCCATTTGGGACAAAAAAAGTATGTATCGCGCCGTATCTGAATTTCGCACGCTGGACGGTACACTCATTAAGGCGATTATTTCCTATCCCATTCCAGATAATCTGGAATCTTTTAAAAGCATTCCCCTCAGCATAATCGACATCACGGAACTCAAAAAAACGGAAAAAGCTCTCATAAAAAGCGAAGAACGTTTTCGCAGTCTTTTTGAAAATGCCGTTGTGTCTATCTGGAACGAAGATTTATCAGAAATATACCAAACAATGGAAAATCTCCGGAAAAGCGGCGTTCACGACCTGCGGCAATATCTGCATGACAACGAACAGGCCGCCTGGGATTTGGCGGCTATGGTCAAGGTCAAACAAGTGAACAACGCCACTTTAAAACTTTTCAAGGCGAAAAGCAGCGAAGAATTCATTCTCCAAATTGACAAAACTTTTGGGCCCTCTGCCATTTATGTCTTCATCGACGAATTATGTGCCATTTGGGACAAGAAGAAAATATTCCATTCCGAGGCAAATTTTCGAACTCTTGATGGCCTGCCTATTAAGGCGATAATTTCATTTAAAATTCCAGAAACACCGGACGGGTTCAAAAGCATTCCTGTCAGTATCATTGATATAACCGATCTTAAAAGAACAGAAATAGCCCTGACAGAAAGCGAGGAACGATTATCTTTGCATCTGGAAAACACACCACTTGCGGTTATCGCATGGGACACGGACTATAAATGCACGCAATGGAACCCCGCCGCTGAGAAATTATACGGCTACACGCAGGAAGAGGCCTTGGGGAAAACGGCGGAAGAACTGCTTCTGCATAATTCATTACCCGAAGAAATGGACGATGTCTTCGCGCCTGTAATGAATCAAAAAGGCAGCAAGCATCACATCAACGAGAGCTTCACAAAAGATGGCAGGGCCATTATATGCGAATGGTTTTACACCCCCTTAATTGATAAAGACGGCAGATCCATTGGCATGGCATCCATGGGGCAGGATATTACCAAAATACAAAAGGCTGCCGCTGAACTGCGAAAATTATCCATCGCTGTAGAGCAGAGCCCGGCGAGCATTGTCATCACCAATGCACAAGGTTTCATCGAATATGTCAATCCGAAATTTGAAAGTATAACCGGCTATAGCGCACAAGAAGTTGTCGGCCAGCATTACAAGGGCTATCGGGCGAATTATGCAACCGAGGCTGAATATGAAAAAATATTAACCGCCATCAGATCCGGCAAACAATGGCGCGGCGAACTCCATAGCAGCCGCAAGGATGGCAGCCTTTATTGGAGTTACACCTCAATATCACCCATCACAGATATTGATAATAACATCACCCATTTTTTAGTGACCAAAGAAGATATTACGGAACGCCGGCGACTTGAAGGTCATTTCCGCAGGTCACAGAAAATGGAGGCTATCGGTGAATTGGCCGGCGGCATCGCCCATGATTTCAACAATTTGCTTGGCATTATTATCGGAAATCTTGACCTTATGAAACGGAATGTTCCCGATGATAATAAACTACTGCTTCAGCTTGAAAAAGCTCAGAACGCGGCGCTTCGGGGGTCTTCACTGACCCGCAGGCTATTAAATTTTTCACAACAATCTCCTGAGGCCAGCAGCCCGGTAGATATTAACAAAATAATCCGCAGCCTGGAGGATCTGGTCAGTAAATCGCTGACCCGGAAAATCATGCTGAACGTGTCCTTGGCTGAAGACTTATGGATGACAGAGCTTAATGCCGGTGATTTCGAAGATATGCTTGTCAATCTTTCCCTCAATGCCCGCGATGCCATGCCCGGCGGCGGTATCCTCAATATTGAAACGCGCAATACGCTGGCCGGTGACATACAGGATTTGAATGCCGGCGAATATGTCGAAATCATCATAAGTGATACGGGAACCGGCATGTCAAAAGAGACCTCAGCCAAAATTTTTGATCCCTTTTTCACAACCAAGGCACGCGACAAGGGAACGGGCCTTGGGCTCACAATGGTTTATAGCTTCATCCAACGATCAAAAGGCCATATTTCCGTCTATTCAAAAGAAAATATGGGCACGACTTTCAGAATATTCTTACCGCGTTCCCTGAATATGGCCGGACGTATGAAGCACCCAAAAGACATGGATGAGGCATTACCGCGCGGCAATGAAACCATATTGATTGTGGATGACGAAGAGGAGCTCACGCTGATCGCGCAATCCATTCTCGATAAATTGGGCTATACGACTATTTGCACCTACAGCGCTGATGAGGCCCTTCAAATTTTAAGCCATAACAGCGGGATTGACCTTTTATTCTCGGATGTCATAATGGCTGGCTCGCTAAATGGTTTCGGATTAGCCAGAGCCGCGACCAAAAACAGGCCTGATCTGAAGATACTGTTAACCTCTGGTTATACTGGTAAAATACAAGGCTCTGACAATAACGAAAAATGGGAAAGCACGTTAATTCTCAAACCTTACCGGGATATTGATCTTGCAAAACATATTCGTAGCATATTGGATGAAAAGGCGTAAGTTATGAGTGACCTAAGCCTGTTGGTTGTTGATGATGAAATCGACTTTACGGTTTTCGTGAGTGCGATTGCCAGTGAAATGAATTTTACAGTGCTGTCAACGGACAATCCATTAGAATTTGAAAAACTCTACTCGCCCCATATTAATATTATCGTTCTTGACTTGTTCATGCCGCATATTGATGGAATCGAATTGCTGCGTAGCCTCTATGAAAAGAAGAGTGACGCTTCCATCGTATTCATGAGCGGGAAAGACAATAACGTTCTGCAGGCCGCCCAGAAATTAGCTGTTGAGCAGGGTTTGACAGTCCTTGGCATTCTTCAAAAACCCTTCCGAGCCGAAGATTTGCAAAATATTCTCTCAAAATATGCTCAAAAAACACATGCCCGAAATTTTGAATTAATTGGTTCCCCATCTGTGAGCGAGTTACGGCAAGCCATAGACCGCGAAGATCTTTTCCTTGTTTATCAACCACAGATAAATATTTCAACCCGGAGAATCACTGGTCTTGAGGCACTTATAAGATGGAACCATCCAACCAAAGGTCGCGTGCCCGTCAGTTATTTCATCCCCCTCGCCGAAGAAGCCGGATTAATTTCCGATCTTACGACCCATGCCATAAACACCGCATTAAAACAAATGGCCCTGTGGAATGAAAATGGTTTGAACCTGCAAATGTCCATTAATGTCTCGCCAAAAATTCTGGATGATTTAGACTTTCCCGGAAAACTGGTCAAACTCACCAGAAGTTTAAATTTAGATATAACCAAAATCACGATAGAAGTGACCGAATCATCTCTCATGCCGGATGTTGCGCGTTATATGGATATTCTCGCGCGCCTGAGAATGAAAGGCTTTAGACTCGCCATAGATGATTTTGGAACAGGCTATTCAACGCTGCAACAGCTTGTCAGGGCGCCTTTCTCGGAACTCAAAATTGATCAGAGCTTTGTCAAAAGAATGGATATAGATAAAGAATGTCGTTCAATTGTGGAAATTTCTATTCTTCTTGCCCATAAACTTGGGATGAAAGTCATCGCCGAAGGTATCGAGAATGAAGATATTCATCATATTCTACAAGAGCTTAATTGTGATGAAGGTCAGGGGTTTTTAATTGCAAAACCCATGCTCGCAAGTGAACTTAAGCCGTGGATAGAAAAATATAGTTTCTCATAAAGCAAAATTCTTCCCCAAAAACATCCCATAAAAATATACTGAAAAACCAACCACGCAACCCGATTCCCACAACAGTTTCAAAATATTAGATTGATTTTCTAATAATTCTGACCTACAAACATACATTGAGTTACGTTGATTCTCCTCTCTTGAGGATATAAGATATAATCTTAAACAGAACCTCACAGAGGTGTTTAGTCCGTTAAACTGGTTCCTAATGTCTGTTTCTAGAGCTTCAATAGCGGACTTATACGAACTCTTGAAATCCGAATAAATTCGGGCAATATATACACTAAAGACACTAAGGAAGCTTAAAAATGGCAACTGGCACAGTTAAATGGTTTAACACAAACAAAGGATATGGTTTCATCGCACCTGATGATGGCGGAAAAGACGTATTCGTACATATTACAGAATTGGAAAAATCCGGCATTCGTCAGCTCGACGATGGCCAAAAAATCAGCTATGACGTCGCTGAAAACAGAGGCAAAGAAGCCGCAGCTGGCATTCAGCTGATTGACTAAAGACTACGGTCTTTAACGCTTCTATCACGTCTTATTTACCCAAGAGGTATTTACAATTCGGCTCGCCGCAGGTTTTATGCGGCGGGTTGTTCTGCGCTCTATTCCCCCCCCTTCTCCTTTAGCCCCCTAGTCTTAAAACCCCCATATTAGAGTATTATCAGAAGAAAAAATTGCCGTTACGCATGGCTTAATCGTTTCTTCATATATCCTGCATACCCTAGATTAGTGAATACTTATGATAACCATGCAAGGAAGAAGAATGACAACATTATATGACGATATTGGCGGAAAATCTGCCGTGAATGCCGCCGTTGATATTTTCTATAGTAAAATATCCAACACAGAGTCACTGAACCCATTCTTCGGAAAGATGGACTATCCGCAACAAAGAGGGAAGATGAAAAAATTCCTTACTTTATTGATGTCGGGACAAGCTGAGAACTCATCTGAATATATGCGAAGCTCCCATTCTCATCTTTCGGAAAAGGGTTTAAATGACGGACATTTTGACACTGTGGGCGGCCTCTTAAAAGAGACATTGGAAGAATTAAGCGTACCGACAAATTTCATAGATCAAATTCTTGGTGCCGTTGAAAGCCTTCGTGATCCGGTTCTTAATCGATAGTTCTTAAAAAAACTTACAGGGGGGCGGTATATTCTTCGATACTTGCCAGAAAATTTTTGCTGTGATCAAGTTTGAAGTTTTTATCTTCAATCTTTGCCGCCCCAATGCGATCCAACCGAAAACAACGCACATCACCGCGAAGATGATCCCAGGCCAGAACATACCACGCGGGCCAGTTTAGAAATAGATAATGCGGCTCGATCACCCGTTGTGTGATCGAGCCGGTGCCATCAGTATAATTAATATGAAGGTTTTTCATGTCGAAAAAGGCTTCATATAACGGATTTTCGGGCCTATGGGATATCTCTTGATATGTCCCCGAAACTTGCTCCGATGCCAGATCACCGATGAGGATTCTTTGGCGAATATTTTGAATATTTTGCCGTTGCTCCTCAGGAAAAGACACGGCAATCTTATGGCGGATGGCTTTGAGGTTGCTTAAGAATATCGGCGAACCAATTTTTTCCATAATGGCCAGGCTGAGTAGTAAGTCAATCACCTCATGATAATTAAGGAACAACCGTCCAACACCCCATTGGCGATGAAGCCGGATGCCCCCGCCGCGCCCCTGATCGCTTTCAATAGGATAACCTTTCATTTTCAGGACATTCAGATCACGCATAACAGTTCGGCTGCTGACCTGTAATCTTTTTGCCAGATCAGCAGCGGTATAATAATCCCCGCCCTTTAGAATTCCGATCAATTCATCCAAGCGCGTCAATCTTAATGCTATTTTTGCACGGCCCATGAAACAAATATGACATATTTTGTCTTATTTAACAATATCAATTCATTCCAAAGAATATACAAAGGAGAATAAAATGATTGTTGAATGGGCCCCTTTCACGGTAAATGAAGGCATAAAGGATAGCGATCTCATCGCAGTAGCCAACCGTCTGCAAACGGATTTTTTGGCCAAACAGGCGGGTTGCGTCAGGCGCGAGCTTTTGAAAGGGGCGGGCAATGGATGGGTTGACCTTATCTATTGGACCAACAAAGAAGAGGCGAATCGCGCTTTTAAAAATTCTGAAAACAGCCCTGCCTGCGCCGAATATTTTGGCCTGATGGCCCCGGCTGATCCACAAAATACACCGCAGGGGTTTGCTCATTTTACAAGAATGGCCAACTGGTAATCGCCAACCGAATAACAGGAACATAAAATATGCCCGAGGCCTTTAAGAATTTTTTCAGCCCAGAGTTAATCATCAGCATGGCAGGCCATTTGTCACGGCATAATGATTATTTCGACCCCGATGCCTTCATAGCCGCCGCGTCGCATAAGCTGGAGAAGCTCGAACTGAAACAACGCTCAACGCAAATCACAGATGCGCTGGCGGCCGCCCTGCCCCGTGATTATACCAAGGCCGCCGAAATCCTGCTGAGCAGCTTGTCGCCAAAAAGCACAAATGAGCTTAGTTATACCAGCATCAACGACCGCGGCATTGAGGGCTGGGGCGTCATGCCGCTGGTTGATTATGTGGGGCTTCACGGGCTTGCTCATTTTGACTTGTCCATGAGGCTTTTTAAAGAGATGACCATGCGGTCAAGTTCTGAATTTGGCATAAGATATTTCCTGATAGCAGAGCCTGAGCGCTGCATAGCCACGCTGCAAACATGGTTGAAAGATCCCAATGTCCATGTTCGGCGTCTTATTTCAGAAGGCACGCGTCCGCGCCTGCCCTGGGGCATAAGGTTGCCGGCCTTTGTCCATAATCCAGCCCCGGTGATCGCGCTGCTTGAGGCCTTAAAAGATGACACCTGCGAATATGTCCGAAGATCCGTGGCCAATAATTTAAATGACATTGCCAAGGATCATCCGGATTTGGTGGCCAAAATCGCCCATGACTGGATGGCGGGGGCCAACGTTGACCGCAAAAGATTAATTCGTCACGCCTTGCGAAGTTTGATCAAACAGGGTCATCCGGAAGCATTAAAAGCCTTGGGCTATGGCCCCCCGCAAGTATCGCTTGATCATTTAAAAATCGAAACAGCAAAGGTTGAATTTGGAAATCCCCTTACCTTTCACATGTCCTTATCCTCTACCGCAGATCAAGACCAGAAACTGGTCATTGACTATGCCATTCACCACCAGAAAGCCAATGGTTCAACATCGCCAAAAATGTTCAAATGGAAGAATATTAACCTGAAACCATCGGGGGCCCTCAAGGCCACCCGCCATCACGCCATTCGAAAAATCACCACCTGCGCCTATTACCCCGGCCCCCACCATCTGGAAATTTTCATCAACGGTATCTCATATGCCACTCAAACTTTTGAATTGACCATGGGCTGATTTTATTAATTTTAATTGCGAAACCTTTGATCTTTAAAAATGATAATGCAAATGAGAACGATTATCATTTACATTATCATTCATTTCTTTTATAACTCTCTCAAGCCACTCACCTGCCCATATTCAGGTCGCAAGATCAACGGGGCAACTGCCCTCAAGGTGAGTTTGTATTTTTAAAAGTCGATTTGAGAGAATTAAAATGAAGAAAAGAAATTATTTGTATCATAGCGTTTTTACCATAACGGCATTGGGCATGGGCATTCCTGCCGTCATTGCGGAAGACAAATCAACCGTCGATACGAATGACAGAATATTGGAAAATGTGATGGTCATTGGACGTTCGGAAAATATTGAGACGATGACCGGTTCTGCTCAGCTCATCGACAATGAAGAAATTCGCCGGCAAAGCTACGACGATGTGAACCGCATATTACGAAAGGTGGCGGGGGTTTACGTGCGAGAAGAGGATGGCTTTGGCCTATTCCCCAACATCAGCATGAGAGGCGTCGATACCTCCCGCAGTGCCAAAGTGACCATTATGGAAGATGGTGTTCTCATGGCCCCCGCGCCCTATTCTTCGCCGTCGGCTTATTATTCCCCCACCATGGGCCGCATGAACGGCCTTGAAATATTAAAGGGGTCCAGCCAGATAAAATATGGGCCGCATATTACCGGCGGCGTCATCAATTATTTATCAACGCCCGTCCCCCTGGAGGAAACCTATTATCTTAAGTCATTGATCGGCAGTTTTGGCGAGCGGCGCACCCACGCCTATGCGGGTAACAGTTTTGATACCGATCTTGGCACCTTTGGGATATTGGTTGAGGCTTATGGCCGTAAAAGTGACGGCTTTAAAGAAATTGATGAAACTGCGGATTTTCGGGATGGCAAAAACACGGGTTTTACCAAATTCGAGCCGATGATTAAACTGTCATGGGAGCCCAATACGGGCCTGTATCAACGTCTGGAATTCAAATATGGCCGCACCGACCTTGATGCCAATGAAACCTACCTTGGTTTGAGCGAGGCCGATTTTGAGGCAACCCCCCTGCGGCGTTATGCGGCGACCCGTTTTGACAATGTTAGCACGGAACAAAACCGCAGCCACCTGCGTTACACGATCAGCCCCACAGATAATCTGGATATAACGACCACAGCCTATATCAGCAATTTCAAACGCAACTGGTACAGGTTGAGCAGCCTTGGCGATGTCAACGGCAATAATATCGGTCTTTCAGCCGCGCTGGCCAATGCCCAGAACGGGGAAGGTCTGGACTGCCTGAGAGGTGATACGTCCTGCCAATTACGCGTCAGGGCCAACAACCGTGAATATAATGCCAAGGGGATCGAAACTATCACCCAATACCGTTTTGGCTCACAGAAAATACAACATGAAATCACAGCCGGCATTCGGCTTCACCGGGATCAGGTCCGCCGCTTCCAATGGCAGGACAGTTACATTCAAGAGGACAATGGCACCATTTCCCGTTTTATAGCCGGCGTACCAGGTGATGCCGGTGACCGCCTGCAAACAACCGATGCGATAGCCGTATTCTTGCAGGACACCATTACAGCCGGATCCTGGACTTTCATTCCCGGCATCCGTTTTGAACGGCTTGATCAGAGATACGAAAGCCCGAAAGATATTCTTCGGGGCACCATCAAAAATAATCTTGTGGCCGGCGGCCTTGGGGTTTCCTATAAATTCAATGACAGCGTGACGGCCTTCGGCGGTATTCACCGGGGCTTTTCACCGCCCAGCCCAAAGGGCGCGGTCAGCGGACTGCAAGAAGAAATAAGCACATCTGTTGAGGCAGGAATGCGCTATGCCAGCCCGGACAGGGCGCTGACCTCGGAAATGGCAGTATTTTACAGTGATTTTAATGACCTGATCGTCATAGATAATATTGGCGGCGCGGGCACCGGCGACGATGAAAATTTCGGTGAGGCAAGGGCCTATGGCCTTGAGCTTGCCATCCAGTATGATCCCGGCGTCGCTGGTGGCTGGTCATTGCGCAATCCGTGGTATATCAATCTGACCTATACCAATGCAGTGCAACAAAATGACGCCGTCTCTCTGGATGCCGATTCCATATTCAGTTTTGGCAGAAAGGGCAATAAAATACCCTATATTCCAGAACTGCAGATCAGTTTCGGGACGGGCCTTGAATCAGAAAACTGGGGCGCCTTTATCTCCGCAAACTATGTGGGGGAGAGCTTCAGCAGTGCCAATAATGTGACCACACAGATTAACGGCAACGGCGACCCTGATATTCGCTTTGGTATAATTGAAAGCTATTTTATGACAGATTTCTCCGCCTATTATCGCCTGAGTGAGGCCGTGAAATTAATTGGCGGCGTGCAAAATTTGCTGGATAAGAAATTTTTCGTATCCCGCCAACCCCACGGCCCACGCCCCAGCATGCCCAGATTTATCTACGCCGGCATCGAAATATCATTGTAAGGGTGGTTTATGGCGTGAATTAAAGTTGATTATAAATTTACGAGAGTAATGTCAGACCTATTTGAATTCAGCCTTATCAATTTCGTCATTCCTGCGCAGACAGGAATCCAGACCGCCTATAATAACTGGATTCCATCCTGCGATGGAATGACGGGGTTTTTGTAAGGAACTCTAATATTCTCGTAGCCCGCAATCACTGGACATAGTCACTGGGAGGTTACCCCTCGGCGACTTCCCAAGTATAGGTAAGATTCGCGGCTTTGGCGAGGGTGAGGGAGGCGGAGCAATATTTATCCATGGACAGCTTTACCGCCCGTTCCACCACGCCATCTTTAAAATTTGACCCCGCAACCAGAAAATGCATATGGATATCCGTATAGACATGAGGCATTTCATCGGCACGTTTGCCGGATACCTGCACGGTGCAATCGGTAATGTCACAGCGGCCTTTTTTTAAGATCATCACAATATCAATGCTCGCGCAGCCCCCCGCCCCCATGAGCAATAAATCCATGGGACTATGGCCAAGGCCGAGGCCGCCATTATCCGCGCCCGCATCCATGGTTAAGACATTTCCCGACGCGGCCTCCCCGATGAAGGTCATTTTGCCCGCCCATTTAACGGTGATATTCTTTTCCATGGATTATTTTTCCTTCAACTTGGCTTGTGCCGCTGCCAAGCGGGCAATGGGCACGCGGTAAGGCGAGCAAGAGACATAATCAAGGCCAAGGCCGTGGCAGAACTCAACAGAGGCCGGATCGCCGCCATGTTCGCCGCAAATACCAAGTTTAATATCAGGGCGCGTCTTGCGCCCGCGCATCACGGCCATCTTGATCAATTCCCCGACGCCGTCCTGATCAATGGTCACAAAGGGATCCTGTTCAAATATGCCCGCATGGATATAATCATCCAGAAAGCTCGCGCTGTCATCGCGGCTAATGCCAAAAGTGGTTTGGGTCAGGTCATTGGTCCCAAAGCTGAAAAATTCAGCTTCATGGGCGATCTCTGCGGCCTGTAAGGCGGCGCGGGGTAATTCAATCATGGTGCCGACCATATAGATAAGGCTTGCGCCAGAAGATTTTATAATCTCATCGGCCACGGCGATGACTTTTTCTTTCAAGATGGCGAGCTCCTTGCGGCTGCCCACCAGAGGAATCATAATTTCCGGCACAAGGGCCGCGCCGCCATCTTTTGAGACTTCCAACGCCGCTTCAATAATGGCGCGGGCCTGCATTTCATAAATCTCAGGATAAGAAATCCCCAAACGGCACCCCCGATGGCCCAGCATCGGGTTGGTTTCATGCAGGGCATTGGCGCGGCGTTTCAAATGTTCCATGCTGACCCCCATGGCCTCTGCCACAGCGGCAAAATCCTCTGTCTTTTGCGGCAAAAATTCATGCAGCGGCGGATCCAAAAGCCGCACCGTCACAGGAAGGCCGCGCATGATGGTGAACAGCTCGATAAAATCCTGTTTCTGTACGGGCAATAATTTGGCAAGGGCTTCCTCTCGCCCCGCCGTATCTTCGGCCAATATCATATGGCGCACATTGACAATCCGCTCCGCATCAAAGAACATATGTTCCGTGCGGCACAGGCCAATGCCTTCGGCCCCGAATTCCCGCGCGGTTCTGGCATCCAGCGGCGTTTCCGCATTGGCCCGGACTTTCAAATGGCGCACCTCATCGGCCCAGCTCATCAACTGGCTGAAATCGCCGCTTAATTCCGGCTGGATGGTATCCACGGCCCCGTACATCACATCACCCGTACTGCCATCAATGGTCAGAAGCTCATGCTTGTTGATTTTACGGCCCAAGACAGAGATGGTTTCATTTTCCATATCAATCTGCAAGGCCCCCGCACCCGAAACACAAGGTCGGCCCATGCCGCGCGCCACCACCGCCGCATGTGACGTCATGCCGCCCCGACTGGTGAGAATGCCTGTTGCCGCATGCATGCCGTGAATATCTTCGGGGCTGGTTTCCTGACGCACCAGAATAACATCATGACCGTCTTTTGCCATGGCCTCTGCCTCATTGGCGGTAAAGACCGCAATTCCGGCGGCAGCCCCCGGAGATGCCGGCAGGCCGCGCGTTAAAATATCCCGCTTTGCGTCCGGATCCAAGGTTGGATGCAATAATTGATCAAGGGCCGCCGGCTCCACCCTTAATATCGCTTCCTCCCGCGTGATGATTTTATCTTCGGCCATATCCACGGCGATTTTCAAGGCCGCCTTGGCGGTACGCTTGCCTGATCTTGTTTGCAAAATCCATAATTTGCCATTTTGTACAGTAAATTCAATATCCTGCATATCCCGGTAATGGGCTTCGAGCTTAACAAAAACATCCGCAAGTTCGGTGTAAACTTCGGGCATGGCTTCTTCCATGGACGGCTTGTCAGAGCCCGCCTGTTCCCGCGAGACTTTGGTCAGATTATGGGGCGTACGTATCCCCGCGACCACATCTTCGCCCTGCGCATTGATCAGATATTCACCGTAATAGGCATTTTCGCCCGTTGAAGGATCACGGGTGAAGGTCACGCCCGTCGCGCTCGTCTCCCCCATATTGCCAAAGACCATGGACTGCACATTAACCGCCGTGCCCCAATCGCCCGGAATATTATGAATACGCCGGTATGTTTTCGCCCGGTCAATCATCCATGACCCAAAGACCGCATCAATCGCGCCCCAAAGCTGAATATTCACATCCTGGGGAAAAGGATAGCCCAATTCTTCCTCGGCCTTGTTTTTAAAGACTGTGCAAAGCTCCTTCCAGTCATCGGCGTCAAGCTCCGTATCCAGAATATAGCCTTTTTCTTCCTTGTGTATTTCCAGCAGTTCTTCAAAATTATAATGATCAACGCCCAGCACCACATCAGAATACATCTGAATGAAGCGGCGATAACTGTCATAGGCAAAACGGGCATTGCCGGATAATTTGGCCAATCCCTCTACCGTAATATCATTGAGGCCAAGGTTAAGCACCGTATCCATCATACCGGGCATGGACACCCTTGCGCCGGAGCGAACCGAAACGAGCAAGGGATTATCCGCATCACCAAATTTTGCGCCGGCGGTCTTTTCTACTTCGGCCAGAGCCTCATTCACTTGGGATTTAAGGTCTTCGGGATAGCTGTCCTGATGATCATAATAATAATTGCAGACGGCTGTGGTGATGGTAAACCCGGGCGGTACGGGCAGGCCAATATTTGACATTTCCGCGAGATTTGCGCCTTTTCCCCCCAAAAGATTTTTCATGGTGGCGTCGCCCTCTGCTTTTCCATCCCCGAATGTATAGACCCAGTTCGTCATAGTCGTTTCCCTGTAGGTTTACCTTAATACCGTCACCCCGGATTTAGTCCGGGGTCCATGTTTCAACTTACGCATACCGCCGCCAAAATGGATTCCGGATCAAGTCCGGAATGACGGAGAAAAAATTAATATTGTCCAAACTACCCCTCTATCTTAGAAAAATCGGCGATTTTATTCATGGTAGAACGAATTTGCGCCAATAGGGCCAGACGGTTTTGCCGCTCAGCCGGATTATCACTATTGACCGTGACCTTATCAAAGAAGGCGTCAATACTTAAGCGCAATGTGGCAAGTGCGCTCATGGCTTCTTCGAATTTTTCCTGTTCAATAGCTGTGGTTGTTGCGGCGGATACCTGTTCCAGCCGCGCGAATAATTCAGTTTCTTCCGGCAGAGTTCCCGCCTTGGCCGCGCCCGTGATAGCCCCGTCCTTTTTCTCTTCCGCTTTCAGAATATTCGCCGCCCGTTTGTATCCGGCCAGCAAATTTTCCCCTTCTTCTGTACCAAGGAAATTCTGCAAAGCCTCTACCCGCGCCATCAACCGCACAAGATCATCTTCGCCGCCTAATGCGAATACCGCATCAATCAAATCATGACGCACACCCTGTTCTTTCAAATGAACTTTGAGACGACCAATAATAAAATTTCCTATTGCCGCCCTTTTATCTTCACTAAACCTGTTAAGATAATCAATATCTGATCCAGATCTGCTGTAAGACACTCCTCCACTGGGATACCGCTGTTCTATATAAATTTCTTGCCCTAATTGAACACAAAAATTGATCAACCCCAGACGTAATTTATTCTCCACAATCAGGCGGATCACGCCCAGAGCAGCCCGGCGCAGAGCGTAGGGATCTTTCGACCCGGTAGGCTTTTCATCAATAGCGAAGAATCCCACTAGACTGTCCAGCTTTTCCGCCAGGGCAACGGCAATACTCACCGGATCGGACGGGCATTGATCGCTTGGGCCTTTGGGGGAATAATGGTCGGCAATGGCCTTGGCAACTGCCTCGGACTCGTCCTTCTTTTCGGCATAATATTTGCCCATCAACCCTTGCAAATCGGCGAATTCCCCCACCATGCCGGAGACCAAGTCGGCCTTACATAGTAAGGCCGCCCGCTCGGCCTGTTCCACATCGGCCCCGATTTTCTCCGCAATATGGCCTGATAAATTAACCAGCCGCCAAACGCGATCACCAACTGTCCCTAGTTTGGCATGAAAGACAATATCATTAAGGGCCGGAAGACGATCTTCCAGTTTGATCTTTAAATCCTGATCCCAGAAGAATTTGGTATCGGCGAGGCGGGCGCGGAGGACGCGTTCGTTGCCGGCGATGATTTTGGCCCCGCCGTCATCGGCTTTCATGTTGGAGACAAAGATGAATTTATTGGCGAGCTTGCCCGCGCCGTCCACCACAGAGAAATATTTCTGGTGGCTTTTCATGGCACTGGTCAACGCCTCCTGCGGTACATCCAGAAATGCGGCATCAAATTCGCCCATGAGCACAACAGGATATTCCGCAAGCCCGACCACTTCGTTAAGCAGCCCCTCGTCTTCGAGCAAATTAAGTCCGGCATCCTGCGCCAGCTTTGTCGCCTGTGCATGGATGAGGGATTTGCGGTCATGGGGGGCAAGCATCACGTGAGCCGCGGTTAATCCGGCGTGATAATCGGCAAATGACGTGACGTTAAATATTTCCGGTGACAAGAAACGATGTCCTCTGGTTTGATTACCGGAAACCAAGCCCTCGCCCAGATCAAAATCAACCACCGCGCCGTCCATCAGGCATAAAATACTGTGCAAAGGCCGCACCCAGCGCAGCTTTTTATCGCCCCAGCGCTGTGATTTTGGCCAGGGGAAATTGCGGATCACCTCGGGCAGGAATTCCGCCAATAATTCCGATGTCTTGCGGCCTTTCTTCTCGATCACCGCATAAAGGAAAGTGCCTTTTTTCTCTTCGCGTATTTCTACATGGTCGCGGGTGACGCCGGCGCCTTTCAAAAAGCCTTCGATGGCCTTTTCCGGCGCATCCGCGCGCGGGCCGCGTCGTTCCTCGGACACATCCGGCTGTTCGCTGTCCAATCCGGTAATATGCAGGCATAATCTGCACGGAGTGACATAAGCCTCCGCCTGATCAAATTTTAACCCGGCGCCCTTTAATTTAGCCGTGACCAATTGTTTCAGGTCAGAGGCGGCCTTGGCCTGCATCCGGGCCGGAATTTCTTCGGAGAATAGTTCAAGCAAAAATTCACTCATATTATTTTGACCTATCACTTCGTTACTTGAGGTCATGAGGATGCCTCCCCAATAGAGACCAGATAGGCGGCGCAACAGGCCTTGGCCAAGGCCCGAACCCGCCCGATATAGGCTTGCCGTTCCGTGACGCTGATCACGCCGCGCGCATCAAGCAGGTTAAAGATGTGAGAGGCCTTGATACATTGGTCGTAAGCCGGCAAAGGAAAATTTCCTTGAGCCAGAATATCCCGGCATTCCGCCTCGGCATCTTTGAAATGCTGAAACAGCCTTTCTGTATTGGCCAGTTCGAAATTATAGGCGGAAAATTCTTTTTCATTTTGCAGGAAAACATCGCCGTAAGTGACCTTGCCTTCGCCCTCGGGCATACCATTCCAATCCAGATCATAGACATTATCCACGCCCTGAATATACATGGCAAGCCGTTCCAGCCCGTATGTCAACTCCCCCATGACAGGCTTGCAGTCAAAACCGCCGACCTGCTGGAAATAGGTAAATTGGCTGACTTCCATCCCGTCGCACCAGACCTCCCAGCCCAGCCCCCATGCGCCGAGGGTCGGGCTTTCCCAATCATCCTCCACAAAACGAATGTCATGCTCAAGCGCGTTGATCCCAAGGACGTCCAGACTTTGAAGATATAGTTCCTGAATATTATCGGGGGATGGTTTGAGGACGGTCTGAAATTGATAATAATGTTGCAACCTGTTTGGGTTTTCGCCGTAACGGCCATCGGTCGGCCTGCGGCAGGGCTGAACATAAGCCGCATTCCATGATTTCGGGCCAAGCGCACGCAAAGTCGATGCCGCCTGAAACGTCCCCGCGCCCATTTCAAGATCATAAGGCTGTAAGATAACGCAGCCCTGCTCTGCCCAATAGGCCTGTAATTTGAGAATAAGCGTCTGGAACGCTTTTTCGTTTTTGGGTGGGCTTTCCATCAGGTCATGTTTCTTTCTATACGTCATGCAGTGAGCATTCGCAGCATTTTATAGCGAGAAATTACTGGCTACCCCTCCATTCGTCAAGGATTGATTGCAGCTAAAACTTACAGACCAAAACGGCTCCATAGCGACTTGCTTTCCAGAGTGTCGATAATTTCTTCGCTGATGCGCTGTTTGGGGCCGGTCATGCCGAGCAGGCTCTTGATAAATCCCTTGTCTTCCTTGATCCGCTTGAATTTGGTTTTATCGCCAAGCTTTTCCTTCATCACGGTATGAATATCACCGATACCATCCACAAGACCCAGCTTTATCGCTTCTTTTCCCGCCCAGAACTGGCCGGAAAACATGACTTTTTGAGTGCCTTTCAGCTTGTCGCCCCGACGTTCTTTAACCAGATTTTTGAAAAACTCGTGAATTTCCTTCTGTAATTCCTTCAGCAGTTTGACATCCTTGTCTTTTTCCGGCTGAAAAGGATCAAGGATGGATTTATTGTCGCCGGCGGCATAAACCCGCCGTTCCACGCCAATTTTCTCAATGGCCTTACTAAACCCAAAGCCCGCCGAGATTACTCCGATGCTGCCCACGATTGAAGCCTCATTGACGTAAATCTCTTCTGCCGCCAATGAAATCAGATATCCGCCCGATGCGGCCACATCCTCGGCAAAAGCATAAACAGGAATTTTCTTTTCTGCGGATAGTTTTTGTATGCGGCGCATGATAAGTTCGCTCTGCACAGGGGATCCACCCGGTGAATTAACGGCAAGGGCCACTGCCTTGACATTATAAACATCAAAAGCCTGATTGATCTTGTCTTCCAGTCCCGCCAGATTAAGCGCTGTTGTAAAACGGCTGGCTGATCCGATCGCGCCCTCCAAAGGCAATATGGCGACCACAGGGGCCGGATTCTGGAAAATCGGCAACGGGATCTTTGCGAATAACTGTTTAATTTTTTTCATCATGGCTTTTTGTCTTTACAATTAATTTGTTATATCTGGTCATTCATTATATTCAGGGCCGCACCATTTCGCAGAACATCTTCTGCCTGCGGCGTGAATGATCCATCTGATGTATGCACAATCAGGCCCGGTTTCAAGGATATATTTCCTTTGCTGCCTTTTTTGGCCTGAATGATGATCCGCCGCGCGTCCTTTTCTTTTGCCGACCACAGCGGATAGATAATAATATCCCCTGCCCTGCCATGCAGGGCCGCAATAATATCATCCAGCCTGTCGGCCCGGTGTACCAGCGTTAAATACCCCAGTGGCTTTATCATACGAAGGCAGAAATGAACCCATTGTTCCAGACTAATATGGCTATCCATATGGGCCATCGCCCTTGTTTCATAAGGCGACGAGGTTGCGCCGCTCTTTTTCAGATAAGGCGGGTTCGAGATGACATGATGATAGCTGTTTGGCGGGCAAATGGGCGGCGGGCTTGCGATATCCCCTATGAAATATTCTATGATTTCTCCGAAATTATTTTCCGCCGCATTTTTCCGGGCAAGCGTTAATAGTTCCGGCTGTAATTCGATACCATGAAAAATATTATCCGATATCTGGTCTTTTGTTCGCGCCACAAGGCAGCTCAGGATACCGCCTGTTCCTGCCCCCATATCCAGAATCTTATCACTTTCAAGATAATTTATACTGGCCGCGAGGAATACGGTGTCCGTGGCAATCCTGTAGCCCTCTTCCGGTTGATATAGCTTGATCGTGCCGCCCAGAAAATCATCCTGTGATATCCCCCTTAATGCCGTCATATTGCCTGAAATCCCTTCATTCCCGTCCTTCTTCCAATTCTTTTTCCAGTCCCGGAACGAAGTCTATATCATTTTTCAAGCCATTTTCCCGAATCAGATGGATGGCGATCGGGATATATTCTTCTGCCACCATCACCCTTTGGCCGATCCCCAGAATGCCGCCGCCCATCAAACTGGCGTGATGCCCCAATATAACAAACGGCACCCCTTCTGCATCAAAAAGCGCAGAAATGCGCGAAATAAGAACATTATTATCCGTAGAAAAAATCTCTATCACTTTTTTTTGATCCATGTTTGATCGGAAAAATGCCAAAATTTGACCAAGGTAGCTTGACCTTTATACCCTCAGAAGACTATTTTGCCATAAGAAATAAACAAATGCTGCTTCAGAAATAATCAATTCAATCACAGAAAGTCAGGTTTTAAAAGTGGGCGTTGTCATATCATTTGAAGAAGAACAGGCCAAGGCAGAGACGGCGCTCGCCCATTTGCAGGCCCTTGTGACCGACGATATGGTCAAGGTCAACCAGACCATCATCCTTAAAATGCAAAGCTCTGTGCCCTTAATTCCGCAGCTGGCCGGTCATTTGATTGCGTCCGGCGGCAAAAGATTGCGGCCGATGTTAACCTTGGCCACCAGTCGTATGTGCGGCTATAAAGGGGATCGCCATGCGGAGCTTGCGGCCTGCGTTGAATTTATCCATTCTGCCACCTTGCTTCATGATGATGTGGTCGATGAAAGCGATATGAGACGCGGACTTGAAACCGCCAACGAGCTATGGGGCAATAAAGCCAGTGTTTTGGTCGGTGACTTTTTGTTTAGCCGGTCTTTTGAATTGATGGTTGCCGATGGTTCACTCGAAGTTTTAGCCATCCTGTCGAATGCGTCTTCTGTCATTGCCGAGGGCGAAGTTCTTCAGCTCACGACCGCCAATAACATGGATACCACCGAAGATTCCTATATGCAGGTTATTGTAGCCAAAACAGCCGCGCTGTTTGCCGCATCCTGTGAAATTGGGGCGGTTATTGCGGAAAAACCCGATGCGGAACAACAGGCCTTGAAAAGCTATGGCAAAAATTTAGGCATTGTATTTCAATTGATTGACGATGTTCTGGATTTCTCAGCCGAGCAGGAAAAACTCGGCAAATCTGTCGGTGATGATTTCCGCGAAGGCAAGGTCACGCTGCCCATCGTGCTTGCCTTTCGGCGCGGCGATGAGGAAGAACGCAAATTCTGGCGCCGCACCATCGAAGATCTGGATCAGAATGATGATGATCTGGAAACAGCAATCAGGTTAATGGACAAGCATAAGGCCCTGCATGACACCGTCGAGCGGGCGCGGCATTACGGGGCCATCGCCAAAGACGCCCTCGCCATTTTCCCCAATGATGATTATCGCAAGGCCCTGACCGGTATCGTGGATTTCTGCGTCAATCGCGCCTATTAAGGCCACCTTAGGCCCTCTAAAGCCCGTCTCAGATAAGATACTGGAGAATTCCGGTAAATTAGACTATGCTAATTCTCCAAGCAACCTTCAATAACATAATGAATATTGGCTGACGATTGCCTTTCGGGAAATATTCACCATTCAAAAGAATATTACGAGGAAAATTATCATGGCTGAATTAAATATGGACAAACTTCAAGAACTTGCCGGAAAAGTTGTTGGGGACGCGAGTGCGGCATTAAACATTCTGCTAACCTATATGGGGGATCAAACCGGCGTTTACCGCACCATGGCCGACGGCGATTGGCGAACAGCAAAAGAAATTGCCGCACTTGCAGATGTAGATGCGCGGTATTTGCAGGATATGCTATCGGCAAATGCCGCAAATGGATATGTCACTTATGATGCAGATACCGAACAGTTTTACTTGACGCCCGAACAGATTGCCATTTTTGCCACAGAAGAAAGTCTGGCCAATATGCACGGCATACTGCAAATAATTGTCGCGCAATATGCGTCATATGAAAAGGCTATGGATGTCTTTAAAACCGGCAAAGGGCGGCCTTGGGGCGAACATCATTCATGTCAATTTTGCGGCACAGATCGTTTCTTCAGGCCCGGCTATGAAGCCAATTTGATCGAAAACTGGATTCCAGCCTTAAGCGGTGTCAAAGAAAAGCTGGAGGCTGGCGGCACGATTGCCGATATTGGCTGCGGTCGTGGTTCGTCATCTGTGATGATGGCCGAGACCTTCCCAAATTCGAATATATATGGTTATGATATTCACGGGCCATCCATTGATGATGCCCGCGAAAAATCTGCCCATATAGATAACATTCATTTTGAAACGGTGGGGGCCAGTGATATTGCCCTTGACAAGGCCTATGATCTGGCCTGCATGTTTGATTCACTTCATGATATGGGCGATCCTGTTGGAGTTGCACATCATATTCGCAAAGGGCTGAAACCGGGCGGCACGCTCATGGTGGTCGAACCTATGGCAGGCGATAAAACAGAAGATAACCTTCATCCCTTGGGTGGGTTATTTTATGCCGCGTCGACCTTGGTCTGCCTGCCAAATTCACGCTCGCAGGATGTGGGGCTTTGCCTTGGCGCACAAGCCGGCCCAAAGAGGCTTTCACAAGTCCTGCATGATGCCGGATTTTCATCGGTACGGGTCGCTGCTACAACACCGACCAATATTATTCTTGAAGCAACAAACTAAGAAGCAAATTATTGTTGGAATAAAAAAAGATTTGGCAAAATCCCTATTTGTTGTAGTTTCAATATGAAATAATAATAAATAGGGAAAACTTTTATGAGTGAGCAACAATCTGCGCCGCATCATGTTAAATGGTCTTCGCGATCCGCTTTTCTTATGGCCGCTGTGGGGGCCGCTGTGGGACTGGGGAATCTTTGGCGTTTTCCTTATATCGCCGGAGAAAATGGCGGCGGGGCATTTGTCTTGATTTATGTGGCTTTCGTTTTCATATTGGGCATCCCGCTCATCATGGCGGAATTGGCTCTGGGCCGCGCCGGAAAGATGAGCGCCATTGGCACCATGGCAACCATGGTCAAAAAAGGCCATAGCCCCTTTTGGAAAATCATTGGTCTGTTCAGTTTACTGATACCGCTTATGGCGCTGACCTATTATAGTGTCATTGCGGGCTGGTCTCTGGAATATTTCATCAAAGCCGTTTCAGGTCATTTTCATCAGATAGATGCGGCGGGTTCCGGCGCGATGTTTGATGATTTGCTCGGCAGCTGGCAAAAGCTCACGCTATGGCACACAATATATATGATTTCTGTCATTGCCATTGTCTCCCTTGGCGTGAAGGCCGGATTGGAAACCACGGTCAAAATCATGATGCCGGGGTTATTCATACTTTTGATTTTCCTGTCCGCCTACGCCGTATTTACCGGCAATGGCGCTCAGGCCTTCGCATTTCTATTTAATCCTGATTTCTCCAAGATAACCGCCAGTACAGTATTGGTGGCCTTAGGACAGGCTCTCTTCTCCCTCGCGGTTGGAGTGGGGGCATTGATTACTTACGGCGCTTATCTGCAAGAAGATGTCTCCCTGCCCAAGGCGGCGGGCATCATAGCCATATCTGATACCCTTGTGGCTTTGCTGGCGGGCTTTATGATTTTTCCAATCGTCTTTCAGTATAACCTGATCCCGGGCGAAGGCCCCGGGCTGATTTTTGCCACCATGCCGATTGCCTTTGGTCAGATGACCGGGGGATTGATTTTTGGGGCTTTGTTCTTCCTGCTGCTGACCTTTGCGGCCTTTACCTCATCACTGGCCATGCTGGAGCCTGCCATTGCCTGGTTTGAAGACAAGGGTATGTCGCGCAAGCTTACCTCATGGGCAACCGGCATCTGCATCTGGGGTTTTGGACTTCTTATGGTATTATCCTTTAATCTTCTGAAGGATTTCAGGCCCCTGGAACTCATCGGGGTCATGGCCGATAAAAATCTGTTCGGCCTCATTGATTTTATGGTGGCTAATGTGATGATGCCGTTTAATGCCCTGTTGCTGGCGTTATTTACCGGCTGGGCCATGTCAGTCAAAACCCTGAGCGATCAGTTCGGCCTGCCAATTGACAGCCAGAAATTTCGCCTTTGGCAGTTCAGTATGAAATATATCGCGCCGATCGCCATCGGCATTGTCGCCTACATGATGATCTTCGGCGATCCCGTTAAACAGATCATGGGGCTTCTGGAAAAGATATTTTCCTGAAAAGATAATGGGCAGGAACATATAATGCTCCTGCCCAAATTATAAAAACATTTGTAAAAAAGACTTTAGAATCTTTTCTTGACCGTCAAGCCCCACTCCCGCGGGCGGCCATATATCAGATTCGCCGTACCAAAACTGGTTAAGGTCTGGAAACCGCTCGAGACATACGCCTTGTCAGTAAGGTTGGTGACAAACAGGGCAATTTCCCAGTCATTATCAAGATTACTATAGGTCAGACGGGTATTAAACAGGCTATAGCCGGGTGATCTTATCAAATCCGTATTCTGTACATTCTGCTCGGTTTCGCTTTGATAGGTCCAGTCCCCACGCAGGGAAATTTCACTGCTGCTATTGATCTCCACCGTATATTCTGCGCCCAGAGAGAAATTCCATTCCGGCGTTTTCATTGCCTGAGAGTTCAAATTAAAATCCTGTACGCCAGGATCAAGTTGTGTGATCTCAAAATCAACATAACCAAGGCTGCCGATGATATCCAGATTGGCGGTTGGGCGGGCCTGTAATTCCAGTTCAAAACCCTGGATTTTGGCTTTACCGGCATTTTGTATCCGAAGCGCAAGAACACCATTCTCGTCGGCACTGATACTGCCTAGCTGCATGTCGGTATAATTCGCGTTAAAAACGGCGCCGTTCAGGCGCAGGCGATTATCAAACCAGTCCGTCTTAAAACCAAATTCATAAGACAATACAGTTTCCGGATCAAAAGAGTCAACGGCGCTAACGCTGATGGGGCGACCGTTAAAGCCGCCGCTTTTGAACCCTTGTGTCACGGAAACATATACAAGAGAATCTTCATTGATTTTATAATCAATGCTGCCCATTGGCGTAAAAGAGCTCCAGCTTTCACTTATCGTACGATTTCCAATGATGACCGCACCGGAATTCTCCCGGGTGTGGTTAAGAAAATAGTCTTTCTTTTCATAGGAATAACGCGCACCGGCGGTGATGCTGATTTTATCAGACACCTGATAGGTGCCCTGCGTGAAGGCGGCGTAACTCTTGATATCAATCTCATTAAAAATATTCAGATCAAGGTCAAGATTTGGATTGATGGGGTTTCCGGGGCCGCCCGGCGCTGTCGGCGCCCCAAGCGGAGAACCATCTAACGGGCCTGGCAAGGCCTCCAAAGCATCGTAAAGGCCTGACGCCAGTCGGACAACATTGTCATCGCGGCCAAATTCATCAAAATAGAAGGCCCCTATGACCCAGTCCAGCTTGTCGTCAAAAGATGTTCCAATCAGCTGAAATTCCTGACTGATCTGATTTTGATCCTGTGTTTGGTCTGTTGTCACGAATGAAAGAGGGGAACCGTCCGTGTCACTGTTGAAAAAGGCTTCCATCTCCCGGTAGGCCGTGATTGACCTCAAAGACATATTTTCATTCACAGCCCAGTCAATATCCATACTGAAACCATAGGAATCCAATGTGTTTCTGTTGCCGTCTGTCGCATAGGAATCATATCGATTGTCGCCGCCAATGATGAAATCACTGGTATAGGGCAAGCCAGCCGGCCCGCCAACAAGCGCATTCCACAGACCGCCAAGGCCCCCAAAGGCCGCGCCATTATCATCAACGAAAACCAGAATAGAGGGCACGCCCTTTTCCCGCTCCCGCGTGTAATCAGCCGTAAAGTCTACGGTCACATCTTCGGATGCTTCCCAGCGCAAGGCGATACGCGCGGATGTGGCATTCTCATCACCCGCTGTATCAAGCACTTTATCTGTACCAAATTCCAGACGTTTACCAATGCCATCACGGTTTTTGCTGGACATGGAAACTTTTGCAGCAAGAGTATCGCTCAAGGCAACATCAAAGCTGCCCCGAATGTCCAACCGGTCAAATCTTCCTGTTGTCACTTCAAGATAACCTGTGCCATCCCCCATTGGTTTTTGAGACGTCAGGGCGATCGCGCCGCCAATCGTGTTTTTCCCGAATAATGTCCCTTGCGGGCCGCGCAATACTTCCACACGCTCAAGATCAAGCAGATCCATCACGCCGCCAAGGGTACGGGGATGATAGACACCATCCACATAAATGCCGACCCCGGGATCTGTTGTAAAAAGGAAATCGCTTTGACCGATACCCCGGATATAAATCTGCGAATTATTGCCGCCACCGCTGGTGCTGGGCGAGCTATTCATCACCACATTGGGAATATAGGCCCCAACTTCCATAAGGTTGGTCAGATTTCTCTTCTCCAACTGGGCTGTGGAGAGTGCCGTGATGGCAATGGGCGTTTCCTGAATATTCTCTGATCTTTTACGGGCTGTTACGATAATCTCTTCGAGGGAACTGATCATATCCGTATCGGCTTCCTCTGCCTGCTGCGCATAGGCAAGGGATGATGTCCCTGCCATTAACGCCGCGCACACAATCGTGCCACTGGTCCGGCGGAGCAGCTGACGGTAGCTGGATATATTCTCCCTGGTCATATTTTCTCTAGTCATATTTTTTCTCCCTAAGATAAATTTACATTCATTATAAATTTTTTACTCATCCGAGCATTTAGCCATAGTCTCAAGAAATCAACCATAGCGGAAAATACTCATTTTAATTTGATCCTTATTTCAGATGATCCTTCACGGCGCGGACAAGGCGATCCAAACCCGCGACGCCGATATCCAGCCCCCCCGCAAAGCTGATGAAACCATGTATCGCGCCCGAGAAACATTCATATTCAGTCTGAACACCTGCGGCTTTCAATCTATCCGCATAATGTTTCCCTTGATCACATAAAGGATCATAGCCTGCGGTCAGAATAACCGCAGAGGGTAAATTCGACAGATCCGAATATAATAAGGGGGAAGCTTTCATGTCCTTTGCATCCTCACTATTGCCAAGATACATGTCCTTCATCCATTTCATATCTGTCAACCCCAGAAAATACTCCCCGCCGCCAAAATCGGCATAGGAGGGATAGCTGGTCTCAAGCGTCATATCCAAGCCGGGATAGACCAAAAGCTGTGCTTTAATCTCGGGACCCTTTCTATCCCGCGCCATAAGGGATACGGCGGCGGCCAGATTACCGCCCGCGCTATCGCCCGCAACCGCAATCCGCGCCACATCGCCGCCCAGTTCTTTTGCATTTTTACTGATCCAGCAAAGCGCCGCATAACAATCCTCAACACCCGCAGGGAACGGATTTTCCGGCGCAAGGCGATACGCCACCGAAATAACAATGACCCCCGCGTTGTCGCATAAATAGCGCGTGATGGAATCATGGGTTTCAATGCCGCCCAAGGCAAACCCCCCGCCGTGAAAAAACAACACCATAGGTATAGGCTTGTCTGATGGGGCCTCATCAGGCCAGTAAATACGAACGGGAATATGCCCGTTGGGACCCGGGATCTGCCGATCTTCGGCGGCGGAAATATGGCTGTCCTTATAGCCAAGAGCTTCACTGATTGCCGCCAATGCCGCCCTTGCATCTGCCACCGGCATTTCATGCAGGGCAGGGCCGCCTGCCGCGCTCATATCTGACAACATTTTCTCGGTTTGCTTATCAAGCATTGATATGCTCCTTTTAAATTACCCCAAAATACGCACAGGATCCTTGCCGTCCCAGCCAACAGAAGGCTCTTTAATCGCCGCGAAAAGCCCCTCTACGGCTGGGTTCATTTCAATAAGTTCTATCATACCGCCCAATTCAGCCATTGTATCCACATAAGCCGCACGCGCATCCACGGGCTCTACCCTGCCATAAAGGACTTCGGCATTACCCGATGACGCGTAGCGTTCCAGATCAGCATCAAAACTGGTTGTGGAAACCGCCCAGTGGTGGAAACCATAGCCTTTTCTTTCAATGACTTCGGTATAAACGGACGGGCTTGTACTATGCTGAAAGATCAATTCAAAACACATGGAACCTGAAAAGCCCATGGCAATCGTAATATCAAGGTCACTCGGCTTGCCCCGGTAGCGATAATCTTCAAGGGCAAAATGTTCAAATAAAAAGAAAGGCCCGACACCAAGCGTCTTTGTCCAATGGTTCATGGCTTTTTCGATATCCTCGACCACATAGGCAACCTGCATAATGGCCCCAAGCGGTTGTCCGAAAGATAATGGTTTGGTCATAATAGCTCCTCCTTAGACCCAGTTTAAGTAATATTTACCAGACTGAATAATATTTACATCACGCACAATATAAGAGACTATCTAATGATATCAGACAAATTGAAACAATAGCGGGAATTACTCAAATTCACACTGGCCTCGAATTTGAGTAATTCCTGCTATTGCGCCTATTTTCAATGCCCTTATTCTGAGCCATAGAGATAAAATAGGAAAATGAAGGTTGAATATGAAAAATTTTTTATCACCAATAGTCTGGCCCCTTATTTCTGCGGGCGTTTTCCTAATGATCCTCGGCATAATGAACCCGGGCCGGGCCACAGAGACAACAAAAGGGGCGGCATCTTATCATTTCCCGCCGATCAAAACCCATAAGCTGACGTCAGGAAAGATCGGGCAAACTTATGAAATCCGCGTTTTAGTCCCCGTTAGTAAAAAGAACGGATCGGAGAAATTCCCGGTTCTTTATATGACAGACGCCAATGGCGGTATTCCTCTGGCAGAAACCGCCCGAACCATGCAAACGGCATCTGAGTTATCCCGCTTTATAATCGTGGGAATTGGCTATCCCGTGGATAATATTTTCCAGTCGCTGTATTTACGCCAGCGCGACCTCACGCCCAATGTGATGACGCGCAAACGCTATCCCTTCCCCATTGAGGGTATTGAGGAAATAACGTCTGGCAAGAAAATGGGCGGCGCGCCTGAATTCCTTGACTTTATCCAAAATGAACTCAAACCTTTCATCAATGCCAATTATAATAGCATACCAGATGACAGCGGTTATTTTGGCACCTCTCTTGGCGGACTTTTTGGCCTGTATGTTTTGTTTAATGCCCCTGAAACATTCAACCGTTATGTCATTGGCAGCCCGGCAATATGGTGGGGGGATGAGATTATCTTTTCTCAGGCGAAAAAATTCCTTGAAAATAATGATGCCCTGAAAGCCAATGTATATATGGCCGTCGGCGGCATAGAAGAAATCGCCGATCCGAACAAACGTTATGTCTCCAATGTCTATAAGATGGATGCTTTGCTGCGCAGCAAACCCCTCACGGGACTTACGTTAAAAACCGCGCTATTCCCGGACATAGGTCATACCAGCGCCCTCGGGATTCTGCATTCAAGGGGGTTAAGGGCTGTATTCGGGGCTGCGCGTTGTTCGCCGTTCCAAGGTCAAATCTGCTGATAAATGGTTGTAATGATCCCGGCTTATGGGCTATGGCAGGTAAAAATTAAACTTTCGCAATATTTTTATCTTCGGTACGCATTTTAGCAAAAACAAATTCCCGTTCTCTGCCCCAGCTTTCCGTAATATCTTGAATAGTCCCCCCTATTTTAATCGGGTTCTCATCTTCCATGCGATAAATTTCACCCAGATCTTCAACAATTCTCTCATTACCATCCGGCAGGATAATGCGGTAAATTGTTTTATATGGCGTTTTATCCGAAAGGCTATTTGTTAAGGCCTGCTCTGCGCGCGGGCGGTCTTCGGATCTCAATCTGCCAAGAAAGGCATCATATGTGAGCGTAAAACTCCTGGGGTCCAGTCCAAAGATTCTGTAAATCTCGTCTGACCAGATAAATTCATTTGTGATCAAATCCCATTCCCAGTTTCCAAGCCGCGAAATTTTCTGAGCCCTCGCCAGACGGGATTCACTATCAATAAGGGCGCGGTTTGACTTGACCAATTCCGTTATATCTTTTCCCTCGAACACGATCATCTCGATCTGCTGATGTTCCATATTTATAAGCTTGAGGGTGACTTCCAATATAATTTTACGATGGTTTTTGGCAAGAATATTTATAATGATAGACGTATTCTCATTCGATTTGATTTCAGAAACTGCCTTTTGTACAAGAGAGAAATCCGTTTCACTTCTCCAAAAACCACAATCCCAAATCTTCTCCCCGGTATATTTTTCATCTTCATTCAATATATTACGCGCCGCCGTATCATTAAATTCCACGATTTCGCCCTGACCGTTCATCAGAATGATATAATCGAATGAGCTATTGAAAAGTGTTTTAAATTTTTTCTCTTCTTCTCGCAGCCGTTTTTCCTGTGCGACTCTGCTGCTTATATCCCGGCATATGGCCGTATAACGAAATAAGCCGCCTTTAGGGTGTTTTTGAATAGAAATATCAAGAGGGATTTCTTCACCGGTTTTTGAAATACCGCATAACGCTGACCGCATAGCCATATGGCGAGAAGTGTCATCTGATTTATCATATGAATCAATATATTCTTTATGTGCGGAATGTATGGCTTTGGGTAATAAAATATTCAGGCTTTGGCCAAATATCTCTTTGCTCTGATAGCCAAATATCTTTTCAAAGGCGGGATTGACAAAAATAACATTATGGTTTTCATCTACAGAAATAATAATGTCCGCAGAAAGATTAATTATGTCCGCCAAAACATCCTTATGTTTTGGGTCTTGCGTTATACAATTACTCATCAATACACCCTAAGTACAACTCGAACAATCCATGTCTATGATTTAAACATATTTCTTGTTTAAAGTCATAGGTTCTAACTTTTACTCATTAAACAATAAGTAAAAATTGATTACTAAATCGTTAAATTTTTAAGCAACGGGCCATTAAAAAATGCTTCAAAAAGATATCTTTGATGACCTGTTTAAAAAACCTTATTTTCATACTTCATGATTATTGGCAGTATGACCCAATAAAATATGGTTTTTTGTACAATTTAACGGCATACCCGCCAATTTGCTCCCTTCTGTTCGACATATTTAAAGGTCATCATATAAGCCTTAAAAGGAAGGGTAGGAATGACTAAAAAAATAATCTGGTTAAGGCGCGAGACCCGTACCACTGAACGCCGCACGCCCCTTCTACCCGAAGGAGCCCGCAGTCTCATCAAAGAAGGATATGAGGTTCTGATCGAAAAATCAGAGAAACGTATCATACCGGATCAGGCCTATGCTGATGCCGGCTGCCGAATGGTCAAGGGGGGCTCATGGCTCAAAGCGCCAAAAGACGCCTTTATCCTTGGATTAAAAGAATTGCCTGACGCGCCTGATCATTTAAAAAATAGCCATATTTATTTTGCTCATGCTTATAAAAAGCAGGCCGGTTGGCAGAAGCTGTTATCGCGCTTTATATCTGGCGGCGGGGAACTTCTGGATATTGAATATATGGTTGACCAGAATGGGGACAGAATTGTTGCCTTCGGATTTTGGGCGGGCTATATGGGGGCGGCGCTGGCCCTTACTCATTGGTATAATCAGAATTGTGCAACCATCCCATATCTGGATAAAGGCCTGACCCCCTTTAATAATGCTGACGCGTTAAAGGCAGAAATGAACGCGGCGAATACCCTCGGCAAAAAGCCAAAAGTTCTGATCATTGGGGCGGGCGGGCGCTGCGGAAAAGGCGCGCTCAAAATTCTTGAAGAATATGGAGCCGAGATTACCTGTTGGGGGCGCAAGATGACCAATGAAATTGACCGCGCCGCCTTGCTGGAACATGATATTCTCATCAATTGCGCTTTCATCATAGATAATATCCCGGCCTTTCTGCGCATAGAAGACCTGAAACCGAACGCACGGCTGAGCGTCGTTGCGGATGTCTCATGTGATCCCTATAGTGCTTTCAACCCCATCCCGCTTTATCATGAGACCACATCATGGGAAAAACCCTATATTACAGTTAAAGGCGCGTCGGGTAACAAAAGCATTGATATCATCGCCATTGATAATCTGCCTTCTCTTCTGCCGCAGGAAGCCAGTCAGGAATTCTCCAGCCAGCTTTTGCCCCACCTTAAGACTCTTAATAAAATAGATAGCGATCCCATATGGCTTTCGGCGAAGAAATCTTTTGATGACGCCATTTCGCGTATCAAACAAAATTCTCTGGAAGAGATAAACGTCGCCTAACGTAATATATTAAAAGGAAATATTATGTCCTCAGACTTATCGCAACATAAGTCAAAAATTCATCAGTCGAAAATACATTGGCCAAAAATACATTGGATAGGCGCGGGGCTCGCGTCGGGTCCGGGCATTGTTTCCCTTGCCAATAAATGGGGTCAAATCACCGTCTGGGATGCAAATCTGGACCGTGCGGAAAAGCTAAGAGCGCATGTTGCTCAAGACGCAGAATTGGCTATACGGCATTTAAATCTTAAAGAGCCGGGATCGCAAAAAACCTTCTTGGGCGCGCTCAAACCCGGCGACATCATTGTCTCTATGTTGCCGGCGAGTTTTCATCTGCAAGTCGCGAAAATCGCCCTGGAAGAAAAATGTCACATGGTAACCTCCAGTTATCTTTGCTCTGACATGGTCGCCTTCAATGATGAGGCGCGGGCAAAGGGGCTTTCACTCGTCAATGAGGTCGGGCTTGATCCTGGCATTGATCATCTCCTGGCCCATATCATTGTGGATAAAGCCCAAAGGGCCGGCCTGTTGAATCAAGGCCATATTATAGATTTCATATCTTATTGCGGCGGCATTCCGGCGGAAAAGAACCCTTTTACCTATAAATTCAGCTGGACCCCTCTTGGCGTTCTGACGGCGCTGACCAGCCCCTCTATTATGATCAAGGATGGCAAAGAACATATAACGAAAAAAGCATGGGAAGATGTGACGGAATTATCATTGGGCAGGGAAATTTTCGAAATTTATGCAAACCGTAACAGCCTGCCCTATATCAAGGATTATGGCCTTGAGAATGAAACCGGCCTTCAAACTTTTGTGCGGGGAACTTTGCGATTAGAGGGCTGGAAAAAGGCCTGGCGGGATATCTTTCCCATTATAGAGAATGCCGCGCCAGACGAACTCAAAACCCTGTCCGACAGGTTATGGCAAGCCCATCAATATGATGAAAACGAACAGGATCGGGTTGTCCTTCATGTGGCGCTGACCATATCGCCGAAAGATGGCCCGGCATGGAAGGCCGCCTTGTCGCTCGATACAACGGGGGCGGGCTGGCAATCCGCCATGGCGCAGGCCGTTTCCCTGACCGTGGCACAGGCCGTCGGCGCGCTCATGGAAAAACGCCTGCCCAGCGGCGTGCAAATAGCCCCTCACACGACAGAAGAAGCCCGGATATGGCTGAAAGGCCTAAAAGAAGCCGGCCTTGAAATTAAAGCGGAAAATATTAAATTACCCTTTTAGGGGCTCAAAAATTTAAAGGATGGAATTCCTTACCCAAATCACGCGCGACGGCTTCATAGGTAACAAACCCGCCAGAAATATTCACGCCGTTCGCCAAATGGACATCATCCCGGCAGGCCTGTTTCCAGCCTTTATTGGCCAGCGCAAGGCCAAAGGGTAATGTGGCGTTATTCAGCGCAAAAGTAGATGTCCGCGCAACGGCCCCCGGCATATTGGCCACACAATAATGCACCACACCATCAATGATAAAACTTGGGTCTGCGTGGGTTGTGGGACGGGAATTTTCAAAACATCCACCCTGATCAATGGAAATATCCACAAGAACGGCACCGTCCTTCATCTGCCGAACCATTTCTGCAGAAACAAGTTTGGGGGCGGCGGCCCCGGCAACAAGAACAGCGCCGATAACCAGATCAGCTTCTAATACCGCCATTTCCAAATCATGAGCCGTGGCATAACGGGTTTTGACACTGCCGCGAAAACGATTGTCAAGACGCCTCAGCACATCCAGATTGCGGTCAAAAACACTTACGTCCGCGCCCATTCCAACGGCCATCTCAGCCGCATTCATGCCCGAAACGCCGCCGCCAATAATCACGACTTTCGCCGGAGCCACCCCGGGAACGCCGCCCAACAGAAGGCCCCGCCCCCCCGTTGCTTTTTCAAGGGCATGGGCGCCGGCCTGAATGGACATACGTCCGGCGACCTCGCTCATAGGAGCCAAAAGCGGCAGGCCACCAGCGTCATTGGTCACGGTTTCATAAGCAATGGCCGTACAACCTGATTTCATCAGGGCCACCGTTTGCGCCGGATCTGCCGCCAGATGCAGATAGGTATAGAGCAAATGATTTTCCGTCAGCATGGTGCATTCATGAAGCTGGGGTTCTTTTACTTTTACGATCATTTCCGCCTGCGCAAATAGCTGCGCTGCATCCGGGATAATCTCGGCCCCGACAGCGATATAATCCTCATCAGAAAAACCAATGCCCATTCCAGCCTTGGTTTCAACAATGACTTTATGGCCGCCCCGAATAAATTCCGATGCACTCGCCGGCGTCAGGCCAACACGATATTCATGTATTTTAATTTCTTTCGGGACACCAACAATCATCTGCCTATCTTTCTAGCTTTCTAAATAAAAATTTGAAATTCCTTAATTCTCTGATCAGATTATATCAATTTATTTGCAGAATTTCCTTGCAAATATCAGTGTAAAATCCTTGAATATTAAAATAATCAGGCGTATAAATGACGTTATGAGACATAAATTTCACAGTATTAGCCTTGATAAGATTGATTATGCGATCCTTGAATCATTGCAAAATAGCGGACGGATAAGCAATAATGACCTTGCTGATCGCGTGGGGCTATCACCTTCTGCCTGCCTGAGGCGGGTCAAATCACTGGAAACGGACGGTATTATTGATCATTATGTGGCGATTGTTGATCAATCTGCCGCAGGGCTGCCGGACAATGTTTTTGTTCAAATTACCGTGGAAAAACAAACCAAGGAAAAGCTGGCTGAATTTGAACGAAGGGTCAAAGAATGCCCCCAGATCATGGAATGTTATTTAATGTCCGGCGATGCGGATTATCTTCTCAGGGTGATTGTATCCGATGCTTCTGACTATGAACGCCTGCATATGGATGTCATAACCGCCCTGCCCGGCGTATCACAAATCAAGTCTAATTTTTCATTAAGAACAGTAACAAAAAAAACCTCTATCCCTTTCAGAAACAAGGGGGGTAATTAAGGGGTTATTTATGCTCTAGAACAACTTTGGGCCGCCGCGAATACTGTCCATATTGTCCAGAAGACCTGTCAATATATTCCGAAAGAGCTTCTGTTCTTCCTGCGGTATTTCCCCGAGAAACTTCTGCTCCAGTTCCATGGCCATAACCACAATGGCCTGATAGACTTCCGCGCCCTCTGTGCTTAAGGTAAGAATAACTTTACGCCGGTCTTTGGGGTCAGTGCGCCGCGTCACATAACCATTATCCAGCAGCTTATTCAAGGCGCGGGTCACCTGTACCTGATCCATATCCAAAAGTTCCCCAAGCTTTTTGGCCGACACCGGTGCTGAACTGGCCAACATCGCCATAAACCGCCAGCTTTCCCCCCTGATATTATATTTGACCGAATATTCTTCTTCGAGAATATAGCCTGCCTCCTGTGACAGCCGCCACATTTGGTACGGCACCCAATGGCGAATATCAAATAATTTTCCTTGCTTAGGCACGGTTCTATCCTTTTGCTGACCTCAAATATTTTCCTGAATTATCTTTTTATAGCAGAAATATAATTCAGGCAAAGAACAGAATATAAACGATCATTCCAAAAAAAAGAGCCGAAGCATTGCTTCGGCTCTTTTCAAATAAAATATATAGGGGCAAGTAAGGCCTAGAAGCCCATACCGCCGCCCATACCACCCATGCCGCCCATGCCGCCCATGTCAGGCATGCCGCCGCCAGCAGATTTTTCTTCTGGGTGATCCGTAACCATGGCTTCTGTGGTAATCAGAAGACCCGCGACAGATGCCGCATCCTGCAATGCTGTGCGCACGACTTTGGTCGGGTCAATAATACCCGCTGTGATCAGGTCGGTATATTCTTCTTTCTGAGCATCAAAACCAAAGTTAATATCTTTGCTTTCTTTCAATTTGCCCGCAACCACGGCACCATCTTCGCCTGCATTTTCAACGATCTGACGCAGAGGCGTTTCCAGAGCTTTACGGATAATATTAATGCCCACTTTCTGGTCACTATTCACGCCTTCAAGGCCTTCAAGCGCCCGTATAGAATAAAGAAGCGCAGCGCCGCCGCCGGGAACAATACCCTCTTCAACAGCCGCACGTGTCGCATGCAAAGCATCATCAACGCGGTCTTTGCGTTCTTTCACTTCTGTTTCCGTGACGCCGCCGACTTTGATAACCGCAACACCGCCAGCCAATTTGGCCAGACGTTCCTGCAATTTTTCTTTATCATAATCGGAAGATGTATTCTCAACGGAACTTCGGATCTGGCCACAACGTGCTTCGATAGCCTCGCGCTCTCCGGAACCATCAATGATTGTTGTATCATCTTTGGAAATCAAAACATGTTTGGCGGTTCCCAGCATGTCCAATGTCACTGTTTCCAGTTTAATACCAAGATCTTCGGAGACAACCTGACCACCTGTCAAAATCGCAATGTCTTCAAGCATGGCTTTGCGGCGATCACCAAACCCTGGTGCTTTTACAGCCGCAATTTTCAATCCGCCGCGCAGCTTGTTAACAACCAAAGTTGCCAGCGCTTCGCCTTCCACGTCTTCGGCAATGATCAACAGAGGACGGCTGGATTGTGCTGCCGCTTCGAGCAGAGGTAACATTGATTGCAGATTTGACAATTTTGACTCATGAAGAAGGATATAAGGATTCTCCAACTCAACCGTCATTTTTTCTGCATTGGTCACAAAATAAGGCGACAGATAACCACGGTCGAACTGCATACCTTCCACGACGTCCAATTCTGAGTCCAGACCTTTTGCTTCTTCAACAGTGATCACGCCTTCTTTGCCAACTTTATCCATGGCTTCTGCGATCATCCGGCCAATTTCTATTTCGCCGTTTGCAGAGATAGAACCAACCTGCGCGACTTCCTCACTGGAAGAAATCGTTTTTGTCCGGCTTTTCAGGTCTTCAACAATCTTAGTGACCGCCAGATCAACACCCCGGCGAAGATCCATCGGGTTCATGCCCGCCGCAACGGCCTTAAAGCCTTCGCGTACAATGGCCTGAGCCAATACAGTTGCCGTCGTTGTGCCGTCACCCGCAACATCATTTGTACGGGACGCCACTTCGCGGACCATCTGTGCGCCCATATTTTCAAACTTGTCTACAAGTTCAATTTCTTTGGCAACGGAAACACCGTCTTTGGTGATGCGCGGTGCGCCGAATGATTTGTCCAGAAGAACATTACGGCCCTTGGGGCCAAGCGTTACTTTTACAGCATTGGCAAGTACGTCAACGCCCTTCATAATACGGGCGCGAGCGTCAGAGCCAAATTTTACATCTTTTGCAGCCATTTACTTATTCCTTTTAATTTTGTTGTTTCCAGAAAAGAAAAATTCAGGAAGAATATTTACTCAATGATACCCATGACATCGGATTCTTTCATGATCAACAGATCCTCTCCGTCAATCTTCACTTCCGTACCGGACCATTTGCCAAATAATATCGTATCACCAGCCTTTACGTCCAGCGCCGTTACGGTGCCGTCTTCAGCCTTGGAACCTGTGCCTGTGGCAACAATTTCACCCTGACTTGGTTTTTCCTGCGCGCTATCAGGAATAATAATGCCGCCAGCCGTTTTTTGCTCTGCATCTATACGGCGTACAAGCACACGATCGTGTAAAGGACGAAAACCCATCTCAAAGACCTCTTCTATAGTTTAAGTTAAAAATTCCTCATTAGCACTCACTGCTCAAGAGTGCCAACAGCTCTCACAAGAGATAGGCCTCAAGCGCCAAGAGTCAAGAGGTCACTCAAAAAAAACTGCAAAAAATATGGAAAATTTTGAAATTAATGAACATTAGCATTTTGGGCCTTCTGCTTCGCCCGCCGGATTATCGGACAAACCCTGACGCCGCCGTTGACATAGTACGATATAGCACTACAATAGTTCGATATCGCATTAAATAACAGAAAGGAAATTATGATGAAAATGGGACGGCGCAAAGCCATATCTATTATCGGCGGGGGCGTGATTGTCGGGGCAACAGTATTATTTCTGGGCAGCCGCAGACCGGCAAAGGCCCTTGCCCCATGGCAACAGGCGGGGACTTATGCGGAACCAAGGCGGCGGGCATTATCCTATGCCATTCTGGCACCGAATCCTCACAACAGGCAACCCTGGCAGGTAGACCTTGCGCAAGAGGACAAGATAATTCTCTATGTGGATACAGACCGCCTGTTGCCCCATACGGACCCTTTTAGTCGGCAGATCACCATCGGCCTTGGCTGTTTTTTGGAGCAGTTGCGCATCGCAGCAGCTCAGGACGGCTATCTGACGACCATCACAGCTTTCCCGCAAGGTTATGACAAAAACCAGCTGGACAAGCGCCCGGTGGCCGATATTTCTTTTGTGCGTGACAAGACTATTAAAAAAGACCCGCTATTTCCCCATATTCTGACCCGCCGGTCTATGAAGGTGCCTTTTGACACGGAACGCCTTGTTCCTGATGACTTATTGCAGGATCTTCACCATATTGTGCAGAATAATACCCATGCCGAAGCAACAAACAAACCTGAGACTATTCGCAGATTGCGGCAGCTGACCCATGAGGCCATGGCTATAGAGCTGAAAACACCACGCACCTATAAGGAAAGCGTGGACCTCTTTCGAATAGGAAAATCAGAAATTAATGAAAATCCAGACGGCATAAGTCTTGGCGGTCCCCTGATGGACAGCCTTTCTGCCATTGGCCTGTTGACCCGAGAAACGGCGCTTGATACCGAATCTTCGGCCTACCAGCAGGGGATGAATATGCTTATGGCAAATATCGACACGGCGATGGGATATATATGGTTAACAACAGCAACAAATTCCCGGATAGATCAATTGAATGTCGGACGAGACTGGGCGCGGATCAACCTAGCGGCCACCAGCAGGGGCATTGGCCTTCACCCTATAAGTCAGGCGTTGCAGGAATATCCGGAAATGCAGGAAAATTTCAGCCAGATCCATGACGTTCTGGACGCAAAGGAAACAAGAGTTCAAATGCTGGGGCGATTGGGCTATGCTGCCCCTGTACCACCAGCCCCAAGATGGCCGCTGGACGCTAAAATTATAAAGGCATGACGTGACCGCAGACAAAACACTCTCGTTATATTTCTCGTTATTCAACGAAATTGGCATCATTAGCCAACTCAGCAGCGCCTTGGTGAATGAGCAGTTACCGAAAGGCTTGTCGAATGCGCATTTCAATGTCTTGATTCATCTTGACCGGTTGGGGGATGGGCAGACGCCTCTGGCGATTTCCCGGGCGTTTCAGTTGCCCAAAACGACGATGACCCACACCCTTTGCGGCCTTGACGCTCATCAGTTGATCGAAATGCGCCCCAACCCCAAAGACGGACGCAGCAAATGTGTGTGGCTCACCCAAAAAGGCCGCGTGTTCCGGAATAAAATAATCAGCAACCTCGCGCCTGACTTGATCAAACTCTCGACCCAGATACCCCAGGATCATATTCTGGCCACCGTCACCGCTCTGGTAGAAATACGTAAAATAATGGATGCCAACCGGGAAGATTAGAATTCAAGGCATCGGGGCATATTGTCCCTTGGGATCTTCGACTTCCAATAGCCAGAGGTCTTCATCATAGCCAAGCTGACGCGCGATATGGTCATCAGCTTTCCGTTCCGAAACGGGCCTGTCCCCAAGGGGGCGATGCCAGCCAAGCTGGCCGGACATATCACGTTTGCGGCTATGGATGATACAGCCTTGCCCGGCAATATATTGTTTAATCATCACAAGGCCCCGGTCATCATCTCCCCGATTAACGACCATCATGGGCAGGCATATACCGTCACATCTTCTGATTTCTGCAGAGATCCAAAGGGATGTCTTTAGTCCTTCATCAAACATTTTCTACATCACTTGTTGGTTCAGAATATAAAAAAAGAAAAAGACGGGATAAACCCGCCTTGAATCTAGTTCCCAGGAATTTTATACGCTTCCCGTTGCCTGTTACTTCAATCTGCTACTCTACTGTTTTATAGTTCTGCACACTCTTATATTAAGCGTTTTTATTATTAAAATATCTTTTAGCGGACGATAGTTAAAATATTATGTATATTTGTTTCAAACTTAAAAAAACTTTTTTAATTGGCCTGCCGCCTTAAAAAAGCTGGAATCTCCAGATGATTATCTTCTTTTTGATCCAAAACTTCTGCTGTGTCCGGCGCATCCTCTGCCACCTGTTTATGATGCTGCGCAGGGCCATGAGAAGTTGTTGCCGCCTTTGGACTGGATTTCATTTCCGGCGGATTAGCTTTCAATTCCGGTGCCGGACGTTCACTATTCATTTCTGGATTAAGCATATCGGCTTGAGACAAAATTATTTTCTTTTTAGGCTCTAGTTTATCAGATTCTGACTTAGGCCCTCCACCAAAAAAATCCAGAAATCTACGCTTCTGAGGCGTCTTTTTAGTTACAGGGCCATTTGCCATTGCCGCTTCCGCAAAGGGGTCTGGTTTCTGCATCAATGGCGCCATACGCTTTTGCGGCATGACGGGCGCGGCAGAAATAAACGGTTCATCACGGCTTGCTGTCAGTTCAGCCATATCATTGACTTCTTCAACATTGGATTTTTCAGTGGGGGCCGTCTGCTGGACTATTCCTTCGGCCAATTGCGCGAGAATTTTTTCTGTTTCCCTTTGGACGTCACTCTTGACCGCCTCTGTCATATTTTCAACTTCATTGACAAGCTCCAGCGTTTCCTCTTCCATAACAACCTGCTCTTTAACGCCCGGACTATTAACTTCTGCAGAGGAATCCATCGCGGTTTCAACAATCGATTTATGGGCCGCGACCGGCTCATCCCAGCCCCCATGAGTATCAGTCGCAGACTTGCTTTCAACTTCGGATTTTTTATCAAAACTATATGTCTTGCGAGGTTCTTCATGGCGGGTGCCGCCATCAGATTCTATGCCCGTCGCCACAACAGATACCCGCATTTTACCATCCAGTTCGGCATTCAGCGCAGACCCCACCAGAATATTGGCGTCCGGATTCACTTCGCTGCGAATGCGATTGGCCGCCTCGTCAACTTCGAACAACGTCAAATCCATCCCGCCCGTAATATTAATGAGAACACCATTCGCCCCCTTCATGGAAACCTCGTCCAGAAGCGGATTGGAAATCGCCGCCTCTGCGGCTTCAAGGGCGCGGTTTTCCCCTTCGGCTTCGCCGGTACCCATCATGGCTTTACCCATTTCACTCATCACGGTGCGCACATCGGCAAAATCGAGGTTCACCAACCCCGGCAGAACCATCAAATCGGTAATGCCGCGAACGCCGGAATGCAAAACTTCATCTGCCATGGCAAAAGCATCGGCAAAAGTCGTCCGCTCATTGGCAATACGGAATAAATTCTGGTTTGGAATGATGATGAGAGTATCGACATATTGCGACAGCTCCATAATCCCCTGTTCCGCCAAAAGCATCCGCCGATTACCTTCGAACTGAAAGGGTTTGGTAATCACGCCAACCGTCAGAATGCCTTCTTCGCGGGCTGTTTTGGCAATGATTGGCGCGGCCCCTGTGCCGGTTCCGCCGCCCATACCCGCCGTGATGAAGGTCATATGGCACCCGCGAAGATGTTCGCGGATCATTTCAATTGTTTCTTCCGCAGCGGCCCTGCCAACTTCGGGTCTGGCACCGGCCCCAAGGCCTTGCGTTAATTGCGCGCCAAGCTGGATTTTCTGTTCGGCTTTGGAATAGGCCAAGGCCTGCGCATCCGTATTTGCGACAACAAAATCCACGCCCTCAAGGCCCGTATTTATCATATTATTGACCGCATTTCCCCCTGCACCCCCGACACCGAACACCGTAATTTTCGGCGTTAGCTCAGTTAATTCAGTCTTCGTAAATTCTATGGTCATGCTGCCCTCCAAATGGCTTAGTGCTCATGTGCGATTCAATATGTAGTAACAATATGTTAACTATAATTTACCCTATGTGATTCGCACTGTCTTTAAAAAAATGCGTTCCGAGTCGTTTTTTTGCTCTTTCGAGTCGTTTTTGTCTGATTTAAAGTCATTTAACTAAAAATTCTTCTTCATCCAGACGCCAAAACGTGAAAAAATACCTATCTTGACTTTATCCGCAGAAATAGAATGAACATCATCCGGGCTTGCGGCACCATAATTCAGCAAACCGGCGCAGGCCGAAAACATCGGTCCCGCCGTCGCATCGGCCAAACCATCCACATTTATCGGCCGGCCCAGCCTGATATGAAAGTCCCCGCGAAGTTCCGGCGACCAATCTGCTGAAAATATTTTTCTGGCAAGCTCTTCCAATCCTGAAATTTGACTGGCACCGCCCGTGAAAATAATCCGCCGGCCCGCTAAATCCGCAAGACCTGTTTCGATAATTCTATCCCGAACCAGCTCCAGAATTTCTTCGACGCGCGGGGCAACGATTGCGGTCAACATTGACCGCGGGATCGTAATCGCCTGCTCCTGACCGACCTCACTCGTTTGCACGATGTCAATTTGATCCCGCGCGGGAACCCTGTCTGTCAAACAGCTGCCATATATAATTTTTAACCGTTCCGCCCGGACTTCTGATACGGACAATCCTTGCGCGATGTCGCGCGTTACATGATGCCCCCCCACGGCAAGAAGCTCGCCAAAAATGAATTCATTATCGCAAAATGCCGAAATACTGGTCAGGCCGCCGCCAATATCTACGCAAATAGCGCCTATTTCCCGTTCATCGGGCACCAAAACGGCCAAGGCCGAAGCATAGGGAGTTAATACGGCCCGTTTTAAGTTTAAATGGCAATGGTTCAGGCAAGTCTGTATGTTTTTCAACGGGCTGAACGCGACCGAAGAGCTATGAATCTTCACCCCCAATGTATCGCCAAACATGCCCAGCGGCTTTTTAACCCCCGCCACGCCGTCTATACTGTAGCTTATAGCGCGGGAATGAATGATGAAACGATCCTCATTCTGCAGGTTCTTCTGACCTGCGGTCAACACATGATCAATATCCAGCTGGCTTATTTCATGGCCCGCCACATCGACCTCTACCGAGAAAAAACTGGATTTCGGGTGGCCTGCGGAAACATTAACGTAAACATCATGGATCGGACTGCCCCCTGCCATACGTTCCGCCGCATCAACAGCCGCGCGAATGGATGTTTCGGTTTCTTCCATATCAATGACCGTACCGGATTTTAATCCTTTAGAGACTTGATGACCAATGCCGATTACGCGGGGCCGATAGCCTAACCCATCGTCACTTTCACTCACTTTGGCAATAAAGCAGCAGATCTTACTGCTTCCGATGTCTAATGCGGCGATGATTTTCTCTCGCATAGAATTAAATACTCTCTTCTTTTGCGCCAGAGTTTTTCAATAGCCTGCGTCTTTCAGCTTCTTGCGGGGTTAATCGTAAAATCGTTTTGCCATGCTGGCGCAAATCAATAACCAGGATATCCTTGGCCAGTATTTTCTGGTTGCTTTCATATTCATATAACAGCTGCCACGCAAGGCCCGTTTCCTTTTCCGGCAGTTTTATTTTGATGCCATTGTAAAAATTCAAATCCCACCGGCGCTGCCCAACCCAAACCGCAGATTTCACGCGGGAAAAAAGATCTGGATATGCGGCTTTCAGGGCCAGAAGACTGACAAGATTTTCATTGGCCCCGGCCCCCACAATATGCGGCACATCCGCGAATTTTTCCAATCCTGCGTCTGTGATGATCGTCCCATGCTGGTCCACCAGGAAAAGCGCGCCGTCTTCCTGCCAAATGGCGGCGGCTTCATGCTCTGTGATTGTCACATCCAGAGCGTCCGGTAATTTCCTGATTATGGTGGCCTGCTTTACCCACGGCAGGGCTTCAACCCGGCCCAGCATTTCTGGTAAATTCAATGACACGATTGACTGACCATCATAAAGCGCAAGGGCCGTTCGTATCTGGTTTATATCGGTATTCCCTTGTCCGGTAATCCGAACTTCCCCCACCATAAAACCGGCCTTGGCAATTTCCCGATCTACCGTATCTCTGGCTTCCAGCGTCCATTCCTGCAGTAATCCGCTTTTCCAGATATAAATAGATAACACAACGACTGTCACGGCCCCCAAAAGCCCAAAGACCCGAAAGAATAAACTTATGCGCCGCCGCCGAACGAGGCTTTGCGCCTGTTTTGCCCCCCTCTTAACAGAAGTGGCTTTACTCTTGCTGCTCTTTTTTGGTTTTTTATTCAGCGGCCACATGAAGCATCCTCCACCATCCAGCTGACCAGCTGAGTAAAAGTCATTCCCCTGTGGTGGGCCTGTTCCGGCACCAAAGATAACGGCGTCATGCCGGGCTGGGTATTTATTTCCAGAATATAGGCCGTCCCATCGCCGCCGGGCCCATCATCAAGGCGGAAATCCGACCGCGTCACCCCCCGGCAGCCTAAAATATTATGGGCCTTTTCAGCATAAGTCATGAGGAGATCGGTCAGACGGCGGTCAATTTGTGCCGGAATGATATGGTCGGTCTTGCCCGCCTGATATTTTGCCTCATAATTGTAAAAGCCCGCGCGCGGTTTTAATTCCGTCACCGCCAGCGCCTTTCCATCCATCACGCAAACCGTCAATTCCCGGCCCGGAAGATATTTTTCCACCATCACCTGATCTGTATCCTGCCATGGGCCAGGCATATCCTGATCAAATTTATCGTCGCCCCGGACAATGACCACGCCGACACTTGACCCTTCATTATAGGGTTTCACCACAAAAGGACGCGGCAAGGGATCGGCGGTGAAAAGCTCTGACTTGGTCACTATTTTATCTTCGGCGACGGGGATGCCGACTGTTTGAAACAGCTTTTTGGACAATATTTTATCCATGGCCATGGCAGAGGCGGAAACCCCCGAATGGCTATAGGGAATTTGCAATATTTCAAGCAGACCCTGCATACAGCCATCTTCGCCCCAGCGGCCATGAAGCGCGTTAAAGACAACATCAGGCTTTAAGGCGGCCAAATCCTGCGCAATATCTGCCGTCACATCAATTTCGCTGACGTCATAATTTATCTCGCGCAATGCTTTGGCGACCGCAGCGCCGCTCACCAAAGAGACTTCACGCTCGACAGACCAGCCGCCTTTCAGAACAGCAACATGTTTAACCATATCTGCTCCTATCTTTCTGGCCCACAATGCGAATTTCCCATTTTAAATCAACGCCGGAATTATTCATGACCCTTCTGCGGACTTCCTCGCCCAGACTTTCAAGGTCATTTGCGGTCGCATCGCCGGTATTGATCAGGAAATTACAATGTTTTTCCGACACCATGGCGCCGCCGATTTTCAAGCCCCGGCATCCCGCGCCATCAATCAGCGCCCAGGCCTTGACCCCGTCAGGATTTTTGAAGCTGCTGCCGCCGGTTCGCGTGCGCAGCGGCTGGCTTTCCTCGCGAGAATCCGCAATTTCCTGCATACGCTTTTCTATGGCGTGCCGGTCACCGGGGCGGCCTTTCAGCCGTACAGACAGACAAATCATCGTCTCGTCAAGCGATGAATGACGATAGGAAAACAGCAGATCATCTTTTGACAGAATATGGCATTTTCCCGCGCGGTCCATCACTTCGGCAGATATGAAAACATCTGATATTTCTGTGCCATATGCTCCGGCATTCATCTTAACCGCGCCGCCAATGGTGCCCGGAATCCCGCGCAGGAATTCAAGGCCTGTGAGCGAGACATCCCGCGCCGCACTGGCCACGGCAATATCCGGCGCACCGGCCCCCGCTGTTATTTCGTCGCCCTCAATAGTAATATCGGAAAATTTCTTGCCGAGGCGGATGACAGCCCCCTCGATACCGCCGTCACGGATCAACAGATTTGATCCCACCCCCAAGGGCATCACCGGCATTTCAGCGGGAATGAGCTGTAAAAACTGTGATAAGTCGGCCTTGTCTTCGGGCGTAAACAGCATATCCGCACGGCCACCAACGCGAAACCATGTCAATTTATCCAAAGGCGCATTGGCGATCAGTTTTCCCCGCAGGACAGACAGATCACCCATAGCTGAAAAATCAACTTTTCCTGCGGATATCATTTGCCACCGCCTTTCATGAGGCTCTCAAGGTCATTCCTCAAATCATAGGCCCATTGGCTGATGGTGCCAGCGCCCATGCAAAGGACAATATCCCCCTCTTCTGCAATATCCGCGATCTGCTGCGCCAGGAATTCCGGCCCGTCAAGCGCGATGACATTGCGGTGAGAGGCGGCGCGAATACCATCGATCAAGCTGTCGCGGCTGATCCCTTCAATGGGCTTTTCTCCGGCTTCATAAACCGGCGTGACGATCACCACATCCGCATTGTTAAAGCAGCCGCAAAATTCATCAAACAGACTTTCAAGGCGGGAATAACGATGGGGCTGCATCACCCCGATGACACGTCCTTGATAAGCCTCTCTTGCCGCGCTTAAGACAGCGGATATCTCTACCGGGTGATGGGCATAATCATCGATAATCGTAATGCCCGCCGCTGTGCCAACATGGGTAAAGCGGCGTTTTACGCCCGAAAATTTGGCAAAAGCATTTCGGATAACATCCCCTGTAACGCCCATCTCATAGGACACCGCAATGGCGGCCAGAGCATTAAGAACATTATGCCGCCCCGGCATAGGCAACCGGATGTCGCAAAGAATATCTTCGCCATCCTCAAATCGATTGGTGATCTGCACATTAAATATCGCCGCGCCATCCTTGAACCGCAAGTCCGTGCAGCGCACATCAGATTGAGGGCTAAAGCCATAGGTCACAATTTTCCGATCCGTGACCCGGCCAATAAGCGCCTGCACTTCTGGATGATCAATACACATAACGGCAAAACCATAAAAAGGTATATTCTCGACAAAAGTCCTGAAGGCTTCTTTTGCCGTCTCAAAATCACCGTAAAAATCAAGATGCTCAGGATCAATATTGGTCACCACGGCCACGGTAGAGGGAATTTTAACAAAAGTACCGTCAGATTCATCGGCCTCCACCACCATCCAGTCCCCTGCGCCGAGCCGCGCATTGGTGCCGTAAGCATTGATGATACCGCCATTAATGACAGTCGGGTCATATTCGGCCTCATCCAGAACCGCCGCCACCATGGATGTGGTTGTGGTTTTACCGTGAGTGCCGGCAATGGACACGCACCATTTAAGCCGCATGAGTTCGGCCAGCATTTCGGCGCGGCGTATCACCGGCATCTTGGCCGCCCGCGCCGCCATGACTTCCGCATTATCCGGTTTGATGGCTGACGAACAGACAATGCCCCATGCCCCGTCAAGATTTTCTGCCCGTTGGCCAATCATAACCTTGATGCCCAAACTTCTTAATCTGGCTACATTAGGGTTTTCGCCAAGGTCGCTGCCTTGTATCTTATAGCCAAAATTATGCATGACCTCGGCAATACCGCTCATACCAATGCCGCCGATACCCACAAAATGCAGAATGCCAATATTTATCGGATGGCCAATTTTTACAGGTTGCATATTCTTATTCATTTGATCCCCCTGAGAGTAGCGGGTTTTTCTGCTGTTTCGGCATTGGTATCTTCTTCTGATTTTGTAATTTCCGGTTTCTCTATTCGGATTGAGCAGCTATCACCCTTTACCAGTGCCAAACGCTCTACCAGATCTGCAAGATCTTTTGTGGCATATGGTTTTCCAATCTTTCGCGCATCTTCCGATGCCCGCCAGACATCGCGGGGTCTTTTGGACAGCCGTTGCAGTAATTTTGCAAGTTCTGCGGCGTTAAATTCTTTCTGATTGAATAACCATGCCCCGCCGGCAATAACCATTTCGCGGGCATTTTCAATCTGATGATTATCGGTTGCATAAGGATAAGGCACCAGAATTCCGGCCCGGCCCGAGGCGGTAAGTTCCGCAATGGTTGACGCACCGGCCCGGCCAATCACAAGATGTGACCATTCCAGACTCTGCGCAATATTCGGGATAAAGGTCGAAAGCTCTACAGCAATTTTTGTGCTGGCGTAAGCTTCCCGAACTTTATCAATATCCTCTTCCCGGCATTGCTGAGTGATCTGCAAGCGGCGCTGAAGCGCGCGGGGCAACGTTGAAATGGCTTGCGGCACCACTTCCCCGAAAATACTGGCCCCCTGACTGCCGCCAATGACCAAAATGCGAAAGATGCGATCTTCCCCGATATCCGGATAAAATTTATCTCCAAGCTCTACAATTTCACGGCGCACAGGATTGCCGGTCACCACGATTTGCGCATATTTCTCCAGTTTGGCTTTTTGGGTTTTCTCAAAAGACAGCGCAATAGCATCCACCGATTTTGCCAAATATCTGTTGGTGCGCCCAAACACCGCGTTCTGTTCATGAATGCAGGTGGGGATGCCCAATGACAGGGCGGCTTTTATGGTTGGAAAAGAAGGGTAGCCACCAAATCCAATGACGGCGCCCGGACGGCGTTTCATATCCGCCAGAATACGCCGGGCATCAAAAATACTGCTGATGATTCTGGGCAGGGCCATCAATTTGCCAATCAACCCCCGGTTGGCCATCGTGGTGCTAAAGATTTTACGGGTTTTAACCCCTTCGAAATGGTCGCGATATTGATAGCCCCGATCATCGGTGATAAAGGTTATTTCATGCCCCCGGCGTCGAAGTTCATGCATCAGGGCGATGGCGGGAAAAACATGCCCGCCTGTGCCGCCTGCGGCCAATACGATATGGCTCGTGCGCCGCCGCTTCATGACTTTCTCCATCCGGAATTAAGATTTTCCAGATTATTGCCCGAACCGCGCCGCGTCAGCGCCAAAACCATACCCATGGCAATGGCCATCGACAGCATGGACGATCCGCCGTAACTAATGAACGGCAGGGTCATGCCTTTGCTGGGCAGGAGCGAAAGATTAACCCCAAGGTTGATAAAGGCCTGCAAGCCAAATTGAATGATCAGGCCAGATACCGCAAGAAAGACAAACATATCTGTTTCTTTCATATTCCTGATCAGACTGCGCACCACAATGACGGCAAACAGCCCAATCAGAACCAAACACAAAAGAACGCCGAACTCTTCCCCCGTGACGGCAAAGATAAAATCTGTATGGGCATCCGGCAGAATTTTCTTCACCGCACCCTCCCCCGGGCCACGGCCAAAGATTCCGCCGCTTCGCAGGGCATTCAAAGCAGTATCCACCTGATAGGTATCGCTGACCTCTGGATATAAAAAGCGATCAATTCTGTCCGATACATGCGGAATAAGCATATAGGCGAGAAACACCCCTGCCATACCAAGGCCCGCAAGGCCCAGAACCCATATCATCGGCAAGCCCGCCATAAAAAACTGTGCGCCCCAGACCAGAGAAACCAATATGGTCTGGCCGAAATCCGGCTGAGAAATCAGTAAAGTCACCACAATGAGATAGGAAAAAATGGCAATGGACCAGCCTCTGAATTCAGGCGACTTATGAACTTCCGAAAACATCCATGCAGAAAAAATAATAAACGCAGGCTTTAAGAATTCAGAAGCCTGAAGCGTGAAGCTGCCGATTGACAACCAGCGGCGGGAGCCTTTGGCCTCAAAGCCGATAACCATCGTCAGAACCATCAATATCACAGCGGCCAGAAACAGGATGACGCCAAAACGCCTTACCCACTGGACAGGCAATAATGACACGCCGAACATGGCGATCATCGCGGCGATGATGAAAAGAATTTGGCGTTTGACAAAATGAAAGGAACCAAGACCCAGCTTTTCCGCAATAGCGGGGCTCGCGCTAAATGTCATAACAATGCCAAGACCGATTAACAGGGCAAGCGCCATGAGTAACCAGCGATCCACGGTCCACCACCAATCACTGAGCAGACTGGTATCAGTTCTTGAAAATACGGTCATGCCTTACTCTAAATTCTCCTTATCTCAACTTTAAGGTGGCCAGCCCGACCAGCGCCAGCAATACGGCAATGATCCAGAAACGAATAACGATTGTCGGCTCCGCCCAGCCTTTTTTCTCAAAATGGTGATGGATAGGGGCCATGCGAAATACCCGTTTTCCCGTCAATTTAAAAGAAACCACCTGAACAATGACGGATACGGTCTCAAGCACAAAAAGCCCGCCGACAATGCCAAGGACAATTTCATGTTTGGTCACCACGCTAATCGCGCCCAGAGCGCCGCCAAGGGCCAGACTTCCCGTATCGCCCATAAAAATCATGGCCGGCGGCGCATTGAACCATAAAAAACCCAGGCCAGCCCCGATGATCGCCGCACAAAAAACGGCAAGTTCTCCCGCGCCCGCCACATAGGTCAACTGCAGATAGTCTGAAAATACAACATTACCCACAAGGTAAGAAATCAACGCAAATGTCCCCGCCGCAATGATCACCGGCATGATGGCCAAGCCATCAAGCCCATCCGTCAGGTTGACACTATTGGAGGCCCCCACCAGAATGAATACCGCGAAGGGTATCATGAACCAACCAAGGTCAATCAGCATATTTTTAAACATCGGCACCGCGAGCTGACTGTTTATGCCCTCTCCCGCTTTATCCATAATGATCAGCACCGCAATGACAGATACGACAATCTCAAGCAATAATTTTAACTTTCCCGGCACGCCGTCAGAACTTGATTTGGTAATTTTCTGATAATCATCAAAGAAACCAATGAGGCCAAAACCCGTGGTCACAACAAGGCAGGCCCAGACATACTGGTTAGATAAATCCGTCCATAACAGCGTCCCCACTGTCAGCCCGAGCAGGATCAAAAAACCGCCCATTGTCGGCGTCCCCTGTTTGGTGAGAATATGACTTTCCGGCCCATCAAGCCTGATGGGCTGGCCGTTTGTCTGCTTATGCTTTAACCATCCAATGATCCTGGGGCCACATAAAAAACTGATAAGAAAGGCCGTCATCAACGCGCCGCCCGTTCGGAATGTCAAATATCTGAACAGGTTGAATATCCCGTAATCTTCACTTAACGGATATAATAAATGATAGAGCATTAATCTACTTCCTTCACATGGCCCGCTTAATGGCCAGCGCTTCCATATCTAAAATTCTTTCGACAACAAGGGCCATGCCGCTGGCATTGGATCCCTTGACCATGATCACATCACCATGCCGCAAATCCCGGGTTAATTTATCTTCAAGTGCCGATCTCGTTTCAAAATGTCCCGCATTGCGAAATCCTGCCAACCTGTCGGACAGATATTTCATATGAGGGCCAACCGTATAAATCCGGTCAATATTTTTATCTTCAATGACCTTGGCCAATCCCGCGTGCAATTCTTCGCTCTGTGTACCCAATTCCGCCATATTACCCAAAACCGCCATACGTCTTGCAGGTTTTTTGATTGACATCTGCGCCAATGTCTCCAGAGACGCCCTCATAGACGCGGGATTAGCATTATAACTTTCGTCAATCAACAGAATTGAGGCCTCCCCGGCCTGATCCAGAAAAACCCGATGTCGGCGGCCCCGGCCTTTAAGGGGTTTCATGTCAGCAAGGCCAAGACCCGCAAGTCCCAAATCGCCGCCCACCGCATCAACAGCCGATAAAATGGCCAGACTATTCATGACCCAATGATGCCCGAGCATCCCAACCTTGAAGGTCATGATCCGGCCTTTGATATTGGCAATGACGCAGCTGCAGGTGTCATGGAAAACCTGCCGGAGAATATGGACATGGGCGCTCTCACCCGTACCAAAGGATATGATGTTTTTAATGCCTAATGCCCTGGCTCTGTCGCTTAACCGTTCATATTGGTGGTTGTCATGATTTAAAACCACACTGCCGCCGGGCATCAACCCTTCGAAAATTTCAGCCTTGGCGTCTGCTATCCCGCTCACATCTTTGAAAAATTCACTATGCGCCAGCTCAACCGTCGTGATAATGGCCACATGGGGCTTAACCATTTTGGACAATTCCCGCATTTCGCCGGCATGGCTCATGCCCAGCTCAAAGATACCATAATCAACATCTCGCGGCATACGGGCCAACGACAAGGGGACACCAATATCATTATTATAACTCAAGACACTCGCATGAACTTTTTTATTGCGGCTCAGGGCTTTTTTCAAGGCTTCCTTGGTGCCGGTTTTGCCCACACTGCCCGTTATGGCAATGATGGGAATATCAACCCGCGCCCGCGCCGCCTGTCCCAAGTGATCCAATGCGGACTTCACATCATCAACCCTCACGAGGAATTTTGGATCAAGCCCATCCACAGGTTTGCTGACAATGGCGGCAACCGCGCCCTGTGCAATGGCCATTTTAACATAATCATGACCATCGGAGTTGGGGCCAATCAGGGCAAAGAAAAGATCGCCCTCTTGCGTTGTTCGGCTGTCAATGGAGATGCCTTGACATTGCCATGGCGCCGTAATTTTTACAGAAAGTATCTGGGCAATTTCCTGCGCGCTCCAAAGGGGTATAAGCGTCATGAGCGGGCCCTCCTGTTCAAAGAAGTTGCATCATTATTTGTCGTCAGGGCAGAGCGGATTTCCGACATATCCTCAAAAGGCCGAACCCTGCCGCCAATAATCTGGCCCTGCTCATGCCCCTTGCCGGCGACCAGTAGAATATCGCCTTTTTGCAGGGCATTTACGGCGGCCGCAATCGCTTCTGACCTGTCGCCGATTTCAAAGGCCTCTGGACATTCTGCCATTATCTCGGCGCGAATAGCTTCTGGCATTTCACTTCTGGGGTTATCGTCTGTGATATAAACTTTATCGGCAAATTCCGCTGCAATCCCCCCCATGATTTTTCGCTTGCCTTTATCTCTGTCGCCGCCGCAGCCAAATACAACGGATAGTTTGTTTTTAGTATGGGGCCTGATAGATTCCAGAACTGTTTTAAGGGCCTGCGGCGTATGGGCATAATCCACATAAATTCTGGCCCCGGACGAATGCCGGCCTGCCTGTTCCATTCGGCCCGGCACCGCTTTTAAATATGACAGCGCCTTGAAGGCCTTCTTCGCATCACCGCCGCTGCCGATCACAAGACCCGCCGCCATCAAGGCGTTCATCGCCTGAAAAGAGCCAATTAACGGCAGCATAAGATCATATATTTCAGACTTGTAACTTATGGTAATTTCCTGCCCGACGTCTGATGTTCTTTGACGAAGCAGACGAATATCGCCGGAATATTGCCCCACGGTGATCACCTTATGGCCCCGCGCCCAACAGATATCGGCCACTTCCATGACGATCGGACAATCCGCATTCAAAACCGCGATACTGCCCGGCTTCATCACCTCGCCAAACAGGCGGGCCTTGGCATAAAAATAATTTTCCTTGCCGCCGTGATAATCATAATGATCACGGGTCAGATTGGTAAAGGCCGCCACAGAAACATTAACCCCATCCAGCCTGTATTGCGCAAGACCATGACTGGAAGCCTCAAAAACCACATGATCAACACCGGCACGGCAAAGCTCACTCATGGCGGATTGCAACGTGACAGGGTCCGGGGTCGTCATGCCGGTTGCCTGTGCCGCCGCATCCGATATGCCATCTGACATTCCTGGTGCCGTAATCCCAAGCGTCCCAATAGCCGCCGCCTTATGGCCCATATATTCCCAAATCTGGCGGGTAAAGGAGGCCACGGACGTTTTGCCATTGGTTCCGGTTACGGCCGCGATTGTATCTGGCTGCTTGTCAAAATAACGGGCCACAATATGGGCAAAAAGTCGCGCGGGGATGTGGTCGCTGATCCATATGACGTCATCATTATCCAATACAGCATCAGGTCGACAAAGGATAGCCGCCGCCCCTGCCTTTATCGCCGCCCCGATATATTCTGCGCCATCAACCTGTGTGCCGGGAAGCGCCGCGAAAAAGAACCCTTTTTGCACTGACCGGCTATCAGCCGTAATGCCGGTGATTTTTACATCACGGCACGGCGCCTTACCCGCTAACAGTTCAGAAAGTTTCATTTTAATTATTTTCCACTGACTTAATTATTTCCCGGCATCTACCAGGATCAAATTATGGTATTTTGTTTCAATATATTCTTTTGGCAGAACCCCAAGCAGAGGGCCGATTTTTTTAATAATCTCTCCAACCACAGGGGCCGCGACCCAGCCTCCTGTTGCTTTATAAAAAGTTTCCTCGATACCCTTGGGTTCATCAAGCATGGCAAAAACCACATATTTTGGATTATCCATGGGAAAGGCCCCAACAAAAGACGTGATTTTATCTTGCCGGCTATATTTGCCATTAACCACCTTCTCTGCCGTGCCTGTCTTTCCGCCAACAAGATACCCTTTTACATGAGCCCTGCCGCCGCTGCCATATTCAACGGCAAGACGCATCAAATGACGCATTTTTTGACTGGTTTCAGACGAAATCACTTGCGGATAATAGTCATTGTCAGGAGCTGTATCTTTACGGATCAAGGTGGCAGGAATAAGGCGTCCGCCATTGATCATAGCAGAAATTCCTGTCACCAGATGCAGCGGCGTCACCGCAATACCATGGCCGTAGGATACGGTCATGGATTGAATTTCCCCCCAGTGCGCCGGCAAGATCGGGCGCGACAAACCCGTAAGCTCGACAACGGTTTTTTCAAACATGCCGAATTTTTGCAGATAATTTTTCTGCTGCTCTACGCCCACCTCCCGAATAATAAGAGATGAGCCGATATTTGAAGAAAAAGTAAAAATCTCCGGCACATTTAATATGCGCTCTTTCGCATGGTCGTCATTGATCGTACGGCGACCAACTTTTAAGGGCTCCGTTGCATCAAATGCATCATTTAACGTAACCGTTCCGCTGTCCAGCGCCATGGCAATAGTGAAGACTTTAAAGCCAGAACCCATTTCATAAGGCTCCAGAATATTGCGATTTTTCATTTCCGAAGACGCGGGCTGCACCGAACCATTACCATCAAAATCCGGCAGAGACGTCATGGCCAGAATTTCGCCGCTATTAATATCCATGACCATTCCCGCGCCCCCAATAGCAGAAAATTTATTCATGGCAAAGGCAAGTTCCTGCCGCACGATATGCTGAACTCTGATGTCCAGAGACAGATATAGCGGATCGTTTGAGCGCACCGTATTAGACAGATGGTCATTGAAGAATTTTTCGACCCCGGCCTGCGGCCTGTTTTCCACATCGACATAACCCAGAACGTGCGACGCCAGATTTCCCTGAGGATATATTCTTTTTTCCGCCTGTTCCAAAATCAATCCCGGATAGCCAAGAGCATTAATGCGCCATACCTGTTTTGGCGTTAAATTACGCTTGATATAAAGAAAGTGATGGGACGATTTAAGCTTGTTGAGTACACTTGTCCTGTTTAAATCAGGCAAAACGGCGACGATCTTGTCTGCTGTTTCCTCTGGCTCCGTAATCAGCCTCGGGCGGACAGCCAGCGATGGCGCGGACAAATTAGTTGCCAGAACGACCCCGTTCCGATCTAGAATATCGACACGTTCCTGCACAATTTCTGTTGTTACGGGCCGGGCATGGGTGATCTGATCCGATATATCCTCAAATATACCAATGGACACCAGGCGAACAACCAATATTCCAAAGCCAAGCACAAAAAGAAAGGCCGGCACCATCAAACGATTTCGCGCCACCTCAATGGCTTCGTGTTTAACGCCTTCAATATGGAGGTCAGCAGACCTCATTCATCATCTCCTATGGTAAGCGAAATTCGATCATAAAAACTGGGGGCCTCAATCTTTTTATTTTGGGGCTTGATCCTCTTATTTTGAGGCTTATGAATCTTTTTATTTAAGGGCTTGCTTTGAGGCAATAATACCGGGAATTCATCCACAGGGAATGAGACCAGTTTATACATATTCTGCCCGTCCTCTTTACCTGTGGCCCCTTCGCGGGTGGCGATCGCATTTATGGCACCGGCCATCTGGCCTGATTCAACGGGGGCCAATGCGAGAAACCTTGCGCTTAATTTTTGCAATCGTTCCGGCTGCGCTAAATAGGCCATTTCTGCACGCAGCACCTTGATGGCCGCATGGTCTTTTAAAATCTGTGCGGAAAGCTGGTTTTTGCGAGCCTCCAGCCGTTCTGTTGTCTCTTTCAGGCTATATACCGTCCCTGCGGATATCACCACCATCAGCACAAAAAAACTCACGACAACTTTGATCATTTTTCATCTCCGGATTCATCTTTTGACAAACAGGCTGCTGATGTTCTGCAGGCCCCGCGAAGCTTTGCAGACCGCGAACGTATATTCTGTCCTATTTCCGTCTTGGTCGGCTTGACAGCGCCGCGCGCAATCATGGTAAAGGCAGGCTGCGATTCCACATCCCCTACTGCCGTTAATGCTTGCGGCATATGACGGGAGCCGTGCGAAATACCGCCGCTTCCTTGTTTAAAAAATTGTTTGATTATCCTGTCTTCCAGTGAGTGAAAAGACACCACACACAAACGCCCGCCCGGCGCTAAAATACGTTCCGCTGCGACAAGGCCTCTGGCAAGCTCGCCCAGCTCATCATTGACATAAATACGCAATGCCTGAAATGTTCTGGTTGCCGGATGAATTTGTCGCTTGCCTTTAATATACCGTTTATAACCCACCGCCTTTTCAATGATAGCCGCGAGCTGAGCGGTGCGGGTGATCGGGGCGATGGCGCGGGCCTCTATAATGGCGCGGGCAATACGGCGGGATTTTCTTTCCTCACCATATTGATAAATAATATCCGCAAGGTCGTTTTCCTCAGTATCATTCACCACATCTTCGGCGCTTAACCCCTCATCGCTCATACGCATACTGAGCGGGCCGTCATTCTGAAAGGAAAAACCCCGCTGGGCATCGTCAAACTGCATGGAGGAAACACCGATATCAAGCAAGACACCATCCACCGCCCCCACGCCATGATCTGCCATCAGGATATCCATTTGCGAGAAACATCCCGGCAACAGGTGAAAACGTTCCGGATATTCTTCTGCCAGCTTGTCTGCTGTTTCCTGAACATGTGGATCACGGTCAATGGCATAAACGGTACAATTGGCACTTTCCAGAATCGCGCGGCTATAGCCCCCGGCCCCAAAAGTACCATCGATAAATATTTCACCGTCTTTGGGGGCGGCCATGGCGATGATCTCATCCCGCATGACAGGGAAATGACGGGGGTCACATACGGTATCCGCCATCACATCAATTCCTCTTCATCCTGCCCCATCGCAGCGGTATATTCTTCGGGGCTCCAGATTTGAAAAGTTTTCCCCAGCCCGACAAAAACCGCGCGGTCGGATATGCCGGCATGTTTCATAAATTCCTGAGGCAAGACGATCCGGCCATCGCTGTCGATGGAGAGGGTCATGCTTCTGGACAGGATCTTAGCCGCCGGATTTGAGGGCTGACCAGGCACCGTCATCATATCATAATTATCCAGCCGCTCGCTGATTTGCGTCAAATAGGAATAATCAAAACCCTCAATGGCTTTACTAACCAGAGACGGCAAAACGGAAATAGACTGATCGTCACTCGGCAATGTCGAACGGAAGGGGGCCGGCACAGAAACCCGGCCCTTCTTGTCCACCTTATTGGTGTATGTCGACGAAAATAATGGCATTTTCTGCCCTACATTATATTATAATTATCAGTGTTTTGAATGACCCTATCAATCCATCATGGAATAACATGGTATTAGATGGGTAGTCAATGGGTTTACATGGTACTCACAGGTGGTTAAAAAGTGGTTAATACCCCCATCTATGATAAGTTATGTCTTATATTACAGTAGGATAGAATACCATCTCAGGCCTTTTTTTTCATTTTTAAAAATGGAAAAAAAACGACCCCGAGACGTAAAAATCCCTGAAAGGGAATTGGATTCTTGGGTAAATGGAAATATCGGCTGAAAAGACTCGGAGAACCCGCCTCTTTTTTTGAAAGAAGAAAAAATTCTGAATATTAGGGTTGCCTGCACTTAGATACAGGCAAGGCATCATAATCATTGAAGGTTATAACACATATGAAAAAAGCCATATCTTACCAATATGACTTGTTCAATATAATTATATTTAAAAAATCAGGTTTTAGGCAAACGCGCGCCTATGGTGCCCAATATGCCAGAGACTTGCTTGGATGAAAGAGAAAATTCAAGGCCGATATAACCTTCTTTCGACCATATAACATGAGCCGGGATTCTGAGGCAATCCTTCACCAGCAACCAAACCTCGCAGTGCGTTTCCAGAGGAAGGTCCAGCTTAACTCTTATCCCTTTTAAAGATAAGTCATAAGCGATACATTCAAACTCATAATGCCCCGTATCCAGAACGGCTTTCAACAATACGGGTTGCCGTGAAAAACGCCTGCGAATAACGCCCGCTTCAGCGTCATTTTCTTTATTCAAGTTACTCATACATACTCCATACTCAAAAACAATTTTTTAACTAAATCCGTTAGCCTAACTTAACCCATTAGAAAGGTTACCCAAACCAACTTTCACTTTTTCAGGATTATCCATAAACCGAAGCCCCATAAAACCATCTGCGAACCAAATGACTTTGGCCGTTTGTTTCAGCTTGTTTTTAAGCTGTATATAGACGCCCGCCCCCCTCTCAATGGGGATATCAACTTTCAACCGAATACCGCCAAGGGACACATCATATGCCGTACAATCAAAAGTAAAACTTCCAATGCCCAATGTTACCGGCTGAACGACGGTTCTCCTGTTATGCTTGCGCATGGAGTTTATGACAGCTTTCACACCTTTGTTCATCATATCATCTTTGGTCATTCACATTTATTCCCATTCCTCAGGGGGGATAGCTTTATAGCATTTTATCCTGCCTTTGCCAAATTAACCCATTAATCTTAACAAAATCTAAAGGAAATTCCCGCACATAAGCAGACCATCATAACGCTATAAATTTTCATCAAAATAACGTTTTATTAAATTCAGAAAATGACGTTTGCGCATTTTATCGCTGCCAATTCTGTGAGTCTGTCCGGGATAGGCCATAAAATCAAATTGCTGGGCATTTTTCTGTAACTCATCCAGCAACATACTGCTGTTGTTAAAGATCACATTATCGTCGGCCATGCCATGAATAAGCAGCAATTTACCTTTCAGGCCTTTCACAAAGGGAAAAACACTGCTGTTATCATAGCCCGCCTTGTTCTTGTCCGGCAGGCCAAGGTAACGTTCGGTATAAGCGGTGTCATACAGACGCCACTCGGTTACCGGCGCGCTGGATACGCCGACTTTAAATATTTCCGGTGCCTGAAACAATGACATGAGCACGATATAGCCGCCGTAGCTATGACCCTGTACCCCGATACGATCCGGGTCTACATAATCAAATTGTTTCAGGAATTCTGCGCCGGCCACCTGATCTTCGACCTCAACCCTGCCCAATTGGCGATAAAGCGCGCCTTCAAACTCAGTACCGCGCCTTGCGCTGCCCCGATTATCAAGCGTGAAAACGATATAGCCACTTTGTGCCAGAATCTGGTGAAAAGGATCCCCCCAGGCGCGCGTGGCCCGCTGGACAAGAGGCCCGCCATACAAAGCAAAGATCACCGGATATTTTTGCCCCTCTATCATATGAGACGGCTTATAGATACGGTAATGAAGGTCATCACCGCTTGGGCCTTTGAAATACCCGAATTCCGGCATGATATGTTCTGCCATATAGGGGAAATAAGGGTGGCCTTGCGTCAAGGCATTCTCATCAATCCATGACAAAAGATCGCCTGCGCTATTGCGGATTGAGACCTGTTCCGGCGTGCCGGGATCAGAAAAATAATCTATATAATCATTCGCGCCTTCTGAAAAAACAAACTTGTGCCATCCTTTGGCTTTGGACAGGCGCAGGGGCCGCGTCACTTTTTTATCTGATAATTTTACCCTATATAAATGATGCTCAATTGGTGTATCCGCATGGCCGGAGAAATATAATTCTCCTGCGGCCTCGTCAATTTGCAATATCTCGGTCACTACCCAGTCGCCGTCCGTCAACTGCCCCATTAACGTGCCATCAGCTTTATAATGATAAAGATGGTTGAAGCCATTGCGCTCCGATGCCCAGACAAACTCTTTGCCATCTCTGATGAATTCCAGATTATGCTGCAAATTAACCCAATATTTCGACGTTTCGGTCAAAACAGGCCTGACTTTAGCCGTTTTTACATCCGCAAAAATCAGGTCAAGCCTGTCCTGAGCCCGATTGAGCCGCTGAAAAAACACTCCGCTATTATCCGGCAGCCATTTCACCCGCGCCAGATAAATATCCTGATCTTTGCCAAGATCTACCCATTTCACCTTACCGGTTTTAACGGTCATAATGCCAAGTTTAAGCGTAACATTATTGGTGCCCGCACGCGGATAGCGTTCCTGCAGCAGTTTAAAGTCATCCCGATTGACTTCATAACGCTGACCAATTTCCACCGGCGCCTCATCAAACTGAATAAAGGCGATATATTTCTCATTCGGCGACCACCAATAGCCGGTATCCCGATCCAGTTCTTCCATGGCAATGAATTCAGCGCTGCCGTTTTTAATGGTTGGCGACGGGGATGTTGTCAGCTGGCGGGCTTTGCCGGATGCAACGTCAACCACATGAATATTATGATCCAGAATATAAGATACATAATTCCCCCGGGGCGAAAAACGACTGTCGGTTTCAAAATCTTCCGAGCTGGTCAGGCGGGCCACCTTGCCGCCTTCAAGGGCATATTGATATAAATCGCCGCCCAGGGGGAAAAGCAATTTTTGACCATCCTTTGACCAGCTGTAAGACACGATACCGCGGCTCGTGATACGCATCCGTTCCCGCCGCGCGCGCTCGACCTGCGACAATTTTTCTTCCCCGCGCACGATCGAGGAAGCCGCTACCAACAACCGAACGCTTTTGTCCTTCAGGTTATATTCCCATAAATCCAGAATTTTATAATCAACCGCGCTGGGCCGCAGGAATGTGACACGCGTCCCATCGGGAGAGAATTTGACATTTCGCGGAGAACTTCCGCCAAGCGCCGGGCTTGTGGTCATCCGCTCTATTGAAAGGTTTTTATCCTTTGTCTGATAGGAAGAGCCTTCCTGTTCCGAAAATGAATTGGTAACAAACAGGCCGGTTCCCATAACAAAGAAGAATACAGATTTCAGAAAATACATTAATCATCCCTTTTTTTTATTTTAACGCGGCCTCTTTTACCATAAGGTCAAAACAAAGACCACAATCTAAAGAGAAATATCATGACCAGCCCGCTTGAAAAATTAAAGGCGCAGTTAACCGACATTATGCTGCATCAGCCTTTCTCGGCCTTAATCAATGTAACGCTCACCCGTCTTGAAAAAGGCTACGCCCAATTAGAAGTCCCCTATTCAAAAGAGTTAACCCAACAACATGGCTTCCTTCATGGCGGCGTGGTGGGATTTCTTGCCGACAATGTCTGCGCTATTGCCGCCGCCACGGAAGTCGGGGAGGTTGTGACACAAGAATATAAAATAAATTTCCTTGCCCCGGCCATTGGCAAACATTTCATTGGCAAGGGATATGTGGTGCGCGTCGGCAGGAGACAGGTTATCAGCCGTTCTGATGTTTATGCCATCACAGAAGATGGGACGGAAAACCATGTCGCCACCGCGCTGGCCACTATTTTACCTGTTTCTTATGATGTAAAAACATCCCCTAATTCATAAAAAAATGGCCAAAATAAATCACATTTTATGAATTATTAAAGTTAACTTAAGTAAAATCCAATAAAATTCATAAGCAGTATATGGTTCTAAGGAAATGAAGATTAATGGCTGAAAAACTTAAGCGCTTTGAAGTTTCGATTTATAATGAACAGGTTCGGGAACTGGATAAACAAAATAAATCTCATCCAAACTATAATCGTGAATGGGCGCATTTGCATTTTCTTACTTATGAAGCTGAAACCGAGAGTGATGTTATAGACATGGTGCGCAAAAAACATCCCGAGCGTAAAGGTTTTATCATAGATAAGATCAGTGAAGTAAAAGAATATGAATTTATAAAGCCTGTTGGGCGAAGATTCTAAATCCCCCTTAAAAAATATCCAGATGGTCTGTAAGCCGGGTTCTGTCCTTTGCCTTGTTCCTGAAAACAAGACAAATGGATGATCATTCATCTAGGAGGACTGTTACCAGCCCCCTCATGCAATCTACCCGAACGACACTCCGCAAGAAGAGTTGCCCTAAAAGAGCTGACGTTCCTATTCGATTTTGCACCCGGTGGGGTTTACCCTGCCTCTGTTGTTACCAACAGAGCGGTGCGCTCTTACCGCACCCTTTCACCCTTACCTTTGTCATAGCCAAAGCCATAAGCGCAGGCGGTTTGCTTTCTGTGGCACTTTCCCTGAAGTCACCTTCGCCGGCCATTAACCGGCACCGTTCTTGCGTGGTGCCCGGACTTTCCTCTCCTGCATAAATGCAGCAGCGACCATCCAACCATCTGGATAGGGTGTGAATAGTCTAATTTTAAGATAAAAAACAGTAAAAACGGAATTTTCCGAAAAAATATTTTTTTATTTTATGTCGTCGAGGCCCGCAGATAATTCCCCGAGCGCCTTGCTGACGACCTCGACAGGGTCACAGAATTTCAATCCGATAAATTCACCGGCGCACCACACAACTCTTGTGTTCAAAACAACTTTATTTTTGATTTTGACCCTGGCTTCCGCGCCCCGCGCGAGCGGCAGGGGCAGCTTCAAACGCATCCCGCCCAGAGAAATATCATACAGCATTGCCCTGAATTCGAAATCCACCACATAAAGAGTGGCCGGCCAAACAACCGTTCGCCTTTTCGTACTCCGCATACAAGCCAAGCCAAGCTTGATACTGCTAATTTTTTCCGAATCTTTTATATTAGACGAAACCGACATTATTGCTCCCTAAAGCCAAAACCAAGGCATCATATTAAAAAATATACTAATAATATTGATAAAGCTTTAATGTTAACGATAATTCTTGATAAATTAGATCCTCGGCTTGCCTTCCGCGCGAAACTCGGGCACATTGCGAAAAATAATTAATAATCAACCTGAACATATCATTTTTAAACGGGATCTATATATGACTGGAAATACCCTTAAAACACTGCTTCTGGCCGGAATGATAACAAGTTTCACAACAGGGTGTTCCGGGGATGATGAATATCTTTTTGAACATGGCCCCGCCGGGCCCAATACTGAAAAAACACTGGATACGCTGCCCGAAGGCTTGCTGCCTGATACCACAAAAGCCCAGCACACGAATGATACTCTTGAACCGGAAAATTAAGCGTAATTTATGTTAAGGCCTTGATGATCAGAAGATCATCCAAAATCTGGCGACATTCATCATCAATATCCCCGTTGATATCGGCGGGCCGGAAATGGCGTTGAAAAGCCGTGACAATCCGCTGTGCCGGAAAATCCTTATGCCCGCCTAACTCATAGCCATAAAGAGATAACCTCTCTTGAAAAGAGGCCGCATTGCCCGCAATTGACTGTTTTTTACCCACATTGGAAGGCCAGAGCCCTATTCCAGCCTCTGCCAGTCTTTGCCAGTCAAACAGCTCGCCCGGATCACATTTTCGGGTCGGGGCGACATCTGAATGGCCAAGAACATGCCACGGCTTTATATCATGGCGCGTTAAAATACCATGGCAAAGCTCAATCAATGCCGTCATTTGCGCTTCGGGAAAAGGCCGGTAATCCCCTTTGTAACCCGGGCTGTCGTGACCGGGGTTTACCAGTTCAACCCCGATAGAATGGCCGTTAATATCGCGTTCCCCCTCCCATGAGGATCGTCCCGCATGCCACGCGCGTTTATCCTCCGGCACCAGTGGAAATACACGGCCATCCTCTTCGATCAGATAATGGGCGCTGACTTTGGCTGCCTCATCACACAGCCTGTCCAACGCCGCCTTGCCCGTATGCATACCGGTATAATGCAGGATCAGATATTTAATTTCAGAGCCTTCAGGACGATCGTTATAATTGGGCGACAGATAAGATATCATGGCAGTAGCTCCTGCACTATTTGACGTTTTTTCCACCAGTCGCGCAGATGAATAACCGCCAGGCCAATCAGGGTTAAACTGGTGCCAATATAGAACCGCGTGGTCAGAACTTCATCGAAGACCATAACAGCGGCGGCGGTTGCGAACAATGGCGTGCTGAGGAAAATCGGGGCAATCAACGGCACAGGATGACGTTTCAGCAGAAAATTCATGCCGCCGTAGCCCACAACAGAAGACAAAACCGCCGTATAGAATACCGCTCCCCAGCCTTCCATATTCAGCGTCATGATTTGCTCCAGTTGATCCGCCTCTATGAAAAGGGACAGGCTGAGCAATATGGGAACGCCGAAAATGGCCGTCCAGGCCTGCGTATTCAATACCCCGACATTCTGAAGCTGCCGCATTAGAATTGCCCCAATGGAATAAAGCATGGTCGCGCCGAAAATAACAATAATCGCAATACGTTCGTGCATGATAGCGGGGTCAAAGGAGATGATCAATACCCCGATAAAGGCGACGACAATCCCGCTGCCCCGCCAATAGCTCAGCCTTTCCTTTAAAAGAAAATGCGCCATGATCAACGTAAGCGGCACATGCATTTGCACGATAATGATGATTGACGTTACATTTTCGGCCAGCTTTAACCCCATAATTGCAAAGGCAAAATGCAACCCACCCAAACAAAGCCCAACTGCAAAAATCAACGTCATTTTGCCTTTAACAATGCGCAGCCAGGGAAATAAAATCAGGAACACAATAGCAAACCGCAGGGCCATAAACAAAAATGGCGACAGATGCTCCAGCCCGATTTTCATCACGACAAAATTTACGCCCCAGACAAAGGATACAACAAAGGCGAACAGAATATGATGGATTGGCATAACGCGCTCCCTATGTCATGCCGCGTTCTTTTTCGATGCGATCAAAGGCCACATTAATCACCGATAGCTTTTCGTTGGCGACCTCGATAAATTCAGGCGGCAAGCCTTGGGATGCCAATAGATCCGGATGATGTTCCTTGATTAATTTACGGTAAGCCGATTTAATTTCCCTATCCGTGGCCGCCCGGCTGACGCCTAATATTTCATAAGGATCCGCCTTGTCCGGCCCAAGGTTTTCAGCCCTGATCCGGTCAAATTCCGCCGCAGAAAATCCAAAAATCGCCGATACATCAGCCAAAAATTGCAATTCCGCCGGATGGATAACGCCATCAGCCCGCGCGATATGAAATAATATGCCGAGCAATTCTTCAAGCATCGCCGGCTTGGCCCGGAATAATTTGGCCAATTGCCGGGCATAAGGCTCAAATCCCGTGGCTTCTTTTCGGGCCATATTGAATATACGCGCGACATTTTTCATCTCGCTTTCCGGCACTTTGAAGGCCTGCTTGAAGGCGTCAATCTCTTCACGGCTCACATGGCCGTCGACCTTGGCCATTTTTGCACTTAACGCGATCACTCCAATGGTAAAGGAGACCTGATCGGTCTCTAAGTCGCCGCCCTCACCCATTTTTTTGCCAATATAATGACCCGCGAGCGCCCCAATGATTGCCCCGATAGGCCCGCCCAGAATAGCACCCCCGGCCGCACCGCCAATGATTGAAGACCAAATAGACATAAGTATTTTCCTTTACCTGAATAGAGACACTCTATATCATCTTGAGCGAGTAATGATAGAAAAAATATGAGAGAATATTCATATGACTTCGAAAATTTTGCCGCCCTATTATGCTGTGATTTTCACGAGTATTCGCACAGATAACAATCAAGGTTACGCCCAAACAGCAGAACATATGGCAGCATTAGCGGCAGATCAACCCGGCTATATTGGCTTTGAGAGTACTCAGGAAGGGGATAGGGGCATATCCATTTCATACTGGAAAGACCTTGACAGCATCAAGAACTGGAAAAATAGAGCCGACCATTTGACAGCCCAAAAACTGGGCCGAGAAAAATGGTACAAAAGCTACACCACCCGCATCGCAAAAGTCGAACGAGAATATTCTTATCAAATATAGTAAAAACAACGAGGAAACCGTAACGTGTCCCAAACCATTCAATTAAACCCTAATTTGGATATCGAGAAATTCTCTAAAATATTTCAAAATGTCGGGCGCGTGCATATTCCTGAAATATTAACGCCGGAATCTGCCCAGAAACTGTATGAAGCATTAAAAAACGATGTCCCTTGGCAAAGTAATTTTAACGATGGCGAAAAAGGCTATACCCTCCATCAAATTCAAATTGACGCCATGGATGATGTTCAACGACATTTGCTCAATACCCATATCAATGAAAAGGCAAAATATGATTTTCAATATATCTTCAATGCCTATTCTTTGTCCGATGCCCGTGAGCAAAAGTTAAATCAGCATCTGTATATCAATCAATATCTGGATTTCGTAAATTCAGAAGAATATCTGGATTTCATGCGGGCGATCACGGGTTTTAAAGAGGCCAGTTTTTCAGATTCCCAATGCACCCAATATAGAGCAGGGCATTTTCTTTCCGATCACAGCGATGATGTTGGCGGCAAGAACCGGCTTGTCGCCATGGTGATGAATTTGACCCCTAACTGGCGACCGGACTGGGGCGGCATTCTGCAATTCATTGACGATGATGGCCATATCAGCCAAGGCATAACGCCCAGTTTCAATGCGCTGAATATCCTTAAAATACCACAGAAACATTCCGTAAGCTATGTGGTTCCCCATGCCGGGGGCGCACGTTATGCGATCACCGGATGGCTGCGCAAAGGCCAGCCGCCTAAAATCTAGGGTCTAGAAAGGCCAAAACCAGAAACCACGATCAAGGCTGCTTTCGCATTTTTTCAACTGGGCGGCATATTTCAGGCTGTTGCGCTGAACTTTTTTGGCCACCTTCATCAACCAGGGTTTCTTGCGGTAGTTTTTACGTTTAAAGCCGCCGTGGCCCTCATGATAGGCCAGATATTGATTTTCCGCATCCCATTTGGAAATGCCGAGGGTTTTCTGGCTGACATCCGTATACCAGCCGATAAAGTCCGTCGCATCGGCAAAGTTATCCCTGTCGGCACCGCGATTGCCGGTTTTCTGTTTATACCAGTCCCATGTGCCGTCCTTAACCTGCGCATAGCCATAAGCCGTTGATTTTCGGCCCCAGGGGATCACCCAGAATATATGCGTGCGCTCGGTCTTGGCATTATGCTTGAAACTGGATTCCTGATGAATGATCGCCAGTTGCACATGGATCGGCGTGCCATATTTTTTCTGAGACCGCAGCATGGCCTTATACCAGCCGCTTTTTTCCTTGAAAATCGCACAACCATCATCAATATTACGCGGCGGCGACGTGGAACAGCCGGAAAGCAGGATCGTCACCGCCGCCAATATAAATCCTGTTTTTCTCATAATATCAGAGAATCAAAATCATCGCCAAAAGTCAAGTGTTAGTAGTGACGACCTATGGAAAAATAAAAGCATCCGTCTTATCTATTTTTTCATGTTCTTTACCGCAAAAACATTGAGGTACACCTCATTGTAATTGAAATGTGAGTTCTATCAGTCGAAACACATATTATTTCCATAAAATAAACATAACAAAATGAGGACTTATGGGGCATAGGAAATTAGCTACCTTTAATAAAGCATTGTCAAAAATCACCCGAAACTATACTCAGAATCCTTGAGAATCCGAGAAACATGTTGACGTGATACGAGAAATTATTTCTTCTGTGTTTCATGATTAGAGGTGGTTTTTTAAATGAAGATCAGCGAGAAGAGCTGGAGCAGATTACCCGGCGGTCGATTGAACCTCACGGCGTTGCGCGCCGGGCTAACGCTGTTCTACTGCTTGATGATGGCAAGAGCTGTGCCTTGATTGCAGAGTTTCTTTATCTCGACGATGACACAATCCGCACATGGTATAAATGTTATATGTCCAGCGGTTTTACGGCGGTGTTAATTGTCATGCAAAAGTGCCCCACCTAGGAAGACTGCAGGCGATATCACTGACAGTGGAGCGCGCATAACGCCCTGCGCAGTTGATTAGAAAAGCATCGATGTCGGTGAGACCCATAGATTGCCAGCTCTCTTCTCGACCGCCTGACCCATCACGTCAATATTCTGGAAATGAATAGCGATAGTTACCGCCTGTATCAGAGCAAAACCAGAAAAAAGTAAGAAGAAAAAAACCAATGTAACAATATACCGGCATTCCGACCGTATTTTCTTAGGGGGGAAAGTATTTTCCATGTCTATTATCAATTGTTCAGCTGGCACGGAGACTGGCGATAAGGTCTTTTATTTCTGGTCTGCATGACCCGCAATTTCTGCCCGCTTTTAACAGATCGCCGATATCATCCACGGTTTTGACACGCTTGCCGGCAAATGCGCTGAGTATGGCCTTTTGGCTGATTCCAAAGCAGGAACAAATAATTGGCCCGGGCGCATTACTTGGGTCGAGAGGCTGACCCGACAGTAATATGCTGTAAATACCGTGATCCAGACAAGCCTTCTGAAACTGGGATTGCAGCCAGCCTCTGTCTGGCAATGCGCCTTTCCGGGTTACAAACAGGCAGATTTCAAGCTTATCATTTCGGGTTCTGGCCAAACGCATTTGTCCGGATGCTGAATTGCTGAAGGTAAGGCTATCAGGGTTTCCCGCCTGCGCAAAGAAGGGGGAAAGAAAATCATTTTCCATCATATCTCCCGTGCCGGCGAATTCAAGAATATGGCAACCTTTCTGATAACTGTGGCACCAATATGTTAAACTTTCCGGGGTTATTCTTTCCCGGGATAACAGAAAACCGTGCCATTCGGGCGCCCACTTTTTGATCTGAACCGGCGTATGTTTCAGTTCAGGTTGACCGGAGAGAGGGTCGACCGCAGGATTGACAAGACGTCCCACAACGGCATTGGCGGCATTGGTATCATTCCAGTGCATGGGCATGAATATATGGCCCGGTTGCTGCTGTTTGGTAATGCGGACGCGCACAAGAGCATTACCCCAGCGGCTGGTTATTTTAACAAAACCTTTTTGATCCAGTTCATATTTATCGGCATCCTGCGGATGGATGGTTATATCGGGCTCATCCCGATGGTTGTTTAATCTGGGTGATTTCGCCGTCCGTGTCATGCTGTGCCAATGGTCGCGTATGCGCCCGCTGTTCAGGATCAAGGGGAATGATTTGTCAGGCGCATTAACGGGCGCTTGGGGGCGAACCGCGACAAAACGGGCGCGGTTATCATCGGTAAAAAATTGTCCGCTCTCAAAGAAACGTTCTCTGCCCCTTGGGTTCAGGCCATTCACGGGCCATTGAACCGGTGAAAAGTCATACTCAAAATTGAACCCAAGACCGGAAATATCAAAATCGCGGTCTCCCTCATTTTCGAAGGCGGACAGGGCGGCATGTTCACGGAAAATATCGCCAGAGGAATTATAATCAAAGCTCTCTGCAAACCCCATATATTTGGCGACTTGGCTTATGATCCACCAATCAGGCCGTGCTGCGCCCGGGGGTGGCAGGAACCGGCGTTGCCTCGATATACGCCGTTCGCTGTTGGTCACCGTGCCGTCTTTTTCGCCCCAGGCCTGTGCGGGAAGGGCGATATGGGCATATTTCATCGTGTCGGTATTCTGCATGACATCAGACACAATCACCAGTTCACATTTTTTCAGGGCTTCCCGAATGTAATTGGCATCGGGCATACTGACCGCAGGATTTGTCCCCATGATCCAGATGGCTTTTATCTGTCCTTCATGGACAGCACGGAACATGTCCACGGCTTTCAGGCCGGGTTTAGAAGCGAGGGTTTCGGTTTTCCAGAAACGACTGACAATATCGCGTGATTTGTCATCAAATTCCATATGGGCGGCGAGAGTATTGGCTAAGCCGCCCACCTCCCGTCCCCCCATGGCGTTGGGCTGTCCGGTGAGGGAAAACGGCCCCATACCCGGCTTTCCGATACGTCCGGTAAGCAGATGGCAGTTGATGATGGCATTGACCTTGTCTGTGCCCTGCGATGATTGGTTTGCGCCCTGAGAATAGGCGGTAAGGACTTTCTCCGCGCCCGCGAAAAGCTCGAAAAAGGCGGTAATATCATCTTCGGAAAGACCGCATTTTTCGGCTAAATCTTTCGTATCCTCTCTGGCATGCTGTAGGGTATCTTCCAGTCCATTGGTATGGTCATTGATGAAATCGGTGTCTGTATTCCCGTTGTCTGACAGGTGGATGAGCAGACCGTTGAATAGTCTGACATCGCTTCCGGGCTTTAGGGCCAGATGCAGATCAGCGGTATCGCAAGTAGGGGTGCGGCGGGGGTCTATGACCACAATTTTAGTACCGCGAGTATTCTGTGCAGTGATCAGCCGTTGAAAGAGAACAGGGTGACACCATGCCGCATTGGAACCGACCAGAACCACCAGATCGGCCTGATCCCAGTCTTCATAATTGCCGGGCACTGTATCACTGCCAAAGGCCCGCTTATGTCCTGCAACACTTGAGGACATACAAAGACGTGAATTGGTGTCGATATTGGCCGAACCGATGAACCCCTTCATGAGTTTGTTGGCCACATAATAATCTTCGGTCAGCAGTTGGCCGGAGACATAAAAGCCGATGGAATCCGGGCCATAACGTTCCCTGATATGGTTCAGGCTTTCTGCGGTTGCCTGCAGGGCATCGCCCCAGTTGATTTTTGTGCCGCCGACTTCGGGATATAATAAGCGATCTTCCAGCCCGAGCGTTTCGGCCAAAGCACTGCCTTTGGAACAAAGCTTGCCAAAATTGGCCGGATGATCCGCATCACCGGTGATGGTGACGTTGCCATCATCATCGGTGCGGGCAATGACGCCACACCCCACGCCGCAGTAAGCACAGGTGGTTCTAATCTCTTCAGCCATCGGTTCCGGTTGCTTTCGAGAGGACGGGGAACGCCAGAAATACCTTGTCCCCTATAATCTGGGTCGGAATGACATGGCTGCAGCCGCTGTCAGGCCCAAGCACTTCGCCATTTTCCAGCGAAATATTCCAGTTATGCAGAGGGCAGGAGACACTTTTGCCATGGACAATGCCTTGGGACAGAGGGCCGCCCTTGTGGGGGCATTTATCTTCGAGGGCAAAGATGGCCCCGGTTGCGGTTTTGAAAATGGCAATATCCGTGCCGCCGGTTTTAACCACGCGGGAGCCCAGATAGGGAATATCTTCCAATTGCCCGATTTCAATCCAGTTCTGTGTCATCATCTTATCCTACCTCTGCGAGGGGTTTAAATTCATGGGCGTGAACATTATTTTCCACCCGATCTGCCCAAGGGTCGTCCTGATTACCTTTTTGCGATATATGGAAACGTTTAACCAGTTTTTTGCGGTTCTTTTTATCGTCAACGATGCGGTCTTTAATGCTGCCCAGTCCCACACGTTCCACCCAAGGGGCGGTGCGTTCCAGATAATGACCTTCTTCGCGGTAAAGCTGCATGAAGGCGGCGGCATATTCCATAACCTCTTCGTCGGTTTCAACCTTGCACAGCAAATCGCAGGCCCTGACGACCATGCCGCCATTACCGCCCACATGAAGTTCCCATCCGCTGTCAACCGCGACCACGCCGAAATCCTTGATGGTGGCCTCGGCGCAATTTCGAGGGCAGCCGCTGACAGCCATTTTAAACTTATGCGGTGTCCAGCTTCCCCACGCCATTTTTTCCAACGCAACGCCCATGCTCATGGACATCTGGGTGCCAAATCGGCACCATTCCTGCCCGACACAGGTTTTCACCGTGCGCAGGGATTTACCGTAAGCATGACCGGAAACCATGCCCGCCGCATTAAGGTCGGCCCAGACACCGGGCAGGTCTTGTTTTTCGATGCCCAGTAGGTCAATGCGCTGCCCTCCCGTAACCTTAACCGTGGGAATGTCAAATTTATCGGCCACATCGGCGATGGCGCGCAGTTCGTTGGGGGTTGTCAAGCCACCCCACATGCGCGGGATCACACTATAAGTGCCATCCTTCTGGATGTTGGCATGAACCCGCTCATTGATATAGCGGGACTGGTAATCATCCTTATAATCTCCGGGCCATGCGGCAATCAGATAATAGTTCAGAGCCGGACGGCATTTAGAGCAGCCGTTGGGCGTTTTCCATTGCAAGCCCTGCATGACCGCCGGAATTTCTTTCAGGCTGTTCAACTGGATCAGATGTCGCACATCAGCGTGAGTATGATCGGTGCAGCCGCACATGGCTGTTGCCGCCTCAGCCTCATAGTCATTACCAAGGGTCAGGGCCATGACCTGTTCCACCAGATTAGTGCAGGATCCGCAACTGGCAGATGCCTTGGTATGGGCCCGGACTTCATCCAGACTGGTTAGCCCCTTGTCAGTGATCGTTGAAATGATTGTGCCTTTACATATGCCGTTACAGCCGCAAATCTCTGCCTCAAGAGGCAATGCTGTAACGGCCGCCATGGGGTCCACGGCGGTGTTCCCCATGGAAAGCGACTGGCCAAATATCAGGTGGTCACGGATGTCATCAATTTTATCCTTGTCTTTCAAAAGCTGGAAATACCACGGCCCATCTTCCACATCGCCGTACAGGACAGCTCCAATGATGCGGTCATCCTTGATCACCAGACGTTTATAAATTCCCCGCCGGGCATCCCGAAGCACGATGTCTTCTGTCCCTTCCCCGCCGCTGAAATCGCCGGCAGAGAAAAGCTCAACCCCGGTAACTTTCAATTTTGTACTGGTAACAGAGCCTTTGTAACGGCTGTTATAGCCCGCCATAAATCCTGCCAGCGCCCGGCCCATTTCATAGAGTGGGGACACCAGACCGTAAACCTCGCCCCGGTGTTCGGCGCATTCACCAATGGCGAAAATATTGGGGTCAGATGTCTGCAGGTGATCATTGACTATGACCCCCCGATTGCAGTCAATACCCGCATCTTTGGCAAGTGTGGTGCTGGGACGAATGCCGACCGCCATGACCACAAGGTCGGCGGGAATTTCACGACCGTCCGCAAGCTTTACCGCCTCGACACGATCCTTGCCGATTATTTCTTTGGTATTTGCGTCTGTCAGAATGGCAATATCACGGTTTTCAAGATCAGATTTCAGCAGGTAACCCGCCGCCTCGTCAAGCTGCCGTTCCATCAGGGTATCGGCCAGATGAATGACCGTAACATTCATCCCGTTTCGTTTCAGGCCATAAGCAGCCTCCAAACCCAAAAGACCACCGCCGATAACGACGGCATTTTGATAGGTTTTTGACGCCAGGATCATCTCGTTGACATCTTTAATATCTCGAAAAGTAACAACGCCATCTAAATCTTTTCCCGGTACCGGTATGATAAAGGGATCAGAGCCTGTTGCAATCCACAGGCTGTCATAGGGAATAATCCGGTCATTATCGCTGACGACGGTTTTGTTGAGCCGGTTGATGGTAACGGTTTTTTCACCTGTAAACAGGGTGATGTCATTGCTCTCATACCAGGCTTGGTCATTGATGATAATGTCGTCAAATTTCTGCTCTCCGGCCAGAACCGGCGACAGCATGATTCTGTTATAATTGACATGGGGTTCGGCCCCAAAAACAGTGACGATATATTCGTCAGGGGCAATCTTCAGAAGCTCTTCCAAAGCTCTCATGCCGGCCATGCCGTTACCTATAATGACGAGTTTCTTTTTCATATTACTCTCTTTTACTAGTGGGCTACGCCTGACTACTAGCAAGCTTTATGCCAGAACCGTCAATCCTTTATTTTTCAACAAAAAGCCTGTTTTTCAGATCATTCAGATTTGCCTATTCTTTAATTATTGTGCAACTGCACATAAAAAAGATTAATAAATAGGCAAAACGACTTATTGATTAAAAAATAGGCTATCAAGGGCGTAAGCTTAAAAAATCGGCTGATTGTTATGGCTTAATAGAGCATGTGCAGGACGCATTCTTGAGAATATCTCCATATAAAGATAAGGAAATCCTCTTGATCGAGATTTTTATTGCGCCGCACTATAAATGGCACGTTACTTGCTCTGTTATCCAGCACAAGAAAAATGAACCGAATGTAAAGGGTCATTTGAGGAGTATTTTAAGGAACACGCATGTCTATATCGCCATCACAGAAAATAGAAATATTTTCACTTAAAGGAGAAACCAAAACCCTTCATCTTTCATGGATGGCCCTTTTTATCAGTTTTGTTGTCTGGTTTAATCATGCGCCGCTCATGGCCATGATCAGTGAAGACCTCGGGTTAAATAAACAACAGGTAACCGCCATTCTGATATTGAATGTGGCGCTGACCATTCCGGCACGGGTCATTATCGGCATGTTTGTGGATAGATTTGGACCAAGGGCGGTCTTTTCGGCCCTGCTGTTTATTTCCAGTTTTCTTTGTTTCTTTTTTGCCTTGGCCGATTCATTTGAAATGATGGCCGTGGCCCGTTTTCTGACGGGTTTTGTTGGGGCTGGCTTCGTCATCGGTATCCGGTTGATCAGTGAATGGTATCCGGTTAAGACGGTTGGGCTTGCAGAGGGTATTTACGGCGGCTGGGGTAATTTTGGTTCTGCAGCGGCGGCCCTGACGCTGCCCACTGTGGCTTTGATGTTTGGTGGTGCGGACGGATGGCGGTATGCCGTTGGCTCTACGGGCGCGCTTTCTTTGATATATTCATTTATATTTTATTTCAATATCCGTAATACGCCTAAGGGGGCCACATACTTCAAGCCTAAAAAAGCCGGTGCCATGGAAATCAGCACACCTCAAGATATGGTGCTTTATTTCATTATGAAAGCACCGCTGTTTTTGGCTTTAGCTCTTTTGACATGGAAACTTGGGCCGCAAAATCTGGGCATCATCGGACAAGTGATGGAGATGTCCCTATATGGTTTTCTCTTTGTTGTCTTTCTCTATCAGCTGTATCATATTTCCAAGGTCAATGCAGAAGCTCTTAAAACGGGCGTAGATGAATTACATCGTTACAAGTTCAAGCAGGTGGCCATCCTCAATCTGGCCTATATGGTGACTTTTGGTTCAGAGCTTGCAGTGGTGTCCATATTACCCTTGTACTTTATGGATGTTTTTAGTTTATCAGCTGTACAGGCCGGTATGGTCGCTGCCAGTTTCGCCTTTATGAATTTGGTGGCGCGTCCTGGCGGTGGTTTCTTCAGTGATAAATTTGGCCGCAAGAAATCTTTAATGATTTTGCTGATTGGTCTGTCTGTCGGTTATGCCGTCCTGTCGCAAATCACGTCAGACTGGCCTTTGCCGCTGGCGGTTCTGGCCTGCATGTGTTGCGCTTTCTTTGTTCAGGCCGGCGAGGGGGCCGTTTTTGCAACGGTGCCGCTGATTAAACGAAGAATGACCGGTCAGATAGCCGGTATGGTCGGGGCTTATGGTAATATTGGCGGGGTTTGTTTCCTGATGGTTTTTTCCTTTGTTTCACCGTCAATATTTTTTATGGTGATCGGGGGTAGTGCCATTCTTATATGTATGATAGTGGCCGCCTTTATGGATGAGCCAGAAGGGGAAATAGCAGAAGTTCTGCCCGATGGCACAATTGAAATGATAAAGGTCAGCTAAATGTCGGCAATCACCATAGGGGCCTTTTCCGATAAAGGTACCAAGCCAGAAAATGAAGATTCCTACGGTGTCATGTTTCCGGAAAAGAAACAGGAGCTGACCAAAGGAATAGCCATTGCCATTGCCGATGGTATGAGCGGCTGTCAGGCGGCCAAGGTGGCCAGTGAGACCTGCGTTAAATGTCTGTTGCAAGATTATTTTTCCACACCCGACAGCTGGAGCGTTAAGAAATCGGCCAGTAAAATATTGCTGGCGACAAACAGCTGGATGTTTAGTCAGGGGCAGACGGTTTATGGGAGTGATCTGGGTATGGTCAGCACCCTCAGTGCCATAGTGCTCAAATCCGGTTCGGCCTATATTTTCCATATTGGTGATAGCCGTATCAGTCTTATGCGGGATGGAAATATTCAGCATCTGACCCAGGATCACAGATATGGCAAAAGCCACTACCTGACCCGTGCCATGGGGACGGGGAGAAATTTACAGATAGATTATCGTGTGGTTGATATGCAAGTGGGGGATGTTTTTATCCTGACCACAGACGGGATTCACGAGTTTGTAAGAACGCGTGAAATAAAGGATTTAATCACTCAAAATAGCGATGATATGGATGCCGCCGCAAAGCTGATCTGTGACAAGGCATTGGCGGGTGGCAGTGATGATAACCTGACCTGCCAGATCATCAGAATGGATGACATATCCGACCATCGGCAGAAACAGCATTTTACGGCCCGAAACCGTTTGCCCTTCCCGCCGCCGCTTGAGACGGGAATGGTCTTAGAGGGTTATAAAATTATCAGGGAACTGCATGCCAATGCCCGAAGCCAGGTCTATCTTGCCAAGGACACAAAAAACGGGGATTTGGTGGCTCTTAAAACACCATCGGTTAATTTTGATGATGATGAGCATTATATTGAACAATTTCATCGGGAAGAATGGGTCGGCACCCAGATAAACTCCGCCCATATATTGAAAATAATTCCGCAACGGGAGCATCGAAAATTTCTCTATTATGTGACGGAATATCTTGAAGGGCAGACATTGCGGGAATGGATCAATGATCATCCTGAACCCGATATGGCAAAGGTGCGGGATATTCTGCGGCAGCTTATTCAGGGCTTACGCGCTATGCACCGCCTTGATATGATACATCAGGATTTGAAGCCGGAAAATATAATGATTGATGAGGCGGGAACCGTGAAAATCATTGACTTTGGTTCTGTGAAAGTAGCCAGCGTCGCGGAAGGCAAGCAGGTCAGCCGCTCTCAAAGACCTGCGGGGGCGGTTGATTACACGGCGCCGGAATATCTGCTTTACGGCGACGGCGATAATAAGTCAGACCTTTATTCTCTGGGCGCGGTTATTTATGAAATTCTGACCCATAAGCTGCCTTACGGCAAAGGATTTTCCAGCATTCGCCGCGCCCGGCAGCTGGACTATATTCCAGCAGTCCAAGTAAATTCTGATATTCCGCCGTGGATTGATATGGTCTTGAAAAAAGCGGTTCAAAAAGACCCCCGCGAGAGATACCAGAGTTTTTCCAAGTTTGAGCGGGATTTCACCGTTCCACCTGCACAGGCAGGCAAACAAAATTTCTTGCCACTTCTTGAGAAGAACCCGCTGGTATTCTGGCGCGGCTTATCCCTTATTTTGGCTTTACTATTGGTTGTTTCATTTCTGATGAATAAGAATTAAGTCGTTCCCATAATTTAACCATGAAGTTCGTAAACAAGTGGGCTTGGCGGGCGGCACGACAATGGAACAGGCCTAAAGCGCTGAAGCAAAATCAACGAAAGGGGCTAATACGAGCCAAGCTTTAGCCATTCGGGTTTGATCAAATTTTCTGCACGCCAGTGGCCCGTTTCAATTGAATTATGAATGAGACCATAAATATGCGTTTTGATGGCTTCATAAGCATATGTCGGTGTTTTGTCTGAAATTTCACAGGCATACAGGTTTCGTGTGAGGATCGGGTTTTCTATATCACGGTAATGGAAGCCATCCAAATGACGATGTTCATCGAGAAAAGTAATCGGCCCAATAACGCACCCTAATTTTGCGAGCACCAAATTTTGAACCGCATGAACAGAATATAAATGCATAATTGCAGCGTTGTTGATCGCAGTAAGAATTTTTGGATCATCAAATACAACCTTGCTAGAAAGGCCCCTGCCTAAAAGAAAAAGGGGCATACCCATTATTTCTTCGAAATTAATCGGACCAGAATCCTCGCCAATAATACTTTTATGTCCCATAAGAACCATGCGTTCATTTAAGATAGGGGTTAATTTTAACGAGCTTGTCAGAGGTGGGTTATAAGCAAGCGCGATATCAACCTGAGTGGACACCATGTGATCAATCGTTAGACCAGAAAGACTTTCCAATAATGAAAGATGAATATTGGGATATTGAGTAAGGACTTCCTTTGCGAGTGTCACGCCAATCAATTTAATAACAGAATAAGCCATGCTAACAGATACATCGCCAGATAGAGATTCTTTAGAGGCTTGCATATCTCTTTCGGCATCTTTCATTAATCTAATAATTTTCCTGGCATGACCATATAGCCGTTCTCCCGCAGCAGTCGGCTTCATACCTCTCGGTTCTCTGATAAATAACTTGGCTCCAAGATCATATTCCAGATTCGTAATATGATGACTCAAAGCTGATGTAGCCACATGCAAATGCTCAGATGCTCTGGCCAAAGTACCATGATCATAAATTGCAGCAAAATACTTGAGTCGACGTGAATCCATAACGAATTAATTTCTTAGTGTTCTATAATTTAGAAGATATCGTGAATAACATTATAATTTTAATTATGAATAAAAGTAAATATAAAAGAAGGCATAAACATAAAAAAAACAAATATCCCAGTTTCGGAGTTATAAACATTGACTAATGAGTTTAAGCCACTTCAAGGTATTCGTGTGATCGAGATCAGCCATATGGTGATGGGGCCTGCATGCGGCATGTTCTTGGCGTTTTTAGGAGCGGAAGTCATTAAGGTTGAGCCCGTAGCCGGCGATAAGACCCGAGAATTACAGGGGATGGGTCTGTCAATGTTCCCCCTTTTCAATCGTGGGAAGAAATCCATACAACTCGATATTTATTCTGAAGAAGGCCGGAAGATTTTTAGTGATCTATTAGTTAACTCTGATGTTCTTATTGAAAATTTTAAAGACGGCGCTTTGGCTAAAATGGGGTTGGCTCCGGATGATTTAAAAATTAAATATCCCAAACTTATATTATGTTCTCACAAGGGGTTCCTAAGTGGCCCATACAAGCAACGTACCGCGCTTGACGAAGTCGTGCAGATGATGACTGGTCTGGCATATATGACAGGGCCCGAGGGCAGCCCATTGCGTGTTGGATCCTCAATCAATGATATTATGGGCGGATTGTTTGGGGCTATTGCGGTGCTGGCAACCTTAATTGAACGAGATAAAACCGGGGTCGGGCGTGAAGTACGCGTGGGTTTATTTGAAACCTGCCTTTTATTTGTTTCTCAACATATGGTTCACGCTGACATCGCGGGTGTTGACCCTTCTCCCATGCCGGAAAGAGACCCCAGCTGGCCTATTTACGATATTTTTGAGACCAAAGATAAAAAACAACTGTTTGTCGGTGTCGTGACGGAAATGCAGTGGGAATATATTTGTGAATCATTGGATTTAGGGGACTTTAAAAAGCATGAGAACCTGCAATCTGCAAAAGGGCGGTTGGCAGCCAGACCCTGGATGATTCCACAATTTGCTGATGTAATTTCACAATGGCAGTGTGTTGATCTTCAGGTGGAGTTTGAGAAAATTGGTGTTCCCTTTGCTGTCGTAGGGAAGCCTTCAGACATGTTTGATGACCCCCATGTCATGCGGGAAGGCGGCCTTGTCCAGTCAGAATTGCCAAACGGGAAAATCTGTCGTGCCCCGGCGCTTCCCTTCGAAATTGATGGTGATATGGTGCCTGTCTGTGGAAAAATCCCTGTTCTTGGTGCGGATAATGACAAGTTTCTATCAGCCTCTTCCTCACGAGAAAAAACAACGGAAATAAAGGGAGCAGGAATTTGAGTATCGTTAATGATATATATCCCTTTGATTCCCAAAGGGTGATACTGCGTGAGGTCGGTTTAAGAGATGGACTCCAGCAGGTCAGGAAATATCCAAGTACGGTAGGAAAGGTTGCATGGATATCTCAGGGAAAGAATGCAGGCCTGCGTCATTTTGAAGTGGGTTCTTTCTTGCCGCCAAAGCGGTATCCGCAGTTTGCCGATGTTCGTGATTTGATTAATTGTGTGAATGAAATAGATGAAGTCTTCAGTTCCGTTCTGGTCATGAACGAACGGGCGATTGCTGATGCGGTAAAAACAAATGTTGATGAGCTTGTCTGTGTTGTCTCTGCCACGGAAGAGCATAGTCAGGCCAATATGCGTCGGTCGCAATCGGACTCTATTGATCTTGTCCGCGCCGCAAATAATGCGCGGAAGTTTTCAGGGAGAAAACGGGTTATTGTGGCGGCAATTCCTATGTCTTTTGGATGTTCTATTTCTGGAGAAGTGCCCAAACAAGCGGTGCTGAATCTAGCAGCTTCATGTCTTGAGGCGGGCGCTGATGCTATCTCTATCGCAGATACGGTTGGTTTTGCCGCGCCATTGCAAATTACTGATTTGGCGCGGGATGTTGTCAAACTATGCGCAAAAGTACCTGTGATTATTCATCTTCATGATACGAGAGGGTTGGCTTTGGCCAATGCCGCAGCCGCCCTTGATGTTGGAATTAATATTATAGATGGGGCCGTAGGAGGCCTTGGCGGTTGCCCATTTGCGCCGGGAGCAACGGGCAATGTCGTCTTGGAGGATCTTGTCTTTCTTTGTGAAAGGATGGGATTCCGGACAGATATTGATCTTCAGAAACTTATAGATATACGCCAGATTTTAGCACGGGAAATGCCTGATGAAATACTATATGGAACGCTCGCACGTGCCGGGCCCCCGCCAAGAATTTATTGGGGATCATAATGGGGGGCTGTAAAATAAACAGTCAGAATATTTTTTAACCACCATAATAACTAACGAAAAGGAAAAAAACATGAATAACATTATAAAGGGAGAAATCATGAAAAACTTTGAATTTAAAAATCTGCGTTTAGTAACTGGCGTATCGGCAATAGCTCTGGGTGCATTTGCAACCACAGCAGCGGCGCAAGAGGCCGTCTTTGATGAAATTATTGTCACCGCTCAGAAAAAATCGGAATCCGTGCAGACGGTTCCAATAGCTATTTCAACCTTCTCGTCAGAAGAAATGAAGGCTAAAGGAATTTTTACGATTGGCGGACTTGAAATAAACACGCCCGGATTTACCTTCGACGAACTTGGAACCGGAAAAGTCCGAACGGCTATTCGCGGTATTGGTTCTGATAATACTTCTCCGGGTCAGGAATTTTCGACCGTTATTTTTCTGGATGGCGTTGCGCAAAGTACCAACGGGCTCGCGGCGGTGAACCTGTTTGATATAGAGCGTGTAGAGGTATTGAAAGGCCCACAAGGCACACTTTGGGGCAAAGGCGCGATTGGTGGTGGTATCAATATCATTACCGCCCGGCCAACAGATGAAAACAGTGGAAGAGTTTCCTTGACGGCTGGTAATCACGGCCTTTTCGATGTGGAAGGTATCATAAATAATGTTATAGGGGATAACTTCCGTCAACGATTGGCCGGGAGTGCCAACCTGTTAGATGGCTATGCCACAAATGCGATCACAGGCGATAATCTGGAAAACCTTAACCGTGTTGGATTGCGTTATTCTGCTGAACTGGACGTTTCAGAACGGACAAGCTTTGGCGTTATTGCCGATTATACCAGAGATGATAATAATGGCCGGAACTACCAAATTCTCGGAGGGACACCAGGCGGGTCGCGTGAAGCAACTTGGAATCAACTTGTTGAAAACAGAACCAATGACCCTCGTGTTTCTCTTGATGACGATGTTGGTTTTGCCAAGCGGAAACTTTATGGTGTGCGGACCGAACTTAATGTCGACCTTGACTGGATGACTTTTACGAATGTCACATCATACAGAAATATCGAAGATTCCTTCTTTGACAACAATGATGGCGCTACTCCGGAAGAAATAGCGGCGGCGGCGGATGCCGTTGATAATCGCGGCGCTGAATTTGGGCTTGGAACATCCGAAAATTCCGATCAATTTTCCACAGAATTCCGGTTTTCCGGAGCTCAGGATAATCTGGAATGGACCACGGGGGCTTATTACGGCCAGGATAATGGTAATCAATTAGCCCGGTTTCAGATACAACAAATAGATTGTCGTGACCGCGGATCCAATCCAAGCTTCACCGTTGGCGTACCAATGGGCAGTACAGCGGGAGACGGTTGTACAACAGGCAACTTCTCAGAAGACCGCTGGAATATCAGTAATACGACAAACACCTATGCCGCGTTCGGGGAATTAACTTATAATGTGACAGATGCCCTTTCTGTGACCGGTGGTCTGCGTTATTCCAGTTACAAAAAAGACTATAGCTCGGACAACCTGCAATCCATTGGATCAACAATCGTGAGTGGAGCTGCAGGTCAGTCAGCAAATGTTGAAGCAAGCTGGAATAAAGTTACATACCGCTTGATTGCAGACTATCAAGTTACGGACGATATTTTCGCCTACTTGTCCTATGCAACGGGCTTTGCGCCGGGTGACTTTGGGGCTTTCACATCACAAATCGGAACAGTGTTAACGCCGCAGGAAGCAAAATCACTGGAGTTTGGGTTGAAAGGCTCCTTTAATAAGTTTCAATTTAATACGGCGGTATTTTACAATGATTTCTCCGGAACGCCAGTTGTTCAGGTAACAGGGGTCGGAGGGGGAACCGCCGGCAATACGCAGCAAGTCAAGGTTAAAGGATTTGAAATCGATATGCGCTATGCCGCAACGGATGCTTTGCGGTTTGATGTTAAATACTCTTATCTGAATACCGATGCGGATGGCACGCCTTTTGGTGATGACCTTGAACTTCAACGTGCGCCAAAACATGATATAACGATCGGGGCGACTTATTATGTTACGGATGATATCGAAATCGGCGGTGGATATAGCTATCGGTCAGAGGTGTTTGACGATCCCGATAACAACCTTGGTGAAGTCCGCCCTTCTCGTCAACTTGTTGATGCCCACGTCAAATGGGACGCTGCTGACGGGTTGGTTGTTCGTGTTTGGGGACGGAATTTGACAGATGAGAATTATGTGGTTCGGATTTCTGATTCCTTCCAGTCTCGGGTGGTCAACTACGGTGCCCCACGTTCCTTTGGTATCACAGTCAGTAAGGATTTTTAGTAATTTCTGAAAAAATCCTTTACTAAATTGGGCTGACCTCAGGAGAATAAATTCTCTTTGAGGTCAGCCTTGTAATTTTGTCGTCATCACCATCATTACCCGCATTCCTGCTAGGATTATTCCGCTTATGATAAGAAGAAATATCACACATAACCCTAAAATTTTCCGAATTACCGGCCTTCTTTTAGGATTGTTTCTGGCATTGCTGGTTTATATCTTCGCGCCTGCGGTTGCCACTGGTGTTGACGGTGATGTCCATTCTCTTTCTCAAAATGGCCGCATTATATTGGTGATGATGACCATAATGGCCGTTTGGTGGGTTTTGGAGGTTGTCCCTATATATGTAACCGCATTATTGCCTTTGTTGATTCTTCCTATTACCGGGACACAAAGCTTTCCAGACACGGCTGTGTCTTATGGCCATTCCATTATTTTTCTTGCTTTAGGGGGTTTTTTTCTGGCGGCCGCATTGGAAAGGTGGGATATACACAAAAAATTTGCCAATGGCGTTCTGTCAGCTGTGGGTAATGATCCTAAACGGCTTGTCGGCGGTTTTATGTTTGCATCTGCTGCCTTGAGTATGTGGATTTCAAATACAGCGGCCGCCATCATTATGTTGCCTATTGCCCTTAGCGTTATTCATGCCCATGATAAGGAAAGCGGCAAACCGGACAATTTTGCGCCTTGTTTGTTGCTTGCGATTTGCTATGCTTGTTCGATGGGGGGTATGACAACTCTCATCGGAACGACAACAAATATGTTCTTTGCCGGATATATGGAAACTGTCATCGGCCATGAAATCAGCTTCATAAGATGGATGATTTTTAGCGGGCCTGTTGCATTGACTATGCTTTTTCTAATCTGGTGGCTGCTAACTTATATTTTATTGCCCGTAAAATTGGCATCATCCACAAAGGGCCAGATATCCACTTATTTACTGGATCCAATTCCCTGGACGCGAGACAGTATAGCGACATTACTTGTTTTCCTATTGGTTGCCCTGAGCTGGATTTTTATGCCGCTGATCAATAAAATCCCGGGATTGCAGCATCTAACAATGTATATTGTGGCCATTATCGGCATTATTTTATTATTCAGTATCCCAGCATCCTCGCAACCCAGAGGGCTTCTTGACTGGAAGACGGCATCTGAAAAAATACCATGGGGCGTTCTTTTGTTAATTGGCGGTGGATTGAGTTTGGCCAGAGCCTTTAGTAATTTTGGTGTCAGCGAATATCTTGCCCTTCAAGTGTCTGCCATATCGGTTCTTCCGTTGTTTTTTATATTTCTGGCGATCATCACACTCATGGTTTTTTTAACTGAGGTGACCAGCAATGTTGCCAGCGTTACGGCACTAACGCCTGTCTTTGCTGCGATGGCTTTTAGCCTGGGGGTCAATTCCACTGTGATAGTGGCTTCAATTACACTGGCCGCGAGCTGTGCCTTCATGCTTCCCGTTGCTACCCCGCCCAATGCTGTGATTTTCGGGTCTGAACGTGTTGGTATGGCTCAAATGGTTCGCGCAGGATTCATACTCAATATTGTTGGGATAATGGTCATCACGGTTTGGAGCTACTTTTTTGGGGCGAATATTTTGTTAGCTGCTTAAATATATCTACTGTAAGGAATATTAATTATGACTGATTATCCAGAGCTTTCCCTGAATGTGCCTGAGCCGGAATGCCGGCCAGGAGTGATGGGGATAACCGCCTGTAAAGTCATGCTCATCGCGAAGACGCTCAAATATGCGTTTGCCGTATGGCGCTGCTTGCGCGGCACAGACTTGTCATCTTCGACGATATAGTCATCGATAATATGGGTGAAACCATCCAGCTTGGGGCGTTTGGTGGCCACCGTGCGGCGATACCCTGGCGGCGCGCTAAACTTTAACATCTTGGCCACGGTCGCGCGGCTGATGCCAAACTGACGTGCAGCCTCTCGGCTACTCATGCCTTGGCTATGACAGGCAAGGCGTACTCTTCTATATAGAGCCACTGTATAAATCCTTCAGGCTCTCCGAAAAATAAAGAGGGACAAAATGGCAGACTTTTGCTCCGCCCGCAGTAATACAATATCACCGCTTCAGTGGCCTAGTTTCGCACCGCCGCTTACACCCCCCAAGAGAAACAACATCTTCACCCGTTATAATTTGTCCGGGAACAGGCCCGGCATCCATCGCGAGGCAAGTGCTGCAGGAAATGCTAGCCGTAAGGGAGCACGTATACTTTCAGAGGCAAGCACGCCATATGCGAGAAGAGCAGAAGTAACTCGGCGAGCATTACGATCACCTGTACCCAGAATAGCGGCAACTTCTCTTCTTGGTAGTTCACCACGATAAAGAATTGCTTCCAAAACAGTTCCTGATTTTTGTGGCAGGGCATCTGCCCTAATTTCCTCTTCGACCCAGATCAAGATGCGATTTCTTAACCTGTCTGGTTGAACCAGTTCTTCCATAAATTTAATTTGATCAATGCAGATTTGCAGAAAGAACTTTGTAAAATCAGCCAGAGCCTCTTCACTAAGGTTCCCCCTCCCGTCCAGATCATTTCTGCGTGGCAGATCGCATGCGGCAAGATGAGACTTATACCGGGCCTCATTGCGTGCAAGGCCACGGGCAATGGACCATATCCCTCCTGTGGCAAGAGCGTTCTGTAACATGGCATAGGACATCAGACGAGCAACCCGGCCATTGCCATCGAGAAACGGATGCATCCACAGCAAGCGATGATGTGCTGTAGCAGCAGAAATAACAGAGTCCACCATTCCAAGCTTGCTGTAAGTTTTTTCAAAGTGTTTTAAGAAACGTGGCAATGCCCCGGGACTAATGGGGATATGCCTGCCAACTTTGACATCGTGATAGCGCATTTCGCCCGGAATAATCTGGACAACTTCGCCCGTTACCGGGTTTTCGCTCAAGAGCATATCTTCTGGTAAAAGTTCACAAAAGCGTCGGTGTATTTCTAAAATACTTTCTGCCGATGTGACATTCCCTTGAATTCCACCGCCATCGATCCATTTTTGTACTGCAATATGAGCACGAGCTTCAAGTTGTAAGTCGCGTTTCTCAGGGTCCTGACTATAATCTTCTTTGAGTGCCCGTTCGATATCAATTGGGTGTGTATCATGCCCTTCGATCAGGTTACTATAATAACAGTTCATAGATCGCACAAGATTGGATAAGGCTGTCACCACACCTTCCGGCAAACTTCGTTTTAATCCCGTTGACAGTGCTGTTAGTTCAACAACAAGATCAGCCAACTCACCACGCTGACGTGAACTCTCCGAAATGAGTAAGGGCTCCATAAGAATGACGTCTTCATTGCGGTCTTCTGGTTCTTTTTTGTCCTCTTCTATGTCCGGTATGTTTTCTTTCATATAGTGATATATATCAGTGTATTATGTATATATCAACTCAAATATTCTTAACTATTATGTCCGCTTAAGTGGCCAAGTGATGTTTGTCATGTTAACTTTTCTAGCGCAGTATGCTATGGGGTTTTATAAAAACAATATCTTATCATCGGCATTGCTTCCACCCTGACATAATACGGCAGGCTATTTGACTTTATTTTCGTTTCACCATGAGCTATCGGGACGTGGAAGAAACACTCGCTGAACGTGGCATTGATGTCAGCTATGAGCCGGTTCGTCGATGGACTCTTAAGTTTGGTACAGAATATGCCAGGCGCATCAAGAAACGCAGGCCGCTACCCCATACTGAGTGGTTTCTAGATGAAGTATTCGTCAAGATTGGCGGAAAACCCGTGTATCTCTGGCGCGCCGTTGACGGAGAAGACGAAGTCCTTGATGTCTTGGTGCAAAAGCGCAGAAATAAGCGGGCTGCTCTAAAACTTTTCAGAAAATTACTTCAAAATCAGGGCATTACACCTACAAAGATCGTTACCGGCAAGTTGAATAAATCCAGTGCGGAAAGGCTTTCCCCGGTATGTCTTTCAATTGTACTTTGAAGTTTAATCGTATCATCGGTAATAAGCTCCACATTGTCCCTCGGGCGCGATATGGTCACGTAAAAGCTTTTCTGGTTGTTCAGGTGTCAAGGGCAGAGTAAAAGCAGGCCGAATTCATCGCCTTTTATGAAGCCCTGATGAATAATCTGCCCGCCGATGAGACGGTTTATTTTGCCGATGCCGTCCACCCCGAACATCAGACCAAGCCCGCCTTTGGTTGGGTGCGCAAGGGGTCAAACCCTGCCGTCAAAACCACCACAGGCCGGGGGCGTGTCAATGTCCACGGGACTGTTAAAAAATGGCTCGCGCGTGCGGAATGTCGTATCCGCCTGATCAAATTGCCAGCCTATTGCCCTCACTTGAACCCCATAGAACGCCTTTGGGCCGTCATGCACGCGCATGTCACCCACAATAGCTTCTACGCAACCCAAAAGAAATTCGCAGAGGCAATCCTCCACTTTTTACGAAAAACAATTCCTGAAGAATGGCGCAAATCCCGCGATCAGGTTACTGATAATTTCCGCATAATATCACATCAAAACTTTCGGCTTTTGTAATGAGATATGTATATCATAAATATTACTTACTTATCTTTTTACCGTCCATGGACCATATTTCCACATCCCCCAAATTCATCTCACGGACTGCTTTTTCAAATTTAGACAGATTGCCGACCAAAACCCAGACGAGGCCCTGTGGTTGCAGATAGGTCTTTGCGGCGGCCTGCACGTCTGCAATTTTTAATTTATCAAGCCGCTGCCCAAGCTGTTCCACATCATTAAGCGGCTTGCCAAGAAAGGCGTTGCCCAACATAGAAGACAATACGGCTCCCGAACTTTCAAGCTGTGCCGGCAGGGTTAAAATCTGACCCTTCCTATAATTATCTATCTCGGTTTGAAGCACAGGCTTATCCCCGGACAATGCGGTCATTTCCTTGATAATCTCGGCAAGGGAGTCAGCCGTCCGGCTGGCCTGAACCGGCGCAGAAAGATTCCACATATATTGACCGGGAATTTGAGACACACCACTCCCCGCCCCATAAGACCAGCCCTTTTCCACACGAAGGTTATTACCGATCCGCGACGTCATGCCGCCGCCCAAAACAGCATTGGCGGCATTCAGGGCTTCTTCGTCAGGCTTTGAGGCGATCACCCGCCCGCCAATGATAAGGGTCTGCGGAGATGCCGGGCGATCAATTAAAATAACTTTTGTTTTTTTATAAACCGGAACGGCATAGCTGGCCGTTACCTTTGGCAATTCTGCCTTTGGCACCTTCCACTTGCCAAAAACCCTGCTGACCTGTTTCAACAGGTCAGCCATCGTAATATTGCCGGTCACATAAAGCACCGCATTATCAGGCCGTATCCATCTGGCATATTGTGTTTTCATATCCGCAACATCAAGGGTTAAGATATTTTTTTCCTGATCGGGATCATAAGACAGCGGGTGACTATCCCCATATAATTGCATCCCCATAACACGATTGGCAACGGCATTGGGATTGGCGCGGGCGTTTTTAATGCCCAGCAATGCCGCGTCCTGCCATTTTATCAATTCCACTTTGGAAAAAGCCGGCTTGAGCAGCAGGTCTGCTGCCAAATCCATGGTAGCCGGAAAATATTTCGCCAATGCGGATATGCCCATAGTGGCATCAAACGTACTGCCCCCTATGCCAACCTGCGCCCCCAGTTTGACCATTTGGCGCTCATAAGCTTCTTTACTCATCCCTTTCGGAAACTGGCTCATATTATAAAACAGCGCCGATGACACACCGGCCTTGCCGTCAATTTCCCCAATGCTGGCGGCATTTTTGAATACCATCGCCATATTGATGGTAGGTGTTTCGTGACGTTCCGCCAAAATGACTTTCAAGCCATTTGGTAATATGGTTTCCTGAATTTTCGGGAATTTCAAAGACAGGGTATTTTTCACCTCTGGTATCAGACTACGGTCAATCTGGGCACGGATTTTATGCGGCGTACCATAAGGCAGAACCGATATTTGATGATATCCTTTGGACAACCATTTTCTGGCCGCGGCCTGAACTTTCTTTCTGGTGGCATTGCGAGTCCAGTTCAGGTCCTTATGAATGAAGCCCGGATCTGCGGCAAAAATTTCGCCTTCAGCCAAGACCATCCCTTTGACGGAAATGCTGTTCAATTCACGCAGGACAACGGTATCAATATAATCCCGATTTTTAGACAGTTCCGCCTTTGTCGGGCCTTTCGCCAGGAATTCGGCCATAACATCATCTATAGCCTGTTCCAGGTCGGCCATATTCCGACCTTTTTTGAGCGAGGCAGAGATACTGAATATGCTGGACAATCCGCGGGAATCGACGCTAACACTTGCTGTGGTGGCGACGTCCATTTCTTTGACCAGCCTTTTATATAACCGGCCTGTTTCTCCGCCCCCAAGGATTGCTGAAGCCACATCAAGCATGATTTTTTCTTGATCCGTACGGCCCGGAATGACCCATGACCGATTGATCAGACTTTCCGGCACCCGGTCATACATGACATCCTTTGTATTATGAAGCCGGACAGGTATATTGGATATTGCCCTGTATAATGGTGGCCCTGCGGCAATATCCCCGAAATATTTTTCTGCCAGCGTGCGGGCCGCGGCCACATCAATATCGCCAGACAGGACAAGAATAGCATTTGCAGCACCGTAATATTGCTTGAACCAATTATGAACATCTTCCAGACTGGCATTATTCAAATCATCCATAGAACCAATCGGCGTATGATGATAGGGATGATTTGCCGGATATATGGCACTGTTCATACGGCCCGGCAAAAGACCATATGGCTGACCTTCACGCTGACGTTTTTCATTCTGAACGATCTTGCGCTCATCATCCAAAGATTTTTGCGTTACCGCGCTCAACAGAAAACCCATACGATCAGATTCCAGCCACAACAGCCGCTCCAGCGCCGGCGTTGGCACCGTGGCATAAAAATTCGTCCAGTCAAAACTGGTGCTGCCATTCACGCCGCTGGCCCCCATATCTTTCATGAACACATCAAAGGAATCCGTGAAATTCTCTGACCCGCGAAACATGGCATGTTCAAACAGGTGGGCAAAACCGGTTTTACCCTTTGGCTCGTCTTTTGACCCCACCTGATACCAAACCCCGACCGATATAATCGGCGCTTTTCGGTCTTCATGAACGATAACCCGCAGGCCATTTTTCAGGGTAAATTTCTCAAAACCAATTTCTGTAGTATGAGCGGGCAGTATAGAGACCATCAAAAACAGAAATACATAAAAAAATCTCATCACTTTAATCCTTGTTTGCTGAATTTTATCTTATTAATAAATCGGGATTTTCGGCGCTGTCTCCAACACCTGTTTTAATTTTTCCCCGATTTGTGCCGACATGAGGCGTTCCTGCTCCCAATCATCTGCCTTATCGTTCGCTCCCGCCCGCCGTGACAGATCTACTAACACAGCCAATAATCCCTCAAACCGGGTATAGTTTGCGGCCGCTTCAGCCAAGGTCAGGGCTTCTTGCGGCCCCTCAGCCTTACGTATGCGGTCAATAGTATCCAGAATTGCCGCCTTATCCAGCTGCCCGTTAACCAGCAACCATTGGGCCGTCCCAATATCCAAAGGCATATTTATACTGCGGGAGAACGCATATAGCTTATTAATCATAGAGCCATTAAAGGCCTTTACCTTCATGGCCTGCGACAGGTGGGTCAATATTTTTTTAACCGCTTTTGTCTTGCCGCCCCGATGTAGCCGGGAGGCCAAATCTATCATCATATCAACAATCATCTCGCGGTCCATATCCGGTTCATTTATCATAACCGCCAGATCATCCCCGGCCTGCCCCAACCATTGCCATCCCGTTTCATCGTCAGGCGCCGGTACAGGCGCGTAGATATCTGCTAACGCCACCGGATCATTTCCCGCCAGATAAGAAATAGGGTAGCCAAGAAGTTCGGCAAAGGTCTGCCCGATCTTGCCCTCACGCTCATTCCCCTTGTGAAGATACTCCCCCTCTAACTCATAAATATTCTTTGCACGAAGTTCCGAAAACAGGCGTACTGTTGTCTTAAGTTGGTCACGGGCCTGCTTAAACTGGCCGGCTTTCACATAAAGCCCTGTCAGGGTCACCGCATTGATCGGGTGGCTATCCGCCGCTTTAATTGTGAGCTTTTTCAGCCTTTCAGCAATGCCCTTTGGACTCAAGGCAATACGCAGGGCATCAAATGTGAATAGTTCTGCCATTTGGCCAAGTCTGGTATCCCGGCCAACAATTTTATTCGCGCGCGCTAAAATATACGCCAGAAGCTTTTGACGTTCATCACCCTCAAGGTATTTCACGCCTTCCTTCACCAGCTCCAGCGCGGTCATACGGCCCCGGTGAACATAAATATATTCATGAAGGCCCACCATTTCCAGCCTGGGGAAAGTATAATACAGCGATTGATCAATCAAAGCCTGATAAACCGTCAAAAGTTTTTCATTCTGACCTGCCCTGCTGTACAGGCGCGACATCATATGCAGAATATCTGCGGGCAAACTATGCCGCGCTGCATACCAGCGTTCCATACCATTCATAATGGCAGCCGAGGGCACAATCTTCATGCGATCCGCCAGATTTAACCAGAAAATAAACCCATCCAGCCCAAAATTATTATCACCGGAAATTATTTTATTGGATAGTTCCCGGAATTTATCCTCTGCAAGCCCTTGGATTTCATAAGTTTTGGCCAGATATTGATAAAGTTCATTTAACCCGCTGCTGCCATCCACTTTTCTGGCGCGAACAAAGCTTTCAAATTCTTTGAGGCTGAATTTATAATCCGTCATCACATCAAATAATTTGCGTCCCTGATGAGGAGAAGAAATATCATCCGGCCAGTCCAGATTGATAATTTTTTTATAGGCGGCCAGTTTCTCAATTTCATATCGTTCTTTGTCTTGCCATTCGGGGCGTTTTTCTTTCATCACCGTCTGCCACAGGGCGCGAAGCTGGTTAAGGATAGCCTTCTCGTCTGCGGCCTCTACGGCCCGGGCAAGTTTGCGGGTTGTAATATAAACCGGTTTCTTTTTCGGATCCGTCCCAATTTCGCGGCCAACCATGCCGGTATGGAATCCCGCAGCAGCACCATGGCCAAAATGATCTTCAACAGGGCGTAATCCCTGTTTAAGAGCGATATTGAGAAGATTTTCGAAATAACCCTCACTCAACATATCCAAATCCCCCCGGCCATTTAACACCATAGCCTCCATCGCGCGATCCGCACGGATCAGATCCAGAAACAAGGTCGCACGATAAAAGGCATTATCCGGGTCGCTTTCAAAAAGACGTCTCATGGCAGGAATAGACCGCCATGGTAATTCTGTCTTCTTAAGGTAAGTTTTTAACATACTCACATATTTAGGATTTTTGGGGTGATCAATGATCTTCTGCTTCATAAACTCAACCCGCTCCGCACTGAAATGTTCATCATCGATGAAAAACAAATTAGCATAAAGCGCCGACATAATCTCACTCGGCCCGTTCTTTTTTTCACGCTCCCGAATATTGGCCTTCAAAGCATCCTCATATTTAGGGAAAAAGAATGGCTCATAGAATATCCTGTAGGACCCTATTTTACCCGAATCCCCTTTATGTATCTCGCCAACTTTAAGAAGCGTATCAATCACAGAAGTCACAGCGGCATCCGTTTGTCCGGAATATAAAAGGTCAATCGGACGAAACAGATCTAGCTCCACTCCCACCAGTCCCCGCCATGTATCAATGATATCCTTCACCCATATACGGTTTTCTTTGAGCATACCCTTCAGCCTAGTCAGGCTACCTTCAAAGGAAGTCAGGTCACCGCCAAGGCTCGCCGTCACACCGCCCATATTCATCGTCTCACCGCGAACAGGCGTTTTGGAAAATACCTCTTTAATCACTTTTACAAGCCGTTCAGAAGAATTTTTGTCCCAAGGGCGGCTATAAATACCATACCAAAAGCGCCCCAATATATCTATGGGAGTCATGTCGTTATATGCCTCCAATGACTCTTCAAGAAATGACAGGGCGGCATCCGTTGACAGGCGTGAAAACACGTAGGAGGCAATGCCCGACAACCCCATCCTCGCGTGATCATTGCGGCTTAATACTACCAGTTTTTCGGCAGTAAATATCTTTTCACCAGACGCCTTTTCAAGCTCCGGGAAAAAATCAAGATTACCTAAAAAAGCCTTATAAAAGAAGCTTTCATTTTCACGAATAAGCAGAACAAGATAACGGCTCAGGCTTTTGTGGCTGCTGTCATCAAGATTATCCTTCGACCATTTAAAGGCTTCGAAATAAAACCCCGCCTGTGCCCAGGCCCGCAATACGGTCAGTTTTTTACTTTCATCGCCGCTGGCAAATGCCATATTCAAAACCGGGTCAAACTCTTTGGTTGCAATTGCTTTTTCCAGTTGCTCCTCAAAAGAGGCTATATGGTTGCTCAGCCTTTTGGCCAACATATCCGCCGCCGCCTTGACAAGCCCGGTATCTGTTTTTCCCGCAAATTCCGCAAGGGTTTTTGCCGAAGCGTCAAGCCCCATATCAAGGCGGCTTAGCAACAAGGATGTCATAAACGCCTCATCATAGGCAAACTGCTGAATGAGCCTCATATCTATACGATCCGCACGGACAAGGTCGCCTGCCGCCAAAGACACACTGCGCAAGAAAATGGCCAAATGGTTCAACCTTGAATATTTTTCTATGGGGTCAAGCGCATCAGCTTTCTTTGACAAAATAGCCGTCAACTCCTTTGAAAGAATATCTTCAAAGCGATCCAGACGATCTTTCATGACGCCCGTATCATCCTGCCATGTGGTCATAAACCCCTGAAGGATAGAAGAATAATATTCCTTATATTCACGGGTTTTGGTATTATCACTATAAATGATCCGGGTATAATTTCCCATATCCTTGACAACCACTTTAGGGGCAACAGAGACTATTTGTAATTGCCGGGACAGCAGCATTTCAAGCGACCGGCCAAATAATTTATTGGCCGCCTGCCCCTGATCCGCTTTTTCGCGCAACCGGGCCACATTGACCATAAGGGAGAAATTATCCCGATCCCGAACCAGAGCCCTGCGATATTGTTCAATCGCCCTCAGATCATAGCCATCTGTTTCGAACATTGCGCCGGCCTCTGCCCGCAATTGAAACATGCCTGAGACATCAACCGCTTTATTGACTGATTTTTCAGCACTGAAAGGGTCCTTATCTGTCAGGAAATTTTTCGCCAGACTCATATAAATTGATGGTGGAAGAGCCAACCGAAGACCTATGAGCCTGCGGCCAAATTTGCGGCGTGCGCTTTGATTTTTGACCTTTCCGCTGGCCCCAAAGGATGGACTGTCCTCTGGTGTCGTCATCGTAATCAATTCGCGCAGAACAGACATGCGGCTGGCGGCTCCGGCGGCCAGAGAATTTTCCAGAATTTCAATCTGGGCCTTGCCATCGCCTGTTTCAGAAATGATATCTGATAATAATTGATAATAATAAAATTTATCCGCCCTATGGCTCAGGCGGGCATAAATCATTCTCTGCATCCAACCCAGAATTGCCTTGGCGCGTTTTTTCAAATTTGGTTCGTTACTTGCCGCACTAAAAGTATTAAGAATACCATCTATGGCAACCGCAAATACTTCCTCCTTCCCGGTTTCCGCCGCCACGGCCTGAAACAACCCAAGGGCCTCACCTTCACGGCCCATTTTTGTCAGGAGATCACCAAGCTGAAGGTAATTATCGCCATTTTCCGGCGCGTCAGAAATAGCCTGCCGGAAAGCAAAAATTGCATCTTTATCCTGCTTGGCCAGAACAAGAACCCCGCCTTCAAACTGGTAGCCCATCCCGTCTTTCCCATCGGCGCGCAATTGCCCCAACAGATCCTTTAATTCTGCGACCTTGGCCTTTTTATCCGATACTTCACCAGCGGTAAATAATTCAACCTTGCTCAAAATAATATCCCGCAGATAATCACTTTTATTTTCCGGGTCAATCACTATCAGCCGTTCTGTCACCTTGCCATAATTGACATAATCCCCCATGAGCAAATAAACTTTGGACTGTTCTTTCAGATTATCTATTTCATTTTTTCCGGATAGCTTAAAAAACTCGTCAATGATCTCTATGGCAGAAACTTTATCTTCTACCCTGATATAAATACGGGCCAGAAAGCTGCTTTCACCCTCTGTCGCTTTCCCGGAGCTAAGCTTGTCTTCCAACTCAAAGACCAGATCACCCAAAATACCCAATTCTGCCGACAATGTGATAATCTGCTGTTCTACAATAGACTGTACTGCGGGCGATAATTGTTCTTTTTGCAAGCCTTTCCATGCCCTTAAAGAATCCTCGTCCCGCCCAAGAGAACGGTAAAGCCACGCCAGACGCATTTTTTCATCAATCCCGAATATGGCCGGATCTTGGGCAAGGCTTTCCCATATGGCCAAGGCTTTGGCCATATCTTTTATCCGCTCAAATGAATCCGCCAGCGTTAGGCGTTCTGCGGAGAATTCCGGTAAATATTTATCCAGTTTTTCCAATGGCGTTCTGGCCAAAGATATTTGCCCGCGCCCCAGATAATGTTCAAACAAAAACATCAAACCGGATACCGGAGATTCTGAATGTTTCATCGCCAGTTCTGCGGTCTTTATCGCCTTGCTATCAAAACCCATTTCCGACATGGCCTCAGCCCCGGCCAATAAAACATCTGGTTCGTCTATAGTGGCTATGAAATTATCCCAGGTTTTTTCGGCATCACGATCAAGCCCTTTGACCGCATAATATTCACTCAGCCCAATATGCCAATAAACCTCCTCGGGATCCGCCTTGATCAATTTACGATATTCGTTAACAATCGCCGTGTCTTTGCCGCTGGCCTGATACATACGGATCAATTTAACCCGTTCGGCGGGCGTAAAATCACCATTACCACTTGATTTGAACAATTCCAAAGCATCTTCGGACCGGCCCGTTTCATACAATAAATCTGTCCAGACCTCACGCGCTTCAACACTTAAACTCTTGGCATTCTCAAAAGTCCTGATTAACTGATCCAGACTATTGTCCATCCGGTGTGCTTCAACGAGAAGACTTAAGGCGTAAAGCTTTTCGCGCCTTTCTACCGTTAACTGGGCTGCCTGCCAGCTATGGGCCTTGGCCTTGGGCAGGTCTTTCGCTTTGATCGCCCAGCCCGCCACGCGCAAATGACCCACGATCGCCTGTTTACTATTCCCCGGCTCCGGCCTGTATAGTGACAGAGCCTGTTCAGGAAACTGCATCAAAGCCAAGGTATTCGCAATGCGGTTTTTCTGGGCCGCATCCATGGTATTTGCCAGCTTGACGAATGGCGCAACATCCCTTGCCATTGCGCTGATCAAGGCCAATTGCAGGCGGATTTCATCAGCCAGTGCCTTTGAGGCCGGCTTTTTCAGAGCCTTTTCATAGGCATTGGTTGCCCGGCCTATATCCCCGGAAGCATCGCTGGTCCGTGCCAGCAAATATAAATTTTCCGCATTTGGCAACATCTCTACAGCCTGAGCCGCCATCTTCACAGCCTTGTCCAGCTTACCACTTTTCCAGAAAATGAGGCTTGCAAGCCGCAAAGATTTGGCCCGATCTTCTGTTTTGAACGACGGATCTGCGGCCCCTTTGACCAATGTTTTAATGGCATGGTCGCTATGACCATCTTTACGAACCGCTTGATTATAAAGACGATTGACCTCAGCCCACGGGAGCAGTGATCCAGCGGTTTCTTCCGCCTTGGTAAATTTTGTGGCAGATACTGTAGCTGTCTTCTGAATATCATTTGCAAAAGACGGGGACACCAGCGCTGTCGTCAACAACAGGGCAAATAATCCGGAACGATAATTTTGTGGTTTCATTTTAACCATTCTCCCTGAATTTCATAGCAGCCGTCTTTATTTTCCCGGTCGGCCACCGGCGATACAGCAATTCGATAAGATAAGTGAGAATCGCCAAAAGCAGCAGATAGGGCCAGAGGCCTGTTCCTGACAATGACAGACCATTGTTACGGCTGATCACAGGCGATAATATGAGATCATCTCCATCCAGTAGCTCACCGCCTGTGACACCACTTAAATGCCGCATATCAAGCCCGCCCGCCGGGGAGACATTTCTTTCCGGCAGGATGCCGTCATAAGCCCGTGACGCCAGACTGATTTTTCTCGTGATATCTGTATAGGCAAGATCTTCGCGGGGGGCCATTGCCGCAGCGTCGATACGAACGGCTTGCTGCGGCGGCGTTGTGAACGTCGCCTGATATATATCGGGACTACGCTGACGGAATGACAAAGCTTCCGGCCCCTCGCTCAGAACCCAGGCCACCGGAACCACATTCCTGTCCTGTACCGTCCTTGTGGCCGTTAACGTAACCTGATGCCCCTTGCGTGAAATTTCGTAAGAAAAACTATCCATATCGGCAGCTGTGCGGGATAATATCCGGCCCAGCATGGCGCCATATTCTGACCAGTCCCGCCAACCTGACGTTCCTTGACCAAGGGGTTCAACCATCAGGCTCGTCACCCGGCCCAAACCATATCGCCAGCTCGCCAGCAAGGGATGTTTCTTGTTTTTTTCTTCCAGCAACAATTCACCGCCGGGCTTCAGGCGGGTTTCCACATAACCGCGCAGATCAGGAATACTCTCAACATCGCCAAGCCATCCCGGCCCCGTACGATTTAAAACCGTATGTTTTCCGGGATGATAGGCTGGCATCTTAGTGGATCGTTCCCGTTTTAAAATAATATCGACAAGGCTGAAACGATCCCCCACCGTATAAAAACGGCCCCGCCCCCAACTGGCCATATCAAACATTTCCTGATGATGCAGGCTTTGGCCGGCCAGAATGGTTGATACCGTAATCCCGTCCTTGGCCATACGGCGGATCAAGGGTTCATAATCATCGCCGCCCATGTCACCATCAATGATAACCAACAGATGTTTGAAACGGGTTTCCATATTCTTGAGACCATAATAGGCTTCTTCCACAGCGGGATAAAGTGTGGTGCTTCCGCCGGCCTGCATACGGCTGATCGCGCGCTCTATGGCCACTTTATTGGCTGCGGACTGCAGCGGAACCGCCCATTGTTTATTGCCGTAAAATTCCACAACGCCGACCTTGTCATGGGGCTTAAGGCGTTTAATAGCCAATTTTGCCATATGCTTTGCAATTTCAAGAGGACGCCCTGACATCGAACCTGAACTATCGATAACAATCGCCAATGACACGCTTGGGTCTTTCTTTTCATCACGCTGACGGAACTCTACGGGAAGCAGTTTTGCCATGGGCGTCTTTTTATAACCGCCTTCCCCAAAGGCACTCCGTCCCCCCGCAAAAAACACCCCCAATCCATCTTGACGTACCGCCAGAGCCAGATGTTTCTGGAAGGCATCGGGCAGGGTGCGCGCCGGGCGGTCATCAATCACCACAATATCATAATCATCAAGCGGGAAACTTTCGTCCAAAGGCTGATTTTTATTCGCTTCACTTACTGTAAATCCTGTCCCCAAAAGCAGCTTCAGTTTCTCAGCCCCCTTTTGTTGACGTTCCCCAAGATACAAAAGCCTTAACGGCCCCGCAACGGCCACCAAATCGCTTAGGCTATTATTGCTCTTATCCATATCCCGCACAGCTTCAGGCACAATAAGTTTTGCTTCGAGAGTGATAAAGCCCCGCTGTTCAGCTTCCACCTTCAGGATCACATGCGCCGTCCCGTCGCTGTTAAATTCTTCAGACGTCGCCCAGAGCTTGTCATCGGCATAGAGTTCCAGTTGCAGCCCGGCACCCTTACCGGAAATTTCCACCATAACCTTTGAGGTCTGCCCTTCGCGCATTTTTCCATCGGGCGCAAGACGGCTTATGTAAATATCATCCTGCGGCCCGGCCAAATCAAGGCTATGCACAGGAATTCCGCGATCCTGAATTTCCGTCAGAGCCGCCGCCCAATTCTGATCTGTTGCCCGGCCGTCACTCAAAAGGCTAATGGCCCCCTGCCCCCCAAGAGGAATATTCTCCACCGCTTCTTTCAGGGCCGCACTCACGGATGAACTGCTGGCAGACGATATATATAGCGCGTCCTTCAAGTGAGGATTACTGCCCGTCCCGGCGTCATTCCCCAAAATGATGATTTTATGACTATCCCCGGACGGCATCTGCGCCATCAAATCATCCAGCGCGCCCACCGCCTTTTCTTTTTGTTCATTGGAAAGACTATCCGTTAAATCAACCACAATAATATGATGTTTGTCACTGCTGCTCTTAAAAATTATCGGCTTTGCCAAAGCCAAAACCACGAGCAACAGCAAAAGCGACCGCAACGCAAGTTGGCCTTTATCCAAAGGCCGCCGTGCCATGACCCAAAGCAGAGGCAACACGGCAATCAAAAGCAGGAACCACGGGTCCAGAAAAGTGATATTCATTATGTATTCCTCATGGCATACGGCCAGTTTGATGCAAACGCCATTCGATAAAAATCAGCCCCATTACCAACAGTAAAATCCATGTCATCACGTTGGAAACGACGAACATACCTGCGCCTAAAGCCATACGGACAGCAAGCGCATCCTCAACAGATTTACCTGCCACAGGCATCTGCAATGACGCCCAGAGATCATTCTGTTCCAGCGACAAAACGCCTGCTGAACCAGGGCTTTTCCGCGCGCCCAAACTGTCACGGATCACCCCATTTTCGCCCAAGATGCGCGCCGGATTTCCCGTCATATCCAAAGGCATTTCTTCGCCCACCGCCACATAGGCGAACCAGGGGTCTGCCTTCGACAGCCACCGGATAGTCCGGGCCATAAAGATGGGAAAGGCCCGTGATTTCTTAAAATTAAATTGCGCGGTAAGCAATTCTGACCATAGGGCGACGCCCCGTTGACCACTATTTTCCAACCGCACCTCAATAGGCTGCCCGCCGGACTGCGCCATACTGCCGGCATCGATCTGATCCAGCCCCAAAGCATCAAGCAGACGGCCCAAAACAGCCTCATCCACATATTCTTCAGTGGCGATAACAAAGGAGGCTTTCTGGCGGGACATGGGCGTAAAAATGATATGCCTTGCATCTGTATCAACATCTTGAATATCATCGGCTCTTCTGATAATCACATCCGGATTTATATCCACGATTTCAACTGCGGGGTCTGCCGCAAGATATTCATTTAACGCGTCCTTGAGGCTTTCCGACAGGCGCACCCGCACAGGTTCAATCAAGGGTAACCGCATCCGGGCAACATCATCCACGGCAAGGTCATCATTCGCCGACAAAGCAATTTCCAATAATCCGCCGTCCGCCTTGATGTCATGCACAAGGAATCTGCCATCCTCTAAGGAAACGACTGGCTGGGTCAAGGTCTGGCCTTCTATCCGAAGGTTTAACTCATATGTTTTCAACAATTGCCCTTCTGTGCCCGTAAGATGGAAATAAATATCAACCAGTCCCCATATCCCCGAAGCCGCCTCTGAAACACCCAGTTCGCTGACCCCCATATTGGTGGTGAGTGTCTGGCGTTCTTCGGCTCTTTTTACGATCATATTATCCGGCAACATTTCCAATACCCGGGCCGATACAGGGCTGTCACCATACACCGTCACCAAAAGCCGGCCTTTAGAGGCCGTCTTGCCCAAATGTAAAAGCTGTTGCTCTATCTTTGACGGGACCGCTTCAGGCACGCTATCTTTAAGTCGTTCTTTCAGAACAACAAGCGCCTCCCCCGGCACCAGAACTGGTTTCACCTGGCCGCCAACCCAAAGAACGCGGCGTTTGTCTCTGGATATTCCCGCCAGATCACCAAGCATTAAATCAACAGACGAATTGAACCGTTTTGCCGCGCCCATAACCGCAGAAGCATCCAGTAAAAAGACATGCCTGTCCTGTTCTGCGTTTTCCCCGATTTTCTGCGGATCCGCAAAAGCCAGAAATAACAACAAAACAATGAGCAGAGACAGCAGATAAGCCCAGAGATGGCGAAATTTTTGCCAAAAGGATCTTACCGGAGCATCCGCCAAGACCTCTCGCCAGAACATATTGGTCACCACGGGCACGGATTTATATCGTATCCGCAATATTTGAAGCAGGGCCACAAGCGCGGCCAGTCCCGCAATCGACAGCAGAAAACCACTCTGTGAAATCATTTGAAAATTCATGCGTGCATCCTTCCGGATTCACCTGATGACTGAAACAAGGGGGTTAATTGAGGTAAAATATCCTGATCCGCATCAATTTTGACCAGTTGAGCATTTCGCGTAAGAACAAAGTCGGCTAGTTTTTTGTTAAAACCGTCATAGGCTTGTCGGTATTTTTTCAGCACATCCGGCGTTATACTCAATTCTATGGCATCCCCATTTTCACAATCCACCAGACGCACATCCCCAAGATGATCCGGTATGACATCACTGTTTTTAACCAATTGCACCAACAGCAGGTTATGACGACAATTAGACAAAGATTTAATCACTTCATCCACCCCATTCCCATCAAAGAAATCACTGATAACAACCAGCAGGCCCCGCCGAACAGACATACCGGAGAATTTCCGGACAGCGCCAGGCAGGTCGGTTGTCGAACCGGAGGAAATATCCGACAACCGACGCGCAAACCCCATAAGGCCTGCTTTGCCCGCGCCTGCCTTAACTGGCATGTGAAGATCATGCGAGAACGGCAGTAAAGTAACATTATCATGCTGTGACAAGCCAACAGTCGCGAAGGCCAACGCGCATTGTAAAGCCGGTTTAATACGCGGGCTTTCCTCCATAAACATACTGGCTGAAATATCCGGCATAATATAAATTGGCAGGTCACGCTGCTCTTCAAATAATTTAATAAACACCCTGCCAAGGCGGCGATAAATATTCCAGTCAATCGCCCGGAGGTCATCACCGGCGTTATAGGGTTTGAAATCACGAAATTCCATGCCCTGCCCCATTGATTTTGAGGCTTGTTCCGCGTAACGTCCCCCCTTGGGAACCTGACGCACCAACAATTGAAACCGTTGTAAAGCCTGCAAAAAATCCGGGTCAAACAGGTCGTCAAAAGTCGCCATTATGCAAGTCCGTCCGGGGTTTTTACAAAGCCAAGAACCTTCTCGATAATATTATCTGTGGTAACATCATCCGACTGACCATGAAAGTTCATGACAATACGATGGCGCAATACCGGATGGGTAACACTGCGAATATCATCCACACTAACCGCATAGCGACCGGCCAATAACGCCTTGACCTTTGCCGCCAGTATCAGGCCCTGCACGCCGCGCGGGCTGGCCCCAAGTGCCACAAAACTGTTAACCGCATCAGGGGCGTAATCACTGCCCGGCTGGGTCCCCATAATCAAACGGACGGCATAGGTTTTGGCCTGCTTTGGCACAGATACAGCCCTGACAATTTCGCGCATACGAATAATCTCATCGCCGCTTGAGACCCCTTCAACCAGAACCGTGTTCGTACCTGTGGTCCGGTCCAGAATATCGTGATATTCCTGTTCACTTGGATAACCCACGATCAACTTGAACAAAAACCGGTCAAGCTGGGCTTCCGGCAGGGGATAGGTACCTTCCTGCTCCACCGGATTCTGGGTCGCCATCACACAATATGGCTCGTCAAGCTTGATCGTACGGCGTCCTACCGTGATTTGATGCTCCTGCATGGCTTCCAGCAGAGCCGACTGCGTTTTGGGAGTCGCCCGGTTGATTTCATCGGCAAGAACAAGGCTGGAAACCAGCGGTCCTTCCTGAAATGTCAGCTCGTGACCGCCGCCTTCGGTATCCACCAGCACTTGCGTGCCCTGAATATCAGCCGGCATCATATCAGGGGTGAACTGAATACGGGAAAATTTAAGGTTAACCACATCGCTCAAGGTTTTCACCAGCATGGTTTTCCCCAGCCCCGGCACACCTTCAATAAGGACATGTCCCCCCGCCATCATCGCAATCAAGACCCCCTCGATCACCTCGTCCTGTCCCACCATCATATTCTGAATCTGACTGCGTATCCGGTTAAAGGTCTCAACAAACTGACCCGCTTCCAAATGGGCGTCTTGTGACGTTTGATTATTAGGCGTACTCATAGTTATTCCTTTTCGGTTTCTTTGGAATATTGTCCAATAGTTTCAAAATATTTTTGTACAACTCGCTGCATGGCAGGTGTCATGACCGGGTGTGAAATCGGGGCGATTTTTCCTGACCTTTCGGTTCGCGCGCCAGCATTCTGCATAGCGGATTTTTCAGCCTTCGGATCCGATTTCTCTTGCGTTTTCTTGATATATCCCTCTCGCGCCTGCCCCTTGATCCGGTCCGGCAGCGGGACACCAAGCATCAAAGATGCAACGCCGCGTGATTTTTTGATCGGGTCGACACCCTTGCCCTTTTGTTTTCCCGTCGCGCTATTTTTCTGATTGCGTGAACTCGGCTTTCCACTAGGTTTTTTATTCGAAGGTTTTTGCGCCTTGCCTTTTTCCCGATTAGAAGGCTTTTTTTGATCTTTTTTACCCGACTTTTTTCCCTTGCCCGACTTTCTCGGGGCCTTCTTTTTTTCAGGTTCAGCTTTGGCCCTGAGTTGAGCGCCCGAACTTTTCTTCTGCTTCATCTCACTTGACGCACGTACTTGTCTGTCCTCTGACTTCTTCTGGCGGTTTTGCTCTCCTGCCCCCGTTGGGTCTGAAGATTTTTTGGCCATCAATGCCGGAGAGTTTTTCTTATTGCTTGTTTCTGGCCCCCGATTGCCTTTATCAGTTTTCTTTTTGTCCGCAGTCTTTTTCTCTGTCTGTTGGGATTTTTGCCCGGCTGTTGGCGCCTTTGGTTTGGGAGGGCTCTTTCGCTGAGCATTCTCTTTCTGCGCCGCCTTTTTCAAGTTTTTCCCGTTTGACTTTTTACCGCTCTTTTGTGGTTTTTTGTCCCCCGCCTTCTGAGGGTTCGTGTCCGGGCTTGGCGTCAAGGAGCCTGCACCGCCTTGTGAACCAGATGATTGACCTGTGGTTTGGGTTTTTCCTGCTTTGGTCGAACTTGATTTTCCCTCGTCACCGGCTTGTCTATTCTCTGTTTCTTTGGCACTTGTTTGGTCGGATTGATCATCCTTCTTATTCAATTCCGCAAGAATTTCATCTTCACGGCTCACCATACGGGCGGATATTTCCTGATCCGGTCCCGTTAATAAATCCCTGCCCCTTTCTGCCGCCATTACAGCCGGCAGATTCTTCTGGAGCAGCGCATCGAAAGGTGCGGTTTGCAACCAGGATGCCAGAATGACAAGACCGAATAAACCGGCAATTTTCGCGTGCAGGACAGCTGACAGAGGCGCCAAACGAGTCATAACTTTGGGTAATTCGGCCCGTTCCCCCTGCTCCAATATATGTATGACATCTTCCACAGCCGCTTGCTCGAACGGCGTCGATGGCTTGCGGCTGATAAATTCATCTGCGGTTGCCATCCGTGAGCCGGACGACAGATATTCGTCAAAGAAAGTTAGAGAAACAACCCGATCCGCCTTGAAAAACAAAAAGGCCCAAAGACTGCGTACAATGATATAGCTCCCTGTCAAAGCCAACAGGAAAACAGCCGTTTCCCATGGCCCAAGCGCCCAGATATCCCGGCCCAATAACAATGACCCTAGAGATAACACAATGATAATACAGGATAAAATAAGGCCAGCCGTCACGCCCTGATTTACAACAACATTCCATATACGTGCCAGCGACCACAGCCGCAAATGTTTTTGCCCCTTCTCGCACAGAAGATCCAGGCGCCTTTTAATATCTATATTATCCATTGGTCGCATCCTGAGAATTGCGTAACATATTGTCCACCCGATCCAATGCCTGACGGAATATTTTGAGACGCTTTTCATCTTTGGCGCTGGCTTCCGTCAATAATTCCAAAGCACGTTGATAGCGGGATTGCGCTCTTTTCAAGCGGCTTTGCTGTTCATATATCCGGCCCAGAGCATAATTAACTTCGGGATCCCGAGGCAACCCAAAGGCCGAAGACAGCATACCCTTCCAGGCTTCGCGGATATTACCGGCCTCCAATTCTTCAAGACCAATCATTTTATGAAGGCGATAGAGCGTTTCAGGGTCACTATCATGGCGGGCAACCGCGGCCCCAAGACGGCCAACTGCCGTAATCAACGCGCGCCGTTCCGGCAGCTCATCTTTTAAGCGCATCATAAGGTCTAGGGAAACACCGCCCCGGTTATCGGCCAATGCCGTATCCCGGACAAGCCTTACCGCATCGAGAATATCCCCGTCTGATGCCGTTCTTTTTAGTCGCCTGTCCAGTAAAAGACTGGCCGCATCCGGCGCAAGCCGCGATTCTTTATAATCATTCAAATAGGCCAGCAAAGGCCCGTCATCCCCTTTAATCATGGCGGAGAAAAAAGCAAAGTCCGTTTGCGGGTATGTTGCCGTATTCAATGAGGTAAAAGACACTATTTTGTTAATCATATCAATATCAACAATATTGTTGAGAAACAGATTAAGCCCGGAAACAAGCTTAACTCCATCATCCTGACGGCTCAAATCATAAGGCCGCAAAGCCATAATCTGAGACAGGTCAAGTCTGGCACCGGTGCGCAAACCTTTCAGGCCTACCCCCGGCAAATTGCCCGCCGGATAACCAGCACTTGCGGCCCAGTCACCATCGACCAATGTATCATATTGCGTCGTTGACAGACTTAAAGCCGCCTCAGGGCCAGACGGAATGGAAACAGGCAGAATAATGCCGCCGCCATCAACAGGAAGCATCGCGACCGTTACATCTGCTGCAATTTTCGCCCTATCCCGTCCCGGCGATTTTGGTGCGGATAAATTAATTTTACCTTCCGGCACATTAAAGGATATATGAAATTTATCCAATGCCCCAAGGCCAAGGCTGCCGACAACCGGCTGCCCGCTCAGTTCCTTGGTAAAAAGACTGGAAATTCGGGACATCTGCGGGTCAAAAGCAAGCGCGGAAATTCTTTTACTACGTACCAGAGCTGTGAAACCATTCGGTGATTTTACGGTAACAAAGCCCCGGCCACTATCAAGACCAAACGCCTTCATGAAACCCTCGTCCAGCGCCAATTTATTCTCGGACGCCAAATCAATATACAGGCTGATTGATTCCGTGCCCTTGCGGGTTACAATATCGAAACTGCCCACAAGACGGCCCTCAATGACCTTGACGGCTATGCTTTTCTCCTCGACTTTCTGCCCCCCAAAAGAAGGCGGCGACATTGTCACCTGAAAGGCAAGCGCCATGCCGATGCTGTTCAGCCAGATAAAAACAAATAAATACAGCTTGTAAAACAAAACAGCCTCCAGTTTAAACATTATTTTTCAAATGAATGATGTATCAAGACAAGAACAATACAGGGCCTGACATAATTCTAGATTAGCGGATGATTAATTTAAATTAATGTTGGGAGCCGCCTTGATCCATCTTCGGAGGCGTCAATGTCAATGTACGGGCCTCCTGATCCAGAACAGCCTGAAAGGATTCCAGAAACTGGCGGCCAATCGCGCCCACAATTTCCCCGCCATCAAGAACTTCCTCATTCTTGGCGGTGATAATTTCAAGGCTTTTTTCATCTTCGTAAAATTGAAGCATTTCAACCGGAACCGGAACCACCAAACCAAAGTGAGACGCCACCATCAGGGGGTGAGCCCCCGTCAGGTCAAGGTCTTCAAAGGTCTGCTCCTTTAAGGAAAGGACAAATTCACCGGACGGGTCAATGATCAGGTAATCTGGGACATAGTGGGCGCCACTACTAAATATTTGCGCGCCTTCTGGCAGACTTTCTGCGAAACCATCAGGGCCACCTTCTGGAAACCCACCTTCTGCGAAACCATCAGGGCCATCTGGCATTGGCTCTAACGCGAAGCCTTGCGGCATATCTGGCATAGCCCCTGCTCCGGGCGGAGGAAAGCCCCCGCCCATGTCCCCGGGATTAATCAGGTCAAACGGCGCCACCCATTTCCCCCCGACCCATTTCAGGGGGATGACCACTTTGGATAACTGCCCGGAAAACTGTTCGCCCCCCCCCGGCATAGGCTGGGGCACCAATGTCCCCTGCTGCGCTGCCGCAACCTGTATAGTCCCAATCAGAGCCGCCGCGATAATTACATTACGTATAAACATGGTTTCTCTCCAATAAACGACTTAAAAAGTCGCGGTCACACCAACCTTGACCGAACGCCCGCCAAGATATGTTCCACCGTTGAGATATTTTGGTGCGCCATTAACGCCGCCAAAAGACCTTGTCACACCAGGGCTTCCTGTTCCCTTTAACAGATCAGCGCCCTCAATATAAACCCGGTAAGGCTGCGTATCTTCACCGCCAAAGCGATATTCCACCCTTAAATCAAGCGACGTTACAGATTCGTCATAGAGAGAAAGTGCATTATCACCAACCACACCTAATCTGCGCGACTGGAAAGTATAAGAAAGAGACGCATCCACGTTATACTTATTATAGGTCAAAGCTGCCGTCCCTGAATGAGGAACCTGCTGGTTAAAGGGCAGTCCGGTATATTGGAGCAATACCTCTTCCCGGCCCACAAAATTCCCCGAACCATCAAAAACCGGACTTCCAAACCAAGCGCGGGCTTCAGATTTGCTGCTTTTTGTATAGGTATAATTAACAGAAGCACCAAGACCACCCCATATCCCCGGGAGATTAGCAAACTGCCGCTCAATATTGGCTTCAATCCCCCATATGGTCGCAGCATCCGGGTTATTGCGCGCCTGCGAGACATTAACCAGAATATTCGCCGGAAGATTGTTAAAGCGCGGGTCATCAGGAAGATCGATGTCCGCCAAAGCCCCCTCGCCCTGACCCAGAGAAGCCTCCAAAAGGTTGGTAATACGTTTGTAAAACACCCCTAATTTCATCACCCCGATATTATCATCATAATATTCCGCGCTCAGGTCAAAGTTATGGGTCATGGCAGATTTTAAACCCGGATTTCCCAACGAAACGGAAAGCTGTGGTTGATCACCATTAGGACCGCCAAACGGCTGAAGATCCAAAGAAATTTGCGGTGAGGTAGACAAGTTAGCGATTGAGGGCCGCGCAACAGAAAGATAATAGCCGCCGCGAAAAACCAGATTATCCGTTTCACGATAATTAAAACTTACCCGCGGCAATATGTTGGTAATGGTAGCCTCGTTCCTGTCAAGAACCGTGAATGCCTGCTGAAACGCAACATCCGGCGTGCCGAACGCATCAAACACCTGAGGTGCAAGCAATTGCGCACTGGTTACTTTAACGCGGTCCAGACGCGCACCACCAATGATTTCCAGCTTATTGAATTCCAGACGACCCTGAAGGTAAGCCACCAGACTGACTTCCTTTAGGAACGCATCCGCAGACAACGGATGAGGCGGGAAGCTAAAAGGAATTATAGCCGGATCCATTCCGGTCGTGAGGCCCTCTATTCCATTCAGAAACGCGCGCGCGACATCTGGTGAAATAATAGACAGCCCACGATCAATACCAATTCGCGACAAATCCTGACCGGTCACGCCGAGACCTACGTCAGCAGCACTTGGACTGGTGATGGAAAAGAAGGGCGGGAAAGGCAAAAAGGCAAAGGTTGAATTCGGCTGATAAGCCACAGACCTGTCCGAAGCCGTATTATTTGATTCCTTATACTCCACACCAAACTGAATATATTTCAGCTTACTGTCCTCAAGCTCATATTTGGCACTGGCCTTGGCCTCATATATAGTATTTTTTGACTTGGTGCTGGAAATACTTGCGTTAGCATAATCGTAATTAGCCGCATTATTGATATAGTCCCAGCCGGCCTGCGTTAATAGCGGCAACTGGTAGCCCTCAATATACTCCCCATATAAGGAGATGACACGCCCCTCAACACCATCCGTCGCCTCAGCCAGAAGCAGTGACGCAGGCAAACCAGCCCGGCTTGTCAAAGAAACGTTTCGGTCTAGCGGGGCGGTACTATTGCTTTCGGAATAACCCGCCATATATTCGAATTCCCATGCGTCCGCCCGGGTAACACCGCGAAAACTATAGACACTGCTCACATCTTCAACATCCAGACTTTCCCGAAATCCTATGCTGGAACGGCTTGAGCCATCGTAATTGGTCGCGACTCGCAGATCACCGCCCAAAGACGCAATGGGCAGAACCGAACCAAAGAAAGGCGCACTAAAAGAGGTTGAGCCCGAAACGCTGTCCCGGTTCGCACTGGAACGGCTCATATCCACCTTCCATTCAGTATTATCCGTCACCAACCATTCCGCCGACAAAGTAATGGCCAGCGTCTTGTCATCTATACGGCTGAAACTATTGGATGTTCCGGCTGTAAATACCCGGTCATCACCGCCGGCAAAAGGAAACGCCAATCGTGGATCAACATCCTGCTGCGAGAAGATGTTCAGGCTTCCGTCAGCCTCAAGCGGAAGGTAGGACCCAAAAGCCAGATCCTTGCTAAGACCTATATTGGTATAGTCGGACTCACGATACTGAACAGAGGCGCTCACACCAAACCGCTCTTCACTACCGAATTTATGGGAAAATGTTCCCGATACCAGAAAATCGTTTGAAAAATCAGAAGCCCGCATACCCCGCTCAAGCGTAAAATTGGCGAAACCAGAAGGGCGCGACAATGGTGACTTGGTTTCAATTTCAACCAGACCGCCCGTCCCCGCACTGTCGTGGCTGGGCAGAAGCGTCTTGTGAATTGTCACTTTCTCAACGGAATCCGCCAGAATATTGCCAAGGTTGGCTGATCGTGACGCGCTGCCAGATGAATTGGTGGACGCCAAATTCAAGCCATTCAACTTAATCGCATTAAGGGCAGGCGACAACCCGCGCACCATAATGTTAGTGCCGGATCCTGTTGCGGGGTCACGCTGAAATGTGACGCCCGGAACCCGGCGAAGGGCTTCGGCCAATGTGGTGCCGACAAAGTCGCCCATCTGATCTGATGAAATAACGGAAGAGCTGTTTTCTGCCAACCGTTCCTGATTAAGGGCGCGGGCGCGGGCGCTCCTTGATCCGAAAATCACCACTTCTTCCAATGCGGCCGTTACGCCGCCAAGCGTGTAATTGTTATGCGCGGTTTCATTTTTACCCAAAGTGATGTCAACATTCATACCACGATACCCAAGGTAGGAAATGCTCACGGTATGCGCACCGGATCTCACCTTGGGAAATCTAAAATTTCCTTTATCGTCGGTCGCGACGGCCCTGTCAGTATCGGCAATACGCACCAGAGCCCCGACCAGCGGCACACCTGAACGCTCGTCCGTTATGGTCCCGGTCACGCTGCCCCATCCAGAGACAACCTCGCCTGAACCACTTGCATCCGGAGTCATTGCTTTGCTGATATCCTGAGAATTGCCCTGCCCGTTACTATCTGAAGCCGCACCGCTCTTACGGATAATAAGAGTGTTGTCATCCCTCATTTCAAAAGCAACACCGGTTCCCTGCAAAAGAGACTTCAAGGCTTCTTGAGCCGAAAGGTCACCATTTGCTTTGCCAGACACCCGGCCTGCCACAAGATCTCCTGAGGCAACAATATTAATATTTGTTTGCTTTGAGAATTCCAAAAGCGCCTTGGCAAGCGGCTGCGCTTCAATATTGAACTGATAACGCGCCGTTTCCTCAGCATGAGAATAAGTCATTGACCCGAGCAGAGCCAAACCTGATACCGCTGATACCAGCGCGGCCTTGCGAAGATTTCTGAATGTTACCTTACCATTATATGCTGACACTTAAGTCCTCCTCTTATAGCATTTTTATAAATAATAACGAGCTAATTCCCGTTCAGGGAGAAGACGTTCAGCAAGAGAAGGGCGGGACAATGATAATGTATAATTATTTACAAAATGTAAAAAAGAGTAGAATTAGTCGCCTTGTTTGGCGACAAGAAGGACATTACCATCAGGGGCTTCAATAACTTTAATGGGCAGAACAAGTGCAAGCGCATCCACAAGAGAGTCTATTTTACGGGTTTCAAATGATGCCGTAACCAGCAAGTCGCCAACCCGCTCGCCACCAATCAGTATATTATGCGGCAAATAACGATTGGCGTCCGCGATAACATCACGCAAGGCCGTGCCTTCATAGCTTAACCTTCCGTTACGCCATTCCCCCGGATTGGAGGTGGCCACAACCCTGACTTCCTGTACAGGGCCGCGCAAGACAGAAACCGCCTGTTGACCCGCGACCAGCTGGCTGGCCCTGCCGATTTGTTCATATAAATTATCATTATCACCGGGTTTAAATTTCGAAACCTGAACCGCACCTTCTGCTACGGCGACAATAACCCTGTCCACACCGGAATGAACATTAAACTTGGTGCCGGTAACGCGTACCAGCGTATCAGCGGCCTTGACAATGAAGGGACGGTTCGGGTTTGAGGACACCGAAAAGAAGGCCTCCCCGCCTGACAACAGGACATGCCGTTCATTTTTGGAAAAATTGACAGCAATACTGGACTGCGCGCCCAAAATTACCTCCGTACCATCTGCAAGTATTAACGTCTTGATTTCCGCAACATTGGTTGCATAGCCCTGAGTATCACCTGTCGGCAGGGTGAAGATGTCTTCTGACAGGGGGAAAAGCAAAAATCCCAACAATATTATTGATACACCGGTGACGGCGGCATTTGGCCAGCTGGAGATTTCACGACAAAAGCGTCCGAACCATGCCTGAGCCCCTGAGAGGGAACCCTCTTGAGCTGTGCTGCCCTGATCAATATGGCGTGGTTCCAATTCGGCCAGATGCGACATCTGTCCGATTTCCTGCCAGGTACGCGTTACTTTTTGAAAGGCTATTCTGTGGTCAGGGCTGTCCTGCTGCCATATCTCAAATCTTTCACGATCATCACGGCCGGCACTTCCGGATTCCAGCAAAACCAGCCATTCTCTTGCCGCCGAGGCAATATCTTCAGATAGCATCTTAGTCATTATTCCCCTCCGGACCATCCTGATCGACGAAGTTATCATCACAATAAATATTCTGCAAGGCGGCTTCACAATCTGCCAAGGCCCTGCTCACGTGCTTCCTTACCCCCTCAGTCGTCAAATTTACCTCTTTTGCTATTTCTGCATAACTCAACCCATGTATCCGATTAAGGATGAATACCCTCCGGCGGCGCGCCGGCAGTGTTTTGATCACACCCTCCAATAACCTTAACCTCTCACGCTGAAGAACTGTTTGTTCGGTCAGGCAGTAATGCGGCGCACAGGATTGGGGCTCTTCGATCAAAATATTTTTCACATATCGATCCCGCGTCAGCTTTCTTCTGCCATTGTCTATCATCAGATTCTTGGCCGTACGATACAGAAACCCTCTTGTTTCCGTCACCTCTTCCGATGCCGTTTTAACGGCAAGCTTCATAAAGGCTGTTTGCATAATGTCGCTGGCTTCTCCTTGGCGTCCACGCATACGCGAGCTTAAATACCGAACAATCTCGTCCGAATATTTTTCATATGCTTTCTTTAAATACTCCCCACGCAATCGGTTCATGCCACGACTATCCTGATATATTCTCCAATTTCTGTTTCCAAACGCCCGTGAGATCAAAATACATAACGCCACAATATATTTAAAGACAGCCCTATCCTGACAATACAGGAGACGTTTGATGAAAGCATATCGGGACAAAATTAATTTATAGTCAACGCCAAATATCGCATAACAGTATCAGACTCGACTATATCTGCCGCTTTACCGGCCCGAAAAATCGGGTTTTCTTTTTTCTCGAAAAGCCGCCAGTCCTTCACGATAATCATCCGAGCCAAATATATTTTCGGCTGATACATCATTTTCCGCAAGAATTTCAGCGGGCAACGGGGATGTTCTGACAATATCAGAAATCTGCTTCTTTAACGCGGTAATCGTCAAGGGCGCCAAGAGCGATATGTTACGCGCCATATCCTCAACATGCGTCTCGATCTCATCAGAAGAAACAACATGATTGATAATGCCCAGACTATGAAGCCTGGTGGCCTCTATCTTTGCGGCGCAAAAAAGCATTTCTCTGGCCAGATTTTGGCCAAGACGACCAACAATTGTCCGCAAGCCTTCTATCACATAGGTTCCGCTTAATTTGGCCGGCGTTATGGCGAAAGTCGCCTCTGGTACAGACACAATCAGGTCACAAGAGAAGGCCACTTCGCAGCTATAACCCCAGACACTGCCTTCTATCATGGCAATAACAGGGGTTGGAAATTCCCGAATAGTCCGCCCAAGCGCCAGCATCTGTGTCTGCCAGCCAGCCATGTCGTGGGCCCCGGCAGGCAGGCTTTCCACATCTCTGCCCGCAGACCACACCTTGACTCCTTTTTCTGCGCGCAGAATGACAACGCGAACCTCGTCTCTTTGCATCAGATAAAAGGCGGTTAAAATCTCCCGGATAAAAGGATCATTCAGAGCATTCATGCTATCTGACCGGCATAGGGTAATGATACCAACACCATCATTATTTTCTGTTCTGACATTACTCATCAAATTTACCTTCACGTTACCTGTTGGTAAAGAGCCTCATACTGCTGCCTAAGAATATTTTTTTGAACCTTACCCATAGCATTTCGCGGCAGGCTATCGACAAATATTATTCTTTTTGGGCATTTATATTTGGCCAGCCGATCTGCCAAAATTTCCATAAGATCCGCCTCATCCAGTTTGCCGCCATCCGCAAGAACAACAAATGCCGAAACGGCCTCGCCAAAATCCGGGTGCGGCAACCCGATCACCGCACTTTCCAGCACAGTCTTCCGGGCATCTATTTCTGCTTCCACTTCCTTGGGGTAAACATTATAACCGCCCGTAATAACCATATCTTTATCACGGCCCACAATATAGAGATAACCCTTTTCGTCAAATTTTCCCAGATCACCGGTCATGAAATAGCCGTCAGGACACATTTCTTCTGCCGTTTTTTCAGGATTTTTCCAATAGCCTTTAAACAGGCCCGGCCCCCGAACTTCGATCTTGCCGATCACATTGGCCTCCTGCAGCTCTTTTCCGGTTTCAATATCCGCAAGGCGAAGGTCAACATCGTTGACCGGCAGGCCAACAGACCCCTGCACCGCCGTCCCTTCATACGGGTTAGCCGTCACAATCAGCGTTTCCGTAAGGCCATAACGTTCCAATATACAACAGCCGGATTTTTCTCTGAAGGCGTCAAGGGTTTCCCGCATGATCGGCGCAGACCCCGAAATAGCCAATCGAAGATTATGGCAGGCCGCCTCAGAGAAATCCGGATGCTTCAACAGGCGCATATACATGGTCGGCACCCCCATGAAAACCGTTGCCTCTGGCAAACAACGAATAACTTCGTCAATATCAAAACGTTTGGTGAAAATCATCTGCGCCCCGGCAACAAGAGCCGTATTCGCCGCAATAAAAAGCCCATGGCCATGAAAGACCGGCAAAACATGAAGCAAAACATCATCCGCCGTAAAATGCCATGAGGCGGCGAGCGTCTTGGCGCAATGGGCCAGAGCGCGGCGCGTAATCATCGCCCCTTTCGAACGGCCTGTCGTCCCGGATGTATAGAGCAGAGCCGCGACTTCGGCGGGATCCCCATCAGAAGGAATGAACCCGTCAGGGCGGCATTTCAAAGCATTATCAATGAATGTCCCCTCGCCATTGACGCCAAGGGAATGAATTTCTTGCACGTTAAATTTTTCAGCAACCCGGGTCATTTCATCCAGATATTTTGGCCGGCAGATCAATATACCGGGTTCAGAATCCTTGATAAAATAGTCTATTTCAATTCTTGAGTATGCCGTATTTAACGGCACATATATGACCCCCATACGAAGGCAGGCTAAATAAAGCATGAAACCCTCAGGCGATTTATCTATCTGGGCCGCAACACGGTCCCCTGCAACAATGCCGCATTGAGAAAGATAGGTCGCAAAGCGACCTGAAATATCGGCAGTATCCCCATAGCTGTAGGATTTTTCACCGGGCGTCTGCATGAAGGGGCGATCAGGGTCCGTTTCGGCCACGGACTCCAGCCACAATGAGGGATTGTCCCCGGTTTGAGAAACACAAATATTCATACCAATATCCTTAGAAACTATTCGCACCCACAGCGTTCAGATATACCGTTCGGGTGCCACGCGCCGGCTGGTCAATGTTCAAAATCAAGCGCCATCATACCAACACCCATTGCCTTGATCTCATCACGCATTTTTGCGTGGTCGGGATGTTCGTTATAAAGACGATGGGCGGCCTTATCCGCATAAGTCATGATGACACCATAGTCATAACCGTGGCTGGTATCTTTATGATTTTTACCAGCCACGATGTCGATAACCGAAGGAATGCTTTTCATCCGCAGGATTTTCTCTATCAAGTCTTCCATGTCCGCATTACTGGCACCTTCGGGTGTCTTTAACCAAACCATATGTTGTACTGTCATAAATAATTCCTGTGTTTAAAAAGCATATCTTCACATTTTTATAATCCGCAAATGCCCATTAATATTTGTAACTAAGGCGCACGCCATAAGTTACTGGCATCGCCGCCGTTCTGGTCAAGGCATCAATTTCACGTGTGACCTGTGTCCAATAGAACTTGTTGGTCAGGTTATTACCATAAAATTCAACGCGCCAAGTGCCATCTTCTGATTCAACGCCGGCCCTCAGGTCAAGTAAAAAGTAACTCTCTATCCCTAGGATCGGGTTTGTCCCGAAAGCCGCTTTTGTCGCAGAGCGGTAGCTTGGACTAATGCCGGCAAAAGCTTCCAGATTATCGCCAAAGGAGAAACGATATTCAATGTCACCGCTGAACTGCCACTGAGGGGCCATCGGGAATTCTTCGCCATTAATATTGAAAATCTGGCCCAGCGGATCAGGGGTATTAAAATCCTCTGTTACCTGCGTATCGATATAATTAACCGCGCCGCTAATCTGCAGACCCTCTGATACCAAAGCGGTTATTTCAGACTCAAAACCCCACGCGCGGGATTTGGGAACATTCACCAGAGCCGGAACATTGCCGAACGGAAATCCGACATCAAGGAAACCGCGCACTTGCTTATTATTATAATTATAATAATATATCGCACTGTTAAGCTGCACACGATTATCGGCGAGTGTTTTCTTCAGCCCAAGCTCAAAGGCCTGAACAGATTCTTGCGTCGCCGGTGTGAACTGGTCATCAAAAACGCCCGGAACAAGCGGGTATGACCCTGACTTGTAACCTTTGCTTGCGGTTAAATAAACCAGCGTGTCCTCATCGGCTTTATAATTCAAGCTCACCCGCCAGGAGATATTATCTTCTGACAATCTATCCGTCACCAGACCACCAACAGGCAGGCTTGTTGCGGAATTAAGCGTTACGCAGCCGCCTGTTTCAATGAAGGCTGGCGGGACAGGGGGAAGGCCATTCCTTAAGTTTGAAATAATGCCCAATAATCCGGACAACCCGCCATTACCATCATCCTGCGCGCAACCTCTGAAATCACGATCTTCCGTCGTATATCGCGCAGAAGCCAGAATATCAAATTTCTCGCCCATGGGAACTTCAACACTGGCAAAAACAGCTTTGGCCGTCACGTCCTGAGCGCTCCTCGAGATCAAGCCATCAAAGCTCGCGCTATTGGTTGACCCTAAAACGCTCAATTGAACTTCACTGGAGTCCGATTTTTGATAATTACCACCAAGCATCCAGATCACGCCATTTTCAAGCTCGCCGCTTGCGCGAAGTTCCTGATTAAAGGAATCAATCTTTGTATCACCGATAACCGTCAGGTCTGTATAGGCCATGCCGTCCGTATCAAACGGCGCGTCTGAACTATAGTCAGAATAGGATGTCAAAGACGTCACGGTAACATTATCGCTCACGTCCCAATTGGCTTGCAAGGCAACCTGATAAAAATTGTCATCAACGGCAAAGCTGCGGCCCGGGTCCCAGTCTGCGGCTCTGGCATTGCCGGGAGATATGGGCTGAGCCACCAAAGCATCACAAGCAGCCTGACGACCAGGGCCGGGGCAAGGGACAAGAAATTGAAAGCCAATGAACTGGTTTGCCTGAGAATCAGACTTGTCGCGCCAGCCATTAACATTGAGCAAGAAACTCAGGTTGTCTGACGGCTGCCAATCAAGCAAAAGGCGCCCAACCAGAAAATCACGTTCACCAAGCTGATCATCACGGCTGGAACTTTGCTGCCAGTCCCCGCGGCTTTCACGCCGGGCTGATAATCTGGCGTTTAATGTCTCGCCAAGTGAGCCGTTGACAAAGCCCCCGATTTTAAAATCATTGAAACGTCCGTAACTTGCTTCTACACCCGCCGCCAGATCAGCCGTAGGCTTCGCGGCGATATAATTGATCGCGCCGCCAGTGGCATTCTGTCCAAACAACGTCCCCTGCGGGCCTTTAAGAGCCTCAACAGCCTGCAAATCCAGAATAGCCCCGCGCGCCATAACTGAAAAAGGCAGCGGGATCTGATCAACATAAATACTGACCGCCGGGTTAATGGCCTGAGTGATTTCAGCGAAACCAACGCCGCGAATATAATATATTGGCGAGCCAAAGGTTGATGACTGATAAACAAATCCAGGGATAACCTTGGCCAATTCAGCCGTATCGGTGATGCCTCTTGCGGCAAGCATTTCCCCTGAAACCGCCGTTACGGAAATCGGTACATCTGTGATATCTTGCGACCGCTTCTGCGCCGTTACCACGATTTCATCCAAAGCCCATGTTGCCTCCTCAGCCTCTTCAGCCCAAGAAAGTCCGCCAGCCATTACCGACACCAAGGTCGATGTTGCCAGCAATTTTGCTAACAAGTTAGTTCTCGTTTCCATTTTTACACCCTTTTATAAATTTAAATATTCACTGTAGTCCCCAATCATCCCCCCAAGTCATTGTATAAATTGCAATTTATACAAATTACTTACCTCACCATGCACAAGCACGATGAGGCGAAGTTTAACAGTTAAGCCGACCTACACCCCGATCCGTTCGTTGGCTTCTTCATCATCTAACTTATTGATAACAAAATCATAATTCTCTAATCCGGCCATCGCCTTTTCTATAGGCTCGCCCTCTTTTGCCATTTTGGTGAAATATTCGAATCCTCTTTCATGCCCCCCCGGACTATTGACAGAGAACATAGACGCCGGCTTGTTGCCTACGGCACGAAAAGCATGTGAGGTATTTGGCGGCGCATAGGCAAAATCCCCGGGCCCAACAATCGCCGTTGCATTTCCGATCGTCACTTCGACTTGACCGGACACCACAAGAAACATTTCATCTTCATTGGGTTGATGATGTAGCGGCGGGCCGGTATCCGGCTCCAAAGTAATCAATGAAACCATAAATCGGCCACCGCTCTCTTCCCCGCTCAGCAACAACTTAATATTCTGCTCTCCGTCCATAATGGATGGTGCATCCGCGCAGCGCATCAATTTGGGCGTCGCCAGAGTCTTTGTCCATTTTTTGCGCAGCGCATAATAGTCTTCCGGAGAGGTCACAATCTCCTCTGGACGTTCAACGAGGGCATTCACGCGCGCATCACTCTCTTTAACTTTATCAACAGCCATAACAGCACCTTCTCTCTATTATTAAAAACCTCTTTTCAATCAAGCCCGCCGCACCGAATGATGCTGCTCGCCAAGTTTAGAAATACCAAAATCCAGCCTGTCCCCATCCTGCATGAATACAGGCGGCTCACAGGCGGCCCCGACCCCCGCACATGTTCCCGATACGATCAGATCGCCCGGTTCCAATGTCATAAACTGGCTGATATAACTGATCAATTTATCAACCCCGTGAACCATTTGCCCTGTGGAACCTTCCTGACGTCTTTCGCCGTTCAGATCCAGCCACATATCAAGCGCCTGAGGGTCTTCGATTTCATCCGGTGTCGAAACCCACGGCCCGATCGGGGTAAAGCTGTCAAAGCTCTTGCCCTTGCCGAACTGCCCAATTCTCTTATGCTGCCAATGACGCTCTGTGATATCGTTAACAAGGCAATATCCGCCGACATAGGAAAGCGCATCATCCTCAGATACCCGGCTTGCCGTTTTTCCGATGAGAATACCCAGCTCTATCTCCCAGTCATTCTCATTGGTCTCCGGCGGTAAAATGATGTCATCTGTCGGGCCACAAAGAGACCCTATGGATTTATGAAAAATCATGGGCTCTGTTGGCAAAACATTGCCGCGCTCTTCAACATGGGCGCGGTAATTCCCTGCGACAGCTATAATTTGCCTGATACCGACTATGGGCATCCCCAACCGGCATCCTGATTCCACCAAGGGTAATTTCTCAGGGTCAATCGCCGCCAGAACTTCTCTGGCTTCTGGCCTAAGAAACAGAATATCCACATCCTTGACCAAGCCCGCCAACGATCTCACCCGGTCCTTCTTATCCAACAGTCCGGGCTTCTCTATGCCCTTTTCCCCGTAACGTACCAACCTCATACAATGCTCCAATAATTAACGCGTCAATATTTTTAAAATCCCGCGACCAGACTCAATGTTTTTCCAGCTTTTTCCTGCTCATCGCGCGCGGCCGCTATCATGTCCATCATTTCTTCCGGCATCACAACTTCTTTGGAAAAGTCCGGATGCGTGGCAAGTTTGCTGAACCACCGGTCAATGCGGGGATGCAGCCTTGCTATGGGATAACCCGCCAATATCAGGCGATCCGTATAGATGAACCAGGCAATATCCAGAATGCTCAAATCAGTACCAAGCAGATAAGAGTTATTTTCAAGGCGCATCTCCAGCTCATCAAATGCCGCGCGGAATTTTAAGGCTGATTTTCGTGCTGTTTCGTCAGGAATGCCGTCATTCTTCACTGTTTCCCAAAAATTAATCTGGACATCTTTTTCCTTATCTTCCACACCGCCGACGGTGCCAGACCCCGTGTCCCGATATTTTTCAAGGGCGCCCTCAGGCTTTGACGGGCTTTTTCCGGGAAAATAAAAACGGAAAACCAGCGTCCGCAGATCCATATGCAGGTCATTCTCATGCGCCAGAAGCTTTTCCATTTCTGATACGCCGCCGGTAGAAAGCAGACTTGGCCCAGAATCAGAAAATTTATTCTCCAGATACAGGAGAATATCATTGCTTTCGATCTGCACCGTCCCATCATCAACCAATACCGGGATCAAACCGCGCGGATTGATCCCCAGGAACCATTCGTCATAATTTGCACCCGCTTTAATATCAACAATATGTGATTCCCACTCTATGCCTTTGACATTCAAAAAAATACGCAGTTTTTTAGAACAGGCCGCCGCCGGATGGTGCAGCAAATGCAGCCCCTTCCAACCAAGAACTTCGCGGGTTTGAATATCACTGTCAATGAGCTGAACCATCTTATACTTCCTTTTCCGGCTGCGCCCCGTCGTCAGCGGAAGAGCCGCCCGCCTTGAACACAAACATCGTATCTTTATCCCTTAGCAGGAACAGGGTTATACAAGCCGCCAACATTGGCCAAGCGGCGAAAAACAGCAAATGCGTCCCCTCATAAGGGGCAAAATATTTCATGAGTGGCGCAAAAGTTGACCCACCATGCAACACCATAACAAGCCCATAGGTCCAGAATTTGGCAATTCCGAATAAAAACGCAAAAATAAGAACCATTTGCACGGCAACAATCCCGTAAATCATGACCTCATTAAGTCCGGGGATAGCATAATATTTCGCGAAAAGCTTTCCGGCATGAACCGGATCAAAATACTTCCTTAACGTCCACATAAACATCACCAGAAAAACAGTAATACGTATTAAAAACAAAGAAATGGCTAACCTTTTATCGGTATCCATTGTCATAATATACTCTCCTATTTGAAAAGAACCTCAGCGTGCCTGACGGCCTTTTACAATGATAACCTTTAACGTTTTTCCGGAACCAACAACCTGATTCCATGTATCGCCTATAGCCTTACCCGTCGGCAAAGAAAAACATCCGGGCTTAGTCCTCTCGCCGTAGAGCGTACATAGAATATCACCCTCCATCGTCCAGGAACCCGTAACATTTTCCAAACTGGAAAATGTACCATCCGGATGAAAATACCAGTTTTGCACCGTACCGTCTGGCCCGATCACCTTCATGGTATTATCATCGAGCATGGCTGCAAAAGTATCATTAGCCAGCCCCAGATTGCTAATGCTTAAAAATATAGCTGCCGAAAAGCCAAAACACTTAAAAATAAATTTACGCATAGTATCCTCCAAACATAATATTCAAATAACATCAGACAATCTGAAACCGATTAACTATTTTAGAAACGGAAAACCGTTTCAATGCCCCATTTGGCCGGCTCACTAACCACACCCGTCGGGAAACCGCCAAAGGTTGCCGCAAAAGACAAGCGACGGTTATTGGTGACATTCTGACCATAAATGGCAACTTCCCACATATCATCAGGGTCTGAAATTTCCAATCTCAGGTCAATTTCGCTCCATGCTTCCCCAACGAAAATATTCACATCCTGATTGGTTTCCAGATAGAATACATCATCCTGATATTTATAGGTCGCATTCAGCCCCATAATGACAGAACCGACAGGCCGCTCATAAGAAACATTAAGATACGACTGCCATTCAGGCGAACGCGGCAATTTATTTCCAGAGACATCCTGGCTAATCTCACCAAGTCGCTGACCGGCCGAAACAACACCGATAGTACTCGGGACCGCCCTAATAACAGCATTCGTAAATTCGGCATCAAGGTAAGCAACGTTACCGGAAATCGTAAGATGTTCCGTGACAGCGAAGGACAATTCAAGCTCCGCGCCCTGCGCCCTTGCTACACCGGCATTCAAGATTCTGGTGTTAAATGCAGAATCAGATGACCTGATTTGCAAGTCGGAATATTTATTATAGAAAGCCGCACCATTCAAACGCACTCTATTGTCCATCATTTCGGACTTGAAGCCGATCTCATAGGCCGTAATGCTCTCAGGGCCAAAACCGTCATTCGGGGTAAAAGTGTTAAAGCCGCCACTTTTGAAGCCCTGACTGTAAGACGCGTATAAGAACACATCCTCACTGGCCTGAAAATCCAGAACGGCACGCGGAGAGAAGTCTTTATAACTCGCCTGAGATTCGAAGAAAGGCGCATCACGCCAGATCTCGCCGGCGGCATAAGTGCCCGCGAACGGCCCGCCCGGGACTGTACCTGCAAAAAGGGTGCGGTCAAAACGGTCTGTATTAAAGGTTTTCTGCTCGTAACTATAACGCCAGCCCAAAGTCAAAGACAGCTTTTCCGTCAATTCATATGTCCCATCACCAAATATGGCCACCGCATTTGTCTTTTGCTCGGAAACAACATTCGCGTCAACACCAAGCCCCGCAAGAGACCGCGCAAGGCGAACCCGCGCCGAAATATTCATCGTCTCTGCAAAGTAAAAGCCGCCCAAAATCCATGAAAACGGCCCGTCGTTATTGGATTCAAGACGAAGCTCCTGACTGAACTGCTTTGATTGAATAGGCGCCTCATTCCTGAATAAGAAAAGCGGCGTATTATCCGTATCCTGCGCCCCTTGGAAGTCGAGATTGCGATAACCTGTTATGGAATGAACAGACACGGCATCCAGATCCCACTCACCAAGCAAGGTCACCGCGTAAGTCTTTGAATCCGACCGGTTGGCTTCAAGGGCCGAATATTCTCTGTCCGCAATAACCTGATCAAGGTCAGGCCGCAGAATATAAGGATTCGTCGTGCCGGCACCAGCTTCAATAGTGCTCAACGCGATCAGGCCAGGCTGGGCCTTACGGTGATAAAACTCAGCGATCAGGTCAAAAGACAACTCGTCTGACGGCTCAAAATTCAATGAAAGCCGCGCCGTCAAATCCTGAGAACCGTTAACGTTGCTGCCATCGTTGGTATTGATACCAAAACCCGCCTTGTCTGAATAAGCAATGACCGCACGTGCGGACAATGTATCGGTCAATGCGCCGTTCACAATGGCCCCGACATTAATCTCGTCAAACCGGGCGTAACCGGCGAACACTTCAGCTTCAAATTCCTGATGCGCCCTTTTCGTTGTCAGCAAAACCGCGCCTGCCGTTGAGTTGCGGCCATAAAGTGTCCCCTGCGGACCACGCAATACCTGAATAGATTCAACATCCTGCAGGTTCGTTGTCGGTATTACGGTACGGGCAACATAAACGCCGTCCACATAAGAGGCCACAGGCGCATCACTCATAAATGCCGCACTGCCCGTTGATCCGCCAATCCCGCGAATACTGACAGGCGCCGTGTTATAGGCCACTGAATTTGTCGCAAAGAAACCCGGCACAGACCCGTTCAGATCTTCCAATGTTCTAATGTCATTTTTTGCCATAAAATCAGCCGTGGCTATCGAAACTGATATTGGCACTGTTTGCTGATTCTCGGCACGCTTCTGCGCTGTCACAATGATTTCATCAAGCGTCCAGCCCCTGTCGTCGTCGGACGCCTCCTGCGCCCATGCCGACGTTGATGTAATCGCAACACTGGCCCCAAGTAAAAGCATAGCCCTCTTTATGATAAGTCGTTTCATTCTAGATTTCTCCCTGTAAATGTTATTTTTAAAGCTTCACGAACTCCATTTATTTCGATTTTTTTGAAATTTTACCAATTGGATGACTGATGAATTATTTTCTTTATTTGTAAAATTGTCAGAGCCCTGAAAAATCCCAAGCCCAAATCGAAAAATCAAATTACATCATAAAAATAATATATACAATAGAAATAATATATTTTATTAAATAAATATATATTTTGCAATAAACGACTTAAACTGCTATAAATATATATAGCAATCTTAATATATTATTGTATGGTGGCATAACTCAAAGCCTATAGGGGGCTTGAATACAGTAAATTAATGGAGAATGGTGAGATGTTGGAAGGACAATCCCAAAAACGGACGATGGCTTCACAGCTTGCGGATTCAGTTCGCAATGATATCGTAAATGGAACACTTCCCCCCGGGACGCGCCTCAATCTGAATGCCCTCAGCAAACAGTATGCCGCAGGCGTAAATCCATTGCGTGAGGCGTTATCACGCCTTTCCGCGACCGGTTTTATTACGGCAGAGGATCAGCGCGGCTTCAAGGTTTCTGAAATTTCCAGAAAAGAATTAATTGATACGCAGCGCGTGCGGACTGAACTGGAATGCATAGCCCTGCGCCTGTCCATTGCAAATGGTGACATAAACTGGGAAAGTGAGCTCATTGCCGCGCATCACCGCATGTCACGCATTCAACGCACCCCAATGGGCGAACGCTTGTCATTGGATGTCAATTGGGAAACGGGTCACCATGACTTTCATATGGCCCTGTTATCCGCTTGCGAATCGGAATGGCTCATGCTCTTCATCAATACGCTTTTTGAATGCAGCACCAGATACCGTAAAGCAATGCTTTTATTCAAAAACACCCTCGGGCGCGACGTGGAAACCGAACATAAGAATCTCATGGATGCCGCACTTAACAAGGATGCCGACCACGCCTGTGCGTTACTCACGGCACATTTCAATGAAACAACAGAATTAATCCTTTCCTCAATGGATAAGGCCAAAAAATAATCTAGGGTATGAACAATAATTCAGGGCATGAAATATGTTTAAACTCAAAGGAAAATCTTTATGGCATTTGACAATAATACTCCGAACGATGAAATCGTTCTCATCGTAGGCGGCGGCCCGTCAGGCTGCGAACAGGCCCTTCTTCTGGCAAAATTTGGCATCAGAACAGTGATTGTTGAACGACTTATCGATCGTTCATTTGCGCCAAAGGCCCATGCGATGAGCCCGCGCACTCTTGAAATCTGCCGGTCAATGGGCCTTGATTTCGATAAGATCCGGGCGCCGGCACTATCCCGGGAAGACGGAGAAAGCGTATTTTTCCTCCCGCGTCTGGACGCGCCAATATTGGGCAAGGTTCCTTACGAAAGACAGGATGATGATGCTCTAGAGATTACGCCAACGCCGCTCATCAATATCCCCCAACCTGATTTTGAGGAAGTCTTGCTGGAAGCGGTTGCGAACTGCCCGCTTACGGAATTGCGGCGTGGACACACATGGGAAGGTGCCACAGAAACATCCGATGGCGTCACATCCCGGATCAGTACTGCAGACGGTTCCTATTCCATTGACAGCACCTATGTGATTGCTGCGGACGGCGCCGGCAGCCCGGTCAGACAAAATCTGGGCATAGGCATGACCGGCGATGCCAATGTCATGGCTTGTATGAGCATCACTTTTTCCGCCGATTTACGAAAAGAGGTGGCCGATCGCCCCGGCGTTATTTATTGGCTTACCGATCCTGCCTGTAACTCGACACTTCTTTGTTATAATCCCGAGAAATTATGGTGCCTGATTTGCCTGATGCCCTATACGGAACTCGACACATCCAAATATACCGAGGAATATTGTCTTGAATTGATCCGCAAAGCCGTTGGTTTTAAGATGGATGACCTGAAATTTAAATTCGCCATCCCGTGGACCATGAATTCAGAGATCGCCGAAACTTACCGGAAAAGCCGCTTCTTTCTGATCGGCGATGCGGCGCACCGCTTCCCGCCTTCCGGTGGTCTGGGCCTTAATACCGGTATGCTTGAGGCCAATAATCTGGCCTGGAAAATTGCCGGTGTCATGAACGGCTGGGCCACTGACAAGCTGCTCGACAGCTATGAAAGTGAAAGCCTGCCTATTGCGACGCAGAATGCCAATCAAAGCCTTGCCAATGCCAAACGGCTTGGCGCCCTATCCGAGCTTGCCTGCCCGGCAGAAATCTGGCAGTCCGATGCCGCTTTCAAGGCATGGTTAAGCGAAGGCGGGCGTCAGGAACGCATCAATGAGGCCGTCGAAATCCAACGGCAGCATTTCAATTCTATCGGTTTGCAACTTGGCTTCAGCTATAACGAAGAATATACCGGCGATGTCGAGGTTTTTGTCCCGCGCGCTGATGTCGGTTTTCGCATGCCCCATGCCTGGGTGACAAAAGACGGTCAGAAAATGTCAACTCTTGACCTGCTTGACCCGACCGCCTTTACCATCATGTCAGGCCCCGATAACGGCGACTGGGCGGCCTTATGCGACGAGATTGGGGTGCCAAATCGCACCGTAATATTGAATGATGAATATGACGGTGCAAAAGCATGGCTGCAATCCATTGGGTTGCCTGACGCCGGGGCCCTTATTGTCAGACCCGACGGGCATATTTTGGCCAGAGTGCCGGATAGTTCCGAGCGCAGTCTTGCAACGGTTAAAGCCGCTTTTGCCTCTCTACTGGGGTAATTTTGATTTTTACCAGATTTGAGTGAATGAGATAGGGAAAAACCAGAATGTTTAAACAACCCATTGCAGGCATTCTGGCGACAATAATTATCATCGCTCTTTCGTTGGGTTTCATTTCACTGTTCAGTTTTGAATGGTTTACGGGATGGGTGTCCTACAGCCTTATGTGTGCGATCCCCATATCCATCATGATTGGTGTGATATGGGGGCGCAGCAGCCCTGAATTTATTGCCAAATCGGCCCAGCCCGTAAAAGGCCTATACTTAATAGGAATCACCTTTCTCGGGGGGATAATCGCCGGTTGGATTATGTTTTATACCATCGGCGGCGGCCTTCAACCGCTTGCGCCGATGCTGGTTCATTTCACCATTACCGTTATTGGAACAATGTTCTGGCTCACTATTATCATGGGGGGCTGGCCAATAATTCCCAGAATAAACCAGCCCGTCATCGCAGGATTGGCAATAATTTTGCTCACCTATATAATTAGTTTTGTATTATTCTATCTTTTTTACAATTACGCCTTTTTAATGGGAACCCCCGTTTATGTGGCAGATCTGGATCCTCACGGATTGTTTAATGGCTGGAATGTAACCGTTTTTTATGTGTCATTTATTGCCATAATGTTTGTTATTCTGCATTTTGATTTATGGCCCCTGGTCAAATTTCCGACCCTCATGAAACAACCCGTTCTGGGCATAGCATTTACGCTCTTGGCCCTATGCCTGACCAGCGTGCTTTATTATGTCGGCGTTATATTGTTCAAGATCAATGTGGTCTCCTTTATGGTGCTTCTGCCGATACCCTTTGTGTTTGGTTCCGTTATTGTCCTCAATATGTTACAGGACTCACTATTCCCGGACGTCAGGCAACCCGTAAAGGGTCTGTTGAAAGTTTCTCTGGCACTCGTTACCGGTATTATTCTGGCACAAATATTTATCGCGCTTTCAAGCCTGGTTACAAAGGAATTAGGCGGCGGCCCTCCGACATTTGAACGCGAAATATGGCTGTCCTCGGCCCTGCTGTCTGTCACCTTCCCTTTTTTGATTTTCTTGGCAGACTATTTCCAGTTCGGCGGATTACTGAAAAAAGATACCAGCCAAAAGCCATAAAAAATATTTGTTATGGCACCTGAGTAACCTATGGCATATGGCGCCAGTTTCGCGGCGTGCAGTCATATCGTTTTTTGAAATTCCGCCCGAAATGCGATAGATCATTAAACCCCCATTGAAAGGCAATTTCAGCAATGGATTTACTGTTATATAAGGGATTCCCAAGTTCATCCGCACATTTTTCCAATCTGTATTTCAAGACGGTGCGGCCAAAGGAACTGTCACTATTTTCAAATAATTTATGGATATAGCGCAGGGAAACATTTAAATGTTCTGCGGCCATAGCAGGGCTGAGGTCGGGATCCGCCAGATTTTTTTCTATAAAACAATATAGCATATCAAGCTGTATGGATTTTGACCGCAGGTCATTGATTGTTTTCTTTTGCGGGATTTCGTTAAAAATAATGGGCAAAAATCCCAAAAAATTCTGAACAAGCCTTTCCTCATTCGCTGGATGAGACACAAGGTCCGGCACCATCAGGGCTTTAATGTAATTTAATCCCAACTGATGCAAACCGCTTGCAGAAGACGGCTTTACCGCCGTAATGCAATGAGGGTTATACATAAGAGGATGCAAGGCCGGTTTGGGTATTTTTACGCAAAGCTGTTCAAATTTATCCTCAAAAGACAAAACATAGGGCCGCGTTGTATCCACAAGCGTATAATCCCCAACATTAAGCGCCACCTGACGATCCGCCTGATGAACCATGCCTCGGCCTTTTTGTTGCAGCAAAAGGAAATATTCATCTTTGGACGACCGGGAAATTTCCCGGTTCCCGCGGTTTACGGTTTGGGCTTCGGAAATAATATAGGAAATATCCAGATCAGCTTGCTCATGACAACGAATGGAGCCCATGAAAGATCCGCCGTTGCCCCGCCTTGGCGACAGATCTGTGTAGGTGTCACAAATGATTTCGCGCCAATAAGCGAACTGTTCTTTTTCCGGTAATTGCTGCGTTGTCCATATTTTATTCATATATTTTACCCTGTGTTAATTACACTACTGAATGTAACAATTGTCAAGCCTGCGCCGAAAATGGCCCCTGATATGCACAATTTACAGGGTTTTAGGTGCGCGGAAATCCGAGAATTTTGATTTAAATACTCATATTATGGGAGCCAGAAAAATAAACGGTCAAAAAAATAAACTGACGTAGGGAGAAGAAATATGAATAAAGCAAGCTTGAGAATAACCGGTATGACGGCATTGTTGCCGTTGATGATTGGCGCGAATAATGCCGTAGCCGAGGAAACGGAGAAAACCAGTTTCATGGCGCTGGAAGAAATTGTGGTCACCGCCCGCAAGCGGGAAGAAGGCCTGCAAAATACGCCGATTTCCATTACGGCGGTCTCCAGCGAAGGGCTGGAAAAACGCCAGATCATCTCCATGGATCAGGTGAGCAATATAACGCCAAACCTGACAATTAATACCTCATCGGCTTTTTCCGGCAGCAGCCAGACCCCGGCAGTTTTCCTGCGCGGGATTGGTCAGACTGATTTCACTTTAAATACGGATCCCGGGGTTGGTATCTATGTGGACGGGGTATATATTTCGCGCTCTGTCGGGGCGCTTCTTGACCTTGTGGATGTGGAAAGAGTTGAGATATTGCGCGGGCCGCAGGGAACGCTTTTCGGGCGCAATACCATTGGCGGATCAATCAGCATAACCAGCAACAAACCCGCCGATGAATTCTCCGGCAATGCAAAAGTTACCATAGGCAGCGATAACTGGCTTATTCTGTCCGGCAATATATCCCTGCCCATAAGCGACAAGCTGAAAGCCAAACTCACGATCCAGAATCAGGACAGGGACGGTTATGTCACCCGCACGGCGGATGGTGTTAAGCTTGGGGATGATAACAGCACGTCTTTCAGGGGGGCTTTGCTCTGGACACCGACAGAAAAGATATCCTTTTATCTGGTGGCAGATTACACCACAGCCCGCGAGAACGGGGCGCCCTTATCCCTGACAGAAGTGAATGAGGCCGCGCCTTTTGCGGCTATACATAATATTTTTGTGGCCCCCGGCCTTGTCCCGGCCCTTGGGAACGGCGCTTTTTATAATGACCAATATATCACAGATAATTTGTATGAAACTGCCGGGACGGAGCCAGTATTTTCCGACCTTGACGTTTGGGGTTTAATGTTAACGGCCGAATATCAGGGCGATAAGTTTGACGTAAAATCCATCACGTCATACCGGAATCTGGACAGTGAATTTTCCAGAGACGGGGATGGTTCACCTTTAAGAATTAACGCGACGGCAAATATTTTCACCTATGATCAATTCTCTCAGGAAGTACAATTTCTGGGCCGGGGTTTGGATGACAGGATGAACTGGATATTGGGCCTATATTACTTTGAAGAAAGCGGCAACGATAATAATACGGTTGATTTTGGTTATGTAAATTTCCGCTCAGGCGGGGCGGTAAAGAATAAATCCTATGCGGGTTTTTTCCAGACAACCTATGATGTCACGGATAAATTGAGCGTGACCGGCGGTTTGCGTTATACAGATGAGACCAAAAAATTCACTCCTGTGACCTTTATATTGGAGCAGCGGGTTCCGCTTCCCTCTCCGCCATTCCCGCCGTTTCTGAATTTTACCAATGGACAGCCTCTGGTGCCGCAGGGTCAAGTGGAAACAGGCGTTGGCAAATGGACGCCGATGATCAATCTTGCCTATCAATGGACAGAAGGCCTGATGACCTACGCTACATTCTCCCAAGGTTTTAAAAGCGGCGGCTTTACCCAGCGTATTTTCCCGGCGCTGGCCGCCGTCCCGTCCTTTAATCCGGAAACCGTCAATGTCTATGAAGCGGGTTTTAAATATAGCGGCCTTGACGGGCGGATGCGCCTGAATGGGTCGGCCTATTATACGGATTATGCCAATCTTCAGGTGACCGTTCAGATCGGCGTCGCCCCAACGACCCAGAATGCCGCCGAAGCCGAAATCAAAGGTTTTGAGCTGGAAATGCAGTTAATTCCTGTCGAGCGGATGCAGGTGGATCTTGGCATTGGGTATATTGATGCCAAATATACCGCTCTGGATAATCAGGTGGTGGGCATTTCATTGAACAGTAAATTGCCGGGCACCTCTGAATGGACCTTGAACGGCGCGATTTCATATGTGCTTGATATGGGAAATAGCGGCACACTGACCCCCCGGCTGGATTGGAGCTATCGATCAGAGTTTTTCTTTGATGCCAATAATACCATGAACGAAGATGGCTATCATCTGCTCAATGCCAGTATGATGTATGATTATGATAATAATTGGCGCATAACATTCTTCGTCAAGAATCTGACCAATAAAACTTACCTGACCCACGGGGAGTCAATTTTAGACCCTGCCGGTTTTGCCCTCGTCACGCCGTCGCGCAAACGCGAATGGGGTCTCACCCTGTCGACCCGTTTTTAAGTGAGATATGAGAATGTCAGAATATCACAAAAAGTTCAAAGTCGCGGCGGTTCAAGCCGTTCCCGCCTTCCTCGATCTTGAGGCCGGCATTGAAAAAGCCTGCCGTTTAATCGGGGAAGCCGCCGATAACGGGGCCTCACTTATTGCCTTTCCGGAAACATGGCTGCCCGGATATCCCTTCTGGATCTGGCTTAATTCTCCGGCGATGGGCATGCAATATCTGCATCGTTACATGGATAATTCACTGGTGGTTGCCGCGCCGCCCTATGAAAAATTATGCCGCGCGGCAAAAGATCATAATATCCATGTCCTGATCGGTTTCAGTGAAAGGGATAAGGGGACTTTGTATATTTCCCAAAGCCTTATCGGGCCTGAGGGCACTGTTCTGAACCACCGCCGCAAACTGAAACCCACCCATATGGAACGCACCATGTTTGGCGAGGGGGACGGCAGCGATTTAAAGGTTACGGAAACCGAGCTTGGCATGGTCGGCGCCCTAAGCTGCTGGGAGCATTTGCAACCTCTGAACCGCTATGCGCTGTATGCCCAGAATGAACAGCTGCATATTGCGTCCTGGCCAAGTTTCAGCCTTTATACCGGGCTGGCCTATGCCCTTGGCCCCGAATTGAATATGGCGTCCTGTGCAACCTATGCCGCAGAGGGCCAGTGTTTTGTCATCGCGGCTTGCGGCGTCGTCAGCACGGAAATGCTGGAGATGCTGGATCACGCAAAGCCGGAAATGCCCCTGCTACAGGCCGGGGGCGGCCATGCCATGATTTTTGGCCCGGATGGCAGACCATTATGTGACCCGCTGGATCCAATGGCAGAAGGTCTGATTTATGCCGATATTGATTTTGGCGACATTGTCATCGCCAAGGCCACAGCAGACCCGGCGGGACATTATTCCCGCCCGGATGTGACCCGGTTGTTATTCAATGACAAACCACAGCGCCCCATAGAGAAATTTACATTATTTGAAACCCGGCCTATGATGGAAGCGCAGGATAGCGATATAATCATCGAAGAGGAATGAAATGACAGCAAAAAATATGCCAGAAAGATGGGAGCCGCCCTATCCGGCGTGGTCAGCGGATCTTTCTGCTGATTATACAGATGTCATCATTGTATATTACGGCATTCAATATAAATCAGGCGAAGAAAACTCTGCTGAGATAGAGCGTTTCTTTGAGAGGTTTTCACATTCTTTAAAGACCGACTATGCCCCAAAGAATGTTGAACGCGGCACGGTTACGGACGGTCAGGGTTACCAGAATGACATGCTTGTTTGCTATTGGGCGGATAGGGCTGATTTCAGGGAGTGGCAGGAAAGATCTGCCTTTGCCCTTTGGCTGAATGACGAAAACAGGACGCAGGGCAATGTGGGTTTCTGGATAGAGCGTCACCTGATTTCTTTAAATAAATTTGAAACAAATTTCTCTTCCACCAATCCTGTTGGGGCGGCGGCCCTCGCAAAAAAAGATATGGGGGAACCCATCAGGGAACATGCCTATTGGGGCGCAATGCGTGACCGCATACCATCCTCCCTGACCGATGGTTTCGCGGCGACCGAGGCGGCCTTCAATGGGCCGGACGGGGATACCAAAGGGCGGCGAATTCACCTCCCCGCGCCGGATAATCTATGTGTCATAAGATCCGGGCAGAATTGGACATTCTGTAAAAATGCGGAACGCGAAGCTTATTTAAACCATGTCCATCCGGCCCTGAAAGAAGGAATGGATTACCTGCGGGACAATCCAGAGGAAAGCGGCTGCCTGAGCTGTCGCCTTGTAACCGAAACAGATCAGAATAATGATAAGGTTCAAAGCAGCTTTGGTCTGGCTTATTTCAAATCCATGGCACATCTGGAAGACTGGTCAAAAAACCATCCGACCCACCTTAAAATATTCCAGAATTTTCACACGCTTGTCACGCAATTCAACTTTGAAATAGATTTACGCCTCTGGCATGAAGTCGCCGTTCTGGATAAAGATAATTCTGAATTTATTTATATAAATTGTCACAATAAAACGGGAATATTGGCTTTCGCAGCCACCTAAAGTCCGATGTGAATCATTCTCTATATATAGCAAGAACAGCGGCCATGACCTTGGCAGCATCTGGGACATAAAGATCTTCCAGATTGGGGGCTGCCGGAATGGGGACATAAGGCGGGGTGACACATTTGACCGGGGCCTTCAGGGCATGGAACATTGTATCCGCCGTCATGGCGGCAATATCGGACGCAATGCCGCATCTTGGCCCGCCTTCATCGACAATGACCAGACGGCCGGTTTCCTCAACACTTTCAAAGATCGTGTCCGTATCAAGGGGCACCGTGGTACGGGGATCAATGACCGTACATTTAATCCCCTGTTTGGCCAGCGCCTTCGCGGCTTCGGTCGCCACATGAACCATGCGGGAAAAGGCGACAATGGTCACATCTTCCCCGTCCATGACAACCCGGGCCTCGCCGAACGGAATGGCATAAGAACCGTCCGGGACATCTTCCCGCAGGCGATAAAGAAGTTTATGTTCGCAAAAGATCACCGGGTCATTGTCGCGAATGGCCGTGGTCAAAAGTCCCTTGGCATCATAAGCTGTCGAAGGAAGGGCAACCTTCAGTCCGGGAAAATGAGTAAAGATAGCATGAAGGGATTGCGAATGCTGAGCCGAAATCCGCAGGCCCGCCCCCATGGTTGTCCGGATCGTCAACGGGATGGTATCCTGACCGCCATACATATAATGATATTTGGCGGCCTGATTGATAATCTGGTCACAGCAAACGCCCAGAAAGTCATTAAACATCAGTTCGGCAATCGGCCTCAAACCGGCGGCGGCCGCTCCAATGGCCGCCCCCATAAAGGCGGCTTCACTGATTGGGGTGTCAAGAACCCGCTTCTTGCCATATTCTCCAATCAGGCCCTTGGTAACCCCCATGGGGCCGCCCCAGGCGTCTTCTTCTTCGCCCCCGGCGCCGGCGCCGCCCGCCATGTCTTCCCCGATCAGGATTATATCGGGATCCCGGGCCATCTCCTGAAACAGAGTTTCCCGAATGGCGTTACGATAACTTTTTTCCGTCATTTCCGTTCCTCAACAATTTGTCGCATATATATTCTGCATAAGCTCTTCGGGATCAGGCAACGGGGCCGTGCGGGCCGCCTCATAAGCCGCGTCGATAAGGGCGGCGACCTGCTGATCAATCACATCCATATCCCCTGCAGTCAGAGATCCTTCCGCCAGAACATGGGCGCGAAAATTTATCAGGCAATCCTTCGTCCGGCGATATTCCTCCAGCTCGCCCGGCGGGCGGTATTTTTGGGCGTCGCCCTCATAATGACCATAAAGACGCAAATTTCGTACCTCTATCAGGCAAGGCCCTTCTCCGGCGCGGGCGCGCGCGGCAGCGGCGGCAACAGAATCGGCCACCGCAAAATAATCACTGCCATCAACAATTTCGCCTGGCATGGCAAAGGCCGGGGCCCGGGCCGACAGGTCTCCGCCAGCAATGGCATAATCGGCACTGGTTGCCTCCGCATAACCATTATTTTCGAATATAAAGAGTACCGGAAGCTTCCAGATGGCCGCGAGATTCATCGCCTCTGAAACTACGCCCTGATTAGCCCCGCCCTCTCCGATAAGCGCCGCAGCTATACCCCCGTCGCCGCGGTGCCGCGCCGCAAGGGCGCTGCCACAGGCGAGGGCCGCCCCGCTGCCAACACCGCTATTGGCCCCGATGATTTTTCTGGCGGCGTCATGAAGGTGTGTTGATCCCCCCCGGCCCCGGCACATGCCGTCACGGCGGCAATAGATTTCCCGCGCAACATCCGTCACATCGGCCCCGCGCGCAATGGCGGGCCCATGCGCCCGGTGGGTGATGTGAAAATAATCAACCTCTGTCAAATTGGCGCATACCCCGGCGGCGCAGGCTTCCTGCCCGGCATAAAGATGAACAAAACCGGGGACCTCGCCCGTGGTAAAGACATCATGCATGCGCTCTTCAAACAAGCGTATGGTCTGCATGGTGCGATAGGCCCATAATAATTGATTATGTTTTTTATCCATGGTCATCTTCCTTATTCCACATCAACAACAGGGCGTGTTGTTGATCATAAGCCGATCTTACATATCTTGATCTTGGTACTTAATTATATTCTATAGTATATTATTATACCGATGAATAAGCCCCTGTATAGTATAAAAATGCTATTTTCTCTAATTTTTTCTTATGACACGACCACATTGTAAAATAATTTTATACCGGCTAGTATATTTTAATATTATATGGTATATCATAATTATCAGGTGCATTCAGGAGGATGTGCTGCGCCAATAATTCGGCGCCAACAATTCGGGAGGTATAAATGAAAATACATCAGAATAATAATTCTCAGGCCAATAGCCCACAGATACAAAAGGACGCGGCAACAAACAAACAATATCTGCCCATCACGGCAGCATTATTAATGACAACATGTCTGGGCCTGCCCGTCATGACCGCGCAGGCTGCCGAGGTCGAGGACAGCTGGACATTAGAGGAAATTATCGTCACGTCACGCAAGCGGGCTGAACGGATACAGGACACACCGATCGCGGTCAGCGCTTTTTCCGCCAGCGATATTTCAGCCAGAAGCCTTTCTTCCATAACAGATATCAGTGGCTTTGTGCCAAATGTTGATATTACGTCGGGGCAAATTTCAGGCGGCGGCGCAAATTCCCAGATCACCATCCGGGGGATCGGCCAGGGTGATTTTCTGGTCACCACCGACCCCGGTGTCGGAACCTATGTTGACGGCGTTTATTTCGCCCGCTCCATGGGCGGGGTCATGGATCTTCTTGATCTGGAGCGAATTGAAGTCTTGCGGGGGCCGCAAGGCACGCTTTACGGGAAAAATACCATTGGCGGGGCGATCAACCTTATATCCATGGCCCCGTCTGATACTTTCGGCGGCAAAGGCGAGATAACCCTTGGCCGTTTTAATCGTATGGATTTTCGCGGCAGCGTCAATATCCCGCTGATTGAGGATAAATTATTCACCCGCATTTCCTTTTCATCCCGCAACCGCGATGGTTACGGCAAGCGTGTTGCCCCGAACCCTTTGCAGCAGATGAATATCGACCGCTCCAAATTCGGAGCCACGCTGAATACCAATGAAATTGACACCGGCAATGAAAATGCAGATATGGTTCGGGGTGTTGTGCGCTGGGTCGCCAGTGAAGAGGTCGAGGTTACCTTTGCCGCCGATTACAGCCGGGAGCGGGAAAATTCAATGGTGGTAAATCTTGTCGCTGTGGATCCGGCGGATGGCCCGTTCCTCGGCCTTTACAATCTTGTCGGCGCGCTCTCCGGACTTTATGATCCGGTCACACTGGTGGTGCCGGACAATCCCTTTATCTCCACAGGGACCGGACCCAGTATCAATAATGCCGATGTTTATGGCGGGTCAGTTACCGTCGACTGGGATGCGGGTGACATAGGGGTCAAATCAATTACCGCCTACCGCGAACTTCAGGTGGATTTCGGGACGGACGGTGATTTTACCAATCTTCCCCTGAATGAGCCCTTCAACAGGGTTACCCAGAACCAGTTCAGTCAGGAACTGCAGTTCACCGGATTGAGTTTTGACGAAAAATTCAACTGGGTCGCCGGGCTTTATTATTTCAATGAGAAGGCCATCGACCGCAACACGGTTAATTTTACATCCGGCCTTTTTGATGGTCTGGAGGCCCTGGCCGGGCCGCTTGATGGTTCACCGCTTTCCGCGCCCACAGCAGCCGGTGGCCCCGGAAATCCCATCAATGCCTTGCTTGACATCAATCTTGATATCTTTAACGAGATAACCAACAACAGCTATGCCGCCTTCTTTCAGGGCAGTTTTTCCCTGACCGAAGATCTTAGTATTACAGGTGGCCTGCGTTACACTTACGAGAAAAAGAAATATTTTCTTGAACATCGCCGTATCAATGCCAATGTGTTCACCGGCGGATCCCCGCGCACCGTGGAGAACAGCTGGAAAGAGCTTACCCCCAAGCTTGGCATTGAATATAAGGCTGATGAGGATGTCCTGCTTTATGGTTCCTATTCGCGCGGCTTCAAGAGCGGCGGCTTCAATGGCCGGCCAATCCTTGAAGATGAGCTGACGTCATTTGATCCTGAATATGTTGACGCCTTTGAGGTTGGCATAAAGTCCGACCTGTTTGACAAACGTCTGCGCGCCAATCTGGCCGGCTTCTATTATTTATACAAGGACATGCAGCTGAACGCGGTCACTGCCGCCGACAACGGCAATCTTGTTGTGTCCATCGACAATGCCGGAAAATCCAAAATCATGGGTATTGAGCTTGAATTACAGGCCCGCCCGGCTGAAGGCCTCGACCTGTTTTTCAATGTTGGTTATACGGATGCTGAATATACGGATATTGGAACGGCAACAAGTATCACGCTGGACAATGAATTCATCAAAACGCCAAAGTGGAATCTGAGCGGGTCTGTCCAATATAGCATCCCCCTTGATAATGAAGCCAGCGTGACGGTGCGCGGCGACTGGACCTATCAGAGCAAAGTTTACAACAATGTTCAGAACCATGAAGCCATCGCGCAAAAGGCCTATAGCCTGTTCAATGCCCGCATCACATATATGCCGCCCGATGAAGCATGGGAATTGGCCCTGTTCGGCACCAATCTGACCAATGAAACCTATCTTGTCAACGGGGGCGGCGTCGCCGGCAGTCTGGGTTATTTCTTTGGCATGTATGGTCAGCCAAGGGAATGGGGTGCCAGCCTGTCTTACCATTTCTAAAACCAAAAACCCTGAAATCATAAAAAAAGTTGCCGGGCGTAACAGCGCGGCAACTTTTTTAACAACAGCGCAATTTATTTCCGGATCAGCTGTCCCAGCCCGAGCTGATCACGCAATTCACCCTTCAAAATTTTATTCATGGCATTGCGCGGCAAACTGTCCAGAAAAATGATTTTCTTGGGAATTTTAAACCGGGCCAGCCTGTCGGTGCAATGGTCAATGATCTGTTGTTCGGTCAGTGTCTCGCCGGACTTCACCACGACAACGGCGCAGCCAACTTCACCCCATTTTTCCTCGGCAATGCCAATCACCGCAACTTCCGCAATCCGGGAATTTTCATAGAGGGCGTTTTCAACCTCGGCCGGATAGACATTTTCACCGCCCGAGATATACATATCCTTCCAGCGATCCACGATATAATAATAACCGTCACCATCACGGTAAGCCGCATCACCGGTGCGAAACCAGCCATCAGTAAAAGCGCCGGCATTGGCCTCTGGATTATTCCAGTAACCGGGTGTTACCGCCGGCCCCTTGATCCAGATTTCGCCGACCTCGTCATCTTGAACATCCCGGCCATCCGGATCCACAAGGCGGATTTCGCCGTGAAGCACGGGCTTGCCCGCCGCGCCGGCCTTTTCAAGGGGCTGGTCAATCTCGCTGATAATCACGGCGGGGCCGCCTTCGGTCAGGCCGTAGCCTTCCTGCAATGCCACACCGCGTTCGCGCCACAGACGGTGCATGCTGATCGGCACCGGCGCGCCGCCAACCGGTGCGTTTTTGATGCGGGAAAAATCGGTTTTCTCAAAATCCACATGCTGGCTCAGCATCAGAAAAATTGCCGGAACCCCCATCATATTGGTGATGGCCAGATCCGGATCGGAAATAAGTTTGAGAACAGGCCCGGGATCAAATTGCCGGCAAAGCACAATAGTTCCCCCCTTGTGAAAGGTCGGATTGATACAATTATTCAGACCACCCGTATGGAACAGAGGCAAAAAGCACAGATTTACCGTGTCGCTGGTAATATGATTGACAATGCCATAATTAACCGCATTGAATAGCGCCATGCCATGGGTCAGGATGGCCCCCTTGGGAAATCCGGTTGTGCCCGACGTATACATGATGGCCCAGGGATCATCGAGGGACAGTTCCGCCGGTTTGTCATCGGGAGAGGCATTTTTTATGGCCTGCTCAAATTCACTGTCGCTGGAATCCGCCTTCCATTCCACAAGATGCGGAATTTTGCATTCTTTGGCCACATTCTGCGCCACTTCTGCGAAATCATCGCCGTAGATCAAAATCACCGGTTCGGAATTTATCACCTGATAGCTGATTTCGGGTGCCGTCAAACGCCAGTTCAGCGGCAACATGATGGCCCCTGTTTTAACGCAGGCCTGCTGCACAACCAGATAATCTGCGGAATTACAGGCCAATATTGCGATGCGTTCGCCTTTTCTCAGGCCAAGTCCTGAAGTTAGAAAAGATGCCAGACGGCAGGCGCGTTCATCAAGTTCTGAATAGCTGAGGCGCACCCCCCTCTCAACATCAATACAGGCCAGTTTATCGCCGTGACGATGGGCATAATGGGCCACCCAGTCATATGTTTTCATCACCATTCTTTGCAAGCTCCTTTACGAATTTACCCTGAAGACCACTTTACCCAGAACTTTTCTGGATTCCAGCATTTCATGGGCCTCTGCCGCGTCGCAAAGGTCAAATACGCGCCATATGGGCGGGGCGATCTTCCCGGCAGCAAGAAGGTCCATCAGCATGCGGAGCGCTGCGCCGACTTCAGCCGCCTGATGGATGGCCACGGTCTCGAAACTGAATGTGTGAAGGCTGATGCTGTCTGAAAAACGCGCCAGAAATTTCATGATCAGATCCGGCGGCGGCGGCCCCATGGCCATGCCAAATATTACCAGCCGGCCAAAGGGCGCAAGCCCTTCAAGATCATGGTAAAGCGTATCGCCGCATACGGAATTAAAACTGACATCAACCCCCCGGCCATCGGTAATTTCCTGCAGGCGGGCCGAGACATCTTCGGACAAATAGTCAATGGCAGCATCGGCCCCGTGATCCAGAGTGAAGGCGCATTTTTCAGCGCCGCCCGCAATGCCGATCGTCTTTAACCCCCGCAATTTGGCAAGCTGCAACAAGGCCGTGCCCACGCCGCCGGCCGCCGCATGAATCAGAATTGTTTCCCCCGTGACCGCGCGGCCAATATCATCCAGCATCTTGAGGGCGGTCAGATAATTGCTGGGCACAGCGGCAGCATCCTCATCGGATACAGATTCTGGTACCCGCGCGACAAACGGGACCGGCACCACAAGATATTCTGCATGGGCATTCATCGCCGAGACCACAACGCGCTGATCAAGCCACGCGCTATCAACGCCGTCACCGGTCTGTGTGACCACGCCGCAGGCCTCAAACCCCGGTATGAAAGGCAGGGGCGGCATATGGGGATATTCGCCCTTGCGTATCATCACATCACCAAAACTCAGGCCCATCGTGGATGGCTTGACCAGAAGGCAGCCCTGCGGCACTATGGGGCGGGGGACTTCTGTATAATCTAGCACATTGGCTGAGCCGGTGCGCGGAATGGTAATGGCCTTCATTGTTTTTTTCCTGTTCATTCAAGTCCTCCTGTTGCTGAATTATTTGGTTGTGTCCTGAAAAAATATACCATATAGTATTATTTTATACAACTTAGTATTATTTTATAAATGCCGCGATTTTATTTTTAATTCAGGAGACCACCCATGGAAAATCACAATATGGAAATACACAAGCCGGAACTTGTCGGAATTGATGGCGATCGTCTGAATCGTCTTTCTACATCCATTGAGCGTGATGTGGAAAAAGGCACCTATGACGGGGCTGTTGTCATTGTCGCCCGCCACGGCAAGGTCGTTCTGCATGAAGCCATCGGCTCCACCGATCATAAAACGGGCCGAACGGCAAAGAAGGATGACGTTTTTGCCGTTATGTCCCTGACAAAACCCCTGGCGGCCACGCTGCTGCTGTCACGGTTTGAGCGCGGGGACCTTCGACTTACCACCCGTATCGCCGATATTATCCCTGAATTTGGCGTCCTTGCCAAGGGAAGAATTACCGTGGGACAACTGTTGGGGCATACCGGGGGAATGGGGGGGATGCTGCCAATTCCGCTGGATGTTTATCCGAATCTTGAGGCCACCGTACAAAGCCTTTGCGCCCTGCCCATTCAGGCGGTACCCGGAAAATCCGTCAGCTATAGCCCCATTGGCTCCCATTCCATTCTGGCGGAAGTGGTGCGCCGACTGGATGGCGGAAAGAGATCCTACCGGCAGATACTGGAAGAAGAGGTCATGATCCCCCTTGGCATGAAAGATACATCGCTGGGCGCACGTCCTGATCTGGCAGACCGCCGGGTGCCTATCCGGGCCCGGGGATGGGAAGAGGGGCTGATGTCCCCGGCCATGCTTGAGGCTCTGGATCATCTTCTGGATGAAAAGGCGGAAATACCTTCTGCGGGAGCCTTTTCCACGGCGACAGACTATTTTCGCTTTGCCGAGATGCTCCGGCGCGGCGGCGAGCTTAACGGCACGCGTCTGTTGTCGCCGCTTACTATTGATCTTGCCACCCGTAATCAAACCGGACAGATGACTAATGATGCCTGGGTTTTTGCCCGTGAATTCCGGAACTGGGATGAATTTCCCGCCTATCTCGGGCTTGGGTTTTATCTGCGGGGTGAGGGAATATTCCCGCAATATTACGGCAGCCTGGCCAGCCCGCGCACCTTTGGCCATGCCGGTGTCGGTTCCATGGTGTTCTGGATTGACCCTGTTCGTGATATGACATTCGTTGGTATGACGGCGGGGCTGATGGAAGAAACCTACAGCATAGAACGCTGGCAGAGATTGTCGGATATTGCCCTGTCATCAATCGTCACGCCCTGACCACCTGTTTGCAATATTACAATAATCTGAGAAAGGTTAAAGTCATGCCTGAAGACAAGAAAGCGAAAAAACCCTTTGAGAATCAATGGTATCCCTCACGTTTTGGGGCCGATGATGAAATTGGCGCGCTCAATTTCCTGAACCCCGGCAAAATTCTTGAGGCGATCAGTCTGGTCAGGCAGGGAAGTACCTATTCCCTCGCCATCCCCACCGGGCCGAAAACGCCGGCCTATCCGCCGCGAAATTTTCAGATGAATATTGTTTCCCCGGGCCAGTATGGCGGCAGCACATGGGGAACAAACAAGGCCGGCGGCATTGATGAATTCTTTACGGTCTGGCCCGGCATGGGCACCCATTTTGACGGGCTTGGCCATATTGCTATTGATCACCATTTCTATAACGGCGCCCCGGCGGATGAGGTATATAACCACACAGGCGTCCTGAAATTCGGCACGGAAACCATCCCGCCGATAGTCACGCGCGGCGTATTCCTTGATATTGCCGCCTTACGTGGTGTCCAGATGATGGAACCGGGAGACGTCATAACCCCCGCCGATATTGAACAGGCCATGGAACGTCAGAAGATCAAAATAAATTCCGGTGATGTGGTGATGCTGCGTACCGGCTGGATTACGACAATGAATGATGCGCCTGAAAAATTCATCGGGCCGGTTCCCGGCCTTGGCAAGGCAGCAGCGCAATATCTGTCCGATGCCGAGGTGGTTATCATCGGGGTTGATCAATATTCCACCGAAGTCATGCCGGCCGAAGATCCCGATGAATTCATTCCGGTTCATCAGCTTGATATGGCCGTAAACGGGGTCTACCACCTTCAGAATGTCATGCTCGAAGAATTGGCCCGCGACAATGTCAATGAGTTTATGTTCGTTCTTGGTCTGCCCAAATTTGTCGGCGCCACCCAAATGACCGCCAACCCCATTGCCATTTGTTAAGCGGTCATTTTGTTTCTATTTGGCAGAAACGCCGCCATCCACGATAATATCGGTTCCGGTGACAAAACGCGCTTCATCGGATGCCAGATATAATGCGGCATAGGCAATATCCTCTGGCTGGCCAAAAATGCGCAGGGGAATGGTTTTTTTCAGTTTTTCCGCCATGATTTCCGGATCGGTTTTCTCGCCCGATATAGATCCTTCGAGCGCCTCTTGCCCCATGGGGGTTTCAATGAAACCCGGCAGGATGCTGTTACAGCGAATATTATAGCCGTTTCTGGCACAATATAAGGCTACAGACCGGCCAAACTGGCGCACAGCCGCCTTGCCAGCGCCGTAAGGCGCAAAATCCGGCGTGGCCATATTCGCCGCCAATGACGAAATATTGACGATCGCGCCGCCCTGTTGTTTCATCATGGATATGGCATAACGGCAGCCCAGCACAACACCGTCAACATTGATATGATTGATGTCATTCCATGTTTCCAGACTGGAGAATTCCGGGTCTTGCGGCTGGCGGGGGCCGCTGGTGCCGGCATTATTCACCATAATATCCAGCCGGCCAAATTGTGCCATGACCTCATCCCGGACATGCTGCCAGTCGGCATCACTGCTGACATCATGAGGCAGGACGACGATATCCTCGCCCAGATGGCGGGCTTTTTCCTGAACCATATCGCCGTTTATATCGGTTGCAATAATTCTGGCCCCCTCAGCCGCCATAAGGCGGGCCGTTACCAGACCAATTCCCGACCCTGCCCCGGTAATCAAGGCAATTTTTTCTGCAAGACGTCCCATATTTTGCTTAACTTTCAACCATCAATAATCAGTGGGCACCAACCATATTAAGAATATATTCGGACATACGGTCGGCAATTTCATCGGGGGTGCAGCGACCATCAGACTGATACCATGTGTAAATCCATGAAATCATTCCGGCAATGCAGATGCTGACCATTTTTGGGTCATTCACCTTAAAACAGCCGCTTTCGATGCCACGTTCTATGATTCTGGCCAGACCACCATCAATATCGCGTTTCATCTTGCGGATATTCTCCTTGTCGCTGATGGGCAGGTCTTTTTCGTCCCGCCAGAACATGGCCGTGCTGACGCGTGTCTCGATCACCGCAAGTACGAAGCGCTGAACCAATTCTTTCAGAATCTCAACAGGCGGCCCCTTTTCAACATCCACCCCGTCAAAAACACTGAGAGACCGGCTCATGGTTCGTTCCAGAAGATGAAGCAGAATATCCCGCTTATTCTCAAAATGATAATAGATAAAAGGCTTGGTCACACCAAGCTCCTCGGCAATGGCGTCCACCGTGGTGGCCTGATAGCCCCGATGATAGAAAAACCGCTCGGCAACCTCAAGAATCTGTTCCCGTTTAAAATCAAAAAGCTTGTTCCGGATACCGTTTTTAGTTTTGGCGGCCCCTGCGGCCCTGTTTTTTTTCTGCGCCATATTCTGTCTTCCTCTCAGGTCAAATCACCCGTCTTATACCCAAATCCCGCCATCACGTCCATATGGTTCATTATTTCATTTCCGAGCTTTAAAATAACAATAGCATTTAATTATACTATATAGTATATTTTTCTACACTAATATCAGAAAAACAAAGAGAACGCCATGAAAGCATTACGTTACTATAAACAAAAAGATTTCCAGCTGGAGGATATCGCCGAGCCGGCGGCGGGTTCCGGCGAAGTAAAGGTCAAGGTTAAATGGTGCGGCATCTGCGGTTCTGATGTTCAGGAATATCTGAGCGGGCCCAAGATGGTTCCCACACGGCCCCATCCGCAAACCGGCCTGTCGGCCCCCATGACCGGCGGCCATGAATTTTCCGGTGAAATTACGGACATTGGCGCGAAAGTGAGCGGCTTTGCCCCCGGCGACCGTGTCGTGGTGCGTCCGACCCTGCCGTGTTATCACTGCCATTATTGCCGTCAGGGCCGGTATATTCAATGCGCGGTGCTTGCCACAATGGGCGGTTCGGCCCACGGGGCATTTGCCGAATATGTCACCGTCCGCGATGATTGCCTGTATAAGCTGCCGGATCATGTCACCTTTGAACAGGCCACCTATGCAGAGCCATTGGCCTGCGCCGTTCGTGCGGTACAGCGCAGCGGGATGACGCCGGGCGCGACCGTTGCGGTCATTGGGGCGGGCCCAATTGGCCTGTTGACCATGCAAACGGCACTGGCCTGCGGCGCAGCACGGGTTTTCCTGTTTGAAACCGTTGAAAGCCGGCGGACTCTGGCCAAAGAACTGGGGGCCACCGCCACCTTTGACCCCCGCGATGGAGATCCGGGCAAAATCATAGCCGGCCTGACCGAGGGCCGCCGGGCCGATATCGTTTTTGAATGTGCGGGCAGCGGTTCGGCCCTGTTGCTTGCCGATAGCCTGAGCGGGCGGGGCAGCACCATCCTGCAAATGGGCGTCCCCGGCGAGCCGGTGGCCTTTCCCTTTTATAATCTTTTTATGCGGGAAAAAACCATCATCGCCAGTCAGGGTTATGTTAATAGCGAATTTGAGACCGCGCTGAATTTCATCGCCAGCGGCAGGGTTCGCTGTGACCCGATCATGACCACGGCCAGAATATCCCTTGATGACATCATTGCCGAAGGGTTTGAGGAGCTGACTGGCCCGCACCGCAACCGGCATTGCAAGATATTGGTAACGCCGCAAGAATAACAGGTAATTCAGGAAAATACACATGTCCTATCAAACAATCCAATATGACAATGATGGCCCGATAGCGGTTTTGACATTCCACCGGCCAGAAGCCAGAAACGCCATTAATGAGGTCATGATTCACGAACTTGACGATATATTGAAAAATATCGCGGCGGACAAAGAATTGCGCGTGCTTATTCTGACCGGCAGAGGCAAAAGCTTTGTTGCCGGCGGCGATATTTCCATGATCGACAAGGGGCTTGATCATCCCTATGAGTTTTTTCTTCTGCATGATATTCTGACTGGAATTGGCCGACGGCTGGAACGGCTGACGATTCCGGTCATTGCCGCCATCAATGGGGCGGCATTTGGCGGCGGGCTGGAACTGGCGATGGCCTGTGATTTTCGTATTATGGCCGATACAGCGCAGCTGGGCCTGCCGGAAGCGGGTCTTGGTATCATCCCCGGCGCGGGCGGCACAGCGCGGCTGGCGCGGATTATTGGCCGGGAACAGGCCTTTCTCATGGAAATGACCGCCGACCCGGTCAACGCGCAAGAGGCCTTCAGAATTGGTCTGATAAGCGAAATTGCCCCGCAGGAAAAAATCCTTGAGGCCGCCCATCAGCTTGCCCGGCGAATTTGCGTGCGCGCCCCAGCTGCCGTTTCCACCATAAAGCGGGCCATTATTATGGCAGAAAACATGCCGCTTGAGGGGGCCATAGATTATTGCCAGCAAGCTGCATTGTTTCTAGGCACCACCGAAGATGCCCGCGAGGGCATGCGGGCCTTTCTTGAAAAGCGCTCCCCCGTCTGGAAAGGGAAATGACTTATCGCCTGCCATAAATATCAGCGCAGCCGTACGCCGCCATCAACCACGATTTCCGTTCCCACCATATAGTCACTGGCCGGTGAGGCCAGCAGCAGAGCGGTTCCCCTGATATCACGGGCATCACCAATGCGCCGGGCCGGCACTCTTTTTTGGGCTTGCGCCTCTGCCTTTTCCAGCATGTCACTGTTAAGTTCCGTGGCAAAAAATCCGGGGCAGATGGCGTTGACGTTGATATTATAGCGGATCAGATCCAGAGCCATGGCCCGGGTCAACAGGATAACCCCGCCCTTGCTGGCACAATAATCGGCGCTGTTGGGCAGGGGCTTGAAGAAGGCAACAGAGGCGATATTGATAATCTTGCCGCCCCCTTGAGAGATCATATGGGGGACAATAATTTTCGAGCAGTTGAAGATACCGCCCAGATTAATCGACTGGGTCTTGTCCCATTCTGAAAATTCAATATCCATAAAGGGTTTTCCGGCCCCCGTAATACCGGCATTATTGACCAGAATATCAATGCGTCCGAATTTTTCAATAACGGCCTTGACCATTGCCGTGACACTGTCCGGGGAACTGACATCACACTCGGCGGCAAAAGTTTTCACATTATGGCGGGAAAGTTTTTCCGCCGCTGTTTGGCATCGGTCAAGGCGGCGGGAGCAGAGGGCAATATGCGCCCCCGCTTCGGCGAAACCCTCGGCGATACCGAAACCAATGCCGGTCGCCCCGCCGGTAATTAACGCCACCTTACCCTTAATATCCAATAGATCACTGCTGGATGACATATTAATCCTTTTTATTTCCTGAAATCATAGAGGGCTCTTCAGAAAGCAAATCATCGGCCACAACGGCTAAATGATCATCTGTTCCCCCCAGAGAGGATTCCGCCAGACGCAGGTAGCGGAAGAACATTGGCATGTCATGTTCCTCGCAATATCCGATCCCGCCCATGACCTGATGCCCGCTGCGAAGAATGCGGCGGCAGGCCTCATTACACCATATTTTGGTCATGGCCATATCCTGCCGAGTGGCCCGGCCCTCATCAATAAGCCAGCCTGTTTTATACATCATCCAGCGGGCGCTGTCCAAATCCGTCAACATGTCAGCGCAATGATGCTGGATAGCCTGAAAACTGCCAATGGCCTGACCAAACTGATGGCGTTCCTTTGCATGGGCAACGGCAATCTCGAGAATACGGGCCGCCGCACCGACCATTTCCGCAGATTTCGCCACCGCCGACCTGAAAGTTGCCTGCTCAAGTAAGGGCCATAGGGTCATACCCTCACTGATCAGATCGGCACTGCCTGCATGAACATTTTCAAGGACGACCTCTGAGGCACAAATGCCATTAACCGTGACAAGGGGCTTTCGGCAAAGGCCCGGCATATCAGTCGCGACACGAAAAAGGGCGATATCCTTTTCCGGCTCTTCGCATTGCCCCATGCGGGCGGCGCAGAGGATATAATCTGCGTTATGACCATTTTGCACATAATGGCTGGCCCCATTCAGAAGATAGCCATTATCGCCGGGGCTTGCCGTAAAACAGACGGCAGAGGGGCCGAATTCACCGTCATCATTGTTAAGGGCAACCGCCAGTTTTATCTGACCCGATGCAACGGAGGGAAAAATATCTTCTTTTATCTGTTGGTTCTCACATTCCCGAAGAATTTCCACACCATATACAGCCGTTGGAAAAAACGGCCCCGGCAGGGCAACCCGGCCCATTTCCTCAAGCAATACCAGAAGATCAACAAAACTTCCGTCAATGCCGTCATAGCTTTCCGGCACCCTTATTGCCATCCAGCCAAGATCCGACATGTCAGCCCAATTCTGCGGCGAACAGCCCTCGGGCGCTGTTCTGGCATCACAGACAAGCTGCCTTGTAAAGTTGGCGGAAAGAAAGCTGCGGGCGCTGTCCTGAATCAGGCGTTGCTGTTCGGAAAATTCTACATCCATGATACGCATTTGTCCTTCATCATATTAATCAAAAGCCGCCCTAGCGCGGCAGCCCCATACCCCGGGTTGCCACTAAACTCTTGAGTATCTCACTTGTGCCGCCGCCAATTGTATCAATCACCGACGCTCTGGCCATTTTGATAATTTCCCCGGCGAGGGGAGCCCCTTCTGAATCCTCTTCAAGGCGTCCGGCCGGGCCCATGATATCCAGCGCCGCATCGACAAAACGCTGCCTCATGGAACTGGCAAATAATTTGAGCAGCGATGATTCATGATCAAGAGGATTGCCTTTTTTAAGCAAGGCGAAGGCCCGGTCCTCCAATGCCTGCGCAATCCTGATCTCGGTTGCCATTTGTGCCAGATGACGGCGCACATCAGGATTGTCACACAACAGACGCCCACCGCGCATGGTCGATTTTGTATAGGCCACAAGCCGCTTGAAAGGCGGCACCAGCCGGATTGCCTGAAATAACATCAACCGTTCATAACCAAGTGCCTCGGCCATGTAATAAAAGCCTTTGTTCAGGCCGCCGACAAGCCGGCTCTTTGGCACGCGCACACTGTCATAAAAAACCTCGTTGGTGCGTTCGCCGCCCAGCGTTTCAATGGGACGGATGGTAATGCCCTCGGCCCGTTGATCAACAACAAACAGGCTTATGCCGTGGTGGCGGGGAACATCGGGATTGGTTCTGACCGCCAGCCAGTGATAATCGGCGAAATGCGACTGGGTATTGAAAATCTTCTGACCGGTCATGATATAGCTGTCACCATCATCAACGGCCCGCATCCGCATGGAAGCAAGGTCAGACCCGGAGGAAGGCTCGGTATAGCCAAGGCTGAATTCAATTTCACCACTGGCTATGCGCGGCAAGAATGCTGCTTTCATTTCCGCGCTACCATGACGGAGAATCACCGGCCCGCACATGAAACGCGCGACAATATTGGGGACAAAGGCCTCATGACGGGCAAATTCCTGAACCAGAATATATTCATCAATCACACTGCCCCCGCTGCCGCCATATTTTTCGGGCCAGCCTCGGCCCAGCCATCCTGTAGCGCCAAGTTTGAGGGCGAAGGCCCGTGCTTCCGGCCCAAGTCCCAGGTCCATGGAATGCTGGCGGCAGATTTGCGGCGTCAGTTCCCGATCAAGGAACGCGCTCAACTTGACGCGAAAATTTTCTTCCTCATCAGTGGTGGTGAGATTAAAGTCCATGCTCTGCCTGTTCTGATAGCGGTGGTGATCCAGCCTTACTATTTTTGTTGATAAAATCCTTTATCAAAGCTGTTGTTTCCGCTGCCTTTTCCAATTGTGGCATGTGACCGGCACCTTCAACAAAGGAAAGATTTGTGATTTCTGCCAAAACCACATCATCCACGGTGATAATATTGTCCCCCCGCCCAATGATCACTTGCGCGGGGATGGCAGGTAACGGGGCAGAAGATTTTGCCATTTTTCCGGCCTTTATCATGTCTGCAATCCTTCTCAGAGCCTGATCCGCCCCTTCAAGTCGTCTTGACTTTAACAGACTTTCAATCATATCGTTATTCACCAGGGCCTGATCCACGAACAGCCGTTTCAGAACGGCTTTGACCTCCTTTCGCCGGGTTGCCGTCAGAAAGTCATCAATATAACCAATATCCACTTTCGTTGCCCCGCCATAGCTGCTGATCAGGGTCAGGCTATTGATGCGTGACGGCGCGAGGCCGGCCATTAGGGCGGCGATTTCACCGCCCAGAGAATGGCCAACCAGATAAGCTTCCTCAATCCCCAGCCCCTCAAGAAAATCAAGCAAAAGCCGCGCAAAAGCCCTGACATCTTCCTCATTTATCTGTTTGGATGAGGTTCCGTGACCGGGCAATTCAAGGCTTATAACACGATATGTTGCCGCAAGGGCCGATTGAAGCCCGCCCCAGGAAGCCAAACTGCCGCCGAAACCATGTATCAGAACCACCGTTGCCTTCCCTGCGCCGGAATCCGTATAATGAATCCCCTGACCGTGAACCTCCAATATGTCATCTATCTGATCCGCCGTCATTGCGGCGGAAACTTTACCGGCGGTCATATCTGATTGATAGCCGGCGATGAAATCAGAAATTTCACTGTCAGAAACATCCTCACCCGCGATAACGCCCAGCAGCGTTCCAACAGGGTGGATATCTTCCGGATTGACAAGCCTGCATCTGAGTATGCCATCGACAGCTGCATCAAGCACATTGGTAATTTTTTCTGACTCAATCTCCAGAAGCTCCGTGCCAGCCGTGATAGGGGCACCCTCGGAAACAAGCCATTCGCCAATCTTGCCTTCTGCCATATCCATACCCCATTTGGGCAGAAGCAGGGGGGTAATTTTATCTGTCATGAGCCGTTCCAGACATGATTATGCAAAATATCCTTAAATGCACATTGGGATGATCGGGTCAATTGGGGGGATGATCGCATCAATTGACCCGGCCCCCTGTCCCCCGACTTTTCCTTTATTCTCATATTGCCCATCCGGCTTACCTTCCGTCCAGAAACCATGCTTGCGCCACCTATGCAGGTATTTAATTATATCCTATAGTATGTAAATATACTTTAAAGTTTGTTTCATGTATAGTCCTAAAATTATCATTTTTTACTTTTGGCCTTGCCAAATGTAATAACCGCTCGGGCTGACGTCACATGACTGACAGGCGCGGAACCGATAGGCTCCTCCCCGCGCACCCATGAGAGCAAGCCTCATCGACTTCCATAATATATTCGGAGATCGAAGAAAGCCGCTGCTTTTTTACCCCAAGGGCACCTAGTAACAGATCACGCTCAGCACTTGAATATTTGGTTTTTTTGAAGCTTCTTGCCCATCGGCTTGGTCACGGCAGTGCTTGTCAGGTTGGGCTGGCGGCGGGGTCGCCTGATCCATGTAGCCAGAGCATAGACGCCGGCACCCAAATTCAGGGCGTATTATGATGGGTCTGGTTCAGCCTATTACAGGCCGATTGAACATTCCGGCAATATTATTCATTTTATATTTGGAAATTATTATATCAAGAAGCATGCAGCAAGGGATTGCTGCATGCTTCTCATCGCATATAAATTTTTATGTTACGTCAAATATTAAAATTTCGTACCAACTTTAATATATGCGCGGCGGCCTCGTGGGTCACCGGAACGCGGATCATAACTGCCGGAGATAGCAACAAATGGCGGGTTCTGATCCGTTAAGTTAACGACACCAATGGTCAGTGTCGTATCAGAGTCATTGCGCAGAACCGCTCCCAGACTATAGCTTATATTTGCGTCAATAGATGTAAAGCTATCGATGCTCACGTCACCCCCATCCTCATAACCGCCCACATGCCTTACGAATAAATTGGCATTTAAAGGGCCGCTCGACCAGTTAACACCAATATTTCCCTTCAGCCGTTGATTGGGCGCCCCGACATTTCCCCGGTTCAACCTGCCAAGGCCGTCTACGGTAACCCCGCCTGTTGTGATGTCATAAGACAAGAGATAGGTCATATCGATAAAAGGTGATAATATACCATTCCCGACTTCATATATTGCCCGCGCGGAGAAATCCATACCGCTTACCTTAAGCGCATCAGCATTGATATAGGCGACATTTACAATTGAGATCGTCCCGGCAGAGGTGCGTTCTATTCGGGAATCAAAAGGGTCAGCCGTAACAATGCCTTGGGCATTCTCCAGTCTCAAGACATTTTTGAAGGAAAAATTCCAATAATCAAGACTGATATCCCAAGTATCATTTGGCTCCCAGGTCAATCCCATATTAAACGCCCTTGACGTTTCAGGTTGCAAATCGGGATCCCCGACACTGCGCCGACCGGCAAAGGTGCTGGTCCCGTCAAAATCCCGGATATTGGTAAATCTTGTCTGCACGCCCTGTGTCTGGAATACGGATGGCGCCCGGAAGGACGTGCTGAAAGAGCCGCGCAGGGAAATGCTGTCTGTTGGCTGGGCGAGAACGGCAATTTTTGGATTGATCGTATCACCAATACCACCGCCATAATTTTCATAACGAAGCGCGCCGGTAACCTCTGCCCAGTCTGTCACAGGCAGCAGGACTTCGCCGTAAATCGCATAGACATCCGTTTTGCCGGAAAAATTGGGGTTGCCGATAAGAAAGCCAAAGCCATCCTGCTGAGTCACAGTGTCATAGGCAACGCTAAGCGATTCTTTTCGATATTGCGTCCCAAGGGCAAATCCCACCGGGCCCGCATCAAGGTCAAATAAATTTCCGGTAATATTCGCTTCAACGACATCTGCTTTGGACGTGGCATTTCCGATATAATCACCAACAATGAAAGAACGCAAGCTCGGGTCATTATAGGTGGCGTCCCCGGGATTGGCGGCGAAAGACGTGCTGAAAGGGTTGAAGAAGAAACAGGCCCCCTGTCCCGCGACCGCCGGTGTCGCTGCCGTCGGACTGGTATCACAGCCTGCGCCGCCAAAACCCTGAAGGGCGGCCTGAAAATTTGCCGAAATGATGTCACGTGGATTCAATAGCGCATCATTGATACCCTTAACATAAGAAACATCCCAAAATAAATTATCGGAAATTTCGCCTTCGGCACCAAGCGCCAGCCTGATGGTGCTATGTTTGTAAAAATTGATTTCTGTGGGTTGCCCTACACCATATGGCCGCCCTTGAAAGAAGACATCCTCACCAAAAATATTACCGGGATTATTCGCGGGTACAACCGGCGCATTCAACACCGGGAAACTTGGCGATACCTCGCGGCTGATATCATTACGGGCATAGCCTATTTCCAGCCAAAGCTGCGTATTCTCACTCCAGTCCCAATCGGCGCGGGCAAAGGCCTGCAGACGTTCCTCATTTGGTACGGCTGTTACCTGAGGACCAAAGTCGAAACGGCAAACCGTACTGCCACTTGTGAGAGATTGCAATAATCCGCCATTTGCCTCACAATCCGGATCGGCAACGGTCAATCCCGAAGACGGCACCCTGAAACTTCCCGGATTGCCAAACCCGCTTGTTGCCGGCCTTAACCAGTCAACCTCGCCCAGCACCAGACTGGTCCGGCTCAGATAACTTGCCGCCAGCAGGAAAGAGCCATCATCGCCCATTTCGCCGCCGACAACACCGTCAATATTAATGTCCCGCTGAGTGCCATTATTGGTTCGCCCCCGATATTCGGCTTGAATCTCCATCCCTTCAAAGCCTTTGCGGGTAATAAAATTTGCAACACCCGCAACAGCATCAGAGCCATAAATGGCAGACGCGCCATCTTTAAGGATTTCCACCCGCTCGATGGCAAGCGCCGGCAATAAAGCCCCAAGATCAACAAAACTTGATCCATCATCCGTCTGAACAGAGGATAAAACCTGACGGCGGCCATTAAGCAACACCAAGGTAGACGCAACACCAAGACCACGAAGATTTATATTCGAGGTACCAACCGTAAAATTTTGTGACAAATTGTCTGAGTTATTCTCGGAACCTGCATTAATAGACAGCAGCCCGATCAAATCCCGAATGTCTTTAGCGCCATTATTCTGAAAATCATCTATGCTGATTGATGTCAGTGGTGAAGATGTATCGCCTTGACGTTTAATACGGCTGCCTGTTGATGTAACAAGTATCTCTTCCATAACGACCGGCTCTTCAGCATTGGCATATGCGGCACTCATTACTGCCGCTGATGCCAATGCTATCGGTGCTAGAGAAGATGACAATATAAATTTATGGTAATTTCTTTGGATCATTTTTCCTCATCCTATACTTTTTGGTTGCTTAAATTAAAAATTTGATTGGTTCATTTTTCATTGAAATTATGTCATTAGTCATACTGCATTTTTACTTGACTTTTACTTGCCTCCTGTTGCTCAGGATCGGTATATTTTTTATTTCTCGAAGATACATTTGCATAACGTTGATGAATTGTCAATAACAAAACGTTGACAAAACGCCAATAAAATGTTTATTTGTAAAAACAGCACTGATGCGTAATATTGGATAGTCTACTGGAGAACTGATGAGTACTAACGAGGAATATATAGGGGCACAAGGTCAATGGCAGTTCTGGGTTGATCGCGGCGGCACTTTCACGGACATTATTGCCAAAGACCCAAATGGCGCGCTACATACCCAAAAGCTATTGTCAGAAAATCCGGAAGCGTATGAAGATGCCGCTCTGTATGGCATACGCGACTTTCTCGGCCTTAAAAAATCAGACCCGATTCCCCAGGAGAAAATCAAAACTGTCAAAATGGGAACGACGGTTGCCACCAATGCCCTCCTTGAGAAAAAAGGTGACGCAACAATATTGGTTATCACCCAAGGGCTAAAGGGTATTATCGAAATTGGCACTCAGGCACGTCCGGATATATTTGCGCTGAATATCAGGAAACCTGACTTGTTATATGGTGATGTCAAAGAAATCAAAGAACGTATTCTGGCATCAGGCGATATTGAAACGCCCCTTGACCTTGAGGCTGCGCAGGCAACCTTGACCAAAGCATATGAGGATGGTTTCCGCTCAATTGCCATCGTGTTAATGCATGCCTATAAATATCCTGCGCATGAGAAAGCGCTGGTTGCTCTCGCCAGGAAAATCGGTTTTAGCCAAATATCCGCCAGTCATGACGTCAGCCCGTTGGCAAAAATAGTCCCGCGCGGCGAAACAACCATTGTGGATGCTTATCTGTCACCGGTTCTACGTCGGTATATTGATCGTATATCTGCCATGATCAATGATGACGACATGCCGGGAAAGCTCCTGTTTATGCAATCTTCGGGCGGGCTTGTAGACGCCCGGAAATTTCGCGGGCGGGATGCGATCCTGTCCGGGCCTGCGGGCGGAATAGTTGGCGCGGTTCATACGGCAAAGCTGGCCGGATTTGACAAAATTATCGGTTTTGACATGGGCGGCACCTCTACCGATGTAACGCATTATGCCGGTGAATTTGAAAAAACCTATGAAACGGAAATTGCCGGGGTACGTATGCGGGTGCCCATGATGAACATCCATACTGTCGCGGCCGGCGGCGGCTCATTACTGAAATTTGATAATGGCCGCTTCCGCGTCGGCCCGGATTCCGCTGGGGCGAACCCCGGCCCTGTCTGTTATCGGCGCGGCGGGAAACTCGCCGTTACCGACATTAATGTGTGCCTTGGAAAAATTCAACCTGACTATTTCCCGGCCATATTTGGGCCAAATCAGGATCAACCTCTGGACCGTGATGCCGCAAGGGCCGCCTTTAAAGAGATTTCAGCCCAGATTGGCGGCAATCGATCTCCTGAGGATGTTGCCGAGGGTTTTCTTGATATCGCCATTGAACATATGGTTCAGGCCATAAAAAAAATATCAATATCACGCGGGTATGATGTCAAGGATTATGCCCTGAACTGTTTTGGGGGGGCGGGCGGTCAACATGCCTGTCTTGTTGCCGAAAGATTGGGCATCAATAAAATTTTCATCCATCCTTTATCCGGCGTACTCTCTGCCTATGGTATGGGCCTCGCTGATATCAGGACGGAATGTCAACAGGTCATAGATCAGATTTTATCACCCCCTCTCCTTACAATAATAGAAGTCTATATTCAAAAACTTACCGCGCACAATCTTGTAAACCTAATCGAACAGGGCGTAGCTGAAGCAGAAATTACCCATAACGCATCCGCATTGCTAAGATACAAAGGCACGGATACAACGATAAAAGTCCCCGTAACCAATGACACGAAAATGCGCCATTATTTTGAAAATTTCCACAACAGGCAATATGGGTTTATCGCCCCTGAGAAGAAAATCGTTATTGAAGCAATCATGGTAGAATCCTTCGGGGGCCGTGATGAAAATCAGGAACAACAAACACAAGATAAATCCGTCACCGAACCAATATTAGAAACGACCAGAAAAATTTACTCTCGCGGCATTTGGCATAAAACGCCCATCTACAGAATTGAAACTCTGGAATATGGTCATATCCTCCACGGGCCCGCTATTGTTATTGAACCAACAGGTACAATAATAATTGAAAACAACTGGACAGGCCGCCTGAATAGTTACCGTCATATCATTCTGGAAAGAAAAGCATCCGCAGCATTGCTGACAAAATCTTCAACAGCCTATGATCCGGTAACATTGGAAATTTTCAATAACCTGTTCATGTCTATTGCCCAGCAAATGGGCATTATCCTGCAAAACACATCACAATCTGTCAATGTGAAGGAACGGCTGGATTTCTCTTGTGCCATTTTCGATCCTGAGGGAAATTTAATTGCCAATGCGCCCCATGTGCCTGTTCATCTGGGTTCCATGGATTCGACAATCAAAGTATTGATCGAAAGTGGGCAGGAAATAAATCCCGGCGATGTTTTCATTCATAACAACCCCTATAATGGCGGCTCGCATCTGCCGGATATAACCGTAATTTCTCCTGTTTTTAATGATGCGTTGGATAATATCCTGTTTTTTGTTGCAAGCCGGGCACATCATGAGGATATCGGCGGCATTTCACCGGGCTCCATGTCGCCGCGCGGCAAGAGCATCCATGAAGAAGGGATTATTTTTGATTGCGTAAAGCTGGTTGATCGGGGGGTGTTTTTAACGAAAGAAATCGAACAGAGACTAGGCGCAGAACCCTATCCAGCGCGTAACATAAATCAAAATATTGCTGATCTGATGGCGCAGGTTGCTGCGAATAAAACGGGAGCAAATGAATTACAGAAACTCGTTTCCCGTTACGGGCTTGATGTTGTGAATACCTATATGGGTTATATTCAGGGCAACGCAGAAGAAGCCGTACGTACTGTTATAACGACCCTCAATGATGCTGAGTTTGACTATGTTCTTGATGACGGTATTCATGTTAAATTAAAGATTTCCATTAACAGGGAAAAGCATGAAGCGACCATTGATTTTACGGGAACAAGCGGTCAGTTGCCGAATAATTTCAACGCCCCTGTAACAATTACCCATGCGGCAGTGCTCTATGTTTTCAGATGCCTCGTTGATGATGACATTCCTCTTAACGCGGGCTGCATGAAACCGCTGAAAATCATTGTTCCCAAAGGCTCGATGCTCAACCCCACTCCCCCCGCTGCGGTCGTTGCCGGCAATGTCGAAACCAGTCAGGCCGTCACCAACGCCCTGTTTGGTGCCCTTGGTGCCTTGGCGGCCAGTCAGGGCACAATGAATAACCTCACCTTCGGCAATGCGCACTATCAATATTACGAAACAATTTGCTCGGGCAGTCCGGCGGGGCCCGGCTTTGATGGTGTCGCCGCCGTCCATACCCATATGACCAATACAAGGTTAACCGACCCTGAAATCATGGAACATCGTTATCCTGTGGTTCTGGAGAATTTTACCATCGACAGAGAATCCGGTGGCCGGGGGAAATGGCATTCCGGGGACGGCGTTACCCGGAGCATCCGGTTTCTTGAAAATATGGAATGTTCTATTTTATCGGGGCACCGGCAAATTCCCCCCTTTGGCCTCGAAGGCGGACAGCCCGGAAGAATTGGCAAGAACTGGATAAAAAGACAGAACGGTCACAGCGAAGACCTCGGCAGCAGCACACAGATAAACGTCCACCCGGGGGATGTCATATTTATCCGCACCCCAACAGGCGGCGGCTTTGGAACGGCTGATTAACCTGAAACTATAAAGAGGAGCTTTAGCGTGTTATCACGTCTTAAAAATATAGGGCCGGGGGCTTTTGTTGCGGCGGCATTCATTGGACCCGGCACCGTAACAGCCTGCATTTTGGCGGGGGCTAATTTTGGTTATACCCTGTTGTGGGCTTTGGTTTTTGCGACCGTCGCGACAATCATCCTGCAAGAGATGTCCGCACGGCTTGGCGTCATCACACAAAAAGGATTAGGGGAAGTCCTCCGGGAAACCTTTGCACATACCATATGGAAATGGCCTTTATTTGCGCTGATGATCAGCGCGCTTTATCTTGGCAATGCGGCTTACGAGGCGGGAAATATTTCGGGGGCCGCTCTTGGTATTGAAGCCATTACAGGAAACGATGCAACCATATACCGTATCGCGGTCACGGCCATTTTCATGGTTGCTGCCTTTTGCCTGTGGATAGGCAATTATAAACAGCTTGAAAAAATGTTGCTGGGGTTAATTCTGCTCATGGCAATATCCTTTATCACGACATTTTTTATGGTCAAGCCTGATCTGGCCTCCCTTATTGAAGGCTTGACCATTCCCAGAACGCCATCGGGCAGCCTGATGACCGTGATTGTCTTAATCGGTACCACAGTCGTTCCCTATAACCTGTTTCTTCATGCCTCTGCGGTCAAGGCGCATTGGTCAGGGGCCAAGGACTTGGGTCAGGCGCGAACTGATACCGCAATCTCAATCGGGCTTGGCGGATTGATCATGATTTCCATTACGGCAACCGCCGCCGCAAGTATCTTTGGTTCAGGACTGCAGATTACCAGTGCTGGCGATATGGCAACACAGTTCGAACCCCTCTTTGGCCCGTTTGCCAAATATATGCTGGGTATCGGTTTTTTCGCCGCCGGCATCAGCAGCTCCATCACAGCCCCTCTTGCCACGGCTTATGCCCTGTCGGAAATCCTCGGGTTCGAAAGTAGCGTCACGTCACGGAAATTCAGATTCATAAGCCTGAGCGTACTCACGATCGGCGCGGCGCTGGCCCTGACCGGCATCAAGCCAATCAGCATCATAATTTTTGCCCAATTTGCCAATGGGCTTCTCCTGCCCATCATTGCTATTTTTCTGCTCCTTGCCATGAATCGTCGTAGTTTACTTGGAAAATACGCGAATGGGGTCATTGCAAATACCCTAGGTGGTATCGTCATTTTAATTACCGCGGGATTAGGAATAAGACAAATTTTAACCGTGCTTGGCATTTTCTAAAATATATCTTGCGGAAATATTCTATCAAAACTTGATTTTTACAATGTAACACTTGTATCATTTTGATAAATAATCATTAAATTATATAACCCACGAGGATAACAATGGCGAAGCAACCAAAAAAGAAACGGCTTATTGTTTCATCACGGCATTTGGCAACAGATGAAACCTGGCCGCTATCCGAAGTAGAGTTTGGCCTGACCGTCGTCAATAATGCCTTTCAGAAATGGATTGTCAAATGCGCGACGGCCGCCGGTCAGCCAGAGCTTAACGCCCTTGATGTACTGGTATTTCATAATATTAACCATAGGGACAGCGCCAAACGCAGAATTGATGTCTGTTTTGTCCTGAATATAGAAGATTCGCACACGGTCAATTATGCCCTGAAAAAACTGTTGAAACTTGGTCTCATTGAAGGAACAAAACGTGGTAAGGAGATCTTCTACACGCCGACAGATAATGGCAGGAATTTTTGTGATGAATATAAAACTGTGCGCGAACAGTGCCTGATTTCAGGGTACAAGTCAGACGAAGGCAAGAACGCAGAAGAACTATCACTCATTGCAGAAACACTCCGCTCCCTATCTGGCCTGTATGACCAAGCCGCCCGGACTGCTGCATCTTTGTGACATTGCTCTAGAACCCGATATCCACTCCCATATAGAGGGCGCGGGGTTTGCCGGGGAAATAGCGCTCATCGGTGAAAATGGTCCAGTCAGCCCGTTCGGCATATCTGCTGTTGGTTAGGTTGGTCAGGCGCAGAAAAAAGCCGTAACGATCCGTGACCTGAACATCGGCCCGCAGATTCAGATAATCATGTCCCTGATATTTATGGAGGTTCTCCGGATCCAGATAATAAGCCCCCATATGGATCCATTCCAGTTCCGCGCTGATGTTATCGCTCGGTTTCCACAGGAGCTGCATACTGCCGAAATGGCGCGGGGCGGTATCTATATCCTTGCCGTTCAAATTAACCCCCCGGCTTATATAATCAAAGGCATAGCGATGACGGGCAAGGCTCAGATTACCCCGGATGCTCACTTTCTTGCTGAGGTCCAGCTTAACCATCACATCCACCCCCCGATGATCTGATTTGCCCCCGTCCACGTTGAAAACAGCACTGTCCCGAAAAATAAAATTATCCTTTTCCATGACATAAAAGGAAATATTATAACTGACAATATTCTGCTTTCCACGAAAACCCAGTTCAATATTCTTCAGGCTGACCTCATCCAGATCGGCCACAGTCTGTGCCCGTTGCAAACGATATAGCTCGGTGGCTTGCGGGGCGCGGAAGCCTTCACTCACATTCAGGTAAATGTCATGATTATCGTTATATTTATAGAGCAGGCCAATTTTTGGGGAAAGGCTGGTAAAACCGTCTTTGCGGCTTTGCGGGCGGCTATACCGACAGCCGCCAAAGCCACAGGCAACACCATTTTCATCGGTCCGGCCACTGATCATATTATTGGTATAATCATAGCCCATATATTCCAGCCTTGCCCCGGCCAACAGGTGCAGTCGAGAAGTTATCGCCCAGTCAGCCTGTAAAAAAGCCGCCGCCATGAGGCTATCCACATCATAATCATATTGCTTGCCGGACGGGATTGTCACCTGTAAGAACCGCGACCCTCTGGTGGGATTTTCCTGCGTTTGCCGCAAGGAACCGCGAGTATATTCAAAGTCGGCCCCGGCAATGATCTCATGGTCACTGCCCTCATTAAAATAAAAGCCATTCTGGAAGCCGATACTGGTCTGGCTGTTTTCCTCCAACGGTTGTCCGGGAAGGAAATGCATCAGGAAATTCATATCGAGAACCCGCAAATAGGGCGTGAACTGCCAGCGCACCCCCTCACTGATTTCCCGGGAGAGCCGTGACCAGTAACGTAGCGATTTTGCCTTGCGGAACGCTTCCGGGTTCGGGTTTGTTTTGGCTAGCTCCGGGTCTTTATAAGCCTCCAGCCCCGTGATATATCCGGCGGTTTCCTGATCCAGATTAGTGAGTGAAAGGCTGGAAGATATGGTCCATACATCACCTTGATAATCATGACGCAGGCTGATCTTCTGCTGATCATAGCCCGCTTGATCACGATAGCCCCCGTCATGGGTGACCAACGCCAGAGCCAGCAGGCCGCCTTTTTCATTTGTCACCCCCTGTGAGACATTAAAGCGGATAAAATCATTGGCCCCGCCTTCTATTGATAAGCGTCCCTCATCCGTATTCGCGGGCGGCGTGATCACATTGACGATGCCATGCAGCGCGTTGGAGCCATAAAGTGCCGAGCCCGGCCCCTTGGTAATTTCAATCCGTTGTGCCTGTTCGGTGAAAGCTTCAAACAGCTCATTGACATTACAAAACCCGGCAGAGCGCAAGGCAATCCCGTCCTGCGCCATCAGAAAAGCCCCGCAGGCTCCTGCACCCGTAAAAATCGGCGAGCGTATAGAGGCCAGATATTCCTGACCATTATTGCGGGCGAAATTGACCCCCGGCACCCGAACGGCCAATTCACTGAAATGGGTCAGTTTAATAAAATCCAGATCGGCCTTAGCGAGAAGAAACAGGTTACCACTCTGGTCCGATAATGGCTTTTCGCTTCGGCTCGCCGTCGAGACAACCTCCTCAAATTCTGACTCAGCAGTAAAGGCCGTTCCTCCTGAAAAAATTACCGTGACCAGTAAACTTAAACAAAACTTTTGGCATAACAGCACCTTATTTCTCATTTTTATCCTTAGCTTTCTTCAAGAAGTGTGCCCGTACAATAATATATTGTCTGATAGCTTCTAATTGTTCATTGGTCAATTGATCACTGAAAGAAACCATACCATTATCTTTCAGGATGCCCCCAACCGTAATATCAAACCATGTTTCATCCTGCAGGGCGTATGAATATCTCAAATCCGGTAATACGCCTGCACTAACGGCTTTATCTCCGTGACAACTGCTGCAGAAACGATGAAACAAGGCATTCCCAGCAGCAACCTGCTTTTCATTACCTGTTCCTACGAGTGGTTCCGGCAGGTCTGGTTCGATATATTTCCAGTCAGGAAGCTTGTCCTTGCCACCAAGTTTAAATGTTAGAATACGGCTGTTATTGCTGACCTTGCCAGACTTTAAAGCTGCCTCCCCCGCCAGCAGCGGAAAAACACCGCCCCAGCCCGCCAATATTGTGACATATTGTTCCCCGTCCACGTTATATGTCACAGGGGACGCAACAATCCCTGTTTGCGCGGGAAAAAGACCAGAGCTTGTCCCCATTACTGGAATTATAGGCAACAAAATAACCCGCGGCATTGCCTTGAAACAACAGTTTTCCTTTTGTATTGAGCAGACCGCCATTCCATGGCCCCGGATGCTGAACCCGCCATAATTCTTTCTAAGCAACAGGGTCCCAGACGGAAATATGCCCTTTAATCATGGCCATAATCTCATCTTTAAGGGTCTTGTCATCGGGCATTGATGCGGCGGCCATATCGATGCCAAGATTAGATGAACCAATATTGGGTGGGCGACATCACCTATATTGCCACCAAGAAAGGCTGGCTCTATCTTGCAACTGTGATTGACCTTTACTCACGCAATGTTGTCGGGTGGTCTATGGCAACTCATATGCGGGCTGAGTTGGTAAATGATGCTCTTTTAATGGCTTTCTGGAAGCGCAAACCTGCTTCAGGACTGGTTTGGCATACAGATCGCGGTAGCCAATATGCCTCTGACAGTCACCGCGCAATATTGACGGAGCATGGCGTGATTCAAAGTATGAGCAGAAAAGGAAATTGTTGGGAGCGCGCAGCCTGCCCTTGGGGTATAATGCCGTGGCAGAGAGCTTCTTTCATACCTTAAAAACAGAATTAGTTCATCAACAAGAATTTGAAAACCAAGAGGAGGCCAAGGACGCTATATTTGAATATATAGAGGTGTTTTATAATCAAAATAGAATCCATTCTGCTAATAATTACCTGTCACCGATAAAATATGAAAATCTCACAAAAGCAGCTTAACAAACTGTCCGGAAAATCGTTGACACATCAATCCGCAATCAAGGCGGTGATCACTTCGACAAAGACGGCTTGCAGGGCGGTTTTATTCTGCCCTTTCATCTCTCTCTTGAAATCTTTTTTAAAGCGGGTGGTCTGTTCAATCCGGCGCATTGAGATCGGGCATCAGGGAACCCACGTCAGAGAAGGATTGCAGATTACCCTGCCGGGCTTCCTTCATGGCTTCGATGGTGGCTTCGTTCGGCACCAGTGGCTCAAAGGGCAGAGCCTTCTCCCGGGCCACCCGGGTGATCATCATCCGAAAGGCTTCGGATACGGTCATGCCCATGCTGGCCAGTACGATGGTGGCTTCATCTTTAATTTTCACATTGATCCTTGCGCGGATCACAGCATTCTCTGCCATGGTTATCTCTCCTGATGTTGAGCTACATTGTAGCCCAATAATCATATTTTGTCCATGAATATAAAACCAGATACGAAAATTCCATACCCTTACAGAGCTGAAAAACAACCCCGTCCTCCCTCAGCACGGGTGCCGAAGGTTGCTTTTGGCGGCTAAAATGTAAGGCCGGTGTTAACAGCACAAACTTCCTCATCGGACAAGCCTTTGATGTCTTTCAGAAAACAAAGCCCCGTCATCAGGCGGATTGATCCGGCAGACCGACCATTACCCGCACAGTAAAAGCGGGAAAGGTCAGATTCCAGACCATCCCAGTCAATCAGCGTAGCCAGCTTTACCATCTCGTGACGAGGATCAATGATATTCTCCAGACGCGGGCGAAACAGGTCTTTCTTAGGGTTTTTCTTGAGCATAAACTGCAACCTTTTAAAGCAGAAACTTCAATTTGTTGCAGTTTACATCATACAAAAAGCCTTGGGAATCCCTAATCTATATGACTTTTAATAGTTTTTTAGGGCCGACTAAATAGAAACTAACACAACGTGTGAAAAACTGGGTACTCTAAAAACAAAAATAAAATAATGTGTAAATGTCGAATTAAAAACTAGCCATAGTGCGGAGTAAAAGTAAGCCATCTGTCAATAAGGACTTCTTCTATTAGGCGGTTACAAATTGTAATATTTCAGAATATTTCTTGCTCTCTAATGTTCGCCCTACACGCGCTCAATCACGGTTGAAATGCCCTGACCTAGTCCAACGCACATGGTTGCCAGTCCCAGCGCCCCCTCATTCTGGCGCATAATATTCAATAGGGTGCCGGTAATGCGGGCGCCAGAACAGCCAAAAGGGTGCCCCAGAGCAATAGCACCGCCATGCAAATTCACCTTATCATCCATATTATCAAGTAATTTCAAGCCTCTCAACACCGGCAGCGCCTGCGCGGCAAAGGCCTCGTTCAGCTCAACATAATCAATATCTTCCATGGTCAAGCCAGCGCGTTTTAAGGCTTTCTCCGTCGACGGGACAGGGCCATACCCCATAATGGAAGGATCCACGCCAATCACCGCCATGGCACGAATCCTGGCCAGTGGCTGCACACCCAATGCCTGAGCCCGTTCAGCAGACATCATAATCATGGCTGATGCGCCATCCGTGATCTGCGAAGATGTCCCCGCAGTTACGGTACCGCCTTTAGGATTAAATATCGGCTTCAGCTGTGATAGTATCTCGGCCGTCGTTTCCGGGCGGATGGTTTCATCCTGTTCAACAAGTGTTTTAAAGCCCTTTTCATTATGGCCTTCAATGGCGATAATTTCGTCGGAGAACTTACCTTCCATGGTTGCTTTCTGCGCCAATTGATGGGAGCGTGCCGCAAATTCATCCTGCTGTTCACGGGTGATGCTGTACATCTGGCTCAGTAATTCTGCGGTCATTCCCATGGCACCTGCCGCCTTGGCCACATGTTTTGACAAACGGGGATTAGGATCAACACCAAAACCGTTGGGTAAATGCCCCATATGCTCAACCCCGCCAATCACAAACATATCGCCATTATTCGTCATAATTGCCTGAGCCGCAGTATGTAATGCCGACATGGAAGAGCCACAGAGGCGGCTCACGGTCTGCCCCGCTGCTGTATGGGGAATCACCGTTAACAGGGAGAACATCCGGGCAATATTAAATCCCTGTTCTTTCGTCTGGTTTACGCAGCCCCAGATCACATCTTCTACTTCGGCAGGATCAATATTTGGGTTGCGGGCAAACAGGCCATTCACCAAATCTGCGGATAAATTCTCCGCGCGGGAATTTCTAAAACAACCGTTTCTGGAACGGCCCATGGGGGTGCGTGCAAAGTCAACAATCACCGCATCTCTTGGATTTAATTTCATTTTTTATTTCCTTAATTTGTCCCTAAAATGTAAAAAACACGTCACCTTTGGTGGCCATTTCGCGCAGCTTGTCTGTGGGGTGATAAAATGCGCCCAATTCTGCGTATTTATCTGCTTTTGCCACAAAAGTCGCAAGCCCCACATCCTGTATATAATGCAGCGCCCCGCCCCGGAAAGGCGGAAAACCAATGCCGTAAATCAGGGACATATCCACATCAGTCGCAGAGGCAGCAATGCCATCTTCCAAACAACGTACCGCTTCCAGACATAATGGGATCATCAACAGGTCGATGATTTCCTGATCACTGAAATCAACAGCTGCGCCCATATGCGGGGCAAGTAAATCAGCAACGTCCGGATCAATCACCTTTTTAAGGCGGCCCTTTTTGTCGGTCTCATAGGCGTAATAGCCCTTGCCATTCTTTTGGCCGTAACGATTGGCTTCAAACAGGATTTCGGCAGATGATTTATAGTCACGAGACATACGATCAGGAAAACCATCTGACATAACGTCCCCGGAATGCACGCCGGTATCAATGCCAACCACATCAAACAAATATGCCGGCCCCATAGGCCAACCAAATTTCTCCATAGCCCTGTCTATCTTGGTAAAATCAGCGCCGCGTTTGACCAAATCCATAAAAGATCCCATATAGGGTGCCAACATACGGTTTACCAGAAAACCCGGGCAGTCATTGACAACCACCGGCTTTTTTCCCATTGCAAGGGCATAAGCCACAGTTTTGGCCACGGCCTGCTCACTGGTTTTTTTACCGCGAATAATCTCAACCAGAGGCATCTTATGCACGGGATTAAAAAAATGCATACCGCAAAAATTTTCCGGGCGTTTCAGAGATTCTGCCAGATAATCAATGGAAATCGTCGAGGTATTGGAGGTTAAAATCGTCTCTTCACGAATTTTGCCTTCCACTTCAGATAAAACCGCGGCTTTAACCTTCGGATTTTCCACGACAGCTTCAATCACAATGTCTATATTTTTAAAGCCTTCATAGCTCAATGTCGGTTGAATTTTATTGAGGATAGCCGCCATTTTATCCGGGGCCATACGCCCCCTCTCAACCTGTTTGGATAATAATTTTGACGCTTCCGACAGGCCCAAATCAATACCGGCCTGGGCGATATCTTTCATAACGATTGACGTACCCTTAAGGGCAGACTGATACGCAATTCCGCCGCCCATAATGCCTGCGCCGAGCACGGCGCCCAACGCGATGATATCTCCACCGTCTTTTGCGGTTTTAACCTTATCAGCCCAGGCTTTCGCCGTTTTGCTTAATAACTGATCCCCCAGAAACAGGCCAATCAAATTCTTTGCCACCGGTGATTTTGCCATTCTGGCAACGCCTATAGCCTCCTCTTTCAAGGCATCGTCACGGCCCATCTTGGCCGCAGCCTGCATCACCTTGATCGCCGTTATGGGCGCTGGATAATGTGGGCCGGCTTTGCTGGCAACAAAGGCCTTGGCGGTTTCGATAGCCATCATGGCCTCGGTATCATTCAACTTAAGAGGATCCATTTTTTCCTGTCGTCTGGCCTTATAGTCCAATTTTCCAGCCCGGCACTGCCGCACCAAATCCAGAGCAGCTTCTTTTAATAATTCCGGCGCGACCACGGCATCAACGATAGCTACCGCAAGAGCCGCTTTGGCCTTATATTCAGCGCCCGATGCAATCCATTCAATGGCGTTATCAAGACCGATGAGGCGCGGCAGGCGTGTCGTCCCCCCATATCCCGGAATAATGCCAAGCTTGGTTTCCGGAAAACCAATTTTGGCATCCGCAGCCATAACCCGGTAATCTGCCGTCAGGGCCATTTCCAGGCCGCCGCCCAAGGCAATACCATTGATGGCGGCCACTGTGGGAATAGCCAAATCTTCGAAAGCATTAAAGACCGTCATATTGATGTCCAATATAGTGACGGCAATCTCCTCTTCCGTGGCTGAGAGGCTCTGACCAAATTCAGTAATATCCGCCCCGACAATGAAGGCCGGTTTCCTGCTGGTATAGATAACGCCGGAAATATGGGCATCCGCCGCGATTGCGGCTGCGGCCTCTTTTAATTCTTTCAGGGTTAATGCGTTTAATTTATTCACTGAAGAACCCTGCAAGTCAAAGCAGAGCTCCGCAATCCCATCATCCATTTTCAGAACATTAATAGCCTGCCCCGAGTAAATTTTTGTCATTCCTCGTCACCTTATCGTTTCATTGAGTAAAATATCATTTAAATTCTTGCTTGATTTTAAGGATCGCAGATGACCAATATCAGCCATTCTGCATATAATGCCTGAGCAAACTCAGACTTTTTCTGGTCTTCAATTTCGACGGTTATTGCCATCTTGACTAAATATTGATCGGGGGCTTTTTCCTTGATATCGACCAAATGGCCGCGCCCTCTGATTTTGCTGTCAACTTTTACGGGATTTAAAAACCGGACTTTGTCAAAACCATAATTTAAGCCAATTTTACTATTTTCAAATTGAACGCCAATTTGCTCCGCAAAAAAAGACAGCAGGGAAAGAGATAAAAACCCATGAGCAATCGTGCCGCCAAAGGGCGTTTCCTTCGCCAATTCCGGGTCCACGTGAATATGCTGGTGATCAAGCGTTGCATCGGCAAATTGATTAATCCATATTTGATCAATCATCAGCCAATCAGTAACGCCTAAATCAGTGCCGATATATTGTTGGTAATTATCTTTTTCTATTACTAAAACCATTGGATTTTTATTCTCCATAAATCTTTCTTGACGGCCTTGCTAAGCCAATTCCTGAATGAGCTGTTTCTTCAGGCTAGCCTTGTCGACCTTGCCGGAAGCGATCCGCGGCAGTGATGTTGACTGAACGTGGAAGTGTTCCGGAATCTTAAAATGTGCCAAGCGATCAGACAGGGCTTCTTTTATCGCCTTGCCATCCATATCTAAATTTTCCGGGGCCAACTGTATGGCCGCGCCAACGGTTTCGCCCAGACGATCATCCGGGATACCGAAAACAGATGCTTCATATATCATGGGCAGATCCAGCAGGGCATTCTCTACCTCCAGACAGGAAATATTCTCGCCGCCCCTGATAATCAGGTCTTTTTTCCGATCCACGATATAAAGAAAGCCCTCATCATCGAGGTAACCCAAGTCACCTGTTCGCAGCCAACCATCCACAAAAACTTCATCAGTTGCGGCCTTATTATTCCAATAACCCTTTGCGACAGCGGCACTTTTAAGGCATATCTCCCCAACCTCTAAGACTGGTAATGATTCCCCGTCATCATCAATAATCTTAATTGACGATAACGGCGGAATGAGATGCCCCACACTTTTTGGTTTAAGCGCATAATCAGTTCCGGCGTTTATACAACCCAGCGCGTTACTTTCAGTCAAACCATAACCCGTCGTGATCAGCCGGAAGGGTAGTTTCTCGTTCAACTCCGTCAAATGGGACGTTGGTCTGGCGGCCCCGCTGGAATGGACTTCCTTGAGTGTGGATAAATCATGCTTTCCGGCATCATACAATCTTGCCAATTCCACAGACATGGTTGGTACGCCATTAAAGCTCGTAATTTTTTCGGCTTCAATAAGCTCAAGCACAACATTTGGATCATATTTATCCATCATGACTATTTTGCTGCCCATAAATAATGACAGCAGCATAATACTATGGCAGCCGGACACATGGAAAAGAGGTATGGGGAGTAATGAGGCATTTTGAAAGGCCGCTGCCTGACCATCATCATCGCCTGTTGTCATTTTAATGGCTGTCACCAAAGTCACCCAGCTCATCACTGCGGACAAGACCTGCCTATGGCTTGAAACAACGCCTTTTGGATATCCCGTACTGCCGGATGTGTAGAAAATAGTCGCAAGGTCATCCGGCTGAACATCCTCAAACTTTATTAAGGGTGAATTTTTCACATCTGTTAATTCAGAGAAAGCCGTCACGTGACTTTGCAGACTATTATCACCTCTGGCAACGATGATTGACAGTTTATGGCGGTCAACATATGGCATTATGCATTCCAAACGTTGTTGATCGGTGAAGATTAATTTTGCCCCACTGTCTTCGAGCGCATAAGAAAGTTCTTCTCCCCGCCACCAGGAATTAAGCGGAACGGCCACAGCTCCCAATGATGTGATGGCCAGAAATGAGATAATCCATTCTGGCAGGTTCCTCATGGCAATCGCAATACGGTCGCCTTTTTGAACATTGAATTTCACGTTAAGCTGATGCGCGACTTTTAAGGTCAGTTGATGTATTTCTGAGAAGGAATAGCGTTCTTCATTATAGACTAAGAAATCTTTTGTCCCGTGGCGCGTGCTATGGCTCAGAATATCGCCTAGAGTATCTGGCCCATTCACAAAGACTTTATAAGAAACTCCCTCAATATCTTTTTGTTCAACCGGAAATAAACCATCCGGTTGAGTTAACTTAAGAAAAATTGAGTCTAAATCAGAAAAGCGCATAATATTCTTCCTTCAAAGTCCAATCACTCAAACAAATCGCTTAATAAATTTGAGCATTTTTAATAATTGGGGCTGAAAAGGGGGATACAGCATCTTTGTGGAATTAAACCGGCTATGATGATACACAGGTTTCAAATGAGAGAATGTATCAAATCCAGTTTTTCCATGATAGCTTCCCATTCCACTCTGACCAACACCGCCAAAGGGCAAATTTTTCTGAGCAAAATGAAGAAGTGTTTCATTGATACAAAGCCCGCCGGAAGAGGTCGACCTCTGAACTTTATTGATTAAACTGTTATCATTGGTAAATAAATAGAGGGCCAGAGGCTGAGGCTGTTCATTAATGCGCGCAAGGCAATCCTCAAGCGTATCATAGGGTAAAACCGACAATATGGGGCCGAACAGTTCATCTTTCATCAGCAGCATATCCTCTTGACAATCTGTTACCAGAATAGGCGGAAATTGGCCCGTGGCAGAAGGTTCTAATGGCTTCTCGCCAAAAGGATAAATAATCCGCGCCCCTTTATCCTGAGCATCCCGGACATATCCCCGCAGGCGGTCTATATCTGTGTCCATGAGCAGTGATGTCAGGCCTGAATCAGTGACGTCGCCTGGATAAAAATCATTTATGGCGTCAACATATTCCCGGATAAAATCATCTGTTTTCCCACGGGGGACATAAACATGATCCGGCGCAATACAAGCCTGCCCTGCATTCATCATTTTGCCGCGTGCGACACTTCTTGCGGCTATCTTGATCGCGTAATCTTCCATGATAACAACGGGATTCTTACCCCCAAGTTCAAGCGTAAGCGGCGTCAGATTTTCACTGGCCTGCCGCATAATACCCTTTCCAACCCGCGCAGAGCCTGTGAAAAATAAATGATCAAATGGCAAAGCCGTAAAATCCGACGCGGAAGCCTGCGCCGCGCCGCAAATTTTTACTTCATCCGGCGGAAATACCTCCGCACAGATTTTTTGAATAACCCTGCTGGTATTGCGGGTTCTGCTGGACGGCCTCAGCATGACACGGTTGCCCGCAGATATCGCGGGAATAAGCGGTGATATGCTCAGTAAAAATGGATAATTCCACGGGGAAACTATCCCCACAACGCCCTTGGCCTGCGGCAGAAGATAAGCCTTGCTGGGTTTAAAGAGCCAGCTTACCTTTTGCTTTTTAATTGATGACCAGGCTGGAAGTTCTTTTATGGCTTGTTTGAGGGCAACAATAACCGGAAATAATTCATTCAGGCTTGTTTCATATTCAGACCGACTACCAAAATCCAATGCCAAGGCCAGAATAATATCGGCCTCATGCGTTTCAATAGCGGCAAGCAGATTTCGCAATCTGCCACAACGCACATCAACCGGAATAGCCCCGTTTTTCTGATACGCACTGCGCAGATCCCGGAAATCATCCAGGAATACATTGGTTTGATAATTTTTTGACATAATCTGAGCGTGAATTTATAACCTTCAAAATAATTAACCGGTATTTGGCCAATTTTTAAGACGTTACAATTACACCGTGATCCTTTAATGTTTGCAATGCGATGTCGGGGTTTTCGTGCTTCTCAGGAAATGAGATACCAGAAGGCATCCCCGTATTTCCCGCCAACGCCAAGGCCCGCTCGACCTGAATAATACCGCCAAGCGCCGTCAAATGCGTTTGACCTTTTTTATCAACCACCGTTACGATAGATTTTTTTGGTCTTCCGTTCGTTCCAACGCCCGTGACCTCGATCGCGATTTCATGGGAACCGCCTTCGCCCGGATTATAAAGCAAAGAACGTCTGAGCTTGGTAAATCTTGGTCTGTTTATGATATTCCATATCCCGAAACGCACCAGAAATGACAGGAATGCCGCACTGGATTTATCATCATAGGCAATACGGGCAGACACACTCTTGGCCCCGCTAATCAAGGGCAGTGTCATCTGATCCGGCGTGTCAAACCGGAAGGTTTTGGTTGAAATCCCGCCGGGGAAATCGACCATCCTCGGGTCTGTCATAGGCGATACCGATTTAATTTTTCCATCTTCGAATATATCATAGGGCGTGCCCAGTTGATCGACATATTCAATAGAGTTCGGGCCGGCTTTATCCTTCAGGGAATACAGAATATCAATATCAATATTGCTGACTTCCTTGAAATCTTCTGTTGCTTTTTTGGCCAGGATTGACGCGACACCAGCCATCCAGCTGGAACTGAAAATAACCGGATGTGTCATCGTTTCCGTTGCGGCATAAACGATCCCTTCCCGTACGCGGGATGTCCAGCGGGTAATGTCTATATAAGGAATGCCGCTACGTATGGTATCCACCATGATTAAATTGCCTGGATCATTAACCGCCGTAACGACGGCCGCCACTTTATCTTTCAGAGGCGAAATCTGGTTGGGCTTCTCCACATCCATAACCACGCCCTCTGCATTACCCAGAGATGACGCCAGCTTTTCTGCCTTAAGCCGATTGCGCCCGGCAATCAATAATGGTATTTCCGGGTTGCGCGTTCTAAATATTTCAGCAATCTGGGCGCCAACAGTGCCGTAGCCACCTACTATTAGGACGGCCTTCGTTAAATCTACTTTACTCATAATTAAATATCCTGAATTTGTTTATTTTTTTCGTTTAATTGGTAGGCAGTCAACAACATGATCGCCACACTAACCGGGCCCCAGACAATCTGTTGAGGGGGCACCGGCATCGCAAGATTCATGGTCGTTATCATGTCCCAGCACCACATTCCTGCCAAAAAGACAGCCAGCTTATGGGCATGTTTGCGAACAGATTCAATGAGGGGAGAGAATAATATCAACAGCCATCCAACAGCTTCAAATCCATTAACCCATGTGTGCAGCGAGATAACCCCAAGCGGTATTCCAGAGCTGTCGAAATCCCCATTAAGCAGCCCCCAAACTGAGGAGGAAAATGAAAGCACAGGAAGAATGATAACCAATTTTAACCATAGATCACCGCCCACGGCCTCTTCACTCCTGCCTATTTTCAACAGCTTGCGCTTTTTCAGCAATGAGAAACCGGCAGCTATTTGAATGAAGACCAATACGGTGCCCCACACAAGAAAGTAAGGCGGTAGAGGCATATCCAATGGCCAGGTCGTCTGTATATCAAAGAAAAACATGCCCGCCAGAAACCAGGATAATTCTGGCGCGATTAAAGGATTCTTTCGAAAAGACAAAATCAGTACGACGAACCAGCCCACTGCCGCAAAAGCATTGCCCACCTCTTCCATAACAACCATTTCCGGCGGAAGGCCAACATCATCAAAAGCGCCAAGAGCTATCTGGGCCGCCGAATCTGCAAAGCTAACGGCTAAGAACAGAAATAAAAGCTTCCACAACGCATTACCTATAAATGATTTCATTTCATATATCTCCTGATGTCAATTTTTCTTTGATTGAGTTCGCCGCAATATAAGACCAGGCCATAATCGTCACAGAAGGATCAACACTCGGCCCTCTTGGCAGGGCGCTTGGGTCTGCAACAAATAAACCGGGAACTTCATGGGCCTCATGATTTGAACCAACCACACCAATGGATGGGTCATCATTCATTTGAAGCGTACTCGACGGATGCGGCGCGCCAAAAAGTATATTTCCGTTGCTGATATCGATAGCATCCAACAGGGGGATATCTTCGGGTGAATGCAGCACTGTGCCTGCTATGTCAGGCACTATTATTTCTTTAACGCCAGCCGCAAATAATAATTCTGCCTGTTTTTTCAGGGCATCATGTATCTTAAGTATATCCACACCTCTTATGCTGTAATCATACACAAGCTGACCGTCATCACCCAAGGAAACCTGCCCGCCCAGCTCGTCATCAATCCATGATACAACCCCGCCTATATGAGTCAATTTAGCCATCAGATCACGGTGACGATCCCCGGAACCGGGGATTGTCGCCGCCAGAAATTCCGGCTGCAACTGGTTCGGATGCAACAGATAACCGCCCTCCAGATATTTGCCCTCAGCATCAAATTTGGGCAGACGGAAATCTGACGTCCCGGTTGAGGCCGGGACATTCTCCCATAACATGATAGGCTCATCAAACAGGCCATAAAGATACGGATTGGGATTGCAAAGAAGATTTTTACCAACCTGACCATTACTATTCGGAAGCCCTGATTTAAGCCAGATTACAGGAGAAGCAAATCCACCGGCGGCCAAAACAACAATTTTGGCCTTAACCTGTAATTTATACCCGCTAGGCTCTCCCGTATCCCTGTTCAGAAATATCGCTGAGACACCATCAGCATGCCCCTGATCATTTGTGGTTATCTGCTCAACCTGACAATCCGCAAAGATCCGCCCGCCCGCCTCGGTGAACTTGGGAATATAGGTTACCAGCTGACTCTGCTTGGCATCATAAGAACAGCCCTGATAGCAATGGCCGCTTTTTGTACAGCCCGTCCTGGCCTGAGGAACACCCTCAACATGCCAGCCCAGCTTTGCGGCAGCCACGTCAAAAATCTGATTCATGCGATTGTAATATTCTGGCCCATGCAGGTGAATACTATGATCTTCCTCTATCCTGCGAAAATAAGGTTCCAGATCATCATAGGAATGACCGGACACCCCCATCTGTTCATAGACCTCACAACGATCACGTGGAATACGCCAGCTGTCCCCCCAATAATGAACGCTGGCCCCGCCGACACAATTGCCATACATAAGGGCAATCTGTCCATTCGGCGATGTCTCCAGTCCGCGCCCGCCATCAATTCTTGCCAGCATATTATCACTGCGTTGATCAAAATCGCCGCGCTCCGCAGAATAATATCCACCGCGTTCCAGCATCAAAACATCGTGACCTGCCTCGGCCAGTTCCTTGGCCACGGTTGCCGCGCCGCAGCCGGAACCAATCACAACAACGTCAACTGTCTCATTATAGTCACGTTTAACATCTGCGAATTCTAATATCATTAAATTTTACTCCTGACATTCCGGGGCGGTAAATTTTCCAAACGATTCCCTGCCGCAAAAAATTTACTGTCAATCAATGGTGCCTCATATCCGATGGAAGGCCAGACACGCTCGTCCGTATAGTAGAAAAACATGCACATAAAGCGCAGGCCATTATAAATCGACCTTTCCATCGCATCCGAAGAATGCCGCAGCTTTGCAATGAAATCATCTTGACCCTCTTCTGTCATTCTGGAAAATTTGGTGAGGCTCATATGGAGGACGGGGCTAAATTCGAGATAAAGTAAGGAAGCCTTCATATCGGATGCCAGCTTCTCAGCGGCAAAACTCAGCTCCTTGTCTATTCTACGCGCAACTCTTGCCTCTTTCGTTGTCGGCGCAGAACCCCTGTCCGGAATTATCCGTGATGCAAAAAGTGTAAGAACGGCCATTTCCCGAACGGACAGCACTTCGGGAATTTCTTCATTGAGTAACTTTTCATATTCTGATTCGTCACCTGCGAATTTTGTTGCGGCCAGTCCCAGCCCCGCAAGAACGGCAACCGATCCCCCCCCCACGAGGAAACCGCGCCTTTTTATTAAGATATTTTTCGACATATTTAAACCATATTTATTAGTACGTTTGCCTATAAATATAGTACAACCGAAAAATAAATAGTCAACATGCATCTTCACATTTTTCTTAAAATTAATATAACACACTGAAATTAAATAATAAAAATATATATAAGTATGTTCTTTGCAAAAAATTATATGGGTTGACTTTATTACAATGGCCTATTATTGTTTTTTTGTACTCGACTTATTCTTAACTTAATCATATAAAATAAAGGAGGCTTTTAATGAATAAAAAAACTTTGATACACAAAGTGAGTCTGACAACCCTTTTGGCATCATTGTCAATGATTGGCTCTCAGGCATCACACGCAGAAGAAGAGGGCAGTTTTTTTCTGGAAGAGATTGTTGTAACCGCACAAAGGCGCGCGGAAAATCTAAGCAGGGTTCCCATAGCGGTGTCTGCTTTTTCTGGTGACGACCTTAAAAAAGCCTCTATCACGGAATTATCCGATATAGCAGGATTGGCGCCGGGGCTATATCTTTCTTCCTATACGACTTTATCGCCGCAAATCTTTATCCGTGGTATCGGGTCTAACGATGATGGCATCACGGCCGAAGGTGCTGTCGGCGTTTACATGGATGATGTTTATGTGGGCCGCGCGTCCTCAGCCATGTTTGATCTTTATGATTTAGAGCGGATTGAAGTATTAAGAGGTCCGCAAGGTACCCTCTATGGCCGCAACACCAACGGCGGGGCCATAAATATTATAACTAAAAAACCATCTGATATTCTGGAAGGCGGGATAACGCTTGAATATGGCAATTTTGATCAATTCTCAGCCAAAGGCTATGTCAGCGGCCCATTGGTCGAAGGCAAAGCCGCCGGCAAAATATCAGGAAGCTATAAAAAACGTGATGGCTGGACCCTGAATACTGTTGATGGCTCCAGAGTAAACGATGAGAACAGCACAAGCCTGCGCGGTCAATTGGCCCTCACGCCTTCCGAATCAGTTAACATTGTTCTTAGTATGGATTATAGCTCTGACGATACGACCAGCAGTTATAAAGAGGTTATATTTGGTAGCTTCTTTGGCTTTGCCGCCCCGGAAACGCCTGACCGTTTTTCAAGTGCCTATAATAACACAGATGCTTTTGTTAAAAGAGATATCTTTGGCGCATCCATAAAAGTCAACTGGGACCATGAGAACTTCTCTTTAACATCCATCAGTGGCTATCGAAATACAGACATTCATTATACGGAAGATTTTGATAGTACCGAATTGCAAATAGCCGACCTGGAGACCACACAGGAAGCCGAACAATTTAGTCAGGAAATCCGTTTGTCATCCGCCAGTGACGGAGAATTAAGCTGGGTGGCAGGTTTGTTTTATCTGCGCGATAAAGGCCGGGCGACTGACCTTATTGATTTAGGTGAATTTATCATCGGATTTCCAGATGAGGTTACCGAATCAGAAACCCAAACGGACAGCTATGCGGCCTATGGCGAGCTTTCCTATCAGGTTACAGATAAATTTAAAGCCACCGTCGGCCTGAGATATACATATGAGGAGAAAAGCTTTCAGGTAGAGCGTTTTAATCCTGCGGCTTCTGTTGCCCTGCTGGGCGGCTTTCAAACAATATTATTGCCGCAGATAACCAGTACGGCAGATTTCAGTGATATTTCGCCAAGATTGGTGCTCAATTATCAACTTAACGATGATATGTTGCTATACGCCAGTGTCACGAAGGGGTTTAAGGGCGGAGGTTTTAATAACTTTCCTTTTGACACCGCAACGGCACAAATTCCCTTTGAGGCTGAAAAAATCACCTCCTATGAAGCTGGATTTAAATCAAAATTTGCGGATAGTAGGGTTCGGCTGAATACCAGCGTTTTCTACTATGATTATACTGACCTTCAGGTAAGAACCAATGTCCCCAGCGGGGCGCTGGCACTACCCCAGATCAGAAATGCCGCAGCAGCGAAAGTCTACGGCGGTGAGGTCGAAATGAACGCCCTTCTCACGGAGGAACTTTCCATTGATCTGTCTTATGCGTTCTTGCATGCCACATATACGAACTTTGTTGGTGATGCCGGTATTGGCGGTGGCATCAACGCCGATTTTTCTGGCAAATTCTTATCCCGTGCACCAAAAAATACGCTTAGTGCCGTTATAGAATATGACCGGGAAGTCCCATCATTGAATGGTCAAATATCTGTGCGTGCAGATGCGCGATATAGCAGCACGGTTTTCTTTACGCCGGCGAATTCGGATGTCCTTTCCCAAGGCGGTTATACCTTGTTAAACGCCCGAATAGCTTATGAAAATGAGAATGGCTGGACGATTGCCCTATATGGTAAAAACTTAACGGACAAAACATATGTCGCTCATGCCATAGATTTACTGCAATTTAACCTTGTGACGGCTGAAATCGGCGCACCGCGTCAATATGGTATTTCTGCCAGTTTCAATTTTTAACCCCTAGGCAGAGGCAGATCATTTGATCTGCCTCTGCCAAAAAATATAACATTTGGATTATTAAATATGCATGCCATCATTGATCGTAAAGACCTTGATTTTTTATTATTCGATGTATTGAAGATTGAGGAATTTTCTTCATATGAGCGCTATTCAGATCATGACCGTGAGGTTTACACTGCGACTATTCAGACCGCTTATGATATCGCCGCGGATAAGTTTTTAACGCATTATGTTAAGGCTGATCAGAATGAACCGCACCTTATTGATGGTAAAGTTAAACTCATCCCGGAGATTGGCGAAGCGCATGAGGAGTATATCGGTGCTGGCTTCCTCTCTGCGGGACGAGATTATGACGATGATGGCACACAGCTCCCCTTTGTAATCCAGACGGCCTGCAACGCCCTATTTACCGGCGCAAATGTATCATCCTTTGGCTATCTTGGCCTGTCTCAGGGTAATGCCTCACTCATTGACGCTTATGGTGACGATGAGCAGAAACGCTTATATATGGAACCCATTTATGATGGGCTCTATAGCGGCACCATGTGCCTGTCAGAGCCTCAGGCGGGGTCTTCTCTTGCCGATATCAAAACAAAAGCAATACCGACAGAAGAAGGTCATTATAAAATAGACGGCGCGAAAATGTGGATATCGGCTGGTGATCATGAGTTAACCGAGAATATTATCCATCTTGTCCTCGCCCGCATTGATGGCGCCCCTGAAGGAAGCAAGGGCATAAGCCTTTTTATTGTGCCTAAATACCGCGTTCAGGAAAATGGCGAGATTGGCGATTTTAATGATGTAACGCTGGCCGGGCTCAACCACAAAATGGGCCACCGGGGCATCACCAATTGTTTTCTGAAATTCGGCGAGCAAGGCGACTGTCACGGCTATCTTGTCGGCGAAGCTAATTCAGGTCTTCGCTATATGTTCCACATGATGAATCATGCCAGGATTGCGGTTGGCTGTAGTGCAATCATGCTGGGATACGCCGGTTATTTATATTCCCTTGAATATGCAAAAGAAAGGCTTCAGGGCCGCGCGTTAAGCAAAGGAAAAGACCCCTCCAGCCCGCCAGTCCCCATTATTAAACATGCGGATGTCAAGCGGATGTTGCTGCAACAACGTTCCTATGTTCAGGGCGCCCTTGCCTTGCTGTTATGGGCCGCAAAACTTGAAGATCAGGCCAAATATTCACCGATGCCGGGAGAGCAAAAAAAATCCGCGAAACTACTGGCCTTGGTGACCCCTGTTGTCAAGAGCTGGTCTTCTGAATATTGCCTGAAAGCCAATGAACTCGCCCTACAGATTCTAGGTGGCTATGGCTATACCAGAGAATATATTTGTGAGCAATTATACCGCGACAATCGACTGAACCCCATCCACGAAGGAACCACTGGTATTCAGGGGCTTACCTTGCTGGGAAATCAGGTGCCCGCAGATGGCGGGAAGGCATTCTTTGAACTTTTAGAAGAAATTCAAAGCACAATTCATACCGCAGAACAGCATGAAAATCTAAAGCTTTATGCTCAGCTTCTAGCAGAATATAGCGGCCTGTTAAAAGAGGTAAGTATCAAACTGATAGGGGCGATGTCGAATGGCGATCTTGAAAAGGCCCTTTGCAATAGCAGCCTGTATCTGGATAGCTTCGGTCTCGTCACCGTTGGCTGGATGTGGTTGAAACAGGCCGTTACCCTTCATGAACAAAAATCTGCCCCATATGATGAAGATTTTTTTAACGGTAAATTACATACCTGCGCCTATTTCTTTAATTATGAAATGGTTCGAATACCGACTCAATGTGAAATTTTATCTAAAATGGATCACACCATCATTGATATGCAAGAAAATTGGTTTTAGTCTGCAGTTATCACAAAATACCACCACAATTCAAAAAGAAGAAAACAGTGAAACAAAATGACTTTAAAGACAGCGCCAGAGTAGGTACCGCAACCCATAAAAAAGGCCAACTACGCGTAGCTGAAATAATAGAAATCGCGAGCAAGTCTTTAATTGAGGACGGCTACTCTGAATTTACCATTCGAAAAATAGCCGCCAAAGCAAAAATGAAACATGGTAACCTGCAATATTATTTTGCCACAAAGCAGGATTTAATTATCGCCATTCTTCGCGACGAATTTCAACATTATCAGAGTGCTTTGCAAAAAAAAATTAGCAACACCCGCTATTCCGCCAAACAGAAACTGATATTTACGATCGACTATATTCTGCGGGATCAGGAAAAACAGCATTGCTGTGTCATGTTTTGGGAACTTTGGGCATTATCCTCTCATGAGCCAGAAATTGCACAGATAATGGACGATTTCTATCAAATTTATCTGGGAGAAATCGTCAATCTCGTAACGGAGAATAATCCGTCGCTAAAGAAGCAAAAAGCCATGAAAATCGCCCTGTTAATAGTATCCATGATAGAGGGGCTTTCCTTGTTCAGGGGCTATAACAAGCCCCGGCGCTCTTATCTGAGAGGCATAGAAAAGGAATTGCGCGCCACCATTCTTATGTTAATTGAACAGCCTAATAACAAATAATATCATCAAAAAGGTCCCCCATGAATCGTTTAAAAAATAAGATCGCAATTGTCACTGGCGGAAATTCCGGTATAGGCGCAGCAAGTGTAAAAAGAATGGCAGAAGAAGGCGCTTCGGTCCTGATCACCGGACAAAATGAACAACGTGGTTCAGATGTGGTGGACGAAATCATTCAATCCGGCGGCGCTGCATTCTTTATGAAACAAGATGTTGGCAGCAAAGATGGCTGGAAAGAAATTTTAGAGGCGTGCCAAACGAGATACGGCGTTCCTGATATTCTTTTTAATAATGCCGGGGTCAGCTTGGCGAAACCCGTGACGAAAATCACCCCGGACGAAGTATATTGGATTCTGAAAACCAATGTATCTGGAACTTTTCTTGGTATCCAAACAATCATCTCAGCCCTGAGAGATGCCGGAAAAAGTGGCTCTATCATCAATAATGCATCAATATTTGGTCTGGTTGGCTCCCCTTTCCAGTCAATTTATAGCGCCAGCAAAGGCGCCGTTCTGGCCTTGACCCGTTCAGTTGCCATCGAATGCGCACAAATGAAAGATGGCATACGCGTTAATTCAATTGTACCGGGCAGCATTTGGACCCCGATATTCACTAAAGAAAGTCCTGATGGCGGAAAATCTCTGATAGATGTCGCCGGTAATGAAAAAAATGCAAAAGATCTTATCGCACAACATACACCGCTGAATAAAGTAGGTGAGCCAAACGATATTGCCCATGCCGTCGTTTATCTGGCTTCTGATGAATCCCAATTTGTAACAGGAACCGAGATCATTATCGATGGTGGCGTGACGGCACATTAAACCTACATAGTCTCCCTGAACCTGTTCTCATTTAAGCAGCTTCCTTTTCAAATGCCAAGGGGCTTTTCCATCCCAACGTTGAATGTTTTCGGCGTGAATTATAAAATCCGTTTATATACTCAAAAATTGCGACTTCTGCCTGGCGTCTTGTTTGCCAGGGGTGCCGCCAAATCAATTCTGCTTTGATGGTTTTGAAGAATGTTTCAACCGCCGCATTATCATAACAATTACCCTTTCCGCTCATTGATATTTTAAATCCATACTGACGTAACCGTTTTTGATAATCATGGGAGCAATATTGACTTCCCCGATCACTATGATGGATGCAGCCTTTGGGTGGTTTGCGCAAAGCTACCGCCATGTCCAATGCCCGAATAGCAAGATCACGTTTCATTCGATTACTCACCGCCCAGCCAATCACTTTTCGTGAATGCAGATCAAGGACTACAGCCAAATACAACCAACCCTCACGGGTCCAAATATAGCTTATATCAACAACCCATTTCTGGTTAGGCCTTTCAGCTGTAAAATCACGGTCTAATAAATTTGGCGCAATGTTGAACTTGTGATTGCTGTCGGTCGTCACTTTATGTTTTCGGGTTCTGATAGCAGATATACCATTTTCCCGCATTAAACGACCAACACGCCTGTGGCCAACTTTGAAACCTAATTCCTTCAGCCCTTCTGTCATCCTCGGACGACCATAATTACGCAGGCTTTTGCTGAACTGCTCCCGAATATGAGCCAGAAGAACCATGTCGTTACGCTGACGCTGGCTGATAGGCCGACTTTTATAGGCTCTATAACCACGAGCACTGACCTCCATAATCTGGCATAGGCGGGAAGTGGGCAAGGTGCCGACGTTTTCTTCGATGAACCTAAATCTCATGACTTTTGCCCCGCGAAGAAGATGGTGGCCTTTTTTAACACTTCCCTCTCCTCGCGAAGTAACTTGTTTTCTTTGCGAAGACGCTCATTTTCTTTGATTAAATCGTCTTGTGGTCCAGGGTCAAAAACCTGGTCCCGTTCTTCTTTTATCCAACGACCCAATGTGGAAAATCCAATATCAAAGTCCGAGGCAATTTGCCGCCTGCTAAGCCCACTTGTCAGCGCCACCCGCACAACTTCATGTTTAAATTCTGTACTTACTCTTGATGCCATAATCTTTTCTCCTAATAAGACATTATATCTGATTATAGGAACGGAATAAATCCGGGACACGTCCAATTACGCTAATGCCTCGGCTATAGACGACTGAACTCTTATAACGTAAACATTTCAATAAGCGTTTGCGATATTCTTTCTTCAACTTTTGGCGTAATTTTGCCTAATTTTTTAACGAGCCGAAGTTTATCAACCGTCCGCAATTGATCAAGGGCAACCTGTCCTGATTTTCCTTGGAATTTAAGAGCGACACGTGAAGGGTAGCTTCTCTCACTGGTCGTCATAGGCGCAATAATCACGGTTCGAAGCCAGTTATTTATTTCATTCGGAGAGATGACCAGACAGGGACGAGTTTTTTGAATTTCTGAACCCTTTGTGGGATTGAGCGTTACAAGCCAGACCTCAAAGCGTTTTACGGCTGTCACCATGTCCATTCCTGCTCATCCCACTGTGATACGGCATGATCATCCAGAATGAGCACATCATCCTCTGCATGAGACATTTTCTTGAAAGCAGCATCCCATCCCGACCGTACATCTTTCAGGGGTGCGATAATAAGCTTTCCTGATTTAATATTCATATCGACCACTCCTCGAAGACCACATTCTTCAAGAACTTTCTTTGGTATTCGCACGCCATGGGAATTACCAATTTGAATAATATCTGCTTTCATCGTCTCACCTTCTACTTTACTTTATGTAATTATATTGTAATTACTTTTTTGCAAATGTCAAATGAGTAAGCTCGATCTGGAAAGAAAGGTTATTTTTTAAAACGGACGCCAAGGCCACCACCATTTTCAGGGATGAACTCAATTCCAGCCTCTTCCAGATAATTTTGCAATTTCTGAATAGTAGACCCCTTAGCATCACTGCCATTTTCAAATCGGTTGATAGTATTAGCGGTTAAATCTGTCTTAGCTGCCAAAGCTCTCACGCTAAGCCCCAGCGCTGTTCTTCCTAATTTTACCTGCATACCTGTAATCATTTTATCTTGACCAAATTAATACCATTTTTAGTTGACAAATTCTGCCTTAAAGTTTACAATGCACAACTTAAGTGATAAATTAAACACTTGAATTAGCGATATAAAATTGTCTTACTACACATCTAGTAGAATTAATTAAATGGAGCAAGAGAAATAAGCTTAATATTCATCAAGTAGCGGACCACGAAGGTGCTTGTGACACCAACATGGCCCTAACCACACCAACCTTAAGAGGAGGCTGACATGGCTACCCCACATCTTAGCACAGAATACCTGTGCTTGTTAACTAACAACTTATCCACACTCATAAATTTTATATCCCCGACAATTAACCGAACAGGTTTTTGGAGGGACGTCTCATGAAGTTTTCATATAAACACCTGCCTGAGCAGGTCCAGAACGACCTGAAGTATATCGCTGACTTTCTGGTGAGCTACAGCATCGCCCATAACAAGGATCCAAGGAGAAATCTGGTCCAAAGGGAAGTCAGGAGATCACAGATGCCAAAAAGCAAAAAGTGGCGTGATTGAAAAACATCTCATGAGAATTCTATGTCGGGGTTCATTCTTGCATTCTTAGGGAACACTATAATCATTTGTACCCTCAGCGCGATGTTGAATCCCGACATTTATCTTTTGACCACCGCATAAGGTCATCCCGGTGATAAACCGCTGTACCCCCATGCTTGCGAAATACAGGGCCATTTCCCTGCCATCTCATATTTTCTAATGTTCGCTTTTTCACGCGCAGAAATTCGGAAGCCTCAACCGTATTAAAAAATGGACTGGCTAGCAAAGCGTTATCAGCCTTTGACAAGACGGGAAGAATTTTACGCCTAACCATCACCGACCCCCAAATCATATATAGGGTGGTAAATACCGATGGCATCGTGAATAACCTCGACGACGAATACAATAAATTTATCATGGTGATACCTGATATTCAGGTAATTTGAATTTGTCACAAATAATCTCCAGGCCGGATACATGGAGGCTACTTGTTGAAACTGGTATTTTCCGTACGTAAACAGTTACTGTAACATAGAATGAGCTGTATGCGCCAGAGGCTAATTTACTGCCTCACCAAATTGGCCACTACGCCAAACACAACCACGTCGATGTCAACGAAAGTGAAGATGAGTAAAATCAGTGGCTTGAGTATGCATTGGCTTGCATTCGTGGACTTAAGTATGCTGGGAACCTGCCTGTTATGCATTGGCAGCGTGCCAATGAGCTGGTCCCGGATTTTTGTACAATCTGTTAAGGTGTATCCGATTATAGATTTGGAGACACAATATGACGAAGAGACGACGCTTTACACCGGCCTTCAAGAAGAAGGTTGTTCTTGCGGTTTTG
>JAKIUQ010000017.1 GCA_021647465.1 Emcibacter sp. | reverse complement strand
TAGGATCATTCTCCGTATGATATAACGGGGTCGGTTTTGATGAACAAAGCTGCCCCAATGATAGGAGAATGACCCATGGATTTATTATACGCCGGACTTGATGTATCTGACAAGAAAACTCATATTTTCCTTCTTCCCTGTACAGTCGCCGCAACTTCTTGTGGTTGAGATGGAAGCCTTCGCGTGCCAGAAGAATATGCAGACGGCGATAACCAAAGCGTTTACGTTCCACAGACAAAGCCCGCAGACGGGCCCGAATATGGTCATCCGTCGGGCGAACCGATTGATAGCGAACCAGGGAACGGTCAATGTTTAAACTTCGGCACGCCCGCCGTTCACTTATCTCAAAGGCTTCCCTGAGATGAGTGATCACATCTCGCTTGCCAGCGGGCGTTACCACTTTTTTGAAGCCACATCTTTCAGCATCGATATATCCAGATGTGCCTCGGCAAGCAGCGACTTAAGGCGACGGTTCTCATCCTCAAGACTTTTAAGACGTTTGGCATCTGAGACGTCCATACCGCCGTATTTAGCCTTCCATTTATAAAAGGTGCTTTCGGCTATCCCGTGACGGCGGCAAAGGTCCCCCGTACGCACACCTGCCTCCTGCTCCTTCAATATCCGGATTATTTGTTCTTCTTTAAATCGACGTTGCTTCATTGTCTGTCTCCTGTTAACAGACTCTACGCAAAACTGGACGAATTTAAAGGGCTCAGGTCAGATACAGTCCTCACCACATTCCTTCATGACGGGGTGGAAGAAGTTGCCGACTATAACAGTTCCGGCACCCTGCTGAGACGTTATGTGCATGGCCCCGGCGTCGATGAATATCTGGTGATGTATACCGGCACGGGTACGACGAACAAATCTTACTTCCACGCCAATCATCAGGGCAGTATTATTGCCATGAGTGACGGCAGCGGCACGGTGACCGAGCAGCATTCTTACGACAGCTACGGCAACTCCGATGACCTCACCGGCAACCCGTTCAGATACACCGGACGAAGACTGGACGCCGAGACCGGATTATATTACTATAGAGCCAGATATTACAGTCCGGCAATAGGGAGATTCTTACAAACCGACCCCATAGGTTACGGCGATGGCCTCAACTGGTACGCTTATGTCTCAAACGATCCGGTGAATAAGAATGATCCGAGTGGGAATGAGGCACGTCAAGGACAGTATATGAAAGAAGCACTTGCTCGTTTAGCACCAGGACAAAGGGCACAAGCCCTAGCTGAGGGGCAACAATTAGTTGCAACAGGCTATAAAGTACAGTTAACAATTTTTGCAATAGTTGCTGCACCAGTAGTTTTGGAGTCTTCAGCAGCAGCAATTACCTCAAGCGCATTTTTAAGAACTGGCTTAGTGACAGGAGTATCATCAGGTGGCGTTACAGCCCTTTCAGGGGGAACCCCTGTAGAAGTGACAATTGCTACCGGTGAGCTGGTCCCAGATTTTTGCACAGTCTGTTAAGGTGTATCCGATTATAGATTCGGAGATAAAACATGACGAAGAGACGTCGCTTTACACCGGCCTTCAAGAAGAAGGTTGTTCTTGCCGTTTTGCGGGGAGACAGGACCATGCAGGACCTTGCCGCCCATTATGAAGTTCATCCCAACATGATCAGTGCGTGGAAACGTCAGGCTATTGAGGGCATGGAAGATATTTTTGACAGCAAGACCACTGGTCGTCAGCGTGACATTGACGGTGAGATCAAGGTTCTGCATGCCAAGATCGGGGAGCTGACTGTGATCAATGATTTTTTGGAAAAAGGGCTCAAGGGATGAGCCATCAGGAACGCAAAGATATGGTTGAGCGGGATCATAACGTCCTGAGCCTGTCCAGCCAGTGTGAGCTTCTGCATATCAGCCGGGGTTCACTTTATTATCAGGCAATTGGAGAAACAGCAGAAAATCTGCTCATCATGAGACGCATGGATGAACTATTCATGCTGTATCCTTTTTACGGCAGTCGGCAGTTGATGCGTCATCTGCAGCGGGAGGGGTTCAAGGTGGGTCGTCACCGGGTTCGCCGCCTGATGAAGCTGATGGGGTTGAAAGCCATATACCGCAGGCCTCGCACCAGTGACCCGCATCCGAAACACAAGACATACCCCTATCTTCTGCGTGGTCTGACGATCACCAGAGCAAACCATGTCTGGTGCACCGATATTACCTTTATCCCGATGCGGCGCGGCTTTTTGTATCTGGTGGCAATCATGGATTGGGCAACCCGCCATGTGCTGAGTTGGCGTTTATCCAACAGCATGGATACAAGCTTTTGCATTGAGGCCTTGAAGGAAGCTATTGAGAATTACGGAACACCCGAGATATTCAACACCGATCAGGGCAGTCAGTTCACCAGCCAGGCCTTTACCGGTGTTTTGCAGGATGCGGGCATCAAAATATCCATGGATGGCCGGGGCCGCTATCTGGATAATATCTTCATTGAACGGTTATGGCGCAGTCTTAAATACGAGTGCATTTATCTCAAGGATATGAGTGACGGTTTTGTCGCTCAAAGGGAAATCGGCGACTGGATCAGTTTTTATAACCACATCCGGCCCCATTCTTCCCTTGACGGGAAGACACCTCATGAGGTTTACTCAAAAGCACAGGGGATGGGGAATTCCCCATCCCCTGTGAAACAGAAACAGGCAGCATAAATGACAACAGGATACACCTTAACTTCGCTGCCAAACTGTGCAGACAATCAGGACCACTTCATTCGTTTGATTTTGCTGAAGCTGTCCGTCTGAAGACGGAGGGTTTAAACCCATGCATGGAAACTCAATTGTTACCATGAGTAAATTTATTACCTGCATTTCCAATGATATTATTAGAGAGGATTACCGTGAGCGACTCGGATCACAAATTCAAAATTTATGCCACATTCCGGCTACTTTCGAGTTTTTTTGCCTTCCTTATTGATGAGGTCAAAAAAAATCGAATTAATTGCAGATAAATACTGTTAGATCGACTTTGATCTTCTTCTACACCTTACGACTAGGAGAGATTTACAACGATTGAGTTTTATTTAAACCCTTGTAATAAAACGTTAAAATATATTGACAAGATTGCAAATCAGATATTCACTGATGGTTGTCTCTAACATTTTTTTGATAATAACTTCTGTCTTTACATATAAGATACTATGGCAAAATTCCTGACGCCTCCAACGACAGAACCCGGTCCCGGCTAACTTTATACAAATGAGCCACGACTATTTCAGAGCCAATTATATAGGAGTTGATTAAACTATGAATGAAGAATGTTTTTTAAAAATAGGCGATGTAGCTAAAATGACTACTTTGTCGGCAACTGAAATTAGACGGCGGATCGCCAAGAGCAGTTTCCCTAAGCCTTATGCGTTGGGAGCGTGCAGAAAAGTATGGTCGCTGAAAGAAGTTCAGAGTTGGATTTTTGATGTAATGTCAAAAGAGGCGGCTAATGATAATTAAATGGAGGAATTGACCTCAATATTGACCTCAGATCGAAGTAAGCCCTAAATTCAAATATCCAAAAATACCAAAAAAGCCCCATAACCCGTTGGATTAAAGGACTTTTCTATTGGTCGGAATGACAGGATTCGAACCTGCGACCCCTTCACCCCCAGCGAAGTGCGCTACCATGCTGCGCCACATTCCGGCAAGATACGGCAATATAGTCAAAAACCGTTGCCGAAGCTATAAGGCTTGGCGGTTTTTAAATCAATCTGAAAGTTTAAAAATTTTTGGCAGAAGGTTTGTTGCTCTTGCGGCGATATTGGCGGGTACCTCCTTTTCCGGCCGTTGATCTGACCTTGGAAAGATGCTTGCCAACAGGATGCTGGGCTGTAATACCAAGTTCGTGATCCTCCAGCCGCTTAACCTCATCACGCAGACGCGCAGCCTCCTCAAACTCAAGATTTCCGGCGGCTTCGAGCATGTCTTTTTCAAGATCCGCGATATAGGCCTTCAGATTATGACCAACCATATGGTTGCCCTCAATATCCAGCGGCACAAGCACATGATCACCCTCGGCCACGCCCTGAATAATATCGCCGATGGATTTTTTAATGCTTTCGGGGGTAATGCCATGTTCCAGATTATAGGCCACCTGCTTTTCACGCCGCCTGCCCGTCTCGTCCAGCGCGGCCTGCATGCTGCGGGTGATTTTATCGGCATAGAGAATCACTCTGCCGTCCACATTACGCGCCGCCCGCCCGATGGTCTGTATCAAGGAAGTCTCAGAGCGCAAAAACCCCTCTTTATCCGCATCCAATATGGTCACAAGGCCGCATTCCGGGATGTCCAGCCCTTCGCGCAGCAGATTAATGCCCACCAGAATATCAAAGGTACCAAGGCGTAAATCCCGAATAATCTCAATGCGCTCCAACGTATCAATATCTGAATGTAAATACCGAACTTTCAAGCCATTTTCATGAAGATATTCGGTCAAATCCTCCGACATGCGTTTGGTCAAAGTGGTCACCAGAACGCGGTAGCCCTGCGCAATGGTTTTCTGGGCCTCATGAAATAAATCATCGACCTGTGTCTCCACCGGTTTAATCTCGCAGGGCGGGTCAATCAGCCCCGTTGGCCGGATCACCTGTTCGACAATTTCCCCGCCCGTCTGGGCCATTTCCCATTTGCCGGGGGTGGCCGAGACATAGATGCTCTGCGGGCGCAGCCTGTCCCATTCTTCAAATTTCAGGGGCCGGTTATCAATGCAGGACGGCAGACGGAAACCAAAATCCGAAAGCGTGCTTTTGCGGGCATAATCGCCCTTGCTCATGGCACCGATCTGCGGCACGCTCACATGACTTTCATCCACAAACAACAGCATATTATCCGGCAGATATTCAAATAAGGTCGGCGGATTTATGCCCGGCTTCCGTCCTGTCAAATGACGCGAGTAATTCTCGATCCCCGAACAGCCGCCCGTGGCCGCCATCATTTCCAGATCAAGTTTGGTGCGTTGCTCGAGCCTTGCGGCCTCCAGTATCTTGCCCTGTTCATTCATTTCGGCAAGCCGCCAGTTCAGTTCCGCCCTGATGGTTTTCTGCGCCTGCTGTAATGTGGGGCCCGGGGTGACATAATGGCTGTTGGCATAAAGCTTTGTCTGGGTCACATTATGCATTTTCTCGCCGGTGAGCGGGTCAAACATAATGATCGCTTCCAGCTCATCCCCAAAGAAATTCAGCCGGACGGCCTGATCCTCATAACTGGCCGGGAAAACCTCTATCACATCACCGCGCACCCGGAATGTTCCGCGCTGAAAGAAATTATCGTTGCGCTTATAATGTAATTCAACCATGCGGCGCAGCAAATCCCGTTGATCTATCATCATGCCCACCTCAAAGGGAATGGTCATTTCAAGATAGGTTTCCGGCGACCCCATACCATAGATGCAAGAAACGCTGGCAATGATGATCACATCATCCCTCTCAAAGACCGCCCTTGTCGCGGCATGGCGCATCCGGTCAATCTGTTCGTTGATGCTGGCGTCTTTTTCAATATAGGTGTCAGAGCGCGGCACATAAGCCTCTGGCTGATAATAATCATAATAAGACACAAAATATTCCACCGCATTATCTGGAAAGAATGATTTCATCTCACTATAGAGCTGCGCCGCCAGCGTTTTATTATGGGCCATAATCAGAGCCGGCCTTTGGGTATGTTCAATGACCTTTGCCATGGTATATGTTTTTCCGGAGCCCGTGACGCCCAGCAATACCTGATCCGCAAGCCCTTGCGTAATACCCGCCACAAGCTTTTCAATGGCTTGGGGTTGATCGCCGGAGGGTTCAAATTCCGATTGTAGGTTAAAGGCAATACCGCCTTCTGTTTTTATATGGGTCATAAATATTTTCTGCCAAAGGTTTCCCTTTTGTTCTTATCAGATTTTTTCGGGAGCGTAAAATTATAATTCATCTAATCGGTGATGATATGTGCTATACTGGCCAAAGATAAAGGATATCAGGATGGCCAACATCATTAATTTTAATAAAGCCGGCAAAAAGATCGCCAAAATAAAACAGGAAAAACAGGCCGTCGAGAACCGGGCCACATTTGGTCAGAAAAAACCCGCTAAACGCATCATTAAAAAAGAAATAAAGGCTCTGAAAGATCATCTGGACGCCCATAAAATTTCCGATAAGGATGATAATGGTGATAAAGAAAGAAGCTAATCTCCCGTATAGAAATCCGGGGCAAATTCCTTCACATTGGGGCCGTCCGAGGCCCAGCTATGGCAACTATCCAGCATTGGCGGCCTAGCTCTCCTGGTATCTTTCCTGCTATCCTTTTCTTCTTCCCTGCGGCGCGCCATTATAACGGGCATAATGGTTTGAATGGCAACGGTTGCCATAACAGGAAGCAATTCCGTTAAATGCGTGCAGCCCAACGTGCCGCCAAGACGCGACTTGATGGCGCGGCGCCAACCAACACCGATTTTAACCCCGATAAGCTTTCGGTAATCCACCGCAATATCAGTGCAGCCCATAAAGGGGACATGATCCATTTGGGCTTCCACATCTTTTACCATAAGGTCATCATTCAGGGTCAGGCGCAAATACATCTCGTGAAGCGGCACGCCCGGTTCCACCTTGCCCCTGAATTTATTGTCAAAGGCGTAATGTTTGATGTCTTCCATGCGGGCCTCTATATCCCACAGACCATCTTCGCGCTCATAACCATCGCAGGTGATGGAACGGGTATGAAGGGGCTTTCGGGCGGCGGCTTTTGACAAAGGCATGGGATTCTCCCTAAAATAACGCTGTTTTATAATAGAAACTGGTACTAGACCTATTTTTACGTTATGTGAAGCATAAATACATGCTTAAAGAAGATAAGACGAATATGACCCAGAATAAAAAAGCTGTCCTGCTGCTGAGCGGCGGCCTTGATTCCACAACCTGCGCGGCCATTGCCAAAACACAAGGCTTCGACGTCGTGGGTTTGAGCTTTGATTACGGCCAGCGCCACACGATCGAACTTAAAGCCGCCGCGCGGGTGGCCAAGGTTATGGGCCTGACACATCATGTCACGGCCAAGATTGACCTGCGTATATTTGGCGGATCGGCGCTAACCGCTGATATTGATGTACCCAAAAGCCGCAGTGGGACTGAAATAACCAGTGACATCCCTGTGACCTATGTTCCCGCCCGCAATACCATATTTCTGTCTTTTGCCCTGGCCTTTGCTGAAACCCAAGGGGCAAGAGATATTTTCATCGGGGTAAATGCCCTGGATTTTAGCGGTTATCCCGATTGCCGCCCGGACTATATCAAGGCCTATGAAGTCATGGCCAACCTTGCCACCAAAAGCGGGGTCGAGGGGGGCGGCGACCTTAAAATTCATACGCCGCTGATCGACATGACCAAGGCGGATATCGTGCGTAAAGGTTTGGAGCTTGGCGTTGACTACAGCCTGACCACCAGCTGCTATGACCCGGATGAAAATGGCCTATCCTGCGGCCAGTGCGATGCCTGTCATTTACGGCTTAAGGGTTTCCGCGAGGCGGGGCATAGTGATCCTGTTGCCTATCAATGACCTATAGTGTCAAAGAAATATTCTATACATTACAAGGCGAAGGCCGCCATACGGGCCGCGCGGCAGTATTTTGCCGCTTTGTCGGCTGCAATTTCTGGTCAGGACTTGAAAAAGACCGCGCGACTGCCGATTGCAGCTTCTGTGATACCGACTTTATCGGCACGGACGGGACAGGCGGCGGGAAATTCAAAAAAACCGAAGACTTGGCCCAAACGGCCCGCAAAATCTGGGATGATAACACCAATGGATCAGACCAGCCCTTTATCGTTTGTACTGGCGGTGAGCCGTTAATGCAGCTCGGCACTCCCCTGATAAAGGCCTTCCAAGCCGCAGGGTTTGAGGTCGCGGTCGAAAGCAACGGCAGCCTGCCCTGCCCGCCCGAACTTGACTGGGTCTGCGTCAGCCCAAAAAATCTGGATAAGCTGGTGCAGGTCACGGGCGATGAGTTAAAGCTGGTCTATCCGCAGGAAAACATAAAGCCCGAGGAGGTGGCCCATCTGAATTTCAAGAATTTCTATCTTCAGCCTCTTGATGAAAAAGGCAAAGACCACACCAAGGCCGCTGTTCAATATTGCCGCGATCACCCCAAATGGCGCCTTAGCCTGCAAACCCATAAAATTCTGGGCATCGCTTAGGTTATGATTAATTCATCTCCTGAATAGTGAGATATTCTCCGGTGGTTTTCAGGATGATGGTCATGGGCTCTGCCGTGCGGTTTTTCCAGTACCAGCCGTGGCTGCCGTCAAAGGCGGCCGTGAGAATGCCGCCACCTTTTTGATCTGTGCCTTTGTTGTAAATATGATAGTCAATATCCATAGAATCCGCATGTTTATCAAAAAAAACGGCCCCCTTATCAGTGGCCCAGGCATATTGGACTTGATTGCCTTTATTCATCTTAAGTTTAATCTCGGTGCTTTCATTCACGGCTAAAGTCACTGTCATTTCATGAGTAAGAATAGCACCCGCTGGCGCATTTTCTACAATGACGGCGGGGGCATCACCCAGTGCCGTATCTTTTGCCAGTTCTGCCTCTCTGGCAAGAGCCGTTTTTATTTCACCCATTTTTTTCAACCCCAGAAGCTTTCCCGCCCCCGTCGGATCAATGCCATATTCGGCGGGCATAACAACGCAGACCAATATAACACCAGCGGCTATTGCGGCCACAATTGTTGACTTGATTAGCCTTCCTGCTGACGGCAGCTCTGATGCGGGAGGGATATTTACGTTATGCATTAGGGTTATTCCTGAAAATTATGATGAAGCAAAATAGCCTGTCATTTGATAGCCCACCAGCAGAAAGCCACTGGTCATCAAAATCACATTCGCCGTATAGGCATGATCCCAAAATCCCTTTGACCGCCGCCAGAAACCCATGACAATAAGGATCACGGCCAGCGCCAGAATCTGCCCAATCTCCACCCCCACATTAAAGGCAATAAGGTTAGGCACCAATCCGTCTGCCGCAACATTATATTCCAGAATTTTCGTCGCAAGGCCCAGTCCGTGGAATAATCCAAAAATCAATGTGGCCATTTTGGTGTCTGGCTGATAGCCAAACCAGCGTTGAAAGGCCCCCAGATTATCAAGCGCCTTATAAACAATGGAAAAGCCGATAATGGCATCAATTAAATAAGCGTTGATGCTGATCCCCATCAACGTGCCGGACAGCAGGGTTATGATATGCCCCACCGCAAATAACGTCACATAAAGGCCAATATCCTTAAGGCGGTAGAGAAAGAAAATAACCCCGAAAAGGAACAATAAATGATCATAGCCCGTCATCATATGCTTCGCGCCAAGATAAATAAACGGCATGATCAACACGCCGGAACTTTCCTGAATATAGCCTTTATCGCCTTCGGTCACGCCGTGCGCCAGAACGTCCGGCATATGACCCAAAATGATCAATAAAAAAACCGCCATCCCGAAAAGAATGGTGATTGGCATATGTGATTTCATCATATTATGATCTCTAAGAAATATTTATATTCCTTTGTATATGACCAATTCCATCTGTTCAAGCATTCTGGAGAAAATCCGAATTAATCGTATTTTTTATCGTGGCCAGACGCGGGGGAATAAATCACCGGAAAATCTGTCGCCGTCGTCAAAGGTGATGTCAGGAATCGTATCCATCACTTTCTTATTTTCCAGAAAAGTCCCGGGCCGACTGTCAAATGTTGCATCATCCCCCAAATAACGCAGGGCCAGTCCCCGCCGGCGTCCTGTTGGTGATTTATTGCCCGAGGCATAATGCAGCGTTAAGGGGTGATGAATTAAAACATCCCCCGGCACCATTTCCCAGCTGAGGATTTCATGCTTGTCTCTTTCGGCTTCTATATCGGGCAGTTCTTCTAACCCGGCTTTGGCATATATATCCGCAAACCCCGTTTTGCCGCCGAAGGTATGAGGCGCATAGAGCTTGCCCCATTTATGAGACCCCTTCACATAGACCACCACCCCGCTTTCCTCATTGGCCGGATCAAAAGGCACCCAGACAGATATGACCTGACTGCCCCGCACGGGCCAATAAGATAAATCCTGATGCCAGGGGGTTGGCTCTACTGTATTGGGTTCTTTCACCAAAAGCTGATCATAAAAAAAGTTTAAACATTGGGAGTCCATGACCTGCGCCGCGATTTCGGGCATGGGCGAGTCCCTCATAAAGGCCTTAAAGGCGGGATCCCTGCGCCAAATAAAGAAATCCCCGTAATAGCGGCCTGTGTTTCCTTTGGGGGTATATTCCAGCGAAGCATCGCCCGGATTATTCAATATGCGCTCTACGGCCTCCTGCATCACCTCAACCCATTCTATCGGCAGCACCCCGCGCAGAACATGCGCCCCGTTTTCTTCATAGGCGGTTATTTCTTCTGCTGTGATATTCCGGCATAAACGATCTGGTAATGACTGGTACATATGAAGGGCTCCTTATCCTCAAAGAATAAAATTTAACATTAATAAAGCACCACGCTGCGGATGCTATCCCCGCTATGCATCAGATCAAAGGCCTTGTTAATGTCATCAAGGGGCATGGTATGGGTGATCAGATCATCAATGTTGATCTTGCCGTCCATATACCAGTCAACGATTTTCGGCACATCGGTGCGGCCCCGCGCCCCGCCAAAGGCAGACCCCCGCCAGACCCGCCCCGTGACCAGTTGAAACGGCCGCGTGGATATTTCCTGTCCCGCGCCCGCAACCCCGATAATGATGCTCTCACCCCAGCCTTTATGGCAGCATTCAAGCGCCTGTCGCATGGTATTCACATTGCCGATACATTCAAAACTGTAATCTGCTCCGCCATTTGTCAGATCCATGATGGCTTCAATCAGCTCTGGCGTTTTTTGAGGATTTATAAAATCTGTCATGCCAAATTTTTTGGCCATGGCAACCTTGCTTTCATTAATATCAATGCCAATTATTTTATTGGCCCCGACCATGCGCGCGCCCTGAATGACATTCAGGCCAATACCGCCCAGGCCGAAAACCACCACATTGCTGCCCGGTTCCACTTTGGCATCAAAAGCGACCGCCCCGACCCCGGTGGTCACCCCGCAGCCGATATAACAAACCTTGTCAAAGGGGGCGTCCTTTCGGATTTTGGCCAGCGCAATTTCTGGCAACACCGTATGACTGGAAAAAGTCGAGCAGCCCATATAATGCAGGATCGGCGTGCCATTCAGGGAAAATCGGCTGGTGCCATCGGGCATCAGGCCCGCCCCTTGGGTTTCCCGAATGCATTGGCATAAATTTGTTTTGGGATTGAGGCAATAATCACATTCGCGGCATTCCGGCGTATAAAGCGGGATCACATGATCACCAACTTTCAAGGATTTAACGCCTGCGCCAACCTCGACCACGACGCCGGCCCCTTCATGGCCCAAAATGGCCGGAAATGCGCCCTCCGGATCATCACCAGACAAAGTAAAGGCATCCGTATGGCAGATGCCGGTGGCTTTCAGTTCCACCAGAACCTCCCCTGCGCGCGGCCCTTCGAGGTCAACCGTTTCAATGCTTAAAGGTTCGCCTGCCTTAAAGGCCACTGCCGCCCGTGTTTTCATAGATATGTCCCTGTTTATTTTATGTTATTTAATCTTAAAGGGGATTTAACCTATAATCAACCTGATCGTTCCTGTCACAGGACTTAGCCCTTTTGCCATGATTGATATAAAAAAAATGCTATGCTATAAGCGTTTTTTTTAACGGTCCCGTAGCTCAGCAGGATAGAGCACCAGATTCCTAATCTGGGGGTCACGCGTTCGAATCGCGTCGGGATCACCACTTCTTCTTTTGGGTATGTGCAGGTTGATGGGACAGCAGCTGGCTTGTTCTTAACCAGACTTAACCTGACCGCGCGGCGCCGCGGCTGGAGGCTGCGAGATTGGGGATGTTTTTGCCGCCTTTGCCGCCTTTATTTAATTGAGCATTGAATTTGCCCGGATTATGTTTTTGTTCTGCAACGGCTGCAGGCGTCGTGCCTGCGCCTGTTTCATGCGCCCGGGCCAATCTTTTTTTCTTGCGCTCACGTGCTCTGGCTTTACTCATCGATATGACCTCTTTTTTCAGTTAAACCATATGTTAGCCTATATTCGAAAAAAAGGAAAGAGAGCTGTCTTGGATACCCAAAGATCCCCCTAATTCCGATTTTTAATCATGGCGCATATAACATAACTTCATAAGCTCTGCGAGTTCCGTCAAGAATGCCTGCTTTGCCGATGATTTCCGCCATACCAGGGATATTGTTCTATAAGGTGCGGCGGGTTTGATTTTAATATATTTAATGCCGTCATCCGGCCTCATGGCGATCTTCGGCAACAGGGTGGCGCCAACACCTGCGGCAATCATTTGCCGTAAGGTCTCCAGACTTGTGGCCTGAAAATCATACTCTGTGCTCATGGGACTCAAACGACAATAATCGAGTGCCTGATCCCGCAGGCAATGCCCCTCCTCTAACAGCAACAAAGGCTGCTGCAGCAGATATTCTTTATCCACTGATTTTCGAGACGCCTTCTCATGATCTTTGGGAACAGCAAAAATAAATTCATCCCGAAATATGGGATAGGATTGCAAAACCCCGGGCGCTTCTGTGGTCGCAAGCAAGGCAGCATCTATCTTGCCGCGCGTTAATTTATCAACCAGATCTTCCGTTTTTGCCTCTAACAATAACAGTCTGAGATTTGGAAATTTTTGTGATATCGTCGGCACAATAAGCGGCAGGAAATATGGCGCTATTGTGGGAAAAGCCCCAAGCCTCAAATTCCCCATATAGGGCGCTTTATTCATCGCCGCCATATCTTCTATTTCAGCGGCCCCCTGCAATACATCTCTTGCGCGGGCAATGATTTTTTGGCCAAGGTCTGTCACAAAAACGCTTTTGTTGCTTCTCTCCAATATCTGAACATCAAGATATTGTTCAAGTTTTTGTATCTGCATGCTCAAAGCCGGCTGGCTCACATGGCACGCCTTGGCGGCCTTGCCAAAATGCAGATGGTCGGCCACAGCCACCAGATATTTCAAATCACGCAAATTCATATCGATAAGTTATACTTATTATAACGATAAAAACAATATATTTTATTTATTTCTTTTTCCTTGTTAGGATATTTTCAAGATGAGTAAAGAGCAATGACAACATTTATATTTTTGGAGATAAAAAAATGAGCATGATTAATAAATCAATACCTGAGTTCAAAGCCGAAGCATTTCACGCGGGTGAATTCAAAACCATTACAAGTGAAGATGTGAAGGGAAAATGGGCGATTTTTCTTTTCTATCCCGCGGATTTTACATTTGTCTGTCCAACAGAACTCGAAGATATGGCCAAATATTACCCGGAACTACAGGAATTGGGCGTCGAAGTTTATTCCGTGTCAACAGACACACATTTCTGCCACAAAGCCTGGCATGATACCAGCGAGGCCATCGGCAAAATCAACTATCCGATGATCGGCGACCCCACAGGCACCATCACACGCGGTTTCGGCGTCATGATCGAAGAAGAGGCACTGGCGCTGCGCGGAACATTCCTTGTTAATCCAGAAGGAATTGTCAAAGTTGCGGAAATTCATGACCTTGGCATTGGCCGTTCTGCAAAAGACATGCTGCGTAAAGTCAAGGCCGCTCAATATGTTGCGAACCATGATGGCGAAGTCTGCCCCGCGGCATGGGAAGCAGGTGAAGATACATTAACACCAAGCCTTGACCTTGTCGGCAAAATCTAACCAGAAATAATATATGGCGGGTTGTGAATAAAACGACCCGCCATACAACAGAAAATCAGCATGAAGAGAGAAAACCAATGTTAACGAATGACATATTAGCCTCATTGAAAAGCTTTACGGCAAACATGAAAAATACGATTACGCTGGTTTTGCAAACAGGTGAGCATGAAAAGCGTGAAGAATTAGTAAAATTTCTATCCCAGCTATCTACGGTATCGGAAAAGATTACTTTTGAAGAACGCGACACAGAGGGCCTCCTTGCAAGCCCCATAAGCTTCTTGCTCGAAGCCGATGGAAAAGATCAGGGCATCCGTTTTTCCGGTTTGCCGGGCGGGCATGAATTTAATTCACTGATCCTTGCCCTGCTCCACTCTTCCGGCACGCCCCTCAAGCTGGATGACGGCATCCAGTCTATCATCAAAAATATTGATGAGCCGTTAAACTTTCAGGTATTCATGAGCCTTAGCTGCCATAATTGTCCGGATGTTGTGCAGGCGCTTAATCAATTTTCAGTCTTGAATGAAAATATCAGCACCGAGACGATTGATGGCGGGCTCTTCCCTGACTTAATAGAAAAACATAACATTCAAGGCGTCCCGACGGTGCTTTTAAATGGCAAACCTTTTGCCAACGGTAAAATTGACACCGCCGTGATATTGGAAAAATTAATGCAGCTCGTTCCCAAGACAACCGCAGCAGAGAAATCCAAACCATTGCCCTTGCAGGATATTACCATCATCGGCGGCGGGCCAGCCGGTGTTGCCGCCGCGATTTATGGCGCGCGTAAAGGATTGGCCGTTACTATTATTGCCGACAGATTTGGAGGGCAGGTCAAAGATACCATGGCAATTGAAAATCTCATTTCCGTCCCACAAACCACCGGCCCTGAATTAACGGGGGCTTTGCTTAGCCATATGGATGATTATACCATTACGAGGAAAGAACATCTGCGCGTTGACCGTATCGAAAAAGGTCACATCAAAAAACTCCACTTATCCTCAGGCGAAATCATAGAAACAAAAACGGTTATCATCGCCACGGGCGCTAAATGGCGCGAGCTTGGCATAGCCGGAGAAAAAGAGAATATCGGCAATGGCGTTGCTTATTGCCCCCATTGTGACGGCCCTTTCTTTAAAGGCAAAGACGTTGCGGTTGTCGGCGGCGGAAATTCAGGGATTGAAGCCGCGATTGATCTTTCCGGCATCGTTAAATCTGTGACAGTATTTGAGTATTTACCGGATCTGAAAGCCGATAAAGTTCTTATCGATCAAGCCGAAAGCCGGGACAATATTACGATCTTGAAAAATGTTGAAACGAAACAGGTCCTTTCCGACGGGAAAAATGTCACCGCTATTGAATATCAGGACAGAGCCGATGGACAGCTCTATCAAAAAGACCTGTCCGGCGTTTTTGTGCAAATTGGCCTCGTCCCCAACAGCGCCTTTGTTAAAGAAACGGTTAACCTGTCTCCCCACGGTGAAATCATTATCAATGAAAGGTCACAAACCAGCGAATCCGGGATATTTGCCTGCGGTGATGTGACAACTGTTCCCTACAAACAAATTGTCATCGCCATGGGAGAAGGCTCCAAAGCTGCTCTTAGCGCTTTTGACTATTTAATAAGAGAGTTCTAATTCATGGCATGTTATACTGATTTTCAAACTCTATTAACAGCCTATTATCATTGGACAATATAACATAAGGAATAACTAATGGCGAACGAAGGATATCACGAACCAATAGAAGAACTCACGGACAAAACCAGAGATATGCACAGGGCTATCACCTCTCTTATGGAGGAACTGGAAGCCGTTGATTGGTATAATCAGCGTGTTGATGCCTGCAAGGATGAAGAGCTTAAAGCTATTCTCATCCATAACCGGGATGAAGAAAAGGAACATGCCGCCATGGTTCTTGAATGGATCCGCCGACAGGATTCGACTTTTGATAAGGAACTCAAGGACTATCTTTTTACCGAAAAGGCTATCGCGCATAAATAACGTCATGGGCAAGGCCTGAATTTTAATATTTACGACCCAGCTAAATTTTTAACCAACCACTAAAGAAGGAATGAAATATGCTTAAACAAACTGTCTCATTAATTGCTTTGGTTGCCACTCTTGGCCTATCAGCCACAGCATTGAGTGCTCCTGCAATGACGCAAGATAATGCGAAAAATATTCAAGTAAGTAATGATTACTGGTGGCCGAACAGGCTGAACCTGCAACCACTGCGTCTTCATTCAGCCAAGTCTGACCCCACAGGGCCCGGATTTAATTACGCAAAAGAATTTGCTACTCTTGACCTTGACACCGTGAAGGAAGACCTTAAAAGCGTGATGACCACCTCACAGGATTGGTGGCCTGCCGACTATGGTCATTACGGGCCATTTTTCATCCGCATGGCATGGCATAGCGCGGGCACCTATCGCACCTTTGATGGCCGGGGTGGCTCTGATGGCGGCATGCAGCGCTTTGCACCGTTGAACAGCTGGCCGGATAATGTAAGTCTGGATAAAGCCCGGCGGCTTCTGTGGCCCATCAAGAAGAAATACGGCAACAAGATTTCCTGGGGTGACCTGATGGTTCTTGCCGGCACCATAGCCATGGAAGATATGGGTTTCAATATACTCGGCTTTGCCGGCGGACGCATTGATCAATGGGAGCCAGAAGAGGTTTACTGGGGCCCTGAAGGCGAATGGCTCGGCAGCAAGCGTCACAGTGGAAAACGAAAACTGGAAAAGCCATTGGCCGCCACACGTATGGGACTTATTTATGTGAATCCGGAGGGGCCTGATGGTAACCCTGATCCCCTGTTGGCCGCCCATGACATTCGGGAAACTTTTGCTAACATGGCGATGAATGACGAAGAAACCGTCGCGCTTATTGCGGGCGGTCATACCTTCGGCAAAGCTCACGGCGCGGCCAGTCCTGAAGAATGCGTAGGACCCTCCCCTGAAGACGCGCCCATTGAAGAACAGGGTTTTGGCTGGAAAAACAAATGCGGCACGGGCAAAGGTGCGGATACCATCACCAGTGGCCTGGAAGGCGCATGGACATCGGCTCCCGCGCAATGGACGCATATGTTTCTTTCCAATCTGTTCATTTTCGACTGGGTTCAGACAAAAAGCCCGGCTGGGGCGATTCAATGGACACCCAAAAATGAAAATACCAAAGGATTGGTTCCTGACGCGCATGATTCCAATAAATTCCATGCGCCCATAATGTTTACGACGGATCTGGCGCTGAAATTTGACCCTGAATACCGTAAAATTTCCAAACGCTTTCTGGACAATCCCGAGGAATTTGAAAAGGCATTCGCCAGAGCATGGTTCAAGCTGACCCACCGTGATTTGGGGCCGAGATCCCGTTATCTTGGGTCCATGGTTCCCAAAGAAGAGTTAATCTGGCAGGATCCGATTCCAGAAGTCGATCATAAACTGGTCAATGCCAAAGACATCAGCAAGTTAAAGGCCAAAATTCTTAAATCCGGCCTTAGCGTGTCTGACCTCGTGAGAACGGCCTGGGCGTCAGCGTCCAGCTTCCGTAACACAGATAAACGCGGCGGGGCAAATGGCGCCCGTATTCGCCTCGCTCCACAAAAAGACTGGGATGCAAATGACCCTGCCAAACTTGCAAAGGTGATAAAAACCCTTGCCGCTATCCAGAAGAACTTTAACAAATCTGCGCGCGGGGGCAAACAAGTCTCTATGGCTGATCTGATCGTTCTTGGTGGGGCTGCGGCACTTGAGAAAGCGGCCAAAGACGCGGGTCAAAATCTTAATGTTCCCTTTAAACCGGGCCGCACGGATGCGTCTCAGGAACAAACGGATATTCGTTCATTTGACTTCCTCAAACCGGCGGCTGATGGCTTTAGAAACTATTTTGCAAAAGGCACCACCAGATCACCTGCAGAAACGCTGGTTGAAAAGGCGGCCCTGTTAAATCTTTCCGTGCCTGAAATGACCGTACTTGTTGGCGGTATGCGGGCGCTTGATGCCAATGCCGGCGGTGCAAAGCATGGGGTATTCACGGACAAGCCTGGAAGTTTGAGTAATGACTTTTTTGTCAATTTGCTGGATATGTCAACAAAATGGCAGAAGTCAGCCCGGTCAACCGGCATTTACGAAGGGTATGACAGGGTATCCGGCAAAGTGAAATGGACCGCAACGCCCGTGGATCTTATATTTGGATCAAACTCGGAACTGCGTGCTGTTGCAGAAGTCTATGCTACTGATGACGCTAAAGAGAAGTTTACCAATGATTTTGTGGCCGCATGGGTCAAGGTCATGAATCTTGATCGCTTCTAGTCTTCAGTGAAGAAAAAAACATAATTGGCGGCGCTCAATGCGCCGCCAATAGCTATGTCCAACATTATCCTTTATTTCCGCATCTGCTCTTCGACTGAAAAACTTAATATTGCCATGAGGCCTGAATAGCCATAAGCTAATGTTTTCGTCAAATAATTTGAGGGGCCGCAATTTATATTACGTACTATAAGCTGGATATATAAAGGGAGATAGATTATGGACAAAGCTGAAATATCTGAATCAGGCAAAGATGTTGTCCGCGATCCGGTTTGCCACATGTCAGTAGACCCCGGGAATACGGATCACCACCATGATTATAATGGTCATATCTATGATTTTTGCAGCGCAAAATGCCTGAATAAATTTATTCTGGATCCGGAAAAATATCTTGGAGACAAGCCAGCTCCCAAAATCATGCCTGCAGGAACCCAGTATACCTGCCCCATGCACCCGGAAATTATCCGCGATGAACCGGGCGACTGTCCCAAATGCGGCATGGCATTAGAGCCAATGGGAATACCGCCAGAGGATGAAGGCCCCAATCCGGAACTGGTGGATTTTACCCACCGCTTCTGGGGGGGATTAATTCTGGCCCTGCCCGTTCTCATTCTGGAAATGGGCGGACATTTCAGCTCTGAATTTAAACTTTTATTCAGTGAAGAGTCATCCATAACCATTCAATTCCTGCTGACCACGCCGGTTATGTTCTGGGCCGCCGCCCCTATATTCATCAGGGGCTGGAAATCTATTCAAACCCTTAACCTCAACATGTGGACCCTGATCAGTATCGGAACCGGTGTGGCTTATGTATATAGCCTGATTGGTTTCTTTGCGCCGGATATTTTCCCTGATACCATAAAAACAGACGGCGGTATGGTTCCGGTATATTTCGAAGCGGCGGCGGTCATTATTGTCCTCGTCCTGCTCGGCCAGCTGCTTGAGCTCAGGGCGCGGGAAAAAACCGGCGGTGCCATACGGGCGCTGCTGGATCTTGCGCCTAAAGTGGCCCTAAAGCTCTATAAGGACGGCACCGAAGAAGAAGTGCCTCTTGACCAGGTAATTGTCGGGGACAAACTGCGTGTCAGGCCGGGTGAGAAAATCCCTGTTGACGGCATTGTTGTTGAAGGACATTCGACAATAGATGAATCCATGCTGACCGGCGAGCCTGTTCCCGTGGAAAAACTGGAGGGAGACCGGATTACCGGTGCCACGCTTAACGGCACAGGCAGTTTTATCATGCGCGCCGAAAGAGTTGGGGCGGAAACCATGCTGTCCCAGATTGTTAATATGGTCGCCGAAGCCCAGCGCAGCCGAGCGCCTATTCAAAAATATGCTGATTTGATCGCAGGCTGGTTCGTGCCTGTGGTGCTGGTCATCGCCGCCGCCGCCTTTGCGGTCTGGTTTACCATAGGACCGGAGCCGGCGTTATCGCATGGCTTGATTGCGGCGGTATCCGTTCTGATTATCGCCTGCCCTTGTGCTGTTGGTCTTGCAACCCCGATGTCAATTATGGTGGCCACCGGGCGGGGCGCACAAATGGGCGTCCTGATCAAAAATGCCGAAGCTTTGGAGGTTTTTGCCAAAGTGGATACCCTGATTGTAGATAAAACCGGCACCCTGACCGTTGGCAAGCCGGTTCTAACCGACATTATTTCTTTCAATGAGTTCCCGGAACTGGAAATTTTAACCTGTGCCGCCAGCCTTGAGAGAGGCAGCGAGCATCCTCTGGCCGCGGCAATTGTCAACCACGCGAAGGAAAAAAATATTTCTTTTCTGTCTGCGGAAAACTTTGACGCTGTAACGGGCAAAGGCGTGAAGGCGATCATTGACGGCAAACAGGTGGCACTGGGGAATCATGCCATGATGGAGACATTGGGCCTGAGTATTGAAGAGAGCAAAGATCAGGCAAATACCATGAGACATCAGGGTAAAACCGTCATGTATATTGCCATTGATCAGAAACTGGCCGGTCTTGTTGCCGTAGAAGATCCCATTAAAGAAACAACCAACGAAGCGCTGGCGGCCCTGCATAAAGAAGGCTTGCGCATCATCATGGTCACCGGCGACAATGAAACCACCGCAAGAGCGGTGGCCGGGCGCCTGGATATTGACGAAGTCCGCGCAGATGTCCTGCCGGAAGGAAAGGCAGAAATTGTCAAAGAGCTTCAAAGTATGGGCGCCAAGGTTGCCATGGCCGGTGATGGCGTTAATGATGCCCCGGCATTGGCGCTCGCCGAAGTCGGGATTGCCATGGGGACCGGCGCCGATGTGGCAATGGAAAGCGCCAGCATCACTTTGGTCAAAGGCGACCTGACAGGGATCGTTCGCGCCCGCCGCTTGTCAGAATCAACGATGCGCAATATCAAGCAGAATTTATTTCTGGCCTTCGTCTATAACACCCTCGGCGTTCCCGTGGCGGCCGGCGTTTTATATCCGTTTTTTGGAATATTACTCTCCCCCATCATTGCCGCAGCCGCCATGAGCCTGTCCTCTCTGTCCGTAATCACCAATGCCCTCAGGCTCAGGATTACTAAAATATGAGTGCTGTTTCTGCTTGTGAAAATGCGCTACGGGGAAAGATACTACCGTCCCTGCCATATATTCCGGCATTGATATTAATCATACACAGATAATAGCCAACCCTTAAGAGCGATAGGCGGACAGGCGAATGTCGCCTGTGTTACAAGTAGGGATTTAAATATTTTGCATCAGATCAATCCAGACCACAATGCAAGAAGCCCCGATAATACAGGAATTCTCATCCGGCTTGGCTCTGCCTTCCAAGGCTTGTTGCTCAAGAAATACCTCTATCCTTAAACAGCTTATTTTTTACGTTGATATTGCGCCCGCATATAGGCAATAACATTCTTGATATCCTGTTCTGTGAGCGCCTCATTCCCGCCCAATTCCGGCATTGCCATATCTGAGCCCGGACTTTCATAGCCATTTACAATATGATCCAGCAAGACAGCGTCCGTCTTGGCAAGAGGGCCTTTGGCCGATGTGAGATCAGGGACGCCGGGGATTTCCCCTTTGCCATTTTTACCGTGGCAGGCGACACAGGTTCCCCCATATACCTTGGCACCCAGCTTAACCTCATTGGCATTAACCGGGGCATTTGCCAGAGAGGTAATGGCGAAAGCCAAACCAACCTTCATTATTGGTGATAAAATATTTCTCATATCAAACTCCATATAGCTCACTTTTTAACTTTTTCATTATTACTTGCCTGAAGGAAAGCAATGATATCCCTGATGACATTTCCCGGAATATTAGCCCGCACCCGCATATGAGTGGCGGACACTTCCCATTCCTCATCAGACAGTTCTTTGGGCGCTCTGATATTATGGCAACGGCCACAGCTCTGAGCCCAGGATTTTGCACCACGAATAAGCTGCATGGGATCTTTTTTAGTACTTTCAGCCGCCTGAGCCGCCGTTCCCGCAAAAACTGAGATTATCAGAGAGGCAATCATTATGTAGTTAGTATTTTTCATCTTTCCATCCTTTCCGAGTTCTAAAAGCCGTACGCCATCTGAACTTTATAGCGTGTTTCATCTGCTCTGTTGGCCAGAATATAATTGCGGCGTTCAATACCCGTTTTCACCACGATGCTCGGCGCCAGCCAGTAATTAATGCCGATATTCCATCTTTTTTCAGCCGACAACTGAAGCTCGTTGCCAACATCGGCCCGGAACTCACCGTATCTTATCACCGGCTCAAGCTTGCCCAATGCCGGACTGTCCAGAAGGCCGGACAAGCGGTAGGCCAGCTGGCTATACCAGGCCTCCCAGTTTACTTCTTCAAATCCGCCGGCGACGATCCCCCCGGAAGGAGAATTTTGGGCATTAAGATACTCAGCCCGTATATCCCAGTTCCCCTTTGTATAGGCCATATCCGCCCCCCAGAGCCGGTAATCCCCTTTTCTGGCCAGTCCCATATCGCCGTCCGGCAACAGCTCTGCCTTACTGTTAACCCCCGAAGTCAGATAGGAAAAACCCAGCTCCAGAGAAGATTTATGAAGCATCGCCAACCGGCCGCCAAAGGCTTTGCTGCTGTCATTATCCACACCAATCCCTTCCAGTTCCAGCTCGTCATCATCATGGCCAAAACGCGGGCCGTTTCCGACAGACAGGGAATAGCTGAAGGTAAACTCATCAGCGAGCGGAACGCCGCCGCGCAACATGACCCCCACTTCGCTGGCCGGTTGGATGCCGCCGTGGCCAAATCCAGCGGGCGGATTCATGGACCGGTTGATCCAGCTGGGATGCAGGCGTTCCTGAAACTGTCCGATCGGGCTGAGGTATTTGCCGACGACCAAAGTCACATTGTCATGAACCAAGAAATTCAGCTGGGAATATTCCATAACAATTTCAGTTACTCCTTCACCAGATGTTGTTATTTCCAGTTCAGATTCAAACATAATCCAGTCTTTAAACTGGAAATGGAATGCCGGATTAAATTTTCCGGCCAAAAAACTGTCATTATTATCCCCCGAAATGGCCTCAAAGCCCACATCGGCATATCCGGCCATATGCCAAGTTGTGGCGGGCCGTGCTTCTCTGACGGACATGGACTTACGGAGGGATTTTATGGATTTGATCTCACTGACAAGTTTTTCCTCCTTTGCCAGAACCTTCTCTTCCTTTTTCTCCAGGTTTTTCTTTAATTCCTGAAGTTCCTGCTTCAATGATTCCAGCCCGGAAATTCTCTGCTCAAGTTCAATGATTTTATTCTTGAAATCAACCGCTGTCTCTTGCGATTGTGCCGCACCCCCGCTCATCAACAACATACTTGTGAACAATGGTGCATAAAGAATTTTTTTCTTTAATTTTCTATACATTTTCTTTTCCTAATTTATGTTGAGAAACTGATATAAAGCCTGCTTTGACTTTTAAATTACCTCTACTGCTAATTATACTTTAGAACGGAAAAATGAACATAATATAAGTCAACTTCTTGCAAGAAAATTCAAGCTAACCATCAGATATGTAAGAGATTTAAAAAATAAAAATGGATCGACCAACTCATTTCAGATACAGCTTTAAATAAAAAAATTCTAGGGAAATAACGTTTTAAGCAGCCCCCATAACGATCACGACCTTTTGGTCAATGGGCATGATGTCCCATGCCTTTGGCATCTTTTAACATTTCCTGATAATCTTCTGCATCAAGATCGGGAAGCACCTGCAAAAAGGCAATAACAGGCCAGATGTCATCATCACTATGTGACACGCCCCAAGCCGGCATGCCGGTCATACGAATGCCATTTTTGGTAACCCAGAATAATTTTCCCGGACTGACCTCAAGGGCACTCTCTGCCAAATCAGGGGCAGGAGGATTTAATCCAAGTGCCAAAGACGACGGTTGGCGTCCCGGCGCGGTATGGCACTCCGCGCACATGGAATCGAAATCATTTATGCCCGCCAGTTGAAGCTTCTCATCGTCAAGATCAGGAATCTCGATGCCTTTTGAACGCGCCTCTATGGATCGAATTCTTGTCTGGGTCAAAAGCCAGTTTGTGACCGGGTCATGGGTGGCGGTGGCGGCAACATTGAAGATGCCGGAATAAACAAATGCCAGCGGCGCGATAATCAGAACAGGAATGCTTACGAGAATGATCTTGGATAATTTCATAATAGCCTCACAAATGTTGAAATGGCCTGCCCTTTCTCCAAGGCAGGCCAATAAAAATTAATGATGATTTTTTTCTAATCCGGGTTTTGCATCTTTGGCACGCACCGTATGTATATGGCGGATTTTCCATTCTCTATTTGACCGCACCAGTATAATGGTCGCCTTGCCTTTTATGTCCAGACGACGTTGTTCATCCTGGGTTTTATTATCTTTAATGGTGACCTTCAGGGCATAGTCCGTGATTGCATATGCCATCTTTCCTTTAACATATGGACGAATATTGGCCAGCTCATAGGAAATATCATCAAACAGGGGCAATTCAGAAGCCAGATGTTTGCGATAGCTGTCCCATCCCAGGTCTTCAAATGCCCCTTCCAGACTGCTGAAACCATCCCCCGTCACCACATATTTTTCAATTTCGGATAATTTTCCGGACTGTACGGCGGCAGCATAATTTTCCAGCAGCTTCACAACCCGTTTGCCTTGCGCGCTGAGTTTATTTTGTTGCATTTTTTCTTTACTATGATCTTCCCCTTCATGAGAGAAGGCGACCCCCACATTGCCCAAGGCAAGCCCGGCAACGGCCAAAACAGCAATGATGTATTTTGATAAAGACATTTATTTTTCCTATAAAATTTTTAATAATTTAGTCAGTTTGTCTAATACGTTTAAAATCAGGACGCCCCTTAGAAATAAATATAAAATAAATATAATTTAATGGCTGGCTTTGATTTAAGAGTTTGCGCTTTCAGATTTCTCCCTCTTTATCATTCTGTAAATTTCCAGCGCAAGAACAGTCTTTCGCCGGCAAAAACCATAATGATAACAACTATGGATACATATATTACCAACATATCACTTTGCGCCTTAATACTCAGAAAGGCACCAAGCACAACAATATCCATAACGATCGCCGTCAGCAATATAAAGCTATTGGCCTTAATCTCCTTGCGCAAATGACGAAACACCCCCCATTGCACAACAAGATCCATGACAATATAGAAAATAACTCCCAATGATGCGATACGGCTCAAGTCAAAAAATACGGTGAGAAACATGGCCAGTGCTATTGTATATACCAAAGTATGTGTTTGAATACTGCCGGGCATACCAAAATGTCTATGAGGGACCAGACCCATTTCAGTTAACATGGCCAGCATCCGCGATACAGCAAAAGCGCTGGCAATCAGCCCGGACACTGTGGCGACAATTGCCAGCAAGACTGTAAACCAAAGACCAAGCTCTCCAAAAATCGGGCGGGCGGCCTCCGCCAGGGCAAAATTCTTCGCCTCTACAATCATGGGCAGTGATAAATTTGCCGCAACGGCCAAAGCGACCAGAAAATATACAACAACGCAGATGGCAATAGAAATAATGATGGCCCGGCCAACATTCCGGTGCGGATCAATAATTTCTGACCCGCTGTTGGTAATTGTGGTAAAGCCTTTATAGGCTAAAATGGCCAGGGCAACAGCCGCCAGAAAACCGCCCCCACCGTATGTCTGCGCCGTAGGAGCCTCAAAACTTTCAAAAGAGAAACCCGCGAACCATAACCCGGCAATACCAAAAGCCGCAATCCCGCCAATTTTCAAGGTCGCCGTTAACAGGGAAAACAGGCCAATCATTCGATTACCTGATATATTGATGACAAAGGCAAAAAGCAAAAGCCCCACACCCAATGCCGGCACAAGCCAGCTATTATAACTCACATCAAATAATTGCATCGTATAGGTACCGAATGTCCTCGCCACCAGACTTTCATTTATCACCATCGAGAAATACATAAGCAAAGCACTGGCCGCCGTGACCGTTCCCTTGCCATATGCTTTTTGTAAGAACATGGCAATTCCCCCCGCAGACGGATACGCGTTGGACATTTTAACATAGGCATAGGCACTGAACGCCGTAACGACCGCCGCAACCAGAAATGCCAAAGGAAACCACGGGCCCGCCAATTCGGCTATCTGCCCCGTGAGAGCAAATATTCCGGCGCCAATGATCACGGCAGTGCCCATAGACACGGCCCCGACAAGGCTCAGACTGTTGCTTTTATATTCTGTTGCATGATTATGTGCCATAATGGATCCTTCAATATGTTACGTCACTGCTAATACGAAATTTTGCGTTCTCCCCCCTCAATTTTCCAAATTATATTGATAATATTCTTGTTTCAGGCAAAAAATGCTTCATCTAGGGCAATCAGAATACGCTTATGATAAAAGGGCTGTTATTTCAGTTAATTTTTTTCGTGCACGGTAAATTCTGGTCTCTACGGTTTTTTGCGAAACACTTAATATTCCGGCGCATTCTTCCTGAGACATATCTTCCAATACGCACATAATGAGAGGCGCTTTAAGTTTTTCCGGCAAATTTGCTACCGCGCTGGCAACCACCTCCAGCGCTCTTCTTCCCGCATAAATATGTTCCGGATCAGCCCCCGGATCAGCTATATTTTCTAAAAAATTCAGGCTGTCATCTGTTTTTTTTAATGAAGAAAAGGGCAAGGCTTGCGCCAAGGCTCTTTTTCGTCCCCAGTCCCGGCATTTATTCAAGGCAACTTGAAAAGCCCAGGTGGAGAATTTCCTCTTTGGGTCATACAGATGAATTTTCTGGTATATATTGATAAAGCTTTCCTGCAAGAGATCATAGGCTTCTTCCCGGTCTGCGACATAACGGCAAATGAACGCATGAAGCCTGCCCTTATAGCGCGACATCAATTCATTAAAGGCGTCACGATTGCCGTCCTTCAAACAAAGGGCAAGACATTCATCACTTGCCGTTTTGTCAAAGTCCATGCATTGCTTCCGCCACATAATTATCCAGGACTCGGGCCTGATTTTCATCAAGCAATTCCCTCATGTCAAAAAAATGAATGAGGGTAGCTTCCTGAAGAAGGCCCATGGCAACATGCACCTTCTCAACCGCGGCTTTAACGGCTGGAGTATAGGCTTTTTCTCTTTTCATAATATCACCAAGTTCCATATTGGCATGGTGGATCTGGCCTTCATACAGAGCTTTCTGTTCAGAGAATTTTTTTTCAATCGGGATCAGTTTATCCAGCTGATCCGGCGTAAGATTCAACATTTCATGAAAATGTTGATGGGAATTTTCCACTATTTTAGTATTTTTATTCGAGAAATTCTCGCCAATGAGAAAACCACAGATAACGATCAAAGACAAAAATAATAAGAAAAAAATAATCCGCATGTTTATAGTCATACTTCAGGAGCCAATAATGATGAGGGTAATTTAGAGTTTGTCGCACTGAAGACGCTTAGCCCAAGGGCATCATGGTCACCAATCTGCTGCTCATTCTGCACTTGCGTCCCCATAAACATGCCAATCGCCAGTGTCATGGCAAAGGCACTGGCACTCACAGAGGCCGGCATGCCAAAGCATCTCTCTAAATGATTCTTGAAGTCAATTCGAATAGACTGAATTATAGATAGAGACTGCCTCTTGGACAATCGTTTAAACACATCATCCTCCAGATTTTCCAGATCATTCTGAAAATTCACCTTTGAATAATCTGTCAAATATTGGTCGATCTTATCATTCATTTTCATCTTTCCTGTTGTCTGCAAAACCCAAAGCAGCCCACGTATGTTTTTTACTTTATTCTAAGCGGGGGAAGTTATCAAGCGTCATCCCTCACGGTATTTTCAAGCGCTGGTGCCCCCAGCCGCAGCTTAATGCAAGCCATCTCTGTGAATTTCTCCTGACATATATTTTAACCACAAAATACGGTGCTATATTTTTAGTACGCTAAATACTTAATCTTCCCCCTCAAAAAAAATATCCCAAGTTTTGAGGGATATCTTATTTAAGTCCGTATAAGAAGTTCAGGAAAGGAATAAGGGCGAAGTCAGAAAATTTTCTTCTGGGTACTGATTTATCCCTTATTTCCTTTCCGACCATATAGTTTCGTCGGAAAAAAAATATATTCCCTGCATAAATTGAAAATTATTATTGAATTTTAACATTTTGTCTGCAATATAAATAAAGAAATAAAAGATTGGTCATACTTAAATTGATACTCATTAAACGCAAGTTTCTGACGGTTATGTTGATGCTTATGGTCTTTATTGGCCAGGCAACGGCGGCCACCAATGATTCATGCCAAATGAGCGCAATAGACCAAAATAACCATCAGACGATGGGAGATATGGTCGACCCTGTCAATTTTCCTGATTCTGAAACAGGCCAGACAATGAATGACTGCTGCAACCATGATTGCAACTGCCCCCTTGGGGATTGTTCTTCTGTTGTGTTAATTTTGCCCCCTCATCATGTTAGGGAAATGGCAGCATTTAAGAAAAACAGCCCTCATCCATTCTTGCTGACAAGACAGTTCCCAACGACCCTTTATCGGCCCCCCATTTCCTAGTAACGCAGGATAAATCCGTCTAAAATCCTATGATTTTGCCATATTTCCATTGGCCTGACGGCAATGCCTGCTCTCTATTCCATACTGCTGCTTTTTTAAAGCAACATGATGATTTTTTTAAACTTATTATTGATTAATATCCCCCAAGAGGAGTCCAAAAATGTTTTTTACTCTAACCATAGGGAAACGATTGCTAGTCGTATTCATAGCTCTGTTTCTAACGGCCTGTTCTGAAGAGAGTACCGAAATAGAATTGGCTAAAAATACGATCCAGGACCCCAGCAATCCTGTTCTGGAGGTATATAAAAGTCCAACCTGTCACTGCTGCGGCAAATGGATGGAACATCTGGAAAAGCATGGCTTTCAAACGATAGGCCAGAATATAAATCATTTGTCAGCCCTGAAATCTGAGAAAAATATTCAGCCCCAGTATCAATCCTGCCATACCGCTGTTTCAAAAGAGGGGTATGTTTTTGAAGGCCATATTCCGGCAAAATACATTCAACAGTTCCTGCAGGAAAAACCGGATGGCGCAATAGGTCTGGCCGTTCCTGCCATGCCCCTTGGCAGCCCTGGAATGGAAATGGGCGATGACTTTGACCCCTATGACATATTGCTTCTGAAAGCCGATGGCTCTGCTGAAATTTATGTCCGGATAAATGCCCGGGAGGAACAATATAAATGAGTATATATATGAAACCCTTAATAGCGGCATTTACTATGCGGCTGTTATTGGGGCAGGCTATTCTGCTTATGGCTGCTATGTCTGTACAGGCCGCCGAGCCCCATCATGAACCTTCAAAAATCATCGGCATGGCGATGGCCATTAAAGCGGCCAAGTTAAAAGACCCGTGGCTGGTGGGAAATAAACATTCTCAGGATTCTATTGACTCTTTAAGTATTGCCGCAGGGTCACTGCCCGATCCCAATATATCACTGGGTATAAATAATCTGGCCGCCGACAGTTTCAGTTTTGGTCAGGAGGCCATGACCAATGCCAAAATTGGCATATCGCAAATGTTTCCCGCCGGTGACAGTCTGGCCATAAAACAAAGGCAACTTGAACTCAAAGCTGGCCAGTTTCCCTTCCAGCGGGAAGACCGCAGGGCAAAAGTTACCGTTACCGTGGGAAGTCTGTGGCTTAATGCCTATAACGCACAGGAAAGCATTAAAATAATTGAGAAAAACATCCCTCTGTTTGAGCAGTTGGTTGATATTGCCCAATCCAGCTATTCAACCGCCATGGGCAAAAGCCGTCAACAGGATGTCATCCGCGCCCAGCTGGAGCTGACACGTCTGGATGACCGTCTTACCATCCTGCATCAGAGACGGGAAATGTTTCAGGAACAGATCTCAGAATGGTTAAATGGTTATTTCCTGGATAAATATCTGGCGAATCAGGAAAGTGAGGGTCAGAATATCTCATCGGGTTTCCTGCTGACCCGCAAGCTACCTGACATCGCACTGCTTAATTCGCAGCTCTATGTTTCGCCAGCCCCAATCGAGCAAGGCTTACTGTTTGAGAAAATATCCGGGCATCCTGCTTTACGGGCCATTGAACAGAAAATCAGAACCAGTCAGGCGGGCATTGATCTTGCCAAACAGAAATATAAACCGGCATGGGGCATTAATGCCGGATATGGATATCGTTCCAGCGACAGGCTGGGCATTGGCCGGTCGGATCTTTTTTCCGTTGGCGTGACTTTTAGCGTTCCCCTGTTCACCGCCAACCGTCAGGACAAGCAAGTTTTATCGGCCCTGTCAAAGACATCGGCGGTAAAGACCGAAAAATGGCAGTTCCTCAGGAAAATGATGGCCTCATTTGAAACGGCAAAGGCCCAGTTCTTGCGATTAAATGAACGCCAGAAAATCTTTCAATCCCGTCTGCTGCCGCAAATGTCTGAACAGGCGGAAGCCGCTCTGACGGCCTATACCAATGACGACGGTGATTTTGCCGAGGTTATGCGAGCCCGTATCGCAGAAATGAATGCCCAAGTGAATGCCTTGAACATTGATGTGGAACGACAGAAAACCATTCTTCAATTGAATTATATATTTATGACAAATGCTGATGACATCATTGCAAAAGATCATCGCGCAGGAGATTTAAAATGACAATAACCCTAAAAAAGACAGGCCCGTTACTCATCAGCGCATTATTGGGGGTGGCCCTAACCGTAACAGCCTACAGCCTGTTTGTCGAAGACGGGCAAACTCCTGCGGCAAAAAGCTCTGAAAAAACCCCTTTATACTGGGTTGCGCCCATGGATCCAAACTATACGCGGGACAAGCCGGGCAAGTCCCCCATGGGAATGGATCTTATTCCAGTTTATGATGACGGCGGTTCAGGTTCTGATACCGGGCCGGGTACCATAAAAATTTCCCCGGAAGTCATCAACAACTTAGGCGTTAGAACCGCGTTGGTCGCGCGCAAAGCCCTGCATACAGAAATAAAAACGGTTGGTTATGTCAAATATGACGAAGATCAGCTGGTTCATATTCACCCCAGAGTAGAAGGCTGGATCGAAAAACTTTATATCAAAGCCGCAGGTGATCCGGTAGAGAAAGGCCAGATGTTGTATGAAATCTACTCTCCCGCACTGGTCAATGCGCAGGAAGAACTGGTCATTGCCCTCGGGCGTAACAATGCGCGGTTAATACGGGCAGCAGAGGATCGGTTAAACGCACTTAGGCTACCAAAAGACACCATCCAGAAATTGAAAAAGACCAAAAAAGTAACGCAAACCATTACCATCTATGCCCCAAAAAGCGGCGTGGTTGATAACCTCAACATCCGAGAGGGGTTTTATGTCAAGCCCGGCACAACACTGATGTCAATCGGAACATTGGATCAGGTATGGGTCGAAGCCGAAGTCTTTGAAAGACAAGCGTTTCAGGTCTCTGTAGGCCTGCCGGTTACGATGTCTCTGGATTATCTTCCCGGGAAGACATGGGCCGGAAAAGTCGACTATATATACCCCGCACTGAATGCCAAAACCCGGACACTCAAAGTCCGGCTGCGCTTTGATAACGAAAATGATGAATTAAAACCAAATATGTTTGCCCAGGTTGTTATCCATGCCGAAAGTACCGATAACAGCCTGCTCATCCCCAAAGAGGCCGTCATACGGTCCGGCAGTTTTGATCGTGTGGTCCTGGCGTTAGGCGAGGGCCGTTTCAAGTCCGTTAAAGTCAAGGTCGGGCGTTTTGATGTACAATCAGCGGAAATTCTATCCGGGCTGGAAGCTGGTGAAAAAATTGTGGTTTCGGCCCAGTTCCTGCTTGATTCTGAATCCAGCAAAACCTCTGATTTCAAAAGGATGAACGCCGAAAGTGATGAAGAAAGAACTCAGTCCCCTAACTTGGCTCCCAGCTTGGCCCCGGCCTCTGTTTGGGTAGAGGCAACGATCAACAGCCTGATGGCAGGTCACCGGATGATAAATGTTTCCCATGAGGCCATTAAAGAATGGCAATGGCCCAAAATGACGATGGACTTCACAGTTGCAGAACAGGTCACCTTCTCAGACCTTAAAGCGGGCATGGCATTGCATATAGAAATTACGAAACAGCAGGATGGCCAATATCTGGTATCCAATGTTCATATTCCCGCCAGCCCTGCCCCAGATCCGGAAATGGACCCGGAAATGGATCATGAGAATATGGATCACAGCGAACATAACCAGCATGATGAACATAACGGACATGAGAGGGGGAATAAAAAATGATTGAAGCAATTATTCGCTGGTCCATCGGCAACCGCTTTTTCGTTTTACTGACGGCCTTCATTATTGTCGGTGTTGGTCTGGTGTCCCTGAAAAACACACCGATTGATGCCCTGCCTGACCTGTCCGATGTTCAGGTCATTATTAAAACAACTTTTCCCGGGCAAGCCCCGCAAGTGGTAGAGGATCAGGTGACCTATCCCCTGACAACCGCCATGCTGTCCGTCCCCGGGGCCGTTACCGTGCGCGGCTATTCATTCTTCGGTGACAGCTATGTCTATGTTATCTTCGATGATGATACGGATCTTTACTGGGCGCGATCACGCGTTCTGGAATATCTTAGTCAGGTCGCGCCGTCCCTGCCCGCAAGCGCCAGACCGCAATTGGGGCCGGATGCCACGGGGGTCGGCTGGGTTTATCTCTACGCGCTTGTCGACAGAACCGGAAAACATGACATCAGCCAACTGCGCAGTTTGCAAGACTGGTTTTTAAAATATGAATTACAAACCGTCCCCGGCGTATCAGAAGTCAGCGCTCTTGGCGGCATGGTCAAACAATATCAGGTAAAGGTAGATCCCGACAAGCTGCGGGCCTTTGATATTCCGCTATCTCATATTCAGATGGCGATCAGGCGCGGCAATCAGGAAATTGGCGCCTCTGTTGTTGAAATGGCCGAAGCCGAATATATGGTTCGCGCCACGGGCTATCTGCAAAGTGAGGAGGATTTAAGGAATATTCCTTTGGGGGTAAACGAGAATGGTACCCCGCTGCTGTTGAAAGATGTCGCCGAAATCGGGGTTGGCCCGCAAATGCGGCGCGGCATTGCCGAACTTAATGGCGAAGGCGAGGTTGTCGGCGGCATTATCGTGATGCGCTTCGGCGAAAATGCACAAAATGTCATCGAAGGTGTCAAAGCCAAGATGGAACAATTGAAAAAAGGATTACCCGAAGGCGTTGAGGTCGTCACCGTTTATGACCGAAGCAAGCTGATTGAGAAGGCGGTTAAAAATCTCTGGATTAAATTACTTGAAGAATTTGGGATTGTGGCGTTGGTTTGTATGGTTTTTCTTTTCCATGTGCGTTCTTCTCTCGTGGCCATCATCAGCTTGCCTGTTGGTATTCTGGCCGCTTTCATCGTCATGCACTACCAAGGGCTTAATGCTAATATCATGTCCCTTGGCGGCATTGCCATTGCCATTGGTGCCATGATTGACGGGGCTATTGTCATGATTGAAAATATGCATAAGCATATGGAACGAACGCCGATAACCAAAGAAAACCGTTGGAAAATTGTGGCGGATTCTGCGGTCGAGGTTGGCCCGGCTTTGTTTTTCAGCCTGCTGATCATTACCGTCAGTTTTGTACCGGTCTTTACGCTGGAAGCGCAGGAAGGACGCATGTTCTCGCCGCTGGCTTTTACCAAAACCTATGCCATGGCGGCCTCGGCGGCATTGGCCATCACGCTGGTGCCAGTTTTGATGGGATATTTTATTCGCGGAAAAATTCTCCCCGAACATAAAAATCCCGTCAACCGGATATTAACCGCGGCCTATATGCCGATTCTGAAACGGGTATTGCGTTTTCCTAAAATGACCCTTCTAGGCGCGTTGGTCATCCTTGCTATCGGGGCATGGCCTCTCGATAAAATCGGCAGTGAATTTATCCCGCCTTTGGATGAAGGGGATCTCATGTATATGCCCACAACCTACCCCGGCATTTCTATTGGCAAGGCCCGGGAACTGCTCCAGCAGACCGATAAGCTGATCTATACCGTTCCCGAAGTCTTGACCGTATTTGGCAAGGTGGGGCGGGCGGAAACCGCAACAGACCCCGCGCCGCTAACCATGATTGAAACTTTCGTTCAACTTAAACCGCGCGATCAATGGCGTGAGGGGGTGACGATGGAAAGCCTCAAAAAAGAACTGGATAGTCTGATCAAACTGCCCGGGGTTACCAACGCCTGGGTTATGCCCATCAAAACCCGCATAGACATGCTGGCGACAGGTATCAAGACCCCGGTCGGAATTAAAATTGCCGGGCCTGAATTGTCAGAAATTCAGCAGATAGGCAAACAGCTGGAGGTTATTCTCAAAGATGTCCCCGGCACAGCGTCGGTTTATTCCGAACGTGTTGCCGGCGGGCGTTATATCAAAGTGGATATAAATCGGGAAAAAGCCGCAAGATACGGCCTTAATATAGCCGATGTTCAGCAGGTGGTCGCCACCGCCATTGGCGGCATGAATGTGACGCAAACCGTCGAAGGGCTGGAACGCTATCCTGTGAATATCCGCTATCCTCAGGATTACCGCAATTCGCCGGAACAATTATCCCTTCTGCCCATCGTTACCCCTGCGGGCATGCGTATTTCGCTGGCCGATGTGGCGACTATTCTGATTGAAGACGGCCCGCCGGCGATCAAGAGCGAGAATGCCCGCCTGAATGGCTGGTCTTTCATTGATATTGAAGGCATCGATGTGGGAACCTATGTTGAGGCCGCCCAGAAAGTTGTCGATGACAAACTGATATTGCCGGCGGGCTATTCCATTCAGTGGTCCGGGCAATATGAATATATGCTCCGGGCCAAGGCAAAGCTGACCTATGTTGTACCTGTTACTCTGGGGATCATCATCATCCTGCTGTTTATCAATTTCCGGAACTTTGTCGAGGTTGCCATCATCATGGGTACTCTGCCGCTAGCCATGGTCGGCAGTATCTGGTTGATGTATCTGGAAGGATTTAACTTTTCCATCGCGGTCGGGGTTGGTTTTATCGCGCTCGCTGGTGTCGCGGTTGAGATTGGTGTCATTATGCTGGTCTATCTTAATCAGGCGTACCGCGCTATGCTCGAAGACTGTGACAAGAATGGTGAACGCCCCAATCAGGAGGGCCTGATCTATGCCGTTCTGAATGGTGCCGTGATGCGCGTGCGTCCTGTCATGATGACGGCGGCCGCAATCATTGCGGGCTTGCTGCCCATTTTATATGGTACGGGAACCGGTTCAGAAGTCATGAGCCGCATTGCCGCCCCCATGGTCGGCGGTATGGTCAGCGCGGTTCTTCTTACCCTGCTTGTCGTGCCGGCGTTATATTATCTCTGGCGCAGACGGGGGCTGGCTTCTTATGAGTAATAAATAAAGTTGTGCAGGCCCTCGTTAGAGGGCCTGCACCCATTATATCAACGGATATCCGCTAATTTTCCTTTGGAAAACCAGGGGAATAATGCCGGCAGAACAAAGAGTGTCAGGAAGGTAGAGGTCACCAACCCGCCAACAATTACCGTCGCCAATGGCAATTGAATTTCCGCACCTACCCCATCTGACATGATCATCGGAATCAACCCAAGCGCCGTGGAGGCTGCGGTCATCAAGACAGGCCGCAGACGGGACACCGCCCCTTCAAATACCGCCTGTGCCACCGTTTCCTTGCCAAATTCCAGGCGCAGGTTAATGGCTTCCACCATCACCATCCCATTCAATACCGCCACCCCGAACAGGGTGATAAAGCCGATGGAACTTGGCACCGATAAATATTGCCCCGACAAATACAGGGCAAAAACGCCGCCAATCATCGCAAGCGGAAGATTGACAAGAATTAACGCCGCCTGCCCAACAGAATGAAAGGCAAAATACAGGAACAAGGCAATCAAACCAATGGAAAGCGGCACAACGATCATCAGACGTTTCTGGGCGCGTTGCTGATTTTCAAACTGGCCGCCAATATCCACCGAATAGCCGGTCGGCAGATCAACTTTTTCCGCAATCGCCTTGCGAATATCCGCCACCACACTGCCCATATCACGGCCCTGTATATTGGCCTGTATCACAATACGGCGCTGAACATCATCCCGCCTCACCTGCGGCGGGCCGGATTCAATGGTGATATCCGCCACATCCCCCATACGAACCCACGCGCCGCTCGGAGATTGGAGAATAAGGTCGGCAATCGCCTGCGGGTCGAGACGAAATTCACGGGCAAGGCGAACATATATATCATAGCGTTCATTGCCATTGATAATCTGACCGGCAGCGCGTCCGCCAAGACCATCGCGAACCACTTCCATCACATCCCCAACCGCAAGGCCATAACGGGACAATTGCCGGCGATTGGGCCTGACCACAAGTTGGGACTCGCCCGCAATCTGCTCCATCGCCACATCACGGGTCCCCTCAATGGCCTGAACCACCTGCTGAATCACCTTGCCCTTTTCAGCCAGAACATTCAGATCCGGGCCGAACAATTTAATGGCAAGCTGCGCTTTGACACCAGACAGCAATTCATCAACTCTGGTGGCAATGGGCTGCGAGAAATTGAGCAGGAGACCGGGGAATTGTTCCAGTTTCTCTTCCATCAACCCCTGCAATTCCTGACGGTTATCCGCGCTGGTCCAGAATTCCGGCGATTTCAGGCCAATATAGATTTCTATATTGCTCACCGGTTCCGGATCGCCGCCGATTTCTGCCCGTCCGATACGGCTTGAGGCATAGGTCACTTCCGGAAATTCCATCAGTAAAGCCTCCAGCTTCGGGGCCACCGCAAGGGCAGTCTCCAGACTGGATGACGGGGCCAGCGTGGCCCGCAGATTAATCGTACCCTCTTCCAGTTCGGGAACAAATTCCGTCCCAAGACGCGGCACCAGAACCAAGGTTATCAGAAGTAATATACCCGCCCCGCCCAATACCACAATCTTGCGGCTCATGGCTTTTTCCAGCACGGAACGATAGTATTTTTCCAGAACCGTCACAATGGGGCTGGGCCGGGCCTTGATGCCGCGTTGAAAGAAATAACTCGCCAGAGCCGGCACCACAATCAACGACACAAGCAATGAGGCCGCCATAGCAATGATGATGCTCACCGCCATCGGCTGAAACAGCTTGCCCTCCACCCCTTCAAGACTAAACAGAGGCGCAAAAACCACCATGATGATGGTCACCGCAAAAAATACCGGCTTGGCAACCTCACGGGAGGCTTCCTGAATACGCAGTCCCACAGATGTATCACGGGCCACATCATGGGGGTCGTCATCATCAAGGGGCAGATTTTTGGCATGTTCCGCATCATGCTGGCGATCCGGATGACTGAGATGTTTAAAAATATTATCCATCATCACCACGGCCCCGTCCACCATCATGCCGATAGCCACGGCAAGCCCCCCAAGGGACATCAGGTTGGCCGACAAACCATAATAAGACATCACCATCAATGCCATCCCTACGGACAGGGGAATGGAAATCAGCACCAGCAAAACAGCGCGCAGATTAAGCAGGAACAGCATCAATATAATCACAATGAAGATAAAGGCCAATATTAAGGCATTCGATACCGTCTCAACGGCTTTTTCAATCAAATCCGCCTGATCATAGATGGGCTCGAAAGTCACCCCCTTGGGCAAAGCCTGCTGAATTAGGGGAATCCGGTCATTAATGCCATCAATGGTTACCTTGGTATTGGCCCCCATGCGTTTCAGAATGATGCCTGACACCACTTCACCCAAAAACTTCGCGTCGCCATTTTCCGCCCGGCGGGTAATAGTCACCGCGCCCTGACGGATTTCACTACCAAGTTCAACGGTGGCCACATCGGACACCCGAACCACGGTACCTTCAACCGTCTTTAACGGAATCTGTTCCAGCTCTCTTATGCCCTGATCGTCATGGCTGAGCCAGCCCACCCCCCGGATCACCAGCTGTTCCTGACCCCGGTTCATATACCAGCCGCCAGCATTGGCGTTGTTATTCTCCAATGCCGCGACCACATCCTTCTGATTTAAACCATAAGCCAGCAGGCGGGACGGGTTTACATTGACCTGATACTGGCGGACATTGCCGCCAAAAGACAGAACATCCGTGATCCCGTCGACCGGCATCAATAATAGTTTGACCACCCAGTCATTGAGGCTCCGCAGCGCCATAGTGTCATAGCCAGCGCCCTCTTCGGCGATAAGGAGATATTGATATATCTGCCCAAGGCCGGATGTATTGGGACCGATCTCTGGGGTGCCGACCCCGTCCGGGATCAGCTCCTTCGCCGATTGCAGCCGCTCAAAAACCAGCTGACGGGCAAAATAAATATCAGTACCTTCCTTGAAAACCACCGTAATACCTGACAGGCCGGTTTTAGAAATAGACCGCACCTCCTGTACGTCCGGCAGGGCATACATCACAGCCTCGATAGGGAAAGTAATAAGCTGTTCCACCTCTTCGGACGCAAGGCCCGGGGCTTCGGTATTGATGGCCACCTGTATGTTGGTCACATCGGGAAACGCATCCAGATTAAGACGCGGAATAAAAAAAGCTGCCGCCGCAATAAACGTCAGCAAACCAATCACCACCAGCAGACGGTTGGTGACGGACCAGTCGATCACACGATTTAACATAATATTATCCTTAGCCTTAAATTAATGGTTATGCGCGTCAAAACCGCCTTTGGCGATCTGGGATGAGACGAAGAAGGCCCCTTCAACAACAACTTTTGTGCCCTCTGTAATGCCGGTGATTTCACGCCATTTGCCTAACGATCTGCCAAGGTCAACCTCATGGGCCGAAAATTTACCGTCGTCACCCTTCACAAAGACTGTCCAATCCCCGTCCGCGCCACGCATAAGGGCCGCTTCGGGTACCGCCAATACAGGCTCATCCGTTTTAAAGGAAAAATAAACATCGGCGAACATGCCGGGATGCAGTCTGTGGCCAATATTATCCACAAGCAGCCGCACCACACGGGTACGGGTTTGCTGATCAATGATATGGGCTTCCTGCGTGACTATCGCGGGAAATAGATCGCCGCCCACCTTCACCACTGCCTTGCTTCCCGAAGGCAGATAAACCTGTAATGTGGGTGCCAGACGGGCCTCTACCCATAATTTTTTCTCATCTGCCAGTTCCATGAGCGCATCCCCGGATTGCATCCGCTGTCCCTGCTGGAAATCATCGGTCAATACCGCGCCCCCTCTTTCCGCAAGCAGGGTATATTCACCCAGATTTTTCTTTCCCCCAAGCGGCCCCCCGATGGATTTTTCAGACAAGCCAAAGGCCCGCAACCTGCCGTGGGCTGCTTCGAAAGAACTTTGGGCCGCAATATAACGCCTGTCCCCCACCGCCGAGCGGCCCATTTTCTGAACCCGTATCCATTCGGCCTGCGTCACACTGTAATTTGCCTGTGCCTCCGCAACAGTTTCACTGAACAAAGTCACCAGAGGCTGACCCTTTTCCACATGATCTCCCAGCGCCACATGACGGCGCAATACCACAGAATCCACGCGAGGAGAGACCAGATAACTGGTATAGCCATTGGATTTAACCTCTGCGGGAGCATATAATTGATAGTTCATGCTGCGTCTCTCAAGGCGAGCCACTTTAATGCTGGCCAAATTTATTTGCGCCGATGACAGGTTGACGCCTTCGGATTCTTGCCCGTCATCATGGTCTTTTTTCTCACTATCTTGAGTTTTTTCATCATGTTCATGCTCATGCTCAGGTTCCTGTGCTGATGTGCCAGATATGACAATGCCACTTATGAGGCCAAAAATCAGGCTGAAATTTAGTATATTTTTTAAAATCGGTTTCATAATATTCATCCAATAATTCTTTTAACGCTTCGCTTGCATCAAGGCATTTTCCATTTGCCCTGTCTGCAAAAGCCATTCAATTCGGGCGATCTGAAACTGGGTATTCAGCTCGATCCCCGCGATCAATCCTTCGGTACGCTGTTGCAGACTGAGCAGATATTCCGTCATGCTCATATCGCCGCTGCGCCATTGCTTTTCCAGCAGATCTCCACTGCTCCGCGCCCGGCCATCCATAAGGGTTTGCCAACGCAGATAGCGTTTTTCATATTCTTTCAACGTTGCGCTGCTGGCGCGAATTGCCGCCAGTTGCCGGCGCTGTACCGCCCGGTAATTGGCTTCTGCCGCAAAAGATTCACGGCTGGCGGCACGGGCCTCGGCCCTGAAATTATTTCGTATATTCAGAGGAATAGAGAGAGTGACGCCGACAACAGTACTGCCGCTGCCTTTACCACCGCTCATGCCAACTGTTGGCTCGGCCTTGCCTCTCAGGCGGGCAAGATCGGCCATTTTTTTGGTCACTTCCCAATCGGCGCGGGCTGCGGTCACAGCGGGATGCTGTTCTACCCACTGATCTATATTTTCCGCCCTGCTGACAGCCCAAAGACTTTCAGGAATATTTTGACTTGCCGCTGCCCAACCTGGCAATAATTCCTCAAGACGGGCCGCCGCCTGCTGATAACGGGCCTGGGCCTGGGCGGCATCATTCAGTTTTTGAGATAACCCGAGAAAAGCCAGCTCCACCTCCACCTGACCCAGATCACCGGAGTGCTGACGCCCTTTAACAAGAGCAAATAATGTCCCGAGCTGTTCCTCCTGCGTGCGGGCAAGATCCGCCTGCGCGCGTGCCGCATTCCAGTCAACCACGGCCTTCAGGGCGTCGGCTGATTTCTGTTGCACGGCCAATTCAAAAGCGCGGCGGGCCGCCTTTCGGCCAAAGGTGGCTTGCGCACGCTGTTGATCACGCTTGCCCCACCAGTCAAGAGTCTGGCTGAGACCAAGACGGAAGTTATTATCGGCTCCCTCGCGCTCATATTCCGTTTGAAATTCCGGGTTATAGAGCGGTTGGTCAAGACTGTCAGCCGTGGCCAGATCAGCATACATTCGCTCTTTCGCAGCAACAACATCTGGATGCTGGCTGATCTGGCTGCGGAACCAGAATCCCCATGATGAATCAGCCATCACTGTATCCGACGATGCCGCATACAAATTGCCGGAGAACAAGACCGCGAAAAATAGAAATAGAAAAAAATATCTTGTTTTACCTGCCAAAGCAGGAGGTTGTTTGGCATAAACCAAACAGTTTATATTGAGGAAATTCATTGAACTTTATCCTGATAATCGAAAAAAACAGACCCAATGCCATGTTTCCACGGCATATGATCTTAAAATTTTAAAATTTCGATTAGAGGATTGGCGGGCGCAAATGGGGCGCAATAAACGCAGAAGGCAGGTTTAAAAGATACCCAAAACGTTTGTCCCCTGATAAAACCGTATATATATTTTCGTTGATCAGAAAAGAAAAAATACCGGTACAATGACAGCATTGGTGGCAATCAACGTCATCTAAAGAAGGTCTGCCGGCATCATTGCCCCCTGCTTGAAGGACAGTGACAGAAACATCATGATCAAAGGACACATACTCGGTCCCCGTCTCTTCAGAATGATGGATATAGGCAACGGTAACGATGGTCTGAACCACCATTATCAGCATTAAAATTCCGAACAAGAATTTTCGCATGTAAATACCATTTCCATCATTTAAGACATTAATATCCTGCCACAGCTTAATAATTTTTTTCTAAATGTAAATGTTTTTCTTTTATACGATGCCCGCCCCGATATCAAATACCACTATTCAGGATCATGAGCATCAATTGACATGCCGTTCGCCATCTGGCCAGTAGGGTTTTCTAAGTTCGGTCTTCAGGGTTTTACCCGCTGCGGACAGGGGAAATGCTTCGGTCCGGAATTCTACCCGCCGGGGACATTTATAATCTGCAATATTTTCCCTGCAATGACGGATGATGTCTTTTTCTGTCGTCATTGATCCCTTTTTCAGGATGACCAGAGCATGAACCGCCTCCCCCCATTCCGTATCAGGGATGCCTATAATAGCGACATCGGCCACCCCCGGACACAAGGATATAACGCTTTCAACTTCTGCTGAAAACACATTCTCTCCGCCAGAGATAATCATGTCCTTAATGCGGTCCACAAGATACAGGTAACCATCCGTATCCAGATAGCCCGCATCCCCCGTATAAATCCAGCCTCTTTTAAGGGTTGCCGCTGTCGTTTCCGGTTTATTCCAGTAACCAATCATCATATTAGGGCCATGCACCACCACTTGACCTACCTCGCCGGCAGGCAGAATATTTCCCTTGTCATCCTCAATTCTCAAGGCAATACATAAACAGGACCGTCCTGCTGAGCGCAGGCGCTTGTTGCCCACGGTATGGTCCGATGCGGGCAGTACGGTTGCTATGGGAGAAAGCTCCGTTTGTCCGTAAACCTGTACAAGATCCACTTCTGACAACTGTTCCATACATTTCAACAACAGCCCTTCCGGCATGGGGGATGCGCCGTATATCAATTGCCTCAAACTGGAAATATTACTTGTCTTTATCTTTTCATCTGCCAACAACATTTTCACCATGGTAGGCACCAAAAGAGTCTGCGTGACATTTTTCTCAGAAATCGCCGCCAACACACCCTCCACACTAAAATGATTTATCATGACCTGAGTTGCCCCGGAAACAGCAGCCGCCAGAGACATGCCTAAATCTCCTGCATGAAACATGGGCGCGGCATGTAAATATCTGTCCTCCTCATGGCAGCCGATATCATGAGAGGCGCTGATAATGCTGGACCATATCCCCCTATGGGACACCATCACGCCTTTGGGTGTTCCCGTCGTGCCGCCCGTATACATCAACATGACCATATCGCTGCCCCTGGTGAGATATTGAGGGGCCGGCTGATTTTCCGAAATCATCCTTTCATAGTCCCGGGCCCAGGGCGGGCATTCTTTATCCCCCATATATATGAAATTCTCGACGGCGTGATCGCGATCATCATTCAAAAGCCGGGCAGTTTCCATGAAGCTGTCATCAAAAAAGAGGGTTTGAGCCCCACTGTCCTGCAAGGCATAAAGATTTTCCTTGTATGACCATCGTGTATTTAACGGCGCAAGGACGGCCCCGATCCAGGCTGGTGTGAAGTAAAGCTCAAAATATCGATCCGAATTTCCCGCCAGAACCGCCACGATATCCTGCACGCCAACCCCGCAGTCCTTCAGACCAGCGGCCAGTCTGATCAAACGATCGTGAAACACCGCCCATGTACGTTCGCGCCCGCCATATATGGTCGCCAGATGATCCGCCCGCACCAGCGCCATACGCTCCGGAATATACGACAGGTTAAAATATTCACTCATATTTGAAGGCTCCCTACCCGAAATTATTTCACTGGTTCTACACCCAGCCTGTTATATCTTATATTATTGGCGTTGCCCGTTCAATAATTGCCGGACAATCAATTCCCATCGGCAAAGTACCATAAACCCAGCCCATATTTTCACCAGACAGCCGCGCGGCACAAAATGCCTCTGCCACTTGTGCATCGGCATATTGAATCAGGCTGGATGCCTGAATGGCCAAGGCCATTTTCCCTACAATTATACGGGCCCGATACTCCATATCATCCTGATTCACAAAATGTTTGCCAAGATCGTTAATGGCCTGATCCAGATAGCGGTTCGCGCCCTTGGCCCCCTCCATTTCGCTCATGAAGGCCTCGAAAGAACCGGGGTTTTTATTCATCGCCCGCAGCATATCCAGACATTGGACATTACCACTGCCCTCCCAGATTGAATTGATTGGTGATTCCCGAAACAGACGCGGCATAATGTTATCTTCCATGACGCCGCTGCCGCCGATACATTCCATGGCCTCATAGGCGTGGCCCGGCGCACGTTTGCAGATCCAGTATTTACCAACAGCCGTACTCATCCGTACAAGCAGTTTTTCCTGTTCATCATTTTCGCTGTTATCAAGGGCCCGGGCAATGCGCATGGTCAAAGCCAGCGCCGCCTCACTTTCAAGTATCAAGTCAGCCAGCGTATTTTGCATCAAAGGCTGTTCATTCAATATTTTACCAAAGGCCTCGCGGCTGGCACAATGATGGGTGACCTGAGCCACGGCCTGCCGCATACCCGATGCCGACCCGATCATGCAATCAAAGCGTGTCATGGAGACCATATTCAGTATGGCGGCCACCCCGCGCCCCTCATCCCCAACCATCCAGCCTTGCGCACCGCGCAATTCTGTTTCACAGGAGGCGTTGGAGACATTACCCATTTTATTCTTCAGCTTCTGTATCTGCAGGGGGTTTTTACTGCCATCCGGCCGCCAGCGGGGAACCAAAAAACAGGAAACACCCGTTTGCGTTTGTGCAAGAACCAGAAAGGCATCACACATGGGCGCTGATACAAAATATTTATGCCCCACAAGCTCGTAAAGCCCGCCCGGCCCGCCGGCCTCCACGGCAAAGGCCCGCGTGCTGTTGCTGCGCACATCAGATCCCCCCTGTTTTTCCGTCATGGCCATGCCGATGGTAAGCCCCTGCTTCTTGCCATCGGCCACATTGCGCGGGTCATAATTCCGGGCCATAATCCTGGGCGCCCAATGGTTAAATAAATCAGATTGATTTTTCAGCGCCGGAATCGCCGCCGATGTCATGGTTATGGGGCAGCAATGACCAATTTCCACCTGTGCCATCATATAATATTTGGCCGCGCGGGCCACATGGGCACCGGCCTTTGGGTCGCGCCAATGGGAGGCATGCAACCCTTCCTTAATGGCCAATGCCATCAGCTTATGATAGGCCGGATGGAAACGGACTTCATCCACGCGCTTTCCATGGCGGTCATGGGTATGAAGAACCGGTTTATTCTCATTGGCCTGAAACCCCCATTCAATCACTTCTGCGGATCCGGTGATGGCGCCAAATTTATGCAATTCGGTTTCGGCCCAGGCGGCACCGTTCACCTGTACGCTCTGCTGCAAGGCGATGTCTTGCTCATAACAATTGTAATTTTCCAGCGCAGGAGGCTGATTGGCCACGTCATGGGTTTCGGCCCAATAGGCGGTGCTTGGCTTAAACGGATGTTCTTGTGACATGACGATACTCCTGCTTCTTTGAAAGTATGAATCCTGATTCATTTCTTTAAAGAGTGAACCATAGTTCACACCTATTGTCAATCCTGAAACAAACCGTTAAACTATGTAAATCAGGTCATAGATTCATCAATAGAAAGCAGGACATGCCCTACCGTCCAACAGCAAAAACCCAGGCACGCCGCACGGAACGGCGTAGCGCCCTGTTAAAAACAGCCCTTGCCATTGTCACCTGCGAAGGCTTTCAGGCACTGACCATAAATCGTCTGGCCAAAGAGGCGGGCATCGCAACCGGGACGATTTATAAATATTTTGAATCAAAAGCCCAGCTCTGTTCCGAAGTTTTCCGGCTGGCAACAGAGAAAGAAGTCGAAAAAGTAAGGGCCGCCAGTTTTCCTGAACAGCCTGCCCACTGCCGGAAACGCTTGGCGAATGCCGTCACCACCTTCGCAGAAAGAGCCATTTTAGGAGGGCGGCTGGCCTATGCCCTGATTGCGGAGCCTGTTAATCCGATGGTGGAACAGGAACGTCTGACATACCGCAGAGCCTATGCGGATATATTTGAGCAATTAATTGAAGAAGCCGTGACGAAAAAGCAATTCCCCCCGCAAACGGCACATGTAAGTGCCGCGGCATTGGTCGGGATATTGTCAGAGGCCCTTGTTGCCCCTTTGGCACGGGGCATACCGATCACTGATCATAACAATCTTGTCAAAGCCATTAAACAATTCTGCTTAAGAGCCGTAGCAGGATAATCAGGCGCAAAGATAATTGCTCTTGATCAGAGGTGGTAAATTCCTTTAAGTGTAAAATATCCTGACAACTGTCGGATTATTTTACAGTTTTACAGTACAAAAAAAATTAAATCCCAGAATTCTGAGCTGGTCCCGGATTTTTGTACAATCTGTTAAGGTGTATCCGATTATAGATTTGGAGACACAATATGACGAAGAGACGACGCTTTACACCGGCCTTCAAGAAGAAGGTTGTTCTTGCGGTTTTG
>JAKIUQ010000034.1 GCA_021647465.1 Emcibacter sp. | reverse complement strand
AAATAACCTTTCAATGTTCTTAAGATAAGGAGCCCTCCATGGCCGATTTTATTACCCTTGGCGAAATTATGTTACGCCTGAAAACCCCCGCCCATGAACGCTTTTTCCAAAGCCCCGCTTTTGAAGCCAGCTTTGGCGGGGGCGAGGCCAATGTTGCGGTAGCGCTAGCGAATTACAGCCTTGATGCCGCTTTTGTAACCGCCCTGCCCGACAATGATATTGGCGAGGCCTGCATCCGTGAAATACGCAGCTTCGGGGTTGATACCAATATGATCCGCCGTTCGGGCTCCCGTATTGGTATTTATTTTCTGGAGACTGGCTCCAACCAACGTCCCAGCAAAGTGATTTATGACCGCGAGGCATCCTCCATTGCACAATGTGGTCCGGGGGACTTCGATTGGAATGAAATTTATAAAGGCGCCAAATGGCTGCATATTACCGGCATCACACCGGCCCTAAGCCAGAGCGCAGCTGATATGTCTCTGGAAGCCATGAAGGCGGCCAAAGAGCGTGGTGTGACGGTGTCCTGTGATTTTAATTTCCGGGGAAAATTATGGAAATACGGCAAAACAGCCCCTGAAGTCATGACCGAACTGGTGAAATTTGTCGATGTGGGTATTGCCAATGAAGAAGACTGTCAGAAATCGCTGGGCATTTCAGCAGATGTGGATGTGGAAAGCGGCGAGCTGGATACGGCCAAATATGAAGCTCTGTCAGAACGTATGATGGAAATATTTCCAAATATTTCCGTGATGGCAATTACCCTTCGGGAAAGCCATAGTGCGGACCGTAACGGCTGGTCGGCCTGCCTGCGTGACGAAAACGGGTTTCATTTATCAAGACATTATGAACTTACCGACATTGTGGATCGTGTTGGCGGCGGGGACAGTTTTGCCTCTGGCCTGATCGCAGGATTAAATCTCTATTCAAACCGCGCAGATGCCCTGAATTTTGCCGTTGCCGCAAGTGCCCTTAAACACAGTATTTCCGGGGACTTTAACCGTGTCAGCCGCAATGAAGTGGTAAAGCTCATGGAAGGTGATGGCTCGGGCCGCGTCCAACGCTAATCCCCCTTCAATACTGTCCCATTTTAGTCCGCCTCTTGTAGTCATTTAAGCAGCTTCTCTTTCAAAAACCAAGGGGCTTTGCTCTGGGAACCTCACTTATTGCATAGGGCAAAAAAGCCTGCTTCCACAATGCTGTTGACCTTATCAACGCCCTGACCAAGGAACAGGCCGAAGGCAATACCGGTAAACTCATCCGTCAACTTAGCCAGACAGGTTGTGGACTTGCTTCGTAAAAGTGGAGGGGAATCTGTTATAACAAACCTGGAATTAGGAGTTAACAGATGCCCAATAAGAAGCGTAATTTTACCGAAGAATTTAGAGAAGAAGCTGTTCGATTGGCTTTAACCAGTGACCAGCCCCATCATGACTGTTTATTAATCCGATGATTGGACGCACCTGCGTTACAAACCTGTCAGATACCAACGTCGTTGAACTACATCAAAGCATGTCAGACAAACCTTACCAGGCCAACCGGACAATTGGCGTATTATCCATCATGATGAAACAGGCAGAAAAATGGGGCTACCGGGAAAAGAACACCAATCCCTGTTACAGTGTTGAGAAATTTAAAGAGAAAGGGCGAGAACGCTTCCTGTCCAGTAAGGAATTACAGAGATTAGGTAAAGCCCTTTCGGATTTCGAGACAGAAAAACCCATACCCGTAGCGCTGATCAGGCTATTGATCTTTACTGGCTGCCGCCTTAGTGAAATTCAAACCCTGAAATGGCAATATGTTGATCTGAAAAAACGACAGCTCAACCTACCAGATTCCAAGACAGGTGAAAAAATTATCTATTTTGGTAAAGAGTGTGAACAGATATTACGCAATACCATACGATTTCCTGACAACCCCTATGTCATTACCGGCGCCCTTGAAGGCGATCATTTAAAAGAGATTCAAAAACCTTGGCGAAAAATACGTGCTGCGGCGAGCCTTGACGATGTTCGCATTCATGATCTGCGGCATACCTTCGCCTCTCATGGCGTTATCCTCACTGGTAGTTTGCCGATCGTCGGTAAATTACTCGGCCATACCAGACCCGAAACTACTGCACGCTATGCCCATCTGGCCGCAGATCCTATCCGTGAAGCCGCTCAAGACGTTTCTGAGGCCATTTCAAAGTCATTATATTACACTGAAGAGAAAGATGAGCCGGAAGAACATATAGGAAAACGGCTCTTAAACCTGCGGGAACGGCTGGGCATTAACCAACGTACTGTTGAAAACAGGACCAAGCTTGATACATCTGACATACGCGCTATTGAGAATGGCGACAATATGCCTATTAATACTGTAATGGCCTATGCAGACGCCATAGGCTACAAATTATCTGTGTCACCTATTGGGTAAGAAAGGCTGGTGATATGCTTAATCATAAGAATTTCGGCAAAAAGACTAAAAAATTTCAGCATGGGTCTAAAAATATCTTGCTGTAACGTTTCCTGATACATGTAATGGTTAAAGCTATTTTGTCAAAATCATCATTTATTCATATGATAATTTGCTATAATTACCATTAATTGATATGAATAAATATTGATCTTGGTGTGTTATTTGTTATAATAAATTATTATGGAAGCAATACACCGCAACATCTACGCCACCTTACTATCCTGGCAAGCATCACCCTCACGCAAGCCCTTGATTCTTAGAGGTGCCCGACAAGTTGGCAAATCCCATGCCTTGGCAAGCTTTGGCAAACAGAATTTCGCGGCCTGTCATATGCTTAATTTTCAGGAGAACCCGGAACTTGGCAGCCTGTTCGATGGCCCCCTATCACCAAAATCTCTGATTGAATCGATCGAAATACTCCTTGATTGCAGTATTGACCTCCAGAATGACCTGGTGATATTCGATGAAATACAGGATTGCCCGCGCGCGCTGACCAGTCTTAAATATTTTTGCGAAAAAATGCCTGAACTGGCGATTTGTTGTGCCGGCTCACTCTTGGGGGTTGTGCACAGCGAAGAACCCTTTCCCGTTGGCAAAGCTACATTTGTAGATCTTTATCCCCTGTCTTTTGAAGAATTTCTGGGAGCTATTGGTGAAACACGGTTACTTGCCTACCTGCAGAAGGTCGAACCACAAACCCGGATCCCGGAAGCTATTCACAATAATCTACTGGGCCTGCTAAAAGAATATTTTATCGTCGGAGGCTTGCCCGAAGTCGTTGGCATTTACCGGCAACAGCGGGCACATCGCCGTGAAGCATTCGAACAGGTACGTAAGTTACAACTGGATTTACTTGATGCTTATGTGCGTGACTTCGCCAAGTATGCGGACAATGTCAGGTCTAGTCGTATTCTAGCGGTTTTTTCCGCAATACCCGCGCAATTGGCCCGGGAAAATAAAAAATTTGTGGCCTCAAAAGCAATGCCTGGCGGACGTTATTCCAATTTGCAAAGTGCCATTGACTGGCTTGAAGGCGCAGGGCTCATTATCAAAGTACCCATTACCAACAGCGGCGAACTACCCTTCTCCGCATTCACTAAAGAAAACCGCTTCAAGCTATATTTCTTCGACACTGGCTTGCTGGGGGCTCTGGCCCAATTATCGCCAGCCGCTCTCTATATGGAAACTGAACTTTTTTCGACTTTTAAAGGGGCTTTTTGTGAAAATTATGTTGCACAAGAATTAAGGCAAATTGACGGTAAAACTCTTTATTGCTGGATGAGCAACACCGCCGAAATTGAATTTATGGTGGAAAGGGAAGGTCAGGTTTTACCCATTGAAGTCAAGTCTGGAAAATCCGGAAAGTTAAAGAGCCTGAATGTTTTTGCTCAAAAATATGGCTCACCCTACCGCACCCGAATTAGCGCACGTAATTTTAAAATAGATCAACAGAGCGCCATGCATAATTATCCTCTCTATCTATCTGGACGTTTCCCTTTGTAAGAATGAAAATTCTATTCCAGAAAGCGGAATTCTGTAAGACCATATGCTATGTAAACTTGTCTTGTTATGACAACCTTCAGTGATGAAAACAGTGCAAAGGAATCTTAAATATGGGCAAGGCACAAACAAAAGGCAAAAAAACAACTCGCGTTCAGGTATGTTTGCCCGATACCTTAATGCGGCAAGTGGAATTACGCACTGGTCCCCATAGACTTTATGCGGATTCAAGTGATTATATCTGTGATTTAATCCGCAAGGATTTACAGTCTGAGCCAGGCTTTGACGATCATCTAACCGTCATCTGGCAGCATCTTTTACCTGGTAGTCTGGCTGATGAAAGCAAATTTGTCCCAACCTCTTGCGAAGAAGCAAAAGCCAGTGGCCGTATCTTTGCAACTGAGCAATTAGCGGACAAAAACGCTTAACATGCCAGCATCAAAAAAAAGAGGTATTTTTCTACCCGCATGCGTGAATCTTTAGAAAAAGCATTGCCACACATTAAAACCGACCAGTAAAATCCCGCCTGCAAAATAAGATTTACCAGTATCAGGACGCCTTCCTCAAAATGGCATTATTCAGAGGTCGAATTGCGTTGCGTACTGGCGGACCATGTTTTCAAATCATCAATATGATACACAACATTTGCGGCATGCTTGCGGTAGCGTGGGCCATTGCCAAACCAGCGCATTTTCTCTAACGTTTTAGAGCTCAGCAGTAAATACTCCGCCGCCTGAAACGTATTCATAAAGGGACTTATGTGCAATTCAGCGGGATTTTTTGCCCGTGTTTGATCCGACAGGCTTTTCTTAGTCATCCGTATTAACCACCCCCAATTTGGCAATTAATCGATCTGCTTCCTGCTTCACAACACTTAATTCACCTTCATGGTCAATCTTGGTGTAGAGATGACGCATGGCCACCGAAGAAAATATTATCATGCGTGCCAATCGCCTGATGACTTCATCCGTATTAGTAGAAATATCCCGCTGAATAAGCGAGCGAATATATTCTGCTGTTGGCAGACCAGCGTAGGTCGCCCGCCGGTCCACTTCCCGGTATTGAATATCTGAAAGCCTGAGATTAATGCGACATTGTTTTTTCATAATACACACCTTGTTTTGAGTTTACAGATGTGGCGCCGCTATCTATTGAATGGTATCTTCCGTACTTACGCTATTGTAGCATAGGAACAAATAAATTCCCATCAGTAAAGCAAAGAAAAAATCCCTTGCGTACTACTTTCTGTACATGTACTATATTATGAATAATAAAGGATAGAACAATGGAAGTTATGACATATACCCGGGCGCGGCAAAGTTTTGCCAACCTCATGAAAACAGTAAATGCCGATCACACAACGGTTCATGTCACCCAGAAATCAGGAGATGATGTCGTGGTCATGAGCAAGGCTGATTTCGACGCCCTCGAAGAAACACTGCATTTGCTCTCCAGCCCCGTCAATGCGGCCCGTCTGAGTGAGAGCATTTCTGAACTGGATGCGGGCGGTGGTACCGAACATAGTTTGCATGATGCATGAAACTTATCTGGAGTCAAAATGCCTGGGATGATTATCTCTATTGGCAGGAAAATGACAAAAAGACGGTCAAGCGGATTAATAATCTGATCAAGGATATCAAAAGAACACCCTATGCCGGCCTTGGCAAACCGGAACCTCTTAAACATAACTGGACTGGTTATTGGTCAAGAAGGATCAGCCAGAGTGACCGCCTGATCTATAAATATGTGGATAAATCTATTCTTATTGCTCAGGCAAGGTTTCATTATAGATAATGTAAGGCCGGCAAACGATCAGTCAATTACAATTTTCAAAATGTATTATATCATTGTATTATTAGTGATTTGTGTTATACTTGTTGCATAATACAATTTCAAAGGTGCTATAATGGAAAATATTGCTAAATCATCACTCTTTATGTCTGGCAGAAGTGAAGCTGTAAGAATACCTGCGGCTATGCGGTTTCCCGAAGGAACCAAGGAAGTTATTCTCCAACGTGCGGGCCAGAGCCTCATCATCTCTCCCGCCGGGAGTTCGTGGGACAGTTTTTTCGCATTGGAAAAACTTGATGAGAATTTTATGCCCGAACGTGATCAGGGTTCTTTTCAGAAAAGAGAAGACATCTGATGCTACGCTATATGCTGGACACGAATATTTGTATTGCCCTGCTTAAGGGCAGAGCCCAAAAGCTTCAGAACCGATGCAATGAAGAGGCCCCCGGCCTCTGCATGTCCTCAATCACCCTGTATGAACTGCAAACAGGTGTGGAAAAATCCAGAATGCGCGTTAAGAGCCAGGCCTTGCTTCACGCGCTGCTGGCCAATCTGCCTGTTATCGAGTTTGACGAGGCGGCAGCTGTCCATTCCGGAGAAATACGCGGCCATCTCGAAAAACAGGGAACGCCCATTGGACCCTGTGACACTCTGATTGCTGGTCACGCCCGAAGTGCCGGACTGATCATCGTAACAGATAATGAAAAAGAGTTTCGGCGTGTGGATGGCCTGATTGTTGAAAACTGGCTCAGGGCATAATTTCGCCCCGGGAAGAGCAGACAAAACACAGAGACCAACGAAATGACCTTTAAAATACCCAAAAAATTGAAAGAGCTGGAAAAGTTCCTCTTTAGCGATGCGGTCAGTGAGAACAGCATGCTGCTTTGCGAACTGGATGGATTTATGGCCGGCATCGCTGTCTGCCCGGCTCTGATTATGCCGAGCGAATGGATTCCTGTAATCTGGGCCGGTGAGGAACCGGTCTTTGATAATGAGGAACAGGCCCAGAATATCATGAGTATTCTGATGAGTTATTATAATGATACCCTCCATGCACTGGACAGGGGAAAATACAGGCCCATTTATGACCGGGACAATGATGGTAGCCCTTTCTGGGAAATCTGGCTGGAAGGTTTTTTTCGGGCCATTCACTTGCGGGCGGATGACTGGCTGTCTTTTGCCGATAATGATAATCGGGACCTTCAAAGATCTGTCTTTATCCTAACACGTCTGCGTGAAATCGTCAGGGCCGATGATGAATTCAAAGCGATGGACCTTGATGGCGGTCTGGAAGAAGCCGCTGCTGATCTCATTCCGGAATCTGTCATGCAGTTACACAACTACCGAAAACAATCAGCTCTGCCATCCAATTCAAATGATAATCATCCCAATTCTAAAACAGAGGGGCCAAAAACAGGAAGAAACGACCCCTGCCCCTGCGGGTCTGGTAAAAAGTTCAAGAAATGTTGTTTGCAATAATTGGCATCACACTCAAACAAGTCTGATTAACAATGGATTTTCTGACAACCCTCAATGTGCCATTCGGCGTTGTTTTCATCCTCCCCCTGCTATGGATCATCGGGGTTGGAATGCTGATTGTAAGAACAAACAGATTAAATTCAAATAATCATGATATCAGGATAACTGACAATGTGTTTAATGGCGGTGACGGCATAATGCCACCCGAGAACCCTTTTGATGCCAGACTTGACAGACAACTCGACCTTGACCAACGATATGATGATGATTTCCTCGAAGGATTACGCAACGACAACTATCATCAACAAAATATCTATCACAGATAATCTGTAATAGTTCAGACTCTATCTGACAGTTACCGATTTCTCAGCTGGTGACTGTCAGGTTAAATTTGGTCTACAAATTTGTCCATCCAGATTAGTTTTCCATCAATCAAAGTCTGCATTGGTGTTCTC
>JAKIUQ010000007.1 GCA_021647465.1 Emcibacter sp. | reverse complement strand
GCAAAACCGCAAGAACAACCTTCTTCTTGAAGGCCGGTGTAAAGCGTCGTCTCTTCGTCATATTGTGTCTCCAAATCTATAATCGGATACACCTTAACAGATTGTACAAAAATCCGGGACCAGCTCAGCCTATTCAGCATAATACAATTAAATACCTAGAAGTTCACTATTTTTCTCCGTCACTCCTGCGAAGGCAGGAGTCCAGGTCTTTTTGAGGAAACTGGATTCCCGCCTGCGCGGGAATGACGAAGGAGGATCGGGAATGACGATAGGAAGGCTGTGTCCCTGCTCGTCACCCTAAATTTGATTGACGTAAACGGCTGTTTCGCGAACAGGGGGCATGTCTGAAATATCTCGATATCGGGCGGATGGATTCTGAAACAAGTTCAGAATGATGATAAAACCAAGGGCGGGGATATTCCATTGGTGACCTTTCTCCCTGTTTATGCTACCCCCTTTTTTATGAAGAATATTTCCAATAGAGCGGTGCAGACATCCAGCCGGGTGCGGGCGGTTTTGGGGCCGACGAATACGGGGAAGACCCATTTGGCGGTGGAACGGATGCTCGGCCATTCAACGGGCATGATCGGGCTGCCTTTGCGCCTGCTCGCGCGGGAGATATATGACCGGGTGGTGAATTCACCGCAGAACCCTGCGGGCAAGAATGCCGTGGCTTTAATCACGGGGGAGGAAAAGATCATCCCGCGCAACCCCCGCTTCTGGATTTGCACCGTGGAAAGCATGCCGGTGAATAAAACGGTGGCCTTTCTGGCCGTTGATGAAATTCAACTGGCCGCCGATCCGGCGCGCGGTCATGTTTTTACCGACCGGTTGATGCGGGCGCGCGGGACAGAGGAGACCATGTTCTTAGGCTCTGAAACCATTGCGCCGCTCATGCGCCGATTTGTGCCGGACGCGGAATTCTCAAGCCGGCCCCGTTTTTCCCAATTGATCTATACCGCGCCGAAAAAAATCAGCCGCTTGCAAAGAAGATCTGCCCTTGTCACTTTTTCGGCCCATAATGTTTACGGCTATGCGGAAATGCTGCGCCGGAGCAAGGGCGGGGCCGCGGTGGTCATGGGGTCCTTAAGCCCAAGAACCCGCAATAAGCAGGTTGCGCTTTATCAGAACGGCGATGTGGATTATCTGGTGGCGACCGATGCCATTGGTATGGGGCTGAATATGGATATTGACCATATATGCTTTGCAGGGACGGCCAAATTTGATGGCCGGCGCATGCGCAGCCTTACCGCGTCCGAGGTCGGACAGATTGCGGGCCGCGCGGGCCGCTATATGAATGGCGGGACTTTTGGCGGCCTTTTGGACGGGGACGGTATGCCGCCCGCTTTAAGTGATGGCATGATCCATGCGGTGGAAAATCATCAATTCGCCCCGTTGACCATTTTGGAGTGGCGTAATAGTGCGTTGGATTATAATCACCCGACGGCACTGATTCGCTCCCTTGATGCCGCGCCGGACAGAAAAGGGCTGACCCGCACTCAGGAAAATATTGATTTGACGTCATTACGCCGATTGATAAACATGGCCGATATTCGCCCCATGCTCGGCGGCCCGGCGGCCCTGAAAAGCCTGTGGGAAGTCTGCCAGATACCAGATTTCCGCAAGGTCCCGGATGATGAACATATCAGGATCATTTCTCAGATTTATCGGCAGACTTCTGCGGATAAGGCTGTGATTGACCCGGACTGGCTGGCCCGCCAGATCATGCCTCTGGACAAGCTTAAAGGTGATGTGGATAGCTTGTCTGCGCGGATTGCGCATATCAGGACCTGGACCTATATTTCCCATCGCAGCTTATGGTTCGATGATGCAAAATATTGGCAAGAATTAACAAGAGATATTGAAGACCGCCTATCAGATGCGCTACATGAACGGTTAACACATCGGTTCGTGGATCGACGCATATCAGTTTTAATGAGAGAATTACGCCAAAAAGGAAGTTTAATGACGAATATTGATGATAATGGCAGTATTTTTGTAGAAGGCCATTTTATCGGTACCTTGGAAGGGTTCCAGTTTAAAGAGGATGCCTCCGCTTTTGGCGAGGACAGCAAGATTCTGCGCGCGGCAGCGGATCAGGTTTTGGGCGAAGAGATCAGGAAAAAAGCCGAAGAACTGACCGCCGCCGAAGATGGTGAAATGAGCCTGATTTTTGGCAGCCCCCTGACAAAGTCAACCATCAACTGGCGCGGCATTGCCATCGCCCGCGTGGTAAAGGGGGATACGATCCTGACCCCAAAAGCCGTGGTCATGCCATCACCTGTATTACAGGGGGAGGCCTTGGCACAGATACAGGCCCGGGTTGAACGCTGGCTGGTCAATCATGTGGGCGATATATTGGCGCCGCTTTTTTCCCTGCAGGAAGCCGTGAATGGGGCCAAGGATGGGGAAGGCAAAGACCTTATTGATGGTATGGCGCGGGGTATCGCCTTTCAGATGCTGGAGAAACTCGGCACTATTCCGCGCGGGGCGATTGCCCGCGATTTTCGGGGGGTGGAGCGTGAAGGCCGTTTTCAAATGAAACAACTGGGTATTTGGCTCGGCTCGGCCAGCCTATATATCCCAAGCCTGTTGAAACCGGCACCGGCCCAATTACGTTTATTCCTATGGGCGCTGTTTAATGATAAAGATAATTTGCCAGATATTCCTGTGGCGGGATTATGCACCATCGCCATAGATCAATCTGCGCCGCGGACATTTTATGAAATGTCCGGTTACCGCGTGGTGGGCAAGAATGCTGTGCGCCTTGATATGCTGGAACGATTGGCCAATGCGGCCCGTGAGGTGTCTTTGAAAGGCCCCTTTCCGGCAGATCCTGATCTGATGAGCCTTGTGGGCACCAGCGGGGATGATTTTGCCGAAATTATGGCTGTTTTGGGGTATGTCCGTAAGGAATATAGTCCGGAGGAAGCGGCAAAAATAGCCGAAGCCCGCGCGGCGAAAGAGAAGTCTGTTCAAGAAGAGAAGGCCGTTGAAGAAAAGGCCGTTAAAGAAGAAAAGGCCGTTAAAGAAGAAAAGGCCGTTAAAGAAGAAACTGCTGTGCCAGATGTGAAAGCGCCAGAAGAAAAGCCAGAAGACGAGGATGTAAAAGAAGCGGCCCTTCCGGAAAAAATATTCCTGTTCAGCCATCAGCCCTACCAAAAACCGCCGCAACGCGGGGTAAAAAATGATAAAGTTGAACGCACGCCGGAAGGTCGAAAAATTGTCTATAAAGCCCGTGACAATAATCATGCCCGAAAGCCTGTTCATGGTAAGGCAAGAAATAATAATGACGGGCCGAAAAAACCTTCCGGGAAAAAATTTGGCGGCAAGCCGGCAAAACGTCAGGCAGCGGCGGCGGATCCTCATAGTCCGTTCGCGGCGCTGGCAGAATTGAAGGATCAGCTTAAATCAAAAAAATAATACAGGAAGAATAGCGCTATGTCCGGCCCCGCCGCCCCAAACCAAAGAATAGATATCTGGCTCTGGTATGCGCGATTTTTTAAAACACGCACGCTGTCCAGTAAAACCTGCCGTGCCGGCAAGGTTCGCCTTAATGGGCAAAAAATCACCAAGGCTAAAACGCCCATAATCGTGGGGGATATTCTGACATTTCCCCAAGCGAAAAACATTAGAATTGCCAAAATTCTGGCTTTCAACCATCGGCGCGGCCCGGCCCCCGAAGCTCAGGCCCTGTACGAAGACATGACGCCGCCGGCAGCAGAAATCAGGAAAATGGAAAAATCCAGGGTCGCGCTCAGAGACAGGGGCACAGGCCGCCCGACCAAAAACCAGCGGCGGGCCACCGACAGGCTGAAAAATATATTTCCCGATTGAGCCATTTTCTTTTTGGTCTGTATTGAAGCTGTATGGTCCAGACCTGAAGCGAATAGGTAGAAATCTATCTATTCTTTAAATTTTTTAAAGTGTTTTCTATTATGCTTCGATAGGTTTAATCAGGATAACTGACGGGACATATGATGACCAGTCCATCAAAAGTTTTTTTGTTTGCCATATTTGTCGCCGCTTTTGTGGCCTATTTCGGGGATCATTTCATTGCGCTGTCCAATAAAGCGGGCGAGAGCATAAAAGAGGTTGCCCATAAATCCTCAAATGAATTGGTTTTTGATAAAGCAAATATGGCCGAATATAATGGCGATATTCGCGTGCCAATAGCGCAGGATGGCCATTATTGGGTGACGATAGAGGTGAATGGCGTGCCGGTTCTTTTTGTGGTGGATACGGGGGCCAGCCATATTTCCTTAAGCTATCAGGATGCCAGAAAAGCAGGCTTGGATCCTGAGTTTCTAAGTTACGACAAGGCCTTTAAAACCGCCAATGGCGTAACCCGCAAAGCCGTCACCAACCTTGACCGCGTGTCGATGGACGCCATAGAAATGTCAAATGTTACCGCGTCGGTTTCCCAGCAGGGACAGATGGATGTATCCTTGCTTGGCATGAGCTTCCTAAGCCGATTATCCGGTTTCATGGTGGAGGACGGCCAGCTTATTCTAAGGCCGTAAAATTGTTCGATTTGCGTTCTAATATATTGACAGCGTAAACATTAAAGCCGATAATCATGGCCCTTCAAAAATAGATATTGAATATAAGGCGCCGCGCAGGAGTTTCGTTTGACTAAAATATGTTGTCCAATGGCCAGAAAATCTTATCATCACGGTAATCTGCGCAAAGCGCTGATTGATTCTGCTCTGGACATATTAAAAGAGGGGACCTTGGCTGATTTGAGTCTGAGGGCTTTGGCCCGTAAGGCCGGTGTGTCTCAGACGGCCCCTTATCGGCATTTCGAGGATAAAGAGGCCCTGATTGCCGTACTTATAGAAGAAGGTATGCGCAAATTAGGTCAGGCCATGATGGAAATTATGGAGATGGGGATTCCCCCCCTTGAACGCTTGCAGAAACTGGGCATGCGCTATGTGGAATTTTCGGAAAACTGCCCGGCGCATTTTAAAGTCATGTTTGAATATGACTTGGCTGATTATGAAAAATACGATGCGTTGCATGATACCTCTCATCAGTGTTTTCAATGCCTTCGTGATACCGTTCTTGAGTGCCTTGCGCTGCCAAATGCGCGGGATATTGATCCGGCCGTCGCGCAGTTTTCAGCCTGGTCCATGGTTCATGGTCTCTCCGTATTATTAATGAATCAATCCTTGATGACGCATATTAAAAGTGATCATTTGATGACTTTGGGGGAAAAATATCAAGTTGCCGAACAGGTTACAAAACTCTTCAGCGTATCGCTGATTAAATAAGGAAATATGATTGTGTCGATACTCAAAAAATTGAGCCGTTTGCTCGAAGGCCGATCTGCTGCCTCGGATCAGAAAACAACAAGCCAGACCGGGGATGAGAAACTTGCAGCGGCGGCCCTGATGGTTGAAGTCGCCAGTCATGACGGACAGTTTTCCCGTGTTGAGCGGGAACATATCCTGCATCTTCTGGAAAATAAACTGGGGCTGTCTTCTGCCGATGCGCTGGAACTTTTTGTCGAGGCACTTGCCGCGCAGAATGAAGCCAATCATATGCTTGGTTTTACGCGGAAAATTAAAGATCATTTTGATGAAGCGGGCCGGGAGAAAATTCTGGCGCTTTTATGGGAAGTTGTTTTTGTGGATGGGGTGGAAGACCCTTATGAAAGCAATTTGATGCGGCGGGTGGCCGGATTGCTCTATATCTCCGACAAAAGAAGTGGCCAAATTCGTAAAAAGGTTCAAAATAACATTTGACCCCTATTCTGCACCGATACCCCCCAATCAACCATAAATTAATAACCGAAAGTTTTTTTTGGTTGTATCCTGTTTCACAGATGCTATATGCATAAACAAGGTTACCATATGACCACTGACAGGATTGAAAGAATAAGGAGAACTCTATGACGTATTTGGTCACTGAGGCATGTATTAAATGTAAATATACAGATTGCGTGGAAGTTTGTCCGGTTGATTGTTTTTACGAAGGTGAAAATATGCTGGTGATTAACCCGGACGAATGCATTGATTGCGGTGTTTGTGAGCCGGAATGTCCTGCGGAGGCGATCTTGCCTGATACGGAAGATGGTCTGGAGAAATGGTTCGAGATCAACGAGAAATATGCGGCTGTCTGGCCAAATATCACAGAAAAGATTGACCCGCTGCCGGGCGCTGATGAGGCGCAGAATGAAGAGGGGAAACTTGCCGCGTTAAGTGAAAAACCGGGGGCGGGGACGTAAATTTTGCCTGTAAAATCATTGTTCAGCCGGTATGATATAAACGGCGCAAGCCTTGTTGTCTGAGGGGTGATATTTTTGTGGGTATTTTTTATTTTAAAAATATGTTATAATGTCACCAATATTGATATTTGGGCGTGTTTTTTTTAAGACTTTGTTTCAAATGACAGATTCTGGCCGAGGGAATTTCGTATCAGACCCGAGAGGGGTTGGTAGGTGGTTTTTGTGCGTGTTTTATGTTCCTTAAGGATTTGTCAACCATGTTTTTGGCATGTTTTTGTTATCATGGCTCAAATTTTTGTGAATAGTATGGAGTTATAATTTTAATATGGCTAAAGAAAAAAAATTGGCGTTTTCTGTTGATGAACATATCGTCTATCCCAAGCATGGTGTTGGCGTTATCACCGAAATCGGGGAACAGGAAATTTCAGGCATGAAGCTGGAACTTTATGTGATTCGCTTTGAGAGTGAAAAAATGACCCTTCGCGTTCCTATCGGTAAAGCTGAACCTTCGGGGATGAGGTCTTTGTCAAGCTCTGTTGTTATGGACAAGGCCTATACCACATTGAAAGGCCGCGCCCGTGTGAAACGCACGATGTGGAGCCGCCGCGCACAGGAATATGAGGCTAAAATAAATTCAGGCAATCTGGTTCATTTGGCAGAAGTCGTTCGCGATCTGCATCGGGGCGGAGATCAAACCGAACAATCATATAGTGAGCGTCAAATTTATGAATCAGCCATTAGCCGTCTGGCCAGAGAAGTCGCGGCGGTCGAAGAAATTGCCGAAAAGGATGCCATGATAAAACTGGCGGAGGTTCTGACAGCGGCGTAATCTGTTGTCAGACTTTTTAATGACTGGAATGGGCCTGAACATTGTGCAGGCCCATTTTTTATTTTATGTGCCAAAGATAATTTTATGGTTCATGGCGCCGCGTTTTTCTGTTATGGATATGGGCCAAAATTGAATAAAATATTGACTTGAATTATGTAACAGGTGACTTGATTGTCTATGGACATGACCGACCTTTCAAATATGGATCTGGAAAAATTTGGTTGCCTTGAACAGGCACGGCGGATTTGGGCTGTGGGGGCGATCCACGGCGAAATTGGCGCCCTGAAAGCCTTGCACCATAAACTTATTTCCCGATTTCAGGCAGGCGATAGGCTGGTATATCTGGGTAATTATTTTGGCAATCGTAATACGGCGATAGAAACCCTGAATGAGATATTGCTCTCGCGCCGGAAATTAATGTCGGCCAATGAGCCGTCAAGCCCTGATGCTTTTGTGTATTTGCGCGGCGCCCGGGAAGAAATGCTCACCAAGCTGTTGCAATTGCAATTTGCGCCAAATCCGGCAGAAGTCATGGACTGGCTTCTTGGCCATCATCTGGGGTCTGTGATGGAATGTTACGGGACGCCGCCGCATGTGGCACGTGCCATAGCCACAGAGGGGACTATGGCAATTTCCAGATGGACCAGCAGTATTCGCCGCAGCATCAAAGATCATCCGGGGCATTATGAACTGTTGAACTCCCTGCGCCGCGCGGCCTTTACCCGCGAAGGAAAAATATTATTCGTTCATGCCTCTGTAGACATCACGCGGCCATTGAATATGCAAAAGGATAACTTTTGGTGGGATAACGGGCGTTTTGATGACATCACGGCAGCTTACAATGGTTTTTCGCGCATTATTCGGGGTTATGATCATGCCAATGGGGGGGTGCGTTTAAATAAACCCCATACGGCGACTTTGGACGGGGGCAGTGGCCGGGGCGGCGGGTTGAATGCGGTTTGTTTTTCACCGGAAGGTGATGTGATAGATCATTTATTTGTTTAACCATAACATACCCAGTTTTGCCAAATTCAAAGATTTGTCCTTTCGTCGCAGTGTATTTTGCGACAAAGGGGCGTTATTTTGAGATCAACCTGCCGCAACCATATCGATTATTAATATTTTTCAGCTATAGTGGTCGTTGGAAGATATCCATATATAAATTGTGAACTACGGAGCCCGCAGAGCTAAAAATAGACTGCAGGATGAAGGATATATAAAATGAGAAGCACCAAATATTTGGTCCTTTCCGTTTCAGTGTTTGCGCTCGCCTCTTGTGCCAGCGTCCCTGTTACGGATAAGAATCTTCCAGCCCCGGAAATAGCCGCAGAATGGTCGGAAAGCCAGTATGACAACGCGCGCCAGTCATCTGATGTACGCAATGGGTGGTTGGACGACCTTGAAATGGATGATCTGTCGCGTTTTGTTGAAGAGGTTCTGATTAATAATCCGGACTTCAAGGCGACGGCGCACCGGATGGAAGCGTCTGGATTTGGCGTGAAAATTGCGCGGTCAAACCTGTTTCCCGCGATAGATGCAAATCTGGCGACAAGGCGCCAGCGCAGCAACAGCCTGCTCGTGAGCAATAACAATGTGTCCCTGGGCTTTGATGCGCGCTGGGAGGCGGATGTATGGGGCAGGCTGTCTGCCAGGACGGCAGGAGCAAAGGCAAATTATACGGCTTTTCGCGCGGATTATGCCGCTGCCAGATTGTCTTTGGTCGCTCAGGTATCACAAGCCTGGTTTGATGTCATGGAAGCGCAGGCCCAAGTGGATTTGGCGCTTAAAACAGTGGAAAGCTTTGAACGTGCTGTGCATATTGTCGAAAAACGGTTTAGCCGTGGACTGAATACGGGCCTTGATTTACGTCTGGTTGTCAGTAATTATGAGGCCGCCCGCGCAAGTTTGAGCCGCCGGGAAGATCAATTGGGACAGCAAAAGCGCAGCTTGGAAATTTTGGCGGGGCGGTATCCGTCGGCCAAGATTATATCTGCCGGTATCCTGCCTGATATTAATCATGATGTTCCTGTTGGTCTGCCTGTGAATATATTGGAACGCCGCCCGGATTTGCAATCCGCCCGCGCAAAGCTGCTGTCGGCAGGATATAGCCGTCAGGCAGCGGATAAAGATTTGTTGCCAAGTTTCTCTATTACGGCGAGCGGCAGCAACAGCTCTGCCAATTTCACCGATTTGTTAAGGTTTGACAATATTTTCTGGAATCTTGTGGGCAATATAACGCAACCTGTTTTTCAGGGCGGCAGGCTGCGATATGCGGCAAAATCAGAGGCCGCCTTGTTTGAGGCGGAAAAACAGGTTTTTGCCCGGACTTTACTGGTGGCATTCAAAGAAGTGGAAGATGCCCTGTCCAGCGAAAGATCGTTGAAAAAACAAGTCAAGCATACGGCCACTGCCGCTGAGAATGCCATTGCTGCTGAAAATGTTGCCCTTGATCAATATAGCCGTGGCTTGATCAAGATTTCGGTACTTCTGGAGTCGCAAAGACAAAGCCTGTCCCAGCAGAGCCAGCTTTTATCCATTAAGAAACAACGTATCAATAATAGAATTGCCTTGCATTTAGCCCTGGGCGGTGACTTTACAATCAAAGAGGGCATTCAGGCCAATATTACAAATGATAATGACCCCAAAGGCGATATCACAGGAGAAAACAGATTATGAATAGGGTGATAGAAAGGCCTAAAAGCTTAAAGAAAATTCTGACATTTCTCATTCCTGTCTTGATTGTCATCGGGGCCGCTGGCGTCAGCGCCATATTGGTTATGGCCAAGCCGGAGCCGGAAAAAAAGGACGTCGTCGAACTTGCCCGTCATATCCGCGCCGTTGTGGCGCATGAGGGGCCGGTTGCGCTCACGGTGAAAACTCAAGGGACAGTAGAGGCATGGCAGGCGATTGATCTGGTGCCGCAAGTTTCCGGCCAGGTGGTATATGTATCAGAACGGTTTGTGGCAGGCGGGACTTTTAAAAAAGGTGAAGTGATCTTGCGTCTGGATTCCCGTGATTATCAATATGCGGTCACCTCCGCGCAGGCGCGGGTGACGGAAAGCCGTCAGTTCCTGGTTCGGGAGCGTGCCGAGGCCGATCTTGCACGAACAGAATGGGCGCAGCTTGGTCATGGCGAAGCCTCTGACCTGACCCTGCGCAAGCCGCAGCTTGCGGATGCAGAAGCCAAACTGAGGGCCGCAGAGGCAAATTTAAACGTGGCGAAGCTCGCGTTGGAGCGCACGGAAATACGCGCCCCTTTCAATGGACTGCTGTCCTCAAAAAATGTTGACCTTGGCCAATATTTAACCAACGGCACCACTGTGGGCAAATTATATGCAACCGATGTGGTAGAGGTGCGGCTGCCCATGTCAAACAAGGATCTGGCACAATTTGATATAGCTGGTTTGAAAAGGGGAGAAACGCAGCTTGATGTTACTCTGAAAGGCCGTTTTTCGGATCAGGAAAGCCACTGGAAGGGCAAAATTATTCGCGCCGAAGGGCTGGTCGATACCAGAACCCGTATTATGTATGTGGTGGCCCGGCTCAGCGGGGATGAATTATTATCTGTGAATGGAAAATATCCGATCACGATTGGACAATTTGTTGCCGCAGAAGTTGAGGGCCGCCGTTATGACGCTGTCTTTCAACTGCCGCGCGCCGTATTGCGTCAGGGCAATCAGGTTCTTGTGGTTGATAAAGATAATAAATTGCGCAGCCGGATGGTCAAAGTTGTTGAGGCGAACAGAGAGTTTGTCGTAATCTCCGAGGGGCTGGAGGACGGCGATATCGTCTGTAAATCCCAACTTGGCGTCAATGTTGATGGCCTTTTGGTTCAATTTGATCTTGGGGAAGGGGATCAGGCATGAGCGGTATTATGAAATGGTTTGTCCATAATCCTATTGCGGCAAACCTGATGATGGTTCTGCTGATTATTGGCGGGTTGGTTGGTCTTCAAAAGGTCAGTAAAGAGAGCTTTCCCAGTGTTCGTCCTAATCAGATTGAAGTATCTGTTGTTTATTTGGGGGCCGGGCCTGAGGAGGTGGAAGAGCGCATTGTCATCCGTATCGAGGAAGCCGTATATGATCTGGAAGGCGTTAAACGCGTGCGATCTACTGCGCGGGAAGGTATTGGCTTTGTCACCATCGAAGCGGTGGATGATTATGACATGCAAAGATTGCTCAATGATGTGAAGTCCCGCGTGGATTCCATCAATACTTTCCCCAGACTTTCCGAACGCCCTAATATCAGTCAGCCAATTTTCAATAATTCTGTCATGCGGATAGCGCTTGCCGCCGACTTGCCCGAAGCCGAGTTAAAAGAAATGGGCCGGCGGGTTCGCAATGAAATCTCCGCCCTGAAAGGGGTAAGCCGGGTTGAGCTTAATGCCATACGACCCTATGAAATTTCCATCGAAATTGATGAGTTTAATTTACAGAAATACGGCCTGAGTTTTGATGATGTGGCCCAGGCTATTTCCCGGACATCGGTCAATATGCCGGCAGGTAAAGTGGATAATGAAGCCGGCAATATTCAGATCATGACCCGTGGACAAAGCTACACAGGCGAAGATTTTGAGAATATTGTGGTGCTGCAGGATGCCGGCGGCACGCGGGTTTTGCTCAAAGATGTGGCCAATGTTATCGACGGTTTTTCTGAAGACAGGTTTGAGGCTCATATTAATCGCAAAAATGCGGTTTTGTTAAATGTCAATGTGGGGGAAAACCCCAATGTGATGGAAATTAGCGAGGTCGTGACAGATTATGTGGAAAATACGCTCAGGCCCAGCTTGCCCGAAGGCGTAGAGGCGGTCATATGGAGTGATCGGTCAACGGGATTTAAAAGCCGGGCAAATACGTTGATCAGCAATGGAATTGGCGGCCTTGTTCTGGTGTTTCTCGGGCTTATGTTGTTCCTGACCCCAAGGCTTGCCGGCTGGGTTGTGGTCGGCATTGCGGTATCGTTTCTGGGGGCATTCATGATCCTGCCCCTGACTGGTGAAAGCCTGAATATGATTGGCATGTTCGCCTTCATTCTGGTCTTGGGGATTGTGGTGGATGATGCGATTATCATCGGTGAGAATATCCACAGGGAAAATCAACGCGGTATCAAGGGGACAAAGGCCGCTGTCCTTGGGAGCGCAAAAGTGGCCAAGCCTGTTATTTTCTCGGCCTTGACCACAATGATCTTCTTTGCGCCTATGGCTATGGTGCCGGGGACAACACGTCAATTTACGACGGTCGTTGCGGTTGTTGTTATTTTAACACTGATTGTTTCCCTCATTGAATGTTTGTTGATTTTACCGGCTCACTTACGTCACGGCGGCGCCGGCAAGCCGGGCCTGTTGGCCAGACTATTTACCAAAATTGGCCTGACAGGGATTGTCAATATATTCAGGGCAAAGGCGGATCACTTTCTGGAAGTTGCCATATTCAAATATTATAAGCCATTCTTGAATAAATGTCTGCGCCGCAAGGCTGTGACGCTAAGTGTTTTCGTTGGCATGTTAAGCATCGTCACGGTTGGCATTCAGTACGGCGGCCATGTTGGCTTTGCTTTTCAGCCGTCCATTCCGCAGGATTTTATTCGGGCGGAATATACCTTCCCCAGCGGCGTGCCCTATGACACGGTGAAAGAGGCCACGAGAGCTCTTGAGAATTCGGCCTATGAGGTGGTGAAAGATCTGGAAGAGAAATATCCGGATTCCAAAATTTTCAAAGCCACCATGTCTTTTGCCAGCGGTCGGGGCGCCCGGGCATTCTTTGTTCTGGAACCGGGGGAAGACCGGCCAATCTCGACCGAGGATATTACAAAAATGTGGCGGGAAAAAACACCGTTTTTCCCGGATGCCAAGGAAATAAAATTTGATAACACCTTCAATAATGACAGCAGGGGAATGCGTATTCGACTGTCGTCTGCCAATGTGGATGATATTGAGGCGGCCGCAGCGGAATTAAAGGCCAAACTGGCCACATATGACGCGATTTATTATGTTACGGACACGGCAGATTCGGCGCAATCCGAAGCGGTCTTGTCCCTGATCCCCAGCGCAGAAAATCTGGGTCTTTCCCTGCGTGATTTAGGCCGGCAGGTAAGGCAGGCTTTCTACGGCGAAGAAGTTCAGCGTGTCCCGCGCGGCATTGATGATGTGAAAGTGATGGTGCGTTTTCCAGAAAAGGATCGTAAATCATTTGATACGCTGGGTAAGCTGCGCGTGCGTTCAGAAACGGGCGCAGAGGTGCCATTTGGTGCTGTGGCTAATGTGGATTATCGCCCGGCCTACACGTCTATTCGCCGGACAGATCGAGAAAGAACGCTGACGGTCATTGCCTCATTGGAAGAGGGAAAAGAAGCGGAAATCAAGAAAATCAAAGATGATTTAAAAGAGAATTTCTTTCCGGCGTGGGAAGATAAATATAAGACCGTAAAGCGTAGCCTTGGCGGCGGTGATGAGGGACAGCAAGAGTTCATGAATTCTATCATGACGAATTTCATCTTTGGACTGTTGATTATTTATATTCTGTTTGCCGTCGCCTTTAAGTCTTATTTCAAGCCATTCATTATTTTCACGGCCCTGCCTTTTGGCTATATGGGGGCAGTGATTGGCCATTTGATTTTAGGAATGGATATCAGTATTTTCTCCATCATGGGGATTGCGGCGGCCATGGGCGTTGTGATCAATGACAATCTGGTTCTGGTTGATTATATTTCCCGGCTTCGCGATAAGGGTTATGACGTGGTTCAGGCCATTGAAATTGCGGCTGAGGAAAGATTCCGTCCCATTTTCCTGACATCCTTTACCACTTTTATTGGCCTGTTGCCCTTGATGCTTGAGACAAGCGTACAGGCCCAGTTCCTGATCCCGGCGGTGGTATCGTTATCTTTTGGCGTTCTCTTTGCCACAATCGTAACGCTTATACTGGTGCCCATACTTTACATTTTGATGTCACGGATAAGAGACCGGATATATGATATGATGGGCTGGGAATTGAAACAAGCTCTGCCGGAACCTGCGGAGTGAAAAAAATCATTCATTTATCATAAATGACGATTTTTACCCGCTGGCCCGCCCTGAGGCGGCTATTGGAATTCAGGCCGTTCAAAGTCAGAAAGCGGTCACGTTTATGGGTGTTAAAGGCCATATGACGGGCAAGACTGCTGATGGTGTCGCCCTTCTGAACGGTAACCACGCGGATGATTTTTCCTTTTATTTCTTTGGCTTGTTTTGCGGACAGTTTTTTAAAACTATATGTCATGCGCTGTAAATCATCTTTTATGCCATCAAGCCTGTTTAAAGGCGTGATGATCAGGAAATAATAGGCCTTGTCCCGAGAATGCCGAATGGTGATGATACGGACTTGTGACTGGATATTGTTAACCGCCATATTCTGAAACCCGGTTACCGCCGTCATGCCGTTAATGGTTAGGTCTTCCAATCCCTGAAGGGCCGTTTCCTTGATAAAATTTTTCCAGACCTGAGAGGTATATTCCATCATGTTACGCCCTTTGAGGGCATCGCCGGAAAAAATGATAACGCCGCCCTCGGACGGGCCTGTGCCTTGGGCATAGACCGCTTCGGCACTATTGATCAGGCGGTAATGATCAGGGACGCGGAATGTGAAACGCAGGGGGCCATGGGAAAAAACCGGTCCCTTGATCAGGCCTTGGGCAGGGTCATCGCCATATATCATCCCATCAATGGCGTTCAGGTAACGGTCTTGACCCCGGCTGCGGCTGTTTTGGGCCAGTCCGGTTTTCTGGGCTGCGGCAAAGGCGCGGCTGACCCTGTCCTTGGTATTGGGGTGGGTGGCGAAAAATTCCGGCGGTCTTTGCTGGCCGGTGCGATTGGCAATCATGTCCTGAAGGTTGCTTTGTGCGTCCAATGATGACAACATATCTGCTGCGGCATAGGGATCAAAGCCTGCGCGGGTGGCATAGCGCACGCCCAGTTGGTCGGATTCATATTCATTACTGCGGGAATAGCTTTTCAAATATATCTGCGAGCCATAGCCAAGGGCATCACTGAGCTCTTTGTTCTTGAGAACTGCCCCAAGAATCGAAGCCCCAAGGCCTGTAAAAAGCTGCTGATTATATCTTTTTGCTGAATGGCGGGCGGTCACATGGCCGATTTCATGACCAAGCACTGAAGCCATCTCGGCCTCGCTGTTAAACAGGGCCAATATGCCGCGTGTCACGTAAATATAGCCGCCGGGCAATGCAAAGGCATTGACAATGGGAGAATTCAGCACCGTGAAAGTGAAAGGGCTGCTGGGCAATTCGGATACGGCGCTAAGGCGTCCGCCGACAACAGCAACATATCCGGCCAGTTTGGGCTCATCCAGAACGCCGCCGTTCTGGGCAATGACGAGGGGATGCTGTTCCTTGCCAATAGACGCCTCCTTGGCCGGGCTCATGAAGGGGGTGAAATCAGACCCGCCTGTCGCCGGGTTGGTGGTCATACAGCCTGATAATAACAGAGGTAGAATGACAAGCCCTGAGAGTATCGGGCTGTTTCTTAATCTTTTTGGGATAGATTTTATGTCATATTCTGCCATGGGATGTCCTTCATTGGATGATGATCTGCTCAGGGTGTGTGGCCTCTATCATAGGGCCATTATATGATTTCAACCAGCCCCTGACTTCAAGATGTTTGCCTTTAAAATCATGCGGCGGCATTCCGGATTTTATGAATTTCCGGGCGGCATTTGATTTGATGACAATGGTGAAGTCTTTGCGCCAGTCATCACCAAAATTGACGTAATAGGTGCCGCGAACTTTTGTGACATTCTGGACGAGCCCGGTGACCAGTTGAAAACTATTACGGTGTCGTCCAGCCGTCATATGGTCTTTCGGCTGATAATAATCCAGCGCCCAGACGCCCCGCATTTTTTGCCGCGCCGCCCGTTCAAGGGCCATCATTTCAGGAACGACGGCGTTATTATCAGGATGGCTATAAACCCGGGCCATACCTTTTTTTAACATTTCGCCTTGAATCCATAACCCGTCTTCACGGAAAAGATGCGCCAGCGCCCTGCCGTACCGGTCATTCTTTTGGCCGCCATAATAGAGTGTGACATATCTGTTTAAAATAAGATCGGACAGTGTTTTTTGGGCCTCTGCTGCCAACGGCCATTCTTTGCGCGCCTTTCTGGCAAGAGGCTGCTTTGGGGTTTGAATGCCCACGAGGCGCACACGCGACTGATCCTTTAAAATGATGGTATCCCCGTCAACAACCTCAATAACCTCCTGCCGGGTTGATTTTTTGAGCTGCTTTAATAGCGTGAATTGCGCGGCTTGCGCTGTCGATATAATAAAAACAAGCGACAGAAATGTTATTATTACCTTGTACATATGCCTATCATATCCATTATTAAGGCATAATTATAGGGTGTATTTTTGATTCTTATGTTACAATATTTCACGCTGAAGAAATATTTTATAAACCGGAAGGAAAATTATGCGCATTATTCACGGGGCACCCTTTGCCAGAACAAATTATATTATCTGGGCCATGAAAGAGATGGGATTGGCGTATGAGGTTAATCCGGTTAATCCTTTTACAGGTGATAACAAAAAACCGGAATATCTGGCGATTAATCCCAATGGTTTAATCCCGACATTGGAAGAAGATGGTCTTATACTCTGGGAATCTATGGCGATTAATTTTTATCTGGCCAAGAATTATGGCGATAATATATTATGGTCTGATGATCCAAAAGAAGAAGCCTTGATTATGCAATGGTCGCTATTTGGCATTTTGAATCTGGATAAGAAGGCCGTTGATTGCATGCTTCACATGGTGGTCTTGCCCAAAGAAATGCGCGACCCCGCAACATTAAAGGCTGCGCAAAGTGACCTTATTCCCCATTTGAAGGTCTTGGATGATCATTTGTCGGGTAAAGAATATCTGGTGGCAGAGCGTTTTACCATCGCTGATCTGAATGTGGCGGCGATGCTGGATTATGCGGTGAAATCAGGATATGATTTTAGCTCATATGACAATCTTCAGCCGTGGCTTAACCGATGCCTTGGCCGGCCCATCCGCGTTGAAATGAATGAAGTAAGATAGGCGAATATTGACGCCTCTTTACATTCATGAATTTTCACATGAATTTTTTCATTAAATTCAGGATTGTTTTGGTTTTTTCCGTATAGGGCGGGAAGAGCATTTTACCGCCGCTAAATCTGCTTTGGAAAAATACGCCTTTCATATGGGAGAAGGTTTTAAATCCATATTCTCCATGATAACCGCCCATACCGGACGGACCAATGCCGCCAAAGGGAATGTCTTCTTGTACCACCTGCCAGGCGGTTTCGTTAATTGCGGCCCCTCCGGAAATACTGTTTTTGAGGATATGATCACGCTTGGCTTTATCTTCACCGAACCAATAGAGCGCCAGAGGCCGTTCCCGGCTTTGGATATATTGCATAGCCTTTTCAAGGGTCTCACTGGCAACTATCGGCAGCAGAGGCCCGAATATCTCTTCTTGCATGATCCGCATGTCAGGCGTGCAATTGGTCACAACCGTCAACGGAATCCGGCGTTCTTGCGTCAGGACTTTCGGGTTGTCATTGCCAGCTGTTCTTAGCGTTGCTCCTTTATTTCTTGCGTCTTCGAGCAGGCTTTGCAGGCGGGTATAATGGTTGCCGGCTATAATTGATGTGTAATCTGCATTACCCGCAAAAGTTGGATAAAATTTTTCGGCTTTGGCAATTAAAGCTTCTGAAAAGGCATCAATTCTATGTTGAGGCATCAACACATAATCCGGCGCCACGCAAGTCTGCCCGGCATTGAGTAATTTACCATTGGTAATGCGGGCAATGGTCAGTTTTAAATTGGCACTCTCATCTATAATTACCGGTGATTTCCCGCCAAGTTCCAGCGTTACAGGGGTTAAATTCTTGGCCGCAGCGCTCGCGACCATGCGCCCGACATTGGTCGATCCTGTAAACAGCAAATGATCAAAGGGCAGAGTCGAAAATTCTTGCGCAACCTGGGTGCCGCCAACGGCCACAAAAACCTCATCGTCTGAAAAAAACTCACCAAGAACAGATTTCAGCAAATCCGAAAATCGCGGCGTATATTCGCTGGGTTTAATCATCACGCGGTTGCCGGCCCCCAGCGCCCCGATGAGCGGCATAATGGCCAGCTGCAAAGGGTAATTCCACGGGCTGATAATTCCGATAACGCCAAGGGGCTGCGGCATTATTTTGTTTGAGGCGGGCTTAAACCGCAACGCCGTGGGGGCTTTTCTTGTTCGCATCCATTCTTTTGTGTGTTTAAGCGCGTGTTTAATGCCGCCATGAATGACGGACACTTCTGCCAATGTTGTTTCGATGAAGGAGCGATTACCAAAATCTTCGGAAATAGCCTGCTGGAACGGGAGTTCATTCTCATTGATGAGTTTGCCGAGCTTTACCAGCTTCTCTTTACGCTCGTCCCATGGCGAATTTGGACTTGCATTAAAAGCGGTTCTCTGTGCGTGCAGCATCTTTTTCAAATTATTTTCGGCCATTACGATCACCTAATTATTTCTGTAGAATGTCATTATCCCATGACACTGAAATTGTCAAAGAAACGTAGATTAAGTCTATTGTCTCAAACAGCCTCACTAAGAAGGTCAATCACATAAGGGATTTTGAAGGCGGCTCTTTTATATTTCAGCTTTATGAAGAATAACCGGTTTTTTTATATTCCGGACATTTTTCACTTGGCTATAGAATATGAAGGTGATAAGACTGCACTTCCTTCACGCGGGTGTGGCGGAATTGGTAGACGCGCGAGATTCAAAATCTCGTTTCCTCTGGAAGTGTGGGTTCGATTCCCTCCACCCGCACCAATTCTTTGGTTTAGATAATAAGAAATATCATTTTAAGGATTGTTTTTTTTCAGGGCAGCTTCGATGTTTTGGAGGAGGCCTATGGCCTCTTTGCCGTGGGATTTTAAGTTGTTTTTCACCATATTTTCAAGGCTGCTCAGGAATATTTTATTGGTTTTATGGTCAATAGTTGCGTTTTGTTGGTTGGTTAAAATTCTTTTGAACCAACCGGAAATTTCTGTGGCGAGAGGCCAGCCAAAGGTGCCGGCTTGACCTTGCATATGGTGACAGATTTGAATGGCTTGGGTAATGTCGCCCGATCCTATGGATTTTTTTAGAGACTGAATATGCTGCCTCAGCTGTTCAACATAACTGACGGCTTCTTTATCTATGATTTCCTGTGCCTTCTGCAGCATATCTTGTTGTCGCTGAGAAAATTTAACTTTGGTCACGTAATCAATCCCCTTGTTCATCTCTTTTTGGTGGAAGTTTATCTATGGAATGCCGCCGGTCGTCTTCGCCGGCATAATCGATAGTCCGTCGCCTTCTGTCTGGCCCGGCGTATGCCTCCAAATCAACGAAATTTCTTTTGTTAAAGAGCGCATTCTCCATTTTTTCCATGATTTGATCCGGGGATACCGGCTTGGCCAGTACTTCGGTCACACCAGCATCGCGTGCGTGCGTGATAGAGTGAAGCCCCGTGAAGGCTGTGCATAGAATGATGGGCAATTTCCGTAAACTGTTATTTTCTTTGTGCCTTATATGTCTGGTGAGTTCCAGTCCGTTTTCTTTCTGGTTCATATTGTCGACAAAAATGCAGTCAACGCGCTGCGTGCCCAAGATAGCAATGGCGTCCTCATTATTCGTTGTGACCCTTACGCTCTCGACCTCAAATACTTCTAAAATAGATCTGATAATGGTGACGAGGAATTTATCATTATCGACGATGAGAATCTTTTTATTGGTAAAATCCTGCCCGATTACTTTAACTCCGTCTTTTAAAAATTAAAAAGTAGCAATAGCCAATATAATGGCAATATATACGGGAACCATATAAAAAAATAATTTTATTTATGCAAAATATTTCTTGAATAATAACGCTTTTATCTTTGGCGGCTTTGGCTATACTTCGGATAAATACATATAAAAATACATGAGGGAAGCGGCTATTGGGTATGATGGATAATAACAAGAAAATATCACCAGCATCATCGAGGGGTTTTAAATGGGGCCCCTTTACGGCCCGGTTGCCATGGCTTCATATGAGGGTTGAATGGCCGGAATTGCTGCAGGGTATAGTGGTCGCGGCCTCAACGGGCCTCGCCTTGACGCCGCTTCTGGTGGCGGCCTTTGGGCTGACGTTTGAAGAAGCCATCACCATTTCCATATTCCACACGATCTTGATCTCGTCCCATGTGGTTCTTTTTGGCGAGCCCTTTGCGCCGGGCTGGGTGACGCCTGCGCTGCCCTTGGCGCTGGCGTTTGTTCTGGGGGGGTATGATACCCCGGTAGAGCGGTTCCAGATGATGACGGCCTTGTCCCTTAATCTGGCGGGGCTTATGTTTTTTCTGGGCATTACCGGACTTGGCAAGAAGCTCATTCTTCACATACCGACGGCGATAAAGGCCGGCATTATACTGGGGGCGGCCTTATCCGCTTTCAAGCGGGTTTTTGTGGATGATTTTAAAACAATAGAAGCGATGCCGGTTTCCATGACGCTGGCGCTGATTACATGTCTTGTTGTTTCTTTTTCCATTCCTTTTCAAGCGCTGAAATTAAAATATAAAAGTCTGGCCGCCCTTGCGAGCCTTGGATTATTACCCGGTTTCATCATTGCGGGGATTGTCGGGACTTATCTGGGGGAAATAACATTTGATATTCAGTGGGGGCTGCTTGTGCCGCCCGTTGGCGATTTGATGAGCAAGGTTTCGCCTTTTTATATTGGCTGGCCGCCCTTGTCCTTTTTCATCGAGGCGATACCGCTTGCCATCATCACCTATACAATTGTTTTTGGCGATTTGCTGACCGGCATTGCCATCATTCGGGAGGCAGAAAAATCGCGGCCAGATGACAAATTGGACATTGACACAAGCCGTTCGCATATTGTCATTGCGATCAGAAATGCCGTCATGGGCATTGTGGCGCCGTTTTTTCCGACGCAGGGCTGTTTATGGACAGGGGTACATGTGGTTGTTGTCCAGAGATGGGCAGAGGGCAAGGATAAGATGGAAACGCTTGTGGGGGGGATCAGTGCCTATTATCTATATGGCGTTCCTTTTCTCTTGCTTTTCTTGCCCGTGGTGACTTTTTTAAAGCCCTTTATGCCGATCGCCCTTGTTCTGACCCTTATCTTAACCGGCTTTGCCTGCGCGTATGTGGCCTTATCCATGCCCAAGGGCAAGGAAGAAAAGAGCATCATGCTGCTCACGGCATTTTTCCTCGTATTTTTTGCCCCCTGGGTTGGCTTGGTTATTGGTATTCTGGCCGTTCTGTTACTGTTGGGGACGCAGGCCTTTAAACTTAAGGCAATAGAGTGACCATAAATCACGCAATAGCGAGATCAATCCAGAATATACTTCCTGTCCCCGGCGTGCTTTCAACCCCAATGCTGCCGCCCATAAGTTCAATCAGATGTTTGGTGATAACAAGGCCTATACCGGTGCCTTCAATGTTATTTTTTGCGTTCAGACGTTCGAAGGACGTGAATAATCGGGTAATTTCTTGTTCCGTTAACCCCTTGCCCTGATCCTTAATATAAATGCGCAGGCGCTGCTCATCCATAATTTCAGCATCCAGTGTGATTTGACCCTGTGGGCGATTATATTTTACGGCGTTGGAGAGAAGGTTAATCATAACCTGTTTTAACCGTGTGAAATCAGCGCGCACCCTATAGTCCTTATTGCTGATGTTATCTTCTAAATTCAGATGGCGTTCTTTTGCATCTTTGCTGATCAAAGGGATCGTTTGGCGTAAAATATCATCCATAAAAACCTGTTTCATGGAAATTTCCAGCTTGCCGGTTTCAACTTTGGCAAGATCCAGAACCTCGTTAATCAGGTCGAGCAGGTGATGGCCCGCCTCAAGGATCTCTTTGACATTTCCCCGTTGGGTATCGTTAAAACCATCGGCATCAAATTCCAGCATCTGGGCAAAGCCAAGAATGGCATTCATAGGTGTTCTGAGCTCGTGGCTCATGCGGGACAAGAATTCAGACTTGGCCTGATTGGCCCGTTCTGCTTCATCACGGGCATCCCGCATATCCATGGTGCGTTTTGTGACGAGCTTTTCAAGATTTTCCTGATGCTGTTCGAGTTCCCTTTGAGCCAGTTTGATTTTTGTAATATCTGTAATCGTACCAACGTAGGAGAGTATGTTTCCCTGAGGGTCATATTCGGCAAGGGATTGGCCGTAAACCCAGATAACGCGCCCGTCAGGTTTAAGGAAACGATATTCCAGGGAAAGCAGCCGATTTTCCTTTTTGGACTTTTTCCATTCGGCGAAGGCCCTTTCCCGGTCGTCGGGATGCATGCAGTTTATCCAGCCATCGCCCAGAAGTTCGCTCTGCGAATAGCCGGAGATTTCTTCGTAACTGCTGTTAACAAAAATACATTCCCCTTGGGCGTTTGACTGAAAAATACCCACAGGCGTGGCATGGGCAATCTTGATAAAGCGTTGTTCGCTGGCTTTTAAGGCTTCTTCTGCGGCTTTTATCTCGCTTATGTCACGGGCAACGAGGGCCATATTGATGGGCTTTGCGGTGTCAGGATGATCAATTCGGAAAATATCAAGCCAAACGGGCTTTTGTTTATCATTGGTGAAATTCCGAAAATCAGTTTCACCAAACCAGCGGCCTTTTGTCATGACGTCGGGCAAGATTTTATCCATGAAATCCTTGCGGTTGTCTTTGTGGAAGAAATCTGAGGCATATATGTCAGGGGAAATTTCGTTTTCGTTAATATTGACCAAATCATAGCCCGCATCATTCAAAAATTGAAGTTTGCCGTTAATATCAGATATGCCAATAAAGTCGGGGGAATATTTCACGATGGAAATGAGCCGCTTGATTTCCACTTCCGATTGTTTGCGTTCGGTAACATCCGTGCCAATGGAAAGTATGCCCACAATAGAATCGTCAGTATTATGGATGATTATTGAATTCCACTCGATTTCGCGCTCTTCTCCTTCGCGCGTAAGGATGGGACTGACGATGCTCCGATCTGGTATTGTTTGCGTGGGATCCATCAATAAATCCCGAATATTCCTGTGATTCCGTTCCGGTAGAAAACGGGAAACCCAGTCCATGCCTTTCAATTCATCCAGCGGGTAGCCGCTGAGTTTTTCAAAATAAGGATTTGCATGTTGAATGGTCAGGTCAGGATTAAGCAATAATATAATAACGGGGGCTGTATTGATGAGGCGATTGGAAAAATCACGTTCGCGTCGGAATTTTTTCTGCGCCTTTGCAAGGCTGGCCAAGCTGATACGGACATGGCGCAAAAAAAACAAAATGCTGAATATGCCAATTAAGATCAGGGATGTAATCAGACCTAATAGCGTTAAGGATACTTCCTGTTCATGATCATCATAAGACAAACGCATGTCTTGATAGGCCTGCTGATGTAAAATTTGCAATTGATGTGTTGTCGACATTAATAAGGCCAGCGTGTCATCTATCGTCTGGCTTGAATAGTCGGCGGTTGACAGCAGGTTTGTCAAATCATTCCGCACTTTTTTATGTGCTGTTTTCAAGAGCGTTTCGATTGTTTTAAACTCAAAACCGGTGTGCATTTTCTGATGAAATTGGATATTTTCGACAAGTTCATTTATTTCATGTATGAGCGAACTTGTTTTCTCCCGCTTTAGAAACGCGATTTGTGCGGGGGTTAAATACAGGCCGCTGCCAAAGCTGCCCGCCTTATCCGTCTGGCCAATTTCCTGATCTCGAAACCAGATCCTTGCCTCGTCAATGACCCGTAATAATTCCAGCGCCTTATTGCTGATGGCCAGATGATAGTCGTTGATGAGGGTATCTCTTCGTTCATGTTCATTATGCCCCCATTGCAATAAAGCAAGAATAGCCACGAAGATAATGATCACGATACATATCAGGCCATAAACACTGCGTTGTATCCGTTTGTTCTGTTGCGTGGTTCTGCTCAGGCTCATGGCGTGTCTTTTTGTTGTTCCATATGACGGATGACTTGCTCCAGATCCTTGAAATTATCATGGGTCACGGGGATATAATAATTCGCACCAAGTTTTTTCATCAAGGCTTTATCGCTATCCTTGTGGTTTAAGCATAAGAAACTATCGCGAATTTCTATCGTCAACCGCTTGCTGATATCCGGCTGCAAGGCCCAGACATTATCGCTGAAAGGGGGGGATTGCCAAATTATTTTGACCATATTGTTATTTAATTTTCCGCTCAGGAACATGCCATTCACGATGCCGGAATTGGCTATGCCTACCTCTGCGATGCCATCCCGCACCCATTGTGCGGTAAGGTCATGCGCTCCCGTATATTGAATGGTTCCAAAGAATTTTTCCGGGATGATATTCATTTCCTCCAGAAAATACCGCGGCATGATATGCCCCGAGGTAGATAGTTTTGAGCCAAATGCCAATGAGGCCCCTCGAAGGTCGGCGATGTCATCTGCGGGATTGCCGGCATGGACAAGGGCGACACTTCTGAAATGACCATCAACATCTCGCATAACAAGCGGTACGGCCCCATTTTTTAAATGGGCCTTAACATATGTAACGCCGCCAAATAAGGCCAGGTCAATTGCTTTTTCATCAAATAACCGTAACAACTCTTCGTAGGAATCGGGGATGATCAATTGCGTCTTTAAGTCCGTGCGAGACCCTATATGCTTGAGTAATTCCTGATGTGTGCGTTGAATTTCTTCTTTATCATGATCCGGCAATACCGCAACGCGCAGAATTTCAATGGGTCTTGTTTCTTCTTTTTCGCCGCAGGCAGAAACCAGAAGAGCCATAAGAAGGGCCATAAGAAGGGTGCCAAATTTCCCTCTATATGATTTTGAAATATGGTGAGCCGTCAGGATTTCCCGTCTCCTTTTTAACTACCCGTCAAGGCGTATCATCCATGGGTTGGGAGATGAGTCTGCCATTTTCATACAAGAATGGCAACATCCCTTTAACGTTAGCGCATTATCAGAAATATTTGCTTTTAATATTTATATTTTGTAACCTGCCTCAATCAAAAAAACAGGGGCTTTTATAAATAATGACAAACGAAACAAATGTTGCCCGTCAAACGGGTATTCTTGGCTGGGTAGAGCGCACAGGCAACAGACTTCCTGATCCGGTATTCATATTCTTTTACCTAATTCTCTTTCTGGCAATCACCAGCGCTGTTCTTGCGGCGATTGGGCTGAATGCCATTCATCCGACGGCGACGGGGACAGATGGTTCTGCTGTCATTGTTGAGGCGACAAGTCTTTTCTCCGCAGATAATATTCAGCGTCTGCTTGTTGAGATGCCGAAAACCATGACCCACTTCCATCCTTTGGGTTATGTGCTTGTGGTTATGCTGGGCGCGGGGGTTGCTGAACGATCCGGGCTTTTTGGCACGGCCATGCGCGCCGGCGTACGCAAGGCGCCGACTTTTCTGCTAACCCCTGCGGTGGCTCTGGTTGCCATGCTGGGCAATCTGGCGGCTGATGCGGCCTATGTGGTGCTTATTCCTCTTGCCGGCATTCTTTATGCCTCGGCCAATCGCAATCCCATTGCGGGCATAGCTGCTGCATTTGCCGGGGTATCGGGGGGGTTTTCCGCGAATCTTCTTCCCGGTCAGCTTGACGCGCTTTTATTCGGCATTACGGAAACGGCTGCGGAGACGCTGGATCCAATGTGGGATGCAAATATTGCCGGGAACTGGTATTTCATTGCCTTTATGACTGTTATATATCTTCCGACCATTTGGTATGTGACGGACAAAATAATTGAACCCCGTCTTGGCAAGTGGAACCCGGCCAAAAGCAATATGGAAATTAATATTGACGAGGGGAATAAGGAAATCACGGACGATGAAAGTAAAGGCTTGCGCTGGGCAGGCTATGCCACAATCGGGGTGATTGCGCTTTGGGTGTTTCTGACCCTTGGCCCCGGAACCCCTTTAATCAACGAAGCGGCAAAACCCGAGGCACAGTTAACGCCATTTTACCGCAGTCTGGTTGCAGGATTTCTCGTCTTGTTTCTGGCCACCGCCTGCGCCTATGGCAGCGCGACAGGCACCATTAAAAATCACCGTGATGTGGTTTCCATGATGAGCAATTCAATGGGGGACATGGCCTATTATCTGGTTTTAACCTTCGGCGCGGCGCATTTTGTCGCCATGTTTAACTGGTCAAACCTTGGGCTGATTTTTGCCATTCAGGGCGCGGATGCCATTGAAACCTCTGGTATGCCGATGCCTGTTATTATCGTTATGATGATTCTTTTGACGGGTTTGATAAATCTGTTTGTTGGGTCAGCCAGTGCAAAATGGGCGCTCTTGGCCCCGGTGCTTGTTCCGATGTTAATGCTGCTTGGCATTAGCCCCGAAATGACAACGGCGGCGTATCGCGTGGGGGATAGTGCGACGAATATCATCACGCCATTGATGGTTTATTTCCCGCTTATTTTGCTTTTCTGCAAGCGGTGGAATAATGAATTTGGCTTGGGCAGCTTAACCGCTGTGATGATTCCCTATTCCGTTGGTCTGTTGGTTATGGGCATCATTATGACCGCCGTATGGGTATCATTCGACCTGCCTCTTGGCCCCATGGCCACAATGAGCTATATTTTGCCCGGCGGCTCCTGAGGGTGCCAGTTTAAAATAAATGAGGTCAGAATCAAAGAATTCTGACCTCATTTATTTTGCCCGACTCTTGGAAAAGGGGTTTTCTTTTAACTATTTTGTTCAAATTCCTGAACGCCCCGCGCGAAAATAAATCCGTGAAGGAATAAGGGAATCCGCTTTGTTTGTCCCGTATTTTCCCATAAAAGGCATCATGCCCCGTGTCATTAAGGGGTTGTTTTTAAAAAATATACTTATTTTTTTGTTGACGTTTGTGAAAATAACCAGTTTATAGCGGGTAAGTTTGATTATTACATATTAGAGATACCCACTTTCCTTTCGATGTTGTTTGGTTTAGTTGAGGGTAATGGTCGTAAGTCATTATCAGACGAAACAATCCAGCAGCAAGGTTGCGGTTGGAAATATAACGACATTTGCATAAGGAAAATAAAATGGCAACTGGTACAGTAAAATGGTTTAACCCAACAAAAGGTTTTGGTTTCATCGAGCCCGTAGACGGCGGCGGCGATGTGTTTGTTCACATTAGCGCAGTTCAACAATCAGGTCTTAATGGTCTGGACGAAGGTCAAAAGATCGAGTTTGATGTTCAAGAAGAAAGAGGCAAGCAGTCCGCTTGTAACTTAAGAGACGCGTCTTAATTTAAGGCAGTCTTTTACGCATTTTAAGAAACACGGGTAATTTGATTGCCCGTGTTTTTTTATGCGCCATAGGTTATTTTTTTAGGCGATAGGCGAGCTGGGGTCTGCTGATGCCAAGTATTCGGGCCGCAGCGGATAGATTGCCGCCTGCTTTAGCCACAGCAGAATCGATGAGGGTTTTCTCAAGATGCTCTAATCCGACATTTTGCGAAATCAGGCTATCGACTATAATATTTATATGTTGTGGGTCGCCGGCTGCTTCATCTTCTGCCGTATCAGACAAATTGTTTAGTGAGCCGTTTTTATTAACTTTCAAAAGCGGTATTGTGACTTCTTCGCCAAATGTAAACAGGTGAGAGAGATCGATCGCGCCGTTATTCGGGGCGAGAATGACCCCGCGCTCCACGAGATTTTCCAGCTCCCGGATATTTCCGGGCCAATCATAATTTAAAAACCCGTCAATGGCGCGGGAGGTAAAGCCCGTTATATTCCGCTTGTAACGGGTGCCATATTTCTTCAGGAAGTGATTGATCAAAAGCGGAATATCGGCTTTGCGCTCACGCAGGGGCGGAATATGGATGGGGAAGACATTGAGGCGAAAATACAGATCTTCCCGAAAACGGCCTTCTTTTATTTCTTGTTTTAAATTGACATTCGTCGCGGCGATCACCCTGATATCTATGTCCGTGGTTTTTTTGCTGCCGACGCGTTCGACCTGATGTTCTTGCAGAACCCGCAGCAATTTTCCCTGAGCGGCCAGAGATAATGTGCCAATTTCATCTAGAAAAATGGTTCCCGTATCCGCCCGTTCAAATCGTCCGGCCCGGGCCTCTGTCGCGCCGGTATAAGCCCCTTTGTCTACGCCGAATAATTCTGATTCCAGAAGATTATCAGGGATTGCGGCACAATTTACGGCCACATATGGGCCGTCCTGTCGTTCGCTTATTTGATGCAATGTATGGGCAAACATTTCTTTTCCGACGCCGGATTCTCCAAGGAATAATACCGTTGCGGTTGTTCTGGCCACCTTGTCCAGCATATGACAGGCCACGTTAAAGGCGGCCGATGCCCCGACCATAGAGGCGGCAATTTTATGATGAAATTCGGTTTTCGGGCCATGATGTTGCTCTGTATCCAGGGTCGCAGCTTGATGGCTTGGTTTCAAAATTGTATCGGCATTGGCAAAGGCCTGCGGCTGCATAAAGGCCATATCTTCTTCAATGTCATCCCATTCTTCCACGGGCTTTCCTATGATGCGACAATGGATATGACCCAGCGCGCGGCACTCAACTTCCTGATAGACAATGGGGCGGCCCATAAAAACGGATGTATAGCCGCTGGCATAGCCTATCTGCATCCAGCATACGGGCTCGGTTCCGATGCCATATTTTTCAATATGAATTTCATCTTCAATGCTGTCATGCCAAAGAAATTCACCGTAAAAAGTGCCTTTTTCCACATCCGCTTCCAGCCTTACAGGCTCCACAGAGACAATGCCTTCCAAAGAATGCAGTTGCGGGCCAACTGAGAAAACTTCAAAAAAATCAGCGCCCGGCCTTAATTTTGCTGCCAATTCAGCATCTTGCGCGCCTGATACATATCCCATTCGGGTCAGTAAAGCGCGGGCTTTGTTGACCCCAAGGGATTCGATGAGTTCAGAGCGTAATGCCCCCATGGAGCTGGCATGCAGCATCATCATACGAATATCATCAAGCCAGATACGCCCGTCTTTCGGCGAGAATTTCAGCCGTTCAGAGAGGTCATGAAAATCCGGCAATCCGGGGATCATTTTTGTTTTATCATTAATATCTTCGGGCTGGCCGAAAGAGGCGCGGCCCTGAAAATTAGTTTTTTTGGTCACTTAAAAAAACTCCCTCAGATCGTTTTTGCCCGATACTCACGTCATTATAGGGCATTTTATTTGCCATAATACAAGGATAAATATGTAATTATTTGATGATTACATCAACTTAACATGTGAAATAACGCAAGATTTTATCATATGAGTAATTTTAAGCAGACCATCAGAGGCGGAAAATATCTGTCAGGTTTCTATGGTTCGTATCAAATAAATAATATCGCTAAGCCTTTGAAAGCGCCCGTATAAATTTAACTAGTTAAACATTCGTTTTTGAGAAGGAATGTTGTTTTATATATGAAATAAAATTATTGGCACAGCTTTTGCAATCTTACTCCCATATGCCGGAACTGAATAAACTATACAAAAAAAATAATATTTTGGCATTTATCGATTACCGGGAGTGGAAATAGTGAATATAGAATTCAAAGGGTGGAATCGGAATATCAACCTGATCATGCTGGCGGGGTTTTTTATGCTTCTGACCGGTTGTGAGGCAAAACTTGACCTGTCCGGCATTGTATCTGCCAAAGAAAAACCAACGGCGCGTTACGATCAATATCAGGCGGCTGCCAAATCTTCGGCTGCGGTCATTATTATTGGCAATCGCGGCGTTATGCTCACTTCCAGAGATAACGGGGCAAGCTGGACCCGAAGCATTTTGCCGGGAAGCAGTTCAGTATCCTATCCAACGCTTGTTGATATTGAGGTATGTCCGGATAATCATTTTGTTGCATTGGACGCTGACCGCAAGCTCTGGATATCTGATGTCAATGGCGAGAACTGGATTTCAAAAGCCATTCCCACGGAAGAGGACGTGCTTGATCTTACATGTGATCCGCGCGGCGGTTTATGGGTGGTTGGCAGCTTTACATTGATTATGGGCAGTAATGACGGCGGCAACAATTGGGTCGACAAATCCATTTCGGAAGATGCCATGCTCAGCCGTATTCAGTTTATTGATGCGGATAATGCTGTTGTCACCGGCGAATTCGGATCGGTTTATACCTCTCGTGACGGCGGGGAAAGTTGGGACGGCGGCAATGCCATCACCAGTGAGTTTTACGCCATGGCCTCTCATTTCGCATCACAGCAGAAAGGCTGGGTCGGCGGTCTTCAGGGCATTATTTATCAAACAGATGACGGCGGACAAAACTGGCATCGTCAGCAAACAGCTTCCAATGCGCCAATTTATAATTTTACTGTGGTTAATGGCCATACTTATGCCATCGGAGAGCAGGGCACCATACTGGTTTTGTCAGGCGAAGAATGGAAGCCCGTAAAGGCGAAGCTGGGCTTTGGGTATTTGCGGGCCGCAGTTGCGCTTGGGGCTGATACGCTTTTGGTTGCGGGCGGCGGGGGTTTGATCAGGCTGCTGCATGATCAGGATCTGAAAGAATATGCACAGATCAATAATCTTGAATAGTTATAATTTAAACAGGTAGTTTGGGACATTTGAATGTCGAAGTTTACACATTTTTTAAAGGATCTTGACGATCACTTATTTGCTTACCCTAAAGTGATTTTAGGGTTGCTTTTCGCGATCACAGTTTTCTTTGCAGCGCAAATCCCCGGGGTAAAAATGTATTCCGATTTTGCGGATCTGTTGCCGCAGGAACATGCTTATATCAAGCTTCATAATGATATTCGGGATACTTTTGGCGGTGCCAATGTTGTTGTAGTGGGGGTAGAGGTGACAGAAGGCACTATCTTTAACAATGATGCGCTTGCCCTCATTCATCGCCTGACCCGGGATGTGGATAGCCTGCCGGGGATTAATCATAATCTTGTAACCAGCCTGACCCACCGGACAGCCCGCAATACATGGTTGTCAGAGGAAGGTTCCATTGTTTCCCAGCCCTATTATGATCCGACGAAGAAGCCCATATTGACCAATGCGGAAATGGCCGAAATGCGGGATGCCGTTCTGGCAAATCCACGGGTATATGGCCTTATGGTTTCTCCTGATTTGAAATCGGCGCTCATTAAAGGACAATTGAATGAGGGGGCGCTTGATTATGAGGAAACCTTCAAGCAGATTCAGACATTCAGGGACAGGGAAGCCGCGCCGGGTATAAATATACATGTGACCGGCCAGCCAATGCTTGTGGGATGGGTTTATACCTATATACCTCAGATTATTCAAATTTTTCTCTTTACCATTGTCTTTATGTTTGGGCTTTTGCTGGTTTATTTCAGGCGGCTGTACGGCGTTTTGATACCATTGCTGGGGATTGCGGTTTCTTCCATCTGGGGGATCGGCATTCTGTCTATGCTGGGCTATAATCTTGATCCGCTAACCCTGGTTATACCTTTCCTGATTTCGGCACGGGCCATGTCCCATGGCATACAGCTCGTTGAGCGCTATTATGATGAGTTTGTTAAATGCGGCAATGGCAGGAAAGCCGCCCGTATTACATTTGACAGCCTGTTTCGTCCGGGGTCTCTCGGGGTGATTTCAGATGCGGTGGGTTTGCTCCTGATTTCGCTGGGCTCGATCCCCATCAATACCAAGTTATCTTATTATGCCTCTCTTTGGGCCATATGTGTGATTGTGAATGTGCTGATATTGGTGCCGATGTTGCTGTCCGTATTGCCTCAGCCCAAAAAGGCAGAAATCCGGCATGGCTGGATCAGAAAATTTCTGCCTAAAATCGGGGCGCTGGTCGCAAATCCAACCTATGCGCGGCGGATTCTGGTGGCAACAGGGGCCCTGTTTCTGATCGGGGGAATATTCAGCACAACTGTCAAAATCGGGGAAGCAGAACCCGGTAGCCCCCTGCTGTATCCCGACCATGATTATAATATGTCCTCAGCGGCAATTAACACGAGCTTTCCGGGATCAGAAGAGCTTTATATCATCGCCCGAACCGAGGAAAAAGGCGGTTTGAAAAAGCCCGAAGCCATCAAAGCGTTGGAAGATTTCCAGAATTATATGCTCGATGATCCGGATTTGGGCGGGGCAAAAGGCCTGCCGGATCTGGTGAAACAGGTTAATCGCCTGCTGCATAACAATGATCCGCGCTATGCGCAGGTGCCGCATGATGAATATTATGTCGGGGGCTTGATGTTTGCTTATATGGCCTCAAGCCCGATCCCCGGTGCCTTGAAGGAATTTATAAATCCGGAAGAAACCGAAGCAAATATGGTCTTTTATTACAAGGACCATCAAGGCGAGACCATTCGCCGGGCCATTCATATGGTGAAGAGCTGGATTGCCGAAAAGGGCAATGATGTGGAGGGCTTGAGCTTCCATCTTGCCGGCGGCATTATCGGCGTGACAGCGGCCATTAACGAGGCGGTATTTGAAACCAATAAAATAGTCGTGCCGTCGGTTTTGCTGTTGATTTTCCTGTTTGTCACCTTCTTTTATGGCTCGTTTCATGCGGGGTGGATGATGTTCCTGTCCATGTCATTCGCGACCATTCTCAGTTATGGCTATATGGGTTTCATGAATATTGGCATCAATGTGAATACGGTGCCGATCATCGCGGTGGGGATTGGGGTTGGTATCGATTACTCCATATATATTATGGACCGTATTCGTGAAGAGGTTTTGAAAACAAACTCCCTTCAGGAAGCGGTTATTCGCGCGATCAGCACCACAGGGCTGGCTGTTTGCGTGACGGCGGGGGCCTTGATCCTTGGGGTGATCATGTGGGTATTCTTGTCGGATTTGCGTTTTCAGTCCGATGCGGCCCTTCTACTTGTTGTGATGCTTGTTTTTAACATGGTGGCGTCTTTGTTTGTTGTCCCCAGCTGGATCACAATTTTTAAACCGAAGTTTATTACTGACATTGAGCTTGTCGATGGTGTGATTGAAGAAAAGCACACCGCACCGGCGGCAACTTAATGTGTTTTTACGGCGTATTTAACAGGTTCCTTTAAAACATAATCGGGAGGACTAAATGACTAAATTAAAATACTTAACATCAGGGAAAAAAGCAGCGGCCATGTCGATGCTTACGGCATTATCGCTTGCCGGGGCATCCAGCGCCTATGCGGGGACTTCTGCGGATGGCACGCTAGAATGGAGCGGTTTTATTGAAAATGCGACATTTCTGCGAAAAGATGTGGGGCTGGCAAAATTCCGCAACACCGCCCAGTTAGAGCTGGTCAAGAAATTTAATACAGGAGATACATTCTCCTCACTCACATTCAATGTGACATTTCGCGGATCATATGACGGTGTTTATGATCTGAATAAAAGTGATTATGGCCGTAATGCGGGCGGGCCGATCAATTTACAAAGCACTTTCTCGGCCGGCCCGCCTTTTGTGCCTCATGGCGGGGGGGTCGTATCCACAGGGGCTTTTTTCTTTGGTTTTGATGCGGCAGCGAATCCCAATGAGGGTTTGATTGTTCTTGGCAGCGATGCCCATGCCAACGATCAGGGCGGCGTGTCATTCGGTGTTCCGGTACGCCCCTGTGATGTTGACAGCCGCGGGTGCCTTCCGGGCTATATGGATTTTAGTCTGGATAACCTGAGGTTTCCAGAATTCAACAGCCGTGTGGATTTCCTGCGGGAGGCTTATATTGATGGCAGCATTCCTTTTTCCAATGGCCATGAACTGAATATTCGCCTTGGCCGGCAACAGGTTGTCTGGGGCCGTACAGATCTTTTCCGGGTATTGGATGTTATTAATCCGGTGGATTATTCACGCCAGAATATTTATGACGAACTGGAAGATATCCGTATTCCCCAGTGGATATTGAATTTGGACTATCGTATGGGCGCGGTTGGAAAATTTGATGATTTGAATCTTAATCTGGTCTGGAATTTTGATAAATTCCGTCCCAATTCATTGGGTCAGGGCGGCACGCCTTATCAAATATTGGGCGCGGGCGGGTTCTTTCGCGGCATGAAAAACTGCTGGGATAATGGCTGTACTGTTGCCAATTTTGCAGGATTACCTGTGCCAAATACCACAGGCCTTGCCGCGACGGATTTTGCGCCGGGTTCCATCGGAATCCGAAATGCAAATATGCCGAAATGGAAATTGGATAATACACAAATCGGTTTCAAGATCGAAGGCGTTAAAAGCGGCGTTGGGTTCTCGGTTAATTATTTGACTTACCTAAGCCAGCTGCCCTCCCTGCGCGGCGGCAGCGCCGGCCCCGCCGCATTGAATAATTTCACGGGCGAGGTTGCGCAATTCCCTTATCTGATTGCCTTTGATATTGAATTCCCGAGAATTCATTTATTCGGCGCGTCAACGGATTTTTATGTCGATAGTATCAAGTCGGTATTTCGGATAGAAGCCGCCTTTACCTCGGGCGAGGAATTTGCCAATACATTACGGCCGGAGCTCTATTCTGAATCTAATGTCTTGCGTTATGTCATTGGCTGGGATCGGGATACTTTCATTCCATTCCTGAATAAAAACAAGGCATTCCTTTTCTCCGCGCAGTTATTCGGCCAGCATATTCTGGATCATGAATTGGTGGATACGCCGGGATCACTAGCGGGTCTTCCGGGCTTTACCAAAGCTGGTATTCCGGACTGGAAAGATAACTGGACCATGACATTTCTGGTCAAGGGCTGGTACATGCAAAACCGGCTGAGCCCCCAGATTATCTCAGCCTATGATTTTCGGGCGGGAACGGCCGTTATCGCGCCATCTATTGACTGGTTAATTGATGACAGCTGGCGCCTTATCCTTGGGGCCAACTTTAAATTTGGCAAGGGCCCGCGCAAATTTGACGATTGCCGTTCCTGTAATCCATGGGGGCCATTCACGGCAACACCGCTCCATGCGGATCCTTTTCAGGCCGGTTCTGTTGGTCTTGGCGGGTTTGAGCCACTGGGCCGTTTCCGTTCCGGGCCGATTGGCATGGCCAGCCGGGAAGACGAAATTCAACTCACACTTCGGTATCGTTTCTAAGCGATGTTCACAGGTTTCTTTAATGAAGGAATATAAAATGAAAAAACAATTGACGAGTATGATAACGGGTATGGTTCTGGGCTTGGGCGCTATGTCTGCTTCAGCCGCTGATCTGGATGATGTGGAAAAGTCATTCTATCCCTATAAAAACAGCGTGCCAACCCACGAGGGACTGAAGGGGGGCATGACCATCAACCAGTCCAATGTGGAACAGTTCAAGGATATCCTGGATGAAGGCATGTATCAGTTCATCAAGGACGGCTGGACTGAAATGAGCGTGACAGACACCATCGCTTTTGAGTTGAATGCCGCCTATATCGAGGCGACACGCGTTAACCTTAATACGGCCAAACTTGGTGCGGCAACGGGGGATATCAGCGGCTTTATTTCTGGTCGCCCTTTCCCGGAAGAGCCGAATATTGATGATCCAAAAGCCGGTGAGAAACTGGCCTGGAATTATAAATATGGCTATAACTGGGGGGATAGCGGTTCTGTTTATCCTTTTTATTGGAAATTCCGTGACCTGAATTCAGCCAAGGTTGAAAGAACATTGAAGTTTAACTTTCATTTCCTGAATTTAAAGCATCGGGTCAATGATGAGCCCCTGCCGGACCTGCCCAAGAATCCAGCCAATTTGTTTCGCGCGATCTATGTGCAGGTTCTGGAGCCATTTGATGTGAAAAACACCCAGCTTTTGATCCACCGCTATGAAGATGACTTAAAGCGGGATAACGCATGGCTTTATCTGGGATTTCAGCGCCGCGTGCGCCGACTGGCAACGGGTCAGGTCACCGACAGTTTCCTTGGGTCTGATCTGATGATTGAGGATTTCGAAGGTTACAATGGCCGTATATCCGATATGTCCTGGGCCTATAAAGGCACGCGGAATGTCATGCTGCCTTTCTATAAACATAATGAGCAGAAATTGACCGAAGATCATAAAATGTCTGATGGTTATCAATTTGTAGAATATGGCGGAAAGGGCGGCTGTTTCCCGCAGGTGGACTGGCAATTGCGCAAGGCCTATGTGCTTGAGTCCACCCCGGTTGATCCAAATCATCCGATCGGAAAACGTGTCCATTATGTTGATGCTGAGACATTCACCCTGCCGCGTACGGTGATTTATGATCGCAAGGGTGACCTGTGGAAAACATTCATCATTGGTCAGGCCCATCCTGATTATCATCTGGAAAAGAACAAAGGCTCCGGCGTATCAATTGATGATTCCTTTATGATGCTTGATGTGCAGGGGGCGCATTGTACAACAGGCCAGTTTAAAGGCCAGATTGATTCCGCGCTTAGCCCGCGCAGTAAATTCACCGTTCAAAATATGCGCGTCACGGGAAAATAAGGCGCGTTTAAACAGTCGGGGGCGGAAATTCCCGCCCCCGATATTCTTACTTTAAATTGGATATGAAGATGGCAATTCCCCCAATAGAACCAACAGAAATCAGTATTTTCTTTAATTTCAGAAGCCCCTATTGCTATCTGGCCTCTAAAAGCATGTTCTCTATATTTAATGAATATAACGCCGCAATGATCTGGAAGCCATTTGGCGGCTGGTCGGGCAGATCAGCACCGGAAAGAGCAAAGAAAAAAATCCCGTTGGTGCGGCAGGATGTTGGTCGTCATGCGCGAAGAATGGGCATTCCTTTTACCCCGCCGCCCCTTGATACGGACCCAACGCTGGCCGGCGCAATCTCGTTAATCGCAGAACAAGAGGGCCTGCTTGAGCCATATGTTGTCGAAGTCATGCGCAAGGAATGGGCCGAAGGGCGCAATATTGGTGATATCGATGTTTTATTGGAGGTCGGCGACCTTATCGGACTTGGCAAAGGCATGATAAAACGGGCGAGCAAGAATGAAGACCTGATTAGAACGCTGGACCAGAATTGGGAAGAGGCGCAGAAAAAGGGCGTTTTCGGTGTGCCGACTTTTATGGTGGGCGATCAGATGTTCTGGGGTAATGACCGGATAGATTGTCTGAAAGAATATTTGCATGATTTGAGGCTGCGCAACATATGAAACTCTATCACCGACCCGATTGCCCCTTTTGCTGGAAAGTAAGGATTTTCCTTATTGAAGCCGACATTGATGTGCAAGAGACGGCCATAAAATTGGGAGAGCGTCACCTGGACATTATGGCCAATAATCCCAACGGGACGGTGCCTATGTTCGTTGACGGTGATTTAATTCTTTGGGAGTCCGCCGTTATTATTGAATATCTGGCCGATAAATTTCCGGAATTCTCCCTGATGTCCGGATCGCCGAAACAAAGGGCCGAGGTAAGGCAAATCCATAGTTATAGCGACCATAAGATCGGCAAATCTCTGTTCCCTTATATCAAGCAGGTTCGGGAAAGCGCGCTTCATAAGGCCACGGATGAATTGTACCAAAGCACATCAGCAGCCTGGCATGAAATACAAAAAAAACTGGCCGGAATTCTGGGTAGAAGAGATTTTTTTGGCGCAGGGTTTTCCGCCGCAGAATGTGCATTGATACCGCGTTTCGCCTTGGCCTTGGCTTATGGCTTAACCATGAATAATGACGATCATAATCTGAAAGAATGGTTCCGCAGATGCACCAAACGCCCGTCTTATGCGGCGTCTTACCCAGTGACGTTGCCTCGGGATATTACGGAATATTGATTATATGGTGAACTTGGATATTGGTTACATTTAATGATTTGATCAAACCGAAGGAAACGAACCGAATCAAGAGTTTAGAGCTGAAAAAAGCATCGATAAAACAAGGCCTTAAAAAATTTTATAAATTAAATACCGTTGGCACGCTACTTGCTACTACAGGGGTAATGTCGAAGAAAACACAAAAAGGCGCATCATATTATGACAGAGAATAGACGATTTGATCAGGATCGGTTGCAGGAATATCGCAAGTCAGTCCGCCTGTTTGGTATCCGTAAAGGAAAATTCCTGGAATTTGAATTTACGATGGGCTGTGAGGAGTTAACCATAGAACTTGTCATGCCCTATGCGGCCTTCAAGGAATTTTGCGAGGTGAACCATGTGGCAGAGATTACGTGCGCGGCCGCAATCAGAGCCGATTTTGACAGGTTAAGGGGTGAAGATAATCATGCAGGAAATATTATACAGCTGGGAGACTTTAAATGAGTTTGGAAATTAAAACGAATGTTATTCAGCCGCGGCGCCATACTTATGATCATATCGCCAAAAGATTGGGCGCAGACAAGCCGGCCAGCCGCTATCAGGAGGGAACGTGGGATCTTCAGCCGACAACGAACTTTCATTATCGCCCCACATGGGATCCCAGCAGGGAAATATATGACAAAAGCCTGACAGCCATAGAAATGGAGGACTGGTATAGCTTTAACGACCCGCGCCAGCTTTATTACGGCACCTATACCATGGCCCGCCATAAAATGATGGAGGCCGAAGAAAATCATTTCAAATTCATCAATAAAAGCAACATGATGGCCAGTATGAATGAGGCATGGCAACAAAAGGTCAAAGAGTTTCTTTTGCCGATGCGCCATTATGAATGGGGCGCAAATATGAATAATTGCGACTGTTCTGACAAGGCTTACGGCACGGCCATCAGTCAGGTCGCGCTTTTTGCCGCCATGGATCGGCTGGGCATAGCGCAAATCATCAGCCGGGTCGGGCTGTTGTTGGATGACAGCACAGGGAAAAGTCTGGATCAGGCCAAGGTCGACTGGATGGAAAATGACCTGTGGCAGGGGGTGCGCAGAATGACCGAAGACAGCTTTGTCGTAAAAGACTGGTTTGAGCTATTGGTCGCGCAAAATCTATCTATGGACGGCGTCGTTTTTCCGTTGTTTTATCAGCATTTCGACGAGGCAGGTCAGCAGCACGGGGGTGCGCCCATGTCGATGCTCAATGAATTTATGCAGGATTGGGGCAAGGATGAAAAACGCTGGCTGGATCATCTGTTAAAAGTCACGGCGGCGGAAAGTCCGGAAAATGCGGCTCTTTTGTCGAAATGGGCGTCTGTCTGGACGGACCGGGCCATCGAAGCCTTCACCCCCATCGCCAGCCATGTGTTGGGCGGCGGCGCCGATGAGGCCATGACGTCAATCCGCATGGAAATCACCAAACGGGCCCAAAAGTCCGGCATTGAAATATAGGAGGCTCGGATGAGCAGAGTAGTATCAATTACACTTCAAAATAATGACGATGCCCGGCCCATCATTGAGGCCATCGAAAAGGATAATCCCGAGGCCACCGTCAATATCTATCCGGGGATGGTCAAGATTGACTGTGAGGGCCGTCTGATCATCAAACAGGAAACTGTTGAAGAGCTTCTTGGTCGGGAATGGGACGTACAGGAGTTGCATCTGAGCATCATCAGTATGGGCGGTAATGTTGACGAAGAAGACGATTATTTTGAGTTGAGCTGGAACTTATAGGAGCAGAGACATGGCTGAAAAAAGAAAAAAGAAACTGGGCATTAAACAACGCTATTCCATGCTGACGCGGGGGCTGGGCTGGGATACCACCTATCAGGATATGGACAAGGTTTTCCCCTATGATAATTATGAAGGTATCATCATTCATGATTGGGAAGGTTGGGAAGACCCCTTTCGTTTGACCATGGACGCCTATTGGAAATTTCAATCTGAAAAAGAGAAGAAACTCTATGCGGTGATTGACAGTTTTGCGCAGAATAATGGTCATCTGGGTATTACGGATGCCCGTTATGTCAATGCGTTGAAATTATTTCTGACCGGCGTATCGCCTTTGGAGTATCAGGCGGCGCGCGGCTTTACCCATGTGGGCCGGCAATTTCGCGGGGTGGGGCCAAGGGTTGCCTGCCAAATGCAGGCCATTGACGAATTGCGTCATGTGCAGACCCAAATTCATTCCATGAGCCATTATAATAAATATTTTGACGGCCTGCATAGCGCGCCACATATGCATGACCGGGTCTGGTATCTTTCAGTGCCAAAATCCTTCTTTGATGATGCCCGTACGGCAGGGCCATTTGAGTTTCTGACCTCTATCTCCTTTGCCTTTGAATATGTGCTGACCAATCTGTTGTTCGTGCCATTCATGTCAGGGGCGGCTTTTAACGGCGATATGGCGACGGTGACTTTTGGCTTCTCTGCCCAGTCTGATGAGGCGCGGCATATGACCCTGGGGCTGGAAGTGATCAAATTCATGCTGGAACAGGATGAGCGCAATATTCCGATCGTCCAGCGCTGGATGGATAAATGGTTCTGGCGCGGCACACGTATGCTGGCCCTTGTGGCCATGATGATGGATTATATGCTGCCAAAACGGGTTATGTCATGGCGTGAGGCATGGGATATTTACTTTACCGAAGCCGGCGGTGCCTTGTTTGCCGATCTGGCCCGTTACGGGATCAAACCCCCGAAATATGCCGATATTGCCACCAAGGAGGCCGAGCATATCAGCCATCAGGCTTGGCATATTTTCTATAATTATACCCATGCGGCGGCGTTCCATACATGGGTTCCCGGGAAGGAAGAGCTGGATTGGCTGTCCGAGAAATATCCGACCACCTTCGATAAATATTATCGCCCGCGCCTTGAATATCTGGACAAGGAAGAAAAAGCGGGCCGGCGTTTTTACAATGATACCCTGCCCATGCTGTGTCAGGTCTGTCAAATCCCCATGGGCTTTACCGATATGGATGACCCGACAACCATATCCTTTGAAGTCTCTGAATATAACGGCGATAAATATCACACCTGTTCGCTCGGCTGTAAGGACATATTTGATTATGAACCTGCAAAATATGTTCAGGCCTGGTTGCCGGTTCATCAGATTTATCAGGGTAACTGTGGCGGGGCCGAGGTGCCTGATGTGCTCAAATGGTACAATTTTAATCTGGGTGCGGACAATCTGGAATATAACGGCTCCCCTGACCAAAAGCTTTGGGACGAATGGCAGGCCCACCGCAAAAAAGCCTGAACCTGAAAATATATTAGATAAGGATTGATGAGATGTCTGTAGCTTCCATCGGAAAATATGAATTTGAGCCATTGGATAAAGTTGAAAATTTTCATGGCAACCAGTTGACTTACTTTAACTGGGAACAGCATTTGCTGTTTTGTGCGCCGGCCTGTCTGCCTCTGCCCCCTGAAATGCCCTTTGCGGCATTGGTGCAGGAGGTTTTGCCCGGTGTTTATAACAAACACCCCGATTTTCAGGAAATCAACTGGGATGAGGTGACATGGACGCTGGATCAGGAAGATTTCACGCCTGATATGGGCAAAAGCCTTGCCGATAACGGCTTTGGCCATAAGTCTCTCCTGCGTTTCTGGACGCCGGGGCTCGATGGCATAGAAGGCAGCCATAGCTGATGAGTTACGCGCTTACCATAGAACCCATTGGCGAGGTCCTTGAGGTCGAAGAGGGACAAACCATTCTGGATGCGTGCCTTCGGGCCGGGATTTATATTCCTTACCAATGTAATCACGGGCTGTGCAGTACCTGTAAAGTCGAGGTTGTTGAAGGGGATGTTGATCTGGGGGATGCCTCGCCGTTCGCGCTGATGGATTTTGAACGGGATGAAGGCAAGGCTTTGGCCTGCGTCTGCACGCTGCAAAGCGATGTGGTGATCGAGGCGGATATCGAAGAAGATGAAGATGCTGAATATCTGGCCATAAAAGATTATAAGGGAACCGTTTCCGAAGTCGTTGACCTAACACCGGATGTGAAAAAAATTATTATTTCTCTGGACGAGGAAGTTGATTTTCAGGCAGGACAGTATATTCAGCTCGACATTCCTGCTGTGGATGGGCCAAGAGCTTTTTCCATTGCCAATTCCCCGGATAATTCTGATCATATTGAACTTCATGTGCGTCTGGTTGAAGGGGGGCAAGGGACAAATTACCTGCATAATGAACTTGTCGTGGGGGATATATTATCTTTTTCTGCCCCCTACGGACATTTTTTCGTGCGTAAGTCACAGAATAAACCGATGATCTTCATTGCCGGCGGTACTGGGCTATCCAGTCCAAAATCCATGATTGAGGAATTGCTGAAGGCGGGATACGGGGAAAAGATAACCCTGTTTCACGGGGTCAGGGCCGCTGCGGATTTATATTATCAGAAATATTTTGAAGAACTTGCAGAAAAACATGAAAATTTTTCTTACATTCCGGCTTTGTCAGAGAAAAAGGCCGGGGACGACTGGGGTGGTGAAGTCGGTTATGTTCATGAAGCAGCGGAACGCTATTTCGACGGCTCCTTTGCGGGTCATCAGGCTTATCTGTGCGGGCCGCCGCCGATGATTGAGGCTTCAATCCGGGCGTTGATGAAGGGCCGCTTGTTTGAAAATGACATCTATTGTGAAAAATTCCTGAGCAAAGCAGATGGCGGCGGTGACAAGCGTTCCCCATTGTTCAAAAGAATATGACGAAAAAAGGGTTTCAGATCAGCATACAGGGGTCTGATAAGATTATGACCTGCCGGGAAGATGAATCATTGTTGAGTGGCCTGGCGCGCTACGGTCAAAAAGAAGTTCCTGCAGGATGCCGTCAGGGCGGCTGCGGGGTGTGTAAAATAAGGGTATTAAAGGGTAAATTTGAAACGGGAAAAATGAGCATAAAGCATGTTTCAGCTATGGAAAAAGATATGAATTTTACGCTGGCATGCAAGACGTTTCCCAAAAGTGATATGGTGATAACGGTTAACATAAAAGGAGACAGGAAATGGCAATAAGTGGAGTCTTACGTCCGGGGTTTGTACAGATACGGGTATTGGATATGGCGGAAGCTATCATTCATTACCGGGATAGAATTGGTCTGGAAATGGTCGGCACCGAGGCGGATGGCCGTGTGTATCTCAAGGCCTATGATGAATTTGACCGACACAGTATTATATTGAGGGAATGTGAGGAAGCAGGCCTTGATATGATGGCCTTCAAGGTCAGCAGTGAAGCCTGTCTGGATGAATATGAAGAAAAACTGCGGGGGCAGGGCTTTGAAGTGACAGCTATTGCCGCAGGCGAGCAACCGGGGGTTGGGCGCAGGATCAGTTTTATGGCCCCAACGGGCCACCGGTTTGATCTTTATGTTGATATGGAATTGTCCGATAACGGCCCCATGACCAATAACCCGGATGTTTCCCAGTTGGACCCGCGCGGTATGAAAGCTTTGCGGTTTGATCATTGCCTGCTGTACGGCGGGGACATTGATGGGACGAAGAAAGTCTTTGAAGATATTTTGGGCTTCAGCACATCCGAAGTGGTTGTTGATGATGATACGGGCATGATCATCGCCCTGTTTCTCACCAGCAGTAACAAGGCCCATGATCTGGCGCTTGTTCGCCATGAGGAAGATGGAAAATTACATCATGTATCCTTTCTGGTGGAAGACTGGACGTCGCTGCGCGATGCGGCGGATATCATGACCCGCTATGATATTTCGCGGGACATTGGCCCGACACGTCATGGGATCACGCGCGGCCAGACCATCTATTTCTTTGACCCCAGCGGCAACCGAAACGAGGTATTTTCGGGGGGCTATGCCTATTATCCCGATAATCCTCTTCGGGTTTGGCAGGCAAGCTCTGTTGGCAAGGCTATTTTCTATTACGAGCGTGAACTGAATGACCGTTTCATGACGGTTGTGACTTAAATTAAAATAAGGACATAGAATGTCAAACAAGGCAGTGATGCATTTTATCAATGGCGACTATACGCCGGGGACGTCCGGTAAAAAGTTTCAGAATATCAACCCGGTTGATGGCTCTGTGATCTGTGAGGTGCATGAAGGACTAAAGCCGGAAGTGGATGCGGCGGTTATGGCGGCAAAGGATGCATTGCGCGGCCCCTGGGGCAAGATGACCACCGAGGAACGGATTGCCATCCTCATAAAAGTTGCTGATGGAATTAATGCCCGCTTTGATGAATTTCTGGACGCGGAATGCAAGGATACCGGCAAGCCCAAATCACTGGCGCGTCATATTGATATTCCGCGCGGGGCCGCCAATTTTAAGGCTTTTGCCGAGGTCATCAAGAATGAACCGGCGGAGGCCTTTACCATGGCAACGCCGGATGGGGCCGGGGCCTTGAATTATGCCATTCGTACGCCCAAAGGGGTTGTTGCGGTCATCTCTCCGTGGAACCTGCCGCTGCTTTTGATGACATGGAAAGTGGGGCCTGCTCTGGCCTGCGGTAATGTGGTGGTGGTGAAACCCTCGGAAGAAACCCCGCTGACCACCTCATTACTCGGGGATGTGATGAATGAGGCAGGTGTGCCGCCGGGCGTTTACAATGTGGTCAATGGCTTTGGGCCCAATAGTGCCGGCGCGTATCTGACCGAACATCCTGATGTGGACGCCATTACCTTTACGGGTGAGACAAGTACCGGCACCGCCATTATGAAGGCGGCTGCGGAGGGTATGCGCGATGTCTCCATGGAGCTTGGCGGAAAAAATCCGGCAATTGTTTTTGCGGACTGCGATATGGATAAGGCTATCGAAGGCGTGATGCGGTCGGCTTTTGTCAATTGTGGTCAGGTTTGTTTGGGGACAGAACGGGTTTATGTTGAACGCCCTGTATTTGATGAATTTGTTGCCCGCCTTAAATCTGGTGCGGAAGGATTAAAGCTTGGTGCGCCAGATGACGAGGCGTCCAATATGGGGCCATTAATCAGCAAGGAACATCAGGAAAAAGTGTTGGGTTATTATGAGCTCGCCAAAAATCTGGGCGCCAATATTATCACGGGCGGCGGTGTGCCTCATATGGCGGGCGTCCTATCAAACGGCGCATGGGTTGAACCAACTATCTGGACGGGACTTGATGATGATAGCCCGATTATGCGCGAAGAAATATTTGGTCCTTGTTGCCATATTTCGCCTTTTGATGATGAGGATGAAGTGATCGCCCGTGCCAATGATACGGTTTATGGTCTGGCCAGCAGTATCTGGACGGAGAATCTTTCCAAAGCACATCGTGTCGCCGGGCAGATCGAAAGTGGCATCACTTGGGTTAACAGCTGGTTCCTGCGCGATTTGAGAACAGCATTCGGTGGGTCAAAGCAATCTGGTATAGGCCGCGAAGGCGGGGTGCATGGCCTCGAATTTTATACAGAAATGCGCAATATCTGCGTGAAACTCTAAGGATAAGATATGACAAAAACCAGTCAGGCGGATTTGGCCAAGGCTGCAGAAATGCTGCGGCATTCCCATGAGAATAAAGTGCCCTGCCCTGCGCCTCATGATTTTATTGATGCGAATGATGTGGCGGCGGGCTATGCCATTCAGGAAATAAATACAAAATATTGGCTTGATCAGGGCCGCAGGCTGGTGGGCCGCAAAATTGGTCTGACCGCGAAATCTGTGCAGAAACAGCTTGGCGTTGGTCAGCCGGATTTTGGCATGCTTTATGCGGATATGGCTTATGTGGATGGTGAAGATATCCCGCTAAATCGTTTGATGCAGCCCAAGGTCGAAGGCGAGATTGCCTTTATTCTTAAAGGTGACCTTTCCCAAGAAAATATGACCATTACGGATGTTATGCAGGCCATTGATTATGCCGTAGCCGCCATTGAAATCGTTGACAGCCGTATTGCGGATTGGGACATAAAAATCATGGATACGGTGGCAGATAATGCCTCGTCCGGCTTGTATATTTTGGGTACTGAGCCCCGCCAATTGTCAGAAATTGATCTGCATCTGTGCGGCATGGTGATTGAACATCGGGGCGAGCCGATTTCCACGGGAGCCGGGGCCGCATGCCTTGGTAATCCGCTTAATGCAACGCTATGGCTGGCAAAAACCATGGTGGTGGCCGGACGTCCTTTGAAGGCGGGCGATACGATCCTGTCTGGCGCCCTTGGCCCCATGGTCAGCGTTAAAGGCTCCGGCGTTTATGAACTTCGTATAGCAGGATTGGGCTCGGTCAGAGCTACTTTTGTATAAAGGTAAAAAGATGACTAAGGTAAAAACAGCCATCATTGGCCCGGGAAATATCGGGACTGATTTGATGATCAAGATAATGCGCACCAGTGATGTTCTGACAATGGGGGCCATGGTCGGGGTTGATCCCACATCCGATGGCTTGGCGCGGGCCGCGCGCATGGGGGTCGCCATATCATCTGATGGCATCGAAGGCCTGCAGAAACTGGATGTATGGAAAGACATTAAAATTATTTTTGATGCCACATCGGCTTATGCCCATAAGCATCATGATGCGGTGTGCCGCGCGGCGGGAAAAATCATCGTGGATCTGACCCCGGCGGCTATTGGCCCCTACACCGTGCCGGTGGTGAATATGGATCAGAATTTGAACGAGCCTAATGTCAATATGGTGACATGCGGCGGGCAGGCGACAATTCCAATAGTGGCCGCGGTCAGCCGCGTGGCAAAAGTTCATTATGCTGAAATTATTGCCAGTATTTCCTCCAAATCAGCGGGGCCGGGCACGCGGGCGAATATTGATGAATTTACCGAAACCACGCGCCTTGCCATTGAAAAGGTTGGCGGCGCCGGAAAAGGCAAGGCAATTATTATCTTAAATCCTGCGGAACCGCCAATGTTGATGCGCGATACCGTCTTTACCCTGAGCGAAATGGCACCTGAAGCAGAAATTGAAAAATCAATCATGGATATGGTGAAGGAAGTCCAATCCTATGTCCCCGGTTACCGCCTGAAACAGAAGGTGCAATTTGAACGGTTTGGCTCTAACAATCCCCTTAAAATTCCGGGCTACGGCGAATTTGAAGGTATCAAATCGTCCATATATCTGGAAGTCGAGGGCGCGGCCCATTATTTGCCCGCCTATGCCGGAAATCTGGATATCATGACCTCTGCCGCACTGGGCACCGCAGAAAAACTGGCCGCCCTGAAATTTGGAGCCGCAGCATGACCGATAAAAAACTTTATATTCAGGATGTGACCCTGCGGGACGGCATGCATGCGATCCGTCATATGTATGGCATTGATCATGTGCGGGATATTGCCCGCGCCCTTGATGAGGCAGGCGTGGATGCCATTGAAGTGGCCCACGGTGACGGCCTGAACGGATCAAGTTTTAATTATGGTTTTGGCGCGCATACGGATTGGGAATGGCTCGAAGCAGTGGCAGAGGTTCTCGACAAGGCGGTTCTGACCACGTTGCTTTTGCCGGGTATTGGTACGGTTACAGACCTGCGTCATGCTTATGATCTGGGCGTGCGATCTGTACGTATTGCCACCCATTGTACCGAAGCCGATGTTTCGAAACAGCATATTGAAAAGGCCCGCGAGATGGGTATGGATACCATCGGATTTTTGATGATGTCTCATATGATAGAGCCGGATCATTTGGCCCGGCAGGCAAAGCTTATGGAAAGTTACGGCGCGACCACGGTTTATGTGGTTGATAGCGGCGGCGCGCAGAATATGGATGATATTGCCGCCCGATTAAAGGCCTTTGACAAGATTCTGGACCCCGAAACCCAGCGGGGCATTCATGCCCATCATAATTTAAGCCTTGGGGTGGCCAATAGTATAGCCGCCGTTCAAAATGGGGCCATTCGCGTTGATGCCAGCTTAACCGGTATGGGGGCCGGAGCCGGGAATGCGCCGCTTGAGGTTTTTATCGCAGCGGCGGATCGCATGGGCTGGAACCATGGCTGTGATTTATACAAATTAATGGATGCGGCGGAAAATCTGGTGCGCCCGTTACAAGACAGGCCGGTTCGGGTCGACAGGGAAACCCTGAGCCTTGGTTATGCGGGGGTTTATAGCTCTTTCCTGCGTCATGCGGAAACGGCGGCAGATATGTATGGCCTTGATACAAGGGAAATTCTCGTGGAACTTGGCGCGCGAAAAATGGTCGGTGGTCAGGAAGATATGATCGTTGATGTTGCCCTGGATTTATTAAAACAAAAAGAACAAGGAAAAGCCCTATGATGGATTTGAACGCAATTGCAGAATTTGTTGATGATGCCTCACGCTATGCCAAGGCCATACCGCAGCTTTCCGAAACGGGCAAAGACCTGACATTGGCGCAGGCTTATGAGGTACAGCGTCTCTCTGTGCAGCGCCGCTATGATCGCGGGCAAAAACAGGTTGGCGTCAAAATGGGTTTTACATCTCGCGCAAAAATGATCCAGATGGGTCTTGATGAGATGATCTGGGGCCGCCTGACCAATAGCATGCTGGTCGAAGATGGCGGCGAGATCGACCTGAAGAATTTTGTCCACCCCCGCGTAGAGCCTGAAATAGCCTTTCTGCTTAAAAAACCACTTGAAGGCATCGTTAGCCCCGCCGAGGCGATGTTATCTGTGGAGGCGATCGCCCCCGCACTGGAAATCATCGACAGCCGCTATGAGAATTTCAAGTTCAATCTGCCTGATGTGGTGGCGGATAATACGTCCACATCGGCTTATGTTGTGGGGCCGTGGGTGCGGCCGGATATTGATTTCAGCAACCTTGGCATGGTGATGAGCTTTGATGGACGGGCCGTGCAAATAGGGTCTTCCGCCTCGGTTCTGGGGCACCCGCTGCGGGCCTTGGTCGGGGCGGCAAAGCTTGTGGGCGAAGATGGCGGGCGGCTTGAGGCCGGTTGGACAATCATGGCCGGCGGCGCTACCGCTGCCGAGGCTTTGACGTCCGGCCTTCATGTTCGTTTGGAAGCTCAAAATATGGGGTCCGTCAGTTTCAGCGTGACATAAAGCGTTCTTTCAAGAAGAATGTCAGTCTCATAATATCCCGGCTTCTGCGAGCACCGTTAGCAGAACGGATTGGATGGCAATATGGCCATCTGTATTCTGCCAGCTTTCGTGAAGGGAATGACTGGCTTTGTTAAGGCCGCCTCTGCTCATGGTAATGGCGGGCATCCCTCTTGAAATGGCGATATTCGCATCGGTGGAGGAAACAGCCAGTTCGGGCGTCGTCCCCATCAGGGACATGGCGGCCATCGCCCGCTGGACAAGTGCCGATTTCACATCACCCTTGCCGGCGGGGCGCAGACCGATATTCGCTATTTCAACGGTCAGGGGCGGCCCTTCACTGCGGGCGGCATTTTCTTCGTTCAAAGCCGTCATGACGGCCTGTTTAAACATCCGGTCCATTTCATCAAGCTTGCGGACAGTCGCCGAACGCATATCAACTTCCATCCAGGATTCAAAAGGGATGGAATTAATGGATGTGCCGCCGCCAATACGCCCGACACTGATGCTGACCTTTGGCCCTGTGGCATATATATCCACGCCGCCCACAGCCATTTTCTCCATGGCCCGGCCCAAGGCGTGATGGGGGTTTACGGTACCAAAAGCCCCCCATGAATGCCCGCCCGGGCCATGAAAAGTCACCCGATAGCGATAGGAACCGACAGCGCCGTAAACCAGCCGGTTATTCCCGCCGTCAATGCCGATAAAGCTGTCAATTCCCGGCCCGCCTTCCCGCAACAGATATTTTACGCCGCGAAGATCACCCAGCCCCTCTTCGCCGACGGAACCGACAAACAGGATATCCCCATCGGTTTTAATGGCCGCCGCCTTCAAGGCCCGCACCATCGCCGTAATGACCGCCAGCCCGCGCGCGTTATCGCCAATTCCCGGTGCGGTATAAAGATTGCCGTCGATTTTGACCCTGACATCTGTGCCTTCGGGAAAGACTGTATCAAGATGGGCTACGATGGCAACGGTATGGGCGCTGTTCCTGCCTTTGCGGCGAGCCAGCACGTTACCCTCATTATCTATGGTAACATCGGAAAGTCCCAGATCACGGAGCATTTGAGCGAATTTTGCCGCCCGCTTCTGTTCCTTGAACGGCGGGGCGGGAATTTCGCTTAGAATAATCATATCGTCAATGGTTTTCTGGTCATGTTCAGCAATATGCCTGAGCGCCTGTTTTACCGCGCTCTTTTGCTTCAGGGCCATCATATCATCGCCATAGCTTTGGATTTGCGGCGTTTTTGGCTCCCCGGAAAATGCATTTGATAATGTCCCTAAAACCAATGTTATGGATAACAGGGCGGCGAGAGATAATTTTCTTTTTGAAATATTGAACATAATTATTGGCTTTCCTGATTATTCACGGACCATTTCATCGGCATATATTGCGGTACGGGCCGGGGTTCCTGATGTCATGACACCCCGGTACATACCAGATACATTCATGGAAAAAACCACTTTTCCCTCAGGATCTATGGCGATCACCGCACCGTCGCCGCCTTTTGCTTTAAGGGATTTGATCACCACTTGCCCCGCGGCCTGTTCCAGTGTTTCGCCGGCAAACTCCATGCGGGCGCAGATATCTCTGGCCACGGTATACCGCATGAAATATTCGCCGTGACCCGTCGCCGATACGGCGCAGGAGCCATTGGACGCATAGGTTCCGGCCCCGATAATCGGTGAATCACCAATCCGGCCATAACGCTTGTTCGTTCGTCCCCCCGTTGATGTACCCGCAGAGATATTTCCATTCCGGTCCAGGACCACCGCGCCGACAGTGCCGAATAATGCCGCCTGATCGCCCCCATGTTCCGCAAAGTTTCCGGGTTCATTCTCGCGTTTTTTCAGCAGCATATTCCGCCGTCTTTCGGTCTGGAAATACAGCGGATCAGCAAGGGAAAGGCCTTGTTCCGCCGCGAACCAGTCAGCACCGGACCCGGCAATAAGAACATTTTCGGTTTTTTCCATAATGGCCCGTGCCGCTGCTATGGGATTACGGATACGGGAGGAACCCGCAATCGCCCCCGCATCCATATTGGCCCCGTTCATTATGGATGCATCATGGCGGGCATTGCCGTGGGAATCCAGCGCCGCGCCGCGTCCGGCGTTAAACAGGCTCGAATCTTCCATGATTATAATAGCGGCCTCAATCGCCTTTGGGCCATCGCCGCCAGCTTTCAGAATATGCGCCCCGGCCTTGAGCGCCGTGCCGAGAACCGCGCGATATTGCCCCGCCAATTCTGGGGTCATCTGATCATATGCCTTGACCCCAGCCCCGCCATGAATGGCGATCACCCAATCGGGCCGGGAGCCAATGTCCGGAATTTGGACGGATCTCTGAACCATCGGTTTTTCTTCTGCCCATAGGGGCAGGCGGCTATTTGCGGATAATATTACCAGTGATAAAAATGCCAGTGATAGTATTTTGAGGGTTATTTTATATTCCATAATCTGTTTTCCCTATATTTAACAAACCGGTTTGGATTTAATAAACCAGCTTGGCGGCAACAGCCGCCATCTGGGCATTGCTGTGCCCGGCCCCCCGGACAATACCAAGCCGCCAGCGAAAAGGCACGTTGAATTCCCTGGCTTTTTTCTGCGCTTGATTAAAAAAGCCATGACCGCGCTCAAAACGATGAACGCCCTGCCTCATGGCTTCAACTGTCCGGCGAAGGCTGGAGCCGGATTGATCAATATCCTGATCCCCCAGCAAGATAACCACGTCCTTTTGCAAGGCGGCTTTTAAATTTTCTGCGCTGACCTTTGCGCCTTTCAGACCGTAAGGAAAACTCTCGGTAAAATCCGGCATGGTGTACCAGCCGGCATTCGCCGCAATATAGCGCCTTACTCTGGCATCTGGTTTATAAAATAAAAACCGGTGAACAAACTGTGATCCGGCAGAATGACCATATAGGGTATATTCTTTTTGCTGGCTGCCCAGAAGGTCAACCACTCTGCTGAACAGAGGCTCGATGGCTGAAAAACCCCAGCTATCCTCTGCCTGATAAATCCTGTCCCTGCCTTTGAAAATACCGCCCAGATTATAGTTTTCCGCTTTGGGGAATTGCTTTTTTGAGAATTCCGGCGCAATGATGATCAAACCGTTTTCTTCGGCTTGCGCGGCCCATTCATCACGGTAACGATCCGCATCCCGCCCGGTACCGTGCATCACAATGACTATGGGCAAATCCCGAATGTTTTTTCTGGCCGGGATATAGGTCCAGACGGGGATGGCCGGGCCGGGCCATTGCGTAAAGAGAAATTGGCCCTTGCCCGTTGTTAAATCAATTTTTTCATCATTTGTCAGTTCAGAGGATATATCAGTGTTTTGACCCGTGGCACAGCCACTCACCAACAGGACAACTGTCAGGAGAAATATCAGATATAAGACCCAGAAGGCCGAGCGGATATAAATGAAGTTCATAAAAATCTCCAATTCAAGGGCAATTATTTAAAGTTTTTTTAAAATGTCACCGGCCTTTACAGGGGACAAAAGTCGGTGACAATAGAAATAGAAAGATGGCTGTCTATCAGAAATCAAACCGTAACTGCAGGTAATATTCCCGGCCGCGAATGGAATGTACGGAAGAATAATAGCCTCTGGATTCATCCGCCAGAGGCGGCGTGGAGTCCGTCAGATTATTCACACCGAACCGCAGGCGGGTTGTGCTGTCGGTAAAATTACCGAGCTGAAGCCTGTAATCAATATAGGCATTGACTTTTGTCTGGCCGGCGACTTCAAAGAAATCATCTTCCCCATCGCCGTCAACATCAATATTATCCGCGCTGGTATCAAAGAAACCGGAAACAAACCGCAGTGACGCCCCCGCGCCCCACGCGCCGTTACGCCAGCTTAACGATGCCGTGCCGCGCCATTCGGGGTTGCCGTTAATTCTGACACGGTCTACATCCAGCGCATTAAATTCCCCCTGAAACCGTGGGTCACTGACAAGTGCCACAAGCTCTTCATTGCGGAAAATGTCAAGTTTTTGAAGTTTGGAGAGTTCAAAGCGAACTTTAAACCGGCCAATATCATCCGCCTGAAAACCGGCCTGAATACCGATATCAAAGCCCGAGGCCTTTTGACGATCCAGATTGATATAGGGGTCATTGACAAATAATACCTGCCCCGCAACCGGAACTATTGCCCCCGGATTGGCTGCATTATAGGCATCAAACAAGGCCTGATCCTCTGCGGTTACGCCGGCCCGAATAACATTCTGGTTTGAGCTGCCGTCAAGCCGCCGGACATAATCCAGAGCCAGAGCCTCCTGCACGCCAAAATTATCAATGATCCCGACCTGTTCAAAGCTCCAGTAATCAAAACTTACATCAAAAAAGTCCAGCCAGGAAACATCAACCCATTCTTTCACATCCAGTGAAAAACCCAAAACCACGGTTTCGGTATCTTCGGATTTAAGGGCAGGGTTGGAAACGCGCACGGAACGCAGATTTGCATCACCGGTATCTTCTGGCTCACCAATGGCATTTTCCCGGATAAAGTCAACATCACCATTGGCAACACGGCTGACATCCCCCCGGTTTAGCTGCACAAGATTAGGGGCGCGGAAGCCTTTGGAATAGGCGGCCCGGAAATTAAGCCCCTGCACCGGAAAATATGAAATGGCAAATTTTGGTGTTACCGCCATATCCTTGAGGTCATCAAAATATTCCCCCCGAATGGCCAGTTGAAGGTTAAGCTCATTGCTGATGAAACCATCCCCCGGCGCAATAATGGGCACCAGCGTTTCCGCGAATCCGGCAATGACATTCCTGTTGGCTTTGGAATCCAGGGTTGGGCTGACGCTGACGATGTCCGAAACACCGTTTCTGATGCCGTCAAACTGGATTGTGCCGTCAAGATGCGGGTCACGGTCTTCTTCATAACCTTCATTGCGGTAATCAATACCGACAGCAATACCAATATCTCCGGCCCAGTTTGAGAAAACATCTGACCTGCTGAAACGAACATCAGCCGTCAGCAGGGATGTATATCCCGTATTCTCCACATCCACATTAATGGCCTGTAGCTGCTCAAAACTGTTGGCGTTTGAACCGAATGGGTTAAGCGCGTCCGGCGTTGAACGCGCGAGGGCCTCTGTCAGAAGGGTTTTTGACAGGCGGTTTTCACGGTCTGTCGTCTTGTTTGCGCTGTATCCCAGCGCCGTTTCCCAGTCCCAGCCTTCATAGTCCCCGCGAAGTCCGGCAACGGCCCGGAAAGTTGTCGATTTTGTCCGAATGATCCGGGGGCCGCCCGCTTGAGGCCGCCAGTTGCGGATAAGAATATCATAGCCTTCATCAGGCACATCACCGATTTCCAGAATGTCCAGACGGTTATCGGTTCCAATGGCGCCGAACGGGTTATAATAGTTGGTTTTTGGAATGATGATGCCATCCGATGTGGTCATCGGGCTGGCCGCGCGCTGGGCCATTGTTTCAGCCTGATAAAACAGGAATTCACCAAAGCCTTCCATGCCGTTATCGAATTCATGTTCGGCCAATGTATAGAAATTATAACGATCCGTATCCGATATAAGCTGCCGGCCCAGAGCGGTGCGGTCATCAACAGAAATCACCTGACCTTCCCCAAAACTATTCACGGGCTGCAGGCCGTTAAAATCATACCTTAGCTCCGACGGGGTTGATCCTTCGCCAATGGCCATGCAGCCATCAATTGTGCTGCCAATGGCCACCCGTGACCTGCTGTTGAAATCGCAGGGCTGAATATGGAAAACGCCGCCGCTGGTCAAATCCCTGTCGGACAGGCCCAATGCGGCGGCGGCGGCAGAATCAACATCAATATTTTCATCTTCGAAAATGCCGCTTACCCTGTCAAATGCACTGATAACCTCAAAACGGCCAAAGGGCGAGCTGCTGGATGTATTCCTGAAATCCGATGATTGCGCCCAAGGCGAATCACCCAGAAAAGCCCGCTTGTCAACATTATTGAACTGACCATCCAGCTCTGATGCATAGAGGCCGTTACGGGTATAAAAGGAACCGGTGACGATCACTCTCGTCTTGTCTTCATTAAATTTAAAACCGGTGGCGAAATCAACGGAGAATTCATCGGAATTGGTTCCCTCCAGCATATCGCGCCGAAGGCTGATCCGCGTTTTATCATAATCCGTCGATAATATGGTATTGACCACACCGGCCGTTGCATCCGCCCCGTAAAGCGCAGAGGCCCCGTCCCGGAGCACCTCAATTCTGTCAATGGCGCCAGAGGGGAAGGCATTCACATTGGTAATCTGGCGCGGAACAGACCCCACGTCCTGATTAATGCCATGCGCCGTAATCCGGCGGCCGTTCAGAAGGATCAGCGTGTTTCCGGTACCAAGACCGCGCAGATTAACGGTGGCAACATCACCGCGCGCATCATTTGGCCCGTCTGCTGAATCGTTAATTTCAAAAGATCCCGCCTGCGGCAGATTGGCCAGAATATCGCCGGTACCATTTTCACCGTAAGAATCAAGGTCATCTCTGGAAAGTGTGGTAACGGCCATGGCTCCGGAATCCGATGCGCCGGCGATGCGGCTGCCCGTAACTATTACTTCGTCCAGTACCGATGTATTGTCCGTTGCTTCATCTTCGCCGGCAACCTGCAAGTTGCTTTCATAATAGGCCATTTCCTCTGCTGTCACCGACAGGCTGATATTCTGCATCATCGGATGTGCGTCGCTCACAACAGCATAAGTGTTGTTATCGGTACGCTTTATGGAAAGTCCCATCCCCTTCAGAAGTTGGGAAAGGCCTTCTTGCGGACCATAGGTGCCGTGCAGACCCTTAGTATTTATTTTCTCAAAAAGCTCGTAAGAATATAATATCTGTATCCCTGTCTGATTGGAAAATGCCCTTATTGCACTGGTAAGAGATTGTGGTTTTATATCAAAGTCATGATAGGATCCCGCGCCTGAGAAGCTGTGACCCGACATTGATGTTGAGGCAAGCATTAGGGCCGTGACGGCGATAACAGATACGGTATTTTTCAGTTTTCTCATATTTCTCTCCCGTTGAATGTAGGAGCACCTCTTGCCATGACCATTCTTTTGCGAATGTTAAACCTCATTAAATTTTTTCGGGCGCTCAACAGGGAAGACGACAGGAAAATAATAAACCCCTAAGTAAAATTATCCATCAGGGTAAATCTTGTTTTGAATATCATTCATATAAGGTTTTTTTTCTGACGCCGGGCCAGGATAATAACATCCTTCTCCCGGACAATCTTCACGGGAAGGGCCACTTCCAGTGCATCAAAGAAAGAATTTACTTCGCCCACCCTGAAAACACCCCCGGCCACAAGCCGCGCAACACGATCATCGGCAATGATAATCTTTTCAACAATATAGGGCTGTATTTCACGGATAATTTCTGCCAGAGATTTATCATCCAGAATAATTCTTCCCTCTCGCCACAGGAGAGTGCGGTTGATTACCTCGCTTTCAAGCTGGACGCGTTGCAGCTTCTCCCGGCCAAAAGTAATTTGATCTCCGACCATCAGAAGTTCTTTTTTTTCCGGCAGGGTTTCCTTGCCCTGCGTTATGGCAAGTGGCGTAAAACTTGATTTGACTTCCACCTTGCCTTCGGCCACCAGAACACTGACCTGAGTATTGCGCTGGCGGATATTAAAGGCTGTTCCCACCGCCTTGACAAAGGCATTCTGTACCGCAACTTCAAAGGGCCGGTTTTTGTCTTTGGCGACTTTGAAAAACACCTCGCCCCGCATCAGGTGAAGACGGCGTATATTGTCTGTTATGGCAACTGAAATTTCCGAATTTGTGTTCAGGGTCATGACGGAACCATCTGACAGCATTACCATTTTTTGTTCACCGATGGCTGTTTGATAGGATGTCACGCCGTATTTGGAAGCCGGCGACTGCCAGAACCAGACCCCGCTCATCAAGATGAGAATAGTGGCTGCAACGGCGGCCAGTTTCCTGCGGAGCGTGTAGCCTTCCTTGCGAACGCTGTGTGCCCGGACAAGGGCGGCAGTTTCTATAACAGCGGCCCCAAATTCGGTTGCTTTATCAGGATTATGGTGCCGATAATTTTTTGATATGGCCTTCATGTTTGCGGACAATGTCTCAATTTCTTCAAAGGCCGCCAAATGAGCAGGATTCTCATTGACCCATGTTTCAAAGGCCTTGCGTTGTTCATTCGTGATTCGGCCGCTTTCAAATCGGGTGAACCAAAAGGCGGCCTTATCGTGAAGATCATCGGTTTTCAAATTCATATTCATCCCTTGCTCCTGCTTTTTCTGTTACCGGATTTTTTATGATCAGAAAAGGAAATTACCTTGTTATTCTGCGAAGCCTGACCGGAATATATGGCCTGTATTTGTATTTTTCCGCGACAGACAGACATGCCCTTTGCCACATGATTTTCAATGGTACTGACAGAAACATTCATAATTTCTGATGCTTCGGCATAAGAGACATCAAGGATTTTGATCAGGATGATGGCCTGTTTTACCCGTGGGGTCAGGCTGTTGATGACTGTTTCAAGCTTCTCGATACTTTGGCGCCCTTCGGCAAATTGTTCCGGTGTCGGGGCGTCATCTTTTATTTCAAACAATGACGCATCCACCATATTGTCAGCGGCATTTCGGGTTTCCTTGCGAATGTGATCCCGGTAGGTATTTTTTGCGATACTCACAAGATAGGCTTCAGGGTTTTTGACATTTCCCCAGTCGGCAACCTTGTGAGCCTTCAGGAATGTTTCCTGAACGATATCCTCAACATCCTCTTTTTGATAGCTTTTACGCATCAGAAATTTCCGGATATTCAATTCATACCGCCGGAAAAGATCTGCCACAAAATTTTTGCCTTCTGATTTGGACATTTAATTCACCAAAATTACATAAATATACATATCGTAGACATGTATTTTCTCAAAACCCCCTAAAATAAAAATAAATTAGCGAGAGCCCGTATCTTTTTTGCCCGACTTGACTGGCCCCTAAAATACAGTAGGCTTTATTCTTCAGAAAGAATAAACAGGAAAAATGCCTTATGGGAAGAAGTTTGCACCATATTCTTTTTCTGCTCCTGATCTTTTTTATCAATCCGGCTGCCGCCGATGAGACGCCGTGGAGCGAAAAGAAATTGGGGAAGGCCATTATTCATGCGGATAAGGCTGCCGGGCGGAAAAACTGGCCGCGGGCTATTATATATGGTGAACAGGCGCTTCGAGCGAGTTCTGTTCTGGATCAACAGACTGATGCCAGATATATAAACCTGCTTAAAAACCTCAACCGCTATTACGATAAAGCAGGCCGCCTGCAGGAAGTTGCCGCGCGGGTGAGGACGGCTTATTTCCTGTCCAGAGAATATCTGGGGCAGAGCCATGAAACGACAATGATAAATCGTATGCTTTATTATAAGATTCTTATCGCACAGAAAGCCTATGAAAAAGCCATTCCCCTAGTTCTGGAAAATATTGCCATCGTGAAAAAAGATGATGAGCTAAAATATAAATTACATCACTATTTGGCACAGCTTTTTTCGCTTTATGGTCTGACGGAACAGTTGGCAGAACAGGAAAACGCCCTTCTTGAGCTTCTTGAGTTAAATGAAAAATTATTCGGCAGGAATGACGAAAGCAGCACTAAAATCAGAATGATATTGGCGAAAAATTATTGTCGTCAGAAAAAAATCAGCGAATTCGCTAAAATAAACAAAGAATATAACCTGCAGTATACGTGCGTCATTAACGAAAGATAGGTGTGATTATGAAAATAGACAGTCTGAATACCCCGTGCCTGATTGTGGATAAATCAAAATTATTAAATAATATCACTCGGATGCGAGATCACATAATTTCACTTGGTGCCCGCCTGCGTCCTCATGTCAAAACGACAAAATCCATAGAACTAACAAAATTATTGTTTGATGGCGGCAGCGGACCGATCACTGTTTCCACTTTAAAAGAGGCTGAATTTTTCCTCAAGGGCGGGTTCAGAGATATTTTATATGCGGTCAGCATCGTGCCATCAAAATGCCGCCGGGTTCATGACTTAATGCGGGCCGGTGCAGAAATGAAACTTATCCTTGATGATATTATGGTTGCCCGGTCTGTTATTGATTATGGTATTAAACATCAAATTTGCTTTGATATTTTAATCGAAATCGATAGCGATGGACATCGGGCAGGAATGCGCCCTGATGATCCCGCCGTTATGGCAATTACCAGATTATTGCATGAAAGTCCGGGGGCAAATTTTCTGGGTTATTTAACCCATGCCGGGGATTCTTATAATTGCCCAAATATTTCCGCCATAAAAAAACATGCTGTCCAGGAGCGGGACGCTGTTGTTAAATGTGCCGAGGCGGCTCAAGAAATTGGCATAACGCCGAAAATTGTGAGTATGGGTTCCACGCCGACAGCAACATTTTCTGAAGATTTAACCGGAATTGATGAGGTGCGTGCAGGGGTTTTTACTTTTCAGGATTTATTTCAGGCCAACCTTGGCGTTTGTCAAACCGGGGATATTGCGCTGAGTGTATTAACCACTGTCATCAGTCATAAAAAAGATCAAAATCGTATCATCATAGATGCCGGCGGCATGGCCTTGTCAAAGGACAGGGGAACAGCCGGACAAAAAAATGACCATAAGTTTGGCTTGGTTTGTACCGTTGAATCCGGCGAGGTAATTGATGATCTTATCGTGGAAAGCGCAAATCAGGAACATGGTATTATTACGTCACGTTCGGGGCGTGATATTGACTTTTCCAGATATCCAATTGGCCGCCTGTTAAGTATTTTGCCGAACCATGCCTGCATGACCGCCGCCGCCCATGATGAATATTATATTTACGGCGACAAGCAGGAAATCCTGCATATATGGCAACGTTGTCACGGGTGGTAGCCTGAAGCAGGCTCGCTGGAAATATGCGGCTCTCTTGACAAATGTGTTTGGTATATTCATGCTTTGCTCATGAAAATTTATATTAAAAACATGGTTTGCAATCGATGTATTATGGTCGTTACTTCTGTGCTGAATGATTTAGAACTCAGTCCTGTAAATATATCACTGGGGGAAGCGGATTTTGGGGATTATGCCCTTAGTGATGCGCAGGTCAGTGATATATGGGCGCGATTGGAACCTTTAGGCTTTGACGTGATCAATGACAAAAAAAGCCGGTTAATTGAAAGGATTAAAAAGCAGGTAATTAAATTGGTTCAGAAACAGGATGGCCTGCCACATTCGAAATTATCAGATTATATGACAGAAAATATCGCTTACGAATATAATTATTTAAGCACGCTATTCTCTTCCATTGAGGGAATGACCATTGAAAGATATTATATAAATCAGAAAATTGAGAAAGTGAAAGAACTCCTTGTGTATGATGAGCTGAGCCTTACGGAGATTTCCTTTCAAATGGGTTATAGCAGTCTTGCCCATCTTAGCAATCAATTTAAATCTGTAACCGGACTGAGCCCAAGCCATTTCAGAAGGTTAAAGAGTGTAAAGTCGCGCATTTCCATAGATAGACTATAAAATTGTGATAAACTTTAAAAACTGCAAGCTTTTCCAAAATTTCTGTAACAGCTAAATCATGTTGGCCCGTTATTGTTGCGCCTGTTATTATTTAGCTGCTTACATATGAGGAAAGTCATATCATGCACCAAACACATTGCCATGATTCCAGTTCAGATTCCAGTTCAGATTCCAGTTCAGATTCCAGGCCAGCTCCCAGCCAAAGCAATCTTAAAGATCCGGTATGCGGTATGACGGTGACAGGTGAAAATACAGCGCTTTTTGTGCAACATGCTGATCATGATTATTATTTCTGTTGCTCTGGATGCATGGATAAATTCAGGAAAGACCCGGAGTATTATTTAGCAGAACGCCCGGCCCCTGAGAAGATGCCGGAAGGCACCCTGTATACCTGTCCCATGGATCCAGAAATTATAGAGGATGTTTTTGGTGATTGCCCCATATGTGGTATGGCGCTGGAGCCTATGGGCATTCCGCCGCAGGACGCAGGCCCCAACCCTGAGCTGGTGGATTTTACGCGGCGGTTCTGGATCGGGTTAATCGCTGTATTTCCGGTTTTTATTCTTGAAATGGGCGGACATATATTCCCGGATTTTCAGGAATTTATCGGGGCGGAGATTTCCGGTTATATGCAATTTTCCCTGACAACCCTGATCGTGGTCTGGGTGGCGGCCCCCATATTCAAACGGGGCTGGCAATCGATCCGAACCATGAATCTTAATATGTGGACCCTGATTGCCATAGGTACCGGGATTGCTTATCTCTATAGCGTAACCGCATTATTTGCCCCGGGGTTATTTCCGGATGCCGTAAAGACTGAAAATGGTTTCGTGCCGGTGTATTTTGAGGCCGCTGCGGTTATCATTGTACTGGTTCTTCTGGGGCAAGTCTTGGAACTGCGCGCGCGGGAAAAAACAGGCAGTGCCATACGGGCCCTGCTGGATTTGGCGCCAAAAACTGCTTTACAGGTTAACAGTGACGGAACAGAAAATGAAATTCCCCTTGATGAGGTCATGGTGGGTGACATTGTCCGCGTTCGGCCCGGCGAAAAGATTCCGGTTGATGGCATTGTGGTTGATGGCCATTCGGCAGTGGATGAATCCATGTTGACAGGCGAGCCGATACCAGTCGAAAAGGCGCTGGATGACAAGGTGACCGGGGCCACATTGAATGGTCGGGGCAGCCTTGATGTCCGGGCGGAACATGTGGGCTCTGCCACCATGCTGTCACAGATTGTCGCCATGGTGGCCGAGGCCCAGCGAAGCCGCGCCCCCATACAGAAATATGCTGACCTGATTGCCGGCTGGTTTGTTCCGGCGGTTGTCATTATCGCTATTATTGCCTTTGGGGTCTGGTATCTTTTTGGGCCGGAACCTGCTTTTGCCATGGGATTCATTGCCGCTGTTTCCGTATTGATCATTGCCTGTCCTTGCGCCGTTGGCCTTGCGACGCCCATGTCGATCATGGTGGCGATGGGACGGGGCGCACAATCCGGCGTTCTGATTAAAGATGCAGAATCTTTGGAAGTATTTGCCAAAGTGGATGTTTTGATCGTTGATAAAACGGGAACCTTGACCCTTGGCAAGCCCCTATTGACTGATGTGCTGCCCATGAGTGGCTTTGCCGTACAGGAAATACTTGCCTCTGCGGCCAGTCTTGAAAGCAGAAGTGAGCATCCCTTGGCGACGGCCATTGTCGCGGGGGCAAAGGGCAGGGATATTATGCCGCCCCATATTGAAGATTTTGAAGCCGTGACGGGTATGGGCGTGAAAGGTCTGGTTGAGGGGCGCGGCGTCGCTCTGGGCAATTCTAAAATGATGGAATTGCTGGATATTTCAATAGAGGACACGGCCCGTCTGGCCGAAGATATGAGACGTCAGGGCAAAACCGTGATGATGGTTGCCATTGATAATCAACTGGCGGGTCTGATTGGTGTCGCTGATCCGGTAAAGGAAGCCACCCCTGCCGCCCTGGAGATATTGCGTGAAGAGGGGCTTCATATTGTGATGGTGACCGGTGATAATGAGATTACCGCCAGAGCCGTGGCCGGCAAACTGGGTATTGATGATATCAGGGCGGATGTATTGCCGGAAGGCAAGGTCGATATCATCAAAGAATTTCAGGCCTCAGGTTCTATCGTCGCCATGGCAGGAGACGGGGTCAATGATGCTCCGGCATTGGCGCAGGCTGAGGTCGGCATTGCCATGGGGGCCGGGGCCGATGTCGCCATGGAAACTGCCGGCATTACTTTGGTAAGAGGGGAATTGAATGGCATCGTGCGCGCCCGGAGGCTATCAATCGCCACCATGCGGAATATCAAACAGAATTTATTTCTGGCGTTTGTTTATAACAGTCTGGGCATTCCGGTGGCGGCGGGGGTATTATTCCCTTTCTTTGGTATTTTGCTATCCCCGATTATTGCTGCGGCGGCCATGAGTCTGTCATCCCTGTCTGTTGTCAGCAATGCGCTAAGACTTAGAATTACCCGGATTTAAAGCTATATATCCAGAGCAATATCAGGCCAGAATATCCGTTCTATGAGCCTTGGATATTTTATTTAAGGTTACTGTCTCTATTCCTGCCTCATCTGCAAAATCAGGCCATTTTAACACAGCGGTCTGGACGTGATTTAATATTTCTTCTGCCCGGCCCCGCTTCATTGAAAGCAGCTTGGCACAAGCTTGGAAATCCTCAATGTCAAATAAGTCGCGCTTGCCATTCATCGACATTTGATGACGGCCCGTCCAGGCACCGCTTGGATTATAGCTGTAGGTAACATCAAAAGCCGGTGCCAAAGACCAACGCCCCGCCCTATTCATCAAAAAGGCAATATTTTTAACGTGATCATCCTGATTACGGGAAATGATATTAAAGGCCATGCGACGAAATTGCTCTTCTATATCATCCATTCTCAAGCCAAGCTTGCGGATTGTTTGAAAAGCCTGCTCATAAGAATAAGCACCAGCCTTTTTAAAATCATAATGCTCCATCGCGCCAAAGGATTGCATATGAAGCTTTTGACCGCTGTTAGAACGATCAAAACGTCTGGTCATGAAGTGGCTGCGGCCATTTTCTTTTAACAAGCGGCATTCCATCATGCTTATGCCTGCTTCCTCAGCCATTTTATAATAGGCATATTCAATCAAGCCGTATCCAGCGGGGTCTTCAAGTTCTTTATCTTTATTCCCTGAGACACCATCAAATTTCAGCAACCAGTATGTGAAGCCCTTATCTGCCTTTACCTGTCCTGAGCGGATCTCATTTGTATCTGAGTTCCAGGCAATAATAGCTTTGGCGCGTGCGCCGCCCGCAGACGTACCGACTTGCAGAATTTCATTCAACGTATCTTCTCGATCCGGCACTGCAAAAGAGCCTCCAAGCTGATTTCGTCTGGTTAAAACGTCACTCGCCAGTTTTACCAGTGCATCAACGTCAATTGTTTTTGATTTGTTCGGCGCAGGGCCCCGTGCGGGCGCATATTCCAGCGCACCCATGCCGCGGTTTCCAATATAGCAAAGGCGTTCCACCGGATTGAAACTCTCAGGAGTCCGGCCTTCTCTGGCAAGCCAGGCATTAATCAAAGCATTACCAAAATCATCCGGCAGCGAGTCTGCGAGCAAGCCCGAAAGGCCATGAAATGTCTCGGTCGGGAGCGCCGGAAATGTATAAATTTGGTTGGAAAGGGGCATAGTGAACGGCGCGACTTCGATACCACTGCCGACAAAATCCGGGTCATATTCAAAATTTCCGCGCCCTATATTCTCATTCCAACTGACCGCGCCAATTGTCTTGCCCCATAATTTTACCTCAGCAATCGTCATTCTTCATCCCCCCAAGCCCAGACTTCATTGTCTTTCACAGGGTCTTCCGCAGAAGCGCGTTTGCGGCTTTTTCCCTGTAATTTTATTTGCTGTATCGGGCTTAAAGCCGACTCTGGCACAAGCGCGTTCATATTATCCAACAACCCAAGATGACGCAATAAACGAATAAAGTTTGATAGCTGGGTTGAATGCCCGCGCTCCACACGATTGATCGTACGCACAGATACGCCCGCCTCCTTTGCCAATGCCTTCTGCGTTATATTGCGGTTCAGGCGATGTTGAAGAAGCCTCTCTCCCAATTGCCGCAACAAAGCCTCATCTGATAGGTCACTCTCCATAACAAGCCATTTCTGTCTGATTAAATATCATTTATATCGATAATATGACAGACTTGGCGGGTTAAATCAATGGCTATAACAAAGCTAATCCGCTGATAGGGGCAGATGGTCCCGAAATTTTTTTAAAAATTATGAGGAGAATCTCATAGTTGACGTCTTAGGTAGATAGTAAAGTTTTCAAGAGGAGAGGTCTTCATGAAAAAATAGCTTAAAAAAAATAAATAAAATAATATATGGCCTGATTGTGATCATAGGGGCGCGTTGCGTCAAAATGCCTACGATACAGTCAGGAGTGACCCGAATCTTTGCGGGTAATTTGGGGATATAGATGCTGGCGCAGAAAAACATAGAATATAATTGGCAGAAATCCATCAGCACGGTGTTTATTCTGTCCCTTGTCGGCATCTTGTTTTTCCAGCAATTTGGAAGTATTTTGGGGCGATGGGAATCTCTGGGTGCCTTTGAACGTCAATTTCGGGCTGATCTTGTTCTATATCACGCGCCACCGAAAGAGCATTTTGCCCCGCCGTTATGGAAGAGCCTGCCTGCCACAATATATGATATCTTAAAGACCCATCCTGATATTGAACAGGTTTCCGGATATCGTTCTTTCCGACATCGGTTTCGTGTAGATAATAGCCCAGGAGAGTATAGAGATGATTTAGTTATCGCTGTCCCGCCCGATGAAATTCCGTTGGTATATCCTTTAAACTTATCGGTTGATTTTTTAAAAAATATAGCAATCCCTGGCGATGCCGTTGTCACGCAAAAATTTGCCGAGAAACATAATGTGAAGCTTGGGCAGAAATTTTTTTATGATAAACAGCCTATACGTGTGGCTGGGATAGCCGGAATCAAGACTGATTATGCTGGTCTTGTGGTGATATCTTCAAATACTGCAGCGCTCTTGAACATTGATACCAATCAAAAATCATTGACCATGTCGGGGAAGGGAATGTCAATGTCAATGCCGATGTCAGATAATGGGCTATTGATACATATTCATGATCAGGCGAATATAGAAACCGTCGCTGCACAGATTCGCGGGATGTTTAAAGGACAGCCCGTCATCGTGACGACACCAAAAGAACTTGCGGCAAAAACAGGCCTTGGATTACTGTTCAGCAATCATAACAATAAAAGCTTTTTAATCACGGCACTTTTTACTATTTTTGTCTGTGCTTTGGTGGCCACTCAAACCCTGAGGGCTTCTATTCTGTCCTATCAGGATGAATTTGCCATTTTTTTAGCCCAGGGGGTGAGTATTTTCAGTCTTCAACTGGTCGCCCTGGAAATGGCGTTCTGGTTGGGGGGCTTAAGCACAGCTGTTGCCGTCAGCGCGGCATTTGTCATGCAGGCTATTTTTTTGGCATTTAAGGTTGAGTTCGCCATGTCACTCGCCTTAATCGGTTTTGTGGCGGCCCTGATGATGGTGATCGCCTTATTCGCCGGACTTGTATCCTGCTACGTCATAACAACACTTGAGGGGCGGGCCAAATTACAATGACAAAATCGGCAGTCATAAAGGTAACAGGATTATCGAAACATTATCAAACACTGGCCAAACCGATCGTGGCGATAGATAATATTACGTTTACCCTTTACTCTCATCAAATGACACTTTTCAAAGGGCCGTCAGGATCCGGGAAATCATCCGTTTTGTCTGCTATCAGCGGCCTTTTAAAGCCGGATGCGGGAGAGGTAAACGGTTTTGGGCAGGATATATGGGCCCTGAACAGACCAATGCGAACCCGGTTTCGGCGCAAGCATTGCGGATTTGTCTTTCAGAAGGTCGGGTTGTTTCCCGCCCTTACGGCCATAGAACAAATTATCACAATGTTGGCATTAATGAATGTGCCTGACAAGATCGCGAGGGAAAGAGCCCTTGAATGTTTGGACCTGGTGGGGCTTTCTGATCGCTTTGACAGCAAACCAGGTGAATTATCAGGCGGACAGAACCAGCGTGTTGCCATCGCGCGGATGCTGGCCAAACGCCCGGATTTGATATTTTGTGATGAACCGACCTCGGCTCTGGATGGAAAAACCGGATCAAATATAGCCGGCTTGCTCAGAAAAGTAGCAAAAGAGACCGGCGCCATGGTGTTTTGCGTCACCCATGATGATCGTTTGTCTGCATTTGCTGACCGGATCGTTGAAATTGAAGATGGTAAGATTATCAGTGATAATATGGTGGAAAAATAAAATGAGATTTTGGCTGAATTTTATAAAAAGTTTGTGGGGGTGGGCTCTTGTCGTCATATTGATTGGGGTTGGCGCGTATATTTTCAGCATGGAGGGTAAAGGCGGTCAGGGGGCCGATTCCATGGCTATATTACCCCCCCCGAAAATCCCCTATTCACTCATCATGCGAGGCATTGTTAATATTAAAGGCGGGATTATAAATATATCCGCGCCCCGAACCGGAACATTCTCAGAGATCTATGTCAAAGAGGGCGAATATGTGAAAAAAGGACAGCTCCTTGCCATGCAGGATGATCGGGACGACAAAATTCAAATTCGTTCTGCTGAAATTGATATTGAAAATGCATTTATTCAGAAAAAATTTGAGGAATTGAACTTAAATATTCAAAATCGTGAACTAACCCGCACAAAGCTTCAATTTGATCAGGGGGCTATCTCTGAACAACAATATGATACCGCTAAGGATCAATTGGAACGGGCAAAGCTAACTGTGGCAAAAAACAAATCCGCTCTGGATGGCCTTCTTACGAACCTTGAAACGGCAAAAATAAATTTAGCCCTGAGGCGGATTACGTCTCCTGTGGATGGTCAAATTCTGACAATATCGGTTAATGCGGGTATTGGTGTGTCGGCGGATAATGTTTCAACGGCCTTTCAAATTATTCCGAAAGCCCCAAAATATATCCGGCTCAAACTTGACGATAGCAATATTGATAAAGTGTTTATAGGCCAGGATGTTGTCATATCTCGTGAAAATAACAGTCAACAAACCTATAAGGGGCGTGTTTCTCATATTGGCAATGTTTTTGCGTCGATATTATCTGACGGTCAGGGGGGCAATACAGTTGACGTTATTGTTGATGTTGACACGCTTCCTTTCCGTTTGGGCCAAACAGTGCTTGCCAAATTTAAGAACCAAAAACTGAGCGTGTCAAATGACGCAGCGCAAAAATAAGGCCGTATTAATGTTGTTACTCAAAGTATTTTCAGTGATTTTGATGATCGGTCTTTTGACAAGTTGCGGATACAATAAAAATTTCTCTGATCCTGATCACGAGATTCATAAAAATATTGTTAAAATACATTCCGCCGTCGTACCAGAGACATGGCAAACCCAATCACGTGAGTCCCATATATCTTCGTTATCATGGAATGACTTTGCGGACCTCAAATTAACATATCTGATTAAAAAGGCTTTTCAGGATAATCTAACCTTGAGAGGTGCACGGTTAAGATTGAAAAATGCGCATATAAATTTAGAGCAAGCAAAAACAGGTCAAAGGCCCTCCCTTTCTTTAGGGAGTTTTGGTGCGAATCTCTCCTATGCAGATACTGGAATATCGCGCGAAAGCTATTCATTAGGGGCAACATCGAGTTATCAGGTTGATTTATGGGGGCGCATTGAAAATAGCATTTCACAGCCTGAAATAGCCCTGGAGAATGAAGAAATAAGCCTGATCGCTTCAAAAATCACGATTGCGCAAAGCATCACCACTCTTTATTTTAATATTCGTGCTCAAGACAAATTAATCAGATTACAAGAAGAACAAATTCATATTCAGGAAAAACTAAGAGACTTGTCCCGGGTTCGATTATCTGCGGGCGTTATAACAAGCATAAATGTTGATCAGATCGACGTTAGCATCCAAAGCCTTAAAAGTAATCTGGAAATACAAATTGCCAACCGTTTCTCCCTTGAAAGATCGCTCTCTATAATATTAGGACAATCGCCACAAACGTTTAAACTGTTGCCACGTGATTTTATAATGACGCCTATTCCCCGCTTAAAACCTTATCTTCCTGCGGAAACCTTAAGGCAAAGACCAGACCTAAGAATTGCAGAGAACAGCCTTCGTTCAGCGGATATATCCATAGATACCGCCAAAAAAGCATGGCTTCCCAATTTAAGTCTCAATGGGTCAGCAAATTTCAGGTCAATTACATTATCAGATCTATTAACAGGAAAGGCTTTTTCCTCACAAATCGCGGCAGCATTTTCAGCATTGATTTATGATAATGGCAATAGAAAAAGAGCCCTTAGAAGGAGCCAGATTGCAAAGGAACAGAGTTTAATTAATTACCAACGTGTGGTTTTATCAGTCTTGTCAGAGGTAGAAAATGCTTTAACTTCTCAAGAAGAGAATATACGACAAATTGAAATTCAGGCGTTACAAGAACAAGCGCAAGAACGGGTTACCAAGGCCACAAAAATTCAATATGAGGGAGGTGTAGCAAGTGCCTTCGACCTCATTCGTGAGCAGGGGAATGAGTTAAATGTTCAGCGAAATAAAATAAGGAATTGGCAAGCAGGGATGAGAATTAGTGCGAATATGCTCGTCGTTCTTGGCGTTAGCCCTGAGCTGCAGTCCCTCAAAAATAAATCCTTGACCAATTGATATGGTGAATTTCCCCAATTTCCGGAGCCGGAAGTGACCGGAAGTAATAAGGGATTATCACCATATCAAGGATATAGATGCAAGAATCAGTTTTCTTTTCTTTCCCATTGCAGGATGCTTTCTTTGCTATGGTGCTCTACCGTGACAGGATAAACAACTGCCAAGGCAGCAAGAAAATTGTCAAAAGACCCCGTCTTAAAACTACCGCTTATTCTAAGCTCCCCAAGACTGTCATCACCAAGGATTACCTGATGTCTTGAATAGCGGTTAAGCTCATCAATCACATCGATCAGAAGTTCATCTTCGAAATCCACCCGTCCTTGCCGCCAGCTGGTAACCTTGTCAAAATCGACTTTAACAACAACAGGAGGGCTGCTGGTTGGGGCGACAAAACGTTCTCCCGGCGTTAATTCGACGGGAGGGGGCGAACTTTTTATATCCTTTGTTTTTATCCTGATCTCATCAATCAAAACCTTGCCTTCCAGCAGTGTTACGGACGTGCCCTTGTTATCGGTTCGAACTTCAAACTGGGTGCCAATAGCGGTTATTTTTTGATCCCCGGCTATAACAACAAAGGGGCGCTCTGTATCTTTTGCTACCTCAAATACAGCTTGTCCGTGGGTAAGTATGACCAATCGCCGTTTTGCGGTCAAATGTGTGCGGATCTTGGTATTGGTGTTCAAATCAACCAGAGACCCATCCGCGAGCTTTATGGTAGAACGCTCCCCAATCGCCGTTTCCAGCACGTCGGATGTTTTTATTTCTTCTAAAGCATCAGGGGTAGAATAATGCGGGGGAAGCCCGGATAATGTCATGATTCCAAGGATCATTGTCGCGGCAATACTGCCAGCGGCTATCATGTATTTCTTTTTATATCTGGTTTTTTTTAAGGCCGCTATGCGCAACATTTTGATATCCGGATCATGGCGGATATTGTCAAGGGATTCCAAAGACAGGGAAATCTCATCATATATTCTCTGATGCGCCCCTGATTGTGATATCCACAGGTTAAAGGCCCTTTGGTCTTCTCGCGTAACAGTATCAGATCGCAGGATCACATGCCAATGGCAGGCCTGATCATGAATGTTATCATTCGGCAAGTCGGGATAATGACGGGTCATATTTTATTCCACCTTTCCCGTTATATGTTTAATAGCTTTCATCATATGCTTTTCTACCGTGCTGACGGATATATCAAGATGGACGGCAATTTCATGGTATTTCATATCTTCAAATCTTTGTAATATAAAGATATTTCGCGTTTTTTCAGGCAGCTCCAACATGGCGCTTTTGAGAAATCTTACCTGATCCCGGCCTATTAATATACGTTCAGGAGAGATATCGTCATGGGCATGAAGAGCCTCATCAAAAAGCTGATGATCATCATTACGTGTTTTCTGGGCGCGACGAAAGCGGTCCCGCAGGATATTTGCCGCTATTTGAAACAAATAAGCCTGAGGGTTTTCAATTTCACTTTGGCCATGTCGTCGTATCAAACGGTAAAAAACTTCCTGAATAAGGTCATCCACCTCAACCTGCACACGCACACGCCGCCGGAAGAAACGTTCCAGTGGCCGGCTGTATGTTTCCATTAACAAGGCGAATTGATCATTAGGCGTGATCGCTGGTTTGGGGTCAAATCGCGTCATGGTTATCCCTGTCCCTTATTCATAAAGTCCTTCTTTGATTAAATATCTTATAAAGGCCCGGTGGGCACGGGTGTCTTGATCTCCACGTTGGCCATATTTTTTCATCAGTCGATCAATGGAATTGATTATTGTAAATAATTCCCCTTCTGACAGGGCATCAAGATGTCCGCTTTTAAATATTTTTATGGCCAGTTTCACATAGGCAACCTGCAAATTTCGCCGGAATGAATTTACATTATGCTTCAAATCCGCTTTGAAAATATTTCCGGTGAGGTCACGAAGCATTTCACCCACAGAATATTCATTACCATATAAACCGCTGTCTGTCAGCCGGCGTAATACCCGGTGGTTGAGAAGATAGGATATCATCTCCTCCTGAATGGACCTGACCCAGGCATGAACAAGGGGGTCTTGACGTGTCAGTCCCCGGGCTAAATCAAATCCGCGCCTTTGCTGTTGAAGTACTTTGATTAACGCGTCTGGAAACACAAAAGCCGTGGGGGAGAAGACATATTCATTCAACGCCGCCATGGCACGTTTTTTTGTTTCATATTCCACCGGCGTATGCGGGCCTGCGGAATCTGTAGGTTGATCAACGAAAGAACGGTCAACATAGATACCGGCAATATAGCGCGAAATTGTCGTTGCAGACCGCTTGCGCTGGTTAAGCAATACGCGCGTGGCCTTATATAGATTATCCCATGATTGTCCCGGCTTTGCCAGATCTTTGTGCAAAGTAGAAAGCGTCTCATTGACCAGTTCACTTTGCGCAATGGCAAAAGCAATAGGATCATTTGACAAATCAAAGACATTTACCCGCGGATCAATACCTCTATTTGTGCTGGTCATGGCATCGGCATCATTACCAAACCGTAAATCAGGCGACGAAGATCGGGCAAGATGCGCCTTTCGTATTTCTATGTCAGCCATACGGGCATCATAACCAAACATGATGGCCCATGCGTCATAGGGGCCGGGTTCATTGGGGAAATAAAGCCCTTGCTTTCCCCCCTTGGGGGCAATATTCACCGCCGGATAATCCATGATGGAATTAACAAGATTTTGTCCCTTGTTATTCAAGTCATCGGGATCACGGTAATAGCTGCCCATCATATTATGGCTCAGGCCCAAAGTATGCCCTACCTCATGCAGAACCAAATAATATAGTCCCTGTTCAATGATCTCATCCTTTTTCTGATCAGGGGAAACAGATGATAACTGGGCGAAATTTCTTTCCAGTTGCATGCCATGAGCCAAAGCACAGCCGTTTAGCATAAGATCATATTCCGCTGATTCATTGTTTTCTTCAGAAGAACCAAAAATTTCATCATACATGATGGCCCGCTTAATATTGGCCTGTTCCAATACAATATCCGCGCCGAGTATTTCTCCGGTGTCCGGATTTGCATAGCTTGGCCCATAGCCCAGAAATCGGGGCGATGGGGATGAAATCCAGCGGATCACATTATAATGGACATCGCCGGCATCCCACGTGGCATCATCAGGTTGTATCTTGACCGCAATTGCATTATTAAAACCGGCCTTTTCAAAGACAGGATTCCAGGCAAGAACGGCCTGACCAATGATACGGCGATATTCATGAGGTGTTGTGTTTTCAATCCAGTAGGTAATGGGCTTTATGACATCAGATAACGGCAAATCCGGATTTTTCTTAACAAGCCGCCAGCGTTTTATGACATCATCATAAGGCAGCCCTTGAAGCCGGGTTAAATTTGTTTTGCGTTGGGTGAAATAACCGACACGGGGATCGTCCCTTCGGTGCGCAAAGCCATCATCCGGCATGGCCAGAAAGCTATGCTGAAGTGTGACGGTCAGAGAACTGCCGGCGACTGTTTTGGCCTTGACGTTGTCAAAAATATATTCTGAGATTATATTGACATTATCGGGGTAACTCTGAACCGTTAATATGGATGATTTATCCTTGCTGAGTGTGCCGCCTTTCTTACCACCCAGTCGAATAAAACCGTTGCCTTTGAACATTTTTCCGGCATCAATGATAAAAACAGATTTATCTTTATTTTCCGCGACAATTTTGGCTGTCATAATAAGCGGGGAAATATTATTATTTTCCGGCTTGCGGGCCAGCGCATTATCCGGATCAAAAGTATAATCCGTATTTTTCCGGAAAAAATCAACGCGATTAAAATGGCGTCGCAGGGAAATAACGGCATTTTCCCGAATTTCGCCCAAACCGGGGAAGGCTCTGTTTGATGTGCCATTCTGTGCGTAGTTGAAATAAATAAAGTTTTTATTCAGTTGCTCCGCTGTGATTTCCATATAGGTATCACCATTTTCTGGATCCACATAAAAGGCAAAAAGCCCTTCTTGGCGATCCTTTTTCTTGGCAAAAGCTTCTATGGATTTTATTTTTGTTTTCTTGGGTTTCGGTTTCTCACAATCATCCCCTTCACAATTCTTTTTAGTTTCTTCTTTCTCTTCTTTCTCTTCTTTTTCCTCATCTTTTTCCTGTGCAATGGCTTCCTGTACAGAAACCGTCCCCACCATAAAGACAAGACACAAAGAAATGGCAAGAGCCGCCCAAAAAGAGCGGCTCCCCACGTATGGTAATTTTACTTTTTTACTAAACATTATTGCCTGTTTTCCTTATTGGTTTAGAATCTGGCCTGTATGCCAAGGGTGATGCTGCGACCGCCGCTATATTGTAACTGTTGCGGATAAAAGAAATCCGCTGAGCTGCCGGAAAAAGTCGGGGCAATCGCTGAACGTACATCAGAATCCGCAGAGCCTTTCAACAGATTGTCGCCTTCCAGAAACACTTCCATTTGTGTTCCGCCCAAATCGAACCGGTAAGAAGTTCTTAAATCAAGGGTAGAAAAACTGGGCGTCACGCTATTCAGATTAAATTCATCAAATAGGCGTACAGATATGGTTTGGAAGGTATAAATCAGGCGCCCCGAGAAACCGCCCTGTTCATAGGCCAGAGACGTGGTGCCGGACCAGCGGGATTGCCCCTCTAAAACACCATCAATAGATAAAGAAATTGGGTCTCCGTCATCATTGCGGGCGCTGACCAGGCTAGGAATGGCACCACCGGTATAGGTGGCATTACCAAGCACACTGAAATTACTCCAGAAGCCGGGCAGGAAATCCAGCTGGCGTATGGCCTCGACCTCGATACCATAAATTTTGCCGCCGTCGCCATTGGTTGGCCGGTTCAGGAAGAATTCAGAATCATCAGGAAAATCAAGCAAATCGGGGCGCGTTGCGGCAAGCGGCGCCAGTATTTCTTCTATTCTGGCCCTGACACCATCATTACCATCATCTGCCAATAAAACACTGGTAAAGTTATTATTAACTTTTTTATAGAAGAAAGCGGCCCGCAATATCCCCGGAGAATCCGGGAAATAATAGGCAATATCTATATCGAAATTATCGGTCTTTGTTGGCTTCAGATCAGGATTGGCTTCACGTATAGTGCCCCTGCCAAATCCGTCACGTAAATCAAGAAGCACTGAAGTCGGGCGACTCAAAGCACGAAAATTGGGGTTAACGGTTGATTTAAAATAAGTGAACCTGAGAACCAATTCATCAGAATGACGATAATTTGCTATGAGCCTTGGTATGAAGGTATCCACCGTTCCGCCAACATCGGTAAAGTCTATCAGGCCTGCCCCCAGGAATGTATCTCTGGGTTCGCGGGTAAAACCCGGTAAATTCAACCTGATTGATGGCGTTGAAATCGTTGTCGCATTGCGACTTGTCCGTTCCCAGCGTACTCCGCCGATCACTTCCAGTTTTCCAAAATCCATTTTCATTTCAAAATATGCAGCAATGTCTTCTTCGACTGTTTTGCTGGGGTTTAAAGCGCTGCCGCCATCCAGAATGGGGTCAAGAATTGAAAGATCTGTGAATCTGAAACGTTCTTCATTTTCCGGCGTATCAGGATCATCTTCTATTAAATTGCCAAGTTGATCAAAAATGCCGTCAAGAGAGTCCAGTGACAATACAGGAACGCCACGTCCCGGTGCCCCGATCAAACCCAGATCAAGAGAGCCCAGAAGGTTGTTTCCAAACTGTGATAATGGTGTATCACGTCCAAAAATGCGAATATAACGCTCGCTTGTTGCCACGGCATTTGGCGTCGTCGCAAAAGTGTCATCGACATTATCCCGGCTACTTCTGTTATATTTCATGCCAACTTTGACATAGCTGACAAAGTTATCTGCAAAATTATATTTGACATCAAAGGCCCCCGTATAAGCCTCCGTTGGTGAATTGGTAAAAGAGCGGGTCGCGAATAACGGAGAATATATACCGGGGTCGTTAACATAATCGAGCCCAGCCTGCGTCAGCGATAGAAGGGGAATATCCCCAACCATCACGACCCCGCCATCAACAATACGTAATGTATTGCTCGCATCATCATCCGGGTTGGTTACAATGGTTGCCGGATCAATCAGATCGAAAAGATTGGTCGCATTTTGTCCCAACAGGGTAATAAATTGGTTATTGGACTTGGAAGAGGCTTTTGACAATCCGAATTTATAATCAAATTCCCATTGATTAATGTCGGTCTCGCCGCGAAAGCTAAAGATTGTGGACTTTGTTTCAAGATCAATGCTTGTCAAGCCGGATGTTGGCCGTAAACTGTTCAGGACAGTGCGTCTGCGCACCTCCCCGCCCAATTCCGGGATAGGCATATTGAACCCCCGGGTCAAAAAAGACTGGCTGGAACGGGATGTTATGGTTTTTGAATCACGTTGAATCCGCTGTATATCCAGTCTTAAAGATGTATGATCCGCCACATCCCAGGCAAAATTGATTGACGCTACAAGATTTTCTTCATCCCGCTGACGCTGAGATATATTTACGCCGCTTATAAGTTGTTCCGGTACCCCCTCGTCGAAAGGAAAATCCAGGCTTTCCGGCAAGAAGAACAAATTTGTGAAGCCTGCGGGCAACACGGGCGGCATGATATCAACCACACCCACATCAAAATTCTGACGATCTGTTTTGCGATATTGAATGCTGCCTACAACCCCGAATGTATCGGTAAGTTCCCAGGCGGCGGTGGCATTGCCCTGAAATTCATCCCCAAAGGCACTGTTAAAATTCTGCTCTCGTTCAATGCCGGCGCTGAAATAATGCCCCCCGTAATCCAGCCCTGACCGGGTTTCAATATCAACCAGGCCACCGGTTCCGGAGGCCTCATGACTGGGCAATAATGATTTATGTATTGTTACTTTTGAAATATTATCTGCCAGGAAACCATTCAGGTCGATCGTGCGGTTGAAGCCGGTACCCTGAAGGCCAATGCCGTTTAATTGAACATTAATTGCTTCAGAATTGAAACCACGGATAAGAATTTCTGACCCTTCTCCCGTTACGCTGTCCCGGGCAAAGGAAACGCCCGGCGCGCGGCGCAGGGCCTCCGCTACGCTTTCTGCCGGGAAACTGCCCATCAAATCAGCGGCGATAACTGTTGACGCGTTGGCGGCGGAGCGTTGCTGATTAAGGGCCTGTGCAAGCGAAGACCGGTTGGCATAGACAATGATATCTTCCAGCAAATCACCGGTTTCAAAATTTTGCGTGATATGTGTTCCCGCAGTAACTTTTACGTCTATGACCTTCGCGTCTACGCCAATATAGTCGACATCAAGTTGATACGTCCCGACAGGAACCGCCGAAAAACGGTAAAAGCCGCGATCATCACTGATAGCTGTCAGATTTGTACCACGCAAGGTCACAAACGCCCCCGGAAGACCCCGCGATGTGCCGGTGTCAAACACGCGGCCACTAATTTGTCCATTCTTGTCGGCAGACTTGCTTGAATCGGCACCATATTTCACCGTACCGGATTGCAAAATACCCATAGAAGATTTTTTTAACTCCAAGCGCATCTTATCCAGATTTTTAGGAGAAATTTCGCCTATTTTCTTGATAATAAACACTTTTGGAGCCGTTTCTTCGAAAGTAAGCCCTGTTCCCGCAAGAAGCCGCGACAAAGCCTCCTTTGGAGAAAATTTTCCGGACAAGCCAGAGGCGGTCAGATTTTTCACCAGCCCCGGGGCATATAAAATTTCTCTGTTGGTTTTTGCCGCAAATTTATTTAATGCCGTGGCCAGATCCTGAGCCAGTATTTTAAATTCTATCTGCTGAATTTCTGTGGTTGTCTGGGCTTGCGCACTGATCAATGGTACGGTACATAATGCCACGCTTGTCAATAAAGCCACCCGTAACGCCCGGCTCTTAATGTTATTCATCCTCCATCTCCCTTTAAATTTACTTTAATATCTAAAAATTTATATTTCAGAGACTTAAGACGTCACCTTTTAAAAGTTCCTCATGTTTTTATGAAGTAAACTAAAGAATAGCCCCTTCCAAAGAGGATCTCATGATATGTCATTATGAAAAGTGGTGCCCCACAGGGGACATAGATGGGCACTGGTATGAAACCATTGAACTATAATTACAAACCGTTGATAATCAAAGAGTGATTACCCTTTAGATTCAGGTGGATACTCTATTGGTAAATTGCGCCCTTGGGGCATCAGTCTATGATCCAACGGAACCAATGGAACCAATGGGAAAGATGTTCTTTAATATCATCGCCGCGTTTGCTGAATTTCTGTCCGATCTCATCAATAGCTTGCCTGACAGGAATCCATGACCCGCGGGGCCTCTCATTCCGCCTGTGAAAATCGCAGATTTGTAACATCGACAAGATAGAAGGGAAAATAGTCTTCAGTCCCAAAGAAGTTTCCGGCTTCAACATGGGTCGGGAGTCGAAATCCCGCAATATTTCGAAATTCAGAAAGATAGCCGCCAAAGGGTTGGAGGCGATAAATCCCTTCCGGGTTGGCATCACTCCAACGCGGAAAACTGACCTCTGTTGGCTGGCCCTCTGGTGTCACGGAGATGTAAACGTCCTGTGTGATCCCGTTATGATGAATTGTAACCTTCGAGGTGTTTTCGTCCACCGCGTGCCAAACAATATTCTGCCTGGGCAAAAGCGCGGCAGGGGTCCAGAAGACGGCCTCTGCTATATAGCGGCCGAATGCCGATCTTGCGTGATCAGAGGTCTCTCCAAAGCGTGCCACAGGGGCGAGTCCTGCAATCCAGAACCGGGTCCAGCGCGCACTATCAGACCCGGACATACGCATGAACCCTTTGCCGCCAGACATTTTCCAAACAAAGCCATTTGGTGCAGCCAGCACCTGCCGTGCGGTCATTGCCATGTAGTTTGGTGCCTCTTTCGTGCCGAGACTAAACTGTCCCGTCATCTCGATATCTGCCACCGTGAACAACGGAGTTCCCCTCAGTATCGTGTATTCGAAATATCGCCGCGCCGGGTCTGGAAGATCAGCCACCATTGCCGGATCAAAGACGCGTGGTGATTTGGGCTGCAACGCTATCAGGCGAGCCATCTCTGCCCGATCTGCACGGCGATCAAGCAGGCGCCATATCATCAATATGACGAATGTCGTAGCGAACAGAAAAACCAACAAAAAGAGAAATATTTTTATCAAGGGCTATCTCCTGAGCCGAGAATGACCTCGGTCATGCGAAATATTCAAGACTCCGCAATCAAGGAGCCTATCATAAATTCTATATAACCAGTCTTAATTCTGCGGGGTTCCTATAGGGTTCCTTTTGCACAAGCAAGTATTTACATTAAAATATGGGATATTTAAAGACTTGATATATTAAGGAAAAAATGGTGCCCAGAAGAGGACTCGAACCTCCACGTCCATACAGACACTAGCACCTGAAGCTAGCGCGTCTACCAATTCCGCCATCTGGGCCACCTGAATGATGTGCAGTGATTACGACCACGCCGGAGAAAAGTCAAGAGCAAAGTCGTTATCATATATATCGCCGCTTGATTAACGCAGGTACCCTGAAAATGAAATATATAGAATAGTCTGGACTAACCTTAAGGAGAAAGATAAAAAGGCAGTAACGATATATAGCTTTTCTGGAGGATTTAATGGCACAGCGGTTGGTGACGATTTTTGGTGGTGCGGGCTTTGTTGGGACAACATTGGTCGAGCATCTGGCAAAATCCGGCGGGCGCATCCGGGTGGCGGTGCGGCGGCCAAATTCGGCCATGCATGTCAAACCCCTCGGCGAAGTTGGCCAGATACAGGTGGTTCAGGCCAATCTTCGGGATGAAAATTCCGTGCGGTCGGCCATTCAAGGTTCCGATGCGGTGATTAACCTTGTGGGTATTTTATCTGAAAGCGGGCCGCAAAAATTTAACGACATTCATGAACAAGGCGCGCAAACCGTGGCGCGAATTTGTGCCGAACTTGGGGTTGAAACGCTTGTCCATATGTCTGCTCTTGGCGCGGACGAGCAGTCTGAGGCATTATATAGTCAGAGCAAAGCCCGAGGAGAGAAGGCCGTCAAACAAGCCTTCCCGCAAGCAACGATTATTCGCCCAAGCGTTATTTTTGGCACCGGGGACGGCCTGTTCAACCGTTTCGCGCAGGCCGCAAGCCTGCCAATACTGCCGGTATTTTCCGGCGACACCAAATTTCAGCCCATTTATGTGGGGGATGTGGCCGAGGTGATGATCAAGGCCTTGGCCGACAAGGCAATGCAGGGCGAAACATATGAACTTGGCGGCGCGGACATATATAGCTTGCGTGATATGATGAAGCTTGCCGCGCAAGAAGCCATGCGAAAGCCATGCTTCATCGAAGTGCCGGATTTTATTGCGCCCTATATCGTGTTTTTCCTTGGCCTCTTGCCCAATCCGCCGATTACTCTTGATCAGCTTAAAATGCTGAAAACAGATAATGTGGTTCATGCAGATGCGCTGGGCCTGCCTGATCTGGGGATATCGCCAACCTTGCTCGGCGCTGTTCTGCCCAATTACCTACATCAATATCGCCCCAAGGGACAATTCGCCGAGAATATTGGCGGCTAGACCCCGGCTTATGTTTCAGATTGAAAATGAGAAAGTCGCGCAAATATTTGATGCGGGGACAGATTGCATTTCTATGGTGTTAACTTACCATGATAACCAGCGCCGATTATCACGAAAATGTTTATATTAAACATGCGGCAATAATATATAATATTGGTGACGTAAACTATGACGACGAGAAATACATATGCATGAAACTGTTCAGGATTATTATGGCCGTCAGCTGCAAGGTACCAGCGACCTGAAAACTGATGCCTGCTGCGATACATCCAGCGTGCCGAATTGGCTGAAAGCCTTGTTGAAAAATATTCATCCGGAAGTATTGTCGCGTTATTATGGCTGCGGTCTGGTCTGTCCGCCCTTGCTCGAGGGGTGCCGCGTTCTGGATTTGGGCAGCGGTTCGGGCCGGGACGTTTACGCCTTGGCGCAATTGGTCGGGCGAACCGGCGAAGTTATTGGCGTGGATATGACCGATGAACAATTGGCCATTGCCGAGGAACATCGGCAATTTCATGTTGAGGCTTTCGGTTATGACAATGTCCGTTTCCTGAAAGGCTATATTGAAAAACTGGATGAGCTGGATCTTGAACCGGAAAGTTTTGATGTGATTGTCTCTAACTGTGTGATCAATCTGTCGCCGGACAAGCAAGCGGTTCTCAAGGGCATCGGACGGTTGCTCAAACCGGGCGGTGAATTTTATTTTTCTGATGTCTATGCGGATAAGCGCGTGCCGGAGGCCGTGAAAAATGATCCGGTACTTTACGGCGAATGTTTGGGCGGGGCTTTATACTGGAATGATTTCATTGCCTTAAGCAAGCAAAATGGCTTTGCCGATCCGCGCCTTGTGGAAGACCGCCCGCTGGAGGTTACGGACCCATTATTATCGGCGCAGGTTGGAAACCTGCGGTTCTTTTCGGCAACATATCGCTTGTTTAAATTGGAAAATCTGGAACCCGCCTGCGAAGATTATGGTCAGGCCGTGATCTATCAGGGAACGATTCCGGATTGCCCCCTTGAATTCATTCTGGATAAACATCATACCATCGCAACAGGCAAGGTCTTTCCGGTGTGCGGCAATACATGGGCGATGCTTCAGGATACCCGCTTTCAGGCGCATTTTCAGTTTATTGGTGATTTTTCCCGGCATTTCGGCATTTTTGAGGGGTGCGGCACTATTCTGCCTTTTGATCAACTGGATCAGGAACAAGCGGCGGATCCATGCTGTTAAAATACAACAACCTAACATTAAAGGCCCGCTCGCGCCTTGTTATCGCCACTTCACTGAATGATCACGAAATCTTTACCGCAATTTTTTTAATAGATATGCTAGAGCAATATCCGGTTCTATTTGACTCTATTTAAGGGGCATGTATGATTTTTTGGTCAGGCGTTTGGTGGTATATTGAACATCGGGCGAATGGCTGAGCACACCCGCAAGATCATCTTGGCCTTTGGGTCAAATAGAACTGATATTACTTTAAATTCGGCTCAAATATGAATCTTAAGGGAAAGTAGAATAGATGAAGGGTTTTATAAAAATTGCGGTCATTGTTGCCGCATTGATCGCGGTGAGCATATTCTGGCCGGTTCATGAATGGATGCAAAGCCTGATCCTTTGGGTTAAGGCAAGCGGCGCGTGGGGCGTGGCCATATATGCCATCATTTATATTGTCGCGGCGGTATTGCTCATTCCCGGTTCTATTTTAACATTGGGCGCGGGTTTTTTATACGGGCCTTTTTGGGGCACGCTTTTGGTATCTCCGGTCAGCGTCATGGCGGCCTTTGTCGCCTTTAGCCTTGCGCGGGGCCGTATGCGGCCCTGGGTTGAGAAAAAAATCAAAGGCAATGCGCGTTTCGATGTGGTCGATAAGGCCGTGGGTGAGGAGGGGCTTAAAATTGTTACCTTAATGCGCCTGTCGCCAATTTTTCCCTATGTTTTTTTAAATTATGCCTTGGGCCTGACGGGGGTGAAGGCCACAAGTTTTGTCTTGGCCTCCTTCATCGGTATGTTGCCGGCGACGTTTCTTTATACCTATCTTGGCTCATTGGTCACCAGCGTGACAGAGCTTGCCGCGGCCCCGGGTCAAGGCGCGGGGCAAGCCCAGAATTATTTCATCTGGATTGGCTTCGGCGTGACGGTAATTGTGACCGCTTATGTTACTTATCTTGCTCGCCGCGCCCTTGCCAAGGCCGTGCCTGAAACCGAAGATAAGCCAGAAACACAGGAAAATGATGAGGCCAGTTCATGACCACTGTAATTTATCCCGATGATCAATATAATCAGGAACTGATGGAAAAACTTCATCCGGCGGACTGGGAAAATCCGCAACCTCTTGAACGCTATAATCTGGTCGTGATTGGCGCGGGGCCGGCGGGTCTTGTGGCGGCCGCCGGGGCGGCGGGACTTGGGGCAAAAGTTGCTTTGATAGAGCGTCATCTTATGGGCGGTGATTGTTTGAATTTTGGCTGCGTGCCGTCCAAGGCTTTATTGAGCGCCGCCCATAGCGTATATGAAGCAAGAAGAAGCGCAGAATTCGGTTTTACCTTTGAGGGGGCGTTGGACTTTGCCAAGGTGATGGCCGGCCTGCGCAGAAAACGCAATGACATGGCCCATCACGACAGCGTAGAGCGCTTTACCGCGCTTGGCATTGATGTTTTTATCGGGGACGGGCAATTTATCTCCCCTGATTGCGCCGAAGTCTCCGGCAAAAAGCTGAATTTTCATCGGGCCGTGATTGCCACAGGGGCTAAAGCTTCCCTGCCGCCCATTTCGGGTTTGGCCGAGGCGTCGCCCCTGACCAATGAGACATTATTTTCATTGACTGAACTACCCAAACGGCTGATCATCATAGGAGCCGGGCCCATCGGCTGCGAAATGGCTCAATCATTTTGCCGTTTTGGCAGTGAGGTGATCTTGATTGAAATGGCAGACCGGATAATGCCCACAGAAGATGCCGATGCTAGCGCGGTATTGACAAAACAATTGGAACAGGAAGGCGTGAATATCCTGATCAATGCCAAGGTTACGCAAGCTGAAAACTCAGGCAGCCATAAAGCGGTTAGCGTTAATGGCAATACCATAGAGGGTGATGAAATTCTGGTGGCTGCCGGACGTATCCCCAATATTGAGGGATTAAACCTCGAAGCCGCCGGGGTTGAGTATCACGGACGCGGCGTAACCGTTAATGATCGGCTGCAAACAACAAGCCCAAAAATTTATGCCGCCGGCGATATTTGTTCGCCCTATCAATTTACCCATAGCGCCGATTCCATGGCGAAAATCGTCCTTCAGAATGCGCTGTTCTTTGGCCGCAAAAAAGTCAGTGATCTGGTGATGCCATGGGCAATTTATACTTCCCCTGAAGTTGCCCATGTCGGCATGACCGCCTCAGAGGCCGCGGAACAAGGCGATAAAACTATCACGCTGACTGCGCAAATGTCAGACGTTGACCGGGCCATCCTCGAAGAAGAAACAGAAGGCTTTGCGCGGGTTCATGTGGAAAAAAAATCCGGCCGCATTCTCGGCGCCACGATGGTGTCGTCCCACGCAGGCGAATCCATCACGCAGATGGCGCTGGCGATCACGTCGGGCTTGAAATTATCCGCCATTGGGGCGACCATTCATCCCTATCCCGTTCAGGCCGACGTCTGGAAAAAACTGGCCAATAATTATTTAAAACGCAGCTTCACCCCGAAAATTGCCAAAATTTTTAAAGTCTTTCTCAAGCTGTTTTCCCGGCATAAAAGGCTTGCTTCATAATGGGTGAAGTAGCCGCCCCTTGTCTGGTTTTATTCTGTAAACGCCCCGCCTTATTTCGGGGCAAGCAACGGCTGGCAAAAACCATTGGTGCGCCGCAGGCGTTGATATTTGCCCAAGCCTTCCTGAATTGCGCCCTTGAAGATACCCGGGCTTGGGCGGATTCTGGATATGGGTCCGTTGTCCTGTCGCCGGCATCGCCCGATGATCTGGATTGGGCTATGGGACTATTGAATCGGGACAGCTTGATTCTTGCCCAGCCGGAAGGCGGGCTTGGGTACCGCCTTTGGGCCATAGATCAAGAATTGCGGCGGCGGGGATTTGACAGGATTATTTTCCTGGGCAGCGATGCCCCCATGTTAAAGCCGCAGCATTTTACCGAGGCCGCGCGGGCGTTGTTGACCAGGGATATCATGCTATCGCCCGCAGACGACGGCGGAGTCACGCTTATGGGCGCGCGCATTCCCTGGCCGGATTTGAGGGGCTTGCCTTGGAGCACTGATAAGCTCGGTCAGGCTTTGGCAACATATTGCGCGGATAACGACATGACGGTGGAAAATATTTCGCCCAGTTATGATGTTGATATAGAGGCAGATCTCCTTAAATTACAGGATGATCTGGCGGGTGATCCACGGCCCGCGCGCCAATATCTTTACCAGCAGATCAATGAATTTAGGGGCCGGGACAAAATTAATTATGGCTGAGATTCTTCAAAAATCAGAAAACTGGTCTATGACGCCAAAAGGTGATGCGCGGGGCTATATCGACAGCGACCAATTGCGAGAAGTCTGGTTTCATACGGGAACGGCCTGTAATCTGGCCTGTGGTTTCTGCCTGGAAGGCTCAAAGCCCGGGGATACGCGGCTTGGCTTAATCAAATTTCAGGACGCAGCCCCTTATATTGAGCAAGCCTTGAAACTGGGCGTAACGCAGTTTTCATTCACAGGCGGCGAGCCTTTTCTGGCAAAAGATCTGCCCAGAATATTGACGCTGGCCGCCGCTCATCGGCCCTGCCTTGTCCTGACCAATGGGACGGCGGCCCTGCATCAGCGTATCACAGAATTGGAAAATCTGACAAATAGTCCCAATCCGGTTTCCTTTCGGGTAAGTCTGGATCATTTCGAAGAAAAAATCCATGATCTGGGACGGGGAGCAGGCAGTTTTGCCAAGGCCTTGACAGGTCTTAAAATGCTCTATGACAGGGGCTTTGCCGTATCTGTCGCCCGTCATATCTGGCCCAATGAAGACAAAGGCGCCGCCGAGGAGGCTTTTGCCCAGCTGTTTAAAGACCATGGCCTGCCCGAAGATTTGAATATTGTGGCTTTTCCGGATTTTGCCCTGCCGGGGTCCTTGCCGGATGTGCCTTTCGTGACCACGGATTGCATGACCCGTTATCAGAATGCCGAAAGCCGTAAAGAATTCATGTGCGCTTTTTCCCGCATGATCGTTAAACAGGATGGTAAAATGCGGGTCTATGCCTGTACATTGGTGGATGATGATCTGGATTATGATCTTGGGCCATCATTGGAAGCGAGTATGGGGACGCGGATCAGTATGAAACATCATCGCTGTTACAGTTGTTTCGCCTATGGTTCATCTTGCAGCGAAATTTAAAGGAGACGGAATTTTATGTTAGGCATCATTGGCGGCTCAGGTATTTATCAGCTCTCAGGGTTGGATATTGTGGAAGAAACTGTCCTTGAGACACCCTACGGCATGCCGTCCGCGCCGCTTGCCATTGGTACATATAACGGGGGGCAAAAGATTATATTTCTGGCCCGTCACGGTAAATCCCATGAATATCTGCCCCATGAAGTCAATTACCGGGCCAATATCTGGGCCTTGAAGAAACAGGGTGTCACCCGCATCATCGGCATTTCTGCGGTGGGTAGTTTGCGTCATGAATTTAAGCCGGGTGATTTATGTCTGGCCGAGCAATATTTTGATTTTGTCAAAGGGGCGCGCGAAAAAAGCTTCTTTGGCGGGGGGCTTGCGGCCCATGTATCAACCGCAAAGCCCACATGCCCCACTTTGGCCGCCTCCCTTGTTCAGGCGGGAGAGAAAATGGCTATTCCGCTCCATCCGGGTTTGACCTATGCCTGTGTTGACGGGCCGCGCCTTGGCACCAGAGCGGAAAGTTTATTCCTGAAAAATGCCGCAGAATGTGATCTTGTGGGGATGACCAATGTGCCCGAAGCCTTCCTTGCGCGGGAAGCCCAGATTTGTTATTGCACCATAGCCGTGGTGACCGATTATGATTGCTGGCTTGATGATCCGGCCCGGCATGTGAGCGTTGAACAGGTTATTTCCCGTTACGGCGCAAGCCTTGAGAAAGCCAAAAGCCTTTTGGGGGGATTTCTGGAAAATGATCGCCGGACGTCTTCTGGTTCTGCCCCGGAATATGCCCTGGAATGTAAGTGCCGGAAAAACCTGCAATCGGCTGTGCTGTCATCAGAAGCATCATTGACAGAGGACAAGAAGGCGTTGTTGGATTTGTTAAAATTATGAGATTAGAAAAGCTGTCGATCATCATTCCCCTCGGCCCGGATGAAGATCAATTGGGGCCGCTTATGAATGATCTGAACAGACTTGGGCTTGCGGCGGAGATCATCGTGGTATCTTGCGATGATATTGTCCTTACAAAATCTGGTAAAGAATCTATCTGCGTGATTAAATCCTTGCAAGGCCGCGCCCGACAGCAAAATGCGGGGGCCAAGGCCGCGAGCCGAGAATTTTTATGGTTCCTCCATGCGGACTCGCGGCTTTCAGAGCGGGTCATAGCGGCGCTTGAGGCCGCAATCAAAGCCCGTCCTGAGGCCCTGCATTATTATCATTTGAAATTCCGGCAGGACGGCCCCGCCGGGATGGCCATAAATGAATGGGGGGCCTGGTTCCGGTCTGAAATATTAAAAATTCCTTTTGGCGATCAGGGCTTTTGCCTGCGCAGAGATATTTTCCATCAGATTGGCGGTTTCCCGCAAGATGCCCCTTATGGTGAGGATCATTTGCTGGTGTGGCAGGCGCGTCAGGCAGGGGTAAAATTACGCTGCACGGGCGCGTCCCTGCCCACCAGCGCCCGCAAATATGCGGCCCATGGCTGGCTTGCCCTGACCGTGAAATATCAATGGCGCTGGATCAGGCAGGCCCTGCCAGAGGCCTATAAGCTTTTATTGGCGTGGCTTAACCGAGGTTAAAATTTCAGTTTCTTTTCGAGACATTGAAACGCGGCGGATGTTAGTCCGGGCCGTGATGGTGACGTCATGACCTCTTCAAGGCCAAAGGATTTCATGTCTTCGGGTATGGCCTCCTGAGAAATAAGCGCCGCGGCTAACCGCCCTGCGGCGGGGGCTGTCTGAACGCCGAAGCCGCCTTGACCGGCAAGCCAGAAAAACCCTTGTTTTGTTTTATCAAAGCCGATCACGGGGCCTCTGTCCGCGACGAAACTGCGTAATCCGGCCCATGAATGATCAATCTTTTTGACGGGCAGGCCAAGAACCTCTTCGGCATAATGCGCGGCAAGGGCAATATCAAGTTCTTCTGCCTGCGCATCACAAGGGGGCGAGAGATCTTCATTGGCAGGACTAATCAACAGCTTTCCGGCATCGGGTTTGAAGAAAAACTCTTCTTCAAATTCAACAATCATTGTCCAGTCATTTGAAATTTTTTCATCTGGCCCGTCAACGAGTATGGCAGACCGCCGGAGAGGTCTAATTTTGATCTTTTTCGCGCCGGCCATTTGGGCGATATGGTCAACCCATGGCCCGGCCGCATTGACAAGAATGGGGGCTTGATAGCTGGCCGTGCCGTTGCTTATGATCCACTGATCCTGAATATGCTGAATCTCGGTGGCCTGAAAGCCAGTGACGACCTGGCCGCCTGATTTTTTAATGGCCCGGAGGTAGCCTTCCTGCAAGGCGCTGACATCCAGATCATACACATTGGGATCATAGATTGCCGTGTCGCAATAGGACTGCCGAAGCAGGGGGAATTTGCGTTTAATAAAATCCCGATGAACCAGAATGGCATCAGGATTTCTTATTTTCATTTCTTCATAATGTTTAATGAGGCCGCCCACATGGTCATGATCCGCCACAAACATAATCCCGCGATCCCCATATAAGGCATATTCCGAGAAACCAGCAGGTGGGGTCTTGAAAAAAGGCCAGCTTGACCGAACTAACGCATAAAGCGCTGTGTTTTCACTACCATAAGCTGCGGCATAAACCGCCGCCGAGCGCCCTGTGGCGTGATAACCGGCGTGATCCTCCTGCTCAACGACCAGAACTTTCTTGCGCTTGCTTATTTCATAGGCGGCGGATAGTCCGGCAATTCCGGCCCCGATAATGATGACATCAAACTTTTGCATTATGTGTTTCTTTCTGGCCTGTCAACAGATACAAAAATATCCTGTGCTATAACGGAATATTAACATAGACTTGGCGCAATGTCAGACCTATTGTTCAAATCTGTTGTTCAAACTTGTGGGAATATCCATGAATGAAGCATTACTTTTCGGCTTGATAACCTTTGCTTTTGTCTCGGCCATAACGCCGGGGCCGAATAACCTGATGCTCATGTCTTCGGTTATGCTTTTTGGCGTGCGCCGAACTTTGCCCCATATGGTTGGTATTCAGGTGGGTTTTTCCATATTGATGGCGGCGGCCGTCCTTGGGCTTGGGGAAGTGCTGAAAATTCTGCCACAGGCGCGGCTGGTGGTAAAATTTGCGGGGTCATTATGGCTTTTCTGGCTTGGGGCCAAATTTTTAAAAGAGGCCTTCAGGCAGCATGTGACGCAAGGAAACGCGCCGGTGAAAAAAGCCAGCCGCCCGTTCTATCTTTATGAAGCAGCTCTTTTTCAGATTGTTAACCCAAAAGCCTTGATCATGGCCCTGTCCAGCGCCGGATTATATGTGGGGATTGCGGATGATATTTATCATCGGACGATCATCATTGTGGTGACTTTCATTCTTGTGGGCCTGCCGTGCAGTATCACATGGATGCTGCTGGGCCATACGTTAAACCGCTGGCTTGGGGAGGCGTCCCACGGGCGGGTGGTGAATATTATCATGGCCCTGCTGATATTTGGGTTGGTCGCCCTGATTCTCCTGAATTAAGAAACGCAGAATATTTTAGAAATCATTGCACAATAGAGACAGCTTTGATCTGGGCGAAAACCTGCTGGCCGGCGCGTAAATCAAGTTCGGCGCAGGAATAGGCCGACACCCGGGCCTGAATACGGGTATTTTTCAGGCAAAGATGGATCAGGCATTGACCGTTTTCCGTCGGCGGCTCGATGGTGTCTATCTGACAGTCAAAGATATTCAAAACGCTGGTTTGTTCCGGACGGGACAGGGCAATGCTCACATCTTTGGCATAGAGATGGAGCCGAATTTCCGCCTGTTTTTTCACTTCATGATGAGGGATACGGATCAGGGCGTCTCCCAAGTCAACCTCGGTCAGATTATGGTCGGTGCGGGCGGTTATAACGGTGCCAAACAAAAGTGTGAAAGGCTCATCGCTCATGCTGTTGAGAATTTTGTGATTGGCCAGAACCTCTTGAATGGGCCCTTGTTGTTGAAGCTTTCCCTGATCCAGAATAATCAGATGATCGGCAAGACGGGTAACCTCCTCTGCATTATGGCTGATATATATGAGCGGGATTTTCAGTTCAGTTTTTAACCGTTCGAGAAACCGGAGAATTTCGCTTTTTCGGGCAAAATCCAATGAGGCCATTGGCTCATCCATCAGCAGCAATCGGGGCCGCAGCAACAGGGCGCGGGCAATGGCCACCCTCTGACGTTCCCCGCCGGATAATTTATCGGCGGGGCGCGTTAAAAGATGGGAAATGCCCAGCAGGTCAATGATATGATCCCGCTCATGGGGTTTCAGGGGCTTTTTAATGCGCTTTTGGCCATAGTCGAGATTCTGCTGTATGCTCAGATGTTCAAACAGACTTGATTCCTGAAACACATAGCCAATAGGCCTTTTATAGGTGGGCAGAAAGTCCGTATCGGATTGCCAGATTTGATCGCCAAACTGGATATGGCCTTGGCCGTTTTTATACAGATCTTTCGGATGAAGCCCGGCAATGGCCCTGAGCAGCGTTGTTTTGCCGGAACCCGAGGGGCCAAATATGGCGGTAATGCCCTTGGCGGGAATCGTAAGATCCACATCCAGCGTGAAGTCAGAATATGCAATATTAAGGCGCGCGCTAAAGGCCATAGCCGGCCCCCGATTTTTTTCTGTCCCGGTTGAAGGTGTAAACGATGGTCAGAACCACAAAAGAAAAAATGACCATTGTGCCGGATAACCAATGGGCTTGGCTATATGCCATGGTTTCCACATGGTCATAGATTTGTACGGATATAACGCGGGTGACGCCGGGGATATTTCCGCCGACCATAAGCACAACGCCAAATTCCCCCACCGTATGGGCAAAGCCTAAAATAGCTGCCGTGATGAATCCGGGGCGCGCCAAAGGCAGCGTGACCGTAAAAAAACTGTCCCAAGGGCCGGCGCGCAGGGTCGCGGCAACTTCCAAGGGTCTCTCGCCCAGGGCTTCTATGGCATTTTGAATGGGCTGAACCACAAAGGGCATGGAATACAGCACCGAGGCAATGACAAGCCCCCAGAAAGTAAAGGTCAATGTGCCAAGGCCAAGGGCCGTTGTGATCTGACCGATGGGCCCGTTTGGCCCCATGGCGATCAAAAGATAAAAGCCTAAAACCGTCGGCGGCAAGACCAAAGGCAAAGCAACAATCGCGCCGATCGGCCCCTTCCAGCGGGAATTTGTCCGGGCCAGCCATAAGGCAATGGGCGTGCCAATGATCAGTAATAGAATGGTGGTGATGCTGGCAATGCGAAATGTCAGCCAGAGCGCGGCAAGGTCGGCGTCAGAAAATCCCATGATCACTCCTCTTCCGTGGGCAGGAGATAGCCAAAATCACGTATGATGTCCCGGGCAGAGCCGGATTTTAAATAATGCATAAAGGCAATGGCGGCCTGATTATTCATTGCTGATTTTAGCAGAATGGCATCCTGTTGGATGGGGCTGTGCAATTCCTGGGGGATCATCCATACAGAGCCCGCCCGCAATTTGCCCTTTTCCGTTATTTGCGATAGGGAGACGAAACCTAAATCCGCATTGCCTGTGGCCACGAATTGATAGGTCTGGGCAATATTCTCACCGCGCACAAATTTAGGGGACAGGATTTCCTTCAGACCAAGAGCGCATAAAACATCAATGGCCGCCTTGCCGTAAGGCGCAAGTTTGGGGCTGGCAAGCGCGATTTTACGGAAGGCGCCTTTTTCAAGAATTTTGCTATTGCCCTGAATGAGGGTATCATTAGCAGACCATAGGGCAAGTCGGCCAATGGCGTAAGTGAAACGGCTGAGGCCCATGCCGCTGGCCTCTAATGCTGCGGGTTTGAGCCTGTCCGCCGATAAAAATACCTGAAAGGGCGCCCCGTGATTGATCTGGGCATAAAAACGACCTGATGCGCCAAGGGTCAGGTTGGCCCGATGACCCGTTTTCCGCTCAAAATCCGCAATGATCATCTTTATCGGCCCGGCAAAATTCGAGGCCGCCGCAATGTTGATTTCAGCGGCCTGCGCATGATGAATGGCGGATAGCATGGTGATCAGCGGGAAATATATTTTCCAGAATGAACTTCTTTTAAACATGACGTCCCATAAATTTTAATCAAGTGAGGCTATTGTTATCATATGAGTATAACGCATAAATTCAAGACTTTAAGTCTTTCCTTCGAAATCAAGTGAGGCGGAATTAATGCAATATCGAAGCCCTGTGGGGGGCGGGCCGTCCGGGAAAACATGGCCCAGATGGGCGTCGCAGGCGGCGCATACAACTTCTTCGCGGGTCATGCCGTGCGACTGGTCGCGATTGATTTTGACGGCGTTCTTGTCGATTATGTCATAAAAGCTGGGCCAGCCGCTGCCGCTGTCATATTTTGCGGGGGAGCCAAACAACGGGGCCTTGCAGCAGACGCAAAGATAGCTCCCGTCCGCTTTATGATCCCAATATTTGCCGGTAAAAGCCGGCTCGGTACCGCCGCAGCGGGCCACCTGATATTGTATGTCATCCAGACTTTTTTTCCAGTCTTCGTTAGTTTTGCCTTCATCTGGATTCGTGGGCATGGGAATTTTTCCTTATAAATCAAAAACCTTATGGGGATTGAGAATATTTTTTGGATCAAGGGATTTTTTGATGATTTTCATAAATTCAAGGGCCGGGCCATATTCGAGGGCCATGTATTTCTTTTTGCCCAGACCAATGCCATGTTCACCGGTCGAGGTGCCATCCATTGCGATGGCCCGTTCTATCAGCCGTTGATTAAGCTGTTCTATGGCCGCCACATCTTCCGGGTTATTTTTGTCATAAGGGATGGTCAGATGGAAATTGCCGTCGCCCACATGGCCGACCAAGGGGGCGACTAAATTGGCGCGGGCGATGTCCTTCCGGGTCTCACGAATAGATTCGGCGAGCCTTGAGATGGGCACACAGACATCGGTCACCCAAAAATCCTTGCCCGGATAGGCGGCCCTTAAGGATAAAAACCCGTCATGGCGGGCCTGCCATAATTTATTGCGCTCTTCGGGGCGGCTTGCCCATTGAAAACCATGCCCGCCGTGGGACTTGGCAATTTCCTCGACCATTTCCGCTTGCTCCTTAACGGCATTATCACTGCCGTGGAATTCCATAAATAACGTCGGCTCCAGCGGATAATCGAAATCGGAAAAACGGTTGATCACATCAATCAGCATCTCATCGATCAATTCTATGCGGGCAATGGGGATGCCCATTTGAATGGTTTCCACTACCGTATTCACCGCGCCCTCAAGGCTGCTGAAAGGGCAGACGGCCGCCGACATGGCCTCTGGCAAACCATAGAGCCGAACCGTGATTTCGGTGATCACCCCAAGCGTGCCCTCTGACCCCACCAGAAGGCGGGTGAGGTCATAGCCTGCCGCTGATTTTCTGGCGCGGCTTGAGGTGGTGATGATGGTGCCGTCCGCCATGACGGCCTTCAGGCGGATGACATTTTCACGCATGGTGCCGTAGCGCACCGCATTGGTGCCGGATGCCCTTGTGGCTGCCATGCCGCCAAGGGTGGCATTGGCTCCGGGGTCAATGGGGAAAAACAGCCCCGTATGGCGGATTTCATGATTGAGCTGCTCTCGCGTTACGCCCGCTTCAACCGTGCAGTCCATATCATCATGGCGCAGGGCGATGATCTTATCCATTTGGGAGAAATTTAACGTAATGCCGCCGCTTATGGCCAGAAAATTTCCCTCTAAGGCGGTTCCGGCACCATAGGGAATAACGGGGATTTCATAAGTATGGCATAGCTTGACAATGGCACTGACTTCTTCGGTGCTATGGGGATAAGCCACGGCATCGGGCAGGCAGATATCAAAATGGGTGAGGTCTTCGCCGTGATGTTTCCGTACGGCCTCTGCCCGGCTTAATCGCTTTCCCAGAAGGGGGGAAAGCTTGCTTAATAATAGCTCTAAATTCACATTTTTTGACATGATGAAAATATATCCCAATAAAATTTTCTATGCTAGGCTATAATTTTAATAGAAGGGGATAATATGAGCCATAGAATAATTCAGATACATATCCGGCCCGGGGCGGGAGATCTGGCGAAGAAAGTCAAGCTGATCGATAACATTGTCGATAAATGGCCCGTAGGGCCGGATGGCTTGGGCCATGCGTTGCTGGTGCGCACGCAGGATACTCAAATCGTCACGGATCGTTTGCAGGAATTATTCTTGAAAAGTCAAATATTCCGCATCGTCATTCAACCCGTTGAGGCTATATTGCCCAAGCCGGCTGAAAAAGTAAAAACAGAAATTCAAAAGCCCGCAGATCAAGAAGAGGCCGGAGAAAAGACAAAATCCGCTAAAACAACCCGCGTTTTTTCCGGGATCAGCCGTGACGAGCTATATGCCGATGTCTCACGCGGGGCGCAGATCAGCACAAGTTTTATATTGCTGGTGATTTTTTCAACCATCGTTGCCGGCATTGGTTTGATCGAAAATAACGTGGCGGTGGTCATTGGGGCCATGGTGATTGCGCCCTTGCTCGGGCCTAATCTGGCCTTGGCTCTGTCGACGGCACTTGGGGATTTGGACCTGATGGCGAATGCGGTAAAAACCATGCTGATTGGATTTTTGGTTGCTTTGATGCTCAGTTTTCTGCTGGGGCTGATATGGGGGATATTTTGGCCCGATGAATTGAATAGTCCGGAATTGCTGTCGCGGACAATTGTGGGTTTTGACAGCATTGCCCTGGCGCTTGTGTCGGGTGCGGCGGCGGTATTATCTTTGGCAAGCGGCCTTTCAAGTGTTCTGGTCGGGGTTATGGTGGCGGTGGCCTTGTTGCCGCCGGGGGCGACGGTGGGTATTATGCTCGGTGCGGGGCGGTATGATCTGGCGCTTGGCGCGGGCTTGTTGCTGGCCGTGAATATTGTTTGCGTCAATCTGTCGGCCAAACTGGTATTTCTGTTCAAGGGGGTGCAGCCGCGCACATGGTATGAGAAGAAAAAAGCCAAGAACGCCATGATATTTTACATTATATTCTGGGTGGTGAGTTTAGGGCTTTTGGGCTATGCTATTTTTCTGCGGACTTAAGTTTTTGAGGCGCGGCGAATTTTTTTCTTTAGATTAACTTCCAGGGAAACTTGAATAATATCGCCTTTTTGGCTTGGGAATTCAGAAATAATGCCCGCCAATGAGGGCAGGTTGCCTCTATGGTTTTCTATCACATCTTGGGCCAGAGACAGGGTGAAGTCTCCCTTGTCGGCGGTGAATATGGGTGATGATCCGGCAGGAAGGCAGATGATTTTATAGGTCAGGCAGCCTTGGGGAAGATTGGTTTTTTCCATGATATCTCCCTGCGTCAATAGCAAGTCCAATTCGTCAAGATCAAGGCGAAAGCTGATTTTTTTTGGATCAATACGCAGCTTCATGATATTAGCTTTGACTAAAATCTGGCCCGAAATCAGGAGACAGCGGGTAAATATCAATCAAACTTCCGGCGTTCACCGACAGGCCCTCTTCAGGAATAATGGCCCAGCAATTCTGTTGCAACAAGGGTTTGATTTTAAAAGATTCCTGCCCGGGCAATATATCAACAGTCAGCTGGCCATCCTCCCGTACGTCAAAGGCAGCCTTCTGGAAAAATCGAAAGGGGGAGCTTTTGGTAAAGTCATTATTCAACATGGCTTTGACAGATTTTTCCTGTTGTTGCCCGAGCATTTTTCGTATCAAGGGATAGGCAAAGAACCTAAGTCCCACAGCGGAAGCAATGGGATTGCCGGGCAGGCCGAAATAATAGGCTCCCTTGGGGAAACGGGCAAATAAAATAGGCTTCCCAGGCCGGATGGCGGCCTTGTGAAATAATATTTCTGCGCCCATTTTCTTCAGGCCATCGGGAATAAAGTCAAATCGCCCCATGGAAACGGCACCGGAAGACAGAATGATCTGGATGTCATCTGATAAGAGGGCCTGAATCTTCTGTTCGAATTTTTCCGGTTCATCAAAAATCGTCCCTTCATTACGGGCCGCTATCCCGAATGCGGCAAGGCTTTTTAATAAATAAGGGGCATTGCTGTTGCGGATTTGCCCGGGTTTTAGGGGTCGGGCCATATCATCGACCAGTTCTTTGCCGGTGCTGATCACGGCCACCTTGGGCGGCGTTACCACGGGAATATTTTCCTGACCCAGCGCCGCGAGGGCCATGATATGATTGGGGCCAATCCGAATGCCTTTTTCCATCAACAGATCACCGGGGCAAAAATCAGTCCCGGCTTTGCGGATATTTTTACCTTCAAAAGCCTCTGTCATGATCGATATTTCGGCGGGTCTTTCATTATCATCTCTGGCCAGAATATTAATGTCTTCGATACGAATAACCGCGTCATAACCCGCCGGTACGGGCGCGCCGGTCATGATTTCCCATGCGCCTTTGGCGGTAAAATCAGAAGATGTTTCCGGAAAATCCCCCGCCATGGTGCTGCCGTCCACGGTTAACGTAATGGGATTGTCTTGGGATGCGCCCTTTGTCATGCGGCTTATGACGGCAAAACCATCCATGGCCGAATTATGGAAGGGCGGCAGATATTCCGTGCCGTTAATTCTTGTGGCCGTAATCGCCCCAAGTGTCTCATCAAGGGGTAAGTCGCGCCGCTCAGGTATATTTACATCGGCCAGAATGATTTTCAGGGCATCTTTATAGGGTAACATAAATTTTGTCCTAGCCGCCGGTTGCGGAAAGATTGGGGATCAAACCTGTTTCACCCTGCATCAGAAAGTGAGAGGATTTTTTATAATCCAATTGTTTCATCACGCGTTCCTGCAGGGCGTGTTTTTGATCGTCACGTTGCAATAAATCCCGCAGCGGCACCCCGATCTCGCCAAACAGGCACAGACGTAAATCACCACTTGCTGTGATCCGAAGCCGATTACATCCCGCGCAGAAATCCTTTGAATAGGGCGCGATCAGGCCAATAGCCCCGGCATAATCCGGATGGGTGAAATTTACCGCAGGGCCGGCACCATTGATCCGAATATTGCGGGTCCAGCCGCCTTCAAGAAGTTTTGTCTGGATGACTTCTGCCGATAGATGACGTTTTTTAAAATATTCCAGATTATCGCCGGTTTGCATCAATTCAATGAAACGAACCGTGACGGGCCGGTGTCGGACATAATCAAGATAATCCGGCAGCGCGTTATCATTGATGCCTTTTAAAAGCACTACATTGACCTTAACGGAATCATATCCCACCTCAAGGGATTTTTCGAGCCCCTCCAATACGGAAACCAATCTGTCATGTCCGGTAATCTTATGGAATTTTTCTCTATTCAGGCTGTCAATGCTCACATTGAGGTTCCGCATACCCGCATCATACCATTTTTGCGCATTGTCTTTTAGCCGATAGCCATTGGTGGTAAAGGCCGGGGTTTCCACGCCTCTGGCATTTGATATGATATTGATGATCTCGGTGAAATCATTGCGCACACTGGGCTCGCCGCCGGTCAGGCGGATTTTCCACACCCCAAGTTCAGCGAAAGCCGTAACCAGCCGCCGGATTTCATCAAGATTTAAAAATTTGGATTCTTTGCTGCATTTATAGCCATCAGGCAAGCAATATTCGCAGCGAAAATTGCAAATATCCGTAATCGAAAGTCGCAGATAGGGAAAGGCCCTATCATATTTATCAACCAAACTCACTTTTCTCTCCTTTCCAAGCACGGGAGGCTATGGCGTTTTCACCATAACCCGGCAGAATAATTCAGTCTGCGGCCAGCGCACCATGTCCAGAAGAGGGTTTGGAAAACCCCGACGAGGATTTAGGAAACGAAGGCTTCGGAGTGGAACAGGGAATATTATTTCCTTGCTCGACACTTGTAATTATACATATAGGGAAAAAAAAAGCCACTGTTGATATATATCAAAAATTTGTTTTTATCTGTGCATATTCATTATTTATATTCTGGTCCAATTTCCTGATCGCAACCGGGATTAGAGCATTCAGGCGTATTATGTTTTGAACAGACTGCCGCAAGGTCATGGTCGCAAAAACCGCAAAGCGCACTGACTTTAGGGAGAATCACAGAATTCTTGTTTATTTCAAAACCATTTTCCTTGAATTTTTTTAAGGTACGGGAAAATGTTTCCGGTTTCATATCAAGGTAGGAGGCAATGAGCGACTTATCATAGGGCAGCTCAATAAGATCCGGCACTTTCCCCTGATCCAACAACAGCTTCAGTAGAAACCATCCGACGCGTTCCGCCGCCGGTTTCAGCCGGATATTCTCGAATTCCTGAATTAAGCTATGGGAATGTTTGGAGATGCCGTCCAATACCCTGAGCGCGAGTTCGTTATGCAGTTTTATTTTTTCACGAATAATGGGTGCGGGGAATGTTAAGATAACAGATTCTTTGACCACTTGCGCGCTGACAGGGTAATTGGCATTCAGGAAAACAGCCGATTCGGCGACCATATCGCCGCTGGACAGCATTTGCAAAATAGTTTCATGGCCGCTGGAGGTGCCCTTGAAGAGTTTGACCCAGCCGCTCAGGACGATGTGAAGCCGACTGGAAACCTCGCCTTCCAGAAACAGAAGATTGCCCTTTTTATAGTCCCGAACCTGTGCATGTTGTAACAGACTGGACAGGATATCTTCCGGCAAATTGATAAAGAAGGGCATTTCTTCGATAAAAGCCCTTTGCTGCGCATTGATGCTTTCGGCAGAACGGCTGACCTTGACATGGGGCGCCTGAGACGGTTCGATTTCCGGTGCGTTATTTATGGGGAGTGTTTTTACCAGCTTTTCTTCGACCTTTTTCATCAGATCCATTTGACCCGAAGTCATTTTAAACCAATATTCCGGGGCAAGTTTAGAGACGGAAACCTTATTGCCTTTTTTCAAGTCATCATGAATTTCAGAAAGCTCGCGCACGGCTTCGCCCTTCATAAGGGAATTATATATATTTTTTTGCTGGTCGTTTGCCATGGCAAAGAATGTGCGTTTGAAACTATCTTGTTCGGAAATAAGAAACCGGAAACGGTCAAGAAATTCCCGATTGTCAAAGGATTGTGTGACCAGCCCCCGGACGCCAAGCGCCCTTTCCCGGCCATATTTTTCTTTAAGTTGCAGAAAGTAAGAATAGGCACTGACTTTTGCGGAGTTATTTTCCTTATTTAATAAAGCCATAAGAACCATGATGTCTATCAGGGGGCTGATGACGTTATGGCTATAGCCACTGATAATCTCTGTCGGTGTGAATTCAAGGTTGAGTATTTTATTCCGGCGGGATTTAACGGTTTCAGAATTATCGAGCACAGCTTCCATTTTTTGGAGAAGCGTCGCATCGAAGGTCTCATCCTGGTACCATTTCTTTAATTCCAGACGAATATTCTCAAAGGCCGCCTGACTTCTGTCAAATACCTCAAGCATTTCTTTTTTAAAAAGCTGACCACGGCTGCTGACAAAAAATACGGCACATCCCCGTTCTGTCTGCATTTCATGTAGGGCGCTGCCGAGATAAAGAAGAGTTTTATTCATAATTTTTACATTAACCGTTTATATACCCGCCGTAATGTTAAAGCAGTTTCAAAAGCGGCACAAGTTTTCTCGTGCTTAAAATGCTGAAATACTTGTGGGGCGCTTTTTGTAAAATATCAATAATTGATCAAAGTCAAATCATGAACCGCCTCCTTTTCCTAATGTGCGGCATAGGAAAGTTTAATAAATGTATTTTTTGTTAAAAAGGATGTGGTTATGAATATTGCAAATGTAACCGGAGGAGAACAAAAACAGGCTTTGGCGGCAAGTACGCTGGCTTTTACGGTCTGTTTTGCGGTGTGGACAATTTTCTCCATCATTGGTTTGAAAATCAAAATACAATTAGGTCTTACGGATACAGAATTTGGTATTTTGGTAGCGACACCCATATTAACCGGATCTTTAAGCCGGATTTTTCTGGGGGTATGGGCGGATCAATATGGCGGGCGGGTTATTTACACCTTTCAGATGATCGTGACGGCTCTGGCGGCCTTTCTTCTGACGAAAGTTACAACATATCCAATGTTTCTTGTGGCGGCTCTTGGGGTTGGTCTGGCCGGCGGCAGTTTTGCAGTGGGGATTTCCTATGTATCCACATGGTATCCCAAAGAACGTCAAGGCACCGCGCTTGGTATTTTTGGCATGGGTAATGTCGGCTCTGCGGTCACCACTTTTGGGGCGCCTTTTCTGCTCATTCTTATGGATGGTCAATGGCAGGGCGTGGCGCAAGTTTATTCTGTCGTTCTGTTGACCACGGCCATATTGTTTTACGCCTTTACCAAGGATGATCCCGCGCTTCGCGATCGCCGTGAAAAGGGCATCAGTCATGCGACATTTCTACAGCAAATGGCCCCTCTGAAGAATATGCAGGTATGGCGCTTCTCGCTTTATTATTTCTTTGTTTTCGGGGCTTTTGTGGCTTTGGCTCTTTGGCTGCCGCATTATTATATCGGGGCTTATGGCCTTGACATTAAAACGGCCGGTATGCTGACCGCGGCCTATGCGCTTCCGGGCAGTGTGTTTCGGGCCTTGGGGGGATGGTTATCAGATGTGATTGGCGCCCGAAGGGTGATGTATTGGACCTTCGGCGTTTGCGTTGCCTGCACATTTATTTTGTCCTATCCCTCAACGGATTATACCGTGGCGGGCATTGATGGCCCCATAAGTTTTAATGTCACTATCCCCCTCGAACTATTTGTATTTTTAACCATTGTGCTTGGTTTCTTTATGTCATTGGGCAAGGCAGCGGTTTACAAGCATATTCCGGTTTATTATCCGGGCCATGTGGGGTCTGTTGGCGGTGTTGTTGGCATGATTGGCGGATTGGGCGGATTTTTTCTGCCGATTGCTTTTGGCGTTATGAATGATCTGATCGGGGTCTGGACAAGTTGTTTCATGTTGCTCACTGTTTTGATCGGTATTGCCTTGGTCTGGATGCATTTTGCCATTGTCCGTATGGATCGCCGGGATATGCCAGGGCTAAAAGGTCCGCGCTATTTACCGGAGCTGGATGACATTAATAATGAGAAACAAGCCTGAGTGTTGAGGATGCAGTGGGTGAGGGTTCGTTTCTCATCCCTCTGCTGTTGATTTAAATATTAGATTTAAGGATAGGAATATGGCGAAAGATATCAGTGGATGGAATCCCGAAGATCCTGACCAATGGGAAAAAACGGGAAAAGCGATAGCCACGAGAAATTTATGGATTTCCATACCCAGTCTTTTATGTGGCTTTGCGGTTTGGTTATATTGGGGCATCATTACGGTTCAGATGTTGAACCTGGGCTTTCCCATTGCCAAGGGGGAGCTTTTTACCCTGATGGCCATCGCGGGCTTAACCGGGGCGACCCTTAGAATTCCCAGCACCTTTTTTATTCGAATTGCCGGCGGGCGCAATACAGTTTTCTTTACCACGGCATTATTGATGATCCCGGCCATTGGCACCGGATTTGCCTTGCAGGATATCAATACGCCCCTGTGGCAGTTTCAGCTGTTGGCTTTCTTATCTGGTCTTGGCGGCGGTAATTTTGCCTCTTCCATGTCCAATATCAGCTTTTTCTTTCCGAAAAAAATTCAAGGCTACTCTCTTGGCATGAATGCCGGCTTGGGTAACTTTGGGGTAACAACCATGCAAATTCTGGTGCCATTATTTATGACTTTTGGTATCTTTGGCGGTGCGCCAATGGAATTGATAAATACCAGTGGTACCTTGATAGGTAAAATTCCGGCTGGTACGGAAACCTACATTCATAACGCGGGTTTTGTATGGTTATTATTCCTTGTTCCTCTGGCCTTTGCCAGCTGGTTTGGCATGAATAATATTACGGATGAGCATGTGTCGCCCAATGTCGGGAATCCCATGAGCGTTTTTGTGAAGATTTCCTTCATGTTGTTCCTGGGTTTTGTCGCGGCGGCTTGCGGTCTGTGGCTTATGTTGCCGGAAACAACATCGGGTTTTCCCACATCTGGCTTTGGGTTAAGCAAATGGCTGGTGTTGCCTATGGTGATTATTCTGACGGTATTCTTGTTGAAGATGATCCCCGGTCAAATCGGCGATAATTTGAAACGCCAGTATAAAATTTTCAACAATAAGCATACATGGGCCATGACCGTGATTTATACCATGACTTTTGGGTCATTCATTGGTTTTGCGGCGGCTTTTGGGCTGGCCATTAAAGTGATATTTGGCTATCAGCATATCATGGTGGATGGGATTATGACCCATAATATTGTTAACCCCAATGGCCCAAGTGCTTTGATGTTTGCCTGGACCGGGCCTTTTATCGGGGCGTTGATCCGTCCCTTTGGCGGCATGCTGTCGGACAAGTTTGGCGGCGCCCGGGTGACCCAATATGTTTCTGTTGTTATGGTGGCCTGTGCCTTGGGTGTGGCGTATTTTATGCAGCAGGCCTATGCCTCCGCGACGCCGGAACAGTATTTTATACCTTTCCTGACCTTGTTCCTCATTCTTTTTGCTGCAACAGGTATTGGTAACGGATCGACTTTTCGCACGATTGCCATGGTTTTTGATAAAGAACAGGCGGGCCCTGTGCTGGGCTGGACTTCCGCTGTGGCGGCTTACGGTGCTTTTATCATTCCAAAAGTTTTGGGCGAAGAGATCAAGTCAGCAACCCCTGAATATGCCCTTTATGGTTTTGCCATATTCTATTGCATTTGTATCGTTATCAACTGGTGGTTCTATCTGCGTCCCGGCGCTTATGTGAAAAACCCATAAAACAACCAAGAATCTTAAGTGAGAAATTATTATGAGCCATTTTCTAGATAAATTAACCTTCTTTACCAGAAAACGTCCTGAGGTATTTTCAGACGGTCACGGCATTACCACACAAGAAGACCGTGGATGGGAGCGCGCATACCGGGGGCGTTGGGCGCATGATAAGGTCGTGCGGTCTACGCACGGGGTGAATTGCACAGGATCATGCAGTTGGAAAATTTATGTCAAAGGGGGTTTGGTCACTTGGGAAACCCAGCAAACGGATTATCCCCGCACCCGCCCTGATTTGCCCAATCATGAGCCACGTGGCTGCGCAAGGGGGGCGAGCTATAGCTGGTATTTATATAGTTCAGCGCGGGTGAAATATCCCATGATCAGAAGCCGCTTGCTGAAGCTGTGGCGGGCGGCAAAAGAAACGGACAATGATCCGGTTATTGCCTGGGGAAAAATTGTTGAGGATCAGGAGAAAGCCAGAAGCTATAAGCAAATACGCGGGCTTGGTGGCATGGTTCGGGCCTCGTGGGACGAGGTGAATGAGATTGTTGCGGCGGCTAATATCTATACTGCCAAGACGTATGGCCCGGATCGGGTCATTGGCTTTTCGCCCATTCCGGCCATGTCCATGGTTTCTTATGCGGCGGGGTCACGTTATCTATCCCTTATCGGCGGTACTTGCATGAGTTTTTATGACTGGTATTGTGATTTGCCGCCTGCCTCACCACAAGTCTGGGGGGAACAAACCGATGTGCCGGAAAGTGCCGACTGGTATAATTCCTCTTATATTATGGCTTGGGGATCGAATGTGCCCCAGACCCGCACGCCGGATGCCCATTTCTTTACCGAGGTGCGCTATAAAGGTACCAAAACCGTGGCCGTTACGCCGGATTACAGCGAGGTTGCCAAATTAAGCGATATATGGCTTAATCCCCGTCAGGGAACAGACGCGGCGATGGCGATGGCCATGGGGCATGTGATCCTGAGTGAATATCATGTGAATGCGCAAAGCGAATATTTTGACGATTACACGCGGCTCTATTCTGACATGCCGTTTCTGGTGCAGATTGATAGTCAGGACGGGGTCTATGTGGCGGGCCGCACATTACGGGCCTCTGATTTTGAAGATAATCTGGGTCAGGAAAATAATCCGGAATGGAAGTCAGCGGTTATTGATGCCAATACCAATGAAGTGGTGATTCCAAACGGTACCATCGGTTCGCGCTGGGGCGAAGATGGTAATTGGAATCTTGAATCCAAGGACCTGCAGAATGATCATGAAATCTGGCCTCAGAAATCATTGGTGAAAAACCATGATGAGGTCTTGTCCGTGGGCTTTCCCTATTTTGGCAATCAGGAAAATGATCAGCCAATCTTCAAAGCCACGGATCATGACAGTGTTTTATTTCATAATATTCCGGTTCGGAAAATCAAAACCCGTGACGGCGATAAATATGTCGCCACGGTATTTGATTTGATGATTGCCAATTACGGTGTGGATAACGGTCTGGGCGGGGATAACACGGCGAAAAGCTATGATGATGACAAGCCTTACACCCCGGCATGGCAGGAGAAAATAACCGGCGTACCCAGAGAGAAAGTGATCAAGGTTGCCCGCGAATTTGCCGAGAATGCCGATAAAACACGCGGACGATCCATGATCATTATCGGGGCGGCCATGAACCATTGGTATCATATGGATATGAATTATCGCGGTGTGATCAATATGCTGGTTATGTGCGGTTGTATTGGTAAGTCCGGCGGCGGTTGGGCGCATTATGTGGGGCAGGAAAAATTGCGTCCGCAAACCGGTTGGGCTCCCCTGGCCTTTGCCCTTGACTGGCATCGCCCGCCCCGTCATATGAATTCAACATCCTTCTTTTATAACCATTCCAATCAATGGCGTTATGAAAAATTAGGCGTGGATGAAATATTATCCCCCCTTGCGGACAAGAAGAAATGGGAAGATTATTCCCTGATTGACTGTAATGTGCGTTCTGAAAGAATGGGCTGGTTGCCTTCCGCGCCGCAGTTGGAAGAAAATCCCCTGGAGATCACCAAAAAAGCCAAAGCTGCGGGCAAGCCGACCGCAGAATATATTGCGGGCCGCTTGAAAGATGGTTCTTTAAAAATGTCGTGCGAGGATCCGGATAATCCGAAGAATTTCCCGCGTAATATGTTCATTTGGCGGTCTAATATTCTGGGGTCCAGCGGCAAGGGCCATGAATATATGCTGAAACATCTTCTTGGTACTCAAAATGGTGTCATGAGCGAAGATATTGGTCAGTTGGGTATGCAAAAACCCAGCGAGGTTGTCTGGCATGACACCGCGCCGGAAGGCAAGCTTGATCTTGTGGTCACTCTGGATTTTCGTATGTCAACGACCTGCCTGTATTCTGATATCGTGCTGCCCTCTGCCACATGGTATGAGAAAAATGATTTGAATACGTCGGATATGCATCCTTTCATTCACCCCCTCAGCCGCGCCGTAGACCCCGCATGGGAAAGCCGCAGCGACTGGGATATTTATAAAGGTCTGGCGGAGAAATTCTCAGAACTTTGTCCCGGACATTTGGGCGAAGAAACCGATGTGGTTGCCTTGCCGATCCTGCATGACACCCCCGCCGAATTAGGGCAGGGACTGGACGTGAAGGAATGGAATAAAGGCGAAATTGATCCCATCCCCGGAAAAACCATGCCCGCCTATATTGATGTGGTGCGGAATTATCCGGATACCTATAAGAAATTCACCGCCCTTGGCCCGCTTATGACCAAAATCGGTAATGGCGGCAAAGGTATCGCGTGGAATACGGAGCCTGAATATAAATTCCTTGGGGAATTGAACAGAGTTGTTCTTGATGAAGGTGTTTCAAAAGGGATGCCCTGCATTGAAACGGATATTGATGCCACAGAGGTTATTTTATCTCTGGCACCCGAAACCAATGGTGAGGTGGCCGTAAAAGCATGGGGCGCGCTGGAGAAAATCACCGGCCGCAAGCATAAGCATCTGGCCCTGCCCAAGGCGGATGAGAAAATTCGCTTCCGTGATGTTCAGGCCCAGCCGCGCAAGATTATTTCATCCCCCACATGGTCAGGACTGGAAGATGAACATGTGAGCTACAACGCGGGCTATACCAATGTTCATGAATTGATCCCCTGGCGCACCCTGACCGGGCGGCAGCAATTCTATCAGGATCACAGCTGGATGCGTGATTTCGGAGAAGGATTCTGCGTCTATAAACCGCCGATTAATACCAAGACAACAAAACCGGTTGAGACCTTAAAGGATAATGGTAATCCGCAGATTGCCTTGAACTGGATTACGCCGCATCAGAAATGGGGCATCCATAGCACCTATTCAGAAAATCTGTTGATGCAGACATTGTCGCGGGGCGGGCCTATCGTCTGGCTCAGTGAGGTTGACGCCCAAAAGATCGGGGTTGAGGATAATGACTGGATCGAGCTTTATAATGTGAATGGTGCTATCGCCTGCCGCGCTGTCGTCTCTCAGCGGGTCAATGAGGGCATGTGCATGATGTATCACGCTCAGGAGAAAATCATCAATACGCCCGGCGCTGAAACAACCGGCAAGCGGGGCGGTATTCATAATTCTGTGACCCGCGCCGTGGTCAAGCCGACCCATATGATTGGGGGCTATGCTCAATTATCTTACGGGTTTAATTATTACGGCACGGTTGGCTCAAACCGCGATGAATTCGTCATTTGCCGCAAAATGGATAAAGTGGATTGGATGGACGAACCGGCGGACGGTGTCTCTGGAAATCTGGATCATGAGGAGTTAGTATAATGAAAATTCGTGCTCAGATTGGCATGGTCCTGAATTTGGACAAATGCATAGGGTGTCATACCTGTTCTGTCACCTGTAAAAATGTATGGACATCTCGCGCGGGTGTTGAATATGCGTGGTTTAATAACGTTGAATCCAAACCGGGCGTTGGTTACCCGCGAGATTGGGAAAATCAGAATAAATGGAACGGCGGCTGGATGCGCCTTGGCAATGGAAAGCTGCGCCCGAAAATTGGCGGAAAATTCCGGGTTCTGGCAAAATTATTTGCCAATCCTGATTTGCCGGAAATTGATGATTATTACGAGCCTTTCACCTTTGAATATGACCGGCTTCAGAAAGCACCAGAAGTTAAAACGCCGCCCACAGCCCGTCCGCATTCCGCCATAACAGGCGAAACCATGGATAAGCTGGAATGGGGCCCCAATTGGGAAGAAATTCTGGGCGGCGAATTTTCCAAACGGTCAAAGGATTATAATTTTGGCCAGATGGAAAAGCAAATATATGGCGAGTTTGAAAATACATTCATGATGTATTTGCCGCGCCTGTGTGAACATTGCCTGAATCCGACCTGTGCGGCGGCCTGCCCCAGCGGTGCCATATATAAACGCGAAGAAGATGGTATTGTGCTGATCGATCAGGATAAATGCCGGGGCTGGCGCATGTGTGTCAGTGGCTGTCCTTACAAGAAAATCTATTTCAACTGGGACAGTGGAAAATCTGAAAAATGTACATTCTGTTATCCGCGTATTGAGGCCGGAGATCCGACGGTTTGTTCCGAAACCTGCGTTGGGCGCATTCGTTATCTTGGCGTGATGCTCTATGATGCGGATCGTATATCAGAGGCCGCGAGCGCCGAAGATGTGGAAGATCTATATCAATCCCAATGTGATATTTTCTTGGACCCCCATGACCCGGAAGTCATTGCGCAGGCCAAAAAAGACGGCGTGCCGGATAGCTGGCTTGCGGCGGCGAAAGACTCGCCGGTTTATAAAATGGCGATGGACTGGAAGGTTGCCTTCCCGCTTCATCCGGAATATCGTACGTTGCCCATGGTTTGGTATATTCCGCCATTGTCGCCCATTCAGTCCGTCATGGAGGACGGCAGGCTGGAAAAAAGCGGCGTCATCCCCGATGTGCAGGACCTTCGTATCCCTGTGAAATATCTGGCCAATATGCTGACGGCTGGTAAGGAGGAACCTGTGGTTCACGCCCTGGAAAGAATGCTGGCCATGCGGGAATTCATGCGCGAAAAAACAGTCGAAGGCGTTACCGATCTGGCCATATTGGACCGGGTTGGCTTAAATGAGAAAACGCTGGATGATATGTACCGGATAATGGCTCTTGCCAATTACGAAGACCGTTATGTCATTCCCAGCAATCACCGGGAATATGCCGGGGAGACACCCTTTGACAATGATATTGCTTTTGAGCAACGCAGCTCTTGCGGCTTTACCTTTGGTAATGATTGCGGCGGGGGCGGGGAAACCCGAAAAAACCTGTTCGGCAATTCGACCCATAAAAATACCATGAGCGGAAAAGTGAGGAGTTAAGCTATGAAAACCTTTAAAATTTTAGGGTTGCTGCTGTCATATCCCAAGGAAGAGCTCATAGAGCATCTGGATGATTTGGGGCAGGTGATCGTGGCTGAACGTCTCCTGCCTGCCCGGCAGATCAAAAAAATTGTCAAATTTATCGAGGAGATGAAATCTCAGGATATTTATGGGCTTCAGGAAGAATATGTCGAACTGTTTGATCGGGGGCGGGCCCATTGCCTGCAATTGTTTGAGCATATCCACGGCGAAAGCCGCGACCGGGGGCAGGCCATGGTTAATTTGGCCGAAGCTTATGGTGAAAAAGGATTATATGTATCGGTAGGGGAATTGCCGGATTATCTGCCATTGTTTCTGGAGTATCTTTCCTTATGTTCTGCCGAAGAGGCCTTTGAAATGTTGGGCGATCCCATCAATGTCATTGCCACCATCGGGGTAAAACTGAAAAAACGCAAATCATCTTATGCGGTGATTTTCGAGGCCCTGGAATCTCTGTCAAAAGTTAAGCCTGATGCCGATATCATCGCGCAAGCGCGGATAGAGCCTCTCGTGGAAATGAGCCATGATGATATTGATGCCGAGTGGGAAGAGGCCAATGCCTTTGACAATAGTGATGTGGACGGGGCGGATTGCGGCAGCTGTGATATTTTCCCGAATGCCACAGAAGAAATTAAAAAATTCAATGATAAAATCATGAATGGAGGTCAGTAACATGCCGGAAACAACATCATTTCTTCATCATCTGGCCTTTGGTATTTATCCCTATATTGCCGTATTGGTGATGGTTTTGGGGTCTATTCTGCGCTATGATCGTGATCAATATAGCTGGAAGGCAAATTCCAGCCAGCTTCTGCGATCAAAGGGCATGAGGCTGGGCAGTAATCTCTTCCATATTGGTATTATCCTGCTGTTTTTTACCCATCTTGTCGGGCTTTTGATGCCTGAATCTGTCTATCATCTGTTTATGACGACCGAGGCCAAGCAAATGATGGCCATGATCGGCGGCGGCATTCTGGGCGGGATATGTTTTATCGGCCTGACGATTTTGATCGTGCGGCGCATGACCGACAAACGCATTCGCGCCACCAGTAAAACGTCTGACCTGTTGCTGTTATGGATGCTGTATATCCAGCTTATTCTGGGTTTGATATCCATATATTATTCCGCGCAACATCTTGATGGTTCCTCCATGGTGGCCTTGGGGAACTGGGCACAGCATATCGTGACGTTCCGCAGCGGGGCCGCCGATTTTATTGTTCATGAGCCATGGGTTTTCAAGGCGCATCTATTGCTTGGGCTGACCATATTCCTGGTCTTTCCTTTCACCCGCCTTGTGCATATGTTAAGCGTTCCTGTGAAATATATTTTCCGCAGGGGCTATCAGATTGTCCGCAAACGTGACCGAGGATATTGAAAGGAGTAGTCATGCCGGTATTTGTCAATAACTGTGAAATATCTGATGAGGAAGTTCACGCAGAAATGATCAATCATCCCGCGCCCGATGTGGATGCGGCGCGGCTTGAGGCCGCCCGGGCGCTGGTGGTTCGGCAATTGCTGCTTGAGGATGCGGCAGAGCGGGAACTTATCAGTTTTAAAGATATAGCCGCTCTGGAAGAAGAGCAGGGTGAGGCCGTCATAATGCGGCTTTTGGATGAGGTCATCACCACACCGGAAGCTGATTCTGAAACTTGCGCGCGTTTTTATGAACAGCATAAGGCCAGCTTTCTGGATAAAAAGACAGACAAGATTCTGCCCTATGAATTGGTAGAGCCACATATCTCGCAATATCTGGAAGACAGAGCCTATCACGCGGCCTTCCACGCCTATTTAGATGTCTTGATGTCCAAAGCCAAGATTATTGGCTTGGCTGCATAAATATTCCAAAGAAACGATATTAAAAAAGGGAGGCAGAAGCCTCCCTTTTTTGTGAGCATATGGTTTATTTATGTCAATTCTTCGAACTGTTCCGACCCCTCGTTATATTCCAGCAAAAGACCTTCGCCGATGTCATAATGCCAGGCATGGATTTTCAGACGATCCTGCATCATGGCTTCTTTGACCCAGGGGAAAGTGACAAGATTTTCGAGGGATATCAGGCTCGCGCGTTGTTCGCATATTTTGGCGCGGCTTTCGATATCAGAGGCGGCTTTTTCCTGGTCAGTGAAGACAGCGGCATCATCAACAATCTGCATCCAGGGCCGGATGAAGCTGTAATGTTTGGCTGGCTCGGGATTTTCCGGTTTTGGGTTATCGTGATCTGCCATAAGCGCGCGAATGCCGCCGCAGCCGCTATGGCCCATAATAACGATATGTTCAACTTTCAAATGAATAACGGCAAATTCAATGGCGGCACTTGTGCTGTGATGGGTGTTGCCGGTTTCATGATAAGGCGGCACCAGATTGGCCACATTATTAACCACAAAAATATCGCCGAGGCTGGCTCTGGTGATGATTGCCGGATTAACGCGGCTGTCACTACAGGCGATGATCATGACTTTGGGGCTTTGGCCGTCCTTGGCTTCACTCAGCCAGGCGGAATTTTCCTGCGATAGATATTGGGCCCTGAAGACTTTATAACCTTCAAGGAGCTTTGCGTAAGATGCCATAATATTAGAAATCCTATAATAAATTGTGTGTAAATCTAAATGCTGATTTGTTTCAAGCCAGCAACATCATGATAATAGCCATTGGAAAAGCAGGGCGCAATCATTTCCGCTTCAAGCAGGTGGTTTGCTTGGTCTAATGAGATTTTTTCATCAAGGAAATCCCGGGTTAACTGGCTGATCTTCACCATATTCACATCATGGGGCGACAGGCGAAAATTTTGGATGCCCATGGCGCAAAGCTCCGGCAGTTCCGCCATAAGATTACAATAGCTATAAGACAGGGTCTGCAAGCCATTAATGGCCAGAAACCGCTGCCCCTCCATGGTATCCACGGTTAAGCCATCCGGGTCTTTTTCGCAAACATACTGGCAGCCATCTTTATGGATTTTATGGGCGCGGGCATGATAGCAGCGGGCGGAAATGGCCAGAGGCAGTCGTCCAAAAATCTGTACTTCAAGTTCTGCTTTAGCCTCCTTGGCAAGGGCGCGAAGCGAGGCTGCGGGCAGCTCCGGCGGCAGAGAAATCCTTATTGCCCCGCGATCTTCGTAATATTTTAAGCTGGCTTCATTATAGATATTGATGAAAGGGCCGATGGCGTGATCCTGATCTTGCAACAGGCTTACCGCAGACAGGTCGTTCCCCTCAATCAAATAATCCTTTGCCATGGCGGTGATATCGCGCGTTGCTGCCATATCCCGGTCATCCAGAACCAGCATCAGGCTGGATAAAATTATCTTTTTTCCGGCTCTTTCCAATCGATCAATCACTTCGGGCAGATAATTTTTCCCGGCCATTCTTTTGCCGCAGACCACTTCGCCCAGATATATATGGTCGATCGGTGCTTCATCGGCGATGGCAAAATAAAAATCGCGGATTTTATTATTGTCCCAATGAAATAATAAGGGGCCAAGGGAGAGCTTGCCAGATTTCATCACATTCATTCTTTCATCACATCCATTTTTTACGATAGGCCCCCGTTGTATTTTTTCCGCCTTCGGACAGGTTATCCATGTCTATAACCAGCCGTTCACCGCGCGCGGCGGCATCAATGGCTTTGCGGAAATTGGCGACCACCTGACGCACATAAGCCTTGCTGCGTTGGCGGCCCTCAATCTTCAAGGCGCTGACGCCGGCTTCCATCAATTCCGGTATGATGCGGGTGACATTCAGGCTGGTTGGTTCCTCAAACAGATAGCCGGTCTCCTCATTCGCCGTGAAACGCCCCTTGCAGAGGGTGGGGTAGCCGGCTTGCTCGCGGGGGCCAAATTTATTGATGGTGAAATCCGCCAGATTTGTTTTGAGATCCTGTCCTTGCTGGACATATGACACATGGCTGGCGGGGGAACATACGCCGTTCATATTCGGGGATTTTCCCGTGATATAGGAGGACAGGCTGCAGCGTCCTTCTGCCATGGGACACATGCCGCCAAAGGCAAAAACTTCTGTTTCTATGTCAATTTTCTGATTAATGCCTTGAATTTCCGGCAGGGTAAGAACGCGGGGCAGGACAACGCGCCTGATGCCGAATTCCTTGACATAATGATTGATGGCCGCGGCATTGGACGCTGAGGCCTGCACGGATAAATGTAACCTTAGACCAGGGTGGGTCCGCGCCGCATAATCAAGCAATCCAATGTCGGCCAATATAATGGCATCAACATTTAATTTTGCCGCGTTATCCACGGCATTTATCCACGGTTGACCCCGCCCCGCAGCAGCATAAGTATTGACGGCCAGCAGGACTTTTGCGCCTTGTCCATGGGCATAGTCCAGACCCTCGGCCAATTCATCAACGGAAAAATTCAAGCCCGGGAAATTGCGGGCATTGGTTTCATCGCGAAAGCCCAGATATACCGCATCCGCGCCTTCATCCACAGCCACGCGCAGGGCCGCAGGGGTGCCTGCCGGGCATATAAGGTCTAATTTTGTCATATTTTTGTTTTCCGGCTCAGGCTTTGCAAGCGGTTTTGGGTTTTGGTCAGCATCTTGTCCAGATGATCCAGTCTGTTTCGCAGGTTTTGATTGTCATGTTCCAGCCCCTCGCAACGTTTTGACAGGGGAAGGGTTATGGCCCGGCCGATCAGTCCCATATTGCGGGATAGGCTCTGATATAGATGATCGCCAAGGTTTAAAACGGCCTTTGCCGGGCCGGCCAACAGGCCAAAGGAGGCAATGATTTCTGCCCAAAGATCGATATCGTCGCTGTCGACAGCATTGCGCAGGGTCAATAAGGCCGCCGTATCGCCCTCTATTGTCAAATGGCGGGAGAAAAACAGGGCATCCCCGTCCAGCTTTCCGTCCATCATATCCATAAGAGATAAAAGTGGCCCGCAGATGGTCACATCCGCAAGACCCATAAATTCATCTTCAATTTGGCAGGATACATGATTTTTCTGAATGGTCAGGCGAATGTCATGAGGAAAATCCGTTGGCTGGATGAGAAATACCGTGCCCGCAATCTGTTCAAGCCGCGTTAAGATGGCGGGATGGCTTTTCTGAATATGATCTGCGGTATATTGAAGCAAGAGATTAAGCGGCGCCCTTGGTAATGGCCTGATCATTAAACCCGCCATAAAAAGGGGCGAAAATTCTTCATTTTCGTTATGGTTATCAGGCCTAAATGACATATGCAGCTTTTCCAAATAGTGATTTTCCGGTCACTTATAACCTGTTTATTAAACCAGTCGATTGATTCATATCAAGGAAACTTATGGATAATTAATTGTTTTTATTGATCTTTTAGACATTAAATATTTTTTTACAGATCAAATTCATTGCCTCGAAAAACATCGACATTACAATTAGTTAACCAAGCGTTCGAGGAATTTTCTTTCTCTAATAGGTTTAATGAGACAGTTTCTTTCATGAAATTGCGTGTTTTAAACGTTTTATCCTTGCGATTATTGATAGATATGATACGTTTTATTTATATTTAAGCGAGTTAATGTATCATATTTATTGTCAATCATTGATTGTAGACAGGAGAAGATTATGAGCGCGAAGGCCGAACAAGTTTCCGTGACAGCAATTAAAACCGGTATAACGCACCAGATGACCGGGAATGAAGCCATGGCACGTGGGGCATGGGAAGCCGGCATCAAAGTTGCCTCGGCCTATCCCGGAACGCCAAGCACGGAAATTATGGAAAATATGAGTCATTATCCGGCAGGTGATATTAAAGCCCAATGGGCAACCAATGAAAAGGTCGGCCTTGACGTGGCCATTGGCGGCTCCTTTGCCGGGGTTCGGTCCCTGACCATGATGAAACATGTGGGCCTGAATGTGGCGTCCGATGCTTTGATGTCACAGTCTTATATTGGGGCGCACGGCGGTTTGGTGCTGATTGTTTGTGATGACCCGGGCATTCACAGTTCCCAGAATGAACAGGATAGCCGAATTTTTGGTCAATTTGCGCAAATTCCCGTTCTTGAGCCTTGTGATGCGCAGGAAGCGCTGGATTTTACAAAAATCGCCTTTGATATCAGCGAGCGATTTGACACGCCGGTGATGGTGCGCAGCACAACCCGAATTTGCCATACGCGAAGCCCCGTTCTGGTAAGTCCGCGCGTGGTGCCAAAAGACCTTGGGTTTAAGTCGGATGTTGTTAAAAATGTTATGGTGCCGGGCCATGCACGCGCCCGCCATCCTTTTGTTATTGAGCGGCTCGCGCGGTTGGCAGAGGAACTGGAAACCTCAGACCTGAACCGAATTGACATGGGGCCATCAGATGTTGGCATCATTACCGCCAGCATGAGTTATGTCTATGTGAAGGAAAATCTGCCGGAGACCAGTGTTTTAAAGCTTGGGTTGAGTTTTCCGCTGCCGAAGAAGCTGATTCAGGATTTCTGCGCCAAACATGACCGTATTATCGTGGTTGAAGAATTGGAGCCGGTGATAGAAAATCAGCTGAAAGCCTGGGGTTTGAAAGTAGAGGGCAAGGAATTTTTCCCGCGCCTCGGCGAATTTTCTGCTGAACTTGTGCAGGCAAGCTTTGAACAGGCCGGGCTGCTGGTGCCCGAAGAAAACGCGGTGATACCGGCCTTTGAACCTTTGATCCGTCCGCCTGTTCTCTGCGCCGGATGCCCGCATGCCATGAGCTATACCGCCATACGCAGCCTTGATGTCTGGGTGGCGGGTGATATCGGCTGTTATACGTTGGCCGTGGGGGACCCGCTGACGGCCATTGATACCACAGTGGCCATGGGGTCCAGCATCGGCAATGCGGTCGGCATGTATTTGGCCGGATTATCAGATAAGCCTATTGTGGCGACCCTTGGCGACAGTACTTTCCTCCATTCCGGAATTCCGCCCTTGATTGATGCGGTTTATAATGACGCCAATATTACGGTAATTCTGCTGGATAATCATATTACCGCCATGACAGGCGGCCAGGAAAACCCGAGTACGGGCAAAACATTGCGCGGCGACCAGACCCATAAGCTGGATTTCGAAGAAATGATTCGGGCCTGCGGTGTTGAATGGATTGAACGGGTGGATTCATATGATGCCGGTTCCATGATGCAAACCATGCGCGAAGCCATCGCGTACCGCGGCGTGTCCGTTTTAATTGCGGATCGCCCCTGCGTCCTTGATCCGGTGAAGATTAAAGGCCCGACAATGACCGTGGCGAGTAAAGATTGCAATGCCTGTCAGGGCTGTATGAATTTGGGCTGCCCTGCCTTGATATGGAGTGATGAATGGTACGAAGGCCGCCATATCGTCAAAATTGACCCGGCCGCCTGCATAGGCTGTTCCATGTGCGCCCAATTCTGTCCAACCGGGGCCATTCAACCGACCGTAAATTCAAAAGGTGAGAAAATCTCGCCTTGTGGAGGGGCATGATTATGGCCAAAGCAAAGAAAAATAAATCACCCCGCAAGTCTGCTCCCGTGAGCTACGCCCCATTAAAACTGGATCCGGAGACATCGGATGAAGCGATTAATGTTTTGATCGTTGGTGTCGGGGGGCAGGGCGTTATTATGGTGTCAAAGGTATTGGCGCAAATTTGCCAAAATCTGGGACTTCAGGTGAAACAGAGTGAAGTTCACGGCATGGCAAAACGCGGCGGTGTGGTGTTCAGCCACGTGCGTTTTGGCAAAACTGTCTGGTCCCCCACTATTCCCAAGGGCAAGGCCGATGTCCTGGTTGCCCTTGAATGGGCAGAGGGATTGCGATGGATGGATTACTTGCGGCCTGATACCGGTATTTTCATAACGGACACCAAACGTATCGTCCCGCCTTTTGCGTGCCGCTCGCGCATATTGGGCGCAGATATTGGCTATTCAAAGAATACGCCGGATGATGTCATCGGAAAAGTGGCTGAGGCTTTTGCCATCGATGCCACGGATATGGCCGCAAAAGAAGGCAATGAACTGGCAGCTAATACGCTTCTTCTGGGGGCCTTGTCGACCACATTGAGTTTTTCAAATGAAGTCTGGAGAGAGGTCATCACGCAGATGGTGCCGCCCAAAACCATAGAGGTCAATCTTAGCGTATTTGACAAGGGGCAGAAATGGATCGAAGGCTCCCGCAAGGGGGAACCCGTGGAAGGGTCGGCCTTTATCCCGCTTGTGCAGCCGGAAGATCATCCTGTGCGTACCACGCTTTCCATAATCGAAGAATGGTGTAAAGGCTGTGATATTTGCGTTAAAATGTGTCCGGAACGTTGTCTGGTTTTGAATAAGGATCAGGTGGTGGAACTTGCCGATCCAGAAAAATGTACCGGGTGCCATATATGTGAATGGCTCTGTCCAGATTTTGCCATTTCTCTTAATCCCTCCCTAAATTCCCCCCCTAATCTTAAAGTTCAGGAGGCCGTAGCATGACCGGACAAACTTCACAAAATACGCTTGATAGTCAGGATACCATAAATATTCAGGGCAATCACGCCTGCGCCCTTGGGGCGGTCGCTGCGGGCTGCCGGTTTTATGCCGGCTATCCGATCACGCCGTCTTCGGAAGTGGCCGAGCGGCTGGCCAAGGAACTCCCCAAAGTTGGCGGCGTCTTCATTCAGATGGAAGATGAGATCGCCTCTATCGCCGCGACACTTGGCGCCAGCATGGGCGGCGTTAAATCCATGACCGCCACCAGTGGGCCGGGTTTCTCGCTGAAACAGGAAAATCTGGGGTATGGCATGGGCGCGCAGATTCCCTGTGTCGTCGTTAATGTCATGCGCGGCGGCCCGTCAACGGGTATGCCGACTCGTCCTTCTCAAGGGGATTTGATGCAGGCCCGTTGGGGTACTCACGGTGATCATCCGGTGATCGCGCTGACCCCGGGATCTGTGGAGGAAATATATACGCAAACGGCGCGTGCTTTTGCTCTGTCGGAACAATTACGCATTCCGGTACTGGTTTTATTCGATGAAAGTCTGGGTCATCTTGTGGAAACAATCGCTCTGCCGGATGTGGCAGAATATGAAAATACAGTGCGTAAATGGGCCAGCGGAAAACCAGAGGATTATAAACCTTACCGTCCTGATGCGGACGGCGTTGCGCCCATGGCCCGGCCCGGAGATGGTTACCGGGTTCATACCACAGGCTTGACCGTGAGTGAAAGCGGCTTCCCAACGCAAAAATCTATTGAGGTAGATCGCGCCATGAAACGTCTATTTAACAAGATGGAGATTAACAAGGATTTGATCGAGAGTTTTGAGGATGTTGACTGTGAGGATGCAGAGGTGGTGATTGTCGCCTTGGGCATTGTCGGGCGTGCGGCCCGTATGGCGGTGCGGGAGCTTCGTGCCGAAGGGCATAAAGTTGGTCTTTTCAGGCCGATTACCCTATGGCCTTTTCCGACGCAAACATTTCGCAAGTTGACCAAAAAGGCCAAAAGCTTTGTGGTGGCGGAGATGAACAGTGGTCAAATGATATTGGAAATCGGGGCTGCCAAACAAGGGAAACAGACTGTTTGTGGCCTGAACCGTTATGACGGGGATCCCATATCACCGTCTCAAATTATAAATGCCGTTAAGGAGGTTCTTGATCATGAATAAACATGTTATCCCCCAGGCTGAAGAGCCGCCAGAACAGAATAATCAGCAGAATAATCAATTGGAAAATATAAGAGATTTTGAAATTCAGGATTATTTACGCCTTGACTTATTTCCTCATTTCATGTGTCCGGGATGTGGCCACGGAATAGCGCTCAGGGCGCTGCTTTGGGCGATCCATGATCAGGGCATAGACAAGAACAATCTGGCCATCATCAGCGGCATTGGCTGTTCCGGGCGGGTTGGTACCTATATTGACGCCAATACTTATCATACCACCCATGGCCGGCCCCTGGCCTTTGCCACCGGCTTGAAAATGGCGCGGCCTGATTTGCATGTGGTGGTTATCACCGGTGACGGGGATTGTCTGGCCATTGGCGGCAATCATTTGATACACGCCGCGCGGCGTAATCTGGACATCACCTGCATCATGTTGAATAATGAAATTTACGGTATGACGGGGGGGCAAGTATCGCCGACCACGCCACATGATCGTTTTACCACGACCACGCCGGCCGGTAATATAGAACCTGTTTTTGATGCCAGCCGTCTGGCCGAGGCAGCCGGGGCCGGGTTTGTGGGCCGGGAGGTGACGATACATGTACCGCGCCTCAGAGATTTGATCAGTGAAGGACTGGACTATAAAGGGTTTTCTTTTATTGAGGTTATGTCAGATTGTACGGAAATTAATGGCCGGAAAAATGATCTGGGGTCATCATCGGAAATGGTACTGGGCCAGACAAGAACCATGCGCCCCAGTGAGTATGATAATAATGTAGTTGATCACCCCTTCCGCCCCAATAGCATGAATACGGGTGTTTTTGTGAAATCAAATCGGCCGGAATATGGGGCAAGTTATCGTGATATGGTTGATGATATACAAGAAAAACAGAAAGGCCATTCAGTATGAAAAGTCATGAAATGCGGTTTAGCGGTGCAGGTGGCCAAGGGCTTCAGCTCTGCGCAAAAATATTCTCCAGCGCACTGACGGGGGAGGGTTATCATGTATCCCTGTCGCAAAGTTATGAGCCCACGTCACGCGGCGGTTTAAGCCGCGCTGATATTGTGGCCAGTGCCGGAACGCCGGATTACCCGCTGACCACTGATCTGGATACGCTATTGATATTGGATCAGGCCGCAGCGGAGGCATCAGAAGGTCTCATTCGGGACGATGCCTTGGTTATTATCGACCCGAGACGCACTAAAAAGCCGCCAAAAGGAAAATTCAAGGTCATTGAATTGCCATTAAGCGCCACGGCTATTGCTTTGGGGTCTGAGCGGATAACCAATGTGGTGGCAACCGGCGTTATCGCAGAATTATCAGAGGATATTGATCTGGAAATTATTGAGAACGCCTTGCGGTCGATATCACCAAAGAAATTTTTAACGTTGAATATGGATGCTTTGCGGGCTGGTGTTGACCTTGCAAGAGGGGCAAAAGCGGCTTAAAATAAAAAATTAAAATTTAAAAAACAGGGAAAAATAATATAATGACGATGTTTGCAGGGATTAACGGATTTGAATATGCCAGCCGTGATGACATTGAGGCTGTTCAATTAGAGCGCATGAAATGGTCGCTCAAACATGCCTATGACAATGTGCCTTTTTATCGAAAGGCTTTTGATGAAAAGGGGGTCCATCCAGACGATCTTCACGCGCTGGGTGATTTGGCAAAATTTCCCTTCACGGTAAAAAAAGACCTGAGAGATAATTATCCCTTTGGTCTTTTTGCTGTTCCAATAGAAAAAATTTCCCGCCTTCATGCCTCAAGCGGCACAACGGGTAAGCCGACGGTTGTCGGTTATACCGAGCAGGATATAGATGTCTGGTCAGAAGTGATCGCCCGCTGCATTCGCGTGGCCGGCGGGCGGGCCGGTGATATGGTTCATGTGGCCTTTGGTTATGGCCTGTTTACCGGCGGCCTTGGCGCCCATTACGGGGCAGAACGCGCGGGCTGTACGGTGGTGCCGGCTTCTGGCGGGGCCACGGCGGCTCAGATCCAGCTTATTATGGATTTCAAACCCCGAATCATTATGGTAACGCCGTCTTATATGTTGTCGCTGGCGGACGCCTTTGACAAGGCAGGTATTGATCCCCGTTCGACATCTCTTGAAATTTCCATGCATGGGGCAGAACCCTGGACCGAAGAAATGCGCCGTGAGATCGAGCAGCGTTTTGATGTGAAGGCCGTTGATATTTATGGCCTTTCCGAAGTGATGGGGCCGGGCGTTGGCTCTGAATTCGGGGAAGATCAGGATGGCTTGACCATTTGGGAAGATTTATTCTATCCGGAAATAATTGACCCTGAAACCGGCAAACTTATGCCTGACGGCGAAGAAGGCGAATTGGTCTTTACCTCGCTCTGTAAAGAAGCCTTTCCAATCATACGGTACCGGACGCGGGATTTAACAAGGCTCCTGCCGGGTTCCCGGTCAAACATGCGCCGCATGGCGCGGATCTTTGGCCGAACAGATGATATGATGATCATTCGCGGCGTCAATATATTCCCGACCCAGATCGAAGAGATTATTTGCCGGGATGAACGGCTGACCCCCCATTATTTCTGCGAAATTCGTCGGCCAAAAGTCATGGATGAACTGACGGTCATTGCGGAAGCCAAGCAAGCATTTTCAGATGATCATAACAGATCGCATATTGAAGAAGAACTGAAGAAGAGCATTAAAAACCTCTGCGGTGTGAGTGTGAAAGCAGATGTTCGGGAGCCGGGCGGCATTCCACGTTCCGTCGGTAAAGCACAGCGGGTTTTCGATTTTCGGGAATTGACAGATAAATAAGATTTAGCTCATTGCTGCGGCATTAATATTTTTTATAATCGCCTTGATAATCAGGCTCTGCCCCCCCAGGGGCGGGGCCTTGTGAAAGGAGAATTCGGGATATTTTTTTGCGGCAATGTCTATTTCAGCATGTATATCGGACAGCAGGCGTCCTGAAAACAAGAGACATGGCAGGATGATCACATGCTTGTAGTGGGACGCCGCCGCCTGCGTGAGAGCAGTGGGGAGAAGCGGGGCGTTTGAGAAATTATAACAATATCGGCTATCCCCCAAGTCAAGTCTTTCATGCAATGCCCGGCAGAGATTAATGGTCTGATCGGTAATAAGGCGATCTTTTGATCCGCGTCCGACAAGGAGCAGTTTACTGTCTTGTGCCTGACCCTTTGGCATGACAGACAGTATGGCACTGGCGGCGGCCTCAATAACGGCTGGGGAAAGCCCAAGAAATGAGCCATAGTGAAGCCGCACATCTGGATGGCTTTCAGCAAATTTTGATATAATTTTTGGAATGTCGCGGATGGTGTGACCGGCGTTATAAAGGGTGACGGGCTGGACAATAATTTCGGTTATGCCCTGATCATAAAATGCCCGAAGGCCCTCCAGAATGTCGGGGGCGTTAAATTCCAGAAAGGCGGCCCTGACTGGCTGATCTGGTATTTCCCGCCGGATATTTTCTGCCAGATCATTGAATTCTTTAGCGGCCTTTGGTGACCGGCTGCCGTGCCCGCATAGCAAGACGCCGGTGGCCGCAGCCTTTACAGGAGATAAAGGGCCAGTCATATTCTATACCCTAATCATCGGCGTCAAATTTAATGCCCTGTGCCAGAGGTAATTCAGTTGAATAATTCAGCGTACTGGTCATGCGCCGCATATAGGCCTTCCAACTGTCGGACCCGCTTTCGCGCCCGCCGCCGGTTTCTTTCTCACCGCCAAAAGCGCCGCCGATTTCAGCGCCGCTGGTGCCAATATTGACATTGGCAATGCCGCAATCACTGCCTGCTTCACAGGTAAATGTCTCAGCCTCCAAAACATCACGGGTGAAAATTGCCGATGACAGGCCTTGCGGGACGTCATTCAGGCGTTGAATAGCCTCTGTCAAATCAGTATATTTGAAAATATAAAGGATCGGCGCAAAAGTTTCTTCCTGCACATTATCCATCTTGCCGGTCATTTCCACGATGGCCGGATTAACATAATAAGCTTCAGGAAAGTCAGCTTCCTTGACCCGCTCGCCGCCAATGACTTCGCCGCCATTCGATTTTGCCAGATTGAGGGCCGCCGTCATATTGTCATAGGCTTGTTGATCAATCAACGGGCCAACCAGCGTTTTGGGATCAAGGGGATCCCCAATGGATAATCCCTGATATGATTTTTTCAAGCGCGACACCAGCTTGTCATAAATATCCACATGGACAAATACCCGCCGGGTCGAGGTGCAGCGTTGCCCGCAGGTGCCGACCGCGCCAAACAAGATGCCTTGAAAGGCCAAGTCAAGATCGGCGGAAGGGGCGACGATGATGGCATTATTGCCGCCAAGTTCAAGAATGCTGCGGCCAAAACGGGCGGCGACTTTTGGTCCGACAATGCGGCCCATCGCGGTGCTGCCCGTGGCACTGATAACGGGAATGCGCTTGTCTTCGACCATAAGTTCTCCGATGTCCCTCTCGCCGATTAGAATTTGGCTCAGGCCGTCCGGCGCATCGTCGCCAAAACGCTTGCAGGCTTCGTCAAATAATTTTTGGCAGGCAATTGCCGTCAATGGTGTTTTTTCCGATGGTTTCCATATGGTGCTGTCGCCGCAGACCAACGCCAATGCCGCATTCCAGGCCCATACGGCCACGGGAAAGTTAAAGGCTGAAATAATGCCTACGGGCCCCATAGGTTGCCAATATTCACGCATTTTATGAAGCGGCCGTTCAGAGGCAATGGTCAAGCCATAAAGCTGACGGCTAATCCCTACGGCAAAGTCACAAATGTCGATCATTTCCTGAACTTCGCCGAGGCCTTCCTGATATATTTTTCCGCACTCCAAAGAAACCAGCGCGCCCAAGGCTTCCTTTTTTTCCCGCAGAATTTCCCCAAGCAGGCGGACCAATTCGCCGCGCCGAGGCCCCGGCACCATGCGCCAGTCCTTAAAAGCGGCCACAGAAGCAGCAACTTTTTGTTCTACCGTTTTGGCCGTATCGGTGCGGACCATGCCAATCTGCGCGCCGTCACGCGGACTATGAACGGCCAATGTGCCGCCGCCAAGATCATTATCGGTCAGATTCAATTGGCTAAAGATTTCTTGAATATTCATGAGCTGTCCTGTAATTATCGCTTAATTTATTCTTTAATTTGATTATTTCTTTGAAAAATAGACATTTGTCAACATAAATTGAACAATTATGATGCAATAATAGACTTATGATTATAATTTCTTGTTACCGCCACAGCAATAACAAAAAGAAAAATTGGAAATGGGTAATAGAGTGTGCCGTCTACTAAGGCGTTTATGGTGGTTGACAGGGCGAGGCCATAGGCAATCAGGGGCATCATTCCGATTTGATCCGATGCACGATGAAATTCCCAGCCCTTGGTCCAGAATGTTGTGAAAATCCCGCCTAAAAAGGGCATCCCCCCGATGACACCCCACGCGAGCATGGCTTGAATAAGGATATTATGGGGTTGACCATATGTTCCGGACGCGGATTGGATCACGGTTTTGGTCTGGCCGGCACCGATACCAAACCAGATATTCTCTTTCCAAATATTAATCGCATCTACCCAGAAAAAGATGCGCCCTGCGCTAAAGGCGGCAATGCTATCTACCTCAGTGATTTTTGTCAGGAACCTGAAAATGCCATAAGACCCGTTGGGAACAGGCAGGAATATTGACGTTGCAGCCGCGAGAATCATGACGAAAAAATTGACCAACAAAATTCTTTTCCAGTCCGGGGGTTTGAAGAATATCAACAGGCCGCCAATGGCGGCGGCGGCGGCTACGCTTGAGCCGCGTCCGCCGCTCCAGAAAAGCATAAGCCAGCAGACAAACAGCATCAGAAAAATCAGGCTTGCGAGAAGAGCTGAAGATTTTTTAAAGCTTTTGGTCAGGAGGGAAAGCCCCAGAATAGTTGCAAGGCTGCCCAGAAAATAATCCAGATGCCGGACATTCTCAAATCCGGGTAATGACCAGGTCCAGTCAAAGTCAGGGCTATCATAGGCACCATAGAGCTTCAGCCAGAAAAACGGCATAAAAACAACAGCCGAAAGGAGGATGGAAAATATCAGTATGCGGCCCGCCTGAGGCTGGGTTTTTAGATAGCTGCTCACGGCAACAAAAAAGAAAAAATGAATGAAAAACTGGGCTGTGACAATAATGCCGCCAGTTTTCAGGGGCATGCTGGGAATGTTGAACAGGGCCACGGCGGCCCAGATAAGAAAACCGATCCAAAGAATAGCCGGCAAGTGATTAATCGGGTAACCATGCCGCCATTTTGTGATCAGTAAAATAAAAATGAAAAGAATTTCGATGAGGCTAATCATGATATAAAATATAGGTTCCAGCAGGTTCCCCGTAAGAGGAGGATAGGTAAAAACCCTAATGGTCGGAATGAATATTATGGACAGAACAAGGAAACGACCTGCCAAATGCAATTGTTGGAACCTTGCAAGTGATAATATATTTTGAAATGGCGTCATGGTTATGTCCAGATATTTAAAAACAGGAATAAACAAGAGCGTACCCCTGTTATAGCTTACGATCAAATTTTTCTGACAAGATGATGTGACTTTCGGTTTTGATGATGCCATCCATCATGGCAATTTCGGTGAGGACCCGGTCCATTTGACGGTTGTCACGGGTTCTGACCAAGGTGATGAAATCATAGAGACCGGCCACGGTTACAAGGCTGTCTATTTCTGCCATGGCGCGCATTTTTTCTTCTATCTCTTTGGATTTTTTGGGATCACGGGTAATCAAGACATAGCAGCTTGAGTGATTGTCAGCATCAAAATCTTTTAATTTTATGGTATAGCTGTCGATGATTTTTTCTTCAAGGCGTGTCAACATCATATGGACAGTAGACCGGGCTAAATTCAATTGCCGCCCCAATTCCGCCGCGCTTAACCGGCTGTTCACTTTAAGAAGATCCAAAAGCTTTTGTTCTTTATTTTGCAGGTGCATTCTTGTGCTTTCGTTATATTTCTTCGTTTTTCCGAACAAATACACATTAAAAATGACGATTGGTCATAATAATAGGACAATATCATATTAGGTCAATATATAATCATCATCATCATCAGCTTGCTTTAATTAGACCTGATAATACTCTAGAATATAATACCAATATTTTTAATCTGTGAGGGGAGAGGATCGATGGTGAATAATAACAGGTCAATCGTGATCATGGGCGGCGGGCCGGCAGGCGTCTTTACCGCCTGCGGCCTTGTTGATCTTGGCTATTCTGCGACGATCATCACCCGGCCCCGGCCTTTTCCGGCGTGGGAGGGGATATCTGAACGGCCCCGCACCAGTTTGCAGCATTTTGGCTTTAGAGCGGCATTGGCGAGCATTGGCCCCATGGTGACCCGCGCGGCCCATTGGAATGGCCAGTCTCAAGCCCAGAACCGGGAATATATCCTTAACCGCCAAACATTCGATCAGGCTTTATTGCAGGACGCAAAAAACAAAGGCGTTCAGATCATACATGGCCGTGTGGAGAAGGCCGTGCGCCACGAAAACGGCTGGGAAATTTCATATGTCACTTCAGATGCGCCGCCTCATCAAAAAATCAAAATCAAGGCAGATTTTCTGGTAGACGCGCGGGGGCGTGAAAGTAAGCTTGCCAAAGGGGGTGATATCGCAGAAGGTGATTCTACGTCCGGGCCCGCAACCTCTGCTTTGCTGAAATCTTATGAGGTTTCCCCAGACCTTGACGCCATGACGTCGGTGGCGTCTTTCCCAAAAGGCTGGGCGTGGTTCCTCAGGGACGGCGAAGGGACAGCTATTCTCCAGATATTTATCAACAGTGAAAAGGGGGAACTTCCCCCCAAAGCGGGGCTGGATCAATATTTTTCAGAATTGACCAGCATATTGCCCGAGTCCGAAGCGTGGCTGCGCGGGACCACGGAGCAGACAAGCGGTGTGTCCGTTCGAACGGCGGCGGCCAATAGGGCGACCTGCGCAGGCGGAAATGATTTTCTAGTAGTGGGCGACGGTGCCCTTGCCCTTGACCCTTTGTCTGGTAACGGCATTTTTTACGCAATCGGCAGCGGCCTTTCGGCGGCGCCTGTGATCAATAGTTTGCTTAAAAAGCCGGAAGATAAAGATCTGGCCCTTCAATTTTATCAGGAACGTATTGAAAATTCTTTTAAAGCGGGCTGCCTTATGGGGCGGGAATTTTATGCCGCCGAGGAACGCTGGCCGGAGGAGGCTTTTTGGAAGGCGCGCCGCCTATGGCCGCGCGGCGAGGGGGCCTCTCATCCGGATCCCTTGTTGCAACCCGCTAAAATTTGTAAAAAGCCTGTGGTTAAAGAGGGCTTTATCGCGCTCGAAGATGTCATAGTCACAGCGGATCATCCGCGCGGGGTCTGGAAAATTGACGGTATTCCTTTGGTAAAGCTTATGGTATTGCTTGCGGCAAAGAAGACTGACAATGAAAGTGCGGCGGTTTTCGGCGCTGAGGCGGCGCAGGTGACATCTGCGCGCAATTGGTTATTATCCAGAAACATGCTGGAAATTTAATAGGAAAATTTGATCTTGGGTCAGGCGGAAAAAAATAAAAGAAAGCGTCAGAATGCGCTGGCTTGGGTGGGCAGATTTATCCGCCCCGAAGTCAAATCTTTAAGTCTTGTCATATTGCTGGCGGGCTGCATGACGGCTTTTGCGCTGGCCCAGCCTTATTTTACAAAAATACTGATTGATGATGGCTTGATGGCGGGCGATATGAATGTGGTGATTCGCTTTGCGGTGCTGATCATTATTATGGCGATTATCGTTTTTGTCGTCAGCGGATTTAACCGCTGGATATATGTGGCGTTGTCGGGCCGTATTTTATTTCAGCTCAGGGAGGATGTTTATGCCCGCCTCATGAAATTATCGCCGGATTTTTTTGGCCATTGGCGTACCGGTGATATTGTCTCGCGGCTTGACGGGGATGTGGCCGAAGTTCAACGGTTTGCCACCGACAGTCTTTTGGCGGTTGTGAATGGCACATTGGCCCTCATCGGCAGTCTGGCCATCATGCTGATGCTCAGCTGGGAACTCACTCTGATTGCTTTTGCCCTGTTGCCTCTGCAGGTTATATTCCTGCGAAAAATGCGCCCCTTGGTGGAAAAGGGCAGCTTAACCCTGCGGGAAAAATCTTCAGACATCAGCAGCTTTTTCATTGAAACCCTGTCATCGGTTAAATTCATTCAGTCCATGTCGGGGACATCCGGTGAGCAGGAGCGGCTGTCAAAGCTTAATCGCTCATATCTCGACGAACTGTTGAAATTACAGGTTATCAACCATATGACCGGTGGCATTCCCGGATTATTGACCAGCGCGGCGACCGCCGGCGTTTTTATCCTTGGCGGCTATTTCATCACGCAAGGATCGGCGACTATCGGCACGCTCATCGCCTTTTCCGCCTATATGGCGCGGGCGACAGGGCCGGTGCAGACGTTCCTTGGACTTTATGTGGCCTATCAGCGCGCGATGGTCAGTCTGGTGCGGGTGCGGGAATTACGAAAACAAAGAATATTGATTCATGACCCTGAAAAACCAATTTTGATCGAAGGCAAGCCGCGCGGCGATATAAAGCTGAATCAGGTCAGCTTTTTTTATGACAAGGCACAGGCCCAAGGGGTGCGGGATATCTCGCTGCATATCTCCCCCGGTGAGAAAATTCTCATCACTGGCCCGTCAGGTTCTGGAAAATCAACATTGATTAATTTGCTGCACCGTCATTATGACCCCATTAGCGGGGGCATTATCATGGACGGCGTGCGGTATATAGATATGTCTCTGAAACAATTGCGCAGGATTATCGCGGTGGTGGACCAAAATACGATTCTGTTTCATGGCACTGTGAAGGAGAATATTACCTATGGCATGTCAGAGGCGACGATGGATCAGGTGATCGTGGCGGCCAAAGCATCGCGCATAGATGATTTCATTCAGAGCCTGCCCGAGGGATATGATACCCACATCGGAGAGCGGGGCGCGCGCCTGAGCGGGGGGCAAAAACAACGTATATCCATCGCCCGCGCTTTGTTGATGGATCCGCAGATACTGATCCTGGATGAGGCCACATCGGCCGTCGATCAGGAAACCGAGGCGGAATTCCAGAATATGCTTGATCAGTTTTTTACGGACCGAACCCGCATTATCATTAGTCATCATGTGGGGGCCATTCATAATCTGGACAGAATTTTTTCCATGCAGAACGGTAGGTTAACCGAGGTGACACCATGAATATGATGCCGCCGCGTCTCGGCTTGGTGGATAGCGGGCTATCGGAGGGACAGGAAAGATATGTGGTTGCTGGACGGGCTTTTTTTGCAAATACGACCGAACCAATGATGCCAGATACATTGGGGCATGGCACGGCGGTTTGTGACGTTATTCTGCATTATGCGCCAAAGCTTGCCTTGTATAATGCACAGGTTTTTGATGGGCGCGGGGTCACAACGGCGGCATCAGTGGCCGCCGCCCTTGACTGGCTTGTGCAGGAAAAAGTCTCTATGATCAATTTAAGTCTGGGCCTGCGGGAGGATCGCGAGATATTGAAAGAAGCCTGTGCCAAGGCTGTGGCGGCGGGAATCATTTTGATTGCGGCATCTCCTGCGCAAGGCAAGGCGACCTATCCATCGGCTTATCCCGGGGTCATACGGGCGACAGGGGATGCCCGCTGCGCGGTGGGGGAAATATCTTTTCTTGATTCTGCTCAGGCTGATTTTGGCGGCTGCGCGCGTTTAGATCAGGCAAGGCACACGGGAAGATCAAATATAGGGGGCTCAAGCATAGGCACCGCGCATGTTTGTGGTCAGATCGTGGCCTATTTGCAGGCCGGCGGAAGCATTTCATCTGTTCGGGAATGGCTTGTCTCCCGGGCAGATTATCTTCATAATGAGCGCAGAACAGAATAAAATATACAGAATAAAATTTTAATGGATGTCATGTCAGAAGAAAATATTTCCATCGCAGGGTCAGAAGATTGGTTGACCAAGTTAAATAAAACCATCTGCAAGCTGGGACGGGCAGAATTTGAAGATAGCCTGTTTGATCTGGTCAATGCGGCGGTTGGTGTGGATCACTGCGCGGTTTTCATTAATAACAACGATGGGACAACGGCCCATCTTTTCACAAAAAGCAAGCTGGACGCGGATATTTGCAAGAGCCTCGCCAATGCCTATACAGAAGGGTTTCATGTTAAGGATCCCAAGCTTGCGCCGGCCCGGAAGGGCTTGAAGAAATCCAGTGACATAAGGCCGGACGATATAAAAATGACGCTTTTGCCCTATATGCCGACAACGGCCTATGATCAGGAATATCAAAATCTATTCTTTAAAAATACCGGGTTGATTGATAAGGTTTCAAGTTTGCTTCAGACCCGTCAATATACTATTTATTGCAGTTTCTATCGCCTGACGGATAGTGGGCGTTTTGCGACGCGGGAATTTAATGATTTATCACAAATTCTGCCCATATTGACCAATTTGATTTTTAAGCATTCCCGTTTGCTTGAGTTAAAAGAAAGCAGTTCCGAGTTATCTGATCCAATCATAACACAGGTGGCGCTGAGCCGTTCTCCCGATGCGATGACGCATTTGCTCGGGGCGAAAAACGAGATATTCGGCCAATTGACAACGCGGGAGCGAGAGGTCTGCATTCGAATTTTGCAAGGCTATAGTTCCGAGGCCATATCGCTTGATTTAAAGGTGGCGAAATCAACCGTCAATACCTACCGCAAGCGGGCTTACGCGCGGCTTGGCATTTCTTCTCAGAATGAATTATTCAGCCTGTGCCTTGAATTTATATCCGTCGTTGGATAACCATCTGCCCATAAATCTGCTATACTATAAGCTGTCCCCATTTATGTGGACAGACAGAATTTTATTTAACATCTATAACAGTATCAAATGAAATCACAAAAACATCACAGCCATAATCAGGGAAAATAAAATATGACCGACAAGAAATTTGCCTCTCAGGCCGACATGGAAGAAAAGAAAATCTCCTTTACCAAATTATCCGAGCATGCCTATGCCTTTACCGCAGAAGGTGACCCGAATACGGGCGTCATCATTGGCGATGATTGTGTCATGGTTCTGGACACGCAGGCAACGCCTGTGATGGCCCAACTGGTTATTGAAGAAATTCGCAAAGTGACTGATAAACCAATTAAATATGTTGTGCTGACCCATTATCATGCGGTGCGTGTTTTGGGGGCCAGCGGCTATAACCCGGAACATATAATCTGCAGTATGGATACGCGGGATTTGATCGTAGAGCGGGGCGAACAGGATTATAAATCAGAATATGAACGTTTTCCGCGTCTGTTTGATGCCATTGAAAGCGTCCCCGGACTCACATGGCCGACCCAGACGTTCAAAGGTGAGATGACCATCTGGCTCGGCAGTGTCGAAGTTCAGTTGAAACAGGTCGGGCGCGGCCATACCAAGGGCGATACCATCGCGTGGCTGCCCGATGACAAGGTTCTGTTCAGCGGCGATCTGGTTGAATTTGGCGCGACGCCCTATACGGGGGATGCCTATCTTGAAGACTGGCCGGCAACCCTGGATAATCTGGTGGCGATGAAGCCCGAGAAACTGGTGCCGGGTCGGGGTGATGCCTTGATGAATGCGGATCAATGTATGGAGGCGCTCACCGAAACCCGTGCTTTCATCAGCGACATGTACGGTTCGGTCAAGGCCTGTCAGGCCAAGGGTATGGATTTGAATAGTACCTATAAAGCCACGCTGGAAGCCTTGAAGCCAAAATATGGTCATTGGGTAATTTTTGAGCATTGCCTGCCTTTTGATGTGACCCGTGCCTATGATGAATGTCAGGGCATTCGCGATCCGCGTATCTGGACCGCAGAGAGAGACAAGAAAATGTGGGAAGATTTGGAGGGGTAGTCCCGCCCCGTATTAAGATCACTAGACATAAGGAAAATGCGTAATGTTAAATACATATACATGGCCTGAATATCCGTACGTACAGTCGGATGACCAGAAAGATGGTACAATAAAGCGAAAGCCCGTCATTGTTATCGGGGCGGGGCTGATTGGGTTATCTGCGGCACTGGATTGTGCGCGGCTTGGCATTCCTGTGGTTATTCTGGATGATAATAATACGGTCAGTATCGGATCGCGGGCGGTATGTTATGCCAAGCGTCCTCTGGAAATATGGGACCGTCTTGGCATTGCGGACAAGATGGTTGAAAAGGGCATAAGCTGGAATGTGGGCAAGGTTTTCTTCAAGGAAGATCTGGCCTATGAATTCGATCTATTGCCTGAAAAGGGCCATAAGATGCCGGCCATGATCAATCTTCAGCAATATTACTGCGAAGAATTTCTGGTGGATGAGGTCATGAAGCATAAGGACCTCATTGACCTGCGCTGGAAACATAAATTGATCAGCCTGACCCAGCATGATGACCATACCAGCCTGCAGGTGGAAACGCCGGACGGGGTCTTTACCATGGAATGTGACTGGATGATTGCCTGTGACGGCGCCAACAGCATGGTACGCGATATGGTCAAGGCCGAATTCACAGGCCGGTTTTTTCAGGATCGGTTTTTGATTGCTGATGTCGTCATGAAAGCGGACTTTCCCACCGAGCGCTGGTTCTGGTTTGACCCCACATTCCATAAAAATCAATCAGCCTTGCTTCATAAACAGTCCGATGATGTCTGGCGTCTGGATTTTCAAATGGGCTGGGACGCGGATCCGAAAGAGGCGACAAAGCCTGAAAATGTCATTCCGTTGATTAAAGCCATGCTCGGCAATGATACGGAATTTGAGCTGGAATGGGTGTCCATCTATCAATTTGCCTGCCGGCGCATTGATAATTTCCGGTATGGCCGCATATTATTTGCCGGCGATGCTGCGCATCAGGTATCGCCGTTTGGCGCGCGCGGTGCCAATACGGGCATTCAGGATATTGATAATCTCACGTGGAAATTAAAAATGGTCATGGACGGTGATGCGCCGATCGAATTCATGGATAGCTATGACGAAGAACGCGCTTTTGCCGCCGATGACAATCTGCTCCATTCCACACGCTCAACTGACTTTATCACCCCGAAAAGCAAGAGCAGCCGTATATTCCGGGATGCGGTTCTGGAATTATCGAAGAAATATGAATTTGCCCGGCCTCTGGTTAATAGTGGCCGTTTGTCCATGCCAACGCCTTATGTGAATTCATCCCTGAATACGGCGGATGAAGATGCCTTTGAGGGTGATATGGCCCCGGGCACCAACTGCGCCGATGCGCCGATCATTGTGGACGGCGCGGAGGGCTGGGTGCTGAATCATTTAAGTGATGACTTTACGGTGCTGGTTTTTGGGGATGCGCCCGATATGTCAGAAATCAAGCTGGGCAATATAAGGGCGCAGGTGATCACGGTGGGGGCGCAGTTCGAAGATAAAGACGGCCTGCTGACCCAAAGATATGACGCGGCGGGCGGCGCCGTATATCTTATCCGTCCGGATCATCATGTGGCGGCCAGATGGCGCAAGTTTGATGATGCAAAGATTGTTGCTGCCTTGGCGCGTGCAACAGGCCAAAATTAAATATTACCGGAGAATAAACATGGCATTGAATTTAAAAAGAAATATAGATCGGCCCGATGATTTTTATCAGGAATTGCTTGATATGCAGCGGGGTATGGAAGAAGAGGATGTGCAGGTTATGAATGCCAAGCTGATCCTGATCCTGTCCAACCATATCGGCGATCACAAGACTTTATCCGAAGCCATGAGTTTGGCAAAAAATTAACGCCCGTCGTTAACTGGGCCTAAAATCACCAGAATTTGACGCGAAAGGTTACATTTGCTAACATTCCCGAAACTATAATGATGAGCCTTGATAAAGGGGCCGTGATATTGATAGCTTCAATTAAAATATAGTAGGGACTGAATGGAAATAGTTTATCCCAATGAGAAAATAGCCCCCATTGACCATGCGGAGCTATGGGCGCAGTCTTTGAGGGCGGTCTGCGGCAGCTTTCAAACCTTTTCAAGTGACTGGTCCAATTTCAAAGGCACCATTGATTTACGTAATATCGGTGGTTTTGATGTCGCAGGCATCTCCATGAATGCGGATAAAGTCGTGCGATCCCGCAAGCAAATCGCCCATGACGATGATAAATATTGTTTTCTTATCATGCAGATGCAAGGCCGGGCCGTGCTGTCACAGCGCAATAATGAAGCCTTTCTTGAGCCGGGCGACATGGCCTTGATTGATTCCGGCTATCCTTCTGAATTTGTTTATGACGGATTTATGCAGCAAATTTCCTTACATATCCCAAGGGAAACTCTGGAGTCTTGCATGCCGAACCGGCGTATTGAGGAAGCCCGCACCATATCCGGCATGTCTGGAATGGGGGCGGTTATTCGGGACTTTCTAAAATCTACCTATAACGAAGCCCCTTATATAGAAGAAAAAGACAGTATAACGGTTCGGGGCTCGTTACTTAATTTTCTGGCCGCGACGCTGCGGGGGCATGAGCCGGAGCGGACGTTAGCCTTAAAAGTGCGGCAGCTTTCCCAAATTCGGAAAAATATCGAACAACATCTTACCGATCCCTATTTATCTCCAACGATGATCGCAGAATTGAGCGGCATTTCCACGCGGCATCTGCATCGTTTGTTTCAGAGGGATGGCGTATCATTCGGGGAATGGGTTCGCAAACGCCGCCTCGCCGAAGCCCGGCGGCAACTGGCAAATAAACATTTCAATGACCACAGTATTATCCAGATTGCCTTTCAGTGGGGGTTTAATGACGCGGCACATTTCAGCCGCGCCTTTCGGCAAGAGTTTGGGGTCTCGCCCAGCAAATATAGAGCAAATACAGGATGAGAACTCCGGGCCTTTAGGGATAGCCCGCAGACTCTGGTGAGTTGTGGAGAACAAAGCTTTTTGTCACCCTGCAACGCCCTTGCTGGCACGCTCAGACAAGAAAAGCCCGTATATATGATGTTAATATGGGGGAAAATAATAACAATAATAATGCGTATAATATATTCATAGAAAAAATAGAGGAAATGACCATGCGGGAAAATACACAATCGATATTATGGCGGAAATTAACCGGAACAACTTGTTTGACAGCCTTGATTGCTCTGGGGTCTGCGGTACCGACCATAGCGCAAGAAGCTGAAAAAGAATTTGCCGGCCTTGAAGAAATCGTTATTACGGCCTCGAAAAGAGAACAGACCATTCAGGAAGCCGGCATGTCCGTGACCGCCATTGGTGCGCAGGATCTGGAAAGAATGGGCGTTAGCTCATTTGCAGATTTTGCGGTTCGCGTACCAAATTTGGGTTTCGGTAATGAATCAGATGGTCGGTTTAATTCCAATTCTCCCGCCATTCGCGGTGTTTTTGGTCAAAATACGACCGGCTTTTATATTGATGACATGCCGGTTCCCATGTCAATTCAGCCACGGGTGCTTGATGTGGCGCGGGTCGAAGTGCTTCGCGGCCCACAAGGCTCGCTCTATGGCGCGCGCTCTATGGGCGGAACAATCCGTCTGATCACGCAGCAGCCCGAATTTAATGAAACTTTTGGCGCAGCCCACGCGACCTTGTCCACGGTTAAGGAGGGCGACATTAACTGGTCAGTCGACGCGTCAATGAATATTCCCGTTATTGATGACAAGCTTGCGGTGCGTGTCACGGCCTATTTCGGACAGAATTCAGGGATTTTTGATCGGGTATATGCCCCTACATACGAGGGTTTTATCATTAATGATCTGGGCGAAGGTACGGCAACGGATCCGGGTGTTACCGGCTTGCCTCCTTTGGTTGGCATATTGGGTTTGGACGACTGGGTGCCCACCACGTTTAATAATCCGGGGCCTGCCTTTGATAAAAGAGAAAATGTTGATGATGAGACATTCGGCGGCATTCAGATTTCTGCCAAGGCGCAGATTTCAGAGAATGTAACCTTCACGCCCAAGTTTATGTATCAGAAAATTGATGCGGATGGCTTGCCCTTTGCCGATAATGCGCCGGGCAATTTCACCCGGGAGCGTTTCTTCGATATTGATGAGCCGGGCAGTGATCGCTGGTTTCTGGCCAGCGGTACGCTAAATTGGGATCTTGACAGTGGAACCATTGTTTCCACCACAGCTTATTTTGACCGTTTCCTTGACGAAGCCGAAGAAGAAGCGGCCTTTTTAAATTGGCTCATGAATAATAATCCCGTGCTTCGGCCATTGTCTTTGGGGCCTGTCATTCCCATTGAAAGTGTTATTACCGAAAGTGAAGCCTTCACGTCCTTTGTTCATGAAACGCGTTATACGTCAGATTTTGACGGGCCGTTCCAATTTACGGGCGGGATATTCTTTCAAAGAACCAAGAACCATCTGCAATATCCGCCTGCACTTGCGGTCGGCCTTAATCAGGCGGCGGGCGGCGGCGCTTTTGGCCTCGTGCCGGGCGATTTGATTTTTCAAACAGATAATTTCTTTAACACGAAAGAATATGCGGCTTTTGGTGAAATTACCTTTGATGTTTCCGAAGCCATTTCCATAACCGCCGGTGGCCGCTATTATAAAACGGAAACCGATGCCTTCATTGAGTCAGATGGTTTTGCCAATGATGGCCCATCGCGGGTTCCGGGCGATCTTTCGCTGGATACAGTGGATCAATCAGAAACCGGCTTTAATCCCAAGCTGCTTATTCAGGCGAATATGAATGAAAATATCGATTTTTATGCTTCCGCCTCCAAGGGTTTCCGAATTGGCGGCGCTAACGGCAACCTGCCGCCCACATTATGCGGCGCTGAATTGGCGGCTTTGAACTTAGATCCTGCGGATGTTCAAACTTATGATTCTGATTCACTCTGGAGCTATGAAGCCGGAATGAAATCAACATTCGCCGATAACCGGGTATCTCTTAACGCGGCAGCCTATCTGATTAAATGGAGCGATATTGCCCAGCAAAACCGCCTGGGCTGTGGTTTCCAATATATCGCCAATGCGGGTAAGGCAGAGATCAAGGGATTTGAAATCGAAATGGTTGCGGCCCCCATTGACGGGCTGACATTGACCTTTGCCTTGGGTTATGCCGATGCAAAAATTACCGATCCCGAAGGTGTTGCAGGGGTAAGCGAAGGTGACTTTATCCAAGGCGTTCCAAATTGGACAGTCGCGTCATCTGGTGAATATATCTTCCCCATGAATAGTGAAATGGACGGCATTATTCGCGCTGACTTTAACCATTATGGCCGCAGTTTCAGCACCAATAATGGCGATCAACGCACGCGTCCGGCCTGGACGGCATTAAATGTGAGAGCAGGCGTTATTCGTGACGACTGGGAAATTACGCTGTTTGTTGATAACCTGACCAATGAACATGCCAATCTGGCGGATAGCCGGTCGATTGCTGCGGAAACCCCAACACGTCCACGTATTGTAACCAACCGCCCGCGGACGATTGGTATTGATGTACGGACACGTTTCTAAAATAATAATATTCCTGAGGCGGGCTTAATTTCAAGTCCGCCTTTTTTCTTAAAAATTAATTTTTTTGACCTCTGGATTACGGGAACAAAGCATGAAGTTAAAAACCATCATACCTATGACTTTTATTTTGCTCTTGAGTGGGTTTTTGTCCGCCTGTTCGGATGACCAGGAAAAGACCGTGGAGGTTTTTAATATTTCAGAGGCTGAAATTCAGGCGGGCCGCAGCTTGCTTGCGGATAATTGCTCCGGCTGTCATATGGAAGCTGCGGACGGCACTTTCAGCCGCATCAGCCAGATACGTAAAACGCCCGAAGGCTGGGATATGAATATCGCCCGTATGATGATTTTTCACGGGTTGGATATTGAACCGGAAGATCGCCGCAGTCTGGTAAAATTCCTGGCGGATACCCAGGGGTTGGCACCTTCCGAAACGGCGGCGCACCGTGATGTTCTGGAGCGCAAACATAATATAATAGAGCAAGGGGCAGATCCTGATCTTATGGCCATGTGCGCGCGCTGCCATACCTATGCCCGGGTGGCTTTGCAGCGCCGGGACAAGCAAGAATGGCAAAATCTGGTTCATATGCATCTGGGCCAATGGGCCTCCATTGAATATCAGATGCTCGCGCGGGAGCGGGATTGGCGGGCGGATGCCTTGGGCCCTGTTTCGGAACAACTGGGCCAGATGTATCCCCTGAAAACCCCGTCGTGGGATGAATGGCAAGCCACGAAATGGCAAGATATGTCGGGCGCGTGGCGTATGGTCGGACATCTGCCGGGTATGGGTTATATGGACGGCATCATGAAGGTAACGGCGGTTGGCGGCGATCGCTATGATGTGACTTATGACCTGATTTATTCTGATGGGACCGCCGCGACCGGTACCGGAAAATCCATCGTTCATTCCGGCTATGAATGGCGCGGCGCGGCCACATTGGGCGACCAGAAATACCATCAGATATGGGCCGCATCCGAAGGCGGCAATGTCATGACCGGACGGTTCTTTAAACGAGACCATCCCGAAGATGGCATGATCATTACCGCATGGCGTAAAACGGATAATACCGATGGTATTATAAAACAGGGTATTATGAATATTGTCCCCTCGGCCCTGAAGGTCGGCCAAGAGACAGAAATTGTCATCAGCGGCGTTAATTTATCCGGTGATGTCAGCATTGCCGGGGCCGAAGTTACCCTCAAAAGCACTTCGCCGGATCGCATTGTTATTTCGGCTCGGGCGGAAATGGCCGGTTCCGTGGTGCTTGCCGTGGGTGAGGATAATGCTGTGATGAACATCTATACTCAAGTGGACTATATTAAAGTCACGCCGGATTATGGCATCTCTCGCGTTGGCGGCGGGGGCGGGCCTATTCCAAAAGTCATGGCGCAATTTGAGGCAACGGGCTATTCAAATGGCCCTGACGGGCTGGCCAATACGGATGATGATATTTCGCTTGGCATGGTGCCTGCCGCGTGGTCTGTGGAAAATTACAATGCTGCCGCTGCGGCCATGCAGGATGCGAAATATGCCGGCCATATTACCGCACAGGGCACGTTCATTCCGGCCATCGCCGGCCCGAACTCCGCGCGGAAATACGGTACCAATAATGCGGGTGATCTGAAAATTATTGCCACTTACCGCGACGCAGAGCGAATATTGACCGCAGAAGCGCATTTGATTGCCACCGTTCAGCGCTGGAATAACCCGCCTATCATGTAAGCAGGATCAAGACCATGAAACATTTAAAACCCATGAATAAAAAAGCTCATCAGCTTACTAAATCTAGTGATGCGGGCAGCAAAGAAGAAGTTTTTGCCATGCAATCCATCGCGGGCTGCACCACATCGGTTGATCCCGGATGGGAGGTGGATCCGTTTGGCGGTGTTGCCTCCCTTTGTCAGCCGATGGAGGCAGATTTATATGGCTGCTCTGATCCTTGCTGGTGGCCTGCGGCGGTTCCTGATACGGTCAATACGTATCCCGACTGGTCAAAATTGGAGGATACCCGCAAGAATTGGCGTAAATTACAAGCCGTTTTTCCGGAGGATTGATATTGTGAAACAAATTTATAAATTACCGGTTATTCTTGCAGTATTTCTCTTGTCCTTTTTGGCGTCATCCTTGTCATATGCTAAAGAAGATAGCGCCAAGGAATATATGATTGTTGGCGCCCGCCCGGACAAGCTGTTTGTCATCGATATAAAAGCCCGCAAAGTTGAAAAAACCTTCACCATACCCGACAGCACCGCCCCGCAGAATATCGTGATCTCGCCGGATGGTAATGTTGCTTATGTGGTCACCAATGGCCTGAAGTCCATTGTGGGTATCGAGCTGGAAGAGGGCAACGTGGTTTTTCGCGCCGACCTCGATTATAAGGATGACGAAAGAACATGGAATTATGGCATAGATCTAAGCCCGGATGGTTCCGAGATTTATTCCTATGATATTCCGACAAAAATTCATCTTGACCGGTTTGAATCTCTTGAGCCGCGCCTCAGTGTTTTTAAAACAAACGCCGGATTAGAGGCGGTGGTGGCCCGGGAATTTCCCATGCCGCGCCGGATTCATCTATTGATGACGGCCAAAAGCGGCGCCCTTTATGCCATGGGCTGGGATTTTTATAAAATAGATGTTCAAACGGGCGCTTATGAAGTGGCCTATCCCTTGCGCCATTGGACAAAGGAAAATTTGTCGCAGCCTGACGCGCTGGCTTTTTGGCCCAGCTGGGATAATAACGGTATTTTCTCAACCCCGATCTATTATGCCCGCACGGATATGGCCGAAGACAACATGGCCCGTTACCGTACGGGGGTGCTGTCCCTTGATCTGGAGACAGAAAAATTTGATATGATTGATTTTCAGGGAGAGCCGGAGGTTCTTTTTAGTACGGTATATCACCCGAACCGGAAAATCGCCTATGCCGCTTATAATACGCTGCTTAAAATTGATCTGAAAAAGGCTGAAACGATCAAACGTATAGATCTGGATCATTCTTATTATCAGACGGAAATTTCCGCTGATGGCACGGAAGTTTACGTGGGCGGAACGGCCTGTGATATTGCTATATATGACAGCGAAGACCTGTCGCGTATCGGCGAAGTCATCTTGCCGAACTGCCCTGATATGGGGGCCACCGTCGTTAGAATGATACATAAATAACATTGCCCAGAAAATAACTTACGGAGAATATGATGGAATATAATTTATATATAAATGGCGCGTCTGTGCCGACCGCAACCCATATGGATATATTCAATCCGGCTACGGGTGAGCTATTGGGCAAATGTCCGGTGGCGGGCCGGGCCGAACTGGACGCCGCGGTGGCTGCCGCTGCGGCGGCTTTCAAGTCGTGGAGCAAGGTGAGCAATGAGGATCGTAAAGCGGCCTGCCATGCCATTGGCAAGGTTCTGGAAGATAACGCGGAGGAACTGGCAAAATTATTGACGCAGGAACAGGGCAAGCCGCTGAACGGGGTTGGGTCACGCTTTGAACTTGGCGGCTGTCAGGCCTGGACTCATTTCACGGCTGATCTGGAATTGCCCGTAGAGGTTATTCAGGATAACGAAGAGGGCCGGGTGGAATTGCACCGCAAGCCGATTGGGGTTGTTGGCTCGATCACACCGTGGAACTGGCCTTTGATGATTGCCATCTGGCATGTGATCCCGGCTATTCGCACGGGCAATACTGTTGTTATCAAGCCATCGCCCTTTACCCCGCTCAGCAGTCTTCGCATGATTGAACTGATCAGCGGCATTCTGCCCAAGGGCGTTTTAAATGTGATCACCGGCCGGGATGATCTGGGCCAGATGATGAGCGAGCATGAGGATATTCATAAAATCGTCTTCACTAATAATGGGAATGCCCAACTTTTCGGCCTTTTTCAATTTGGCCGGCCCCATTGCATCCCCTGCAAGTAGGTAATCTGTTTTTGATGATATTGCACTCACATTCTTGCCGCCAAATTTACTAATCATTTTTTTAAGGTCGTCGCGAGCGATGCTAAATTTTCCGCTTACCACAAATGATTTACCTTCTAAAATATTTGGTCCTTGCTCAGTATTTTTCTCCACTTCAAATTTTAATCCTGCATTCTGCAAACGCTTAATAATTTCCACATTACCGGCATCAGCAAAATACTCCAAAAGACTCTCTGTAATACGGTCTCCTATTTCGTCCACCATCATTAGTTCCATCTCGGTGGCCTTCATAAGCTGCTCCATGGATCCAAAATAATCGGCCAATTTTGCGGCTACCGTTTGCCCCACAAATCGAATTCCGAGTGCAAAAAGCACCTTTTCAAAAGGCATGGACTTCGATTCTTGAAGGCTCTTGATAATATTATTTGCAGACTTCTCTTTAAAACCTTCCAATTGAAGAATCTGCTCTTGTTTTAAGTCGTATAAATCAGCTACATTTTTCACAAGTCCTTTCT
>JAKIUQ010000016.1 GCA_021647465.1 Emcibacter sp. | reverse complement strand
GGGCCGGCCGATAGGCCCCCCGGCCGCCGGTATTCAGGCCCGTATCCCCTTCGCCCACGCGTTTATGATCCTGGGCGGTGGCAAGTGGCAGGATGTTATCCCCATCGCATAGAGCAAAGAAACTGGCTTCTTCGCCGACCAGAAATTCTTCTACGACAAGCTCGGCCCCGGCCGCGCCGAATTGCCCGCCCAGAATATCGTCAATGGCGGCGAAGGCCTGTGGCTCATTTTCAGCAATGATCACGCCTTTTCCAGCGGCAAGCCCGTCGGCTTTGATCACAATGGGGCTGCCTTTTTCGCGCACGAAATCTTTGGCCTCAGTGGCATCGCTAAAGCGGCCATACGCGGCGGTCGGGATATTATATTTGGCGCAGATATCTTTGGTGAAGCCCTTGGACCCTTCGAGCTGCGCGGCATAGGCGCTTGGCCCGAAGGCGGGGATATTTTCTTTTTCCAGACGATCAACCAGCCCCGCCACAAGCGGTGCCTCCGGCCCAACCACCACAAAACCAATGTTTTTGTCACGGCAAAATTTGACCATTGCATCATGATTGGTTTCATCCAAGGGGACGCACTTGGCCAAGTTTGACATGCCGCCATTGCCGGGCGAGACAAAAATTTTGTCCACCAGCGGGCTTGTCGATATTTTCCAGACAAGGGCATGTTCCCGTCCGCCAGACCCGATCACCAGAATATTCATCGTCAAAAATCCTTTATCAAAGCTTTACACTCTTGTAGCATAGGAAAAAATGGAAACAAGGCGAAAAACCCCTTATGACAGACTATCCCTACGTCCCGGAAAAACAGGCCAATATACAGGCAAGTAATACGCCGGAATATAGTGTCACTGAACTCAGCATGGCCCTGAAACGCACGGTGGAGGATACTTACGGCTATGTTCGGTTGCGCGGCGAGATTTCCGGTTTCAAGCGCGCGGCGTCCGGCCATATATATCTTGCGCTGAAAGATGAAAAATCTGTATTGGACGGGATCATATGGAAGGGCGTGGCCGCCCGTCTTGGCTTTCAGCCTGAAGATGGCCTCGAAGTGATATGTACGGGCAAGCTGACCATTTATCCGGGCCGATCAAAATATCAGATCGTCATTGAACGTATGGAGCCTGCGGGCGCGGGGGCCTTGATGGCCCTGCTTGAGGAACGCAAGAAAAAACTTGCCGCCGAGGGTTTGTTTGATGCGGATCGCAAGAAAGCCATTCCTTATCTGCCAAAAGTCATTGGTGTCGTGACGTCCCCGACGGGGGCGGTGATTCGGGATATATTGCACCGCCTGTCGGATCGTTTCCCGCGCCATGTCATCGTCTGGCCGGTCATCGTACAGGGCGAAGGTGCGGCCCTGAAAATTGCCGAGGCCATTCGCGGCTTTAACGCCCTTGATAGGACAGGAAATATTCCAAGGCCGGATGTGTTGATTGTCGCGCGCGGCGGCGGAAGCCTGGAAGATCTCTGGGCTTTTAATGAGGAAGCGGTGGTGCGCGCCGCCGCGATGAGTGATATTCCGCTGATCTCGGCGGTGGGTCATGAGACGGACACGACCCTGATTGATTTTGCCGCTGACCTGCGCGCGCCCACGCCCACGGCGGCGGCGGAACAGGCTGTGCCCGTGCGGGATGATTTGATTTATACCCTGCAGGATTTTGACAGCCGTTTGAATAAATCCGTGCGCCGAATGGTGCGGGATAAGGCCCAAAGGCTCGAAGGATTGAGCCGGGGCCTGCCGAAACCATCCGATATGCTGGCGCTTGTCCAACAGCGTTTCGATGATCTGTCCGAAAGATTGCCGCGCAGCTTGAATTTGCTGGCGGAAAGGCAGCAGATGAGGCTGGACGGGGTAAGCCGCTTGCTGCGGCCTGATATGATCCGGCGGGATATTGAACGGGCCGGCGAGAAATTAAGCCAGCAATCTGATCGTATGGCCCGGGCAACCACACAGAATATCGCGCGTTTTCAGCATGATTTTGAGGCTACAGGGCGTCTTTTTGACAGCTTGAATTATAAACGGGTTCTGGATCGGGGTTTCGCGGTGATCCGCGATGATCAGGGCCGCGCCGTGACGCGGGCCGCGGATATATCGTTGGGTGATGCGCTGGATGTGGAATTTAATGATGGTCACAGGGGGGTTGTGGCCACGGGCGGGCTGAATAAACCCAAAAAAACATCAAAGCCAAAAAGCCATGACAATCGGCAGGGGTCTTTATTATGAAATTTTTGATCGGGACTCTTTTATGGCTTATGGCGGTGAGTTATCCGCAGGCACAGAATATATTGGGCTTGCCCGGGGAAGTAACCCAAGGTGGTTTATATGTGGGCAAAGTTGCCCCGGATAGCGAAGTTTGGTTTGAGGGCCGAAAATTAAGGCTCTCTCCAGAAGGCCATTTCGTTGTCGGCATGAATTGGAAACAGGGGGCAATGGCAAAATTCAAATTGATTGATGCTGCCGGGCAAGTCCGCCATCAAAGGCTTGGGGTTAAAAAGCAAAAATATGATGTGAGCCATATTGATGGCCTGCCGCCGAAAATGGTCACGCCGCCCAAGAAACTGCTGGCAAAAATTGCGCAAGACTCAGCCCGCGTCAGAAAAGCCCGCAAAACCGACAGTGACAGGCAGGAATTTCGCGGGGATTTTATCTGGCCGGTGCGGGGGCGGATCAGCGGCAATTTTGGCAATCACCGTATTTTGAACGGCACCCCCAAAAGCCCGCACGGCGGCATGGATATCGCGGCGCCCAAAGGCACAAAAATAGTCGCCCCGCTTGGCGGCAGGGTGACGATGGTTTCTGACCTTTATTATACCGGCAACACGTTGATCCTTGATCACGGGCTTGGGGTCAATACGGTTTTCGCCCATATGGACAGCGTTACCGTAAAGACGGGGCAAGTGATTAAGCAAGGCGACCAGATCGGCACCGTCGGCGCCACCGGCCGCGCCACCGGCCCCCATCTGCACTGGGGCCTCAACTGGTACAATGAACGCCTAAATCCTGCGCTGGTGCTGGATCATGGAAATGAATAATTTAATTTAAAATGGAGGGGGGTCATGAAGGCACTCATAATATTCTTTATTAGTTTTTGTATTTCTCAATATTCATATGCTGAGAGTGAAATACTTGAGGAAGTTATCGTCACAGGTTCTAGTGTTTCAATAGAGTTCGATGAAGAAAAAATTCCTGCGATTAAATTGTTAAGGAGAGCTGATTCAATATTGTTAGAAGTGACAGTAACAAATGATTCCCGAAAAAAAGAAATGAGATATGAGGAAATCCATCAAACTCTCCATGATATGATTAAAAAGTCAGCTAAATATAAAAATATTGTCCTTGGATATGGGGATGGTGTTTTTCGGCCGTTAGATGTTGGAAACTATAAAGATATCATTTTGACAGAGAATAGAAATGTAAATGATACGACCAATACAACCATCTTTGTTAAAACATCTCTTGAAGGGCAAAAAGGTAATTCTAAGAAATTAATACAGGATATCAAGGAATTCATCAGCAATGTCCAACTTGCAGGGCGTACGGAGCTTGATCGGGATAATGATCCAATATTGACCATTATTAACCCAGAAAAGTATCGTTATGACTTGATTAACAAAATATCAGAAGATGCAAAAAAGGTATCAGGTAGTTTTGGTGATGATTACCGGGTAACAGTAGAAGGCCTGCAGCAAACATTACTGTGGGAACGTGCTAGCATTGATGAAATGTATCTTTTTATTCTTTATCGTTATCAAATTGTTCCGTTAAATAGTTCAGTCACGACGGTATCAGAATAAAGACCTAGCTGCGGAATTCTTCACAGTATTCTTGGGGATAACGCGCGCTTAAATCAAAAAGCGTTTAAATTCTCTGAGCGCGTAATAGACGATGCCGATGACAAGGATAAATTCAATGATCGCCCGAGGCCAATAGCCCAAAGTGCTGATGGTGACATAGGTCAGGGCGCCGCTCAGTATGAGTATGGCAAGATAGATTAGCCAGCTTGATTTTTCTTTCTTTTGTAAAACCTTGATCCACTTCCCGCGCGGGGAAGACCGCCAGAGGCGCAGGCCAATATAAAACGCGAGCGCAAAAGTTATAAATTGTGATCCGATATATTTAAATTGGGCAGGCAGGGGCCAGAATATAACCGATAGCAGAATGACCGCGATCAATATTATGGCCGGTTTCTTATAGGCGCGCATTTTCATCATGGGCATCCAGAATATATTTTTTCATGGGATCACGCTATGGCCGAAGGGAACGGGGGTAAAGCTTTTTGCGATGAAAGGGTATAAAATTTGGCCAATATGGCGGCATGGCAGGTCTGTTTTCTTGCCTGAAATATGAGCGGACATTGATTGGGTTGCTGAATATTATGGCATAATGTTTTTGTGTCACATTTAGGACAAATTGCGTATTTAATATCTTTTTTTGTATTTAAATGCCAATAATGTATTATTTTACATGGGCTTAGCGGTTATCTTGGCAAGATGGCATTATGCTAATTATAAATTGGCATGATTATTGAAGAGATGAGATCAGGCAGAAAAATTCTGTCCTGAATCTAAAATAAGGAGAGAGACGTGTTCACACGAACAAAGGCATTATTCACCACAATATTATTTGCAGGAACCTTAAGCGCAGCCCTGCCGGCACAAGCCGAGGAAACAGGCTTTCTTGGCGGCGAATTAAGCGCCAATATTTCCATACTGAATGATTATCGTTTTCGCGGCGTATCATTGAATGATGAGGATTACGCCCTGCAAGGCGGCATTGACTGGAGCCATGAAAGCGGATTTTATGTTGGCACATGGGCGTCCAATATTTCAGATTTTAACGGTTCGACGATGGAAACGGACTATTATGCGGGCTATGCCGGTGAAGTGAACGGTATGAGCTATGATGTGGGCGGGGTGCTTTATGCTTATCCGGGCGGCACCAATACTGATTATTTTGAGGTGTATGGTTCTGTTGGTATGGATCTTGGATTTGCGGCGGTGACGCTTGGCAGTAATTATGCCTTTAGCAGTGACAATCTGGCCAATGAAGATAATTTCTATATCTACACCAAAGGCGATGTTGTCATTCCCGATACTCAATTAACGCTCAATCTGCATTTGGGCTATGAAAACGGGGCTTTTGCCGATAAAAAATGGGACTGGCTTGTCGGTGCATCCTATAATTTCCAAGGGCTTGACCTTGGTATATCCTATATCGACACGAATATTGTCGGAGAAACTTCTGATGCAACTGTTGTCTTTAGTGTCGGCGTCAGTTTCTAGGTTTTAAGGACAATATAAAAAGCCGGCTGAATATTTCGCCGGCTTTTTTTTATCTGTTTTACGCTCATTTTATTCTCCGGCGATCATCATGCCGTCAATACGCAGGGTCGGCGCGTCGGTGCCATATTTAATCACCAGATCATTGGCCGCGGTCATATTCAGGAACATATCCTTTAAATTTCCGGCAATGGTCACTTCATTCACGGGGTAGGTAATCTTGCCATCTTCGATCCAGAAACCACCGGCCCCCCGGCTGTAATCGCCGGTAATGCCATTAACCCCCATGCCAATCAGATCCGTGATATAAAAGCCCGATTTTATATCCTGCATTAATTCTTCGGGGCTTAAAGTACCGGGGGACATATAAAGGTTGGTTGATGAGGGGGACGGCGGTGATGTTGTCCCGCGGCTTGCCCGGCCATTCGCGGGCAGGCCCAGTTGCCGCGCGCTGGCACTATCCAATGTCCAGCATCTTAAGACACCATCCGTGACAATATCCAGCCTGTCGTTGCGGCAGCCTTCGCCGTCAAAAGGTTTTGATGATGGCCCGCGCAGTATATGGGGGTCGTCAATGACCGAAATGCCATTTTTGAAAATCTGGGTTTGCATACTGTCTTTCAGGAAACTGGTGCCGCGCGCGATGCCTTGTCCATTGATGGCCCCGGCCAAATGGCCCAAAAGACTGCGCGATACTCTGGGATCAAATATGACAGGCACATTACAGGTTTTGGCCTTGCGCGGGCCGAGGCGGCGCAGGGCCTTCTCCGCCGCTTCCTGTCCGATTTCTATGGGTGCTCTCAAGTCGGCGAAATGTCGTTTCGACGAATAGGCATAGTCCCGTTCCATGGTATCACCCTTGCCGGCTATAACCGATATGCTTAAAGAGAAATGGCTGGAAGGGTAACTGCCGCAGAAACCATTGCTGTTGGCGGTGGCGATCAGGCCTTTGCTGAAGGCCGCGCTCGCCCCTTCTGAATTGGTAATGCCGCTTGTCCCTAGCGCAACATCTTCGATGACGCTGGCCAGCATTTTTAATTCATCGGCGGATTTTTCAGTTTTATCATAAAGATCAAGATCAGGTATGTCAGCCAGATTTATGGCCAAAAGACCGGGGTCGGCAAGACCGGCATAGGGGTCTTCCGGCGCATTTTTTGCCATGTCAACAGCCCGCTCAATCAACTGGTCAAAGATATGATTGCCAATATCACTTGACGAGACGATCGCCTGTTTCTGCCCCACCAGAACCCGCAGGCCAAGGTCGGTAGATTCGGCGCGTTCCACATCTTCGAGCTTGCCAAGCCGCCAGGAGACGGATTCGGACTGGCCCGAATAAATTACCGCATCACAGGCATCCGCGCCGGCCTTTTGGGCAGCTTTCATCAGATAATCAAGCTTTTCAAGATATTGTTCAGACAGGTCTTTGTAATCAGTCATTTTCTCTCATTTTCCATATGGGTTTGCCAGAGGTCGGAAGGTTAAGATTTTGCCATTTTTCCGTTACGCGGTCTATGATTTCCTGGTCCATGGCGATTTCTTCTCCCCATTCCCGATTACTTTCCCCGGGGAACTTATTAGTGGCATCCAGGCCGATTTTTCCGCCAAGGCCAGAGACAGGCGAGGCAAAATCCAGATAATCTATGGGCGTATTTTCAACCAGAGTGGTGTCCCTGACCGGATCCATGCGGGTTGACATGGCCCACATGACATCTTTCCAGTCACGGCAATTTATATCATCGTCAACCACGATGATAAATTTTGTATACATAAATTGTCTGAGATAAGACCATGTGCCCATCATGATGCGTTTGGCATGGCCCGCATAAGCTTTTTTGATGGAAATCACCGCGATTCGATAAGAGCATCCCTCCGGCGGCAACCAGAAATCGACGATTTCCGGGAACTGTTGTTGCAGAAGCGGAATGAAAACCTCGTTGAGAGCTTCGCCCAATATTGACGGCTCGTCCGGCGGCCTTCCGGTATAGGTCGACAGGTAAATGGGGTCTTTGCGCATGGTGATGGCCGAGAGGGTAAAAACCGGAAATTGTTCGACACTATTGTAATATCCCGTATGGTCGCCGTAGGGGCCTTCGTCCCGGTAATCATCCAGAGACACATGGCCTTCAAGCACGATCTCAGCCGTTGCGGGAACCTTTAAAGGGATTGTTTTGCAATTGACAAGTTCGGTTTTCTTGCCGCGCATCAATCCGGCGAATTGATATTCGGACAGGGTGTCCGGCACGGGCGTGACCGCCCCCAATATTGTTGCCGGATCCGCGCCCAGCACAACGGCAACGGGCAGGGGCTCTGACTTTTTTTCTTTCCAGCGGCGCAGATGCTGCGCGCCGCCCCGGTGTTTTAACCAGCGCATCAAGGTTTGGGTTTTGTTGAGAACCTGCATGCGGTAAATGCCGAGATTAAAATCATCTTCGCGGGAATTGCTTGGCCCTTTGGTCACCACAAGGGGCCATGTTATCAAGGGCGCGGGTTCCCCCGGCCAACAGCCCTGAACGGGTAATTTGGAAAGGTCAATGTCATCGCCCGTCAGGACAATGTCGTGGACAGGGGCTTTTTTAACGGTTTTGGGTTTGGCATTCATCGCCTGTTTTAAGATGGGCAACATGTGAAGGGCGTCTTTAAAGCCGCTTGGGGGTTCGGGCTGGCGCAGGAAAGCCATCGTCTCGCCGAGTGCCCTTAATTCGGACGGCTGCCGGTTCATGCCCCATGCGACCCGTTCGACCGTGCCAAAAAGATTGACCAGAACGGGCATATGGCTTTTGCTGCCATCGGCCTTTATGACATTTTCAAACAGGATTGCCGGCCCGCCTTCGGCAAGGACGCGGGTTTGAATTTCGGTCATTTCCAGTTCGGTACTGACTTCTTGTGTCACGCGCACCAAACGACCTTCTTTTTCCAAATGGGCAATGAAATCCCTGAGCGATGAATAAGACATGAATTTGTTATAGGGGAAATGGCATTACGGGAAAAGGGCTTTTGTTTCTTCAGGCAAACTAATGATCAAAAAAGGCCCTCATGATGATGAGAGCCTTTTATTTATGACTGGAAGGTTAGGCGGCCGGGTCGGGAGCGTTTTTAGCCCGCTCAATGCCTTCAAGAATTTTTTGTTTGGCGACTTCCGGGCCGTGCCATCCGGAAATTTTGACCCATTTGTCTTTTTCCAGATCTTTATAATGGGTAAAGAAATGTTCAATCTGTTGCAACAGAATTTCCGGCAGATCCGTATAGCTGTGAATATCTTTGTAAGTCGGGTCTGTTTTCAGGTCTGGCACCGCAAGGATTTTTTCGTCGCCGCCGGCTTCATCTTCCATCAGCAATACGCCGATGGGCCGCGCGCGGATCACGCATCCCGGTACAAGGGACGCGCCGACTACAACCATAACATCGCAGGGGTCGCCGTCTTCGGACAGGGTATGGGGCATGTAACCATAATTTGTGGGATAACGCATGGGTGTGTGCAGAATACGGTCAACAAGGATTGCGCCGCTTCGTTTGTGCATTTCGTATTTTACCGGCTCCCCGCCTGAGGGAACTTCGATGATGACATTGATTTCTTCCGGCGGGTTAAGGCCGGCGTTGATTTTACTGACGAGGGGCATTGGGATTCACCTGTTACATGTTAAATTCTATTGCGGCGCAATATAACTATTATAATTATTTTGTCAGTATTTTTTTGATAAAAAAACCCCGCAAGATGCGGGGTTTTAATCTTAAGGTATATATGTTGCTTTAAAAGCCTACATGAATTTTGCCACGATAGCCACCAGAAGAATCGCCACGATATTGACAATTTTAATCAGCGGGTTAATCGCCGGGCCGGCGGTATCCTTGTAAGGATCACCAACCGTATCGCCTGTCACGGCTGCTTTATGGGCATCAGAGCCCTTGCCGCCGTGGTTGCCGTCTTCAATATATTTCTTGGCATTATCCCACGCCCCGCCGCCGGACGTCATTGAAATGGCAAGGAATAAACCGGTAATGATCGTTCCCATGAGCATGGCGCCCAGAGCCTGAAAGGCGGAAACCATATCGCCGCTTACCCAGTATGTTACAAAGAACAAGGCAAAGGGCGCAACAATTGGCAGCAAGGATGGCAGGATCATTTCCTTGATCGCCGCCTTGGTCAACAGGTCAACCGCTTTGCCATACTCAGGCTTTGCCGTGCCTTCCATGATGCCTTTGATTTCCCGGAATTGGCGGCGAACTTCGACCACCACACTGGCCGCCGCCCGTCCCACAGCCAACATGGACATGGAGGCAAACAGATAAGGCAACATGCCCCCGATAAACAGGCCGATCACGATGAAGGGATTCTGTAACGAGAAGGTTATATCGCTATATTGCGGCAGATAATGGGTAATCTCCTCGGTAAAGGCCGCGAAAAGAACCAATGCGGCAAGACCGGCTGATCCAATGGCATAACCTTTGGTGACCGCCTTGGTTGTATTGCCGACCGCGTCAAGCTTGTCCGTTGTGATGCGCACATCTTCGGGCAGGTTCGCCATTTCGGCGATGCCGCCGGCATTATCTGTTACCGGGCCATAAGCATCAAGGGCAACAACCATACCGGCCAGTGACAGCATGGCGGTTGCGGCGATGGCGATGCCAAACAAACCCGCCTGACTGAAAGCAATAAAAATACCGCCGCAGATCACAATTACCGGCAAGGCAGCCGATTCCATGGAAATAGCCAGACCCTGAATGACATTGGTGCCATGGCCTGTTTCAGAGGCCTCGGCAATGACGCGCACGGGGCGATATTCTGTGCTGGTGTAATATTCTGTAATCCAGACCACAAGGGCGGTAACGCCAAGGCCGGTTAAAACGCACCAGAATATGCTGAGGGTTGACAATGTGCCGCCGCCGACCAATTCAATATTATTGAAGAAGTCATATTGTGTCAGCATACCATATATCAACGCCGCAGAAATAACCGCGCTCCAGATCAGGCCTTTATATAAGGCCCCCATGATATTCTCCGAGCCTTTTTTCATTTTGACAAAGAAGGTGCCGGCAATTGACCCAATGATGCTTAAAGCCCCGATCATAAGTGGCAGCAGCATCATTTTCTCGACAGAGCCAGCGGCAAAGGCGCTGGCGGCGATGAGCATGGTTGCGACAATCGTTACCGCATATGTTTCAAACAGATCAGCGGCCATGCCGGCGCAGTCGCCCACATTATCACCCACATTATCCGCAATGGTGGCCGGATTGCGGGGGTCATCCTCGGGAATGCCAGCTTCGACTTTACCCACCATATCACCGCCAACATCAGCACCTTTGGTAAAGATACCGCCGCCAAGACGCGCGAATATGGAAATCAGGGACGCGCCGAAACCAAGGCCGATAAGGCCTTCCAGAGTATGGCGCGCATCCATGCCCGCGTTGATCATATAGATATAATAGACCGCAACACCAAGCAGACCAAGCCCAACCACAAGCATGCCTGTCACAGCGCCAGAGGTAAAGGCAACATCAAGGGCCTTGCGGATATTCTCGGATGCGGCCTGAGAGGTTCGTACGTTTGCCCGAACGGAAACATTCATGCCGATATATCCGGCAATTCCAGATAAAATTGCGCCGGCGAGAAAACCGATAGAGACATGACCACCCAGCAGGAAATGCAGGGCAATGGCCACAATAATGCCGACGATGCCGATGGCTTTATATTGACGGTTTAAATAAGCGGCGGCACCTTCCTGAATGGCGGCAGCGATTTCCTGCATGCGTTCATTACCGGCATCAAAGGCCATGACCCGGCGTGTGGCATATATGCCATAAACAAGTGCGACAAGACCGCACCCTACTATCATTAAATATATATTTGTCATACTTCCCTCTGTTTTTCTGTTGATTTTACTATTAACCCGCCTTATATGACGGTGTTAAATAAACCTCTCCCTGATATTAGTGGCTTTAGACCCTGCACAATTATTATCCGGAAAGCAAGAGTAGAATCTGCTTTTTTAGATATAATGGCCGCCAAGAATGCTGATAAACAGGATCAGGCCAAGGGGATGATTGGACCTGAACAGCCTTAGGCAATTGTCGCTATCATGCATCGTCAATGATTTGATTTGCCACAGGCAATGAATAGAAACCGCCCATAGGCCGATATAATAGGCGGGGCCGATGGCGGTCATATATCCCGCACCCGCCAATAGCAGGAGCATGGCACCATAAAAGAATAATAACCATTTCGGCGTATTTTCCATTAATTTTAAAGCCGTTGACTTCACCCCGATTAACGCATCGTCTTCTTTATCCTGATGGGCATAAATTGTGTCATAGCCTAATGTCCAGAAGATACCGGCGGCATAAAGCATTATGGCGGGCCATGCGAGGCTGCCTGTGATTGCCGACCAGCCCATCAGAGCGCCCCAGTTAAAGGTAAAACCCAGCATAAGCTGCGGCCAATAGGTGATCCGTTTCATAAAGGGGTAAATCACCACCAATGCCAGCGAAGCTATGCCGAGCCATATGGTAAAATCATTGAATTGTAATAGAATCACCAGGCCGATCAGACAAAGGCAAGCCAGAAATATGAGGGCTTGCAGGACGCTGACCCGGCCGCTGGGCAAGGGACGGCCCTTGGTGCGGGCCACCAGGGCGTCATATTTTCGATCGGCCAGATCATTGACCACGCATCCCGCCCCGCGCATAATAAAAGCCCCAAGGGTAAAAAGCGCCATAAGTTTAAGCGTAATTGGCCAGCTGGCATCGATACTATGGTTGGCGAGGGCAAGCGACCAGAGGCCCGGCCAGAGCAAAAGCCATGTGCCAATAGGCCGGTCCGCCCGCATCAATTGCAGGTAGGGCCAGGCAAAATCCGGTGACAATCTATTAACCCACCCCTGTTTTACCGTATCTTTTGGCGCCTCTTTTAATCTATTTTCATTTTTTGCCATTTGTCTTACTTAGAATAAAAACTTATAATTGGCAAAATTATAATTAAAGAGGATGTGATGTCGAATAATATTAAAGCCCGCCTTTATGTGGAGCATGATTTAAGCGCGGGCGGGCAAATATTGCTTGAGGGCAGTCAGGGGCATTATCTGGTTAATGTCATGCGCCTGAAGGCCGCAGACCATATCCTGCTGTTTAATGGCCGGCAGGGCGAATGGCTTGCGGAAATAACCAAGGCCCATAAGGGCCGCGCGGTTGTTGTTGTCGAGGAAATCGTGATGACGCAAAAGCCGGAACCTGATCTGTGGTATCTTTTTGCGCCCATTAAAAAAGCGCGGATTGATTATATGGTGCAAAAGGCAACGGAGCTTGGCGTGTCGCTCATTCGGCCTGTCCTGACGGCGCGCACCAATCTTGATCGCTTAAAAGAGGATAAAATCCGCCTGAATGCCATTGAGGCCGCAGAGCAATGTGAACGTTTCACCGTACCAACTGTGGAACCGATGATAAAATTGGCGGCGCTTCTGAAGGATTGGCCAGAGGATAGATTAATGATGTTTTGTGACGAGGAAGGGGATCAAAATACCTTCCCTGTGGGGCGCGCCATGGATGAGGTCGCCGCATGGCAGGACCGGCCTAAAAAATGGGCTATCCTCATCGGGCCGGAGGGGGGATTTACGCTTGATGAACGCCGGCTCATCCGCAGTAAAGCCAATGTGGTTCCCGTGACATTAGGCCCAAGAATTCTGCGGGCGGATACTGCCGCCATTGCCGCCATTACCCTATGGCAGTCCTATGCCGGGGACTGGCGGTAAAATTTAATTGACTCCCAACAAAATTTTCACCATCATCCGCCCGAACATTTTGCAATGTTTTCCGAGGGGCGTTAGGGGTAAAAGAACATGGAAGATAGATAAATGAAAAATATGAAAAACTCTACAGCCATTCTGGCGGGGATATTAGCTCTTGGAATTTCCGGTGCCATTACAGGTCTCAGCCCGGCAGCTTTCGCAGATCAAACAAATAACATGATCACCTATCACGAAGGTGACGATGGTAAAAAACCTGAAGCAAAACCCGAAGAAAAAAAGTCAGATAAAGAATCTGCTGACAAAGACGATAAAAAAGACAAAAAAGATAAAGACAAAAAAGATAAAGCCCTTGTGGAATTTGTCAAGGATATGGACAAGAGCGAGGGGCTTTTTACGTTCTATCGCGATCCCAAAAAAGGCGATCTTTTCATGGAGGTCAGCGCGGATCAACTGGATGAGGAATTCATCTATTTCATCTATATGCACAATGGCGTTACCGGCGTTCCGGGACTGGGCTTTCGCGGGTTGACCGGAAATAATCAGGTTTTCTCCCTCAAGAAACATTTCAACCGCATTGAATTCATCGAAGAAAACACCAATTTCTATTATGACCCGGATAGCCCGCTTAGCCGGTCTGCCGATGCGAATGTGTCTTCTGCATTGCTGGCCACCGCAGAAATAAAAGCAACCAGTAAAGACAAAAAACGCTTTCTCATTCCGGTGAGTAAATTATTCTTGAGCGAGGCGCTGACAAGATTAACACCGAAACCAAATCCCGCCGATAAGAAGGCCGGAAAATTTGGTCCTGGAAAATTGAATAAAGCCAAATCCAAAATCGCCAGAATTAACAATTATCCGGAAAATTCAGACGTGATTGTGGATTATGTCTTTGATGACCCGAAACCTGTGCCCGACAAAACCAAAGTTGGCGGCATTCCGCGTTCTGGCACCATGTCCGTGCAGCATAGCTTCATTCAAATGCCAAAAAATGACTTCAAGCCGCGGCTTGATGATCCACGGGTGGGTTATTTCACGAACCGTGTGACGGATATGACCAGCTATAGCGCGACCCCGTACCGTGATTTGATTGATCGTTGGCCCTTGGTGAAGAAAGACCCTTCGGCTAAAATTTCCGAACCGGTAAAGCCGATTGTTTTCTGGATTGAAAATACCACGCCTCATGAATATCGCGATACTATTCGGGACGCGTCTCTGGCATGGAATATTGCCTTTGAAAAGGCCGGTTTTAAAAATGCTGTTCAGGTGAAAATTCAGCCGGATGACGCGGATTGGGATGCGGGCGATATTCGCTATAACGTTATGCGGTGGACCGCGTCTCCGCGCCCCCCGTTTGGCGGTTATGGCCCCAATTTTACCAACCCGAGAACCGGCGAAGTCCTTGGGGCTGATATTATGCTGGAGCAGGTATTTGTCACCAACCGTATGGCCCTTGGCAGTGTTTTTGAAACATCAGGCCTTGGCATTCAAACGACGGAAGATGAGCTTGAAATGGGCATAGCTGACGGGCAATTATCCTGTAGCCTTGGTCATCAATTGCAAATATCTTCTTTATTTGGGCAGGCTGTGCTTGGCGCACGATCTGCGCCGGATCTGGACAAGGATGAATTGATCAAGCAATCGCTTTATTATCTGACCCTTCATGAAATTGGCCATACCCTTGGCCTTAATCATAATATGAAGGCAAGCCAATTGCATGATTTCAAGGATGTCCATAATAAAGCAATCACAGGCCCTGTCGGGCTTGCGGGATCCGTGATGGATTATCCGGCGGTTAATATCGCCCGCAAGGGTCAAAAGCAGGGCGACTTCTATACGACGCGCCCGGGGCCATATGACATATGGGCTATCGAATTTGGTTATTCTCCTGAAATGGAAGATGCAAATGCGCGGAATGCTTTGCTGGCAAGATCTACCGAGCCTGCCTTGACCTTTGGTAATGATGCGGATGATATGCGCTCGAACGGTAAAGCCATTGACCCGCGCGTTATGATTGGCGATATGTCCGGCGATGCCATTGCCTTTGCGGAAAATGAAATGTTGCTCGCGGAAGAAACCATGGCTGATCTGCTTGGCAAATATACCAATGATGGTCAATCATTTCATGAATTGCGGGACGCTTTCCTGATCGTCAGCGGCACCAAGGCGCGGGCGGCGAATGTTGTGTCGCGCTATGTGGGCGGCGTTTATGTCGACCGGGCTTTCGTGGGCCAGAAAACAGATGCCAAGGCCCCGTTTGTGCCGGTTTCGCTCGCCGATCAAAAACGGGCCATGAGCCTGTTGAAAGATCAATTCTTCAGCCCGAATGCCTTTGACTATTCCCCTGACCTGATCAGTCACTTGCAGCAACAGCGGCGCGGCTTTGATTTCTTCACCATGACAGAAGACCCGAAAATTCATGCCCGCGTGATCAAGGCTCAGGGTAATGTGTTAAGCCATCTTACCCATAAAAATGTCTTGCAGCGCTTGACCGATAGCCGCCTTTACGGCAATGAATATTCGGTGGCGGCCATGCTTGGGGATTTGACCGATGCTGTCTTTGAGGCCGATTTGAAAGGCAACGTGAACAGCTATCGCCAGAATCTGCAGGTGACTTATATGAACCGGCTCATTGGGATCGTTAAGGATAAGGCCGCATCACATCAGGCCAAGGCCGCGGCATTTGCCAATCTTGACCGTATTCAAGGCTGGATGAAAAAATCGAGAAAAGGCAATTCAGAAACCCGCGCCCACCGCGATTATCTGAATTACGCCATTGATCAGGCCTTGTTCCCCGGTAAAGGTTAACGCGGTTAATATAATTTAAATGTCCCCCGGATCATATGGTTCGGGGGATTTTTTTATGATTTTTTAGCGTATATCCAAGTCATACTTCCCGGGCAGGATTTTGGCACCGCAGCGGAATTTTTTATGTCTGTAGCTGAACGGCCAGTCGCGGGCGCTTGTCAGATTTAAACAGAATTTGGCGACCAGGTCGCGTTTTTCATCGCCTATATCAATCTGTTTCAGATCACTGAGATATAAAAGCGCGTCTTTGAAATTCACATGCCGTAATTTTGTCTGGCTGAAATCAGCCTGCGACAGATCGGCAAAGTAAAAATTCACATGGTCAAAATCCGTACGAAAGAAGTTTGCTTGACTAAGGTCCGCGCCGCTAAAATCAATGTCTGTCAGATGGCTGCCCATAAAAATACTCTGGCCCGCAGCGGCATTCTTCATGTTTAAATCCAATAGGGTGGATTGCCAAAAGCTGGCTTTGACAAGGCGGCTGCTGGTAAAATCACTGGCCTGAATTTTAACATGCTGAAATTGGCTGTAGGCCATATCAGCATGGGCAAAGCGGCTGCCGATAATTTCAACGCCGGACAGGGCGGCCCGCGTCATCTGAGCACCCTCAAAATCACTATCTTTGATGTATGCTCCGTCAAACCGCGCCCCTGTCAGGTTGGCGCCTTTGAAATTAACCGCCACATTACGCGTGATGCTTAAATTGGCATGGGACAGATTTACGTCCGACAGATCCACGCCCGATAGATCCGCATGACATAAATTCAGGCGGCGCGGGTCATTGATATCGGGCGGCAGGACGTCTGTTGCCCATATGCGGTGCTCAAACAAAAGCTCAGGTAAATTGGCCGGCACCCAGCCCGGCGGATTCGGGCAGTCATCCGCCCATGCGGCTCCGCTTGTTAAAGAAACAAGAACCGTAAGGGTCGCGCATAAGCCATAGGATTGTTTGAGCATAAATATGATGCCGTTTTGTTTTTGTTTGAAGTGACCCTATATCATCATATTTCACTTAATAATCCAATAAAAAGATGCCCTTGCCTTTTTATCTTGTCACTTGTGCCCTATATTAAGCAAATGAATGATGACGAAACACCGCCCTCGCCGTGGGGCCCGCGCCCGGATAAGGGGTCAAATAATCCAAAAAGGCCGAACAGGCCCTATAATGCTTCTTTGAAAAAAAACTCTCGTCTGCCCGTTTTTCTGGTGGGGGTGATTGGGTTTTTATTTATTTTGCTGATTGCGTCGTGGCTCTTGCCGGACAATATGATTGCGGGGGCGTCCATGGGCGGCTTGATGTATGATGGGTTGCTTTTGGCCTTTGTCGGGGCCGGGCTTTGGGCTCATGTCAGCAGCTCCCCAAGCGCCGCGCTGCGGCATTTGGCCACATGGGTAATAATCTTTGGCGTGCTTGCGCTGGGCTATAGCATCTGGACAGGCGGCGGGCGTATTGGCGGTGAACTGGATGTGGCACAAGGCGTCAGCACGGGGACAAACATAAGTTACCGCGCGGATCAGAGCGGACATTTTTTTGTCAGGGCCAAGGTGAATGGTACGCCGGTTGTCTTCATGGTGGATACGGGGGCGACGGATGTGGCGCTCACCCGTAAAGATGCCGAAAATATAGGGCTGCCCATGGATCAGTTAAGCTATACAAGACCCTATAAAACGGCCAATGGAACGACTTATGGCGCGCAGGTTATGCTCGCGACCATAGACATTGGCCCGATCAGGGTAAGAAATATCACAGGGTCGGTTTTGCCGGATGGATTGGGCTATTCTCTGCTTGGCATGAGCTTTTTAAATACCCTTTCGGGCTATAAAGTGGTGAATGGTGTATTGACATTATACCCTTAAAGGTCCACATGTTTTTATTCTGAATGTAATGAATAGCGAAAATCTTATGCCAACTGACAAAATATCTGTCCAAAGCCAACCCATCGAAAATAAACAGCAATTGATTGATTATATTGCCGCAGGCTGCAAACCCAAAAATGAATGGTCTATTGGGACAGAACATGAAAAATTTGGCTTTTGTATTGATAGCCTCCGGCCTGTGCCTTACGAGGGGGCAAGAAGCATTCGCGCCATATTAACGGCCATGCAGGAATTTGGCTGGGCACCGGTGATGGAAGGGGATTACATCATTGGCCTGAAAAAAAACGGCCAGTCGGTGACGCTTGAACCGGGGGGGCAGCTGGAACTTTCCGGGGCCATGCGTGAAACACTGCATGAAACCTGCGGCGAGGTCTCCAGCCACTTAAAACTCACCAAAGCCGTTAGCGAAAAGCTTGGCATTAATTTTCTGGGCATGGGATTTAACCCCAACACACGCCGCGAAGATGTGCCGATCATGCCCAAAGGCCGTTATGTCATCATGCTCAACTACATGCCGAAAAAAGGTAATCTTGGCCTTGATATGATGCTGCGAACCTCCACCATTCAGGTTAATCTGGATTATTCAGACGAAGCAGACATGGTGAAAAAATTCAGAGTTTCGTTGGCCCTGCAACCCATTGCCACCGCGCTTTTTGCGGCATCCCCCTTCACCGATGGCAAACCCAACGGTTATTTAAGTTACCGCAGTCATATCTGGACGGATACGGATCCGGATCGCTGCGGTATTCTGTCGTTTGTTTTCAAGGACAATATGGGCTTTGAGGCTTATGTGGATCATGTTCTTGATGTGCCTATGTATTTTGTTGCCCGGGATGGGAAATATATTGATGTGGCAGGGCAATCTTTCCGGGATTTCCTGAAAGGCGAGCTGCCGGGATATCCGGGCCATAAGCCGACTATGCAGGATTGGGAAGATCATATGAGCACATTATTCCCCGAAGTGCGCCTGAAGAAATTCCTTGAAATGCGCGGTGCGGACGGCGGTACGGGGGACTGGATTTGCGCGTTGCCGGCCTTGTGGACGGGGTTATTTTATGATCAAACCAGTCTTGATGCGGCCTGGGATCTGGTGAAAGGCTGGACGGATGACGAGCATGAATATTTACGGGCCAATGTGCCGCTCAAGGCCTTGGCCACACCGTTTGGAAATGGCACAGTGCTGGACATCGCCAAAGAAATGGTTGCCCTTTCAGCAGAGGGCTTAAAGCGCCGCGCCATGCTTAACAGTACAGGCGAAGATGAAAGAATTCTCCTCAATCCTTTGCATACTGTCCTTGACAGAAGAAAAACCGTCGCGGAAGATATGCTGGAAAAATATCATGGTGAGTGGAAGGGCGATATTACAAGGGTCTTTAAGGATTATGCCTTTTAGGGTTTGATCGATAAATATTTCTGCCGCGTTACCTCAGATCATTCAGGTCTTCGAGCAGGCCGCTATGATCCTGACAGTCGATAATATTCTGAGCCATTGTGGTCATTAATTCGAAATATAAATCCGGACCCTTTTTTATATAAAGGCCGAGTGGATCAACGACATCAAACCCCGCGCCCGTGCCGCTCATCACCACAGTAGCGATACGCGGGTGCGCGCCCGGCATGCCCAATACGCAGGTCACTTTCTTTTCTTTGGCCAGTCGTTTCAACATTTTAATATGTTTGGCGCTCGGGTTCTGATCAGACTTTAACGCAATAGCCCCGACAGCTTTCAGGCCAAAAGATTTTTCGAAATACTGAAAGGCATCATGATAAACGATCATTGATTTTTCGCGCAGAGGCCTTAATTTCTCACGGATATCCTCTTCCATGGCATAAAGGCGCGTAATGGTCTTTGCCGCATTCTGGATATAGGTTAAGCTGTTCACAGGGTCCAGTTTTGACAGGGTTGCCTCAATGACCTTCACCATGCGGCGGGCATTGGACGGGTCAAGCCAGATATGCAGGTCCTGGGCTGCAGGGGCTTTATGATCTTTGGGCTCACCGTTGTCCCTATGCCAGATTTTACTGGTGCGGTAAGCGATAAGATGAATGCCTTTTTGCCGCGCCATGGGAATGGCCAGAAAATTAGCGTATTTGCGTTTGAGTATACTTTTGAGGAAGACTTCCATGTCGGGATCTATATAAAATATAACATCCGAATTATGAATCTGCCTGATAATAGAGGGTTTGAGGCGGAAAATATGGGGATCAAGGCCGCCGCTCACCATTAAGTCCAGTTTTCCCTTATGGCCCATAACGCTGGCGACCAATGAATGAAGCGGTTTGATGGTGGCAATGACCTTTAATTCCTTTGCCACAAGTTTTATATGCATGGCAGGATTTACGGCGGAAAAAAAACCGGCAACAAGAATAGACAATAAAAGATTTCGCGGGCGTTTAAACAAAATATCACCAAAATTTTATAGTAATAACATAACGTATGTGGGAAGAGCCATGCTCAAGTCAAGAAATATTGTCAAGTAAAAGGCGGCCAGAATGAGAATGGATGTCCACGGGCTTTTGATAATTATTGGGTTCAGTGGATTTTTTTGCCTTAATAATTCCCTATTTGTATCATATCTGATAAAGAGGTAATCTAATATATATAAATGGTTTGGCTCTTTGTCTGTTTGGCGTATTATACGGCGTCAGATTCGCCGTTAATTAAAAGGCTGACAGCCTGATAGAATATGGAATAGATATGGTTTTTGAACGAATTTCTCTAGGCGCAGTTAAAATGATAAAGTCGCTGCTTTTAGTGTTAATGACCGTTGGATTATTGGCGGGCTGCTCTGGTACAGATCGTCTGAAATATCAGGAAAGAAGCGTGACCGAATTATATGATATGGCGCTGGATTACCTGAACAAGGGACAATTTAAATTTGCGGCTGTGTCTTTTGATGAGGTGGAGCGCCAGCATCCCTATTCATCATGGGCGCGGCGGTCACAATTAATGTCTGCCTATGCCTATTTCAAGGCGAATAAGCTGGAAGAGGCCATCCTGTCTGCGGAACGTTTTGTGTCGCTTCACCCCGGCAATAAAGATGCCGCCTATGCTTATTATCTGATTGGTATATCTTATTATTTGCAGATCGCCGATATCAGGCGGGATCAGAAAACAACGGAAATGGCCATGCGGGCGCTTAGCGAGGTTGTGCGCCGGTTTCCTTTTTCCAAATATGCGGCGGATGCCAAGCTGAAAATTGACCTGACCCGCGATCATTTGGCCGGTAAGGAAATGAGAATTGGTCGTTTCTATCAGAATAAAGATAATTATTTCGCGGCGATAAGCCGATATAACCGTGTCATTAAAAAATACCAGACCACAAGCCATGTACCCGAAGCCCTGCATCGGTTGACCGAAACCTATTTAGCCGTTGGCATTCTGCCGGAAGCCTATAAATCGGCGGCGGTACTTGGGGCCAATTACCCGAATAGTGAATGGTATAAATATAGTTACGATCTGATGCAGAAATATAACGTGAAACAGCCATAATAGTCGAGGTTTTCTGATTTCGGGGTGTGTCCTGGATGCTCAATAGCCTAACCATAAATAATATTGTTCTCATCGATCGTCTTCACATTGAATTTGAAGGCGGTCTTTGTGTGCTGAGCGGGGAAACCGGGGCGGGCAAATCTATTTTGATGGATAGTCTGGGGCTTGCCATGGGCGAGCGGAGTGAACGTGAACTTGTTCGGCACGGCGCAGAGCAAGCAAGTGTCAGCGCGGTTTTCCATCTTCCCGCCCGGCATGGCATATGGGCATTACTGGAAAGCCAGTCACTGGCCTATGATGACGGTCAGGTGATATTGCGCCGCACCTTAACACGGGATGGCAGGAGCCGTGCCTATATAAATGATCAACCGGTCAGTGTCGGGTTTCTGCGGGAAGTGGGGGGTATGCTGGTTGAAATTCATGGCCAGCATGATGAAAGGGGTTTGTTGAATTCAAAGGGGCATCGCAAGATTCTGGATGATTATGGCCAATATCCAGACTTGACCAATCACGTCAGAACGGATTATGAATTTCTGGTCAGCCTTCAAAAACAACTTGTCCTTGCCGAAGAAAAACTGGCGCTTGCCAAGGCGGATGAAGATTATATTCGCCATAATCTGGCGGAACTTGAAATTTTATCGCCCCGGGAAGGCGAAGAGGCAGAGCTTGCTGATGAACGCAGCCGAATGATGCAGGGCGAGCAGATGTCGGAAGGGCTGAGTGATATTCTTAAAAGCCTTCTGGATAAAAATGGTGTGGATGCCTCGCTCGGCTCTGTCATCCGGCGCTTGAGCCGTATGGGTGATAAAGGCATTCTTGACCCGGTGCTGGAGGCCCTTGATCGGGCGGCGAATGAAACCACAGACGCCATCGCCCTGCTGGAAACCACTTTGCGGGATCTTGAATTTAATCCCCATGAACTTGAAAATACGGAAGAACGGCTTTTTGCGCTTCGTGCGGCCGCCCGGAAACATAGTTGCCTGGTTGATGACCTGCCGAATATTGCTCTGGAATTTTCGCAAAAACTTCAGGCCCTCGAATTTGGTGATGAGGAAGTTCAGCGCTTGACCAGGGAAGTCATCATCGCGGATGGTATCTTTCGGGATGCGGTGGCCCTGCTGTCCGCCGCCCGCAAGGCGGCTCAAGAGGAACTTGATGCTTTGGTCAATGGGGAACTGGCACCGCTTAAAATGGAAAAGGCCAGATTCAAAACTGATCTGGTGCCGCTTGACCCGCCTGAATGGCGCGGCAATGGGGGGGAGCGGGTCGAGTTTCAAATTTCCACGAATCCCGGCGCACCCTTTGGCGGCCTGATCAAGGTGGCGTCCGGCGGCGAATTATCCCGGTTTATTCTGGCCTTGAAGGTTGTTTTGGCCAGTAGAACCACCGCGCCCACCTTGATTTTTGACGAGATCGACAGGGGTGTTGGCGGAGCCGTTGCCGATGCGGTGGGGGAGCGATTAAAACGTTTGGCAGAAAAGGCGCAAATCCTCGTGATTACCCATTCGCCTCAGGTTGCGGCCCAAGGGGCCTATCATTGGCTCATCGAAAAAAATGAAATAGCCAAGGGCGGGGCCGTATTCACCAATGTGAGCGCCCTTGATGAAAAGGCCCGGCAGGAAGAAATCGCCCGAATGCTGGCCGGTGCCAAGATCACGGATGAAGCCCGCGCCGCCGCCGTGCGGTTGATGCAGACATGACGAAGATTACCGCGCCTTTCATTCCTGCAGAGCAGATTGACGCGGCGCAGGCTGCTCGTGAGCTTGAAATATTATCCCGTGAGATTTCCCGCCATGACAGGCTGTATCATGATAAGGATGTGCCGGAAGTCTCCGACGCAGAATATGACCTGTTACGCAAGCGAAATGATGAGCTGGAAGCCCGTTTCCCTCATTTGAAAAGAGAGGACAGCCCGGCGAACAGGGTGGGCAGCAGCCCGTCCAGCGGTTTTGCAAAGGTGGCCCATGCCCGGCCAATGTTATCACTTGATAATGCTTTTGGGCCGGATGATGTTCATGAATTTGTCGCCAGAGTGAAGCGTTTTTTAAATCTTTCCGATGAAGAGGTTACGGCGTTAATGGCCGAGCCAAAGATTGATGGGCTATCGGCTTCCCTGCGCTATGAAAAGGGTATATTGCGGCAGGGCTTAACGCGCGGAGATGGCAAGGTCGGCGAGAATATCACAGAGAATCTAAAAACCATCACGGATATTCCAAAAGAGCTTAAGGGCGATGGCTGGCCGGATATTCTGGAAATTCGCGGTGAAGTCTATATGGCAAAGGATGATTTTTTTGCCCTGAATTTGCATCAGGAACAAGTCGGCAAACAACCTTTTGCCAATCCGCGCAATGCGGCGGCGGGATCGCTGCGCCAATTGGACAGCAAGATAACGGCTTCGCGAAAACTACGATTTTTTGCTTATGGCTGGGGGGAGGTTTCAGCGCCCTTTGGCCAATCACAGGCGGATTGCCTGCACCGGGTGCAGGGCTGGGGATTTGTCATAAATCCGCTTGCGACCGTATGTGATGATGCCGCAGCGGCTATTGAACATTATAATAAAATTGCTGATCTGAGGGCAAAATTGCCTTATGATATTGACGGCGTGGTGTATAAAGTAAACCGCCTTGACTGGCAGGAACGTCTGGGTATGGTGGCGCGCGCGCCGCGCTGGGCCATCGCCCATAAATTTCCGGCGGAAAAGGCCTGCACGATTTTGAAAGATGTGGATTATCAGGTGGGCCGGACCGGCGTCATTACGCCCGTGGCGCGGCTGTTGCCGGTCACGGTTGGCGGGGTGGTGGTGTCCAACGCAACCCTTCACAATGCGGATGAGATTGCACGGCTTGCCCTTAAAATTGGTGATGAAGTGATCATTCAACGGGCCGGCGACGTGATTCCCCAAGTTGTTAAGGTCGCAAAAACGACAGCAGACAGCCAGCCGATCATTTTCCCCGTAAACTGCCCGTCCTGCCAAAGCCATTTGGAACGGGAAGAGGGCGAAGTGGCTTGGCGCTGCACGGGCGGTTTGATCTGCCCGGCGCAGCGGGTGGAACGCCTGCGGCATTTTGTCTCGCGCAATGCTTTTGATATTGACGGCCTTGGCAAAAAGCAAATTGCCTTTTTCTTTGCCGAGGGGATGATTGAAAGTCCGGCGGATATATTCACGCTGGAAGAAAAAGACCAGCAAGGACTGACCAGACTTAAGAACCGCGAGGGGTGGGGCGAGCTGTCGGTGTCAAATCTTTGGGCGGCCATAAATGACCGGCGAAAAATCACCATGGACCGCTTTCTGTTTGCCTTGGGTATTCATCATATTGGCCAGCAGAATGCGCGACTCCTGTGTCTGAATTATCTGACTATGACCAATCTTATTGCCGCGATGGAGGCGGCGCAGGATGAAAATAGCGAGGCCCGCGCCGAGCTGTTGAATATTGATGGCATCGGCCCAAAAGTCGCAGAAACGCTGATTGGTTTCTTTGCCGAGCCGCATAATAAGCAGGTGCTGAATCAGCTTTTGACAGAGGTTGATGTTGAAAAATTTCTGGCGCCAGATATGAATTCCTCCCCAATAGCCGGAAAAATAGTTGTCTTTACCGGAAGCCTGGAGAAGCTGACGCGTCAGGAAGCCAAGGTATCCGCCGAGAAGCTTGGGGCCAAGGTATCTGGTTCAGTCTCCAAAAAAACCGATATTCTCATTGCCGGCCCCGGCGCGGGATCAAAGCTCAAAAAAGCCACCGAGCTTGGCATCAAAACCCTCACCGAAAACGAATGGCTCGCGCTTATTAATTAATACTCTTTCTTTAGCTATGCGCTCACCCGGAAGCTTGGCGGGCTGTTATGCATTTCTTGCATGGCCGCATTGCAAAAAAACACTCTACTCATTTTATGTCCTATAGCCTAAATATAGATCATCGCCAAACGGATGAGCCATTTGGTCAATATATTATAGAATTAATATTCAACAGATTTTTTATAAAAAAAAGGTTTAGATCAATGACAAATTTTGTATCAACATACAATTTCATGGATCTGTTGAAGGACAAAGGTTTTGCTCCTCAGACAGATGTAACAACAAACGACTTGCGGTCCATTTTTAATGGATTGGTTGGTGATCTGTCTTCGAAGATAGAGCTGCCGACCGAGCATTATGACTTTATGGACCTTATGCATGATAAAGGTTTTGTACCCGTACCCAGCAATGACAATGACTTGAATGAAAAGGTCGCCTGATTGCTAAAAGTTTATTTACCCCGTGATGCGCTATAGCCCATCACGGGTTTTTTTATGCCTTATTGTTTTTGCCTTAACATAAGGCTGTGCCATTCGCCCCGCACATATCGCCGGACCAGTTCCATCCCCTCATTTGCATAGGCCGCACATACGGCAGCTTCCTGCGTTCCGAGCAAACCTGATAAAATCAAGCTCCCGTCCATCGACAGATTGGCTGTAATATCAGGGGCCATTTCCTGCAGCGGTTTTGCCAGAATATTGGCGACAATCACATCATAAGGCCCCGCGCCGCCAAGATCGGTATCCTGAAAGCCGTCGCTGGTCAATGCGGCAAGCCCCGGCTTGCCAGCCCCGTGGGTAACGATAGCAATCTGGTTAGCTTCCGCATTCTGAATGGTGGTTTGCACGGCGATGGGATCAATGTCACTGGCGACAATGGTAATCGGCCAGATGCGGCTCATGGCAAGGGCAAGCAGACCCGAGCCACAGCCCAGATCAAGGGCGGTTTTGGGTATGTTCCCGCCTTTCAGTTCCTGTGATAATTCGCCGATAGCCAAAAGGCATCCGTGGGTGGTTTCATGCTGGCCCGTGCCAAAAGCCTGTCCGGCCTCAACCAGAAGGCTAATGCGGTTATCGGGTATTTTATCGGCATCATGGCTGCCATAAATAAAAAATGGCTGGGCATCTACGGGCTTTAGCAATTTTTGAGATTCAGAGACCCAATCCCTTTCCGCGACAACAGACAGGCCAAGATCAGCCTTGCTTAGGTCAAAATCAGGCAGAATAGCCAATAGTCTTTGCCGGAGCATCGGCAGGTCGGGTTTCTGGGTGAAAAAGGCCTCTAAAAGGCGGGCCGTGCCGCCCCCGCTTATCTCAAAATCGGACAGGGTCGGGAATTCCTCTGGATCTAGTCCATAAAGTATTTCTTCGATAAGGGGGATCAGGTTTTGATCGACCTTTAAATCAATTTTCCAGCTTGTCATATATTTTTTAATTCCTTATTCAGGCCAATTATAGAAGTCTGTGGAACTATACAGGCTTTATATTTTTTGCGGCTAATAATCTTGATCACTCTGTTGCTTTTTCAGTAAGTAAGTGTGAAATGCGATCAGCACCATCGATTCTGAGACAAGCTACCCGTTGATCTATTGCAAAGTCAGAAAGAACTCCCGTATAATATGTGGGTCAATATAAGGAATGAAAAAATGAAAAAAGCAACAATAGTGATGGCATTCATTGCCGGATTTGGCGTCATGGCCCATGCGGGTAATGTGATGGCAAAAGATGTAACCGAAAGTCGTGACCATACAGCCTTTGAGAAAATTCATATTGATGGTACTGGCGTTGGCATAGATGTCAAAGTCGGTGAAGATTTTTCCGTTAGCTTAAAAGGCTCTGAGAAATGGCTCAAGAAAACGGTTACCAAAGTAGAGGGAGATACCCTCGTCATTAGTCGCAAAAATAAGAAGAAAATCAAGAATCTGGATTCAGATAACAGAATAATCATTACCATGCCTAAATTTGCCGGATTAGAAGTGGATGGGGCAGTGGATGCGGATATATCCGGCGTCGACAGTGAAAAACTTAAATTCGAAATCAATGGGGCCGGTAATATTGACATCACGGGTAACTGCGCTGAGCTTAACGTTATTTTAAATGGTGCGGCAAATTTTGAGGGGCCGGACTTAAAATGTGAAGTGGTATTGATCAGGATTAACGGCGTGGGAAATGTTGAAGCCTATGGCTCCAAATCTGCCGATTTGGAAATTAATGGTATGGGTAATATTGATCTTTACGGAAATCCGCCGGAAGTAAAAAGAGACAATAGTTTATTTAGCAAAATTACAATACATGAATGAATAAGTCATAATTAATGTCACAGAAAGATGATAAAAAATAGATTGAGCAAAAGGATACTGACAATGAGATTTTTACTGACGCCATTGATGATGGCAATTGTGGCTACCGCCCTTTCCCCCCTTGCGTCGGCAGCGACCAGGGAAATTACCCTTGCCAGTTTTTCGAAGGTGAATGTTAATGTGCCTATTGATTTCGTTGTCGCCGTAGGTAAAAAACAGTCTTTTACCATGGAAGGGCCGGATGAATATCTGGCGCTGATCAAAGTCGAAGTCAAAGATGGTACATTGGACATCAGAAAGAAAAAACGTTTCAAAATAATCGAAAGAATCTCTGTGAAAATATCCATGGAAGATTTAACCAAATTCGTTATTAATGGCGCGTCTGATGGGAAAATCAGTAATGTGGACAGTGAAACATTCGCGCTTAAAATTAACGGATCTGGTGATGTGGTTATTGAGGGTAAAAGTGATGAACTGACCGTGACAATCAATGGCTCTGGCGATGTTAAGAGCCAAAGCTTTAATTCGGCAGAGCTATCGGCAAATATCAATGGCTCGGGCGATATTTCTCTTGCGGGGGAATGTGAAAAGCTTGATCTGTCCATAAGAGGTTCTGGCAATTTTTCAGGCCGCAAGTTGACCTGCGCAAGTGTTAACGTCAGTATCCGCGGGACTGGAAATGCGACTTTCTATGCCAGTTCAGCCCTTGAGATTCGCACAAACGGCAGTTCGGATGTGAATGTTTATGGTAACCCGAAATCCATCCGAAACCGGTCTGGCGGCAGTTCCGACTTTGTGGTTCATGAGGGTAAATGACATCTTTATATCAGTGTGTTATAACGCTGCTTTAAAGGGCTTTTAGTAGGTGACGTCATGAATTATTTGAAACTTTTAGCTATTGCCACCTTTGCGATTGGCGCCATTTTATATCTGGCGGCTGCTGATGAGCATGATGTAGTTGTTGGGGATCAGGATTATGATCTGGGCGAATATGTTAAAATTACCGTGAATAGCGCGGTAGATATAAAAGTGCGCGCGGGCGGTGAGTATGGCCTTAATGTCAAGGCCGATGAAGCTGACCTGAAAAAACTCAAGATTTATGTCAAGGGCAAAACCCTGGTTATTGAAAATAAGAAGGCAATTCTTAATTCATGGAATGGCACGCCGCCAGAAATCATGATTTCCCTGCCCTTGTTGCAAAAATTCACGCTCAACAGCTCTTCTGAAGTAGAAATAAACCATATCCATGGCAGTTTTTTTAAGGTTATGCTGAATGGGTCGGGCAGTATTCTTTTCGATGGTGCCAGTGATGTGTTATATGCCAGAATCAATGGCTCGGGCACGATTGACAGCGGCTCATTTGATGTAAAAAAAGAGGCCGTTATCGTTATTAATGGCAGCGGAGATATGTCATTGGCCGGGGATTGCCGCAATCTTGAAATCGAAATTAATGGCTCTGGCGATTTTACGGGCCGTGATTTTACCTGTGAAAAGGTCGAGGTGGACGTCGCAGGCTCAGGTGATCTTGATGTTTATGCCAGTGTGGCGCTTGACGTGGATATTATCGGGTCTGGCAATGTCAATGTTTTTGGTAAGCCGGAGCATGTCAAGGACCGTTCACGCGAAAAAAACCATGTGACCATAAAGTAATGGTGAGATTAATTTTGACCGCTATGCGGGCCAGTTATGCAAGACTGACAAAACTGTCCATGACTTTTCGCTCTGAGCCATTTTCAAAATCAACGTCCAGCTTGTTTCCGTCCAAAGTGATAACCGCGCCATAACCGAATTTATCGTGGAAGACGCGGTCGCCCACCTTAAAGGCACTGGCCATATTTTTTTCTTTGCGGTTTGTTGATTTAAAGGGCGCATTGGCGGATAAATGGTTTTTTGCGCGGCTGCGATCCAATTGTGGTTTCGGGCTACTCAGACCATATCCCGTATCATATCCTTTATCATATCCGGTGGCCCAGTTTGGCGGAGAATTTTCATGGCCGTGGCTGGTTGCCTGACCATACATGCCCTGCGCCTTGTTGAATTCCACATGAGCCTCCGGCAATTCATTGATAAAGCGGGATGGGATGGGGCTGGTGTATTTCCCGTAGAGATAGCGCGAAGATACATGGAAAATATGGGCTTCTTTTTTGGCACGGGTCAAACCGACATAAGCAAGGCGTCTTTCTTCTTCAAGTCCTTTTGCGCCCTGTTCTTCCAATGATTTCTTGCTGGGAAACAGTTCTTCTTCCCAACCGGGAAGGAAGACCGTTTCGAATTCCAGTCCCTTTGAGCCATGAAGGGTCATGATGTTGACTTTATCCTGAACGTCATTCTGTGAATTTTCCATAACGAGGGCGATATGTTCCAGAAAATCTTCCAGCCCTTCAAAAGGCTCCATGGCCCGAACCAGCTCATTAAGATTTTCAAGCTTGCCTTCTGAATCAGGGGATTTGTCCTGACGCCACATTTGGGTATAACCACTTTCCTCCAAAATACTTTCGGTCAGAGCCAGATGGTCATTATCTGCGGCCTGTTCCCGCCAGCGGTCAAAATCCTCCAACAGTTTCCGCAGTGTGTTTCTGGCTTTGCCGCGCAAGTCATCGCTGTCAATGATCATATGGGCGGCCTTGGCAAGGGAGCAGCCTTGACTTCGGGAAATGGCATGCAGTTTTTTGACGGTCGCCTCCCCAAGGCCGCGCTTTGGCACATTTATAATACGCTCAAAGGCCAAGCTGTCATTGGGGTTGTGAATATGGCGCAGATAGGCCGTTACATCACGAATCTCGGCGCGTTCATAAAAACGAAAGCCGCCAACTATTCGGTGCGGCAGACCAAGTGTTAAAAACCGTTCTTCAAATTCGCGGGTTTGAAATCCGGCCCGAACAAGGATGGCCATTTCGCTTAAATTTTGCTTTTTGCGCTGACGGTCTTCGATCATTTCACCAATATTACGGGCTTCTTCGCGGCCATCCCATACGGGATTTACGGTGACTTTTTCGCCGCCTTTTATGTCAGTCCAAAGGGTTTTGCCAAGCCGCTTCTCATTGGATTCTATCAGGCCGCCAGAGGCCCCCAGAATATGATTGGTGGAACGGTAATTCTGTTCGAGACGGACTATTTTTGCCCCCTCAAAATCTTTTTCAAACCTCAGGATATTGCCGACCTCTGCGCCGCGCCAGCCATATATGGATTGATCATCATCACCAACGCAGCAGATATTTTTGTGATTTCGCGCAAGCAGCCTGAGCAAAAGATATTGCGCCACATTCGTGTCCTGATATTCATCCACCAGAATATAACTGAAGCGCCGTTGATAATCGGCCAGAATGTCGGCATTATTTTGAAATAATGTCAGGCACAGCAAAATTAAATCACCAAAATCTACGGCATTCAAGCTTTTGAGCCTTGCCTGATATTCGGCGTAAAGGGTTATGGCCTTGCCTTCGGCGTAATTATGGGCCTCTTCCGAGGGAACTTGAGAGGCCAGCAGGCCGCGATTTTTCCAGCCATCAATCAGGCCGGCCATCACGCGGGGATTCCATCTTTTCTCATCAATATCATGGCTGCGGACGATCTGCTTGACAAGGCGCAGCTGGTCATCGGAATCCAAAATGGTAAAATTGCTTGCCAGGCCCGCTCGCGCGCCATGCCTGCGCAGAATTTTAACGCCTATGGCATGAAAAGTGCCAAGCCAATACATGTTTTCGACCGCATCTCCGATGATCCGGCCAACCCGTAGCTTCATTTCCTGAGCCGCTTTATTGGTGAATGTCACCGCGAGAATCTGTCCCGGAAAAGCACTTCCCGTGGCCAGAATATGGGCAAGCCTTGTGATCAGGACACGGGTTTTCCCCGTTCCCGCACCGGCCAGTACCAACAGGGGGCCATCGATGGTTTCAACCGCTTGTTTTTGGGGCGGGTTTAAACCGCCTAGATATTCAGGCAGAGCATCTGTTACCGGTTCTGCCGTAAAAGGGATATCCTCGGCGCCGAAATTATCAAGGTCAAAGGGGTCAGACATGGTTTCTATATACTTTATATTGACCTGAATTACAGGTTTTATTTGCTGGCTTATTTACGGGCTTTTTTGGGGCCTTCGAATGGCGATGGAACGGCCTGTTTCGCGGGGAATGCCATATGTTTTATGTTTTTCCACAGTTTGGCGCAGAATATCCATTTTATCTTGCGCAAAGCGGGCGGGCATTCGGGTATCCATATTCACATGGAGGGCAATCTGCTCCATTGTGGCGGACAGGACTGCGCTGCCTCCATGAAAAATCCGCATGAAACAATGGATGAATTTGCTATCCATATCAAGCAATTGGAAGTGAACGCAGACCGGATCATTCTGTTTTAATTCATGCTGGTAGGTGACATGATTTTCCAGCGCAAAAATCGATTTGCCATGTTTCTTGGTGTAATTTGAACCAAGGTCAATATCTTCCAGAAAATTGGTCATGGCCTGATCAAATAGAATGATATAATAGGCCATATTCATATGGCCATTAAAATCTATCCATTCTGCCTTAACGCTACTTTCAAGAAGAATTGGTCCATATTTATCTTCTTCAGGCATATTTTATATCTATTATCCGCGAGAATTGTATTTTCTTCCGCGCTGTTATCTCTTAAGCGTATCAATTTGTCATCTAAATATTAGAAAATTTTATGGAAATATAAGAAAACTATTAATCTCTTTGGGCAATACTGTTCATATAGCTTGAGATCAGGAACTAGATATGACTTATTTCAGCCATGGCCATAATATACTAAAATAAGTCATATTATGGCCATGGTTATTGTGTCATCTACAGTCCCATTATGATACAAATAAAAGATAAGATAAGATGGCTTTCGGTTAAGCGCCGAATTTAAAAGGGTAGGCGGAGAAGAAATTGAAAAAGCTGGGCATTGGCTTTGGGATATTGATCACATTACTAATTGGGGTAATTTTAATTGTTCCAAGCTTTCTTAATTGGAATGAATATAAAACCCAAATTGAACGAACCGCATCGAATTACACAGGGCGGGACGTAAAAATTAAAGGCGACATTTCTCTGTCTCTTTTGCCGATGACGGCGCTTTCCGTAAATGATGTCACCATGTCCAATATACAGGGCGGTAAAGCCGAAAATATACTGTCCCTTAAATCCCTTGATATACAGGTGAGTTTCCCTTCCGCCTTGTCTTCTATATTCGGGGGGCGGGTGAAGGTGAAGAAATTTATCCTTGTTGACCCGATCGTTGCCATGGAAGTCTTGAGTGATGGCAGGGTAAACTGGATATTGGATGCCCAGATAGATGCCCAGAACGCGGGTACGGCAAAACAGGCGACCACGAAAGACATCAGTCTTGAGAATTTTCAGATCGTTAATGGCCAAATCAGCTTTGAAGATATGGCCTCCAAACAGATGGAACTGCTGAGAAAGATCAATGCCAATGTGCAGGCCGAAAGCATTAAGGGCCCCTTCGTTATTGCCGGCAGTGCGCGGTACAAGGGATTGGGCGTTGACCTTGACTTAAAACTCGGGAAAAACAGGCAAGGCAAGAAAATGCCCGTGACGCTTGCGCTGTTGACGCTGGACCGGCGCGTTTCTGCCAAAGTGATTGGCGGCATTATGTTCAATGAGAAATCTAATGAAAAGTCTTTGGCTTTTAGCGGAAAACTGGACATAACCGCTGGTGATGCGGGGGATATTCTGAATGCGTTTGATCGTTTTACAGGTTTGAAAAACCCTGAACATTTGAAAATAGGACAGGCCTTCGCGCTGGATACAATGCTTGAAGTGGGGCATGACAAAGTCGCCGTCAATGAGGTGAATATGCGCGTAGGCCAGAGCCGCGCGCAGGGCAATGGGTATATTGTCCTTGGGGAAAAAGTTAATATTCAGGCGGCATTGTCTATTAATAAACTGGATATAGACCCGTTATTGCCCGTCCTTGAAGACTATCAAAAAAATCGGATGAGTGAGGCCGGCCTGCGCCCGCAAAAGGGAAATGGGAAGGCCTATAATATAGTGAGCCGCCTGTCAGGTAATGTTGACCTGAAACTTGGCGCGTTAAAATATAACGATAAAATTGCCAGCCAGATTATGCTGAAATTATTCGCCAAAGATGGGGTCATTGGTGTTTCAACGTTACAGGCGCGCATGCCGGGCGGCGCGTCGTTGGCATTTAAAGGCCAGATCACCCCGCCAGATGCACAAGAAAAAACCGGCATAACCCTAATCGGTGATATGGTAGTGAAGGCCAGTAACCTGAGGGGTATGCTAGACTGGCTTAAGTTGGATACAGCAGATATTCCAACCGGTCAATTAACGCAATTTTCTTATAAAAGCGGCCTAAAGGTAACGTCTGATCTGCTGCAGCTTTATGAAATAGATGGCAAGCTGGATGCCATTCATTATCAGGGGGGCCTTTCCTATGCCATTGCCCCGCGGCCTTCTTATGGCATCAACCTTAATTTGAAAAACCTCAATCTTGATTCTTATGTGATCAAAGAAAAACGCTCGGAAAATAAAAAATCAACTGAAACCATAGATTTAAAAAAGATATTTGCGCAGCTTAGTGAATTTGATGCCAATTATACCATAGGGTTATCTAATATGACCGCCGGCGGTTTTAAAATTCGGTCGGGTCAATTGAATGGGGTGCTTCTGGGCGGAAATCTTGATGCAAAAACCATAAATTTTAAGGATCTTGCCGGCGTGAATATCAAGGCCTCTGCTCAGGGCGCGAATTTTGGCAGTAAGCCGGAGATTACGCTGGCCCTGTCCGCCGATGCCAAATCACTGGCCGGGCTGCAAAGAAATATCAAAAGGGATTATTTCATAGATCTTCGCAAATTGGGCGAAATGAAGCTTGCCGCCTCCCTATCTTCAACTTTAGAGAAAATGGATGTGGATATAAAATCCCATTTCGGGGTGAAAAAACTTAATGTGGCAGGGACAATCCGCAGTGCAACCCTGAAGAAATTTCCGGAAATCGGCAGCAGTAATCTGGACATTGACCTTCAATCCACAAGTCTTGCTGCATTGGTAGATCAGCTGGATTTAGGCATGGCTAAACCGCGGGCCGCAGATGATCGCCCAATACGGCTGAGGAGCCGGATTAAAACAAGCTCCAATATTGTGGATATTGACGGAAAAATTAATATCGCGGCGGGAGAAATATTGATCATCGGCAGGAAAAAAGGACATGGCAAGGCCGGAACTGTGGATTTAGCTCTTGATTTTAAAGGGGAGGAGACGCGCGAATTCATTCGGGGCTTAGGCCTGAATTTCAAACCGGCAAAAAAGAAACTTGGGCCCCTTATGCTTAAGATGAATGTGGCGGGTGTGGGGGACCAATATGTTATCAAAAATATTGTTGGTGATATGGGGCCGGTAAAATTGAGCGGTTCTGGTAAATTAAATATGGCCTTGGAAAATCCTGCCTTTGATTTTAACATAAAGGCCGGTGACATTCCCCTGCATGACTTCCTGGAGCGATCCGATCACGGGTCAAAAGCGTATGGCCAATGGTCGAAATCGACCATGGATTTATCGTTATTTTCTGAATATGAGGGAAATGTCCGAATTTCGGCGGGAAGTTTGACCTATAATAAATATATTTTTGAAAATCCGGCTTTTGACGCAAATCTGAAGGACGGGCTGCTCTCGGTCAATAATTTTACGGGCCGGTTATTTGGCGGTGATGTGGCGTTATCGGGCAGCTTTGGCGGTGCGAATAAGCCTAAAATGGCCCTCAATATGACCTTGAAAAAGGCGTCATTATCTGCGGCCACCGCATCGTCGGCGGGCATTGCCCCTGTGACGGGCTTCTTTGACATGTCTGGCCAGTTCACTGGCGAGGGCAGGAGCCAATATGATATGATGTCCTCTCTTGCGGGAACGGGGAATATCATTGCCAGCTCCGGTATGATCAGGGGGATTGATATTCCCGGCTTAAGCCGCCAGCTATCCGATATGACTAGTGAGGGTGCCTTCCTAAAGTTATTGGGCAGCGCCCTTTCCGGCGGTCAGACGCCCTATAAAGGCGGAAAAAGTAACCTTGTCGTCAAGGATGGCAAAATAGAATTCAGCCCGTTTGATATTGAGTTGGACGGCGCAAAATCCAATGTGAGGATGGCGGTTGATCTTTTAACCTGGACCATTCGTTCCGATGGCTGGATCGGGCTGGTGGATCATCCGGGTGCCCCGCCCATTGATGTCAGCGTCAGGGGCGATATCAGCAGCCCCCGGATTACCTATAAGACGGATCGCCTGACAAAATTTGTGGGCGCGAAAATTGCGTCTAACCTGCTGCAGCAGCTTATTGGAAAAGAGGGCGGCCTTGAAGGTATTTTCGGCAATCAACCCAAAGAAGAAGCCCCTCCCGCTGCTGACCCAGATCAGAAGCCAAAGCCTGCCGAGGATTTTGGCAAACGGATGCTTGAGAAGCTTTTTGAGAAAAAAACGCCAGACGATAAAGACAAAAAACCCGAAAAACCTTAAAGATGGTTTTTCAGGACAAAGACACGGACGGCGCTGCTTAGATTGACATCAGTTTGATCATTCATTCGTTGAGAATCAATTTGTGCCATCAATATACTCAGGCTGATATTCCGGGAATGGGCGATAGCCTTCAAGTGATCCCAGAAAATATTTTCCAGCGTAATACTGGTTTGATGGCCGGAAATGACAATGGAATGTTTTTTCAATATATTGTCATGGCTGGACAAATTGGGGGGGCTCCTGAATTTATGAACTAGAGATTCTGGAAAAAGTCATTGCCCTTGTCATCGACGACGATGAAGGCCGGAAAATCTTTGACGTCGATCTTCCAGACCGCTTCCATACCGAAATTTTCAAAGTCCAGAACCTCAACCTTGGTGATATTATTCAAGGCCAATATGGCTGCAGGGCCGCCGATAGACCCCAGATAAAAACCCCGGTGTTGATGACAGGAGCTTGTCACCTGTTTGCTGCGGTTGCCCTTGGCGAGCATGACCATACTGCCGCCGCGTGCCTGAAAATATTCAACGTAACTGTCCATGCGTCCCGCCGTCGTCGGGCCGAAAGATCCCGATGCATAGCCTTCGGGCGTTTTGGCGGGCCCCGCATAATAGACGATATGATCTTTCATATAACCCGGCATCGCTTCGCCGGCCTCCAGTTTTTTCAGGATGGCCGCATGGGCCAGATCACGGGCAACAATGATGGTACCCGTCAGCGACAGGCGGGTTTTGATGGGATATTTACTCAATTCCGCGCGAACCTGATCCATCGGCTGGTTCAGGTCAATTTCCACCACGGTTTCATGCAGGTCATCATCTGAAACTTCCGGCAGATATTTTGCGGGGTTCCTCTCAAGCTCTTCGATAAAAATGCCTTCAGCGGTGATTTTGGCCTTGGCCTGACGATCTGCAGAGCAGGATACGCCGAAACCGATTGGTACTGAGGCCCCGTGGCGCGGCAACCGGATAACCCGCACATCATGGCAGAAATATTTGCCGCCAAATTGGGCGCCAATGCCAAAGTTCTGGGTCATTTTATGAATTTTATCCTCCAGTTCCGGAACGCGAATGCCATGGCCATAATGGTTGCCCGTGGTTGGCAGGTTATCCAGATAATGGGCGCTGGCAAGCTTCACTGTTTTTATGTTCATTTCTGCACTCAGACCCCCGATGACGACCGCAAGATGATAGGGCGGGCAGGCAGATGTGCCGAGCATTTTCAGGGAATCATCCAGAAATTCCAGCAGTTTATCTTCGCGCATTATGGCGGGTGTTTGCTGAAACAGAAATGTTTTATTGGCCGAACCGCCGCCCTTGGCCATAAAGAGGAAATGATATTCATTACCTTCGGTGGCATAGAGATCAATCTGGGCCGGGGCGTTATTTTTGGTATTGACCTCCTCAAACATGCTGATCGGGGCCAGCTGTGAATAGCGCAGGCTGGTTTCGGTATAAGTATCCACCATGCCTTGGGACAGGGCTGCCGCGTCATTGCCGTCTGTCCAGACATATTGGCCTTTTTTCCCCATGATGATGGCCGTTCCGGTATCCTGACAACCGGGCAGAACCATGCCGGCGGCAATATTGGCGTTTTTCAAAAGTTCTGTGGCAACGAATTTATCATTGTCAGAGGCTTCGTCGTCTTTGAGGATGTTCGAGAGCTGCTGCAGGTGACCGGGCCGTAAAAGATGCGCAATATCCCGCATGGCTTCTTTTGCCAGCAACCGCAGGCCTTCCGGTTCAACTTTTAAGATTGTCTTGCCATCCACTTTTATGGTGGAGACAAAATCCGAAGTAATTTTCCGGTAGCGCGTATCATCCCCGGCCAGAGGAAGCATATCAGTGTAATTAATATCGGTCATGACATCCACTCGACTTGGTTTATTTTTTTCTGAAGGTATCCAATGTCACGACATTATTGTCATTATTGTCGGGCTCATCGGCCGGTTTAATATCGGATGCGGCCTCAACAATGGTGGGCAGGTCATCCATAGTGTCATTATTCGGCGCGCTGGCGTTGAAATGCAGACCAAAATCAACGCTTGGATCAAAGAAGCCTTCCAAGGCGACAAAAGGAATATACAGATGTTCCAGCTTGCCACTAAAGCTTAAAGAAAGTTCAAAATGGGCCTCATCCACCACAAGATTCGCAAATTGATTTTGAACGACAATGGTCATTTCCTCGGGATAACGTTCTTTTAAGTAGGCGGGAATACTGACTTCTGGGTGAACTGTGCTAAAGGTGAGATAAAAATGGTGATCGCCGGGCAAACCTTCTTTGCTCGCATTTTTTAATACGTCCCTGACGACGGAAAGAAGCGCCGTTTGAACCATGGCATCATACTGAATTATACTATCTGTCATTTTTCCAAATCTAATATTATTCACTCGAATCTATTCATGCAAACTATAACGACTATCGACGGAGGGGGCGAGTCTAATTTTGTCCGGATGATCAGACTTCGCCCCCTGGTCTTAGAACTCTGACTGAATTCGGAAATAGAATGACCGGCCTGCTTCGTTGACCCGCAACGCCGTGGCATCATTCAGGCTTTCCCGATTCAAGTGGTTGGCGTAAAGTTTATCAAGCAGATTGGATATGCCAAAGCGGAATTTAGTCTGTTTTATAAATTCTACAGAAGCAAATATGTCAATAATGCCATACCCATCCGTTTCACCGGCATCCCGTCCGCTGCCTGTCATAGGGTTATCATCCACACGGTTTTGTTTCAAAGCCCCGCGCAGACGACTGCCCACGGCCCATATATCCCGACTGTAGGTCAGGGTGAGGTCATAGCTGAAAGGCGGGATCTGATAAAGCGGAATATCCAGATCCTGATTTTGGCCGTTGGTGTATGAAATATTGCCAAAGACTTTCAGCTCATCGGTAACCTGAATACTGCCCTCAACTTCAAAACCCCAGATGCGGGCTTCGATATTGCGATATATCAATGCGTTATTGGTCATAAGAATATTCCCCTGACCATGGGCGCGATCCCGGAAAATATAATCATTGATATCATCATAATAGGCGGAGAACAGAATATGCCATTCAGATTTCCGAATGCCCAGCCCCATATCAAACTGGGTATGTTTTTCCGGGGCAAGACGGGGGTTGCCAATCCAGCTCATATTCATGACCATGCCGGACGGCATTATGGTATTACCCCTCAGGCTCGCTATATAACGTTCGACGGTGTTGGCGCTGCGGTTGCTGCGGCTGAGGCCAATATAAAAGGCGGCGTCCGTGGTTAAATCATATTCAAACCGCAATAAACCACCCAGATTATTTTCCGTCTGGTCTATGGCACCTGTACCAAGATAGATATTATAGAGCATGTCAGGACTCATGGGCATCATTCCCGGCATGACAAGGTCGTTTTTGATATCAGCATCGTCGGCGGTTGATTTTACATTGTCATAACGGATTCCGCCCTTGACCTGCATTTTGTCCGTAACCGGCATAATTGCTTCGGCGAACAGACCTATATTGCGGATTGTGGCATCCGGGATCAGGACGGACTGGACAGGCACCATATTGGTTCGGTCCATATTATGGCCGTTCCTCCGGCCGTCATGGTTCAGATTTTTGACATCCATGCCAAGGCTGATTTTAGTCTCTTTCACCTGAAGATCGGCAAGGATTCTCCCGCCAGTGGTATAGGCATCCAGCTCTGCCTGCCGAAACATCATCATCCGGTCGCGCAACGAGAAATTATCCATCCTGTGATAGGCATGGGACCGGTAAATATCTATTTTCAGATTTCGCATTGGGCCATCGCCATCAAATTCGTGATGCAGTTTGCCGCGAATGGTGGTGCCGGAGCCATCGGGAGAATCCATCCCGGCGCCGGGAAACAGCATATCGCGGGTTTCTTCATGGCTTATGCCCAGATTGATCAGGGTGAATTCGTCACTAAACCCAACCTCGGCACTGCCGCCATATGTTGTGAAGGCCGTGTTGACCACATCACCCTGACCGTCCTGATAGCTTTGTGCATCCTTGAAATGACCGTTAAGCCGAAAATAGACTTTGTCCGCGCGGGCGGAAAAATGTCCCGCCATACCCCATATATTGCCATTGCTTTCATAGGCCCCGTCGAGGCGGCCTTTGATGTTCTGGTCATCCTGAAAACTCGGGGCGTGATGTTCGACAATGATCGTGCCCCCGCTGCCGCCGGGGCCATATTGCACGGATTGATAGCCACGGTGGACAATCACCACATCGGCGGTGTTGATATCCATCCATGCCGCCGATGTATCCATGCGGTTCGGCCCGGCTCCTTCGAGGAATGCGCCGTTATTGATGATGTTAAGCTGGCTTCTGCTTTGGCCGCGAATGACCGGATCCAGCCCGTGGCCGCTCATACGGCCACTGGTGACGCCGGGAATATTTCGAAGGTAATCTCCCGCATCGGCAGAAGGCCTGCCATCGCTGTCTTTGGGGACGGATGTGGACAGAGCCGGTTTTTGCAACAGGGTTCCTGTGACGATAATTTCATCTATTTTATGATCAGCGGCATCTTTTTTTGATGTGATAATAACAGTTTGAGCCGCCGCATTCTGGCAAAGGCAGACAAGTGACGTACCGGCAGCCAACAATAGGCGGCGGTTTAGCAATTTCCATGTGGACATTTCTATTCCCTAGTATTTCTTTAAATTATGGGTAAAGGATGCGAACCCAGTTGGGCCGCATTATAAATATAAAATTGGCGGGATTAGATTTGCGGCGGCGCGCGGGGCGGGCAAGTTATGTTGATCGGTGTTTCAGGAAGATGAAAAACATCATAGATGCCGAGAGGCTTATGGGAAACAGGGCCAACATCAACATAACTGATTTCCACAGAAGCGTTGTCGAGGACCATTTTATGAAAGGGCAGGCAATATATACAATGTTCTGTTTTACCTTCATCAGGATTTACCGGATTGCCATTTTCGTCCAGGGTAATACGTTTAAGCCCTTGGGGCGTGCAGATGATATAGCTCTGAACGCCGGATAAAAAGTCATTCTCCAGGGCATCCTGCAGCCCTGTATTTGTGGCGGATAAGGCGGCGGCGGCAAAAATATTCAATAGCAGGACAGACAGCATAAACTGGCCCAGCTTTCGGCCAAGCCGCTGAGCTATGAACGTCAGAAAGGCTGTTGATTTTTTACCGGTCATAGGTCAGTTTTTCTAATTTTGCCACCACCAAGAATATTATATGGCAACCTATTCTATATCAGGAGATATATTCTTGATCCAGGGCAAAAAAAGATATTTTGAGGAAATATGTAAAAATTTAAAGTGAAGGGCTTCTGTTGCTAGGTGCCCTTCGGACCCCGCGTAACCAACCTATTAGGCAGCTACAGCAAATGCTTCGTTATTATCGTTTGCATCTACAAATTTTGACCCTATACAGTGGTATCATACTGAGCAAAAGTTATATCTTTATTACGCACGTCGATCCTATTTCGCCCCCATAAATGGTGGAGGCGCCGGGTACCGCCCCCGGGTCCGCAACGTCTATTCCATACATCAGTTTATTGCCGTAGTTGGTTGCCCAACATATTATATATAGGGCATTGTGGTTAAGATTTGAATAGCTAAGAAAAAATATTTATATAAAGTGGGGAAAATAAGTCATTAATAAAGCAGCAGGATCATATGAAACAATATCTGGATTTAATGCGCCATGTGCGCGACCATGGCACCATTAAGGAAGATCGCACCGGCACCGGCACGCTGAGCGTTTTTGGCCATCAGATGCGGTTTGACCTGTCAGAGGGCTTTCCCATGGTGACCACCAAAAAGCTTCATCTGAAGTCCATTATTCATGAATTGCTGTGGTTCCTCACGGGTGATACCAATATCAAATATCTGCAGGATAACGGCGTTAAAATCTGGGATGACTGGGCGGATGCGAAGGGCGACCTTGGCCCGGTTTACGGTCATCAATGGCGGTCATGGCCTACGCCAAACGGGGAAACGGTGGATCAGATCAGCAATCTTGTGGATATGATTAAGACCAATCCCGACAGCCGCCGGTTGATTGTCAGCGCCTGGAATGTGGCCGATGTGGATCATATGGCCCTGCCGCCGTGCCATTGCCTGTTTCAATTCTATGTGGCGGACGGAAAATTAAGCTGCCAGCTTTATCAACGCAGCGCGGATATTTTTCTGGGCGTGCCGTTTAATATTGCCTCCTATGCCTTATTGACCCAGATGCTGGCGCAGGTTTGCGGCCTGAAGGTCGGCGACTTCATTCATACATTCGGCGATGCCCATCTTTATCGCAATCATCTGGCGCAGGTGGATATGCAGCTTGATCGGGAGCCAAAACCTCTGCCGATCATGAAAATAAATCCTGAGGTGACAGATATCTTTGGCTTTGGCTTTGATGATTTTGAACTGGTGGGCTATGAATCTCACCCGCATATTGCCGGAAAGGTGGCGGTGTGATGGTGAGATTAAGCCTGATTGTGGCCGTTGCGAAAAATGGCGTAATTGGCAGGGATAATGATCTGCCGTGGAAAATATCGTCCGATTTGAAATATTTCAAGGAAAAGACCATGGGCAAGCCGATCATCATGGGCCGCAAGACTTTCCAGTCCATTGGCCGGCCCTTGCCCGGACGGGTTAATATTGTCATTACGCGGGACAAGACTTTCGCGCCGGAAGGGGTGATCACCGCTTTTAGCCTCAAGATGGCTCTGGATGTGGGAAAAAACCTTGCATTAGCAAAAGGCATGGACGAAGTGATGGTCATCGGCGGGGCGCAGATATATGCCCTCTGCCTGCCCGATGCCGATCGTCTGTATCTGACCCGCGTCCACGGCGAAATTGACGGCGACACCCATTTCCCCGCCCTAAACCCCGACGACTGGCTCGAAGCCTCCTATGAGAAATTTAAACGCGGTGAAAAAGACAGCCACGATTATAGTTTGATTGTACTGGACAGGGTGTGAGATAGAGATATATCTTTTGTCATAAACAGGCTGTTGGGGTCTTTTTTATATTTATCAAATGGGGGGCATTCCTTAAAGCCGAATCTTTCATATAGGCTGCGGGCGGGAATGAAAGCCGCCATCGATCCTGTCTCAAGGCTGATTTTTGTATAAGAACGGTTTGCGGCCACTTTTAAAATATGGCCGAGGAGTTCTGTGGCTATGCCCTGACGGATATAAGAGCGGCAGGTTCGCATGGATTTGATTTCTCCATGGGCGGGATCAATTTCTTTTAAGGCAATGCAGCCGGCCAAATCATCCTTAACCCACAGACTCCAGAATGTAATATCTGGCCCTCGTAATGCGCTTATATCAAGGGTATGGACACTTTCCGGGGGGCTGCTGGACAGCATATCGGCAAGATGTTCCTGCAATAAAGCCTTTATCTCATCGCCTTTTAAATCATCTATTATAATTTTCAAAATATATATCTGCTATTCACATGATAGAAACATTGATTTGCAATCCCAACCGCGGAATTTCGATGGCGGGGCAGTGGTTCATGACGACTTTCAGGCCGGCTTTTTCCGCCTTTCCCGCTGCAATATCATTTATGACGCCGAGCTGCATCCAGATGGTTTTGGCGCCTATTTGGATGGCTTCGTCAACGATGGGTTCGATGGAATCAGATTTTCGGAAGATTTCGACCATATCTATGGGCGCGGGAATATCTGCCAGGCTTGCAAATACTTTACGGCCCAAAAGATCGGATCCCTCAAGACCCGGATTAACGGGGTATAAGTCATAGCCTTGGGCTATTAAAAATTTCATCACCTTGTGGGACGGGCGATCGGGGTTCTTGCTGGCTCCGATCAAGGCAATGGATTTTGTCGAAGTTAAAATTTCTTTTATCAGAGCATCTGTCATAATTTTTCTGCGATTTTTTTGGCGATGTTGATATAAATTTCGCTGTGGGGACTATTTGGGTCATGTGTCACGAGGGGCGTTCCATTGTCGGATGTGTTTCTGATATCCATATGCAGTGGGATTTCGCCCAGAAAATCAATGCCGAGCTTTTCTGCGACCTCCCTTGCGCCGCCGTGACCAAAAATATCCGACCTGTCGCCGCAGGACGGGCAGAGGAAATAGCTCATATTTTCAATGATGCCAAAAACTTCCGTGTTGGTTTTCTGGAACATATCAAGCCCCTTTCGCGCATCGATCAGCGCGATATCCTGCGGGGTGGAGACCACGATGGCTCCGTCCACATCAATGGTCTGGGCGAGGGTCAATTGCACGTCGCCTGTCCCCGGCGGCAGGTCAAGGACAAGCACGTCCAATTCACCGTCCACATCCCATTTGGTATCATTGGTCATTTGCTTGACCGCGCTCATTACCATGGGGCCGCGCCAGATGGTGGCGGTATCCTGCGGCATTAAATAGCCCAGCGACATGGACACCAGCCCATATTTTATGATGGGAATGATTTTCTTGTCTTCGCTTTGGACGGGTTTTTCAGTAACCCCTAAAAGCGTTGGGATAGAGGGGCCATAAATATCCACATCAAAAATGCCCGCCTTTAATCCGATCGCTTGCAGGGCGAGGGCCAAATTCACGGCGGTGGTGGATTTTCCGACCCCGCCTTTGCCGCTGGCCACCGCAATGACATGCTTTACGCCGGAAATTTTTTTGGTATCTTTGAGGGTCCCAGAATCTTTGGTCGGCATTTCCTTGGTCGAACTTCGTTCCGCTGTTAAGACGGCGGTAACCTTGTCAATGCCGGAAACTTGCCTGAGCTTTGCCTCACAGGCTTTGCGAACCTGTTCCATTATCTCGACCTCGGTGGGGTCGATGTTGAGCGCGAAGCCCACTTCCCCGCCCTTGACCACGAGCCCTTGAACCATGCCCAGAGTGACAATATCATCTCCCTTCTTTGGGTGCGGGATGGATTGCAAGATGGTTAATATTTGCTCTCGGGTGATTTGTGACATTATGGTTCCTAATTTTTCGGGGCTATCGATACGATTGTGACCGATAACTATTGTTCTATATTACGACTTGGAATATATAAGGCCTAAGGTTTTTTTTAATAGGGAGAATATGTTTTTTCCTATATCATATCATTATTTAACTTCGAAGGAGTTTTTCTATGTCATGGCAGAATAATAACGGTGGTAAAGACCGTGGGCCCTGGGGCAATGGACCTGGTGGTGGCGGTGGACAACAGCCACCGGATATTGACGAATTAATCCGCAAGGGCCAGGATAAATTCCGCAGTGTATTTGGCGGCGGCAATGGGCAGGGCGGCGGCAAGAGTATGATCTCCCTGATCGTCTTGGCGTTGGTCTTTGGCTATCTTTACGCAGGTTTTTATAAAATTCAGCCCGATGAAGCGGGCGTTGTCCTGCGTTTTGGCAAATATATTGAGACCAAAGGTACCGGGCTTCATTTTCATTTCCCGCCCATAGATAAGGTCTATAAGCCAAAAGTAACCGCCGTTAACAAAATTGATGTTGGTTTTGGCGGCAGCACGAAAGAGCGGCAAATGTTGACCGGCGACGAAAATATCGTTGATGTGAAATATTCCATTCTTTGGCGGATTAAAGATCCGGCGCGTTTCCTGTTCAATCTTGATAAAAGAGAGCAAAGCATTAAATCAATTTCAGAAAGCGCCATGCGCGAAGTTGTGGCCAAGACCGCTATTCAGCAGATCATGACGTCTGAACGTCTGGGTATTGAGATAGAAGTCCGCGGCATTATGCAGGATGTTCTGGATCATTATGAGGCCGGAATCGAGATTACCCAGATTAAAATGGATACCGTTTCCCCGCCGGCGCAGGTTTCTGAAGCCTTTAACGATGTGCAACGCGCCGAAGCTGACCGCGATAAAACCATCAATGAGGCCAAGAAATATCAGAATAAAATTGTGCCAACGGCCCGGGGCCAGGCGGAAAGAATGTATCAGGAAGCCGAAGCCTATAAAGCTCAGGCGATCACAAAGGCCCAGGGTGAAAGCGCCCGTTTCCTATCTGTTTATGAGCAATATAAGCTTGCCAAAGATGTGACGCGTCAGCGTTTGTATCTTGAAACCATGGAAAGAATTCTTGGCAATACGGACAAAGTTATTTTAGAAAGTGATGGTAACGGGGTTCTGCCTTATCTGCCGCTTCCTGAAATCAGAAAACAGAAATAGGATGAGAAAAGACAATGAATAATTTGAAAACACTGATTGGATTGGTCATTCTGGGCGGCAGTATTATTGTGCTGGGGGCCTCTGTATATACGGTCAAGGAAACGGAACAGGCCCTGATTTTGCAGCTTGGTAAATGGGTGAAGACGGAAAAGAACGCCGGCCTTCATTTCAAAAAGCCTTTTGTACAGGATGTGGTTTATTTTGATAAACGCATCAAGCTGCTTGATACGCCGGAATTGATTGTGATTACCCAGGATCAAAAACGGATTATTGTGGATGCCTTTTCAGAATATCGCATTGAAGACCCGCTGAAAGTCTATCAGGCCGTTCGTGATGTGAGGGGGGCCGAATCGCGGTTGTCCATCACCATCAATTCAAATCTTCGCAAGGTTTTTGGTGAGCAGAAATTTAAAACCGCGCTGTCTGGCGAGCGTAAGGAGCTTCGTAAACAAATCACCGATTCTGTCAAGGACGAAGCCGAAGCTCTTGGTATCGAAGTTGTGGATGTGCGCATTAAACGTACGGATTTGCCCGCTGAAAACAGCAAGCCAATTTTTGACAGCATGATCGCAGAGCGTGAGCAGGTTGCCCGTGAAATTCGGGCGCGCGGCGAAGAAATGGCCATCCGCATCACCTCAAAGGCCGAACGCGACAAGACTATTCTTCTCGCAGAAGCAGAGCGTGAAGCCCAGAAGACTCGCGGTGAAGGTGACGCCCAGGCCGCTAAAATCTTTGCGGATGCTTATAATCAGGATGCAGAATTTTATGCTTTCTATCGCTCCATGCTGGCCTATAATGAGGCTTTCAGCGCAAATAATACAACTATGGTTTTGTCGCCAAAGGGTGATTTCTTCAAATATTTTGGGAATATGACCGGCGCAAAAAAGAAGTAAAAAATAAACCCAATGCAGGAAATAATTCTTGCATTGGGGGCGGTTTTTCTGGTGGAGGGTATGATTTATACTCTCTTTCCAGAGGCTGTACGGCATAGCTTCTTTCCTGCCTTAATGCGAAAGATGATAGGATAGGTGATAAATTTACCTGAGGCCCGGATGCGATATTCCTGCCTGACTGCCGCCTTCCTCGGGTTTGGGTATCCTTTATGCGATGAAATGGGGGATAAATAAGATGAGCGGCTTTTTAGCCCCTTATTTTCGTCACATATTGTGGTAATGATGGCAATATACACCCGACAGCATAATAAATTTATGATTTTGGGATGGATATAAAAATAGAAAATTCAGAAGATATCAGGAATTGGCATGAATAAATTAAAGACGTTTTTTAGTGGTGCGGTGATCATTGCATCATTTGTTTTAATATCACCTGTGGCGGCATGGGCCAAAGGGACGCCGGATAGTTTCGCGGATCTGGCAGAAAAACTATTGCCCGCCGTTGTTAATGTGAATACGACGCAAACCATTAAGATCAAGCGCCGGACGATGCCGCAAATCCCCGGAATGGAGGATTTTTTCCGCCGTTTCGGACAGGAAAATGACAGGCGGGGAGGTCCCGGAAATGGTGATGAAGACAGCCGGAAAGACAATGGTGAAGACCGCGCCTTAACCCGCAAGCGTCAATCGCTGGGATCGGGTTTTATCATTGATCCGTCAGGTATCATCGTCACCAATAACCATGTGATTGACAAGGCCGATGAAGTGATGATCAAGATGCATGATGGCCGTGAATTAAAGGCCAAGGTTATTGGCAAGGATGATAAGCTGGATCTTGCGGTGCTAAAGGTCGAATCTGACAAGCCGCTGCCCTTTGTCAAATTTGGTGATGACAGTAAATCCCGCATTGGGGATTGGGTATTGGCCATTGGCAATCCATATTCGCTTGGCGGCACATTGACGGCGGGTATTATTTCCGCCCGAAACCGTGACATTCAATCCGGCCCGTATGATAAATATATTCAAACCGATGCCTCTATCAATCGCGGCAACAGCGGCGGCCCCATGTTCAATATGGACGGCGAAGTGATCGGTATTAATACGGCGATCTTTTCGCCTTCGGGCGGTAATATTGGCATTGGTTTTGCCATTCCGTCCAATCAGGCCCAGCGTGTGATCAGTCAATTGAGAGAGTTCGGCCATACCAGACGCGGCCGTATCGGCATCAGTTTTCAGGCTGTAACCGATGAAATAGCCGAGAGCCTTGGCATGGAAGAAGGTCACGGCGCGCTGGTCTCATCCGTCGTTGAAGGCGGCCCTGCAGATAAAGCAGGTATTCAGGTCGGCGATATCATTGTTGAATTTGAAGGCAAAATCATCAAAGAACGCAACGAGCTGCCTATTTGGGTCGCCAATACAGAAATTGGCAAGAAAGCGAAAATTGTTGTGCTGCGCAAAGGAAAGCGCAAGAGTTTGACGCTGGTGATTGATGAGCTTCCTGAAAATGAAAATGTGTCCGATGACAAGGCTTTGCCAGATGAGGATCAGACCGATCAAGAGGTCAAGGAAATCCTGGGAATGGGGCTTGAGCCTCTTACGGAGAAATCCCGCAAGGCGCTGAAGCTGGAAGATGATGTGGCGGGCGTATTGATTGCGTCTGTTGACCGCAATAGCCCTGCTGGTGAAAAAGGTTTGCGCAGAGGCGATGTTATTGTCTCGATAACCCAGGAAGAGGTAAAAACTGTTGACAATGCCCTTGCGGTAATCGAAAAATTGCGCGCGAAAGGCCGCAAGAGTATTTTGCTTAAAATCATTCGGCGCGGCAATACCGCCTTTGTTACCGTAAAATTTAATCCCAAGAAGTAGCAAGTTCGCAGGAATCCAAGTTACCTGAACAGATGATAATGGTTCACCCTATCCGGGGTGAACCATTATCAGTTTATGTCAGAAGGCGATTGCCCTAACCATTTTTGCATTCTGTGTTTCAAGTCATTGGGGCTGATACGAACCTTGATTTTTTTGTTTATGGTTATGCGCAATATTATTTCGATTAAAAACGACAGCAGCAGAAAGCCCATAATCATGGTGACAATATGAGGTGATCTGGTGCTTTCGTAATACAGGGCCAGCATGATTGCCGCCAGATTAACAAAAACCGCCAATAGGACCAGAATCAGCGAAGCCCCGGTTTTTTGGACAAGGCGTATATGCCCCACATGGGTGATGAAATGGACAATTAAAATGGAGATGGACCCTAAAACGGCAATTTCGCCAAGATCCAGAAAAGCGGCTATCATCATAATGAAAAAACCGCTGATGATCAGGCCCTCCCGGCTTTTCCTGATAGGTTTGCCAAAGGCGGCGGGAAGCTGTCCATTCTTGGCCAGTTGATAAGTAACATTAGTCACCGCATAGAGGTTGGCATTAATGGAAGAGGCCGTGGCGATGAGCGCCGCAATGGCCACCACGGAAAAACCGATGGATCCAAATACGGGCTTTGCGGCTTCTGCCAGCGCAAAATCCTTGGCCGCAATAACGTCAGAAGCAGGTAGATTTCCGAATGTGATCACGGCGATGGCAATATAAAGGGCCATAACAATGCCGATAGAGGTCATGATTGCCCGGGGCAATGTTTTTGCCGGGTTTGGCATGTCTTCGGCCGCATTGGTGATCACACGGAAGCCTTCATAGGCAAAGAAGGTGATGGCCAGACTGTAAAACAGGCTGCTGACCGGGGGATAGGTAGAGGGGGCCAGCCGGGATGGTTCAATGAAAAACATGCCCGCAACGGCAAGCCCGACCAGCACAATCATCTTGAGCATAACGACAATATTTTCCAGCTTGGCCATATTGCGGGCCCCGCCAAGATTTATGGCCACGAACAGAAAAATAATGCCGACGGCAAAAACGGATTTCAGCGCCGGCGCACTGCCGGCGGGTAACATGCTGAAGGCATAAGCCCCAAACGCTTTGGCCACCATTGCGATGGAAACGATGGCGGCAATATACATCATGATGCTCATGGCCCCTGAAAAGACACCAACCCCGAAGCTCTGCCCCAGATATTCAACGATTCCGCCGGAAGACGGGTAGCTTGCCCCGAGTTTGCCCATGGAATAACCACTGAGCAACGCGATAATACCGCCCATAAAAAAGGAAATATAGGTCGCGCTGGAGGTTATGGCCCCGGCCTCACCCAGCAAGGCAAAAATTCCGGCCCCAACCATGGAGCCGATACCAATAGCGACCGCAGACCAAAAGCCAACGGCTGCCCCTGATTTATGCATGTTATCTGTCCTAACCTGTTTTCCAGAATCTCCCCGCCCGTCAATGTCAAACGATCATCCCGGAAATGCCCGGTAATGTCAATTGGCCGTTATGCTCTTGAGGAACCTATGTTTTTCAGGAAGGCCTCGCTCATTAAACAGAGATATTTCCTGAAGTGGTCCTGATTGTCTGCACAGTTTGGCAGCGAAGTTAAGGTGTATCCTGTTGTCATTTATGCTGCCTGTTTCTGTTTCACAGGGGATGGGGAATTCCCCATCCCCTGTGCTTTTGAGTAAAC
>JAKIUQ010000033.1 GCA_021647465.1 Emcibacter sp. | reverse complement strand
TTTATAGGCTTCGGCTTCCTGATTCATTCTTTCGGCCGTCCCGCGCGCTGTCGGTACGATCTTATTCTGATATTTCTTGGCCTCATTGATGGTTTTATCCCGGTCAGCCTCGGCCTTCTGCACATCGTTAAAGGCTTCAGATACCTGCGCAGGCGGGGATACCGTATCCATCTTGACCTGCGTGATCTCAATGCCAGCCTCATATTTGTCGAGGACTTCCTGCATGATGCCGCGCACCTCGACCTCAATACCAAACCGTTCAGATGTCATGATCTGCTGAATGTCCGTCTTGGCCACCACTTCACGCATGGCACTTTCTGAAATAGATTTGATGCTCTGCTCTTTTTGATCAAGGTTAAACAGAAAACGGGCCGGATCCTTGATCCGCCACAGGACGGAATAACGCACATCGACAATATTCTCATCTCCGGTCAACATCTGGCGTTCTTTTTTCCCTGCCCCGAAGCCCACATCTATCTTGTTCACTGCCGTCACTTTCGGGATAAGAACCTGATCTATGGGCGGCCAATGAATGTGAAGGCCGGTGCCTGTGGTTTCAATCCATTTGCCAAAGCGCAGAACAACCCCGGCTTCATCGGGCTGAACCTTGTATAGGGCCGCATAGAGATAACCAACAACGAACAGCAGGGCGATCACCATAATCATGCCCTTGCCGCCGCCTTTACCGCCGCCGCCAAAGGCATTGCGGAATTTATCCTGACCCTTGCGGATCAATTCGTCGATATCCGGTGGCTCCTGACCGCCGCCGCTGGGGCCGTTGCCCCATGGTCCCCGATCCTTACCGCCATTATTATTTTGCCAAGACATACTTGCGCTCCTTAAAAAGAAAATATCGACCCAAATTTGGAAAAAACACTATTCCCCCTATATTTTTTATTCTTACCACTTATATATTCTATGTGGGGGACAAGAACAACAATATTACAATAGTATCATAGATAGGATCAAAATGTCAGAGGTCAAGCGCGAACAGGTTATAAATATCCTGAAATCCATCACTCATCCGGGCAAGGGCCGCGATATTGTCACCCTTGGTATGGTTCAGGGGCTGGTCATTAAAGATAACGAGGTCGGTTTTGCCCTCAATATAGACCCTGCCGAGGCCGAAATGATGGAGCAGATCAGACAAAAATGTGATGCAAAACTTCTGGACCTGACGGCGGCAAGCAAGATTACCTCTGTCCTGACCGCCCAGCGAGACCCGGCCAAGGAAATCCCCGCCATGCAGGCCCCGGAAAAAGGCTCCGGCCCGTTAAAAAACACCAATAAGATCCCCGGTGTCAAACATGTGATTGCGGTGGCCAGCGGCAAGGGCGGGGTCGGCAAATCCACCACCGCCGTTAATCTAGCATTGGCCTTGCAAGCCATCGGCCTGAAAGCCGGGATTTTTGATGTGGATATTTACGGCCCCTCTATCCCGACCCTGCTCGGCGTGGATGAGAAACCGCATCAGAGCGAAGATAAGAAAATCATCCCCATCATCAGCCACGGCCTTGTGAGCATGTCACTAGGCTATCTCATGAAACAGGATACTGCCACCATCTGGCGTGGTCCCATGGTTATGGGCGCGGTCAAGCAGATGACCAATGACACCAAATGGGACGTGAATGGGGAGCTGGACGTGCTGGTTCTGGACCTGCCGCCGGGGACCGGGGATGTGCAGCTCACCCTGGCCCAAACCATTGACATGGACGGTGCCATTGTGGTCTCAACACCGCAGGACATTGCCCTGATCGATGCCCGCAAGGGGCTGGATATGTTCCAGAAGACCGATACGGAGGTTTTCGGCATTGTGGAGAATATGAGCTATTTCCTCTGTCCAAACTGCGGTGAGCGGTCCGATATATTTGGCCACGGCGGCGCGCGGGAGATTGCGGCAAAACTTGAGATAGATTTCCTTGGCGAAATTCCGCTTCATATGGATATTCGCGAAACATCTGACAGCGGCACCCCCATCGTGGTCCATAATCCAGACAGCCCCCATACGGCCATCTATCTGGATATTGCCCACAAGATACAGGCGAAATTATGAATGACGCTGGAATCAAGGATATTCTGACCTCGGTAAAATCCATCGCCCTTGTGGGGGCCAGCAAAAAGCCGGAACGCCCATCCTACCGGGTGATGAAATTCCTGATTGATCAGGGGTATGACCTCTACCCGGTAAATCCGAGCCTTGCGGGATCAAAACTGTTGGGGCGGAAGGTATATGCAAGCCTGTCTGATATTCCGGTGCCCATTGATATGGTCGATATTTTCCGGGCATCCGACAAAGTGGGGCCTGTTGTTGAAGAGGCCATTGAAAAAAAAGCCAAAGTGGTCTGGATGCAATTGGGGGTCATTAACAAGGAAGCAGCAGAAACCGCGAAACAAGCGGGCCTGAAAGTAGTCATGGACCGCTGTCCCGCAATCGAAATCCCCCGGTTGGCGATAGATTTATAACAAATCCTGAAGTTTCTTCCTGATCGACCGTTCAGGGGTTTTTATCTTGCCCGGATAGCCTATTCTGCCGGAAAAAACCACATCTGACAGACGCCCACCCAACAGGGCATCAAAATCATTGCCAAGCCGTGTTGCCTTATTGGCAAGGGCAAGGTTGCCGCCAGAGAAATCAATGCCCTGTTCCGCGTAATAGCTAAAACAAATGGTCGCCATGGACGGTTGCATCACCAACCCCTGTTTGGTCGCCTGAAGCCAGAAACGCTGTAATTTCTCCCCGGCTTGCAAGATTTGGGCAAGGTCTTTCTTGCCCCCGTCTTTCCAGAGCAGGGCAAAATGGCCCGCGCATTTATGACCCGGCAGAATATCCATCTGTAATTGAGCAAGCAGGGTGCCGCCCATATACTTATTCATAAAATCCATACGGGACCAGCTTCCCATGGCCTGTTTCATGAGCAATAGGCTGACCTTGTCCATGCCCACGGCCCCCGCCGGTACGCCTTCCCGGCTGTTGCCCGCCGTCCAGTCGATGATTTTTTTATGTACTTTGAAGCATTTTTCAAGACGAAGCCGAATATCCGTTGCCGCCGCATTGAGGCGGGAAAAACGCCGCCGCTGAACCGGACTTTCAAACCATTGAATATCAAATAATTCGTCTATTTCATCTGAAAGAAGCTTTTTGGTCCGATCCGGCAGAGCCTTCGCCTGATAGGAAAATCTATTCACAGAGCGCAACGGTACATAATCCAGAAGATCATCCGAAACGGTTTTCTTGAGTTTCCTGAGATTTACCGTTATCTCCTGCGCCCGGCCATCCCATACAGCATCTTTCGCCAATGCCCAACGCAGGGCAAGGCCATGAGAGGCGGCGGCCATACGCAGGGTTTCCAGCATCATACCGACGGCCAGATAAGTGGGCCTGCCATGATCAAACTCATAAAGATTATCCTGTTCAATTTCCGGGATATGGACAATGATTTTCCGCTCACTTTTGATCTCAAACTGCCAGGGCTGTGTATTATCCCCGCTGGGCGCCCAACGGGCCTGGTCAATGATCTGTTCCATGACGGATGATAGCGGTGCGTCCTCTTTCTGAGTCGCGGTTTCTGACATTTTGGCATACAGCATACGGCCAAAGAAATATTTGAGCCGTTGAAGCGGATTGCCATTGCCAAACGGAATATAGCCTTTCCTGAGAATACCCCGGTAAGCATCATAGAGCTGGTAATGGGGCGCGGCCTTGACACCGCCCCGCTCCAGAAGAACCTTCAGAACCTCTGTCACAATAAGGCCCGTACATAATTGTATGCCGATTGGGGTCGAGGGGACTTTGTGGTTTTTCATATCCACATATGACGGATCCACCAGATACCCCCGATGGGCCGGACGCGGTGTCAGACCGATCAGAAATTTAATATATTTGTCTTCTTCACTGTCCTGATCCGTAATTCTGAAATAATCCTCAAAACTCATTTTCCCCGGCATGAAGGACAATAACGCAGCCCCCATACCCACCGGCGCACAAGTTATGGCCGGAATAGACAGCTCATGACAGCGTTTAAAAACATCGCGGCGAATATCAAGGGCAAAGAAATCAAAGCCATCAACCAATATATCAACCCCCTCCAGAAAGGCGTCGATATTGTCTTTGGAAATGCCTTCTCCAAAAGACTTGATGTCTATTTCCGGGTTAATATCGGCGGCCATTTCCGCCATGACCTCTACTTTTGGCCGGCCCACCGTGGACATAGAAGCCCCCACCTGACGGTTAAAATTGGCCTGCTCAAAAATATCCATATCCGAAATATGAAATTTTGACACGCCAAGCCGCACCAAAGCCAGAAGATAAGCACTCCCAACCCCGCCCATGCCGGGAATAGCGACCCTTTTATGGCGTAACGATAGAAATTCGCCCTGCGTCAGCCAGCCCAAATTCCGGGCAAAAGCCTCTGCATGAGAAAAGTCCGAAGGGGTCATAACTCATCACTCTGCTTGAAGCTGATCCAAAAGGTCAAAAGCTTCCTTTTGTCCCTCAAAAGTACGACCATCCGCTTTCAAATCTTTTAAGGTCACGATGACTTCTTCTGTTAGGCCCGCTTTTTTAAGGGCCAGCGCAAGATGATATTTGAATCTCAAATCATCCGGCGCCTTATCTACCGCTTTTCTATACTGTCTTATGGCACCTTTCACCTCACCTTTGGCCAATAGTATCTCGGCCTCGGTATCAAAGAAATCTGCTGAATTCGGATTTGCCTTGCGCGCTTTAGAAATAGTTGCCAAAGCCTCATCCTGTTTTCCCTGTTTCAGCAAAGACCAAGCCATATTATTCAATATATTACCACTGGCAGGATGCTTTTCCAAAATACGCCGGTAATTCTCATTGGCTTTTTCAAAATCTCCTTTGGCAAGATATAAGTCTCCCAGTGAGGCCATAGCGAGCATATTGTCCGGATTTTTTTGATGCCAATCAGCCATAATATCAATGGCCGCATCAATTTTTCCCGCGCCCTGATTAACCATCGCGAGCTGTATTGCCGTTGCCGTACTCGGGCTGGCCCTATAGCTTTTGTCAAAATAATATATGGCCTGATCAAAATTTCTTTTGGCCAGATTAACGCGCCCTCTAAGAGAATAATATTCGGCATTTTCAGCAAAGTTACCTTTAATATTAGATAGTATATCATCCGCTTCCTGCCACTTCCCTCTAGAGGCATTTACCTTGGCCAAATAAATCCGGGCCTGAACATCATTCGGTTTCAATGAAAGAATTTCCTGTGCGACTACATCCAATTTTAAATAATCACTATTGGAATCATAGGCAGAGGCCAGAAGTTGCAATGCCAGAATATTCTTTGGGTTTTCTTTCACGAGTTTTTCGAAAGACCGGGCAGCGGCTGAAAACCGCTTTAAGCTCATCTGTGCCTTTCCTCTAACTTCAAGCAATCCATCTGCTTTAGGGAAAATAGGCATGATCCTGTCACTCACTTCAAGAGCCTTTTCAGGCATCTTTTCTGTCAAATAATAACGGGCCAGCACAAGAACAGGCATTCTGGCATTAGGATTCAATTCCACGGATTTTTTTAAATATCCAATTGCTTCCTTCTCCTTGCCAGCCTTCAATAATAGCAAATACATTCCGAAAGTAGATTTGGCATCATCCGGATGTATCTTTAAATATTCTTTCTGAACATTCCGCGCTTTTTCATAAGATTCATTTTTCAAATGAATAGAGGCCACCAGACGTGACGCCATCTGATTTCCAGGATTTTTTGCCAATACGGCCATAAGCGGCGTCAGAGCTTTTTTGGTATCCCCCTTTTTAAAATAGGCCGTCCCCTCACAAATGAATCCATTTACATTTTCCGGGTCCATTATTTGAAGTTCCCGGCATATCTTCACCGCCTCATCATATTTCTTCACAATGATCAATGTTCTGGCCCGTTGCATCTGGCGCTTAAAGTCGTCCGTAATTTCACTTAAAGCACGCTCCATCTCCGCCATACCCCCGTCAATATCACCTCTGGAAATTCTTAAATAAGCCAGATTCTGGCGACTTGCGATTTGATCCGGATTTTCTGACAAAGATTGCTCCAGGTGAAGCCTGGCCTGCTCAATATCACCTTTTTGCAATTCATAACTTGCCAGCATATTGAGAAATTTCTCTTTCTTTTCTGCTTGGGCGCTCAGGTCTTTCAGCGTTTCATAGGCCTCTGTCCCTTTTTTCAACCGAAATTGCAACTGTGCCAGAAGTTCCTTTGCCCGCTCATCATCCGGTACAACCTCCAGATATTGCTGGATATAGGCATAGCTCTGCTCATATTCACCAAGAGCATATGTGGCTGTCGCCCCGATGAATTTCGTTCTATAGTCACCCGGAATCCGCGACAAGACCTTTTCTACATAACCCTTTGCCTCGGGGTAATTCTTTTCCATAACGGCATGCAGAGCAGAGACAAAATTTACCAGACTATTCTCAGGTGACATTTTTCTGAGCTTAACAAGACGTGGCCCGGCCTCGTCAACTTTACCGTTTATCAGTTCCACCCATGCCAGATATACCTCGTTAATGTTATAACTGGGATAATATTCAACCAGCTTGCGATAATAGCCCTCAACCGCCTCAAAATCTCCCACTGTCCAGCTACGGCTTGCTTTCAATTGCAAAAGTTCTTGATTATTCGGCAAAATGGCCTCCGCAAGGGCAATATATTTATCCGTATTTTCAATGTCTTTCCGAATAAAACTGATCCGTGCCTTGCCCACAAGGGCTTTCATATTGCCAGGCGTCGCCTGAAGAACCTCATCAAAATACCCCTCTGCCTTTTTGATTTCTCCCTTGCCGAGATACGCCGCCCCCAGAAAATAACGTTTTCCCAAAGAAACAGCCGTCACACTGTCTGGTTCATAGGAAAGTCTCTCGATAATTTCATCTAATTTATACTGTAATAGCCAACTTTCCGCCAGCGGCAGGATGACCATATTTTCATCAACACCTAATTCTTCCGCTTTTGTAATTTCCTTTTCTGCCGCCGCGCCCATACCAAGTTCAAGGTAAATTCGTCCCAGTAAAATCCGGGCATCCTGACTATCCGGGTAGGTAACGAGTGCGTTTTTCAACTCAATAACGGCAGCTTTAAGGTCGCCGTCCGACTGCCAGTCAAGGGCACGTTGCATACGGTCTTCCAGACTAACCGAATCCTCGCCGCCACAAGCAGACAATAACAACGTTGCCATAATAACCATTAAAAGCCCGGCACCGGTCTTTCTGGCCCCTGATAAAATTTTGATAACTGATTGGGTTAACACCATAATCTCCTCGCTTCAGACTGTTTAGGTCAACAGGTTTATAATATCATGCTAATTCAAATTTTGACATGATAGTTTTATTATCATTTATTTATAAACTTCTTTGCTCTCATATGCCCCCTGGTAAGGCCACAATTGGCCGTAATCAGTTACAACCGACCAAATTTCATAATGTGTCTCATACATTCTATCAAGCAGGACACTAATTTCATTATATAATGTTTTGCGCCTACCATGATATTCTACCATCTTACCAACAGGAATAAAATAAATACCAAGCTTTCTCAGCAGGCGCTGTAATGTTGGTTCAATAACAACCGACCAGTGGGAAATATTATTTTCAACGCTCATTCTGACAATGGCTTTCATAAGCCCGAGTGTAATATGAGGTATGACCCTGTTAGCATTGTTCACACCACCAATATTTTCCTCAAGGCCGGGAATATGCGTATCATAATGCCGTTGACGGAATTTCTTTGAAATGGAAAACCGGGAAATCTCGGCCGTTGTCCGCCGGGGAATAACCTGCTCGCTCAATCCAGCCAAATCGGAGGATATATTGAAAACCGGCAGAGGGTCCGGCAGGGCCTCACTGGGCGGTAATATCAACCTGACCGTTCCAGCCACCATTCCGGTCCTTTTATGAATGAGCAAGCTGGAAACGGACCTGTCATCATAGACATCCTTTTCCAGGCAGTTCGCGAATTGAGTTTTATCCTCAAATTCAGTTTCCAGGCAATAAACCTGATAGCGCAGTTTAAAGCACTCCTCAAGGAGCGCTGGTGTATCTGCGGCAATGACATCAAATAGCATATTATAATCGGTTACCAGCTGCACGTCCCCGCCGGGCTGTGTATCACAATTTTTCTGCTTTGAAAGCTGATTCTTCATATAAATGCCTGATCTCTGCATATAAAATAATAATTACCACATGATTCTATACCTAACACTATTAAGGAATGGTTTAACGAAGACGATAAACAGTAATTCCCCGTTTTAGTTAAGAACACGATCAAGGGGCCAATGAATTGGCAAGTTTACACACCGCAAAATCTACTAAAGTGTAAAAAATATATGAGATAACCTTAGGGTCTGTGGACAATTACGATCAGGGTGTTGGCGATCCACATTTTATCACTGGCGAGGCACAGAATGCGCCGTAGTGCCATTCACTTCAAGCATTTTGTAACGCTGTCCAGTGATAAAATGTGGATCGTCCGCAGGATTTGGCCATAATGGCCCACTTTTACAGCAGTCGTCCTTGAATATACTTGCATGTCCGGCGTCCTCCTGCTTAAAATTGAGCCATTATGGTCAAACCAACACCCTGATCCTAATT
>JAKIUQ010000032.1 GCA_021647465.1 Emcibacter sp. | reverse complement strand
TTTGGCGTACAAATTGAACCTGACGCTCTATCTGCCCCTTCTCCCATCCACTGGCGGGGGTACAGGCCACAGGCTCTATCACATAATGGTTCATAAGCGCCAAAAAGCGGGAATGGAATATCCGGTCCTTTGACCGCGATACATAGGTCACCATCGTTTTTGGGTTATCAATGATGACCCGGCGCGGCACGCCGCCATAAAAGGCCAATGCCTGGATAAAGGCATCAAGCACCATCTCCTGGGATTCGTTCGGATAAGCAACAACAAAAGTCTTGCGGCTATAGCACAGCCGGAAATGGGCAACCTTGATCTTCTGCTCCACACCACCCAGAACCACATGTTCTTCGCTCCAGTCAAACTGAACCGCATCACCAATCTGAAAGCTCAGAGGGATAAAAGCCTTGCCACTGGAAAGTTGATCCGACTTCAAATCCTTGGTGAACCGATAAACCGGGGAGCAGGAGCCTGTATAACCTTCCTCCACCAACTGTTCATACAGCTTTAAGACCGTGCGGCGTTCCCGTCGGGGAAGGCCCAGATTCTGTTCATATAGCGATTGCAACCGTTCTTCAAAGCCCTGCAATTTATGACGTACAGGCGGCTGACGACGTTGGTAATGTGGCTCTGAACCATCTTCAAGATATTTTCTGATCGTATGACGGGACAAACCTGTGTGACGGCTGACTGAACGAATGCTCTCGCCGTCGCGCAATATACGACGACGGATTTTAATTATACTTTCCATGATGATCACCTCAATCTGCTCCATGCTTAAATAAACATGGATGTTAACAAATTAGGTGGGGCAATTTTAAATGCAAATCCCAACCTAAGTGGGGCACTTTTGCATGACAATTAACAAGTCAAGACCCTATCAGCCAGCAAGGGCGTAGCAAAAGTCTCACTCTGAAGTAAAAAATTATACATCAGGCCAGCCGACGAGTACTTCATATGCGCCTTTTCAGGATCGTATTTCTCTCGGTAGCGCTGGATAGTGGCGCGAGAGACTTCAGCTTTGGTTTCCGCTGGAAACCCGAGAATTTTTCCATTCTCGCAAGCTATTTTGATTGCGTGAGCAAGAACTTTATCACCAACTCCTTTTTCATGAAGAAGGCGTAAAGCCGCGATCAAAGCTCGTTTTTGCTCTAAACTGCCACTATATTGCATAAACTTACTCTTACTCAATCCTGCTCATTCTGTCGCACTTTGAGTGGTCATGAGCAATACTGGTGCTGATTTTTGTGATCCTATAGACATAAATTAGCAAATGAGAACGATAATGGTGAAAATAAATATCAACATAATATTATGTAATATCAATGCGGTAGCAACAATAATCGTGCTGCCAAATAAAATATTTCGGGATTTTCCACCTTAAAACATGGTAAAATAAAGTAAGAACAAGAGTTACAGACAAATGGAAGAGAACAAGAAAGGAATGGTCAGTTTAATAGCAAATCACGCTTTTGGCGCGAATGTTTCCGTAAACGAGACCAAAATTCATTCTCTCATTCGTCATTTGGCCAGAATGGCTGCGGAAAACGATTACAAAATGCTTCAAAAGACCGGCAAGATTCCGTATAGTTCACCTAAACAAAGGGAGAACAATAATGAATAAGGTGGCCATATACGCGAGATACTCATCAGATTTGCAAACTGATAAATCCATTGAGGATCAAGTGCGTATATGCACGGAAAGGGCGGAACAGCAAGGCTGGCGCGTTGCCCAAGTTTACTCCGACCACGCTATTTCCGGGGCAAGCATGATCCGCCCCGGCATTCAACAATTGCTGAATGATTTGCAAAATGGCGAGTATGACATTGTTCTCACCGAAGCCCTCGACCGCCTAAGTCGCGATCAGGAAGATATTGCGCATATCTACAAACGAGTGACCTATGCTGATTGTCAGTTGATCACATTATCAGAAGGTAAAGTGGATGAGCTTCATATCGGCCTGAAAGGCACTATGAACCAACTTTTCTTAAAAGAACTGGCGCGCAAAACCCATAGAGGCCTGCAAGGCCGTGCCCTGGAGGGCAAGAATGCAGGCGGCAAAGCCTATGGCTATGACGTGGTGCATAAAATGGATGCCAATGGTGAACCCATACGCGGCGGGCGCAAAATCAACAAAAGTCAGGCCGCTATCGTAATCCGTATCCTGGAAGATTACGTGAAAGGCAAATCTCCCAAAAAGATTGCCTATGAGCTCAATCAGGAGAAAATCCCGGGCCCTAGCGGCAAGGGGTGGACACAAAGCACCATTAACGGCAACCGCAAGCGTGGAACTGGCATTCTCAATAACGAGCTTTATATCGGAAAACTGGTCTGGAACCGGATGCGCTACGTTAAAGACCCGGATACGGGCAAACGGGTATCGCGTCCGAATGATCCTGAAAATATTATCACGGCAGACGTGCCAGAAATGCGGATCGTTCCGCAAGAGCTTTGGGACAAGGTCAAAACCAAACAGGCACAGCTTGATCGCAAGCTGACTTTTCAGGCCAAGAAACGGCCACCAAAGCTATTCTCATTTCTGCTCAAATGCGGGAAATGCGGGGGTGGCTTCGCCAAAATATCCAAAAGCCATTACGGATGCTCAACGGCACGCAATAAAGGCACATGTGACAACCGTTTGGCAATTGCAGAGGCCAAGCTGGAGCAAAAGGTATTAGGTGCGCTTAAAAGCCGCCTGATGGACCCTGAGCTGTGCAAAATTTTCTGTGAGGAATATACAGCCCATTTGAATAGAATCCGCATGGAACGGAATGCTTCGCGTGCAGCATATAAAAAAGAACTAGCAAAAAATGAGCGTGAAATCGAAAAACTATTAAACGCCATTGCCTCTGGATTGGACCCCCTACGGGTTAAGGATAAGGTCAATTCCTTGTCTGAGCGTTGCACAGAGCTTGAACGCCTCCTGGATACCACCGAAGAGGCACCAGTTTTCGTTCATCCAAATATGGCGCACCGTTTCCATGTTGAAGTGCAAAACCTTATTACATCTCTTAATGATCCTGAGCACCGCGACGAATCAGCGGGACTGATACGGGAATTGATTGAGAAAATTGTCCTGAGCCCCAATGAGGACAAGAGCGCTCTCGTGATTGATCTGCACGGCGATCTGGCAGGAATTCTGCTGGCAGCAGGTCCAAAATTGCGGGAGCATGAAACCAAACCCTCTAAAACCCTTGATTATACAAGGCTTTCAGAGATTAAGCAGGCTAAGTTGGTTGCGGGGGCACGCAACCACGGAAGCAGTGTTTTATTGACAGCAGCCTGAAAATAGCCGTTACTGTTTGATATAGAGCAAGGATTGAGTTTAAAAAATTTCTGACTAATTACACTTTCCCAGCCAACTCAAAGGTTCGCTTTTTATTAAAAACAGATAACTCAATAGCCACAATCTAAATCCTCACTTTTTTGACAGTGCCTGAAAGTTATCGAAATATGAAGACTTGGATAAAGGTTAAGGATATGAGTATCACCGCAAAGGCTTTATCAAGTATTGAGATGTGACCAAAACGCGTATTCACCCATAATAACTTGGTTTCAATGGCGCACTGAGGCGTTAGTTTGCTCGTGATGATAAAAGCGGTAAGGCTAACAATCGCAACCGGTAAAGGCACATAAAGGTAGTGAATATAAAATAGCCCCATGCCATCTCCCAAAATGCCAATTAACACTGCTGTTACGAAACCTGAAATCAGTGCCGCCAAAGCACCCGCCGATGTTGCTCTGGGCCAAAAAATCCCCCCCAAATACACAACAACAAACGGCGCAACAGCATATGACAAAACACTTTGTATATATTCAAACAAAGTCCCAAAATGCCCAATCATCGGCGCCCACAATGCGCTAATACCTATAATCAAAATAGTTGTTAATCGTCCTATTTTCACCAGCTGCCCCGCCGGAATTTCTGGAGATGAACGATGAACAAAGTCCATGGTAATAATTGTAGTGGCAGCATGTAACGTAGAATCTGTATTTGACATCAATGCGGCTACAAAACCCGCCAACACAACCCCAAGAACACCCGTAGGCAAATATTCCATCAGTAAAGCCGGGTAAATATGATCAGCCTCTGTTAACCCGGGAATAAGATTTACAGCCGCAATTCCGGGAATAATAATAATAAACAGGATTGAGAGTTTCAAAAAACCCACAAACATCAGGCCACGCCTGGCATCTGATTCTGAATTTGCGCTTAGAACCCATTGCACCATATTTTGATTTACCATCCAAAAATATGTACAAAGAATAGGAATGCCGATCACTAATCCTGCCCATGGCACTGCCCTATCATCAAGGTCACGTATTAGTGACAAACTACGATTAGAGGCATTACTCTTAAAACCGTCCCACCCCCCACTTGCAGACAATGTGTAATAGGCGATAAATAATGCGCCAATAATTAGAATGATACTTTGAAATGTATCCGTTCTGGAAATTGCATTCAAACCCCCAAGCACAGAATAAATTCCAGCCAAAATCATCACCAGAACAATAACAAAATTCATTGAGAGGCCGGGGATCACCTCTCTCAAAAGAAGCCCCCCAGCATAAAGGGCACCTGCCATTTCAATAAACACGAGCAAAAAAATGATAAATACTGAGTATAAGACTTTAATCCGGGTATCGTAACGTCGCTCAAGATATTCTGAAAGTGTAAAAACTTGGCTGCCCCGGACCACACTTACCAAAACAATAGCGAAAAATACCAAGGCAAGAATACCAACCCATTCATAATTATATATGGCGATTCCCGTAAGATAGGCCGCGCCAGTCAAACCGATTAATGCGGATGCCGAAAAATTTGTCGCGAAGAGTGAAAATCCTATCTGGTACCAACGCAAATTTCGACCGGCAAGGAAGAAATCCTCTGTTGTTTTATTTCTTCTTTTGCCGGTCACGCCGACGACAAGCATACACACAATTATAGCGGCCAGAATAATTCCATCCAGGGCTGTCACATTGTCTTACCCCCTCCGGCATGCAAGGCCATTATCAGGATCCGCTTTACATTTATATACACGTACCCAATCAATATACATCGTTTTGGGAAATCCCTTTTCACTGATACCACCTATATTACGACCTTCTGCAAGACCACCACCAACAGCCACATTTAAAATCAGATGAAACCTTTGATCAAAAGGTGCAAACGGATGTCCCTGTGTCTTCATACCAGACGAGTACCAGCCCTGATCATTTTGGGTTGCATATATTTCATCGTCTACGAACCACTTTATTTCCCCTGCACTCCACTCAATAGCATAAATATGATAGGCATTCCATGGCGTCTTAAGAGATGTCTTCTTACTGGTATAGACATTATCGGGCCATTTTCCACCATAATGAAGCGTCCCCAGAATATGGTTCTCATACCCTCCCTCACAAGTGGAACATACCGTACCCAGATTAACCGCCTCCATTATATCTATCTCTCCAGAAGCAGCCCACATACCGTAATAATCATCACTGGGAAGCATCCATATAGCAGGCCAGATACCTTGACCAGCTGGGAGCTTAGCCCTCACCTCAATGCGTCCATAACGCCAATCACCCTTACCTTTAGTAAACAACCGGGCAGATGTATAGGACCTTGTTAGATATTTCCTGGCGTCAATGGGGGTCTTCCACAGTCGTCGCGGCAAAGCCTGTCCAGTATATTTTTCCCTTCTAGCAATTATTTCCAGCTTACCGTCCTTGACACGAACATTCATCTCACGGTTTGTATAGCATTGCTGCTCCTGATTCCCCCCTCCCCAACAATCTATATCAAAACCCCACTTATCCGTATCAACAATTTTGCCATTAAACTCATCAAACCAAACAAGCTGCCATATTTGCCCATTATTAGCCCCTATAGATACCGCACTGCAAACAGCAAAAGTTATGGTAACTAAAAATAATATGGCAAGAAATATGTTACACTTCATTTGGGTCCGGTTCCATTACGTCATTTTATTACCGTACCGCAGGACAATATTGCTTCACAAAGTCATCATGTTCCGGCATGTTTTTAACAAGATATTGTATTGATTTTTCAATTTCATCAAGCTCCCTCGCCATTTTCCCCTCATCCAAAGCATCTACAACCGGATTATAGGTTTGTGGTTCAATGCCTTGTCCCATCATGACAGCAACCCAGCTTGTCGCCGTGAAAAGCTCATCCTCTTCGCGAAAAAACTGCCCGTTCCATTTGAACAAATCAAGCTTTTCCTGAAGTGTGTCCGGTATATTCATATTCCGGCAATAATCCCAGAACGGACTGTCATCACGCGTCGTAACATGATAGTGCAAAATAAGAAAATCCCTGATTCTGTTATATTCTCTCTGAGTAAGTCTGTTAAAAATTGACTCCTGTACAGGCGAAACCCCTTTCAGGGAAAATGTCGCAATAAGTTTGGTGATCGCCGTATATATGAGATGAATGGATGTAGATTCCAAAGGCTCCATAAATCCGGCTGACAATCCAATCGCCACAACATTTTTATTCCAGAATTTTTTACGCCTACCTGTAACAAATCTCAGAATTTTAGGATCCATCAAAGGGTCCCCGTCCAAATTACTCATCAGGATATTCCGGGCTTCATCGTCAGACATATATTTGGAACAAAAGACATGGCCGTTGCCAAGTCGATTCTGTAAAGGGACACGCCATTGCCAACCTGCAGACCAGGCCGTCGCCCGCGTATAGGGTAACGTCGGCCCATCCTGAGTACAGGAAACGGCAACCGCCCTGTCACACGGCAACCAATGCGTCCAATCTTCGTATCCGGTTTTCAGGGCTTCCTCTATCAACAAACCCCGGAACCCTGTGCAATCAATAAAGAAATCGCCTTTAATAATTTGCCCGCCTTTTAGGGTTACACTATCGACAAACCCGTTCCCGGGTTTAAGGGCTACGTCTTCAACCAACCCCTCCAGGCGGTTGACCCCGCGAGCCTCAGAATATTTACGCAGAAATTTTGCATATTGGCTGGCATTCAAATGATAGGCATAATTTATCGGCGGGAGATCCTCTCTTTGCTGATCGGGAGTCCGCTGGAACCTTCTGTACATGGCGGCAACAGTTTCGGGGCTAAAGGCATAAAGGGGCCTGCGATCACCGTTTTTATGGAACTTCATCCAGATATTATGAAAATCATTTCCTTCAATGCTATATCCGTAATCACCAAAGGGGTGAAAATAGCTGTTTCCCTCATGCCCCCAATTCACAAACTGAATTCCGAGTTTAAATGTCCCTTGCACATTCGCCATTAAAGTGGCTTCATCGATACCCAATAGATTATTAAATCCAACAAAAGGGGGAATTGTTGCCTCACCCACACCAATTGTTCCGATTTGTTCGGATTCAATCAGGGTTATTCTTGCCTTATCTCCGGTTGCATGGGAGAACGCCGCAGCGGTCATCCACCCTGCTGTCCCGCCCCCCACGATAACGATATTTTTAATTGGCATGATATTTTCCATGGCTAGGTTCCATCCAAATAATATTTAAACAAAAATATTGGGCCTTTGCATCAACAAAGGCCCAATATTCCATAAAACCCTCGTTTTAAGGTCAGAAGTTTAAACGCGCTACAAATGAGAAACGCCGATCATTTCTAAAAGCAGAACGGGGTATTTTCGTTCCGTCAAAGTCAATAATTTGAGAGGTTTTAGTGACTTCATCCAGTATATTCACAGCCTGTATACCAACCTTAATCTGATCTGTAATATTATAGAAGAAGGAACCGTCCAACTGACCTGTTGACTCGCCAATAATAGGTGAGAATGGGAATATAACATCACGTGGCGTCAGAGCAAAGTCTGATCGCCAATTATAGGCCAAACGCGCGGATATTTTCTTATTTTCATAAAACCCTGTCAAATTGATCGTATGCTTTGAGACACCAACCAACGCAAGATTATCACCAATCGCGCTTCGGTCTGCACCCAATGTAGAGTTGCTTAAATCATTTGCGTTCACATAAGTATATGTCGCCTGTACACCAAGACCGCTAAGAATACCCGGCAAAAAATCATACGTTTGCTGATATGTGAATTCAAACCCATATAGTGACCCATCCTGCGTATTTGCTGGTCCGATCACTTCAGTAGCAACTGTTACCCCGCTGTCCGAAGTAATATTTCGTAACGTTGGACCGCTGTTGATCAATCCGCTCAACTTTTTGAGAAAGGCGGATGCTGTCAATGAGCCAACTTTGTCAAAATACCATTCCGCAGAAATATCGAAATTCCAGGATTCAACAGGCTTAAGCAAGCGATTACCCGTATTTACTGTCCACAACGCTCCTGTATCTAACGTACCGCCTTGCCGTAAATTACCCGTATTATCACCAAGCGTTCCATTCGTACGGAAAAGATTTAAATCTGGTCTGGAAATACCTTTCGATATTCCGAAACGCAGTAATACCTCATCACTCATATGAAGTTTGGCGTTGAAACTTGGCAGCCAATGGCTAAATTTGACGTTAGCACTATCGTCAATGGTTTCTCCCGTAAGCGCTTGGGCCCAAAGTGCCTGACGCTCTGGTGAAAGTGAGCAAACAGCCCGGGGCAGGCCATTCGGTGCTGTTGATGGCCGCCCACAAAGTATTGACACAACATTATCTTTAGTGATTGCCGGTTCGTTACCCTGCGCAGGCGGCAATTCTGGAAACTGTAAGGTGCCAATCGAACTAATAACAGTTTCCACATAACGTATACCAATATTACCTTCCAGTTCCTTCCCTTCACTGATAAAATCATCGGTACCAAAATCTACACGAGCATAGAATGCTTTAGTCTGTTCTCCAACATCAGATATTTCACCATCCCGAAAAGGCGTGCCATCCACAAGACCGCCACGACTTGTTATGGGCAGCCAAGCGTTCGGAATCCGGCCCCAAGCTGGATTCCATATGCCCGCGGCTGTGGAATCCGCCAGATTAGCCAGGTAAATCTCTTCTGTTTGCTCGGCTGTCGCACCACTTAAATATTCCTGAACAAGGTTATCACCCCCAAAGAAAAAAGCAGACCCGCCCGGGACAGGAACACTCGCATTACCACGCTGAAACTCCTTAAATGGATTACGAAGTGAAGAATAGCTGGATATATTCCCCCTCGGATCATTTGCGTAAATCTCACCTCCAGTCCAAGGTTGAGATAACGCACCCCAGTTAGAGAAATTTGCATTTTGTGTAACACGATTTCTATCAGACCAGCGTGCCCCAAAACGAACCGCTTTCACAAATCCAAATTTATCCTCAAGGTCATAATCAATATCGCCCCGGAAGCTTGTCAGGTCACCCTTATTTCGAACTTGGTTATC
>JAKIUQ010000015.1 GCA_021647465.1 Emcibacter sp. | reverse complement strand
CATCACTATCCTGCCAGCGTTAAGGCGCAAGTTTTGTATTTATATGCCGAAGACGGCAAACAATATCTGGATGCCAGCGGCGGCGCCGCCGTATCATGCCTGGGCCATGGGAATAAATATGTCATCGAGGCGATAAAATCACAGCTTGATACTGTTGCCTATGCCCATACGGCTTTTTTCACCAATGCGCCGCAAGAAGAATTGGCCGGCAGGCTTGCTGCGCGTTTTGGCGCATATAACGCCAAGGTATATTTTTTATCCGGCGGATCAGAAGCAAACGAAACAGCCATCAAGCTGGCCCGGCAATATTGGGTCGCCCGCGGGCGCTATCAAAAAAGCATCATTATCAGCAGAGATCAGAGCTATCACGGCAACACACTCGCCGCCCTGTCCATGAGCGGAAATCCGTCCAGACAAGAAGTGTTCAAACCCATGCTGCATGATTGGCCCAAGGCCCTTGCCTGCCATGCTTACCGTTACCGACGGCCCGATGAAAGCACGGCCCAATACAGCGAAAGATGCGCCTTATCACTGGAAACAGAGATTTTAAACGCCGGAGCAGAAAATGTTGCGGCCTTCATCGCAGAGCCAATTGTGGGGGCTACTTTGGGCTGCGCGGCGGCAACGGCGGGTTATTTCAAAAAAATCAGAGAAATTTGTGACAAATATGACATTTTACTGATCCTGGATGAAGTCATGTGCGGGGCGGGCAGAACCGGCAGCTATTTTGCCTTTGAGCAAGAGGATATTCAACCCGATATTGTCACATTGGCAAAAGGACTTGCCGGCGGATATCAACCCTTGGCAGCCGTTATTTGCAAAGGCCATATTCACGATCATATTGTTAAAGGGTGCGGTTCTTTTGAACATGGTCACACCTATATCGGCCATGCTGCCGCCTGCGCGGCTGGCTGCGCCGTTATGGATGTGATTGAGGAGGAAAATCTTCTGAAAAAAGTGCGCAATACCGGAAAAATATTAATGGAACAATTAAAGACCGCTTTTCAAGCCCACCCCAATGTGGGCGATATTCGAGGGAGAGGTTTATTCATAGCCTTGGAATTCACACTGGACAAAGACCATAAAAAACCCCCGGGTTTTGAACTTGATTTGCCTAAAAAACTAAAAAACAGCGCCATGGAAAATGGCCTCATATGTTATCCTGGCGGCGGTACAGCCGATGGCGTAAACGGCGCGCATATATTACTCGCCCCGCCCTTTATTTATGAAGATAGCCATGTCAATGAATTGATTGAAAAATTACAACGCACCATAGAAGAACAGACATTTGCGTAATGGTTGGTGCATAATGGTTGGGGTGGCAGGATTCGAACCTGCGCATGACGGGATCAAAACCCGTTGCCTTACCGCTTGGCTACACCCCATCAAAGATATCAATATCATGAAGGTGCCGCGAACATAAGCAGATTTCTTGAAACTTGCAATGATGATTTTATAAAAAAAACTTTTTTTTATTTTAATGGCAGATTTTAAGTATTTGACAAGGCTATTGCGCTAGAAGATAACTCTTAAAATACAAAACAGGATTGAGGAATTTTAATGGCTATAGTTGTAACAGGTGCCGCCGGTTTTATCGGGTTTAATGTCTCCAGATTGCTTCTGGAACGCGGGGAAGAGGTTATTGGCATTGATAATATCAATGATTATTATTCTATTGAATTAAAAGAAAACCGACTGGCAGAAATAGAAAATAATCCGGCTTTTACCTTTTTGAAACTGGATTTTTCGGATTTTGACGCCTTAAAATCGGCCCTTGATCAACATAATGTCACAAAAATAGTTCATCTGGGCGCACAGGCGGGGGTCAGATACTCCCTGACCAACCCCTTTGTTTATGCCCAGTCAAACCTGATCGGGCATTTAAATATTATGGAATATGCCCGCCATAAAAAAGGCTTTAAGCATTTGGTTTATGCCTCATCCTCCTCTGTTTATGGCGGCAATAAGAATATGCCTTTTAGCACAGATGACAGGGTTGATAATCCGGTATCCCTGTATGCTGCCACGAAAAAAGCCGATGAGTTGATGAGCCAGAGCTATGCTCATCTATACCGCATGCCGCAAACCGGATTGCGGTTCTTCACCGTATATGGCCCGTGGGGCCGACCCGACATGGCCATGTGGATCTTCACAGAGAAAATCTTGGCCGGCGAGCCAATTCCGGTCTTTAATCACGGGGATATGCTTCGGGACTTTACCTTCATTGATGATATTGTTGATGGCATTGTCCGATGTCTGGATAATCCGCCGAAAGATGACGGCACCATGCATACAATTGGCTCCAACGCGCCCCACCGCGTTTATAATATTGGCAATAACAACACGGTAAAGCTGCTGGATATGATCAAGGTTCTGGAAGATTGTCTGGGCCAAAAGGCTGAAATGAATCTACTGCCCATCCAACCGGGGGATGTAAAGGAAACGGCCGCCGACATTTCCGCAATTCAGCATGACCTCGGGTTCGAGCCTAAAACCAAAATCGAAGAAGGTATCCCCAAATTTATCCATTGGTACAAACAATATCATAAAATTAATTAAAAGGAGGCATGGTTCTTGGCTTGGGATGATCTGATTTCCAAAGTAATATGGCTCCTGCTGCAACCCAGTAATCTATTTTTGATTTTATTTCTTATTGGCCTGATTCTTGTCTGGAAAAATCGCCGAAGATCAGGCCTTTCACTTCTTACGGCCTGCGCGATCTTTTATGGTCTGGTCATGTTCGGGCCCTTGACAAGCTGGCTCATGGTGCCATTGGAAAAGCGTTTCTCAAGCTATACCAATTATGTGGGCGACGCGCCCTATAGCGGCATTATCGTGCTTGCAGGTGCAGAACGCTTAACATTAAGTACAAGACATAAGCAAGTTACGTTAAGCGGCGCAGCAGAACGGCTCATCGAAGCTGCAAAACTGGCACGCCAATTCCCTGATCTTCCCATTATATATAGCGGCGGCGGCCAGATTAAAAATATGCTCTCCGAAAGTAAAATTGCCCGAAAATATTTTATTGAGGCCGGAATTGACCCAAGCCGCATAAGATTTGAAGATAAATCCTACAATACCCATACCAATGCCCTGGAAACAAAAAAATATATTCAGCACTATGAAACGGGGGGGCGCGAAACCGGCAAATGGCTTCTGGTAACATCGGCCTTCCATATGCCGCGCACCGTAGGTGCCTATAGAAATGCCGATATTAATATACAGCCTTATCCCGTCGACTATAGAACTCACCTAAAGACGTCATTGATTAAAAACCCCAATGCGGGGCAACGCTTATATCAACTGGATTTTGCACTGCATGAATGGATCGGACTTCTGGCCTACTATATTAGCGGGCGCAATGAAGAACTCTTTCCTGCGCCTGATGATTAACGCAATAAATTCCTGAAAATAGCGGGCAAGGCTGCCGACAAATTATCAATATGGGGAATAATAGCGCCGCCGCCCGGCCCAAAAAGATACGGGAAATAATCCCGCGCCTTCTCATCTATGGTAACCCCAAAGACAGCGACCCCTTGTTTGCGCGCTTCTCTGATGGCCATTCTGGTGTCTTCTATGCCGTAGCGGCCTTCGTAATGATCCATATCATTTGGCTTGCCGTCACTGAGCAAAAGCAAGAGCCGGTGGTGGTTTGGCCGCTCTGACAGTTGCTTCGTCACATGACGTATGGCCGCGCCCATGCGGGTATAATATCCCGGCTTCAGGGCAGAAATCCGGTTTTGCACTTTGACCGACATTTCTTCATCAAATTCCTTTAGGCATTCCACACTTATATTGTGACGCTTGCGAGACGAGAAACAATATATGGCATTGTCATCACCGCTGGCCTTTAAGCCCAAAGCCAAGGTCATCAAGGCCTCTTTTTCCACATCCAATATCCGCCGACCATCCAGCCAGGCATCGGTGGATAACGACACATCAGCCAGAATAGCCGCCGCAAGATCACGGGTCTGGTTCCGATAATCCATATAAATTTGGTCACTGCCCTCGCCCATGGCCTGCAAATCACAGCTTGACCGGATCATGGCATCAATGTCCAGCTCCTTACCATCCTGTTGCCGATGAACACGCTCTCTTCTGGGGCGCAAAGCCTCAAACTGACGCTGAATACGCCTTATGCGCCGCCGTGTGGCGTTATCCGGTTGCCAAATGTCTTTTTCAGTTTCATCAGCTTCCTTTGCCCGGGCGGCAAAAACGGCGCAGAAGTTCTGGCGGTATCCCTGCAAACGAAAATCCCATTCAGGATAGAGATGCTCCGACACCAGAGGGATTACGTCAATGTCTTGACCCGCCACAGACATATCGAGCTTAATCGTCGAGGCGACAGTTTTCTTATTACGGGTCAGGGACATTTCATCCAGATCATCCACTGCCGATTGGACATCCTCATCCTCCTCGTCATCAATGCCGCGATTAACATTAACCATTTCCGCAATTGATATCACCTTCTCGGAACGATTCAGAGCGAGCGGGTCTTGCTTGTCAACCTGATCATTTTCTTCCCTGACCCCTGCATGTTTTCGGCCATCACGCAGATCCTTGAAGATATTTTTCCCGCTTTCATCTTCGTCCGTATATTCTGTCGGGTCGATTATATTTCGATGCCTAACGTCCACTTCCCCCCATAGCGGGACAGAAAGAAACCCTTTGTATTTGCGGGGAATTCTTGGGAAATCCGGCAATTGTTCATCGCGCAGGATTATTTGAAAAAGAGTGATGGCTTCCGCATGTGCCGCCCCCCGGCTAAAAAGTGCATCACAGATCAGACTTTCCAGCCGCGCTTCATAAATTGGTAATTCCCGAGCTGGGCGAATATCTTTCAATGCCGTACATAGCGCCTCATATTTTTTGCCAAGTCCGGGATATTTATCTATGATAAATTCGCTTGTCTGCCAAGCATGTGCAATGAAAATCAAATCTGCATGCAGCGCATTTTCAGGCGCGATAGCGGGCCTATCCCGCGCATGGGCCAAAAAGGCCGACAGCCAGAAATACAAGGATCTGTTCAGATGTTTTTCCGGGAAATAGTCAATGACATTTGGCAATAACAGACTGTCATTATCCCGCTTTGCCATGGGCAGCCTCTCATGATCCATGCCCAGACGCATACGCCATGACAGGCGATGATTTTGTGACGTCTCACTGACACTTGAAACATCAATACCCGGATCACCGCCAATGGCCCGAAAAAAGATGCTGATCATATCCTTGATATCCGCCAGATGCACCGCAGCGTCACCGTGATGGGGATAGCTGGATTGACCATGAACCAGCATATGCCATTTCTTACCGACCATTTCCTCTGGTTCAAATAAATCAAACATGATTTGCCCTTATCATCCAAAAGTGGCCTGCACCACCTCCATTAACCCTTCTTTGGCGCTGTTATCATCGCTTAACGGTTCAATTAATGTGGCCTCAGCCGCTTCCAATGGGGTGATTCCTGCCATGATCAAGGTGGCGCAATAGACCAGAAGCCGCGTCGAAGCCCCCTCTTCCAAATCAAGGTCTTTCAGATTACGGATGCTATGCGCCAGATTAACCAGCGGCACACACCGCGCCAGGTCAAGGCCGGTTTCCTTGCAGATAATATCCACTTCCTGCTGGGGTTTTGGATAATCAAAATGGAGTCCAATGAACCGTTGCCGGGTACTGGGCTTCAAGGATTTAAGAATATTCTGATAGCCTGGATTATAAGATATCACCATCATGAAATCATCGGGCGCCTCAAGCAGTTCGCCAGTGCGCTCCAGCGGCAGAAAACGCCGGTCATCGGTTAAAGGATGCAAAACAACCGTCACATCCTTTCGCGCTTCGACCACTTCATCAAGATAGCATATGCCGCCGTTCCGTACGGTTTGGGTTAGCGGCCCATCGACCCAATGTGTCTCGCCGCCCTTCAAAAGATAGCGCCCCGTCAGATCCGCTGCTGTCAAATCATCATGACAGGCAACCGTATTTAACGTCAGCCCAAGCCGCGCAGCCATATGCGCCACAAACCGCGTTTTGCCGCAGCCGGTCGGGCCTTTTAGCATTACGGGCAAGCCATTTTTAAAGGCTGTTTCAAAAAGCACGCATTCATTGGCAGACGGCATATAGAAAGGGAGGTTATCTTCAGTCATTTTCTTACCCTAAGAAATAATTTTATTGCTTCAATTCACTAAAAAGACGGTGACAGATTACACTGCCACCGCCTTTGATTAAGATCAACAATAGATGTTTAACAGGTTAATTACCTTATTTCCGCCTGCTCTTCCTTGCCTTTGGCAAATGTTGCATAGACAAAAAGCAACACGCCGATAACAACGACAATACCGGAACCGAGCCTCATCCAGTAGAAGAGCGCGATCTGCTCCTGAACGTCCATGTAATTCATGCCCAAAACCCGTTCCAGATGTGTCTGAAGCACACCGGCAGCGGTCAGGGTGAAGGTCATGAAGACCATGCCGGAACTGGTAATCCAGAAACTCCACATATTCAGATTCTGGTTATAGGGCTGCATCCCGCGCAGGTGCGGCATGGCATAGGAAATAATCGCGAGATTGATCATGACATAAGCCCCATAAAAGGCCAAATGACCGTGCGAAGACGTAATTTGCGTCCCGTGGGTATAGAAATTGATCGGCGCAAGCGTATGCATAAAGCCCCAGACCCCTGCCCCAAAGAAGGACAGAACCGTACAACCTAACACCCATAAAAGAGCGGCTTTATTGGGATGGTTACGGGTGCTTTTGCGCACAATATAGAATGCGAAGATCACCATGGCCAAGAAGGGAAATACTTCCAGTGCCGAGAAGATGCTGCCTAACCATTGCCAATAGCCGGGCGTGCCGATCCAGTAATAATGATGACCCGTACCAAGTAATCCGGAAAAAAGTGCCAAACCAACGATGACATAAAGCCATTTTTCAATGATTTCACGGTCAACACCGGTCATTTTAATCAGCAGGAAGCCTAGAATAGCCGCCAGAATCAATTCCCAGACACCTTCAACCCACAGATGGATAACATACCACCAGTACATTTTATCAAGAGATAGATTTGACGGGTTATAAAAGGCAAACAGGAAAAACAGGGTCAATCCCCATAAACCCGTGATCAGGATTATAGATATGGCCGTTCGCTTTCCCTTGAGCAATGTCATCGAGATATTGAACATGAACATCAATGCCACAATCACGATCGCTATCTTAACCCATAAGGGCTGCTCCAGAAATTCGCGGCCCTCATGAACGCCAAACAGATATCCGACAACAGCCGAAGCTGCGGCGAACAAAAATAGCCAAAATTGTATCCAGGCCAGTTTTGGGCTGTAAATTTCTGTTTCAGCCTCTTCGGGCAACAGATAATATGTTGCCCCGAAAAAGCCCATCAACAGCCAGACGATCAAGGCATTTGTATGAATCATTCGAATGATGTTAAACGGCAAAATTTCTGATAAAAAATTTGGAAAAACATAGATTGTGCCGGCGATTAAACCACCCAATACTTGTGCTACGAACAGACCCATCGCGGCAACAAAGTAAGGATAGGCCAATTTTTGTGTTTGATATTTCATGATCTTATTCCACTCCCTTATTCTTCAGGCTGAGGCGGCCAGCCCTGGGTATCAACCCGGCTAATCCATTCAAAAAAAGCTGCCAGATCTTCATGTTCCTGATCTGTTAAATTGAAAGCGGGCATCTGACGGCGGCCTTCAATGCCTGTTGGCATAGCCTCCATCCAGGCTTTCAGTACCTCTTTGCCCATTTCCGGATCATCGGCACCGCCAAATTTAATCCAGACTTTGCCTACTTCCGGCGCAAAATACGCGCCTTCGCCAAATATTGTGTGACAATTAATACAGGAATTCTTCTCCCATACATGCTTGCCGCGCGCAACGGAGTCATTCAGCGTGCTCGAATCCGTACTTACATTTACGATATACAAATGGCTATGAACCGTTAAGGCCACGAATATCACAAAAAAGAAAATTGTCCCGCCAAAGAAAATATTGCGGGCCGCTGTCTTGGTAATTCCTTCCGACATAATCGATTTCTCCTGCAGTATTATAATTACAAAAGAAGTTTACCGCTTACGCTCTACCCCCCCCTGTAGAAACTCTAGACATCAAGTAGATATACCCCTTCATACAAAGATATTTAGTAAATACATCTTCTAAAGTCTTTGATCGAAGTCAATTTTACGCAACAGTTAAAAATATTATTCATGTATTTTTCATTTATCTGGGGTAAAACATTAAAAAATATAATGTAAATACAGGTCATATGGAAAATACAGAAACAGCTTTTACCTTCACAAATAACGCGCAGCATCAACTGATCGGTATCATTCATCATCCGGCAAAAATCATATCCGAGGCCGGGCTTATAATAGTTGTCGGCGGCCCCCAATACCGAATTGGTGCCCACCGGCAATATGTGCATCTGGCCCGGCACTGCGCAGAACAAGGCATTCCCGTTATGCGCTTTGATTATCAGGGTGTTGGCGATAGCGAAGGCAATTACCCCGGTTTCGAACATGTTGCGCCGGATATTCATCAGGCCATTGATGAATTTATCACGCGCGTTCCAGAAATGCAATCCGTTGCCATATGGGGCCTGTGCGAAGGGGCATCGGCAATATTGCTGGGCGGCGCAGATCATAAGGCCGCTTCACATGTTATTCTGGCAAACCCCTGGGTCAGATCAGAAAGCGGCCTCGCAAAAGCCTATGTTAAACATTATTATTTTGATCGTTTGCTGACGCCTGAATTCTGGCGAAAAATATTCTCCGGCAAACTTAATATTAAAGCCGCAATTTCAGGTTTATTTTCAAATATAAAAAGAGCCTTTGTGAAAAAGCGGCCAGAAAATATAGATAACAGAGCTTTTCCGGACCGAATGCTGTCAGGCCTGCAACGCTTTCAGGGGAAAATTTTGTTGATTTCAAGCGAGAATGATTTGGTTGCCCGTGAATTTGATGATGTGATTTCTACAAATAAAGAATGGCGTCAAAACATGAAAGAAAAACGATTCACCCGTATTGATATCACAGGATCCGACCATACATTTTCAACCGAAGAATGGCGCAAGCAGGTCGCTATGTGCACCTCAGACTGGCTAATTTCCCCCTAGGCCCATCATCTGGACCATCAGGACAATAAATCAAGCATTTCCAGCGGCGTTTTATGTTTGCCGCCTAACTCATTCAGGAAATAATCAAAGAATATATCCATATCCTCCAGAAATAACGTCAAATCCTGATCATTTCTAACGTAAGGTGCGCCGCCCACCATTAATGATGAACTATGGTAGGCATAGTTAAAATAATTTTGTCCAACGGCGGACATACGGCGCACCATTCGGATTTGGTCTGCGGCCCTTATGCCTTCCGGTGTCAAAGGTATGCGCTCCAGCAAACCCGATTTAACGAGCGCGCCGGCCATAAGTGACCTGAATCCCTCCGCACCGGCCAGTTTTGGATAGAGAAAGCTGCCCCATTGGGCAAGTAATCCATCATAACCCCGGCAATTGGGCAGTTCCAGAAGCCTCTTGCCCTCAACATCAAACCAATAGGGCTGCGTTGGCAACCCAATGAAATTTGGGCCCCCGTCATGAGAAAAACTGGTATCCGCAACCACGCTCAGATCCACTTGATAGCCTAGTTCTTTTAATATTCGCGCCGTATTGGGGCCCGCGCCATATCGTCCTGCCTTGAAGATCACAGGGCGCCGGCCTGTTCTTTTCTCAATAAAATCCGTGAGGGTTGCCAACTTGCCTTTTTCCAATTCATAGGGCAAATTACCCGCATAGGAATTAAAGCGATTAACCTCTTCTTCGTACGGCGGAGAGACCCAGGGGTGCAAATGAGCTCCAATGATACATTCCCCCTTGTCAGCCCATTCTGATAATATCCCGATAGCGGCATCATTTTCCACAACAGGGTAATCAATACAATATGTCGGAATGATATTATATTTCCTGAAAATCTTCTGCGCCAAATGCTGATGATCAATATTTTTGACAGACCGACTGTTCCTGTCAAAAGGCGCGGCCCACTCAAATTCCTCTTCCGTATCAATGACAACCGTTAAAAGTGGTTCTGAACCAAATGAATATGGTGTATTTTTACGGGAAAACAAAAGCCACTCCAAAAAAGCAATTTTTAAATTTAAATTAGAATAAAGAATATAAATAAATTTCTGATTTAGTATATATTCTTTATTAACACAATGATGCTATCACCAAATGAAAAAATATTGGATCAAAAATTGACTTTCATATCAAATTTAGTAGCTAATCTATTATTTCTGTTTTTCAATCTTGGTATTTTTTATACCATATATTGGGCCTATAAAACCGACCAGAAGATTGAAAAAGAGGTAAAGTCCCAACAACAGAATTTTAATAGAAATTAGCCCATGCGTGATATTTTCATTTTTTTTGCAATAGTTTGCATCGTGATTGCCACCCTAAGAAAACCTCAAATTGGAATTTTAGGGTGGTTGTGGTTATCCATCATGAACCCCCATAAAGAATCCTTTGGCTGGATTTATTCCATGCCTATCCTGGATACCATCGCCGGGGCAACATTGATTAGTGTTGTGATTAATTTTAAACAGGCAAAGAAAGCACTTTTTCATCCAATTGTCGTTATAATGCTCATCTTTTATTTGCTAACATGTTTATCAACAGCCTTCTCAATATCCTATGACTTGTCGTTTGAGAAATGGCTTGATTTTACAAAAACCATGTTATTTATTTTATTCATGTTGCTTTTTTTAAACAGTCGGCACTGGATAATAGCCGGCCTGTGGGTTTTTATTTTTGCTGTTGGGTTCACCGGCGTTAAAGGCGGCATGTTTACTATCTTGACCGGCGGCGGTGCAAGAATATGGGGAGCGCCAGGAACCGCCTGGGGTGATAATAACGGGGTCTCTCTCGCCATGTTGATGGTCATTCCCCTTATGTTCGCCATGAAAGACTTGCTTGACAAAAAAATCTTTCGCTTAGGTATTTATGGGAGCACGTTTTTATCCTTTATAACTATTTTAGGAACCCAGTCACGCGGGGGGCTCGTTGGCATAATTGGAAGTACATTAGTATTATTCGTTAGGACTAAGCATAAGATATTAATCGGTAGCTTGATTGTTATTGGCAGTATTTCAGTTTTGGCTTTCATGCCGGAATCCTGGAAAGGCCGCATGCAAACCATTCAAACTTATGAGCAGGATCAGTCAGCTTCAACCAGAATACTCCAGTGGAAATACGCCGTACAATTATCCTTTGAAAGCCCCGTGATCGGTAACGGTTTTAATGCCCGTTTTTATCAACCCTTTTATCAAAAATATATGGCGGGCATTGATGCTAATCGCTCGGCCCATAGCATTTATTTCCAAGTCTTGGAAGAGCAAGGTTATCTAGGTATATTTCTCTTCTTTTTACTTATGATTACGGCGATAGTTTCTGCCCAAAGAGTAGCCAAGCAAGCTCAAAAACGGGAGGATTTAAAATGGGCCGCCTCTCTTCTCACCTATAGTCAAATCAGTATCGCAGGCTTTGCGTTTAATGGGCTGACGATTAATGTGGCCTATATTGATTTATATTATTATATATTAGCCTTCATCGTGTTATTGATCAGCCACGTAAAAATAGAATTGGCCAAACCGGTAACTGAAACCAACAACCAATCGCCCACACGGACATAATTAATGAAAAAAATCATCCATCTTATTGCGGCTGCACGGCCAAATTTTATGAAAATCGCCCCGCTTTATCATGCTTTGAATAAAGCAGACTGGTGCGAGGTGCGTATTATCCATACCGGGCAACATTATGATGCCAATATGTCCGATAGTATTTTTGAAGATTTGATGCTGCCGGAGCCTCATTTTCATTTGGGTATTGGCAGCGGATCACACGCCCATCAAATCGGCAATGTGATGATCAAATATGAAAAGATCGTGCAAGAGGTTGAGCGCCCGGACTTTCTTGTGGTTGTTGGTGATGTAAATCCGACCGCCGCCTGTTCGCAAGTCGCCACAAAATTACATATTCCGGTGGCTCATCTGGAAGCCGGCTTAAGAAGCGGTGACAGACGCATGCCAGAGGAAATCAATCGGCTGGTGACAGACGCCATATGCGATACCCTGTGGACCCCCTCTGCTGATGCGGATGAAAACCTTCGAAATGAGGGACATCCAGAATCCCGTATCGTTCGTGTCGGCAATATCATGATGGATTCGTTTGAACTTCTGAGAGATAAAATCGAAGCCGAAAAATCGCCTGAAAAATACGGTTTGGAGATTGGAAATTACGGCGTCGTCACCCTGCACAGGCCTTCAAATGTGGATGAGTTTGATACATTGAACAGTCTGGTGAGCCAACTAAAAATTACCGCACAAAAAATACCCCTTATTTTTGCGGTTCATCCCCGCACAAAGAACAGCCTGCAAACACATAGTCTGTGGGAAAATATTCAGTCCACTGAAAATCTGAAATTGGTGGAACCCGTAAGCTACGTACCATTTATGAGCCTGGTGAAATCTGCAAAGCTTATTATCACAGACTCTGGCGGCATTCAGGAAGAAACAACCTACCTCAATATTCCCTGTCTTACCTTACGTGAAAATACGGAACGGCCCATTACGGTAACCGAAGGCACAAATAAACTCGTCGACATTGATGATTTACAAGAAAATGTCGATCTCGTGCTTGCGGGCAAATGGCGATCCGGCACGAAACCTGATCTTTGGGACGGCAAAACGGCTGGGCGCGTGACCGCTGAAATCAAAAAATGGCTTCATTGCTAAATTAAGTTTTTAATTTACCCTTATGGTCTTCGCTACTCTTTAGTAATGAACTCTGGAAAGTTTAATCCCACAATAAGGTCGTCCAGATAATGGCTATCCAGAATATCAAAAAATGAATTTAAAGCCATTTGCAATACGCCGGCGAGCATGCAGCGTTCAATGATTTTACAATTATTGTTATTATCGTCAAAACATTCTACGACATTTAAATCTTCTTCAGTATAGCGGATTAATTTGCCTAGGTTGACTTGTTTGGCGGGCATGCCAAGGCGAAAACCGCCGTTTTTTCCCCTGACCGTTTCCAGAAAACCCTCTTTTCCAAGACTGTGAACGATTTTCATTAAATGATTTCGGGAAATACCAAAAACTTCTGACACTTCCCGAATTGAAACCAGCCTGTCGTTTCTGACCGCAACATACATCATCAGCCTTATTGAATAATCGGTGAAAGACGTCAGTTTCATGAGAAAATTTTACCCTGTTTCTGTTGTTTTAAAAGTTCACTTTTGCGCATTTTTTCTGATTCAGATTTTAATTGCCCGCAAGCCGCCAGAATATCCTCCCCGCGCGGCGCGCGAATGGGCGCTGAAATTCCCGCATCAAAAACATAAGTCGAAAATTTCTTGATTTGTTCCTCATCGGAACGCTGATAATCGGATCCCGGCCACGGATTAAACGGGATAAGATTTACCTTGCCATGAATATCATATTCTCTCAGCAGCCGGACAAGATTTCGGGCGTCTTCATCGCTGTCATTTATATCTTTCAGCATAACATATTCAAATGTAATCCGCCGGGATGCCTTGGCCCCCGGATAATCCCGGCAGGCGGCGAGCAATTCTTCCAACGGGTATTTTTTGTTGATGGGCATAATCTCGTCGCGCACAGCGTTATTCACCGCATGCAGCGAAACCGCCAGATTAACCCCCAGCTCCTCGCCGCAACGTTTCATTTCCGGCACAACACCCGACGTCGATAAGGTAATCCGCCGGCGCGACAGGCTGATACCCTGTTCATCCATGATGATTTTAAGAGCTTTTTTTACATTGTCGAAATTATACAGCGGCTCGCCCATACCCATCATAACCACACTGGACAGCACCCTGCCCTCAGACGGCGTGGGCCATTCCCCCAAATGATCCCGCGCCACCAGAAACTGCATGACAATTTCCGCAGGGGTCAAATTACGCACCAGTCGCTGCGTGCCGGTATGGCAGAATTTACAGGTCAGCGTACAGCCGACCTGTGATGACACGCACAGGGTTCCGCGGTCTCTTGTTTCATCGGGAATGAAGACCGTTTCCACCTCATTGCCGTCTGGAAATTTCATCAGCCATTTACGGGTGCCATCTTTGGAGACCAAAGCTTCAATAATTTCAGGGCGGCCAATGGTAAAGTTATCCTCAAGTTTTTCGCGCATATCCCTGGACACATTAAGCATCTCATCAAAGCTTTTCACGCCCCGGTAATAAACCCAGTGCCAGACTTGCGTTGTGCGCATTTTGATTTGTTTTTCGGGAATGCCGATGCGGCGCAGGCGATCCATGATTTCTGACCGGTCAAGCCCAACCATCGTTCTCTCCACATCAAGTGCAGGGCGATTTACAACAGTCGGTTCTGTTCCCAGAGGTAATGTTCGCATTTTTTAAAAGCCTTCACCCCCTAAAAACTAGCTTTTTGGGGGAATATTTTATCTACAGGCCTTTGTAATCGCGTTATGGGCCGCCGTAAAGCCCGAAAGTGAAAAACGGTAACTGGTGGCATTGCCGCGCCCGCTTGCGCCGCTCATGACAAGATTGCTGCCCCGTTTCATAGATTGCGTCATGGCATTGTCACTTTTAACGTCATCGCCCCACGCCCCGTCGCCCTCTGTGAACAGGCGATACGTTTTGCGTTTGTCCACTTTCATGGTGACCCGTGAATTTCTCTTGAAATTATAACCGACAACAAAATTAACTTCATTTTGAATTTTCCGGGCCGGTTTATGGGATACGGTCAGAAAAGGATTGCCATGTTTGAGGCTTTTCGGATGAGATGATTTTGGGATTGAGATCATATAACAGACCTTTTCCCCGTTGTTTTTTTTCAACATAAAAGCATCCCAGTCCCGATAGGTCCCCAGCAATTGACGACTATCCGCCAAAGCAAGATTCGTGGTGAAAACAACCCCCATCAGGGAAGATAAAAACAGGCAAAAAACTCTTTTCAACTGGCAACCTCAAAAAAACATTAAATATTACGCTGCACACTAACAAAATCATGCGGCAGCTTCAAGGCAAGGGTGATAATATTTATTAGTGGCGCGTTAAATGAGGCACGGCGAAATATTAAAATAATATCATCAACACTAAAGTGCTGGTTGCTTTGTATCTGGCATATGGGGTAGAACTTCTGCATTCAGACAGCTTTTATTCAGGAGTGAGACCAATATGAAAAAACCATATCCAGAGGCAACATCCGCATTAGAAGGGGTTTTGTTTGACGGCATGACCATCATGGCGGGCGGGTTCGGCCTATGCGGCATCCCGGAAAATCTGATCACGGCCCTTCGTGATAGCGGCATCCAGAATATCACCGCCATCAGCAATAATGCGGGTATCGATGATTTTGGCTTGGGGCTTTTGCTGCAAACCCGGCAGATCAAGAAAATGGTGTCATCCTATGTGGGTGAAAACAAGGAATTTGAACGTCAATATCTGGCCAAGGAGCTGGAACTTGAGTTCAACCCCCAAGGCACACTGGCCGAGCGCATTCGCGCCGGCGGCGCAGGCATTCCGGGCTTTTACACCAAAACGGGCGTTGGCACATTGATTGCCGAGGGCAAGGAACATAAAGATTTCAACGGCGAGACATATATTCTGGAAACGGGCCTCATCGCGGATGTATCACTGGTCAAGGCATGGAAAGGCGATAAGGAAGGTAATCTTATTTTCCGCAAAACCGCCCGTAATTTCAACCCCATGATGGCCACCGCAGGAAGAATCACCATTGCAGAGGTCGAAGAATTGGTCGAAATTGGCGAACTTGACCCAGACCAAATCCACACCCCCGGCATTTTTGTTCAGCGTATCATCCAGTCAAAGGATTTGGAAAAACGTATTGAGCATCGCACCACCCGCAAGCAAGGAGAATAATCATGGCCTGGACAAGAGAAGACATGGCCCGGCGCGCGGCCCAGGAATTGCGCGATGGTTTTTATGTGAACCTCGGCATCGGCATCCCCACATTGGTGGCCAATTTTATCCCAGAGGGTATCAGCGTCACCCTGCAAAGTGAGAATGGCATGCTTGGCATGGGCCCCTTCCCCACTGAGGACGAAATCGATCCCGACCTGATCAATGCGGGCAAGCAGACCATCACCGAACTTGACAGCACCAGCTATTTCTCCTCAGCCGATAGCTTTGGCATGATCAGGGGCGGTCATATTGCGCTCAGCATCCTTGGTGCCATGCAGGTTGCGGAAAATGGCGACCTTGCCAACTGGATGATCCCCGGCAAAATGGTCAAGGGCATGGGCGGGGCCATGGATTTGGTGGCCGGCGTTAAAAAAGTCGTGGTCATCATGGATCATAACGCCCGGGACGGCAGCGCCAAATTCTTATCCGAATGCACATTGCCGCTAACGGGTGTGGGCGTGGTTGATATGATCATCTCTGACGTTGGTGTCTTCACCATTGATGATAATGGCGCAACCCTCACAGAATTGGCCCAGGGCGTAACAGTGGACGAGGCAAGGCAAAGAACAGAAGCCAATTTCAATGTGGCTGAGGGGCTGTCTTAGCCATCAAGCCTGCCTGATGTGCGAAGGCCAAAACGGCGCAGAACAGAAGATTATATGATAAAATTTAGGGATAATATTAATGAAGAAAATAATATTGTTGATCGCGCTTATGTCAGGCTTGGGGAATTTGGCATATGCTGCGGATAATGAGGCGACGGTATATACATTTGCAGATATCACGCGCGGTCAGGAAATTTTAACCGCAGATGATAATTATATGAACCGTATGTCTGCCGCAGAGATCGCCATTCGGACATCCTCTGTCACGGCGGACAAAACGGCGCAAGATCTGAAAGCCTTATATGCCGCTAATATCCTTGAATGGACAGAGGCGGAAAAGGCCCAGATTCTGGAACTCATCGCGGCCAATGAAGACCGGCTCGCCGCCATACAGCATCTCTTGCCCGCAGAAATCACCTTTATCAAGGTCAACAACAAAGTTGAGGGCGGCCTGCCCCATACGCGCGGCAATGGGATTATATTACCTGTCACTGATAAGCCTTTATCCGAAAAACTCTTCTATCATGAATTATTTCATGTTTTAACGCGGGCGCAAAAGAACAACCATCACAGCCTTTATAACCTGATCGGTTTTATGCCTTGTGACTTTACGGCCAATGAACAAATCAGCGCCATGACATTAACCAATCCTGATGTGCCCGCAAAAGGCTATTACCTGCCTGTTTCCATTGATGGGACGCCATCAGCGATCATGACCTTTCTTCATGCAGCTAGGCCCGCCTTTGACCCCGGTATTGAAAGAGGATTTGGCGGTCATTTCGGCTTCGGCCTGCTTAAAGTCACCGCCAGTGACGGCAAATGCACGATGGATCCAGACGCCGCGGGCAAGGCGCAAATACTGAACCCCGCATCCGTTGAGGATTTCTTCACAGCAATCGGTAAAAATACCAATTATATCATTCATCCGGAAGAAGTTCTGGCTGAAAATTTTGTCTTTGCCATGATGGAAAAAACCGACCTGCCCAATCCGGAAATTCCGGCGCGTCTTAAGGAGTGGCTAACAAAAAAATAAAAGCGCCGCCCCTTAAGGGCGATCTCATTTAAATGACAGGAAAACAACAATGACGGGAGACCAGACCAATAACCTGTTTGGTATCGGCTTTATCCTGCTCGCCTGCGTTACCATGACCATTTCCGCGCTCTTGATCCGAATAATTGGCAAAGACCTTGGCAGTTTTCAGGTTGTTCTTATCCGCTGCGGCTTCTCGCTCTTATATATTTTAATTTTAAATGCGCGCCTTGGCCCCGCGCTTTTTAAATCGCCGCGTCCGGGTTTGCTTATAATACGCTCTTTTATTTTAAGCATCATCGTTCTGGGAAATTTTTATGCCATCGTCCATTTACCACTGGTGCAGGTCACCGCTTTGCAATTCACCAAGCCTTTATTTTTGGTGATACTGGCGGCTTTATTTTTATCGGAAAAAGTGCGCCTGCCCCGCATCATCGCCACCCTATGCGGCTTTATTGGTATTTTAATTATCTTGCGTCCCGGCATAGACACCAATGCGGTTCAGCTCATTGCCCTCACGGCTGCTTTAAGTATGGCTGTCATCGCCGTAATTACCAAAAAAATGACCAGAGATCATTCAACCACCACCATGGTTTTTTATGGAAATCTATTTATCGTTTTACTCTGCATCGGCCCGACCATAATCTATTGGCAGACACCAACGCTCTTCCAGTTAGGTCTTATTGCAGCCTTGGGTTTAAGCGCCTATATCGGGCAAGTCTGCATGGTGCAGGCCTATCGCTACGGGGAAGCCACGATTGTAACGCCCTTTGAGTATGTCCGGCTGATATTCATTGCCCTTGCAGGATTTCTTATTTTCGCCGAAATCCCTGATCAATGGACCATCATGGGGGCCATCATTATTTCAGGATCAACATTATATATTGCCCTGCGCGAGGCAAAGAAAAACCGTCAGCTACAAAAGATTTAAATCCATAGTAGACATTTTCAAGTCCATAGTAGACAGGCCTTGAGAAAATATGTTACCAAACAGTAACAAACAACCGAAGTGAGCAAATAAATGGACATACAAGGATTATCAGCCATCGTGACCGGCGGCGCATCAGGACTGGGCGAAGCAACAGCACGCAGGCTTGCCAAGGCTGGTGCCAAAGTCACCATATTCGATATGAACAGCGAAAGCGGGACGCAGGTTGCCGCCGATATCAAAGGCCGCTTTGAAAATGTTGATGTGACTTCGGAAGAAAATGTCATGAGTGCGCTCGAAACCAGTGCCGCCGCCCATGGGGAGGCCAGAATATTGATCAACTGTGCCGGCATTGCCATTGGCGAGAAAACCGTTGGACGGGAAAATGTGCCTCATGATTATGCCCGTTTCAAAAAAACCATCGAAGTCAATCTGATCGGCACCTTTAATGTCATCCGTTTAACCACAGCCCGCATGGCAGGACTAGAGCCTTTGGACACTGCGGAAAGAGGCGTTGTGGTCAATACGGCCTCGGTCGCGGCCATGGATGGCCAAATCGGACAAGTGGCCTATTCAGCCTCCAAAGGCGGCATTGTCGGTATGACATTGCCTATTGCCCGTGACCTTGCAAAACTTGGTATTCGCATCTGCACCATCGCGCCGGGCCTGTTCTTAACGCCGATGATGAAAGGTTTGCCGCAAGAAGTTCAAGATTCCCTTGGGGCCAGCGTGCCTTTCCCAAACCGCCTTGGTATGCCCGATGAATATGCGCAGCTCTGCGAGCAGATATGCGAGAATGCCATGCTCAACGGCGAGGTCATCCGCCTTGATGGGGCCATTCGACTTGCGCCGCGTTAAAAATATAACTTACATAAAAAAAGGCACCTACCAAGGTGCCTTTTTTATATATTCACTCAACTCATGAGCTTAAACTGTTTAAGACCATGACATCCCGGTTAAGGCGATGAATAATATCTTCGCTTTTATTCCCCCGCATGGCAGCGAGAATTCCCCGCCGGGATAAAGTGCCAATGATCACCACATCCGCATCAATATCATCGGCGACCGTTGCAATGATCGTCGTTGGATTGCCGAGCTGCACATGAACATTCGGCTGCTTTGCCCCCGTATCGTGCAGCAGTTTGGCCCGATCCGGAAATTCCAGTGAATCTTCATAGGCATTAACAATATGTTTTTCCGCGCCATAATAGCTGGCCATCATACGAGCCATTTTCAGAATTTTAGCATTCAATTCCACATAACGCGGATTATCGGTTTGCATATTTACCGCCGCAAGAATTGTCTTGCGATGTAATTTTGCGGCGGGATGAACAATCAACACAGGACATTCAGAAACCCTCAACAAAGTCCATTTTTCTGCCGATAAATCATTTTGATTTTTCTCTGTCGTGTAATCGGACATAATAATCATATCAATATCGTGACGTTTAACCGTCGCCATGATTGACCGGTGCCAGTTTTCCGTCCAGAAAACTTCTGCGGTATAGGTTATGTTTTTCTCAACCAGTGGCTTAACTAAACTCTCGAACCAACTGTTATCACAAGAAAAATCATAATTTTCCCCTCCGGCTTTTAATTTGTCCATCTCAAAAGATATAAACAAATGAATATTCACATCATTTTCGAGCATTTCATGCGTCTTCAAAGCCCGTTTCAGGGCATACTGGACATCCTCTGCCGGCTCAATGACAACCAGAACATTAGAGATGACTTTATCGCTCTTCGACATATTTTCCTTCACTTTCCTGTTCAGTATTTTATTTCTACCCAAAGCATATCGCGAAAAACTGTGATCATTCTTTGGTTCCATTATTATATGAGTAAAATATACCTCTTAAAAAAAATAAAATATAGCTCTTAAAAAATAAAAAAAATTGACCTAGGATAAATTTCTACCGTTATAAGTTTTATTGATAAAACGGGCTAAATTAATATCCATGGCCGTAACCCCGCCTTCTTCATAAGTGGTTAGGATAATATCAAGCTTATCATATATATTTCGCCATTCCGGATGATGATCCATTCTTTCCGCCTTCAAGGCAATGGCTGACATGAATGAAAATGCCTCATTAAAGTCAGAAAATTTTAAATAACGTTTGATTGCGGGCCTATTCTCACAAATTTCCCAACCGTCAATCTCCGTCAAAATTTTTCTGATTTCTCCCTTTGACAATGTTACCATGTGATATTTTCCTTATTGCCAGTTTTGAATATCGATCCGGCCCCATAAAAAATGATAATATTTTTGTTATCTATCATCTTCCCTCATTGAGTTTTTGAGTATATAAATCTATTATAGTGAAAATAGAGAGAAACCAGCAGTGTAAAATGATTAAAATTCTATTTGTTTGCTTGGGTAATATTTGCCGCTCCCCAACGGCCGAAGGTGTTTTTCGTCAAAAATTATCACAGAATGGCATTCGTGATGGCTATCTTGAAAATATTTTTGTCGATTCCGCAGGAACAGGCGCTTACCATGTGGGGAAAGAGCCTGACAGGCGTTCTCAGGAAATAGCCCTGAAATACGGCGTAAGCCTTAATGATCTGAAGGCCCGAAGAATAACTTTGCAGGACTTCACAGATTATGATTATATCCTGGGCATGGATCATGATAATATTCAGGATATGAAGGCCATATGCCCGCCCGGTCAGCAGTATAAAATCAAACTTTTCATGGAATATGCGGATGACTGCCCCGGCATTACCGAAGTGCCGGATCCTTACACCGGCGGCATTGAGGGTTTTGACAGAGTCTATGACTTTATCGACAGAGGCTGCAACGGATTTTTAAAGTATCTCTTTGCCAACAACAAATTATAAGAAATAAGATTTTTCCGAGAAAGACTTGAAAAAATCTATTTCTATGCCAATATATCCTCATGTAAATGAATTAAAACTACAAGGATATATTTTAAATGGTTGAAGACTATAAACCCCGTTACGGCTCTGCATCAGACGTACGCACCGCAGCCGAAATAGACGAAGGCCTCAGGGCTTATATGTTGACCGTATATAATTATATGGCCTCAGCATTGGTTCTGACCGGGCTAATGGCCTATGTTACCGCAAATGTGCCCGCGCTGGCATCGCTGTTATATAATTTTCAAACGGCACCAGATGGTTCTGTTCATTTAACCGGACAGACCGGACTTGGTCTGATTGTGATGTTTGCGCCGCTCGCCATGGTTTTTTTCCTGAGCTTTCGTATTAACCACATGCAGGCCTCCACAGCCCAAATAGTATTCTGGATTTATGCCGGAATGGTGGGCATGTCTATTGCCTCCATCCTGTTTGTCTATACCGGCACCAGTATTGCCAAAACATTCTTCGTTACCGCGGCGGCCTTTGGATCACTTAGCCTTTATGGCTATACCACGAAACGCAACCTGACAGGCATGGGATCATTCCTGATGATGGGGCTGTTTGGCATTATCATCGCGTCGGTGGTCAATATGTTCATGCAATCCGGCATGATGGATTTCATCATTTCCGTGGGCGGCGTTCTGATCTTTGCCGGCCTGACCGCTTATGACACGCAGAAAATAAAACTGATGTATATGCATAATGAAGGTCAGGAAACCGCACAAAAGAAAGCGATAATGGGCGCCCTGAGCCTTTATCTTGACTTTCTTAACATGTTCCTCTTCCTGCTGCGCTTCATGGGCAATAGAAATTAGAACATCATAATATAATTCTGAAAAACGGCACCGAATTGGTGCCGTTTTTTTTAATTTCTTTTCCCAAATTAGTCGTTGCCTTTAAAAGAAATTAAAAGTAATCTGCGCGCACTTATCACGTTCAGACAAATAGCACCCGTAGCTCAGCTGGATAGAGCGCTGCCCTCCGAAGGCAGAGGTCACAGGTTCGAATCCTGTCGGGTGCACCAATCACGTACAAAACTGGGAACTTCCCCATTTAAAGACTTATCTGCCTGTACGGCACTAGCGAGAGCTGTCTTTGACCCTGTAATTCTAATTTGTTTTTCGCCAACGTCTACATGGCTGACAATCAACTTCATATATTCTTTGCGGAACTCTTTGGGGCCATTTCTAAGCATATCCCGAAGTGTATTTGAAAAACGATCAATCTGTTTGTCAGAAATACGGCTGACAGGCAGGCATAGAACTCTCTCCTTAAGGGATATCAATCTTGTAAGTTCATCCCTTCGGGCTTCCAGTTTACTATGATGATCTCTAAAGCCCTTACTGTCAGAAACAATGCCATCAGTTAGAGCTTCAAACAACTTTGATACTTTTCCATCAACGTCTCTTAATTTCCTTCGTAACAGCTTTAAATCGGTCAGGGCATCTTGATTATTATTGGACGCAATTTTGAGAGTTTCTTTGAATAAGCCTTTCAGACGGTCTTTTTCTAAAATTTTGTCAGCTACGGCATCTGTAACTATTTCATTTAATTTGCCTTCTGGAATGCGTGTTGGTTTTTCACATGAAGATTGGCCTTTTAAATGCTTATTTGCGCAGGAATAATAACGATATTTTCCGCTCTTGCCGGTTGTTAGCATTAATCTGCTGCCACAGGTTTCGCAATGAGCAATATTGGAAAGGAGCACATGGTTTTTGACCGTTCTAGGAGCCATTTTTTTAGGACTACGCGCTACCAAGGTCTTTTGTACATTCTCAAATATTTCAGGCGTAATAATAACAGGTGTTTCCATTGACACCCATTCTTCGCGTGATTTGATCTTTCTGGTACGGCTATCTGTTTTATTAAAGTAATGAACGCCCATGTAAGATGTGCGCCGTAAAATATCATAAACCGTACTGGTATAAAATGCCTTGCCTGTTTGGGTGGTGAAGTTCCTTTGATTGAGGTATTCAACAATCAGTTTAATACCCATAGGGCCAGAGTGGTTATTTCCTTGAAGATACAGTTTGAATATAAGTCGAACGAGCTCTGCACCCTTTGGGTAAATGGCTAGTTTCTTCTTAGCTTTCTCGCCTCTATGCTCTGCCACATACGTACAATATCCAAGTGGTGGGCGTGATCCATTCCAAAAGCCCTGTTTCGCATTTTCAATCATTGCCCGACTGACATGCTTGGCAGTCTCAGCAGAATTGTGAGCATCGCAAGCTGCAATGACTGTCTGGATTAGGTTCGCTTGTGGGCCATCACCAAAATGTTGTGTAATTGACTTAAGTAAAACATCATGTTCTTCAAGTTGACGTTTATATAGTCCTTGATCTACTGGGTCGCGAAAAAACCTAGACAGGCTATGCACTAAAACAATGTCATATGGGGATTGACCTACACAGGCCTCACTGATCATTTTCTGAAAAACGGACCTTTTGTCACTTCGGGCACTTGCCCCTGCTTCTACGTAGGTATGTATAATCTCCCAACCTTTTTCTTACAATATGCCTTTGCTTGATTGATCTGATCAGGTATTGAAATATCATTCGTAGCCTGTCGAGCAGTAGATACCCGTACATATACAGCAACCCGTTTTCCCATATTAATAGTTGATGCCTTAAGCGATATGGATATTTCATGGAATACCAAATAAAACGTAAAATATCAAATTATACCATCAACTACCCCAACCGCCTCCACATGTATCTAACCTGAATCTTAAATCCTGCTGCGACTTCGGGGAATTCATCGATGCCGGGCTGATAGCCCATGGCCAGATAAAAGGGGATGGCGTTTTTGGTGGCCCAGAGATAGATATCCCGCAGCTCCGTCCGGCGCGCGATATCCGCTTCAAGGTGGGCCATCATTTTGCGGCCTAACCCCTGGCCTTCAAAGCCCGGTTTGATATAGACTGCATTGATGCGGGCATGGGTGGGGAGTTCAATTATTCTGTTTCCGACAGGGTGCAAATCAACCTTGTCAGTCAGGCTCCAGCCGCAGGCGGCAATGATCTCACCGTCTTTTTCAACGACAAAGGCGAATTCCGGGACTTTAAAATGAAAGGCCGGGTTATCGCCCGACACCCATGCGGCCGTTGCTTTTATGCCATAAGCCGAAGCACATAAAGCCACGATAGATGTTTTCATGATTTCCTGAAAAACCGCCATGTCGGCGCGAATGACAGGACGGATAATCATTTCAGGGATTTACCATAAGGGTTATCGCCCTTGCGCAGCAGCAGACGGATCGGCACACCGGGTAGTTCAAAATCCCAGCGGATTTCATTAAGCATATAACGCTCATAACTGCGGGCCACATCAGCGGGGCGGTTACAGAATATGGCAAATGTGGGCGGGCGGGTTTTAACCTGTGTCATATAACGCATTTTTATGCGCCGGCCCTTGACCGATGGATGGGGGTGATAGGCCATGGTGGCCGCCAGCCATTTATTCAGCTTGGCCGTACTTACCCGCCGGTTCCACAGGCGGTAAGACTCAAAAACTGCCGGCATTAATTTATCTACGCTCCTGCCGGTCAAGGCGGATATGGGCACCACTGGAATGCCCTTAACCTGCGGCAGGGAATGTTCAAGCGTTTCCTGAATATCTTTCATGACTTCCTGACGGTTTTCCATCATGTCATATTTATTAAGCGCGATGACCAACGCCCGGCCCTCCTGCACGATGAGGCTGGCAATATTCAAATCCTGCTTTTCAAAAGGCATGGTCGCATCAATCATCAGCACAACCACCTCGGCAAAATTGAGCGCGCGAATGGTATCGGCAACGGACAGCTTTTCCAGCTTTTCCATCACCTTTGATTTTCGGCGCAGCCCCGCCGTATCGAACATGCGTATTTCGCGGGTACCATCCGGGCCTTCATAATAATAGGTAACGCCGATGGAATCGCGGGTCAGGCCGGCCTCGGGGCCCGTGATTTGACGTTCTTCGCCTAGTAAATGGTTGACCAAGGTGGATTTGCCCACATTTGGCCGCCCAACGATGGCCATTTGCAGCGGCAGACCGCTATCTATTTCAGTGGCATCAGCCTCTTCATCGCTGACTTCGTCCCTGATGGATATGGACTTGCTTATGACTTCTTCCGGCTCTTCTTCTACGGTAAGCCCTTGTTCAAGGATGACTTTATCAAAGGCTTCGATCAGCTCGGAAAGCCCCTCGCCATGCTCTGCAGAAATCGGGACGGGGTCACCTATCCCCAGGGAAAATGCTTCATATACGCCGGCTTCGGCGGCCCGTCCTTCACATTTATTACAGACCAAGATCACCGGTGTCTTTCCCCGGCGTAAAAGATCGGCAAAATATTTATCCAGCGGCGTAACCCCCGCGCGGGCATCAATCATAAAGAGGACAAAATCCGCTTCTTCTATCGCAATATTGGTTTGCGCCCGCATCCGCGCCGACAGCTTGGTATCGCCGTCCTCTTCGAGGCCCGCCGTATCAATGGCCAGAAAATTCATTCCGCCCAAGCTTGCCTTGGCCTCCCGCCGGTCACGGGTCACACCCGGCGTATCATCCACAAGCGCCAATCGTTTCCCGACAAGCCTGTTAAATAAAGTCGATTTACCCACATTGGGCCGGCCAATCATCGCCACCTTAATCGTCATGGTCATTTCCAAATCTTAGGCATTACACAATCGTACGCCATACAGTATTTGGCCCGTCTTTACGCAAAACGGGCCAAAAAAGCAATCACTATCATTTTAAAAGCTGTTACAGTCTTAATCTTGCAGCTTACCTTAGGGCGACAAGTTCCGCATCGCGGGTCAGAAAATAAAGCGTTTCATTCGCGACAATCGGGGCCATTTCCATATCGTCCGGCATTTCCATACCACTAATGAACGCGCCATCATATGGCGATAATGACACCGCATAGCCATGGGATGATGTGACAATCAAACGATCCCCGGCCAAGGTCGGGCCATGCCACAGAACGGCTTCTTTGCGGCGATCCGGATCTTTAAATCTTTCCAGCTGACGTACCCAGCGCACAAGGCCGGACCGGCGGGTTATACAAACCACCTGACCTTCTGCCGTCACCACATAAATATAATCACCAGCCACCCACGGCGTATGTTTAGAGCCGATATTCTGTTCCCAAATACGAACCCCTGAGCGAAGATCAATGGATACCATGCGGCCACTGTGGCTGATGGCATATAGTTTGCCATCAAAAACCACCGGATGACCATCAATATCACGCAAAGTTGACATGGCCGTCAGGCGGCCTTGGGTATTCAATGTATCCGACCAGAGTACGCGGCCATTTTCTACCCTCATGGCATATAATTCGCCTGATGAATAGGCCGAGATTACCGTGTTACCAATAACCGCAGGACTTGCCGCGCCCACAAGGCCCGCATTTTCAGAAATACCAACTTCGCTCCATAAAATTTTACCATCCGCCGCATCAAGGGCATAGGTCTGATTATCATGGGTTAAGGCAAAAACCCGCCCATCCGCATAAGTCGGCGCCCCGCGCATCGGAACGCTCAATCTGGTCAACCAGATTATCTCTCCCGTTGACTTGGACAGCGCCGCGACATGACCGTAACCATTGGTAATATAAAGCGCATCTGGCCCAGCCGAAACGCCGCCGCCATATGAGATATTCTCAGTTTCGCCCGGTTCTTTAAACTCTTTTTGCCACAATCTCTTGCCCGTATCCGAATTCAAGGCTGTCACTTTGGACATGGCATCCATCGCATAGATCACCCCATCCTGCACCACAGGCATACTGACGATACTGCGCCGATTGTTTGACGCTTCACCAATATCTACAGACCATATCTTTGTGGGCTTATTGCCAAGGCTCAAATGCTGCATAACATGATGCTGATTCCCGCCGGCCTGCGCCCAATCCTTATTGACATAAGGCATCGGCAGTTGAACCTGAAGATTGGCTAAATCGGCATTTTCCGTTAAAGTTTGTTCAAAAGTCAATACAGGAATACGCTCCCCGGACAGCCTTTTTTTATCCTTGGTATCTTCTGATGATCCGCTACAGGCTGCTATGGCGGCACATAAAGCGCTGATTAGGATTATTCTGGAAAATATTGTCACTGATTTATTCTTCGAAACCATTTGTGGCCCATCCTTAACGATTATTTTTATTCTATAACGGATTGGAAATCTTTTGCGCGGCTTTTAACATGCTGCGGGGCTTCCAGATCCTGTTCTAATTCTATTAACAGTCGCTTGGCTTCTTCGCCTTTGCCGTTCGCTAAAGCGGCCATGGCCAATAGTTCTTTGGCCATGTATTTCCAACTATTACCTTCGATCGTCAGGGGGGCCAGACGTGCTTTTATGTCATCATATGAGGCCACATCCAGAACAATCATCGCCGCTTTCAAGCTCGCCAAATCCCGATAAACCTTGTCCACTCCTGAGGAATTCGCCAAGGAATTCAAGGCGGTAACAGCCTTATCTTTATTTCCCCTGTCAAGTTCGATCTCGGCCTCTTTAAAGGCGACAAGGATTTGATAGCCGTCGACATCCGTATCAGCCAGACCCTGAAGTATTTTCAGGGCATCATCTATCTGATTGGCTTCGACCTGCTGCTGTGCCTTGCTATATTGATCTGCAATTTTGGCGTATTTACTCTCATTATAATTTTTCAACGTCACATTACCGGCAACAAACAACACGATCCCCACAAGGAACGTAATCACATATGGTCCAAATTTCTTCCACATGTTGGTCAGTTGCTTATGGCGAAGGTCTTCATCAACTTCGCGAATAAATTCTTCGGACAATCAATACTCCTGTTTTCTTATTATCCCACAAATAGCCTTTCGGCGGGTCAAGATAGCCCGGCTCTGCCCAGAAGGCAATCAGGCAATGACCGTTGCCCGTAAAAAATGGCAAATCCCTCTAGAAAAGATGATTTAAAGCCAAAAAATGTCAGGATTCAGGCTTTAAGCTATAAGTATGATCCGGCGACGGGAATATTTTGGCCTTCACCTCATCGGCATATTGCTTCACTGCAGAATCAATAGTCTCTCCAACCTCTGCGTAACGCTTGACAAATTTAGCGTTACTGGGGAAATATCCCAGTATATCCTCAACCACCAGAATCTGTCCGTCACAATCAACCGACGCCCCAATGCCAATCGTTATAATATCGAGCTTTTCAGTGATTTCTGCCGCTAATGGCTCTGCCACCCCCTCCAAAACAACAGAAAAGGCACCGGCGTCTTGAATGGCAAAAGCATCATTCAGCATTTCGGTGCGCTCTTCTTCATTTTTACCTTGGGTACGATAACCGCCCATCACATGCACGGCTTGCGGGCGCAAACCAATATGGGCCATTACCGGAATATTCCGATCCACCAGAAACCTGATGGTTTCTGCCATGGCCGCGCCGCCTTCAAGCTTAACCGCCGCGCATCCGGTTTCCCGTAATACGCGGGAGGCATTCTTAAAAGCCTGCTCCTTTGATTGTTCAAAAGAGCCAAAGGGCATATCAAGTATCACCAAAGCTTTTTGCGATCCCCGCATAACGGCCTTGGTATGTTCAATCATGGTGTTTAAGGAAACCCCGATGGTGCTTTCCATGCCATAAAGCACCATGGCCAAACTATCGCCCACCAGCAGAAAATCCACATGAGGATCAAGCCGCGCCGCCATTGGGGCCGTATAGGCGGTGAGCGACACCACAGGGCGCCCCCCCTTTAACTTGGTAATGTCCCGAATATTATTACGGCGTATCTGATTATCTGCATACATAGTAAACTCCTGATCTTTTAACTTGAAAGATATTAAGTCTCCCGAATTTTGCCACCATTGCTTTTTTATAAATTTATATTTGCTCCAAATCAACCGGCTTACTAAATTAAAGTCCAACATGGATGGCATAATAATATTCTGGAAAGGCCGTTTGGCTTATAACAAATTTACTTATTAAAATATAATATAAAACTTGATCAAATTACAGGCCTCTATATATAATATATATTTATGAATTGAAACACGAATGCGGCAAATTACCTCGCGAAAACATAATAGAGAGATGGCGAAACCTACATATGTCAGATAAAAACAAAAAAGATTTAAAAAAAACCGAAAAAAAAGGAACGCTGGAATTAGACCGGCACTGGCATCTTGCCACCAATGACCATGAAATTTCCCTGACGGAGCTGGAATATTCCTTACTACGGTCTTATGAGAGCTTTTCACGGTGGATGAAGGAATGTATGGTTGCCGCCTCTGGCTTCAACATGAGCGCCAACGACTGTGCAATTCTTAATTTAATTGCCATGCGCGGGCGGCCCAAGGGCATTACTGAAATCGCCCGCCTGCTTAACCGCGATGATAATACCAACATTCAATATTCCATCCGTAAACTTACCCAGGACAAGCTGGTCGAAAAGACATCTACCGATAACCGCCGCAAAGGTGTCCGTTACCGCGCGACCCCATCAGGTAATGAGGTCGTAGAACGCTTTGTGGCCTTGCGCAGGGGGCTTTTGATTGAAATGACCGAAGCCATTCGGGCCATGGATGAACAGCTTACAGGCGGCAGCAAGATTCTTGACATCATGACCGGCATGTATGATCAGGGTGCCCGAATTGCCGCCACCCACAGACCATCCTTTGATGAAGAAGAGTAAATGAAGAGGAGGGGTTTATAAAAATCAATAGAAGAATATTTTCCCTGGGCAGCGGTGCTTTTACTCTGGCATTTCTACTTGGTGACGGGGTTATTAACCTCACCCCTGCCGAAGCAAAAACACAAAAAATGCCTTTCCGAAGTTTAAATCAAAAACAGGTTTCAGCCCTTGATTTTCTTTCGGATGCTATTGTGCCGGGCGCAAAATCTTCGGGATTATCCCATTTCATAGACCATCAATTGTCAGCCCCAAATGAGGATAACCTCCTGATCCTGCGGTACTTGCGGATGAACCCACCTTTTAAAAACTTTTATACTTCTGCTCTAAAGGCATTTGAAAGATCGGTACGGCTAAAATATAATAAGAGCCCCTTTGACCTGAGTGAGGCAGAAATATCTGAATTCATCTCAATCATGATGCAAAAAAATCCGGCCGGCTGGCCAGAAACGGGACAAGTCCCCCCTCCTGCCCCCTTGTTTTATTTCGTCCTGCGCAGCGATGCCATTGATGTAACATACGGCACGATGAGTAGTTTTGACAGTATGGACATCCCCTATATGGCCCATATCGCGCCATCCCATCCCTGGAAAGCCCCCTCATGAAAAAAACAGACGTTATCATCGTCGGTTCCGGCGCAGCGGGAAGTCTTATGGCGGCAAAATTGTCCGAGGCCGGCAAAAAAGTCACCATACTGGAGGCCGGCCCGGAAAGAAGACTCGAAGACCTTACCAGTTCACAGATTCACGCACGGCGCCTGAAATGGGGCGGCGCGCCTGTTGAAGAAAACGGCAGGCAGCCCATTGGCAATGTCTTTAATTCAGGCTATGGCACCGGCGGATCTGCCCTGCATCATTATGCGGTCTGGCCGCGCCTTCATGTGGAAGACTTTAAAGTAAAAAGCCTGTATAATCGCGCGGTTGACTGGCCCATAGACTATGATGATATCCGGCCCTTTTATGATAAAATTCAACAGGAAGTTGGCATTTCAGGTGATCATACCGCAGAAATCTGGCGACCAAAAGGGGATCCGTATCCTCTGCCGCCAGTCCCCGCATTCCAGCAGAGCGAAGTTATCGCCAGAGGATTTGCAAAGCTTGGCAAACGGACATCCCCCCTGCCGCTTGCCATCAATAGCCGTGATTATCAGGGCCGACCGGCCTGTCTTTGGGATGGCTGGTGTGATGCGGGCTGTCCGACCAGAGCTTTGGCAAGCCCCCTTGCCCATTATTTGCCAAAAGCCATAAAGCAGGATGTTAATATCATTCATAATGCGGCCGTGACACGTATATTAACCGATAAAAGTGGCAAAAAAGCCATCGGTGTTCATTACCAGAATAAAGATGGTGCAAAGATTACCCAAATGGCTGATGTGGTTATACTCGCAGCCTATGCCATACAAAATCCGCGTTTGCTGCTGAATTCTGCTGAGGGGGGCCTTGCCAATCGCAGCGGTCTGGTCGGTGCCTATATCATGAGCCATGCAGCGGCCCTTGTTTATGGATTGTTTGATCAGGAAACGGCACCCTATATGGGGGCCACGGGCGGCCAGATGCTTAATCAGGACTCATACGACCATAAGGATCAACGGACAAAAGGATTTGGCAGCTATCAATGGATGATTGCACAAGCCGTAAAACCCAATGATCTGCTGGGATACGGCGGCAGCAATCCCGGTCTTTACGGGGCTAAACTAACCGAATTCATGGCACGGGCCGCGCATCATTTTGGCACCATGACCGCATGTGTTGAAGATTTACCCGTGAAAGAAAACCATGTAAAGCTGTCTTCTGACAGGGATAAGTTCGGCATCCCATTGGCCCATATTCATCACACGTCCCATGCCGATTCCCATGCGTTATGGCAGGGGGCCAAACAGGAAGGCATCGAAATTTTCAAGGCCGCAGGGGCCACAGAATTCTGGAACGGCCCCTTGGGCCCCATGCATATCATGGGCGGGACAATTATGGGGGATACTGCGGAAAACTCTGTTACCAATTCCTATGGTCAATGCCATGATATCGACAATCTTTTTATCGCCGGCCCCGGATTATTCCCCACCAGCGGCGGCGTCAATCCCACCTACACCGTCCATGCTCTCACGCTCAGATCATCGGAATATATTTTGAACAACTGGTCGGGCGTTATCAGTTGAAATTATATTTAATGTTAAACCCGAACCAGCGCGGCGCACGGTAAGCGACTTCGTTACACCCGCATAATGTGGCAAGATCAAAACCCTGCGTTCCGGCGCGTGCATCTGTCAGGTTACGCGCCTGAAGGGCGATCTCCAGCGTTTCATCGACATTCGTCCATCCCAACCGGGCATTCATCAGGAAATAGCTGTCAAACTGGTCAGCATCAAAATTTCTTAAGTTATAAAAGAAGGAATCTGACCATGAGGCATCAGCCAAAAGAGACATCATGCCGTCAAAGGCAGCCCATTCATAACGAACCAGACCTGAAAATTGAAACTCCGGTGTGTAAGTCGGATCAACATCACGTACAATCGGCCCACCGATACGTAAGGGGACATCCTTTACCGTGGCGTTAATCCAAGAGCCGGAAAGCTGCGTTAACAGTCCTTCAACCGGCATGAATTGTAATTCCAGATCAGCTCCGAAATATTCGGCATCGGCATTCACAACAATTCCGGAAACACCGGTAAACAGAAATGCCTGATAGTCATTATAATCATAATAGAAGGCATTACCGTTAAAACGGCCCCGACCATCCGCAAATGTTTTCTTGAAGCCCAGTTCATAGCTATAAAGAATTTCTTCCTTATAGGGGATCGCATTTTCAAGGTTTGGCACCAATGCGCCCCCGGCCAGTTGAGCATTAAAACTACCCGCCTTGACACCGCGTTTTATGGAGGAGAAAAGAAGCAAATCATCATTTGGACGATAATTCAATTGAAGGTTTCCGGCCCAGAGCGTATCACCCGTCGCGGCAACGAATGAGGATGGCGCCCCCCCTGGCCCGTTAAACAGAGGGCCGATTTGAATAGGCGTTCCCTGATGAATTTCAAAAGAGCTTTGCGTAAAATAAAGATTTTGAGAAAATTCATAATCCTTTTCTTCTCTTATGATACGGGCACCGACAATAAACGTTAATTTGTCGTTTATATCATATTCTATCTGTCCGAAAGCTGAATATGAATTTGTCGTAAGACGGGCGTCAGATGCAAGGTCAAACGGCGCGCCGGGGACAACGCTGCCAACCGGGAATTTCAGACCATTATCTGACTCATTATCAATATTCAGATAAAATACCCCCCCAACCCAACGATGGTTCTCCCCTTCGCCGTTAAGGCGGACTTCCTGCGTGAAACTGGTTGCATTGACAGCAGCATAATTGGCAGACTGATTAACCGGAGCCGAATCCACATCAATAAAAAGCAACTTCTCATAATCTTTAAAGTCAGAAATTGCCGTTAATGTCATGCTGTCATTAACGTCCCACCCAATATTCAAATTGATGCCATATGTATCGATACGCCCCTGATCTTTAAACGCAAAATCACTGGACGTCGTGAAATCAGCACCATCCGCGTCAACATAGCCGAAAAAATCAGTACCAACGCCAAAACGGGATGTCAGAAACGCATCATCAGGATCATTTAATCCAAAGATACCATCATTATCCAGGTCAGAGCCAAAATCAGAACCATCGGGGGCAATAGACGCCCGCGTTTCCCCGGGATCCACATCAATAACATTCACAAGTTCCGCCATACCATTAACATTCTCAAAAACCGCAATGGTTGGTTTTGATTGATATGGCCCGGTGGCCAGCCTGCTGGCCGAATAATTCCCCGAAAGGCGAATCGACAGATTTTCATTAGGTTGAAACAGAAAAATGCTTCGGGCGGAAAAAGTATCATCATCCCCTAAATCAGCCCCCGCACCAGCCCCCGGCGATCCGCCAAATTGACCCTCAGGGTAGTTATTTTTTAAATAGCCATCATGTTGACGATATTTGACCGCAAATCTTGCCGCCATCTTGTCCGAAAAGGGAATATTTAAAGCCCCTGTGATTTCGTAACTTTCGGCATTGGCAGGGGTGTCAAACAAACCCACTGTCCCATCCACATAACCTTCAACCCCCTCAAATGTCGGCTGACGGCTGATATAATGGACCAAACCGCCCGTGGCATTACGGCCAAAGAGCGTACCCTGCGGGCCTTTGAGGATTTCAACGCGGTCAATATCAAAAGTGGCAAAAGACTGTCCCTGCGCAATGGCAATATATCCCTCATCCAGATAAACAGCATTCGGCGATTCCACAATATCGTTAAAATCATTTTGCGTAACGCCGCGAATTGTAAACTGGGTATTCTGACCCGCCAGATTACCGCTGATATGTACGCCGGGAACAAGGTCTGCAACCTCCGAGCTTTGCGTAACGCCCATTTTGTCCAGCATCCCGCCCGAGAAAGCCGATATGGCGATACCAACTTCCTGTAAATTCTGCTGGCGTTTCTGCGCAGTTACCGTAATTTCTTCCAAGGCAGCATAATTTTCTTTTTCCGCGTTCATTTGTGCGGAAGCCGGCACAGACATTCCAAAGAAAATCCCCGCCAAGGCGCTATAGCCGAGCAGGTTTTTCAATAGGTTATTATTTTTATTTTGGGTGTTATCAGTCACAGTTTTCCTCCCTGTTTAATATCAACATATTTTTCTATTTGATAAATATCTTTTGAATGTTTCATTCAAAAAATTTAAGCGATTATACTTTGTGATTTAATTATTTTTTTATATGTATTTTTATGATTAATTTAAACTTAAAATATATTTATAGCTTTTGTCAACCAGAATTTAATACTCAAAGTTCGTCCATAAACTGAAATAGGGCTAAATTTCAAAGAAAAACACCCGGCGAATGTCCATAGATTCGCCGGGTGACATACGAAACGACAGAGGTTTATTTAACGCTTGAATATATCTGCCGGGCTTAGAATAGGGTCCAGAACCCCCGCTTTAAAGATAAGGAGCCTGAATAGATAAAAACCCGCCATGACACATCCTGTGACAATCAGGTTTATGATAAAATTTGTGGGGATAAACAGTAAAATCAATAGAGGAACAAGGCCGCCGACCCCGACAACACCAAACAGGAAAGGCCGCGCCAGAAAGTCTTTGGTCAATAAAACATATGATTGCTCCGCGCCTTTTGACCCATTTTTAGCCCCATGAAGTAAGCTAAACAGGCAAATTTGCACTGCAATGATCAAAATGACCTGTGCCAAACCCACCATAGAAATATATTCGGGACTTGAGATCGAAAAACCAAATGCGTTCAAGAACAAAACGAGGGATGCCCCCATAAGCAACCCATACAACATACTGGAGATTGGCATTAAACCGGTGCTCCAGAATGAAATGGCCGTTGAATGGGACATGGCGAAACCCTGATAGGTCACAACCACCATCGCGCCGGCAATGGCCAACATATAAACGGCAGGCTCCAGACCAGCGGGCACCACATTAAAGAGCATCTCAAGAACATGAATACTCCCGAAACCAACAAAGAAAATAATCCCCCACAGTCCCCGGCTAATCCAGGATCGGTCTGGCCGCAACATGGCCCGCCATGCTTTACCCGGCACGCCCATATGGGTCAAATGAAAGAAAGTCTTTCCCACACCGGTAATTAATAAACCAAAAATAATCCCCGGCAGAAAATCCATCAACATGGAAATAATAAACAACCCCGCCCCCGTCTCGCCGCAAAAAAATGCGGTTGCCATGGGCGTATCCCAATATTTTTGAAACCGATAGCCGGATTTAAACGTGCCTCCGGCAAATCCGGGGCGAAGTATATTCTTCAAACTTACCTTAAACATTGTCGCTCTCCTCGGATTAATCAATATAATATACTTTGGGGCGGGTATTTTTTTCTGGTAAAGGTTGCCGGCCCATACGATCCCGGATCAGTTTGCTTACTTTACTGTCCGGATCATCAAGGTCGCCAAATACCCGCGCATCGGTCGGGCATGTGGCGACGCAGGCCGGATCCAGGCCCCCGTCCACCCGCTCTGAGCAGAAATCGCATTTGGTAAAAGTTCCACATTCAAAACGGGAATAGCCCTGTTCCTCAAATGGTGTCAGGTTACCGTCACCGAAAAGACCATTTGTTATCTGGGTTTCTTCAATCTGGGTGCGCATATCATAGGGACAGGCCACCGCGCAGGAGCCGCAGCCTATACATTTTTCCCCGTCCACCATAACGATACCGTCATCGCGGGTATAGGTCGCGCCGCTAGGGCAGACTTTTTCGCAAGGCGCATCCTCGCAATGATTGCAGATCGTCGGCAGATAGGTGCGCGACACATTTGGATATTCGCCGATTTCCGCACTTAATGTGCGAGTGAAAAAGACGCCGTCAGGCAGAGAGTTCTCCTGCTTGCAGGCCACGGTACAGGCGTTACAGCCGATACAGCGTTTGACATCAAATACCATTCCGTAACGGGTCATTGCATGGCCTTTCCGTCTGAAAATTCATAGAGATTGCCTTCGCCTTTCAACTCATCGGGAATATGATCAAGTTTTGTCAATTTTACGCGGCAAACGGATTCACACTGGCCACTGCACGCATCGGTATTTTCCAGATCCGCCGGAAGCATGTCATTGAAATGACCGCCGCCATAAGGCACGCCCGCATTCTGTGACATCATCCGTGACAAAGAATTAGACACACCGATGGTTTCCGGATGGATGCCTTCGGTCAGGCCGAGCCGGCCATAAATTTTACCATATTGCGATTCCACCAGCACAAGGTCGCCTTCTGCCAATCCCTTGGCAGCGGCCGTTTTCGTATTTAACTGCAACGCAGTATGCACAGGATCGCGGTAGACGATATCCTTAATCCACGGATTACTCAGACTTTCCCCAAAGTTGAGCTGAATATCCTTAAAGGTAATGGCATAGAGGTCATAATCGCCATTATCGCGCAATACAGGTTCCAACACCGGGGTCGGCAGGGGTTGGTAATCCTCCCAATGCCATTCATTGCGGATCGGCACCTCTGCCGCCTCCATGGCTTTTTTCAGGCCATCACGCTCGCGGACAATATCCTCAATATAAAATAACAGGCGCATGCCGTCCCAGGGTTTATACCATTTATCCGGTCTTCGCGGTGTGACCGAATGGCCATGTTCCATATACCAGTCCAGATCCTTTCCGTTCCAGTTCAGGCCTTTACGGCGGGCGATTTCCTTCTCGCCATGCTTCTGATCCAGTTCAAGCTTTAGATTAGGACTTTCTTCAAAGCCATTGACAATATTGAGAACACTATTCCACACTTCCAAAACCCCCAGGCCTTCTGAAATATCATTAAAAATATCCTCTTCGCTGCGGGTATCATAAAGCGGCTCTGTCATAGGCTGGCGCAGGCACATCCCTTCGGTATGGGGCGGCTCTATCATGGTCATATTCCAGCTTTCCAGTGAATCATGACCCGGCAGGATAATATCCGCAAAGCAATTGGTGTCATTAGGGACAATATCAATGGAAACGATGAACCGCATGCTCCGCATAATATCAAACCAGTCCCCGCGATTGCCCGGCAGGCTCCAGATTGGATTGGAATGGCAGATCAGCATCACATCCGGCGTGAATTCAAGGTTGAATTTCTCTGGATTTTTCCAGACTTCCACATTCAGATGACCGGGATGAACCCCAAGCGGGAAATAGCTCATCAAATCCATATTGTCCGGCGGGAATGAGAATCCCGGATGGGGGCCTAATTGGTGAGGGGTGCCGAGCAGCTGGCCGCTGTCCCCCTCAGCCACATGGCCGTTATCTATCTTTTGATCATCCAATGTCGCGCCCACATGGCCGCCAGGCACATCAATACTGCCCACCAGCATATTGACCAGCTTGAAAGCGTGGTTGGACTGGCTGCTGTATTTATGGGCATGAGCGCCCCGATAATAATTATATCCCGCAGGACGAAGTGGCAGCGTGCGGCCCTCGATGGTAATGTTATTGCCGATTTCAGCAGCCTCGGAAAATTCACGGGCAATGCGGCGAATGGTTTCGGCCGGCACGGTGGTCACCTCAGACATTTGTTCCGGCGTACAGTCTTTAAGAATATCTTTAAAACGTTGAAAAGAGGGCTTGCAGGCCTTGCCCTCTACCTCATATGATCCCTCAATAGAAAATTCCCCAATGGATTTGTCATCAAAGGCTTTCGCTTTATTATCCTTGCCGTCCCAGACATAAATCTTGCCGTCCTTGTCACGGATAAAATAGCCGTCATCACCGACCAGATAGGGCGCATTGGTATCCTTTTTCAAGGATTCATAATCACATAACCCCTCTTCAATGAGAACATGGCACATGCCCAGCGCGAAATGACGGTCAGAAGCCGGTTTGATAGGAACCCATTCTTCGGCCTTGGCCCCGCCAATGGACAGGCGCGGTTCGACGCAAACCACGCGCATATTGCGTTCAACCCGCGCATTGGCCACATGAAAGGCCTGTGCCGCCGTATGAAGGTGAGAGGAAAATCCATCCCCGCTGCCATTATTAATCCAGTAATTACAGTAATTAACATCATTTGCCGCCGCAAAAGTGGAATGAATAAATCCATTCATCGGATGATAGCCCCCGCCGCAAAAACTGCCCGCTGTTGAGAAATAATTGCTGTTGCCCACAACCAAAGGCCAGGCCCAGAGATAAAGTTTTTGAAAATCAGCAATGGAAGGCAGAAGCTTTCTGGGATCTTCATCAACGGACTTCTTCAGCTCCCGGATGGTGGTTTCCATGGCCTCCTCCCAACTGATCGGCTGCCACATAGGGTCAATGCCTGGCCCCTTTTGCGGATTGGTTCTTTTTAAAGGCGTTTTAAATCGGGCCGGGTCATAATGACGCATAATAGCGGCGTTACCCTTGGGGCAGAGCCGCCCCATATTCGCCGGGCTATCGGGGTCACCTTCTATTTTATTAATGACGCCCGCCTCGGTCACATGAACACGCGTATTACAGGAATGGATGCACATTTTGCACGAGGATTTCTTCCAAGTCCCGGCCTTCATGGAATTCTGTACGGGGGTTTGCTCTGTCATTAATCTTCTCCCAAAATTCTGTTACTTCACCAATTTAAATCTATGCCGTCTCACTTAAACTATTTTTAACTGCACTTTTATTATTAAATTACCAATTAAATCTAACATAAAAAAATGCCAATACAAAAGATTTTTTTGACTTCAAAAGAATTAAACCGGTGGTCAGTCTTTTTCTGCAAGCGCCTCAAGTATTTTTTCCGGTGTGATCGGGGCTTCCAATATCTGAATGCCGATGGCATTAAAGATGGCATTTGCGGTTGCCCCAACGGGCGGCACTATGCCCGCCTCCCCAACACCTTTCGCGCCGAACGGGCCGGTCGGGTCCGGGTTTTCAACCAGAATATTGGTTATTTTTGGCATATCCGATGGCCCAAGCATCTTATAATCTGTAAAGCTGTTATTTAAGCAGATGCCTTTTTCATCATAGTAGGTCTCCTCGGTCAGTGCCATCCCAAGCCCCTGCTGCGCGCCGCCGTCCAATTGTCCTTCAACAATACCGGGATGAATGGCGCGGCCCACATCATGAGCATTGACCAATTCAATGACCTTGACCTCCCCCGTCTCCATATCTACTTCAACTTCGGCGATACTGGCGCCAAAAGGCGGGGCATTATGAGGCGGAAAGAAACTGGCGTAGCCCTGAATTTGACCCGGCTGGCCAATCAGTTCGCCGTTTTCCGGATTCATGAAGTTATTAACCCCCTGATCGGCAATGGTCTGAACTGAAATGGATTTATTGGACGCGCCCTTAACATGAATAACCTTATCTTCCATGTAAAGATTACCCACAGCCTCGCCCAATTCAAGCGCGGCCCGATCAAAAATCTGCTTTCGCACATCTTCGCAGGCTTGCTTCACTGCCCCTCCGCCCACATATAACGTCCGGCTGGCATGGGCGCCGATATCAAAACCCGCGGCATCCGTATCGCCGGCGGCAATATGAACATCGGCGTAAGGAAAGCCCAATGTCTCCGCCGCCACCTGACGCAGCGTGGTGTGGGAGCCCTGCCCCATATCTGAACAGGCAAGGTTAAGGGTCACGGTTGCATCCTGATGGAGCAAGGCATCACAGACCGTATGTTCAAGCAGCATGGGCATGGCCCCGCTGGTGTGATTCATGACCGAGACGCCAATGCCGCGCCTTATTGTGCCGGTTTGATTTTTATATTTTGCGCGCTTTTCTGTCCAGCCAATAGCCTTCGCCGCCCGGTCCAGACATTCATCAAGCGCGCAGCTGTTATATGGCACGCCAATACACCAGCCATCATCTCCGATGGTCTTATGCCATTTCTTGCGCCATTCTATGGGGTCAACCCCAAGCGCCGCACAGCCCCGGTCAACCATCTGTTCCATGACAAAATTTGTCTGAGGGTTACCATATCCCCGAAAGGCCCCGCAGACGCTTTGATTGGTATAATAAGATTCGCCCCGGTACCGCAGGCTGTCGAATTTATACATACCGCCAAGCCAGGCCCCTGTGGTAAAGGCCGTACCCGAGGCATCCATATAATAGGCCCCCTTGTAATTTTCAAATTTGGCATCACAGGCCACCGGCGTGCCGTCTTTTTTAAAGCCCATCTTCATCCAGTATTTACCCGGATGGCGTGATGGCGATGTGACCCAATCCTCTTCCCGCGTCGACAAAACCTTTACCGGACGCCCCGGAACCGCCATGGCAAGAGCGCAGGTTTCCGGCTCCAGCACCATACCAAGCCGCGCGCCAAAACCGCCGCCGATGACGGTCGCGTTTATTCTAACCCGCGTCATGGGCAATTCAAACAGGTTGGCCAGTTTTTTCTGAACCAGTTTTGGCATTTGAGTTGATGTCCAGCAATTCAGGCGTTCCTGATCATCATAAAGCGCGATGTAAGCCCCCGGCTCCATCTGACATTGTTTCTGCTTTGGCACATAAAAAGTGTCTTCCACGATGATATCGGCCTCTTCAAAGCTTTTGTCCACTTCGCCCCAGGCATAGGCATTATCCGGAAAGGCCATTTCCGGCAGCTGAAAAGCGAGGTTCCCCGGTTTTTCGGGGCGAAATTGCCGCGCATCCGATTGCCTGGCAGCCTCTGCTGTCAAATAAACCGGAAGCTCTTCATAAGTGACAATAATTTTCTCTGCGGCCCGCTCTGCGGCCTCTTCTGATGTGGCAATCACGGCGGCAATGGCATCGCCGTAATGCTTCACATGGGTCGTAAAGATACTTTGGTCATCAATATCCCCAAGAATACCGCGCATGTCGCTGGAAACCATCATATCAAGGACGGAGCCATTATATTCCTTTTGCGTGACATCTTTTGGGCCAAGAACTTTAATCACGCCCTTGCATTTCGCCGCTTTCGATAAATCAAGCTCCGTTACCCTGGCGTGAGCATAGTCATAACAACGGACAATTTTGCCATAAAGCATTCCCGCCATTTGCACATCCGCGGCATAAACGGCGCCGCCTGTTACCTTGGCCCGGACATCCACCCGCTCAACTCTTTTGCCAACAACCGTAAGGTCACTCATGACTATTCTCCTATTGCAGATACATTTGATCCTGTGATGCGCCGACTCGCATCCTGAACGGCCTCAACTATTTTAGTATATCCCGTACAACGACATATATTTCCTTCAAGGCCATGGCGAATCTCAGCCTCTGTTGGCCTTGGGTTCTCATCCAGAAGGCTTATGGTTTTCAGCACCATTCCCGGCGTACAAAAACCACACTGAATGGCATCATTTTCAATAAAGGCTTCCTGAACCGGATGCAGATGACCATTGCGGGCAAGTCCCGCCGCTGTTGTGATTGATTTTCCGTTCATGGTGGCCGCCAAGGTCAGACAACCGTTAATAGTTGTCATGCCATCAACCAATATTGTACAGGCCCCGCATTCCCCCGTACCACAGCCATATTTGGTATCAGTATAGCCCAAATCATCCCTAAGCGCATCAAGCAGGGTACGGTTGGATGGCACAATCAAGTCCCGTTCTTCTCCATTGACCGTCAATGTTATGGCATGTTTTTTCATTGGTCATTTTCCTTTGCGTTCAGCGCCGCCTCGATAACTCTTTTAACCAGAACGCCGGCCACTTTATTGCGATATTCCGCCGAGGACCTCTGATCATCAATAGGCGCGATTTCGGATATCACGACATTTGATATATCGCGCAATAATTCCGGCGTAACGGCCGCCCCTGCAAGCATTTTTTCAACTTTGGGCAGACGAAGCAAAGTGGGGCCGACACATCCCATGACGACGCGCGCTTTGTGGCAGGTTTCACCGGCCATTTGCAGGCAAACAGCAGCATTTATTTTGGACAGGTCTTCTGTGGTTCTGGTCATGCGGCGAAAAGCCGATTTCTCTCCCTGGGCGGGCACCGGAACATGTAACGAGATGGCCAGTTCGTCAACACATCTTGCCGTGACGCCGTAAGAAATCCAGAAATCATCAAGGTCAATATTTCGGCAGCCCTTTGCATTTTTTAAAAGCAAGCTACCGCCTGTTGCATAAAGTGCCGCGCTACAATCCCCCGCCGGAGATGCCCTGAGAATATTCCCCAGAACCGTGGCTGTGTTACGCAGTTGCGGCGTGGCAAATACCTGTGCCGCCTGCCATAACGCCGGATAATTATCTTTGACATCTTGCGATCGCAAGACGTCGGCTATCGTCACCTTGGCCCCAATAGTCAGGCCCCGCGCTGGGTCAAAATCCAGTTCATCCAATCCCGGCACAAGGGCCAGCGAAATGACATTATCTATCGAATAATCAAATTTCAGAGCAACCAACAGATCGGTTCCCCCCGCCAGCACCGCAGATTTATCTTTATGGCGGGCCAATAAGGCGATTGTCTCTTCTATTGATTCCGGCAACAACAAGTCAAAATCCCGCATCACGCGACTGCTCATTATAGTCTCCTCCTGCTATTTCCAAACAGAATGAACGCTATGGCCAAGCCGGTCTATTCATATGTTGCGGCAGCTATTTAGATTCTGCGGCAGATTTAAAGGATGGTTTTACGGCAAGTTTTTCAAGAATAAGACGAAAAATATCGAAAAGCCGCACAAAATAAACAGCGGCTGCATTATCTGAATAGCTTGCACTGCATAATAGGAAAATACTGAATAAATTCATAATTAAAATACAGCAAAGACATTTACCCAAATCTTACGTAACAGAAAAAATAATAACAATATGGTGGAGACTATCATGGACATGAATTTTACATCGGCTAAAAAAACCAACCTTGCAACATTCCTTTTATATGGGACAATACTCTCATCTGTTATGCTTGCCGTTCCCATAGGGGCCGTGGCTCAGGACGCAAGTACCAGTGAAAACAGCACCAGTTGGCTTTTAGAAGAAATTACCGTGACCGCCCGCAAACGCGAAGAAGGCCTGCAAAGCACGCCCATTGCCATTTCAGCCTTTTCAGGAGACAGCCTTGAATATCGCGGCGTCACCAATGTGGGGGAAATTGCCCAATTCACCCCGAATCTGTCTTTCCAGAATAACCCAAGTTTCGGCGGGGCCAGTAATTCGGCGGCCATTTATATACGCGGTGTCGGGCAGAAGGAATTTCTGCCAACCGTTGATCCGGGCGTTGGTCTTTATGTGGACGGCGTTTATATCGCCCGTTCCGTAGGCGGTATTCTGGATTTGATTGATGTGGAACGGATTGAAGTTCTGAAAGGGCCGCAGGGCACCCTGTTTGGCCGCAACACCATTGGCGGCGCGATCAGCATTACCACCAGGAAACCCCATTCAGAACTGGACGGGAAAGTTTCCGCAACCTATGGCACCGATGATCGCATCAACCTTAAAGGCACCGTGAATCTGCCAATTTCTGATGTTTTCTTCAGCAAATTCTCTGTGGCTTATATGAAACAGGATGGTTATGTTCTGCGCGATGATGGTATTGACCTTGGCGATGATGATACGTTATCAGGCCGCGCCTCTTTCCTTCTGGCTCCCAGCGATGATCTTGAGATCAACTTCTCTGTCGAAGGCAGCCGCGACCGCGAAAATGGCCCGGCCATGACACTCATCGGAATCAATCTCGGAAATCCAATTGACCCGGACACGCCGCCAATGGCTGTCATCCATAACGTCGGGGCAAATCTGGCTGCTGGAAACGGGCCAATTCCTTGCGCCATCCCGCCGGCTCCGCTTAATCTGGCCGTGCCTGGATGTTATGACAACCGTTATGTTTATGATGGAGAAGAAAGAAATTCCGGGACAGCGCCCGCCTATGCCAACACAGATTTCTGGGCGGCAAATTTAAATATCGACTGGGATATCAATGACAGCATATCCCTTCGTTCAATCACCGCCTACCGTGATTTGGACGCGACTTTTGCCCGTGACGGCGATCACTCCCCCCTGCGTATATCCCAATATGCGGATCTGTTGGAACAAACACAATTCACTCAGGAATTGCAGTTCTTGGGAACCGCCATTGAAGAAAAACTCAACTGGATTGTTGGATTATATTATTTCAAGGAAAGCGGTAACAACGTCAATGAACTGGATTTTACCGTATCCCGATTTAGAAGTGGCGGGACATTCGACAACAAAAGTCTCGCGGCCTTCGCCCAAGGCACTTATGATGTTACCGATCGCTTTCATGTCACGGCGGGCATACGTTATACCGATGAAACAAAGAAATTCACCCCGGATCAGATCATTCACCAAAATTATTTCGCGGGTTCCGGCCATCCGCAGCTGGACGCCCCCTTCATGCAGGCCGGCGGGCGAATTCTGCCCTTTCTGGAAAAAGAGCTGACCTATGATAATTTTGACCCCTACCTTAATCTTTCTTATGATGTGAATGAGGATCTGATGGTATATGCCAGCTATTCAGAAGGTTTTAAATCCGGCGGATTTTCCCAGCGCGTCTTCCCGCCAATCATCGCACCCTTCACCGCGCCGCCGGGAACGCCAGACCTTGACTTGATACCGACTTTCTTGCCTGAATTTGTTCAGGTATATGAACTTGGCTTTAAATTTTCCGGCATGGACGGCAAATTACGCCTGAATGGCGCGGCTTTCTATACCGATTATTCCGATATGCAGGTACAAGTCTTCACCAGCGTGGCCCCAATCACCAAAAATGCCGGCGCGGCCACAATTAAAGGTTTTGAACTTGAAATGCAGGCAACCCCGGCAGAGGGCTGGTTCATCGAGGCCGGACTGGGCTATCTTGATGCGGGTTATGATCAAATTGACTTTGCGACCACATTCGTTGACATCAACAACAATCTTGACCGCGTATCAGAATGGACGCTCAGTGCTGCCGCGTCAAAAGAAATTGCCCTTGGCAACAATGGTACTTTGATTCCGCGCCTTGACTGGTCATATCGGTCTGAATTCGACAATGATGCCTTTAACACGCCGCTGATAAAACAGAACGGCTATCACTTAATGAATGCCAGCGTGACATGGGAAAACCCGGATGAAAATATTGCCTTGATCGCCGGCGTGAAAAACCTGACTGACGAGAAGTATTTGATCACCGGTATTATTGGCGATGCCATGCAATCCTACGAGGGATTATATGACAGAGGACGGCAATGGTATGTTACAGCACGCTATAACTTTTAGTATTAAGCTTTAAAGGAGAAATACATGGCGCGCGTAGAGCTTATTGATCCCAGAAACAGCGATGATGAAGAAATTCAGGCAATCTGTGAATGGGTCACAGAAATGGAAGGCAGAGTGCCCAACCATTTCTACATGGAGATGAATTTTCCTGAGTTTTTCAAAGCCAAATTGGCCGCCACGAAAATATTATGGCAAATGGGTGAATTATCCTTGGCCGAGATTCAACATGTTGGCATTGCCGTCTCAAAGGCCAACAGTTGTTCTTATTGTACGGCCGCCTTTTGCACCATATTGAATTATGGCATGAAAACCGATGAGGATTATACCAAAAGCTTCCTTGAAAACGGGGTGGACATCGTTCTTGACGGGCGCTTGAAAGCAATTATCAACTTCGCCCTTAAAGTCAATAAGGACATGCAGGGCGTAATTGATGATGACGTGAATAAACTGCGCGATTTCGGCCTGAGCGATAAAGGGATCGTACAATTGGTCAATCTGGTGAGCGATTTTGCCTCATATAACCGGCTTAATCTAGCCCTTGAAACCGACTATGATTACCGCGACATATGGCGTCAGGTCGGCTTTGGCTGGAAGGCAGAATAGCAGAATTACATACTTCAGACCCTTGCTATCTTCAGGATTCGTGAAAAGAGAATTTATATGTTATAAGCTATATCTATTGATTGTGAGTATGACATGAATATACCACTTGAAAAATATAGCCTATTTCAAACTTCTGATGCCGATGAAGCAAGGGAAATTGTTAGTAAAGTATATTGCGAGCATACCCTTAAGCCAAATCAGTCAGGCCCCATAGACGCGCGCCATAACCGGGCGCGGCTGTCGGCTGTGTCCGTTAACTATATGCAATATGGCACGGACATTAACGTCGAACCCGGATATCTCGATCGATTTTTCCTGTTTCAACTGCCGGTCGCTGGTGCCGCCCGCATCAGCGCCAATAACAAAAATTTCCTCACCACTGTCGGTATGTCATCCGCGATAAATCCTACTGAATATACCAAGATGCAGTGGAATAAAGACTGCAAAAAACTCATGGTTCAAATTCAGGTCGAGGCCATGGAAACGCGCCTGTCCCGGTTATTGATGCGGCCAATTGATAAGCCGATATTGTTTGACCAATGTATCACCGAAGACAATGATCTTGCCCGGGGCTGGTGGCGGCAAGTGAATCACCTGGTCAATGACCTTGATAATGGTATGGATCCCTGGCGATCCCGTAATATTCTGGAGGATATGGAACGTAACCTGCTCACGAACCTGCTTTATTCCTTCAACCATAATTATCTGGATGCGCTGCTTACGCAGGAAACTCAAGTCGCCCCGAAACATATTCGCCTGGCCGAAGATTATATAATTGAACATCTGAGAGATCCTATATCCATTGATGAACTGGTCACCGTTACAGGCGTTAGCCAAAGGTCTATTTTTGAAGGTTTTAAAAATTTTCGCGGCACAACACCCATGAAACTTGTCCTGCGACTCCGGCTTGAAAAGGTCCGAAAAGATTTGCAGAAATTCAGCCCGGACAGGACTGTTACAGAGATTGCGCTGAAATGGGGTTTCAGCCAACTGGGGCGTTTTGCCGTATCCTATAAAAAGGTTTACGGCGAATCCCCATCAGAAACGCTGAAGAAATAAAAAACCATCCCAATCCGCCAAATAATAAAGCAGCATTATCCAGATAATGCACCTCCTGTTTATTTTATGCGTTTTTTAAATCAATTTACCATTGAAGACGACATTCTGGTTTGACTTCAACCATCAATTTACCATTATTAACCTCAGGGCCTGAGAAAATTAACTGGCCACTGATGTAATGTAACCCGTAATATATTGTAACAACGCTCATTTTTCTCATAGCATAATGAATAAGAATGTTTTATGATGTATTTTTATAAGTAATTTAAGTTTAAAAATACAAAGAATATTAACTTCCAAGTAATGACATCCTATTATTTTTTGGATATTACAAAACAAGAAATGCCACATTTATCCTCTATTGTTATGATTTTAAAGGCATAAAACAAAGGTTGAGAATATGGAAAACGCGACATTAACAAATCTTGCAAGTGAACTGGCCGCAGGTTCCATTCGGGTCGTGGATCTGACTGTTCCTTTAAGTGAAAACACGCCAATCATTGGATTGCCAGAAGAATTCAAGCAATCCCCCGGCTTTAAAATGGAAAAAATTTCTTATTTTGATGCGGATGGCCCGGCTTGGTATTGGAATAGTTTTTCTTGCGGTGAACATACGGGCACTCATTTTGACGCGCCGGGTCACTGGATCTCGGGCCGTGACTTTACCGATGGCTGTACCGACACTATTGCGCCTGAAAAATTCATTGCGCCCGCCAATGTTATTGATGTCAGCAAAGAGGCCGCCGCCGATCCGGATTATCTGCTAACCTCTGACAAATTGAAAGAATGGGAAAAGGAAAATGGAAAAATTGAACCCGGCACATGGGTGTTGATGCGTACCGATTGGAGCAAGAGATCTCCCGAAGATTTCCTGAATTATGCCGAAGATGGCCCCCATACCCCCGGGCCATCTGTGGATTGCATTGAATTTCTGACAAAAGAGCGGGATGTTTTAGGTTTTGGCGTGGAAACCGTCGGCACTGATGCCGGGCAGGCCTTTGCCTTTGAACCCGCTTTTCCGGCTCATCAACTGATGCACGGCAGTAATAAATTTGGCCTTGCCTCCTTGACCAATCTTGATCAATTGCCGCCAAAGGGCGCCATCATTGTGACGCCGCCGCTTAAAATTGAACATGGTTCCGGCAGCCCTTTGCGTGTTATTGCCCTTACAACCTGAAAAGATTTTTGCAGAATGAATAAGAAACATGGCTGAACGCTCATTTGCCAAAGAAGTACAAAAACTTCGCCTTGGAACGGGCGAGGTTTTCCACGGCGAGGGCATTCTCGCCGTGACCAAGGGCTTGCTCCAATCCGGGGTGGCTTATGTCGGTGGCTATCAAGGTTCCCCCGTGTCCCATTTGATGGATGTTCTGGCCGATTCTCAGGAAATTCTGTCTGAACTTGGCGTCCATTTCGAAGCCAATGGCAGCGAAGCCAGTGCGGCGGCCATGTTGTCCGCCTCCATCAGCTATCCTCTGCGCGCTGCCGTCACATGGAAGTCGACTGTCGGGACAAATGTGGCGTCTGATGCATTGTCGAACCTTGCCTCCGCCGGTGTCATCGGCGGTACCGTGATCATCATTGGCGAAGATTACGGCGAAGGCGCAAGCATTATGCAGGAACGCTCCCACGCCTTTGCCATGAAATCGCAAATATGGTTGATCAACCCGCGTCCAAACCTGCCCAAAATGGTTGATATGCTGGAAAAAACTTTCCAATTATCGGAAGCCAGCAACACCCCGGTATTTTTTCAGATGCGTATCCGCGCCTGTCATTTACATGGTCAGTTCATCGCCAAAGACAATATCAAGCCAAAATTCACCCTGCGGGATGCTCTGGATAATCCCAACCGCGAGGCAGACAAGATTATCCTGCCGCCCTTTACGTTTCTTCATGAAAAGCAAAAGCAGGAATTACGGTGGCCTGCGGCGGTTAAATTCATTATTGACCATGGTTTAAATGAAATTATCGACAGTTCAGGAAAAAATCAGGGAAATGATATCGGTATTATTTTCGAAGGCGGTCTCTATAATGTTGTGATCAGGGCTTTGCAGATGTTGGGACTGGCCACCAGCATGGGGGAAAGTAAAATCCCGCTTTATGTCATGAATGTAACCTATCCCCTGGTGGATAGTGAATTGATAAAATTCGCCAAAGATAAAAAAGCAGTCTTGATGGTCGAAGAGGGACAACCCAATTACATTGAGCAATCATTAAATAAAATCTTCAATGATGCCAAGCTCACCTGTAAAATTTCAGGCAAAGACCTGCTGCCTGCCTTTGGAGAATATAGCGGACAAGTTACCAAGGATGGGATCAAAGGCTTTATCGCCAAATATAATCCGGAATTGCTTGATCAGGATGAGCTGGAGACATCCATGGCGTCTTTGTCGGCCACATCCACAAGCGAATTGGATGCCGCAATTCCTGCGCGTCCCCCGGGATTATGTACGGGTTGCCCCGAAAGACCCTTTTTCGCCGCCCTGAAAATGCTGGAAAAAGACTATGGCGAGATACATATTTCAGCAGATATTGGCTGCAATTCTTTTGGCACCCTGCCCCCGTTCCAAATTGGCAATACGATCATGGGCTACGGCCTTGGCGCGGCCAGTTCATCAGCCTTTAGTTCGGTCAGGGGCAAGCGGGCTATCTCCATCATGGGGGATGGGGGCTTTTGGCATAATGGGCTGACCAGCGGTATCGCCAGCGCGGTCTTTAATAACAGCGATAATGTCTTTATCATTGTCGATAATGGCTACGCCGCCGCAACGGGCGGACAATATATTCCGTCCTCTGCAAAAACATTAAAGGAAGACGATCGCAAAGCCCGCATACAGGACGCGGTTCAGGGCGTCGGCGTCAAATGGGTTCGTACGATAGATTCCTATGCTATTGCCGAAGTAAAAGCCTTAGTGCAAGACGCCATGACATCAGATTTTTACGGCCCCAAAGTGATCGTGATCGAGGGTGAATGTATGCTCAACAGGCAACGTCGGGAAAAACCCGTCATTGCCCGTAATATTAAAGCCGGCAAGCGTGAAATAAAACAGCGCTTTTATGTGGAAAGTGAAACCTGCAGCGGCGACCATGCCTGTATCCGCCTGTCCGGCTGCCCATCCCTGACCATTAAGCCCAACCCTGATATTTTACGCGAAGATCCGGTGGCTTATGTTGATAATAGTTGCGTTGGCTGCGGTGTCTGCGGCGAAAATGTCCATTCTGCGGTTTTATGCCCGTCTTTTTCCAGAGCCGACCTGATCTTTAACCCGACAGCCTGGGATCGTTTTAAATATTATTTGCGCCAGATGGTTATCGGATTCCTGCAAAGACGCCGTGACCGCAAACGGGCAAAGGTAACCTTATGATCAGCCAGATGAAACGCCCCATTACCATTATTATATCGGCCCTTGGGGGCCAGGGCGGCGGCGTTCTGACCAATTGGCTGGTCAATCTGGCAGAGCAATGTGACTATTTCGCGCAATCCACCTCCGTTCCCGGCGTGGCACAACGCACGGGGGCGACCATTTATTACCTTGAGATGTTTCCTAAATCATCGGTGACGGATAAGAATATACCGCCGGTCATGGCCCTGATGCCCATGGCAGGAGATGTGGATCTTGTTGTGGCGGCCGAATTGATGGAAGCGGGCCGCGCCGTACAAAAACAATATGTAACCCCAAATAAAACCACCCTTATCACCTCTAGCCACCGCGTTTATTCTATATCTGAGAAGATCGCGATGGGGGATGGAATCGGCGATTCCCAAACGGTAATGAGGGCGGCCCATGACGCGGCCAAGCATTTCATAGCCTTTGATATGGCAGATTTAGCCAGCAAAACGGGCTGCGTGATCAGCTCTATCCTGTTCGGGGCTATTGCAGGTTCAAAATCATTGCCCTTCTCCCGGGAAAATTTCGAAAAAGCAATTAAAGCCGAAGGCAAAATGGTTGACGTGAATCTGCGCGGATTTGACGCAGGATTTCAGGCGGCAGAGAAGTCAACAGGCGAAAGCCCGCCAAATGAGGTTTCAAATATTGCGGCGGCCATGATCACGGGCAAGGCAAACTCTCCCGAGGCCGAGGCCCTGATCAAAAACATTAATGCCCTGCCCGAAACTACCAGAGAATTTGCCTATGCCGGCGCGCAAAAGCTCTTGGATTATCAAGATCTTGACTATGCAGATGAATATTTGCGTCTCTTGGAAGGCTTTGCGGCAGAGGATAAAGCCCCCTTTGATATTACCCGGGAATTGGCCCGCTATCTGGCACTCTGGATGGCTTTCGATGATACGATCAAAGTCGCAGACATCAAAACACGAACCGAAAGAGTCGAGAAATACCGCGCCGAGGTTAAGGCAGCAGATGGTCAAATCGTGCAGATGGTAGAATTCATGCATCCTCGAATAGAAGAAATTACAGGGACTATGCCACGGATCATGGCGAGAATGGTTGAAAACTCATCCTTGCTCACATGGTTTTTTAAGAAATTCACGGGGCCAAGGCTATTGGACACCACTAAGATATCCTCTTTTTTAATGCTTTATTTTATCGCATCCTTAAAACCCATACGCCGTAAAACGGAACGTTTCCATCAGGAATTTATCCATATTACGAAATGGCTGGATCGCGTTTCTGATGTCATGACACAAGATTATGATCTGGCCGTGGAAATCATCAAATGCCAAAGATTGATCAAAGGCTACGGCGAAACACATGAGCGGGGATTAAATAGTTTCTCGCGGATCATGTCCGCCGTTGATCAGGGCAATATCAAAGCCCACAGGGTGACTGAACTTATGGTCGCCGCCCTTGCCGATGAGAAAGGCAAAACCCTTGAAAATGAGCTAGGGATAAACCATTCATAGCGCCCCCCTAGGCCGTCTTTATTTGATATTCTTCGCCGCCAGATAACCCGATGTCCCCGCCAGACCAGGCCCCGGATGTGTTGAGGCCCCGATATGATAGAGCCCCTTCACAGGTGTTGAATGGTTTTTGGTGGATTTGAGGGGCCGCCATAGCATGAATTGCTCTATGCCGCAGGAACCGGAATAAGGATCACCCTTGACCAGATTTTTATTTTGCTTTTCCAAATCACGGGGGCTGAGTATAGCGCGGGCCAATATCTGTTTTTTCAGGTTGGGAATATGTTCGCATAATCGGTCGATGATACGGTCTGCATAGGCATTTGCCGTTTTTTCATCCCATAAACCGTCCTTGGGAATTTCTATAATATTTGCGGCATCCCCCTTGATATGAAAAGGCAGTTCCTGTAGCTGCAGCCATAATATGGATTTTCCCTCCGGCGCGCGGCTGGGATCAAGCACCGTTGGCTGCGCGACAACCACCGTGGCCCTTTCCGGCAGAAAGCTGCGCTCCGCTTCATTAATGGCCTTGGAAATACTGTCTATTCCCGAGGTAAGATGGATCATGGCCACATCATTTAACGCCCTGTCTTTCCATTTCACCTCGCCCTCAATCGCCAGATGAATTTGCATATCACCATTGCCGTAACGATAATTTTCTGCCTCTTTCGTGACCTTGTCTGCAATATCTGTATTGGCCAGCAATTCACCATATAACTGGGTTGGCGTTACATTGCATATGATGGCTTTGCGCCCCTCATATATATCCCCAGCTTTCGTCTTCACAGCCACCGCCCTGCCGTCTTCTACGATAATTTCAGTCACATCCTGCTTCGTGAAAAATACGCCGCCATTTGCCTCAATCAGCGATCGAAATGCCTCGACAAAATTAGCACTTCCCCCCTTCACAACCGGCATTCCTGCGGCCTCTAATGTAAAAAATATCAACTTTCCCATAAGCCCCGATAGCGGGCTGCTGGGGGAAAGGCCGGTATGAAGTATCCACGGGGCGATACAGGCTTTAAGCTCTTCACTTTCAAAACTGCTTTCCAGCCAGTTTTTGCAATTATCCAGTGACATCCCAAAAAAAGCGGACATTTTTTGAATGCCCCGTGACCAGACTGATTTTACCAAAAGCCTTAAAACCCCGAATGACCATAAGTCAGACCCTAAAAGCCCGAAAATAATATCGGTATTCTGTTCAATATCCGCCATAGACCGCGCATAGGCCGCGCCATCCTCCTTCCCCATAGCAGAAATATTATCCTGCCGAGAATTTGTGAGAATAAAGTGGCGGCCATCCGGCAGAACGACCGCTGTCGGCTTATCCGTATTGACATATTCCAGTCCATGCTTATGCAGCAAGTCCCCAATCTCGCCATAAGCAGGAGAAGTGACAAAAAGAGGATGAAAGCCTGAAAAAACATCATGTTTAAACCCCGCCAGCGTAAGCTCATCTGTCTTTATGCAGCCGCCGATCCAGTCATTACGCTCCAGAATACAGACTTTCTGACCCTTAAGAGATAACAGCGCCGCCGCCACCAAAGAATTTATACCGCTGCCGACAATGACAATGTCATATTTTTCCCCGATATCATTTGTCCCCTGCTTCACCTGTCCCATGAGTATTCTTTATCTTTCTTTTAAATGTTTTATATCCTTAACTATACGCCAATATGGCCTGCATTTTCTCTGCTCTTTTATGTTCATCAAATCAATTGTGCGGCTTTTGTATAATGTCCGCAGTAACTGCATAACGCCGTCTCAAATTGGGAGAATAATATTTAACATATAAACTATTTAATGATATACTGACTTAAAATATAAAAAATCCGGGCAGGAAAAAGTTTGGAAAAAGAAATCAGGGAAAAGAAATATGGGCAATAAACCACTTCAAAAATTCCGCCTGTTTCACACATTTGAAGCTGACGAAGCTCAGGAAATCGTGAGCAATGTTTATTGTGACCATAAACTCACGCCCGCGCGCAGAGGAAATGTGGATGCCATGCATAACAGGGCCAAGCTGTCCGCTGTCTCCTTAAACTATATGGAATATGGTTCCGATGTTACCGTAGACCCCGGTTATCTTGAACGTTTTTTCCTTTTTCAATTGCCTTTGGATGGCTCAGCCCGGATTTGCATAAATAACGACGAATTCAATTCTTCTCCTACGGTATCTTCCGCGATCAACCCGTCGGAATATACCCATATGCGCTGGAGCGGGGATTGCAAGAAACTACTGGTACAGGTAAAACGCGAAGCATTGGAAGAAAGGCTTTCCCGGCTTTTGATGCAACCGATTGACAAACCGATACTTTTTAACCACGAAATAGAACCAAAGAAAAGCCCCCATGCCAAAGGCTGGTGGCGTCAGGTGTGGTTTCTGATTAATGAGCTGGATCAAGGCCTTAATCCCTGGAGGTCACAATTCCTGCTCGAAGACCTTGAAAGAAATCTCCTGACCAGCCTCTTGTTTTCCTTTAGTCATAATTATCAGGATCAGCTTATCTCACGGGAAACAACCGCCGCGCCAAAACATATAAAGCAGGCCGAAGATTATATTATTGCCCATTTGAAAGAGCATATCTCCATCGACAATCTTGTGGAAGTCACCGGCGTCAGTCCGCGCTCTATCTACAATGGTTTCAATAGCTTTCGCGGCACGACACCTTTAAAATTCATACAGGAACGACGCCTCGAAAAAGTCCGCGAAGATTTATTAAAAAGAGGTTCCGGCAAAAGCGTCACGACAATCGCCACCCGCTGGGGCTTCAATCAGCTTGGTCGTTTTTCCGTAACTTACAAGAAAATTTACGGCGAAAGCCCCTCTGAAACATTAAGAAACCATTCCCACTGAAAAGCCCATAGCCTCAAACATGCCCATATTGTATAAGCCTTGCGTTTACTGAATAGCCTTCAGGCACGCGAATTGCTTCACTATTCCCATAGATAAATATACTGAAACAAACTTAGGGAATATTTCATGAAAGGCTTAAAAAACAAGGTGGCCATCATTACAGGCAGTGCCACAAGCATCGGGGCCTCTGTTGCAACGGCATTTATTGACATTGGGGCCAAAGTTGTCATCGCAGACATCGCAGAAGAAGCGGGCGCAGAACTCGCCAGTCAACTGGGGGAAAATGCCGTCTTCATACGCACGGATGTCAAGAGCGATGATGACCTGAAGGCCGCCGTCAATTTAGCCATCTCTGAATGGGGGCAGATTGACTTTATCGTCAATACAGCCTGCACATATCTGGATAATGCCATGGATTCTACGCGGGAAGAATTTCTCGAAGCCCTGAATGTCAATGCGGCTGGCGGTT
>JAKIUQ010000031.1 GCA_021647465.1 Emcibacter sp. | reverse complement strand
GCCGTGCCCCTCTTAAAAGCGGAATCACCATTTGTGGGGACGGGCTTGGAGCGGGTTGTGGCCCGCGATTCCGGGGCGTCCATTGTGGCGGACCGGGCCGGGATTATTGATCAGGTCGATGCCCGCCGTATTGTTATCCGGGTGAGCGAAGATGTGGAAGATGGTACGTCCGGTGTGGATATCTACACATTGCGTAAATTCCAGCGTTCCAACCAGAATACCTGCATTAACCAGCGCCCCCTTGTAAAAGTGGGCGATATTGTCAAGCGCGGTGATGTTCTGGCTGACGGCCCGTCAACGGATATGGGCGAGCTAGCTCTTGGCCGTAACGTCCTCGTGGCCTTCATGCCGTGGAATGGCTATAACTTCGAAGATAGTATCCTTATTTCAGAGCGGATTGTGAAAGACGACGTTTTTACCTCTATTCATATTGAGGAATTGCAAGTGATGGCGCGGGATACCAAGCTTGGTCCTGAAGATATCACCCGTGATATTCCCAATGTGGGCGAAGAAGGTCTGAAAAATCTGGATGAAGCGGGCATCGTCTATATCGGCGCCGAAGTTCATCCCGGGGATATTCTGGTGGGCAAGATCACGCCAAAAGGCGAAAGCCCGATGACACCGGAAGAGAAGCTTTTGCGGGCGATATTCGGTGAGAAGGCGGCGGATGTTCGTGATACGTCAATGCGTTTATCGCCGGGTGTTGCCGGTACCGTTGTCGAGGTTCGGGTCTTTAATCGTCATGGTATTGACAAGGATGAACGTTCTGTTGCTATTGAGCGGGAAGAGATTGAACGGCTCAGCAAAGACCGTGAAGATGAACAGGCTATTCTGGATCGCAGTATCTATGTGCGCCTTCGTCCGATGCTGCTTGGCAATGTGGTTGCCAAGGGGCCCAATGATGTGACCAAAGGCGAAAATATCACAGATGATCTGCTGGATAATCTAGGCAAGGGTCTGTGGTGGCAGATTGCGGTTGATGACGAAACAATCATGGAAAAAATTGATGCCTTACATCAAAAATTCCAGGAAGACCGTGATCGTCTCAGAGCCCGCTTTGAAGAGAAAATTGGCAAATTGCAGCGCGGGGATGAATTACTCCCCGGCGTTTTGAAAATGGTCAAAGTCTTTGTTGCTGTGAAGCGTAAATTGCAACCGGGCGACAAAATGGCCGGACGCCATGGTAACAAAGGGGTGATTGCCCGGATTATGCCACAAGAAGACATGCCGTTCCTCGAAGATGGTACGCCGGTTGATATTGTGCTTAATCCGCTTGGTGTGCCGTCACGTATGAATGTGGGTCAGATTCTGGAAACTCACCTTGGCTGGGCCTCGCGCTCACTCGGCGTTCAGGTATCTGCATTATTGGATAATTACACTTTTGATCAAAAACAAAAAGCCGACGCGCTTCGGGATAAATTCAAAAAAGTTTATTCCAAAGAGCAGTATGACGCTGAAATTGCACCGCTGAATGACGAAGATACGATTGAAATGTCCGGCAATCTGCGGGATGGTATTCCCATGGCAACGCCGGTTTTTGATGGGGCGAATGAAGCAAGTATTTGTGAGATGCTGGAAATGGCCGATGTGGATCGCTCAGGTCAGGTTGATCTTTATGATGGTCGTACCGGTGAAATGTTTGACCGTAAAGTGACCGTTGGTTACATCTATATGCTGAAACTTCATCATCTGGTTGATGATAAAATTCATGCGCGATCAATTGGTCCCTACTCACTCGTGACGCAGCAGCCTCTGGGCGGTAAAGCCCAGTTTGGGGGTCAAAGATTTGGGGAGATGGAGGTATGGGCGCTTCAGGCTTATGGCGCGGCTTATACCTTGCAGGAAATGCTGACCGTCAAATCTGACGATGTGAATGGCCGGACAAAGGTTTATGAAGCCATTGTTCGCGGTGATGACAGTTTCGAAGCGGGTATTCCAGAATCATTCAATGTTCTGGTCAAGGAGATGAAATCTCTTTGTCTGAATGTTGAACTTTTGAATATCAACGATTAAACCGGAACTGAACAGGAGATAAAGGCTATGCGCCAAGAAGTTATGAATTTCTTCAACCCGGTTTCAAAACCGGAGACTTTTGATACGATCAAGATTACCATTGCCAGTGCCGAGCATATCAGGTCATGGTCTTTTGGGGAGATCAAAAAGCCCGAGACCATTAATTACCGGACGTTCAAGCCGGAAAAGGATGGCCTTTTTTGCGCCCGTATTTTTGGCCCGATGAAGGATTATGAATGTCTGTGCGGTAAATATAAACGCATGAAATATCGCGGGATTACCTGTGAGAAATGTGGTGTGGAAGTCACGCTCAGCAAAGTTCGCCGCGACCGTATGGGGCATATTGACCTTGCGGCTCCCGTGGCGCATATCTGGTTTCTGAAATCTTTGCCAAGCCGGATTGGTCTTGTGCTTGATATGACGTTGAAAGATTTGGAGCGGGTGCTCTATTTTGAATATTTCATTGTGACAGAGCCCGGGCTGACAAGCTTGAAGATGAACCAACTTCTGTCAGAAGACGAATATGTTCGCGCTCAGGAAGAATTCGGTGATGATAGTTTCACCGCCGCTATTGGCGCTGAAGCGATCAAATTTTTGCTGGAAAATGTTGATCTGGAACAGGCGCAGGCTGATCTGCGCAAGGAATTGGCGGAGACCAAATCTGAACTGAAGCCAAAGAAAATCGTCAAGCGTTTGAAAGTGATCGAAGGGTTTCTTGAATCCGACAATCGTCCCGAATGGATGATCCTTGATATTCTGCCGGTTATTCCGCCGGAACTGCGGCCTTTGGTGCCGTTGGACGGGGGCCGTTTTGCCACGTCTGACCTTAATGATCTCTATCGCCGGGTGATTAACCGGAATAATCGTCTTAAACGTCTGATTGAACTGCGCGCGCCGGATATTATTGTGCGTAACGAAAAACGTATGCTGCAGGAAGCGGTTGATGCCTTGTTTGACAATGGGCGCCGGGGCCGGGTTATTACGGGCGGCAATAAACGTCCCTTGAAATCCCTGTCTGATATGCTGAAAGGCAAGCAGGGACGTTTCCGTCAAAATCTGCTGGGAAAACGGGTGGACTATTCCGGTCGTTCCGTGATCGTTGTGGGGCCTGAACTGATGCTGCATCAATGCGGCCTGCCGAAGAAAATGGCCCTTGAGCTATTCAAACCGTTTATTTATGCGCGGCTTGACAAGCTTGGTATTGCGACGACCATTAAACAGGCCAAAAAACTTGTGGAAAAAGAACGCCGCGAAGTATGGGACGTGCTGGATGTGGTTATTCGCGAACATCCGATTTTACTTAACCGTGCGCCGACACTCCACAGGCTTGGTATTCAGGCGTTCGAACCTGTATTGATCGAGGGTAAGGCCATACAGCTTCATCCCTTGGTTTGTGCGGCTTTTAATGCTGACTTTGACGGTGACCAAATGGCGGTTCATGTGCCGCTCAGCCTGGAAGCACAGCTCGAGGCCCGTGTCTTGATGATGTCCACCAACAATATCCTGAGCCCCTCAAACGGCAAGCCAATCATTGTGCCGTCGCAGGATATTATTCTGGGTCTCTATTATATCACCCTCGATAAAGTGGGCGAGCCGGGCGAAGGTATGGTTTTCGCTGATATGGAGGAAATTGAACAGGCGCTCTTTAACAAGGTTATTACCCTGCACAGTAAAATTACCGCCCGTTACCATACTGTGGATGAAAATTTTAACCCCATCACGGTTCGTGTGGAAAGCACGCCGGGCCGTATGTTGCTGGCCAGCCATCTGCCGAAACATCCAAATATTCCGTTTGATCTGATCAACCATAATCTGACCAAAAAGGATATTTCTAGCATCATTGATACGGTGTATCGTCATGCGGGTCAGAAAGAGACGGTGTTATTTGCCGATGCTATTATGCGTCTTGGTTTCCGCGAAGCCTGTAATGCGGGTATTTCCTTTGGTAAGGATGATATGATCATACCAGATGCCAAAGTTGGCATGATCGATGAAACAACGGCGGCTGTGAAGGAATTCGAAGCCCAGTATAATCAGGGCCTGATCACACAGGGCGAGAAATATAACAAGGTGGTTGACGCCTGGTCGCAATGTACTGACCGTGTGGCCGATGCCATGATGGCGGAGATTTCGAAAACCGGTGTTGACGAGAATGGCCGGACGCTTGATATCAACTCTATCTATATGATGGCTGATTCCGGCGCGCGTGGTTCTGCGGCGCAGATGAAACAGCTTGCGGGTATGCGCGGCCTGATGGCCAAACCATCCGGCGAGATTATTGAAAAGCCGATTATCTCTAACTTTAAAGAGGGCCTGAGCGTTCTTGAATATTTCAACTCCACCCATGGGGCGCGTAAGGGCCTTGCGGATACGGCGTTGAAAACCGCGAACTCCGGATATCTTACCCGCCGCTTGGTGGATGTGTCGCAGGATTGTGTCACGGTCGAAGAAGATTGCGGTACATTAGAGGGCATCGACATAAATGAAGTCGCGGACGGCGGTGACGTGATTGTTTCTCTGGGCGATCGTATTCTGGGCCGCTGCGCGGCTGTGGATATTAAAGACCCGGTGAGCGGCGACGTTATCGTTGAAGCCGGCGCGCATCTGGATGAAGAAACGGTTGAAATCGTTGAAAGATCCGGCGTTGCGATCGTCAAGGTTCGCTCTGGATTGACCTGCGCGACACGCGGCGGTATCTGCTGTAAATGTTATGGCCGTGATTTGGCGCGGGGAATTCCGGTGAATCTGGGTGAATCAGTTGGTGTTATCGCGGCCCAGTCAATTGGCGAGCCGGGCACGCAGTTGACCATGCGGACCTTCCATATTGGCGGCACGGCATCCTCTGTGTCTGAACAGTCAACCCACGAAGCCTCCCATGACGGTAAAATCAAACTTTTGAACCGTAATGTGGTTAAGGATTCAAAAGGCCGTCTGGTTGTCATGAGCCGTAACATGGAAGTTGTTATCGTTGATGAAGAAGGCCGCGAGCGGGTCACCTATAAAGTGCCCTTTGGCGCGCATCTGTTCAAAGATGACGGTGAGGCAGTGGTTCATGGTGACAAGCTTGTTGAGTGGGACCCATATACCCTGCCCATCATTACAGAGCGCGGCGGTCTTGTCCGCTATGTTGATTTGATGGAAGGTGTTTCCATCAGCGAAAATGTTGATGAAGCCACCGGTATTGCCAGTAAAGTTGTTATTGACTGGCGTTCGCAGCCTAAGGGTTCTGATCTGCGTCCGCGCATTACATTGCGTGATGACAATGATGAAGTTGTCGAGCTGACCAATGGGACTGAGGCGCGTTACTTTATGTCCGTTGGCGCCATTTTATCTGTCAATGACGGTGATGAGGTTCATGCGGGTGATGTGGTTGCACGTATTCCGCGCGAAGCTTCCAAAACCAAGGATATTACCGGTGGTCTGCCCCGGGTGGCGGAGCTGTTTGAAGCGCGCCGTCCAAAAGATCATGCGATTATCGCGGATGTTGATGGCTATGTTGAATTTGGCCGCGATTATAAAAACAAACGCCGGATCAGTATTCGTCCGAAGGATGAAGATGCGAGCCCGGCGGAATATCTGATTGCCAAGGGCAAGCATATTTCTGTTCAGGAAGGTGATTTTATCCGGCGCGGCGAATATCTCATTGACGGCAATCCTGCGCCCCATGATATTTTGAAGACGATGGGGGTTGAGGCGCTGGCCAATTATCTGGTTGATGAGGTACAGGATGTATACCGCCTTCAAGGTGTGGGCATCAATGACAAGCATATCGAAGTGATTGTGCGTCAGATGTTGCAGAAGGTCGAAATTACCGCTTCTGGCGAATCAACCTTCCTGCTGGGTGAGCAAGTAGACCGTGAGGAATTCGAAGAAGCCAATATAAAGGCCGAAGCCGCTGGCAGGATGCCGGCCAAGGGCGAGCCGATTCTTCTGGGGATCACAAAAGCTTCGCTTCAGACGCGCTCCTTCATCTCTGCGGCATCTTTCCAGGAAACAACGCGGGTTCTGACCGAGGCTGCTGTTGCGGGCAAGAGCGATCATCTGGTTGGCTTGAAAGAGAATGTGATCGTGGGCCGCTTGATCCCCGCGGGCACAGGTTCCAAAATGCAGGAGTTCCGTCTGCTGGCCAAAGACCGGGACGATCTGGTTAAGGCAGAAGGCAAACCCGAAGCTGATATTCTGGATACGGTGGATACGGCTCCGGCAGAATCAGCCTGACACAGGTAAATGTCGAGGGCGGCCCTATGGTAAGGGCGCTTCTCGGGTAAAGCGTGAAAATTCCAGGTCGGAAGGACAGTTTATGCTGTTTTTCCGGCCTTTTTTCATAAAATGAACTGTTCGATCAAAGGATGAAATATTTTGCTTGACTGTTCATATCTCCCTACATAGTATGCGCTCACTCTTTGAGGTCAGGTGGTAGACAAAACAGTCTAAACGCTGTGCCTAAAAGCTCAGAGAACGAAAAAATAGAGATTCTGTGAATGGCCAGGACGGGCTCGACCTGTTCTGTTGTTTTTTTTATGTAAAAAGCATGCCGTTCACTTTGTTGTATGCATTGTGATAAGACTTAAGGAATTAAGATGCCGACAATCAACCAGTTGGTTCGTAAACCACGCAAAGACAAGCCCGCACGTACCAAAGTGCCGGCATTGGAAGCCTGCCCGCAAAAACGCGGTGTATGTACGCGTGTTTATACGACAACGCCTAAGAAACCTAACTCTGCCCTTCGCAAGGTTGCCCGCGTGCGCCTGACGAATGGCTTTGAAGTTACAAGTTACATTCCGGGTGAAGGTCATAACCTCCAGGAGCATAGTGTTGTGCTTATACGGGGCGGCCGCGTAAAAGATTTACCGGGTGTTCGTTATCATGTACTTCGGGGTGTTCTGGATACGCAAGGTGTATCTGATCGCCGTCAAAGTCGCTCTAAATATGGTACAAAACGGCCGAAATAAGGGCCTGAGACCAAAAGTGTTCGAGACCAGAAGGATTTAAGATATGTCGCGTCGTCACGCTGCTGAAAAACGTAAAGTACTTCCAGACCCAAAATTTGGTGATCTGGTTTTGACTAAATTTATCAACAATCTCATGGTTGATGGTAAGAAGTCTACGGCTGAGGGTATTGTATATGGTGCCCTTGAAATGGTTAAGTCCAAGTCTGGTCAGGACCCGATTGAGGTGTTTCATCAATCGTTGATTAATATCAAGCCGGCTGTCGAGGTTAAGTCTCGCCGCGTGGGCGGGGCGACTTATCAGGTGCCGATCGAAGTGCGCGCGGATCGTGCGCAGGCTCTGGCAATCCGTTGGTTGATAGATATGTCACGCAAGCGCAATGAAAACACCATGACGGAACGTCTGGCGGGTGAATTGCTTGATGCGCTGAATAATCGCGGCGCTTCTGTAAAGAAACGCGAAGATACACATAAGATGGCAGATGCGAATAAAGCATTCTCTCATTATCGCTGGTAGTAGCAGGTTTAAAGGTTAATAAAAGATGGCACGTACTACTCCCCTTGAGGATTATCGCAATATCGGCATTATGGCCCATATTGATGCGGGTAAGACGACAACGACTGAGCGGATATTATATTATACCGGCGTTAGTCATAAAATAGGTGAAGTTCATGATGGCGCAGCCACTATGGACTGGATGGAGCAAGAGCAAGAGCGCGGTATAACCATTACCTCTGCGGCAACGACTTGCTTCTGGGATGATCACCGTATCAATATTATTGATACCCCGGGTCACGTCGATTTTACAATTGAGGTTGAGCGTTCGCTGCGCGTGCTTGATGGTGCGGTCGCGGTTTTCGATTCTGTGGCCGGTGTTGAGCCGCAATCTGAAACAGTATGGCGTCAGGCGGATAAATATGATGTGCCGCGCATGTGCTTCGTTAATAAGATGGATCGGATGGGCGCTAACTTTTTCCGCTGCGTTGATATGATTAAGGAACGGCTTGGTTCCAATGCGCTCGTATTGCAGTATCCCATTGGCTCTGAGGCAGAATATAAAGGTCATGTGGATCTGGTGAAAAATATTGGCATCATCTGGGAAGATGAGGCTATGGGCGCCAATTATTCCGAAGTGGAAATTCCGGCGGATATCGCCGATGATGTTGCCGCGTATCGTACCGAAATGCTGGATATGGTTGTTGAGCAGGACGAGGCTGTTATGGAAGCCTATCTGGAGGGTGAAGAGCCTTCTGTTGAGACGCTCAAAGTCTTGATCCGCAAGGGAACGATTGCGGGTGATTTTGTTCCGGTTTTGACAGGGACAGCCTTTAAGAATAAAGGCGTTCAAACACTTTTGGATGCTGTCGTTGATTTTATGCCATCGCCGCTTGATATTAAAGACGTTGAAGGTCTTGCTGTGGACAGTGACGAGCCCATGTCTCGTCCGCCATCGGATGATGCGCCTTTCTCTGCCTTGGCTTTTAAAGTGATGACGGACCCATTTGTCGGGACCTTGACTTTCGCACGTATCTATTCCGGCGTTTTGGAAGCGGGGACGATGGTCATTAATTCTGTTAAGGGCCGTAAAGAGAAGGTTGGGCGTATGCTGCAAATGCATTCCAACTCTCGCGAAGATATCAAAGAGGCGCGAACAGGTGATATTGTGGCGCTTTGCGGGCTTAAGCAGACGACAACGGGTGACACCTTGTGCGACAGCCTTAATCAGATCGTGCTGGAGCGTATGGAATTTCCGGATCCGGTTATTTCTGTTGCGGTTGAGCCAAAGACCAAAGTAGATCAGGAAAAAATGGGTATCGCGCTGAACCGTCTGGCTCAGGAAGATCCAAGTTTCCGGGTTCGTTCAGACGAAGAAAGCGGGCAGACCGTCATTTCCGGAATGGGTGAACTTCACCTTGATATTCTGGTTGATCGTATGAAGCGCGAATTCGGTGTTGAAGCGAATGTTGGTGCGCCGCAAGTGGCTTACCGTGAATCGATTGCGCGGGAAGCTCATATTGATTATACCCATAAGAAGCAATCAGGTGGTTCTGGTCAATTTGGCCGTATTAAATTTACCATTACGCCGGGAGAGCGTGGCTCGGGAATCCTTTTCCATGACGAGATCAAAGGCGGTAATATTCCTAAAGAATATATCCCCGGTGTTGAAAAAGGCATTAGAGATATCGCCGCGACGGGCGCCTTGATTGGCTTCCCGATTATTGACTTCAGCATTCGCCTGACCGACGGGGCCTATCATGATGTTGATAGTTCCGTGATGGCCTTTGAAATCGCTGGCCGGGCGGGTATGCGAGAAGCTGCAAAGCAGGCCGGCATTAAAATTCTAGAACCAATGATGGATGTCGAAGTTGTGACTCCTGAGGATTATATGGGTGATGTGATTGGTGACATTTCATCTCGTCGTGGTCAGATTTCAGGATCTGAAACACGCGGACCAAATACCGTAATTTCCGCAAAAGTGCCGCTGGCCAACATGTTTGGTTATGTGAATCAATTGCGGTCTTTCAGTCAGGGACGGGCGACATATTCTATGCAGTTCGACCATTATGCTGAGGTGCCTCAAAGTGAGGTAGATAAGATTAAAGAGCAATTTGCGTAAGTAAATATTGAATTTGAAACTAACTTTTCTCGTGAGGAAAAAGCGAGACGCTTGAATATAAGTGAGAAGGACTTGAAAAATGGCTAAAGAGAAGTTTGAACGTAATAAGCCGCATTGTAACATTGGGACAATCGGGCATGTTGACCACGGCAAGACGACCTTGACGGCGGCGATCACGAAAGTGCTAGCGGAAACCGGCGG
>JAKIUQ010000030.1 GCA_021647465.1 Emcibacter sp. | reverse complement strand
ACGGCGGCCTTGGTGACGTCAGGTCGTTTGGCAGCAATCTCCACTTTTTCGAAGAGTTCGTGAGCAACATGGACGTTAAGACGGGGTTTCATAGCGGTTCCTCTAAAAACTTGGCAGCAGGTCATCGTCGGCTTGACCACCAACACTTGTGTTCAATGCGTGGGCCCGCCGGACGGCGGTGTTATTTTCAGTCAATTGTTCCATGCGTTTGGCTTGAACTACGTCGAATTCATCATCGAGAAGTCCTGCATCCGGTGATTGCTCAGGTTCAAATTTCTCAGTCGTTTCGTTGGGAAGAGCAGGGTGACGTTTTAGGCCGCCTTCATCATCATCCCCGCCAGAAACAGGTGCCGACCAAGTCTTCTGGAACGCGTCATGAGACTCACATACTCGCCCGGTCCAATCGTCAGACCGAACAGGCGGCTTGTCCGCATAAGAGTTGCCCGCCAATTGGCTTAGCGGGGGGCACACCCGATCCGCGAAGTTGGTGTCCTCAAAATAACGAAATTTTTTGGCTCGGATCGGTGCGTGGCCCGAGATCATGACGATCTCTTCGTCTGCAGGCAGCTGCATTACTTCGCCGGGGGTCAAAAGTGGCCGTGCAGTCTCCTGACGCGAAACCATGACATGGGCCAGCCACGGCGCAAGACGATGACCGGCATAGTTCCGTTGGGAACGTAATTCTGTCGCTGTGCCGAGCGAGTCCGAGATACGCTTTGCCGTGCGCTCGTCATTGGTGGCAAAAGCAATGCGTACGTGGCAATTATCCAGGATTGCGTTGTTTTCGCCATAGGCTTTGGTGATTTGGTTGAGCGACTGGGCGATAAGAAAGGCACGAATTCCATAACCTGCCATGAAGGCAAGTGCGCTCTCAAAGAAATCCAGCCGTCCCAACGCTGGAAATTCGTCCAACATCATCAAGAGTTGATGACGGTGGCGCTTGCCCTCCTGGCCTTCCAGTTTCTCGGTCAGGCGACGGCCGATCTGATTGAGGATCAGGCGCACTAGCGGCTTGGTGCGCGAGATGTCCGAGGGCGGAATAACCAGATAGAGCGAGACGGGCCGCTCCGCGTCCATTAGATCGGCAATACGCCATTCGCAGGCACTGGTGGTTTCCGCAATAGTGGGATCGCGATAGAGCCCAAGAAATGACATGGCGGTCGAAAGCACCCCGGAACGCTCGTTCTCGGATTTGTTGAGCAGTTCGCGCGCGGCCTGGGCGACAACGGGATGAACCTGCGGCTTTTTTTCCGTGCCGAGATGGTTGGTGCTCATCATCACCTTGAGCGTCCGCTCGAAGGAACGGGACGGGTCCGAAAGAAAGGCTGCGACATGGGAAAGCGTCTTTTCTTTCTCGGCGTAGAGCACATGCAGGATCACGCCGACGAGCAGAGAATGCGATGTCTTCTCCCAATGGTTTCGCCGCTCCAGCGCGCCTTCGGGATCGACCAGAATGTCAGCAATGTTCTGAACGTCGCGGACCTCGTGGCGGCCTTTGCGTACTTCCAACAAAGGGTTGTATTTGGCGCTCGCCGGATCGGTCGGGTTGAACAACAGGCAATGAGAAAACTGCGCCCGCCACGCACTGGTCAATTGCCAGTTTTCACCCGTGATATCGTGAATAATAGCGGATTCAGTCCAGGTGAGCAGGGTCGGGATAACCAGCCCAACCCCCTTGCCCGAGCGTGTCGGTGCGAAGCACATGATATGCTCCGGCCCGTCATGGCGCAGGTAACGATCATTGAACTGACCGAGGAATACGCCTTTGGGTTTAAGCAGGCCAGCATGTTTGATGTCAGCTTTATTGGCCCAGCGGGCAGAACCATAGGTCGTCACCTGACCGCTTTCCCGTGCCCGCCAAAGGGAGCCCAACACAGCGACAAGCGTTCCCATAATCCCGCCTGCGGCTGCCAAGCCACCCGCCTTGTAAAAGACCGTCGGGGCGTAAACCTCAAAAGCGTACCACCATTCAAACAACCGCCAGGGGTAATAGATTGGATAGCCACCAACTTGAAACCACGGTACACCGAGCCGGGCCTGAAACCCCAACATGTAAGCCGCCCATTCGGTCGCGGCCCAAAGGGTGCCGATCACAACCATAAAGGTGATCAATATCTGACCGATGAGGATCTTTGTTGGTGTCATATCCGTTCCCGAGATGTGTCAATATACACACTCAGGGGAACGTTAAAATAGCAAGTCGTCAAGTTATTTTATTATATAAAACAATGAGTTATAGAAATTTAACGTACTACATATCAAGCCATGCATCTGGAGGATTAAAGAGCGTTTTAGGGCGTAGGGAAAAAAGTTTGAAAAATTTTGAAAAGCAACCTGAAAATAACAAGCTTTGTCAATGTATCATCTTAAGATCCAACAATTTCAGAACGAATCACACGGTTATATAATTGTCAGACAGAACGCCCTTTATAATCTTTACACCCGGTTGTTCATATACTCTGACAGGTAACCTCACAGATGCGAACGCGGATTTCCGGTGTCTGCACCTTGTATCTGACGAGATTATCCTCCGCCACGGGGCCAACGGCGAAATGTACTTTCTGACATGCCAGGAACTTCACTGGCTTCAAGCTGGCTCAGCTCCCCTGATCGCCGAGGTTTACTTGATTTCTTCAAATTCCATTAATCTCAATCCTTGTAACTGTCCTGTCCATTTCATAACCCGCCCTCCTTGGGAACAGTCTACATCCGGACAGTTTTCTTGTTACTGACATTAGTTAAACATCACTTGTTAACAACGCAGTCGCTGCTTATATTGCCCTCATGAATTATTCCAAATCAGATATTAAAGAGCATGTTGGCGACACGTTCTATCAACGCGGCGTAAATTATTATGCGCGCCGCATGGTGAGATCAGTTGAGGTAAAAAAGCGAACGCCCGACATGCTGGTACTTGGTTCCAACGTGTGCGGTTCCGGAAATAAAGTGTATGAGCAACACATTACAATCTTTAAAATAAGCAAGGCTATATCATTTTACGGCGAATGCAGTTGCCCGCTACAGCGAGACTGCAAGCATGTGGCAGCGGCACTTTTATCGTGGCTTGATAAAAACCAACCACAAGAGGCTGACGTTGCCAATGGTCAAAAACCTGTGAACCTCCCGCATAACCTGACTTACCTGATTAACGATCTCGCCGAAGCAGCAGGGAGGGATACCCCGGACTATGACCCGGAAAGTTACCCTCCGCAAATTCGCAACCGGTTAATCTATTGGCTGGACATTGGCGAATACCCCACCGGCATCAGGTTCGTCACCCTTGATTGCCGAAAAGTTTCAATCCTTAAAGACGGATATATTGGTCGCCAGTGCACCAGGTTTAACGGTGAAAATGTTGCATATAACGGAGGGCCAAAGTTTCTGCGACCATCGGACCGGGAAATCATTGACGACCTCGAACGCGCCCGGCGACATTCATACAGCAGCAACGGCCAGCTTGCTGGCGTGCAAGGGGCGAATATCCTTGCTAAAGTACTGGCGACCCGGCGCTGTTACTGGTCAGATCATCGTGACGTTGCCGGCCCGTTGACCGAAGCATCCGTTACACAGGCCATTGGCCATTGGCTTGTTGATAATACAGGGGCTCAAAAATTTGACCTGAGTGTATCCGGGCACGCAAACGCCATTACCCTGCCACTTGACCCGCCATGGTTTTATGACCCTGAAAGCAATCAATGCGGCCCTTTGAAAACGGACATCTCCCCGGCCCTGAGCGAAGCCTTGCTACGCGCACCCGTCATTAACGGACGAGACGTTGCGACATTTCGCAAAGCTCTGCAAAGCCGTTTGAAAGACAGCAAAATTCCGCTGCCCGAAGCCCCGAAGAGAAACCAGAACTGCAAGGTAAAACCCAAGCCCCGCCTGACCCTGAAACAAGCGAAAATCAAGTCATCCTATGCCTCCCATTGGGGCCGTTCACCTTCTACACTGGTCATCCCGATTGCCGTTCTCGACTTCTCCTACAACGATCTGCGGGTCTCGCCGGATGATAACCGGCTGGAGTTCGAGGCAATCAAGGGCGACACCCTGATAATCTTTCCCCGTGATTTTACTACCGAAGAGCAGGCAATTAACCGGTTGTTTGAGGTTGGCCTCCATCCGCTGGTCCATGATAGTGAAGTCGATGTGCCGATCGATGCTGAACAATCCTTTTATGTCGTTGATGACTATGAATCCGGGCTGAACTGGCTTCGGTTTTTCCAAAGAGATCTGGTTAAGTTGACGCAGGAAGGATGGACGGTTGATATCTCCGACGACTTCCCCTATTCGCTGGCCAGCACGCCCGAACATTGGTCAGTCGCGTTCAATGAGGGAGACAAAAGCGATAACGACTGGTTTAGCCTGTCACTCGGTGTGCAGGTGGATGGAGAGGAGATTGACCTTCTTCCGGGCCTGCTGGATATGCTTCACCAAATCCCGGACGGTCTGACTGATGACGCCGTTGATTATCTACTGTTTGGCATGGATGACAACAGCTTCCTGTCCCTCGGAGACGGGCGGTTTATTTCCCTTCCTGGCGAACGTCTGCGCCCGTTGCTGCAAAATCTGCTTGAACTATTTGCCGACAAAGATAGCGATTTTGACAAAATTAGTCGCTTGCGCCTTGGTGATATTGCCGCCCTCGAAGAAGCCGCCATTCAGTCGGGGGCTATCATCAAGGGAGGCACAGCCTTACGCGGGCTGGCTAAAAAACTGGCGGGCGGGACGAAAATCACCCCGATACCCGTCCCCGCCGGGCTTGACGCCACTTTGCGCCCTTACCAGTCTGAAGGACTTAACTGGTTGCAATTTTTAGCCCAAGCAGGTTTGGGCGGCATCCTGGCTGACGATATGGGCCTTGGCAAAACCATACAGACTCTCGCTCATATGCTGGTGGAAAAAGAAACCGGCCGTCTGGACAGACCCTGCCTGCTGGTAGTGCCGACCAGCCTGATCCCCAACTGGCGGATCGAGGCCGAACGCTTTGCGCCCTCATTGAAAATCCTCATCCTGCACGGACCGGAGCGAAAAGAACGCTTTGGCGATATCGCCGCCCATGATGTGGTTCTGACCAGCTACGCCCTGATCCACCGTGATCGTGAGGTCTTGCTTGAACAGGACTATCACTTTGCGATTTTCGATGAGGCCCAGGCGATCAAAAACCCTTCTGCCAACGCGGCCAAATTCGCCTGCAAAGTCACCGCACGGCAGAAAATATGCCTCAGCGGTACACCGGTTGAAAACCATCTGGGGGAGCTATGGTCACTGTTTCACTGTGTTGTTCCCGGACTGCTGGGCGAACGCAAGGCGTTTCAGAAGAATTTCAGAACGCCGATCGAAAAGCACGGCGATGGTGAAAAACAGGCAATCCTTAACCGCCGGGTTCTTCCGTTTTTATTACGAAGAACCAAAGACGCGGTTGCCCCCGAGTTACCACCTAAAACCGAAACCATCGAGCATGTGGCGCTGGAGGGACGGCAGCGTGACCTCTACGAAACTGTGCGTCTGGCCATGGACAAAAAGGTTCGTGCAGAAATCAGTGCCAGAGGCATGGCCCGCAGCCATATTACCGTTCTGGATGCCCTGCTGAAGTTACGCCAGACATGCTGCGACCCGCGCCTGGTGAAACTTGACGCCGCCCGCAAGGTCGCCGCTTCAGCCAAATTGGAACGGCTGTGCGAAATGCTGCCTGAACTGATAGAAGACGGACGGCGGGTGCTGTTGTTCTCTCAATTCACCTCCATGCTCGCCCTGATCGAAGAGGCATTGGCCGGGCGGGAATGATCCCTTATGTCATGCTCACCGGCCAAACCAAAGACCGCGAAACCCCGGTGCGCCGTGTCCAGGCGGGCGAGGTGCCGTTGTTTCTGATCAGCCTCAAGGCCGGGGGGACCGGGCTCAACCTGACCGCCGCCGATACGGTAATACACTATGATCCATGGTGGAACCCGGCAGTCGAGCGCCAGGCGACCGACCGCGCCCATCGTATCGGTCAGGACAAGCCGGTGTTTGTCTACAAACTGGCCGCGCGCGGCACCGTCGAGGAACGCATGCTGGACCTGCAGTCACAAAAAGCCGCCCTCGCCGAAGCCCTCTATGATGGCAAGGCCGACCCCGCCAAACATCTGAGCGAACAAGACATCACATGGCTGCTTGCCCCGCTGGAGTAAGTAAGGCTCAGGTCTGGAACCGCATCATGGCAAGTATCAGACAGGATCGTACTTTGACCCAGTGCATTTAAGGCTATTGACCAAGGCGGACTAATTTCAAACATTTGAAACTACATATTTTAAAGCACCCTCTAAAGAAAATCCTATAAGAACAAAAAAAGAACAAATGGCCTTTACAGCGATTCTTCTGGGTGTTATACATCCCATAATGTCAAAAAAAGACCCAGAAAGAAGGATCGGGAGAAATTATGAAAATGAAGAGTTTCAGAGAATTGCGCGAACTCAACGCAATGTCCGTAGAGGAAGCCGCCCATCTTATGGGGGTTACTGTAAAAACCATCTACCGGTGGGAAAATGGTGAGGTGGAACCCAAAAACCATTGCATGGAAATTCTGCGGAACAAGCTCGATTACAAACAACAATTTCGCAACCCCGACCCTGATTTTACCTTCATCGATTTGTTTGCCGGTATTGGAGGCATCCGGCGCGGTTTTGAGACCGCTGGCGGCAAATGTGTATTTACCAGTGAATGGGATGAATATGCCCAGAGAACCTACAGGGCCAACTTTCATGATGACCACCATATTGCAGGTGATATCACCCAGGTCAAAGCGGAAGATATCCCTACTCATGACGTTTTGTTGGCTGGCTTCCCGTGTCAGCCATTCAGCATTGCCGGCGTGAGTAAAAAAAATGCCCTGGGTCGTGCTCATGGTTTTGAGGACAAAACCCAGGGAACATTATTCTTTGATGTTTTACGCATTCTGAAACACCACCGCCCCGCTGCCTTTCTTCTGGAAAATGTGAAGAACCTGAAGAGTCATAACAAGGGTGATACCTTTGCAACCATCATCGGGGCTCTGCAGGACGAACTCGGCTATAAAATAAGCACCCGTGTCATAGATGCCAAGGGATATGTCCCCCAGCACCGCGAGAGAATTTTCATTGCCGGTTTTCGTGAGGACTGTGATTTTACATTTGATGACCTGCAGTTTGCAGACCCCAAAACCGGCCCGGTTCTGGAATCCATTCTCCATGTCCCATCAGAAGATGCCGAAGAACATTATACACTGAATGTCAATGGTAAAGGGTCCAACGCGACCTCGTTAGTAAATGACAAATACACCCTCAGTGACAAATTATGGGCCTATCTCCAGGCATATGCTGCAAAACACAAGGCTGCCGGTAACGGTTTCGGATTTGGTTTAAACGGCCCGGAGGACAAGGCCCGGACACTGTCCGCCCGTTACTACAAGGACGGTTCGGAAATACTTATCAAGCAGGAAGGCAAAAATCCGCGTAGATTGACGCCCAGAGAGTGTGCCCGCCTCATGGGCTATGACAGTGGTCGCAAGCCTGAAATGATTATTCCGGTAAGTGATACCCGGGCCTACAAACAGTTCGGGAATTCTGTCGTGGTTCCTGTGGTTGAAGAAGTTGCCCGATATATGAAGCCATACATCATGGATCAAATCGAACTTGAGCAGCAAACGAAATACATCGCCGCCGAATAGGCCTGATTAAGGCAAGATGATTATTGTGACAGATGTTGTAACGTCAAAAAAGCGCAGTGAAATGATGACCGGTATCAAGGGCAAAGATACCAGGCCGGAGATGATTATCAGACGGGCTCTCTTTCGCGAAGGGTTCAGATACAGACTACATGATAAAAAATTACCCGGCAAACCGGACCTGGTTTTACGCAAATATAATGCCGTAATTTTTATAAACGGCTGTTTCTGGCACGGGCATAGCTGTCACCTGTTCAAATGGCCAAAATCCCGCCCTGAATTCTGGCGGAATAAGATCAGTGGCAACAAAGCCCGCGATGCCCGCAACATTGACAACTTAACCAAATCCGGCTGGCGGATTCTGACAATATGGGAATGCGCCCTGAAAGGAAAACATCGCCGGTCACTGGATGATATCATTTCCGGAGCCAGTGATTTTCTCCTGTCTGATGATCCCTTTCTCACAATCGAATATAAATCAGAATAATATTTTATAACTTTTTGGTTGCATCAACATCTTCCCTGTGGATGATATCCCTGTCATTTGGAATATTATCAAAACTGTGAACCGGAGTATCGCAATGGGGCTGGAGTTACCGGAAATCAAAAGTCTGGATGCCATTCGCGGCATGATGGCGAAGCATAACGTCAATATTCTGGTCTTCAAACGCCTTGCCCCCAACGACAATTCCAAAAACCAGATTTATCTTGGCGCGGACTATTCATCCCTGCAACTCCTGCCCTTTGGCAAGGTGTATGCAGACAAGAACAGGAAAGACAGCAAGCGCGATCGCTTCAAAGCTGACCTTCCGTTTTTCTGGATGGATGATGAGGGCAAATTGCACGAGGCCCCGAACGCCCAGTTGATTCTCTATCCGAAATACCCTGAAGTCCGCATGTCCGGCTTTCTGAAGGGCGCAAGGGTCGCTCCGGGTGCTTACCTGCGAAGCCGGAATCCGGGTCGCATACTGCTTCTGGGTATAACAGCTGACCGGCGTATTATCGGCCATCTGGCTGGCAGCGGGAATCCCGTATCCCGGGAACTGGAGCAGTATGACAGTGAAGGTGTTTTCAGTGAGATCTTTACAAAAGAAGCACCGCAAGATACCCGCAATCAGTTACTGGCCGCATTGAAAGAGATTTCGGAACTGGGCTGGGTTGATTCCTTCAAACTGGGAAACAATGGGGAAAGACTTCCCTACAAGGCACAGAACGGTGGAGGCTATACTCTTGAAGGACTGTTAGGAGTAACGCCCAATGGCCTGAATGAGCCTGATTTTCTGGGGTGGGAGCTTAAACAGCATAAATCTCCGGGACTGGACAGACCTCTTTCCGGCGGGGCGATAACCCTGATGACCCCGGAACCCACCGGTGGGTTCTACCGTACAGAAGGAATCTTCGAATTTGTCAGAAAGTTCGGCTACCCGGACACCATGGGACGGCAAGACCGGTTTAATTTTGGCGGCGTCCACAAATTTGAAGAACGTCAGGCCCGTACCGGACTGACCCTGCAATTAACCGGGTATGATGTCGGGAAAAACCGGATTTCTGATATCACGGGAGGGATATCTCTGGTTTCCGAGGACGGCGTTGCAGCAGCCATCTGGCATTATGATACCCTGCTTGAAAAATGGAACAGGAAGCATGCCAAAGCAGCCTATGTCCCTTCTGCCAGTCGCAAGGGTGAAATCACACAATATCAATTCGGCCATGTCATCGCACTAGGGGTTGGAACAGATTTTGGAAAGTTCCTGTCCGCCATGGCATCGAGAACCATTTATTATGATCCGGGCATCAAGGTAGAAGGCTTTTCAAGTGATAAACCCAGGGCAAAAAAACGCAGCCAGTTTCGGATAAAGCCCAAAGACATTCCTGTATTGTATGAAACTATGGAACTTGTTGACTTAACGACAGTGGATCCAGATTTTAGTTAGTACCCAACTTGAAAAATAAGAGTAGTAAATTCTTATATCAAATGATACGAAAAATTAGAGCATAATATCATTAGCGAACTTTAATCCTTCAGTACCAATTTCGCCCTAGTTTTGACGTTCACGCCGCTTTTGCAACTTTCCATACATGGAACATCGTGTGTCTTGACTTTCACCTTGTTTGCTTCTGTGAAGAAGCTACCGGCATTGGGCATTTTAACTGCGATGAGTGTATCGTGATCCAGAGTGTCTCGCTCGGTGAGTAAACCATTGAGATGAAGGATATAGGCCGTGAGTGCATAGACTTCGTCATTGCCAAGAGAGCGTGCATTACCAAAGGGCATGGCACGCGCGATATAATCCCAAAGTGTGGAACTATAGGGCCAATAGCTACCGATAGTTTTGAGCGGTTTGTCGGTTGTGAGCGAGCCTTGCCCCCCGACAAGCTTTGGAAATTTATCAACGCCTTCGCCGCTCTCTCCGTGACATGCTGCGCATTGCTCTTCGTAAAGGACTTTGCCTTCCAGAACACTACCGCGCCCCTCTGGCAGGCCGTGTCCATCCGGACGTGCATCTATGTGCCAGCCTGTGATTTCTTCTGATGTGGCTAAACGACCAAGCCCATAAGTAACGTCTTCTGCTTGCCCTGAAAACGTAGACATAGGTGTAGGTGTCGGACGCCTGGAATTCAACACAAAAACTATCGCTACAATGGTTACACCTATAATAAATGCGGAGAGAGGTTTACTAAGTTTGGACATTGTCAACTTTCCCACTAGCATTCACATGCCATGTTTGAATAGCGTTGTTATGGTAATAAGAATTTGTTCCGCGTTCTTTACGAAGCACATTCAATGTTGGCTGCACATATCCTGTTTGATCAATAGCACGACTCTCCAATAAGGCAGGCTGTCCGTTCCAATCCCAATTAAAATTAAACCGCGTCAAGCATTTGGAAATTATTGGGCCTTGTAGTTTTGCTGGTCGCCAGTTTTTGCCGCCATCAGTTGAGACATCAACACGTTTAATTTTACCTTGGCCGGACCAAGCGATGCCTGTGATATTTTGTTGACCTTTTTGTAAGACGGGTTTTTCCGGTGACGGGCTGGTGATAACAGATTTAGGCTCCATAACCCAGCTAAATTGACGTGATTGTCCGCTCGGCATCAAGTCAGTATATTTACTGGTTTCCTCGCGGGTGTGCCAAGGCATGTCGCCAACTTCGATACGCCGCAACCATTTAATCCACATACTTCCTTCCCAACCAGGAACAACCAGTCGCAATGGATAGCCTTGTTCAGGGCGTAACATTTCGCCGTTCATGGCATAGGCTACCATACAATCATCAAGAGCTTTTTCCAGTGGTAAGCTGCGGTTCATTCCAGATGCATCACCGCCCTCAACCAGCAACCACTTACCTTTGGGTTTAACACCACATTCGCGTAATAAAGTACGCAGGGATACGCCTGTATATTGGACACAATGGATTAAGCCGTGAGTGAATTGAACACTATTGAAAGTCGCGCCTTTCCATTCAGTGGCACCATTGCCCGAACATTCAAGGAAGTGAAATTTATCAACTGATGGGAAGCGTTTTAAATCCTCCATTGAAAAGATAAGCGGTTTGTCGACCATGCCATGTAACATCAGTTGGAAATCATTTGGATCAATAATTGCGATGCCGCTATGGTGCCGCTCAAAGCACAATCCATTCGGGATAATGATGCCGTGCATATCTTGCAGAGGCGTGAAGGATGCGGATGCTTCATAAGTTGTATTAGTTCAGATTAGATCTGACAGTCGTTGCGATCGAAAAGGGTTGCAAGGATGAGAGTTACCGGTTTTGATGTTGGTGCTTATTCAACATTAAAACTTTAAAGAGGTAACTCTCATGATTAA
>JAKIUQ010000001.1 GCA_021647465.1 Emcibacter sp. | reverse complement strand
GTCTTGCTGTCAAAAATATCTTCCATGCCCTCAATAGCCTGACGTTTCCAGCCGCTGATCTGATTGGGGTGAACTTCATAATGGGCGGCTATCTGCTGAATGGTCTGGTCTCCCCGCAAAACCGCAAGAACAACCTTCTTCTTGAAGGCCGGTGTAAAGCGTCGTCTCTTCGTCATATTGTGTCTCCAAATCTATAATCGGATACACCTTAACAGATTGTACAAAAATCCGGGACCAGCTCATGCCAGTCGTAGGACGTCGTCTTTATCCTATGGCTGGTATCCAGACGCATCGTTAACTGGTAATTTGTGTATTTCCTTAAATGCCGTTTCAGGTCTGTTTGAAAATCCGGAAAAAATGCCTGATTCCACTGGTACATTTCAGACACCAGCGCTGTTTTTCCCCGAAAACGTAAGCCGCGCAGTGAATTTATGAATTCTTCTGCATTGGTTTCCAGCAAATCATAGACATTTTTACCAGTAAACGCCTTAACAGTAATATTTGGTCCCCCAATAGTGCCATGGTACATGCCATATAACACAAGCGGATCTGACCATATTTTTTGAATGATATTATATTGAATGTCATTTAACGATAGCTGCATGCCGTTTATATTTAACAGCTTTTCGTCCCACATGGATGGTGTATTGCCGCGCCCCTTATGTAGTTCGCGCAATTTTCTAATGGGGTAACGATGGGCAATCTGATCATATAAAGTTATATTATACAGGTTAAGCCAATAGGCTAATTGCTCGGCTCTGTTAAGATATTTTAAAGGTGTAATTCGCGGAATATGCTCCATGGCAATTCTGAGGGCACGGATATATTGGAGGTCTTCTTTTTTCATTAAATAGAAAAGGATTCGGCTGGCTTCCAATCGGCTAGGGTTTTGATTGCTAAAATTAATTCTTGTGCCGGTGGCCGTTTTTATTTGTTTGGCATAGTTTCTGGAAGACATTCTTGCTCTTACAACTGTTGCCTTTAACAAGGTCGTCCAATTACCATAATTTATAGCTACTTTTGAATTTATGTCATATTCATTGAATATCTGATAATCGATCTGTTCATGATCACCTGAATACGCCAGACTTAAAGAGGTTAAGCAGGCGAGGCTCATAGCCGCAGAGATAATAGCTTTGATGGCAACTCTTATAAAAAATGACATTGGCAACTCTTAATTTATGATTGAACCGGCGGCAGTTGAAGGATGTCAAAGCACTAAAAAACAACCTGTCATTCCCAGTGACCAGAAAAGTCATTTCACACAGGCGGCGAAAAATAATCGGCGGCTTGAATATGGCAGCCTACTGGAAAAAATAGTCTGGGTGAATATTATTTGTTTTTTTCTTCTTTAGTTGACGTTTTATCTTTTATTTTTTGCAAATCCTGTTTGTCTATTTCTTCAACGGTCACATTGGTAGATATAAACTTTCTATTACGTTCAACAAATTCCTTTAAAAAAACAGCCGCTTCAAAAGGCATGCTGTTTCGTATTACAGAAGTATCCAGAGCTTTTGCCGTATGTGTTGTCAGTTGCGGCGAGTAGCTACTATTGGTATTGGTTTCAAAATCATTCGAGCTCATGCCTTCAACGACGGCGTTTTCACCGCCGAATGACAACATCATGCTTACCGGGTTTGTGCTGCCTGCTCCGCCGGCTGTTGCGCGGCCCCCATTCAGGACATCGGCGATATGCCAATCATAGAATTTTACTTTGATTCTTCGGCTACTGTCCAGCTTTGTGACTAAGCGCAGGTTTGCATATTTTCGCAGGTGGCGACGCAGGTCATGGTCAAAATTCGGGAAGAGCGCCCGGTTCCAGTCATAGATCTTTGAGACATGAGCATCTTTGCCCTTAAAGCGTATTCCTCTAAGAGAATTGACAAATTCTTCTGCATTATCAGCCAGCTGTTCATAGACAAGCTTGCCCGTATAGGCTTTGCGCCGTAAGTTTGGCCCGCCAATAGTCCCTTGATAAAGCCCATAGATAACAAGCGGATCCCGCCATGTTTTTTGAATGATATTATATTGGATGTCATTTAATGATAAAGCCATGCCATTTACCGTCATAATTTTTTCAGCCCATAGAGAGGGGCTTTTACGGCTTCCTTGACGCAGTTTTTTTAATTTACGGATGGGGTAACGTTTGGCGAGCTGTTCATAAACAGTAATATTATAAAGATTAAGCCAGTAGGCCAGCTGTTCATCACGGTTTAAATGTTGTAATGGCACTGTTTGCGGCAAGGCTTCAATAGCCTGACGCAGTAACTGGATATATTCCAGTTCCTGTTCTTGGATAAAATGATAAAAAGTCCGGCTGGCCTCCAAACGAGTGGGGTTTTTATTGGAAAGATTTATTCTGGTGCCAATGGAGCTGCTGGATTTTTGAGAATAAATTCGGGAAGACAGTCGTGGTCTGGTTACTGTAGCCTGCAATAACAGTGTTAGAGTCTCATAATTTATGACAATTTTTGAATTTGGATCATGGGTAATTGTGTTTGTAATATTATTCGTTGCCTGCTCTTCAGCATGGCTAAACTGAAGGGAGGCAATAATGGCGAAAGATGTTAAAATTAAAAAATATTTTAAAGACTTCCTTCCTGAATATTGGGCCATAATATTTCCTTGCTTTTCCTTGAAAGACATACATTCTATCCGGTTTCACAAGATTGGCAATATATTTTACTTATGGGGGAGGCATAAAAAAGGAGCTACTATAATAGTAGCTCCTTTTAATAACGTTGAAGGTTGGCGGGTATTATTCGCTTTTTTCTTCTTTAGTTTCTTCGGCAACAACTTCTTCAGTAACGGCTTCTTCGGCTGTTTCTTCTTCGCTGTCAGCAGTTAATGCGCCTTCTGCATCTTCTTCATTTTCGAAATAGTCTTCGACAGAAACATCAAGTTCCTCTTCAGCTGTTTTGGCATCAAGGCCTTTTGCCTGCATCTCAGCTTCAGCCAAGGACCGTGCGACATTGATGCTGATATTGGCCATAACTTCGGCATGAAGTTTAATCTGGATGGTATAGATACCCAAATATTTAACGGCATGATCCAGAACAACCTGGCTGCGCTCAATTTTCAGATCTTGTTCATTAAGGGATGCTGCGATGTCACGGGCCGATACAGATCCGTAAAGGTTGCCAGATTCGCCGGCCTGACGAATAAGAATAGCGGCGGCACCGTTTAATTTTTCGGCAACAGCCTCGGCTTGTGACTTGGCTTCCAGATTTCTGGCTTCGATACCAACCCGCTGAGTTTCAAAATATGCCTTGTTGGCTTTGGTAGACCGAAGAGCTTTTTTCTCAGGTAAAAGAAAATTCCGCGCATAGCCGTCTTTAACGGTTACAATATCACCAATTTGTCCAAGTTTGCGGACACGTTCAAGAAGTATGATTTCCATGTTTCTTCTCCCTATTGAACGATATATGGCATAAGTGCCAAATTGCGTGCGCGTTTGATTGCCTTGGCCAATTGACGTTGTTTCTTTGTTGAAACAGCGGTGATGCGGCTCGGCACGATTTTTCCACGCTCGGAAATAAATTTGGTGAGCAGGCGGACGTCTTTATAGTCGATTGTCTGGGCATTGGCACCAGAGAAAGGACATGATTTACGGCGTCTGAAAAAAGGACGGCGCGCGCTATCGCCATCAGATCGTTGTTCAGCCATTTGAGATTCTCCTTATTCTGTTGCGGGTTTTGTTGTGGCTTCAGGTTTTGCTGCAGCATTTTTATTTTCAAAGCGCGGGGGACGACTGCCGCGATTTTCAAAACGCGAAGGACGTGTGTCACGATCCCTTGCACGCAATACGACGGAATCACCCTCTTCGAATTCTTCAACCCGAATTGTCATAAAACGAACAACGTCTTCATGAAGACGCTCATTTCGCTCCAGCTCAGCAATTGCTTCGTGGGAACCTTCAACATTCATTAAGACATAGTGGCCTTTTTTGTATTTTTTGATCCGATACGCAAGGGTACGAATGCCCCATTGTTCGGTTTTTGCTATTTTGCCGCCATTATCTTCAACGATTTTAGTCAAATCTGCTGTAATCGCTTCAACCTGTTGAGGCTGGATATCCTGGCGCGCGATAAATATATGTTCGTATAAAGCCATTTACGGCTGCTCCTTTTTTTCAATATTTCATTTAACGGTTTTTTGACATTTTTTTGATCGGGGTGATTACGAATATCAAATCGTCACATTACAATATTAACCGACATAACAAACCGAGGCATTCTTAATTAAGAATACCCTGAAGCGGCGCAATATACAGGATGAACAAGCAAAAACAAGGGATATATGGGCTTTTGGATGTTTTTTTTCGCGCCAATTATAATGAGGGTGCCATAGCCTGAATAAAATGGGGCATAATATGCTTAAAAATATAAGTTTCCTTGACAGATTTTCGACAATTGTTATGACTTTAATCCGTAAATATAAACCCAAAAGGAATTCCCGATTATGACGCGATCTTTTGTTTTTCCCGGTCAAGGCAGCCAATCCGTAGGCATGGGCAAGGAGCTTGCCCAGAATATGCCCGTTGCGGCGCAGGTTTTTGAAGAAGTGAATGACGCCCTCAGTCAGGATCTGTCTGGGCTGATGTTCGAAGGACCCTCAGATGACCTTACGTTAACGCAAAATGCGCAGCCGGCCCTGATGGCCGTCAGCGTTGCTGTTATGCGCGTTTTGGAAAAAGATTTTGAGGTGAAATTAAGCGAGGTCGCAGGATATGTTGCGGGTCATTCTCTCGGGGAATATTCTGCGCTTACGGTATCGGGGGCTTTAAAGCTTGAAGATACTTCGCGGCTGTTGAAATTGCGCGGCGAAGCGATGCAGCGGGCTGTTCCTGTTGGTGTCGGGGCCATGGCTGCCATTCTCGGGCTTGATTTTGAGGCGGTTCAGAAAGTTGCGGAAGAGGCGGCGGAACAAGACGAAGTTTGTACGGCGGCAAATGATAATGCAGATGGTCAGGTGGTTATAAGCGGTCATAAGGCCGCCGTGGAACGGGCCATTGAGATGGCAAAGGAGAAAGGCGCCAAGAGAGGGGTTCTTCTGCCGGTCAGTGCGCCGTTCCATTGTTCGCTCATGCAGTCTGCGGCAGATGAAATGGCAGATGCGCTGGCGGATACAGATATTTTCAAGCCCGTTATTCCAATCCTGACCAATATCACGGCCGCGCCGGAAAATAACCCGGACAATATCAGAAAATACCTCGTAGAACAGGTAACGGGCCGGGTCCGCTGGCGCGAAACCATATTGAAAATGAATGAACTTGGTGTGGATAAGGTTGTTGAGGCTGGAACAGGTAAGGTGCTAACCGGGATGGTGCGGCGTATTTGCCGCGAGATGACGGGAACGTCACTTCAATCTCCCGCTGACATTGAAGCTTTTGCCGCCAGTTTAAAATAAATGATTTTTTGGAGATTTGATTATGTTTGATTTAGCAGGTAAATGTGCCTTGATTACCGGGGCCTCCGGGGGGCTTGGGAAGGCAATAGCAACCGCACTTCATAATGCCGGCGCGAAAGTTGCCCTTTCAGGAACGCGCATAGAGCCATTGGAGGCGCTGGCCGCAGAACTGGGCGAGGGGGCTTTTGTGGTTCCGGCCAATCTATCAGATCCGCAGTCCGTTGTGTCCTTGCCAAAGGCGGCGGAAGAGGCCATGGGGCAGGTGGATATCCTGATTAATAACGCCGGAATTACCCGCGATAATATTGCCATGCGCATGAAAGACGAAGAATGGGATGATGTGATGCAGGTCAATTTGAAAGCGGCCTTTAAATTATCACAGGGTTTGATGCGGGGGATGATGAAACGCCGGTATGGCCGGATTGTCAATATTACCTCTATTGTTGGTGTGACCGGAAATCCGGGACAGGTCAATTATGCGGCGTCCAAGGCTGGTATGATTGGTATGACAAAGAGCCTCGCGCAGGAGCTGGCGTCGCGGAATATTACGGTGAATGCGATTGCGCCTGGTTTTATCGAAAGCCCAATGACTGATGTGTTAAGTGATGACCAGAAAAATAACCTGCTGATGAATGTGCCGATGAAACGGCTTGGTTTTGGGCATGAGATTGCCGCAGGGGCCGTTTATCTGGCCAGTGATGAAGCCGCCTATGTGACGGGGCAAACCCTGCATATTAACGGCGGGATGGCGATGATTTAAGGCTCATTTCCATACTGGCTTACTTTTATTCTTGGCAATAACAGGATTAATGTGCTAGGAAGCCACCGGAGAATAGGCGGCGCGGCAAAAATATTTCGTTTTTTTGAGCTAGGGCCAACTCTTGAAAAGGTTAAAACAGTTTTTTATTTCTTTTGCTTGTAAAAGTAGAATAGAATATTAAACACTGTTTCTGTGAATTTCGAAATCCGGGCATTTCCATTGCCCCATTAGAATAGGAATAAAAATATGAGTGACGTAGCTGAACGCGTGAAAAAAATCGTTGTGGAACATTTGGGCGTTGAAGAAGACAAAGTTACCGATAGTTCAAGCTTTATAGATGATCTGGGTGCGGATAGTCTTGATACTGTTGAGCTCGTAATGGCCTTCGAAGAAGAATTTGGTTGTGAAATCCCTGATGACGCCGCTGAAAAAATCCTTACTGTGAAGGATGCTATCGACTTTATCGGTACGAATGCATAAAGCATCGCCGGATAGCTTATTGACAAAATAACTTTGACCGCGAGTATGTATGTATTTTTTTGTAAAAATACTCTGCTCGCGGTCTTGTTAATTTCGGCATATTCTGCTTTAAATATAATTTAAATCATTGCAATAAAACAGAAGGTAGAACGATGAGACGTGTAGTTGTTACTGGAATGGGTCTTGTTACCCCGCTTGCATCAGGATTAGAAGAAACATGGAAACGCCTGATCGCCGGGGAATCCGGCGCGGGGCCAATCACAAGATTTGATGCCGAAGGACTTTCCGCACAAATCGCCTGTGAAGTTCCTCTGGGGGATGGCAGCAATGGGACATTCAATGCCGATGACTGGATGAGCGCGAAAGAACGCCGCCGCATTGATGATTTTATCCTTTATGGTATAGCGGCATCTGAAATGGCCTTGGCAGATGCCGGATGGAAACCGACTACCGATGAAGAACAGTGGCGCACGGGCATCTTAACGGGCTCGGGTATTGGCGGACTTCCGGGTATTCAGGACGAATCTATCAATATGCATGAGCGGGGCGTGCGCCGTGTCAGCCCGTTTTTCATTCCGCGTTGTCTGATTAATCTGATTTCTGGAAATGTATCCATTCGCAATGGCCTTAAAGGGCCAAATCATGCGATTGTAACGGCTTGTGCCACGGGAACCCATGCGATTGGTGATGCAGCGCGAATGATTGCGCTGGATGATGCTGATGTGATGGTCGCCGGCGGCGGCGAAGCGGCAATTTGTCAGGTTGGCGTTGCGGGTTTTGCTCAGGCCAAAGCCTTGAGTACCCGGTTTAATGATACGCCGGCAAAAGCTTCGCGGCCCTATGACCGTGACCGGGATGGTTTTGTCATTGGCGAGGGCGCAGGGATGTTGATTCTGGAAGAATATGAACATGCCAAGAAACGCGGCGCGAAAATATATGCAGAAGTGGTGGGCTACGGCATGTCCGGTGATGCCTATCACGTGACGGCACCGTCACCAGATGGCAGCGGCGCCTACCGCGCCATGCAGGCCGCCTTTAAACGCTCTGGCTTAACGCCTGAGGATGTTGGCTATGTGAATGCCCACGGAACCTCAACGCCGCTTGGGGATGAAATTGAATTTTCTGCGGTTAAAAGATTATTTGGCGACGCGGCGGGCAGTATTGCCATGTCATCAACAAAATCTTCCATTGGACATTTGCTTGGGGCTGCGGGGAGTACGGAGGCCATATTCAGTATTCTGGCGATGAAACGGGGGGAAATCCCGCCAACGCTTAATCTGGATAATCCATCAGAGGGCATTTCAGGCATTAATCTTGTCCCTCATGAAGCCCAGCATAAAACAGGTATCAAGGCTGTTTTATCCAACAGTTTTGGCTTTGGCGGGACCAATGCCTCTGTAATCTTCAAGGCCGTATAGTCTGCTCATGAGGGGCCTGCGGAAGTATATTATTTTATTATTGATAGGCAGCGCCGGATTTGCGGCGCTGTTTTTTTATTTGGGCTACCGGGCTTTTTATGAAACAGGCCCCATGAACCGTGACATGGTTTATGAATTACCCAAAGGACAGGGCGTCATACGCACCGCATGGGAATTAGAAAATCTGGGGCTGGTCAGCAGCCAAAAAATCTTTAAGGTCGGGGTGAAATTATCAGGATTTGAACGGAATTTGCATGCGGGTGAATTCGTCATTCCAAAAAATTCCAGCATGTTTGATATTATGATGATCCTGTCCAGCGGCAAGGTTATTCAACATCGCCTGACCATCGTAGAAGGCTGGACAAGCTGGCAGATCACAGACTATCTGAATAACATTGATAATTTAAGCGATCCCATTGTTGATTTGCCGAGAGAAGGGTCCATATTACCCGATACCTACCAATATACCAAAAATACACCCCGCCATGATCTGATCCGTATGATGCAGGGCAGGCAAATGGATCTCATGGAGAGAATATGGGATAAAAGAGCCGATGATTTGCCGCTTGTTTCTATGGAAAGTGCGTTGATTTTAGCCTCCATCGTTGAGAAAGAAACCGCCGCTGCGCATGAGCGGGCGCATATCGCGGGCGTTTTTATCAATCGCCTGCGTAAAAATATGCGGCTTCAGACGGATCCTACGGTAATTTATGGCATTGATCGAAAGGGCTTTCTGGGCCGGCCAATATATAAATCAGACCTGAAGGCGGATAATCCTTATAACACCTATAAAATCAGGGGCTTGCCGCCAACGGCTATTGCCCATCCGGGGCGGGCCTCTATCGAGGCCGTGTTAAATCCGCTTAAAACGGATGATCTTTATTTCGTTGCGGACGGCACCGGCGGCCATGCCTTTGCAAAAACCCTGCGCGAGCATCTGAAAAATGTTAGAAAATGGCGCAAAATTGAGAAAAAAAAGAATAGTGATAATTAATTTTTAGCGGGCATCACTCTGAAAATCCGGTCAAATAACCACTCCGGAAAAAACCTGACCATAAACCCTAATATAAGACTTAATTGCCAGGGGAAGGTGATGCGGGCCTGATTTTTTTCAAGGCCGCGGCGCAGAAGCTTGATGGCCTCATCGGTTTCCATCAGAAAAGGCATGGGAAAGTTATTTGTAGCGGTCATGGGGCTTTTGACAAACCCCGGACAAACGACGTTGATTTCGATGCCGTGAGCCGCATATAGGCCGCGAAGAGCCTCGCCGTACGCCTTGACGCACACCTTGGATGTGGAATAAGCCGGGGCCGTTGGCAGGCCGTGATATCCCGCAAGAGATGAGATGAGCGCGATCTGGCCTTTTTCTCTTTTCTGCATAATTCGAATGGCAGGATGAACGGTGTTAAATACGCCGGAGACATTCACGTTAAAAATCTTTTTTGTATGCTCGCCCAAATCCATGTCAGTGGTAAAGCCATCGCCAATCCCCGCGTTTGCGACCACAAGATCAAGGGCCGCGATCTTATCACATGATATGATCCACTCGGACATGGCTTTTTCATTAGCCGTATCAACGAGGGCCGTATGAACATCTGCGCCTTGGGAAAGGCAGATATCTTTCACGTGGCTTAATCTTTCTGCATTACGGCCACTTAGAAACAGGGTTATGCCCTCTTTGGCGTAATCTTTGGCCAAGGCTTCGCCGAGGCCGCTGCTGCTGCCTGTAATAAGAATTGATTTTGGATTTTTCATATGGGTTTATTCCTGTTATAACCTGCGGGTATTCACAAAGACTATAGTCGCAACATTGAAAGATTAAAAGCTTTAGACATGACATTATCAAGTATGACGGGTTTCGCCCGCGCCGCCGGAAATTATGAGAATTACCATTGGACATGGGAAATAAAAAGCGTCAATGGCCGCGCCCTTGATATAAGGTGCCGGACGCCTCACGGGATGGAAGTCATTGAGCAGATGGCCCGCAAATCCATGAAAGAAAATATCGCCCGTGGATCGGTTAATATCAACCTTCAGATGAACCGTGATGCGGATAGTACCGCGATCAAAGTAAATCAGGAAATGCTGGATCATTTGGTTGCCGTTGCCATTGAAACCTCTATGAATAACCATCTGCCGCAGCCAAGCCTTGATGCGCTTATGGGCATAAAAGATGTCATTCAATATGTGGAGGCAGAAGAAGACGAAGGGGTGATCAAAGCCCGCAACATTGCGCTGGAGAATTCTTTTGCTGACGTCATGACGGCCTTTAAGCTGGCCCGTGATAGTGAAGGTTCTGCGATGCAGACTGTTTTGAAGGGACTTCTTGACGAGATAGAGCGACTGGTTAAGGAAGCCGATGGTATCGCGGCTGAATTACCGCATTTGATTAAAGGCCGTTATATGGAAAAAGTAAACGCGCTTTTTGATGATAAAACCGCTCTTGATCCTGATCGTATTGCCCAGGAAGTGGTGCTGCTGGCCACCAAGGCAGATATCAAAGAAGAAATTGACCGGCTCTATGCCCATATTGAGGCGGCGCGTGCCCATATGAAAGCCAATGGTCAAATTGGCCGTAAACTTGACTTTTTGACGCAGGAATTTAACCGCGAAGTCAATACATTATGCAGCAAAGCCTATGACATTCGTCTGACCAATGTTGGTTTGTCACTGAAAACAACCATCGATCAGTTTCGCGAACAAGTTCAGAATATTGAATAGAGATATCATGATTAAAAATATTCAACGCCGTGGCCTGCTTTTGGTTCTGTCTTCCCCGTCCGGCGCCGGGAAATCAACCTTGTCGCGCCTGCTATTGAAAAAGGACGATAATATTACGCTGTCCGTATCCATGACCACAAGAAGCCCCCGCACCGGCGAGCAGGACGGGGTTGATTATAATTTTGTTTCAACGGCTGAATTTGAAGAACTTGTGACACAGGACGGTTTTCTGGAACATGCCCGCGTATTTGATAATTATTACGGCACACCCGCCGCGCAAGTGGAAAAAGCCCTGCAAGAAGGCCGCGACGTCTTGTTTGATATTGATTGGCAGGGCACACAGCAGCTATCCCAGAAAGTCGCCAAAGACCTGGTCCGGGTATTTATCTTGCCACCCAGCAAGGCTGAATTGGAACGCCGCCTGAAAAACCGCGCGCAGGATAGTGCCGAGATTGTCGCCAAACGTATGTCAAAGGCCAATCAGGAAATCAGTCATTGGGCGGAATATGATTATATTATCGTCAATGATGATCTTGAAAAATCCGAGCGGCAGCTTTTTTCCATATTGCAGGCAGAACGCCTGAAACGCGCGCGTCAAACCGGCCTTGTTTCATTCGTTCATGACATTACCGGCGAAGAATAGGCGGTTATTTCTCATAGGCCTTTGCCAGACGGCAAAAATCTTCGACCGTTAATTCCTCAGCGCGGCAGGTTGGTATGATGCTTGCGGCTTTCAGGTAAGGCAAGGGGTCTTTGCCTAAGGCCTTAAGGCTGGTGCGGAGCATTTTGCGGCGTTGGTTGAAGGCGGCGTAAACCACTTTTTCCAATATTTTCTGCCTTGGGGTCTGTTTTTCTTTTGGGATGATATTGACAATACAAGAGGTGACTTTGGGCGCAGGGGTGAAGGCCCGGGCGGGAACATCAAACATTATTCTGGCATCGGCCCGAAATTGTCCAAGGATGGAAAGCCGGCCATATGCCTTACTGCGCGGTTCTGCGATGATACGCTGGCCAACTTCTTTTTGAAACATAAGGGTTAATGAGCTGTACCACGGCAACCAATCGTCCAAGGTCAACCATTTCACCAGCAAAGCTGTGCCCACATTATAGGGCAAATTGGCGATGATCTTAACCGGACGCCCTTCGGTGTCTCCAATTAGGTCACGCTCATTCACAAGAAGCGCGTCGCCCTCAAACACATCCAGTTTACCGGGGTAGGCCGCCTGAATTTCTTTTTGAGCTTCGATGCAGCGCGGATCCACTTCCACGGCAACCACACGATGGGCGCCGTTCATCAAAAGCGCGCGGGTGAGGGCGCCGGGGCCGGGGCCGACCTCGTAAATTATTGAATCCTTTAAGCTGCATCCGTCCATTCCTTCGGCAGAGCGGGCAATCTTACCGGTTAAATTCAGGTCGGTGAGGAAATTTTGGCCTAAAGATTTCTTGGCGTTCAGCTCATAACGGCTAATGACATCCCGCAGGGGGGGCAGGCCATCTTCATACATTTTCTTTGATCCCGTTTTGACGGTTTTGATATATTTTATCTGCTAATTTTATGGCGTTGATCATACTTTTAGAGTTCGCCAGATTTTTACCGGCAATATCCAAGGCTGTGCCATGATCGGGCGATGTACGCACGACAGGCAAGCCAAGGGTAACATTAACGCCGCCGTCAAAGTCCAGAGTCTTGATGGGGATCAGCGCCTGATCATGATACATGCATAATGCCGCGTCATATGCGGTGCGGGCAGCGGTATGAAACAGCGTGTCGGCGGGCAGTGGCCCTTGAATATTCATGCCTTGCGCCCGTAAGTGATCTATGGCAGGGCGGATGATCTGCTCATCCTCTTCGCCCATGGCCCCATTCTCGCCGGCATGCGGATTTAACCCGGCAACGACGATGCGAGGGTTTTTAATGTTAAAATCCTGCCTCAGGGCCTGATTGATTTTATGACAGGCTTGATTGATTAAATCTGTAGTGATTGATTTTGAAACATCGCGTAGCGCCATATGGATGGTCAAGGGAACAACGCGCAAATACTCGGATACCAGCATCATCACCGGCGTTTCAACTTGAGCCGTATATTCTTGGCATAATTCCGCCAGATATTCCGTATGGCCGGGACAGGTAAAGCCCGCGCCATACAGAGTCGATTTCTGGATTGGGGCCGTGATCAGTCCGGCGGCTTTGTCCTTGAAAATAAACTGAATAGATTTCTTTATGGCCCCGATTGTCATAGGGGCCGTCGCCGTAGAGGGGGTTCCAAAATGAAATAACTCATGTTTAATCTCGGGCCCAAGACCATATATTGGTAAATGATTGATAAAAACATCTCTGGCTTCATCCGGTGACCCAATGATATGCACAGGCACATTCAGGCCCAGTTTATGGGCGGTTTCCAGAAATATTTGCGGGTTTCCCACCACAAAAAAAGCTGGTAAAGCCTGCCTATGCCGTTCAGTCCAGCTTTTCAAGATTATTTCAGGGCCGATACCAGCCGGCTCGCCCGCTGATATGACCAAAGGAGGGGGATTATTTATAGTCGATGATGGCATCGCGCCGTAAGTCTCTAAGGTGGCGGCGCGCTATGAGGCCAACGCGTTGTTGTGACAGGCTTCCCTCAATACTATCGTAATCGGGCAACCTGATTTCCGGATCTTTTCTGTCACAAACAACAAATATGCGGTAACCGGCCTCTTCTTTGATGGGGGGGGTTGCGTGGCCAATCTCAGTTTCAAGCAAGGTATTATGGAGCGCTTGCGGCAGGTCTGAAATAGCCAGTTCCCCAAGACTTCCGGTTTCTTTTGCCCCGAGTGCCTTACCCTGCGCCTCAAGATCATCACAGTTTTCAATTTTTCTGGCGGCAGCAGCAACGGTTTTTTCCAAGGCATCCAATTCTTCTTGTTGTGCCTTGTCAGAAACCTCGAAGAACATATGCTGCAAATCGACACGGGCATCCGTTTTACTCGCGGTCAGAATTTGCCTTTTTCCCGCCAATTGAAGGATATAAAAACCATCTTCAGTTTCAATAGGTCCCGCGATTTGTCCGGGTTCCATATTTTTAAGGGCAGTCATCATTTCCGGACTGAGCTGTGATTCCATGAGCCAGCCCAAGTCCCCGCCGACAGCAGAGGTGGTTGATTGTGAAAATTGGCGGGCCATAACCTGAAAAGGCGCTTTATTATTAAGCTGTTCAATGATTTTTGTTGCGGCAATCCGGCTTTCTTCCCGTTTATCATTTTCTGATACCAGCAGGAAAATTTCCAGAGGATGATATTCATATTGCCCCTTATTATTTTGCATTCTGTCGAGTATCGAATAAATTTCTTCGTCGCTGATACTGACCTGAGGCATCAACAGGCCGCCGACGACCTGTTCCCAAGCCAAAGAGGCTTCAATCTGTTTCAGCATAGATTCTTTACGGATGCCGGTCTGGTTTAGCTGCTGTTCCAGCTGCTGGGGCGTGATACGCATTTGCTGAGCATAGGTCGCAAAAGACTGTTCTTGTTCTTCTTTGCTGATGACGGTTTTATATTTACTCGCTTCCTGGGTTTTTAATTTATCATCAATAAGGCTTTGCAAGGCCTGTTGGTTCATATATTGCTGTTCTTCTGGAGAAATTTGACGTTTTCCAGATGAAATCATGAAGAGCAACACACGTTGTTTCAGGTCATATAATGATATGGGGCTGTCATTAACAACGGTAACAATTTGTTGGATGTCACTGAGTTCCGCAGGTGCGCCGCGTTGTTGCGCGCCACTATTTACCGAAGAGAGCAAAATACTGCCAATGATACCCATTAAACTTAATTTAAACGCTCTTGTATGAAACCTACAATTCATATTACATGTACCTGTCTTGGTCTGATTTTGAATTTTTACTACATATCTATACTGATAAACAATGGAAAAATCAAAAGGCAATTCACCCCAGGTGTTTTAAGATCAATCTTAAATGAAAACTGCTGGACGGGGTGATATCCCGGTCTGTTGTTAGTCGTTTTTCATATCGTATGCCAAATTCCAAACATTCATTTTTGAAACGAATGCCAGCATCGTAAGAAATTGTGTCTTTTTTAAGCAGATCGCGCACCCAACTGCCATGGAGCGTCCAGCGCTCGTTTACATAAACCTGAAGGCCCGTCCCGAGTTCTTTGCTATTTTCAAGCTCGGTATTTCTTAAGTCTGCGGCGTCTCTATCCAAATCAAGATAACGCATGGAGGCTCTGAATTTTTTTGTCCCGCCGGAAAGAATCATTTCGTTCCGGCGAAGCCTCAAACTGTTTTTATCCAAGCGGAACCGATGGATATAATCCAGATAATCCCCGAAAATCAAATCAAGTCGGCCCACAAAGTCGGATGATTTTCCTTCATATCCTGAACCAACGGGGAAAGTTTCGGATGATTGAAAGCGAAAACTCTGGCCTATGGTCGCGATGACAGAGGTGGGGCCGGAATATAAGGAGTAACGCACGCCGTAATTAACCCTCGTCCCGGATTCCCATCTGTCATATCCGTTGTAACGATTGTGACTGAAGAGATTATTTTCATCAAATTCAAAATTACGGCTATCTTCATTTACAATATCGAGGGAATTAGGATAGTTTGGCGCGACAATGATTGAAATTAATGGCTCAATGATTTGTTGCGTTGATTCGCCATTCTTAATGAAAGGTAATTTCCAGTCTGCCGCAAATTGTGGCAAGATTCTTGCGACTGTTTTGCTGCTTCCGGTATAAAGAAACTGGTCTTGTTGGTTCTGGGCATTATTATTGAATACATCGCCCCGCAAGCTTGCGCTAAAGGTATAAAAATCCCCAAGCCGGGTTTTTAAAGGTAGCTTCCAAGCTCCCTGAACGCTTGCGCGTTGTGAATCTACGCCACCTGTTCGGACAATAGCAACAGCACTGGCGTCAAGTATGAACTGATTACCCCATTTGCCGGGCGTAGAAGCCATATTTAAGTCAATGGCTGGTAGTGCCTGACCTGTAGTGGCCGCAATATCTTCTTCGTCCAGTCCCTGAAATCCATAAAGGCCCGCCGTGAAATAATTGCGGCCAGTGAAATTTTCGATGCGGACCTTACTTTTCAGAACATCGGATCGATCCTGATAGTAACGCCTGAGGTAAGTGTCGTCGCTGACCCAATTGAACGCATAATCCCACTGCCATGTGTCTCCGGCAAATTTTAAATTATCAAGATCAAATTTCCCGCCAGAGAATATATGCCCGCGAATTTCACGGCTGTCTGTATCAATTTGGTTAACGTCCAGATCACGGGCATTGGTCGCGGAACCTTTGATAAAAAATTGTCCATTGCCCGTATGTTGCCGATAAGTCCCGGCAAAAACAATACCTTCCTTTGTGGTTAATATTGGCTCAAAGGTGATATCCCTGTGGGGGGCTAAATTAAAATAATAGGGAACCGTAACATTTATGCCAAGTTCTGATGAGGTGGCAAATTCCGGAGATAAAAGACCCGAGGCCGCGCGAACAGTTGGGTCCGGATGAGAAAAATAGGGTGTATATAATATAGGAACACCCGCAATTTCCAGAACAACATTATTATATGTAATGGTTTTATCATTTTCATCGTGGGTAATAGCATCAGCTTTTATTTGCCATAATGGCTCTCTGTGACCATCACTGTTGCAGGTTTTACAGGGAGAATAGGCGGATTTTTTGAAGGTTGTTCTTTTGCCGACGCGAATGGCTTCTTTTGCGACCAAATAGGAATCATCAGAAAATAATACTCTGACATTACGGATAAAACCTTCCTTCAAGCCGTCTTTAAGGATTGTTTCTTCCATAAACATGATATTACCATTATCATCGCGAATGGTTATGCCGCCGGTGGCTTTTACTTCCCGGGTTGTACGATCAAAAGTAACTTTATTTGCTCTTAAAACCGTTTTTTCATGATACAGGGTAACTTCGCCGGTGGCGATGACGATGTTATCTTCACTGAGATATTCGACTTTTTCCGCAGAAAAGTTTATTATTTTATTACTGCCGATTGTTTCCGCATGGGAAATCTTGCCGTCATTGGAGAATACGTCCAATGCAGTTGTGGGTAATATCATTCCCGCGAACAGGCTGACGAAGATTATTTTTTTTACCATATAGGGTTATTTACATACTTTTCTTTTTATTGCCTACAGTTTTTTCCGTGATAATAGAAAAATCGTTTAACTAAGTTATTGGAATTTTACGCTTGCACAATGGTTTTTGTAGAAGTATCAGTGACTTTTGCAGAAGCATCCGTCACAATAGGATAACCTAAAAAGACACTTGGACATAATTGAGGCATAGAATGAATATTATTTTTAACAAGAAAAGCTTACCCACCGCCGATGCGCATGTCATCTTTGTTTATGCGAACGGGAAATTGTCCGATAGTGCAAGTAAAATAGATAAAGCAACAGGAGGGTTGGTTAAGCGTGCCATTATAATTGGTCATTTCGCCGGAAAATTTGGTCAGATTATTGATCTTGTTGCCCCCGAAAATTTGGATATAAATCGTGTTCTTGTTGTCGGGCTGGGACATGAAGCTGAAATTGACATATTGCGCGCTCAAAAAATTGGCGGCAAAATTATGGCGAAACTGATTTCATCCGGTGATGAACAGATTTCCATTGCGGCGGATGCCCCGATACGCGCCAATATATCTGATGCTGAGTTTGCTGCCCATATGGGACTGGGTATTCGTTTGCGTCGATATCGGTTTGATAAATATTTTACCAAGCAGGAGGAGGCCAAGAAACCATCCGTGATTGGTGTGTCGATTATGTCTGCGGCGTCTTTAAATGCGAAAAAAATATTTGCAGAATTAGATAAGGTTGCTGACGGCGTAGAATTTGCCCGTGATTTGGTGACGGAGCCCGGTAATGTGATTTACCCGGAGAGCTATGCTGAAAAGATCAAGGAATTGTCCGGTATTGGTGTTGATGTTGAACTGCTTGATGAAGATGCTATGGAAGAATTGGGTATGGGGGCCTTACTCGGTGTTGGGCAGGGCAGCGCGTGTGAATCCCATTTGGTGATTATGCGTTGGGATGGGTCTGAAAATGTGGATGAGCCGCCGGTGGCTTTTGTTGGTAAGGGGGTGACGTTTGATACGGGCGGAATTTCTCTGAAAGCCGGCTCTGGCATGGAAGATATGAAGTTCGATATGGGCGGGTCAGCCGCCGTGGTTGGGGCCATGAAGGCGCTGGCCGGACGGAATGCCCCGGTGAATGTTGTTGGTGTCGTGGGGCTTGTTGAAAATATGCCGTCCAGTACCGCCCAGCGCCCGGGCGATGTGGTGACCAGTATGTCAGGCCAAACCATAGAAATCATCAATACCGATGCAGAGGGCCGGTTGGTACTTGCCGATGCGCTCTGGTATACGCAGGATCGCTTTAAGCCTAAGGTGGTGCTTGACCTTGCAACCTTGACCGGCGCCATCATGGTTGCTCTGGGGCAGGAATATGCGGGGATATTCTCGAACAATGATGAGCTATCCGAAAAACTGATAGAGGCAGGCAGGCAGGTAGATGAACCTGTATGGCGCATGCCACTTGGCAATGCTTATGATAAACAGATCAATTCAAAAATAGCCGATATGAAAAACATGGGCGGAAAATATGCCGGAAGTATTGCCGCCGCACAATTTCTGCAGCGTTTTGTCAATGATGTGCCTTGGGTTCATATTGATATTGCCGGAACCGCATGGAAGACAGAAACGTCTGATATGGCCGATCGCGGCGCCACAGGCTATGGCGTTCGCCTTCTGGACCAGTTGATCCGCAATAATTACGAAGATTGAGGCACCAATAGTGACCAGCATCAGCTTTTACCACCTGTTGCACCAACCTTTGAATAATGCCCTGCCAAAACTTTTGGAAAAGATATATGGCGCCGGGCTTAAAGCCGTCATCAAGGTAGGGACAAATGAACGGATTGCAGAGCTGGACGAGGCAATCTGGACATATGCCAAGCATAGTTTCCTGCCCCACGGACATATGAAAAGCAAATTCCCTGATCAGCAGCCGATTTATTTGACGACCGGTGATGAGAATCCTGCCGAAGCAACGATACTTATTCTGGTGGATGATATGACTGTGGATGACCTTGATAAATATGACCGTTGTCTGGAAATATTTGATGGTACCAATCAGGATGCCGTCTTGGCGGCACGGGCACGCTGGAAAATATACAAAGACGCGGGGCATGAACTTGTCTATTGGCAACAAACTGAACAAGGTGGCTGGGGCCAAAAAAGTTGAGGCACTAATGCCGGTATCTGCATAATATCCTCTAAATCAATTATCAAAATCAATTTTAACTAAAAATTTAGATATAGCCTATTAAATATATATACAGGATTAAAAATATATCATGTGACTTATGGTATTCCTCAATTACTTATATATGTTAAAGGGGTTCACATAATGGCATTACAACTTGTAAAGCCCGTTGATGAAGAAATAAAATTCAGCGAAGAAGAAATTATCGTTTCAAAAACCGACCTTAAAGGTCGCATAATATATGCCAATGATATCTTTTGCCGAGTTGCCGAAATGTCAACGCGAGAAGTTATAGGCCAACCTCATAATATTATCCGCCATCCTGATATGCCGCGCGCTGTCTTTAAATTGCTTTGGGACACCATTCAGTCGGGCGAAGAAATTTTCGCATATGTAAAAAACATGTCAAAGACGGGAAAATATTATTGGGTTAATGCCCATGTAACACCAAGCTATGATGCTAATGGTGATTTAAGCGGCTATCATTCAAACAGGCGATATCCTGCGGGCAAAACTATCCAGAAAATTTCCCCAATTTATGAAAAATTATTGGCTGAAGAAAAGAAACACGCTAATTCAAAAGAAAGCCTTCAGGCTAGTTCTGCGTTTTTGAAGAATTTTCTGGACGAGCAAAATACGTCATACGCAGAATTTATATGGTCACTGAAGGACTAATTATGTTTAAAGCACTGAAAAAGAATAATGATACGCAAGCTACTTCGTCGTCTTTTGATGAATTAGAGCATCTTCGTAAAGAGCTATTGATATATGAGAAATGCTTTGATCAAATTTGTGAGGTGGCTCAGCGAGTTGCAAAAGGTGATTTAACGGCACGTATTATCCATTGGGATGAATTTGAACTACAGTCCGAAACCCTCTCCGCCTTAAATAAGGCGTTTGATATGGCGGATGCTTTTATCCGTGAATCCGGGGCCACTCTGGAGCATGCAGCAGAGGGAAAATTCTATCGTACATTTGTTGAGCGCGGCATGCATGGTGATTTCAGAAGGGGGGCAAGTGTTACAAATTCTGCCCGGGATCATATGATGAAAAGTGAAGCAAGCCGCAAGGAAGAAATGATTGCCTTGGCTGATAATCTGGAAAATGAAGTGAAGTCGGCTGTGGATATTGTCCAGAAAAGCAGCGTAGGCATGCGGACCAAGTCCGAAGATATGTCCATCAATCTTGAAGAGGTTACGGCACAAGCCAGAAGTGTGGTTGATGTTTCAAATAATGCCACCCGAAATGTAGAATCCTGCGCGGCGGCAGTCGAAGAAATGTCGGCATCGGCACAAGAAATCTATCGGCAGGTTGAGTCATCGCGAAATGCCTCAATCAAAGCCAATGAAGAGGTTGGCAAGACCAATCAAATCGTCATGAATTTGGCAAAAGCCGCAGAAGAAATTGGCGATATCGCCAAAATGATCAAGGAAATTGCCTCAAAAACCAATTTGCTTGCTCTTAATGCCACCATTGAAGCGGCTCGTGCCGGAGAAGCTGGCAAGGGGTTTGCGGTTGTGGCGTCGGAGGTCAAAGGCCTCGCCAATCAAACCGCCGAAGCAACCAATCGTGTTGACATTCAAATTGCGACTATTCAACAGATGGCGGCCGAGACAACGGATGCCATGGAAAAAATTGGTGAGGTCATCCGGGAATCCGGTGAAATTTCAGAATCTGTGGCTTCAACAGCGGAAGAACAACTGTCTGCTACTCAGGAAATAAGCAATAATGTACAGGAGGCCGCACAATCAACGCGGTTATCATCAAATGATGTCTCTCTCGTTGCGGACAAGGCGAATAACAGTATCGGTATTGCGCGGGAAGTGGCGAATGAATCAATGGAAGTTACCATAGCAACGCAGACCCTATCCGAAAAAGTCATCAAGATAATGGGGAACTTGCGGGGGTATGAGGCTTTCAATCGACGCAAAATTGACCGCATTTGCCCGGATTCTCTAGTAGAATGTATGATTGAGTTTAAGGGAAAGAATTTCGCCGGACATGTTCACGATATAAGCTTCAGCGGGGCTGCATTGGATATTACAGCAAATGTAAATATGGGTGACAGCGTTAATTTTAGGCAAAAAGGATATGATGCAAGTATCTCAGCCAATGTTGTGGCGAATAAGAACGGTAGAATTAGCCTCAAATTTAATGAGGGCCAGAATAGTGTGATTTCAAATCTTATTAAATCTATTTAACGTGAACGATCAGTCCTGTCTGATATAGAAGATAAAAAAACACCTGAAGCGTTATAAATTGTGGTGCGAGAATTTTTTTTAGCTATAATCACGCCATGAATGATAAATCAGAGAAACCAGATAATATACTTGACGTGGCCCTTGGCGAAACGCTCGGGGACCGTTACCTTTCATATGCGCTGTCAACCATCATGTCCCGGTCATTGCCCGATGTGCGTGATGGGTTGAAACCTGTGCATCGGCGCTTGCTTTTTGCCATGCGGCATTTGAAGCTTAATCCTGAGACGGGCTTTAAAAAATGTGCCCGGGTCGTCGGAGATGTGATCGGTAAATATCATCCCCACGGTGATCAGTCCGTATATGATGCCATGGTGCGTTTGTCACAGGAGTTTGCCGTGCGTTATCCCTTGGTGGATGGGCAGGGCAACTTCGGTAATATTGACGGTGATAATGCCGCTGCCATGCGCTATACCGAAGCCAGAATGACCGCCGTTGCTGTCGCCTTGATGGAAGGTCTTGATCAGGACGCTGTTGACCTTCGGGAAACATATGACGGGGAAGAAGAAGAACCGGTGGTTATGCCGGCCAATTTCCCTAATCTTTTGGCCAATGGCGCGACAGGTATTGCGGTTGGCATGGCGACCAATATCCCGCCCCATAATGTGGGGGAGATTTGTAATGCCCTGCTGCATTTGATAAAATTCCCGAACGCCACCATGGAAAAACTGGTTACCTTTATTAATGGCCCGGATTTTCCCACGGGCGGCACGATTGTGGAGCCGCGGAAAAGCATAATAAAATCCTATGAAACCGGCAGAGGGAGTTTCCGGCTTCGGGCCAAATGGGAAATCGAAGAAACCGGACGGGGTATGTATCAGATTGTGATCACTGAAATTCCCTATCAAGTGCAGAAATCCAAACTGATTGAGCGGATAGCGGATTTGATGTTCCAGAAAAAACTGCCGTTACTGGCGGATGTTCTGGATGAATCCAGCGAGGATATTCGGGTTGTACTGGAGCCGAAATCGCGCGCGGTTGAACCGGCTGTTTTGATGGAAAGCCTGTTTCGTTTGACGGATCTTGAAACGCGTTTTTCTTTAAATATGAATGTATTGGAAGGCGGAAAACTGCCGCGCGTGATGTCGCTGCGCGAAGTCTTGCAAGCCTTTCTTGATCACCGGCAGGTGGTTTTAACAAGGCGGTCTAAATTCCGGCTTGGCAAGATTGAACATCGCCTTGAAGTATTGGGCGGTTACCTGATTGCTTATCTTAATCTGGATGAGGTGATCCGCATTATCCGCGAAGAGGATGATGTTAAACCTTTTCTGATGAAGCGTTTTAAACTGACAGATTTACAGGCCGAATCAATATTGAATATGCGGCTAAGATCATTGCGTAAATTAGAAGAAATAGAATTGCGAACAGAATTTTCCGGGCTTGAGGCTGAAAAGGCTGGATTGCTTGAACTGTTGGATCGGGAAGACTTGCGCTGGCAGCATATTTCCGGTGAAATTAAAGAAATCCGCAAGAAATTTGGCCCAAAAACCGAACTTGGCGCGCGCCGATCGGTCTTTTCTGATGCGCCTGTCATTGATCTTATGACGGTGGAGGCGATGATTGAAAAAGAGCCCATTACGCTGATCTGTTCGGAAAAAGGCTGGATGCGAGCCTTAAAAGGCCATGTGGCCATAGATGACAAAATTAAATATAAAGATGGTGATGCCTATAAATTTGGTTTTACGGCTTATACGACTGACAAGGTTATTCTCGTTGCCAGTAATGGCCGTTTTTATACGCTCGGCTGTGATAAGCTGCCTAGTGGGCGCGGACATGGTGAACCTGTTCGCCTGATGGTTGACCTGCCCAATGAAGAAGAAATCGTTGCCTTATTTGTCCATAAACCCGGCAGAAAATTATTGCTTGCATCTGTAGCCGGCAGGGGCTTTATGCTGGAGGCTGATAATGTCATTGCCAGCACTAAAAATGGCCGTAAAATCATGAATGTGGAAGAAGGTAAAAATAAAATCGCCGTCTGTATGGTCATTGATGAAAGTCACGATAACATTGCGATCATCGGCACAAATCGTAAAATGCTCGTCTTTCCCCTTGAACAAATGCCGCAAATGAATAAGGGCAGGGGGGCGGTATTGCAGAAATATAAGGGCGCCCATATGGGCGACATCACCTCTTTTAAGGCAGAGGATGGCTTGAGCTGGCCCATGAAAGGCGGCAAGACCCGCACGGAAACTGATTTGACCACATGGATTGGCCGGCGCGGCGCCGTGGGCCGTATGCCCCCGCACGGCTTTCCAACTACCAACAGATTTTCTTAAGACAGGGCGGGGCGGGAAAATGATTAATATCATTCCCTCCTGCGCGCCGCTCCGGATTGGCATAAAATGCTACATCGAGGCACCAACACGAAAAAAAATGGCGACCTATAAGGAATTTTTGCATCGTAATGAATCCTATCATCGGCCTTGGGTTTATCATTCTTTTAAACAAGAATATTATGAATATTATCTGAAACGCATTAAGAACGGCGTGCTGCAAGGCTGTTTTGTCATGGATAAACAGACGGATGATCTTGTTGGCATCATTAATATCAATAATATTCTATTGGGCCCCATGCGCATGGCGAGCCTTGGTTATTATGGTGATGAGGCTTATGCAGGCAAGGGTTATATGGCCGAGGGTATGACGCTTGCCATTAAATATGCATTTGAAAACTTGGGCTTGCATCGTTTGGAAGCCAATATTCAACCGGGTAATATCCCGTCTATAAATCTGGTGCAGAAAATAGGATTTAGAAAGGAAGGCTTCAGCCCAAAATATCTGCAAATCGGAGGAAAATGGCGTGATCATGAGCGCTGGGCCCTTCTTGATGAGGAATTCGGCAAAGAATGATCATTTGAACAGAACGCTCGGGAGCCATGTGACCATCGCCGGGAAATGCCATAAAATACACAGCATGATGAGTTGAATCATAACATAGGGCATAACGCCGACATAAATCTGCATCGTGCGCACGGTCGGCGGCGCGACACCGCGCAAATAGAAAAGCGCAAAACCGAAAGGCGGGGTCAGGAAACTGGTCTGTAAATTCATAGCCATCATAATGCCAAGCCATATGGGGTTAATATCCATCATTAACAACACCGGCGCGACGATGGGCACCACAACGAAGGTGATTTCAATAAAATCCAGAAAGAAGCCAAGCACAAACATCACCAGCATGACAAGAAGCAGCGCACTGAGCTTGCCGCCCGGCAGGTTGGTTAAAAAATTATGAATGTAATCATCGCCTTCAAATCCCTTAAAGACGAGAGAAAACATCGCCGCCCCGATGAGGATCATAAAAACCATTGCTGTAATTCGGGTCGTTGATTGCATGACAAATTGTAAAATTTTAGCGCCGTAAGTCCGGTAAACTGCTGTAAAGACGCCCCATATGACAAATAATGTTAAAATAATTGCGCAGGCATATCCAATGGTGTCCGTAATAGCGATTGCCTCTCTGCCCCGGCGAAGGTCAACAAGGTTAGAGATCAGGACAAGCCCGGCAAGGGAAAAACCCGCGGCAAATATAGGGGCGGTTTTTTCAGGTTTAAGTTTGTAACCGGCAAGTAATATTGCGCCGGTTGCGCCAACGGCGGCGGCCTCTGTCGGGGTTGCGATGCCGCTGATGATTGAGCCTAGAACGGAAATGATTAATAAAATCGGCGGCAGGAATGCGGCTAATAATTCTGATATACTCACCTGTTCTTCATCGCTCTTTTGTTTGATTGGCGGGGAAAGCCGGGGCATGAAAAAAGCCACGCCAACCTGATACAGGATATACATCAAAACCAAAGTAACGCCCGGAATAAGGGCGCCGGCAAATAAGTCACCCACCGATAAAGGCTCGGGCGCCCAATTTCCCATATTCAATTGTGCCGTTTGCCATGCAGAGGATAATTGATCGGCCAGCAGCACCAGCACGATAGACGGCGGGATAATTTGGCCCAAGGTTCCGGATGCGGCAATTGACCCGCAGGCAAGGGCAGGGCTATAACCTTTTTTCAGCATGGTTGGCAGGCTGAGTAATCCCATGGTCACAACCGTTGCGCCAACAATCCCCGTAGATGCCGCAAGCAAAGCCCCGACAATGGTGACCGAAATACCAAGCCCGCCGGGCATGCGCCCCATAAGCTTTGACATGCTTTCCAGAAGATCTTCGGCTATCCTGGATTTTTCCAGCATCACGCCCATGAATATAAACAGGGGAACGGCCAATAATACATCATTGGTCATCGTGCCGAATATTCGCTCGGGAATAAGCCCGATAAAATCGCTGTCTATGACGTCAAAATAAATACCTATGGCGACAAATAAAATAGCCGTCCCGCCCAAGGTAAAGGCCACGGGAAATCCGGCCAGGATCAGGGTGATCACCGAAAAAAACATCAATAAAACAAGAATGATATTCAGCTCCATCACAATAGCTCCGGGCTGTCTTCGGTCAAATGTTCAATATTCAATATGGTGAGAATAGAATGAAGAAACAGGGAAAAGCCTTGTAGAAACAATGTGATGGAAAAAAATAATATCATGCTTTTCAAGAGATAGACCGCCTGAATGCCGCTGGATTCGATGGAACCTTCAAAAATCTCCCAAGATGACGTCACATAAGGCCAGGCCATCCATGTGATCACAGCCGTAATCGGAAATAGAAAAAATGCGCAGCCGATCAAGTTGATCAAGGCCTTGGTTTTTTCCTGAAACCGGTTGTAAAAAACATCTACTCTGACATGACCATTATGAAGAAGGGTATAGGCCGCCGCCCCAAGAAAAATCATGCTGTGCATATACAGAAGGCTTTCCTGAAGCAATATGGCACCTTCTCGAAAAATATAATGACCAATGACGATGGCAAATTGCATCAGAACAAGAAACAGGGTCAGCCAGGAAACCACTCGGCCTGCCCATTCGCTGAACTGATCAATCCTGCGGGTTATATGTTTCAGGAAATTGATCACGATTTAGATTTTCTTACCAAAATTTTTATATAATCTTCTGGCTTTTAAATAAGGCTCCTCGCCAATAGCGCCCCATTCCATGGCATTTCTACGTGTATCCATGTAACTGTTGTAAATACGCTTGGTAAGGTCATCGGTTTGGGCAACCTCCTGCATGAGATCATCGGAAACATGGATCAATTTATCCATTATTTCATCAGAAAATACTTTGATCTGTACATCATGTTGATCGACAAGACTGCGCAAAGATACAGCATTGCGTGCGTTAAATTCTGCGTAGGACTTTTGATAATGGTCACCGGAAACGGCGGTTATAATCGCCTGATCTGAGGGGCTAAGGCTGTTCCAGACATCAAGATTGAACCCTGCGGCAAGTCCGGCGCCGGGTTCATGGAAGGCGGAGGTGTAATAAAATTTGGTAATATTCTGAAACCCGAAGGCCATATCATTCCACGGCCCAATCCATTCTGCGGCATCTATATTTCCCTGACTAAGAGCCAGATATATTTCGCCGCCGGCCTTGGTAACAGTCGTTGCGCCCAGACGTTTTAAAACTTCGCCGCCAAGGCCCGGCATGCGAATTCTAAGGCCATTAAAATCCTGAACCCTATTAATTTCTTTTTTATACCAGCCGCCCATCTGAACACCTGTTGTTGCGCAAAGCAGGGCTTTGATGTTAAAGGGGGCAGATAATTCATCCCAAAGAGCCTGGCCGCCGCCATAATTTATCCATTGGCTGAGTTCCGTGGCCGTAAGGCCAAAGGGAGTCGCGGTAAAAAAAGAAAAAGCCTTGTGCTTGCCCTGCCAATAATATTCCGGGCCATGATAAATATCGGCTTTTCCGCCCTGAACCGCATCAAATGCCCCAAGGGCGGGGACCAATTCGTTGGCCGCGAAGACCTTGATTTTTATGCGGCCATCTGTAGCTTTTTCAATATCTCTGGCATATTTCACGGCGCGCGTTCCTACGCCCGGAAAGTTTTTTGGCCAGGTCGTGACCATTTTTAATTTAATTTTGCCAGAAGCAATGGCAGGTGCAGGCAGGCCCGCTGATATAGCGCCAATTGATGCTGCTGCGGTTGTTTTTAGAAAAATACGTCGTTTCATATGGGCCGCCCTTATTTTCTGTATATATTTTTTACAGACAGTATAATTATACTGTCTGTAAAGGCAAGCATACAGAAAGGCAAATGACAGGAATTACCGGCTTATGGTTTCTCAGTTAAAAACCAGCCTTCCGGATGAAGAATTTCCAAAGGCCTGAAGTTTTTTTTATAGGCCATCTTGGGGCTATTCTGTACCCAATATCCTAAATAAACATGATTAAGTCTGAGCAATCGCGCGCGCGCCACATGATCCAATATTACATAAGTTCCAAGGCTTCTTTTATTATATTCAGCAGCTATATCAAAAAAACTATAGACCAGAGACAAGCTGCCGGTCATGATATCTGTCAGGGTAACCGCAACAAGCTTTCCGAGTATTTCATCACCCCTTGCGGGCAATCTATATTCCATAAGGCAGCTATTGACTGGGCTGGCTTCTACCATGTTGGCATATTCTTCAAATGTCATATTCGACATGCCGCCCCCCGCATGCCTTTTGGACAGATATTTGCTCAAAAGATTGTAATGCTCTTGGGTCGCAATATTGGGCATTTCTTGTATGATCAGATCATCATTCAATTTTATGAGACGGTTTTGCGTGCGGCTTGGTCTGAAAGATAAAACCGGAATACGTACAGACTTACATTCTGTACAATCATCACAGCTGGGACGGTATGCTATATCCTGACTGCGGCGAAAACCAATCCTGGCAAGAGATTCATGCAGTCCGTCAGGATCAATTTCTTTAAGTTCTGTAAAAACCTTGCGTTCCATTTTACCTTCAAGATAAGGGCATATAGTTGGCGCGGTTACATAAAATCGGGGAAACTGCGATGATTGATTGGTCACATTTCATCTTTCTGCAAAGATCGTCAAAACGGATTTTATGTTATGGGCCGAAAGTAAATAAACCCTGAAATTTTAAAATTTTATTTATAAATTATAATACCAGGGTGCGAATAGAGAATAACCTATCCATAAAAGAATAATCAAGGGGACGCCGACTTTCATAAAATCTTTGAATTTATAATTGCCCGGGCCCATGACCAAAAGATTTGTTTGATAGCCCATAGGGGTCGCAAAGGAACAGTTTGCCGCAAAAATCACGGCCGTGACAAATATCATGGGATCCACGCCCAATTGATTGGCAATATTAATGGCAATAGGCGTAAAAAGTACGGCCGTGGCATTATTGCTTAACAGGTTGGTGAGCAGCGCAACCAACAGAAAAAATGCGGACAGGATGATGGCGACGCTGGATCCCTCCAGTATAAGCAGCAAACCTTCCGCAAGGTAGGATGCCCCGCCCGTTGCCTGCAGGGACGTGCCCATGGCTATTGCCGCCCCGATAAGCAGGAATATCCGCCGGTCTACCGCACGGCTTGCTTGCCGGATATTCAGGCAGCCCATGGCGATCATAAGAAAGGCGCCGCATGTTGCCGTAATGGGAATTGGGACAAGTCCGGTGGACGCCAGCGCAACAACACCGGTGAAAATCCCCAGCGCCTTCCAGCTATCCGATTTTATGGGGACTTCACGGGTGGACCATTCCATCAACAAAACGTCTTTATTCATTCTGAGTGAATTAATTTGGGCACTGGTGCCGACCACTAACAAAATATCGCCAGCTTCCAGCCTGATGTCATTCAGGGATGTGCGTATCATGCGTGATCTGCGCTGAATACCCAATATCTTGCTGCCGCCCTGCAAATGATACCCGATTTGATCTAATGTACGGCCATCAAGGCGGGACGCAGGGGCCACAATAACTTCTGATATTTTTTGCCCGCGCGCGACGTCCTGATTTGTTGAAACCTCTTGATCATCTTGATCCGGCAATGTCAAAATACCCTTGAGCAAGCTGGGATCTTTGGATATTTTTTCACTTAAAATGGCCCGTGTTGTCGCAAGAATGATTGAATCGCCTTCTTGAAAGGTAATATCGTCAAACGGCGGCAAATAGGTTTTATGCCCTCTTTGTACAAGCCGAACCGTCATACGGGACAAGTCGGGAAACATGCCGGCTATTGATTTTTTCCCAAGGAGAGAGTTTCCGTCAACAAGGTCAAGCTGAACAATGAATTGTTTGCCGGTAATAAATTTAGTGTTGTCACTGGTCGTGGAGAGCTTTCTGGGCAGAATGAGAGGGGCGATGAAAAACACATATAGCAATCCCAGCGACGCCAGAAAAAGTCCGGGGATAGTAAAATCAAAAAAACCAATATCAATCCCCGTATGACTTTTATAACTTCCGGCCACGAGAAGATTAGTGCTTGAGCCGATTAATGTGGTCATACCCCCTAATATTGCCACAAAACTCAGCGGCATAAGAACCAGTCCCGCAGATTTATCCATCTTGTCCATCAGGGTGATCATGATTGGGATAAAAATTACCACAACCGGTGTATTATTCAAAAGGGCACTGATCACCATAACGGCGATGAGGCAAGCCAAAATAATTCTTCGGGGATATAGCATTCCATGGCGGACGATATGTTGAGCCGGCGTCTCCAATGCGCCGGTTTGAACCATACCCTGTCCAATGACCAGCAGAGCCAGTATGGTGATCAGGGCCGGGTCGGCAAAGCCGGAAAACAAGGTTTTCAGGTCGAGGATACTTATCCCGCTCGCATCTGTCACAGGCATAAAATGAAATAATAATAACAGGACAGATATGGTGCCAAGTGACGTAATCTCCATGGCGAATCGATCCATGGCATAGAAAATAATAGCTCCGAGAATAACCGCAAATGTTGCCCACATCTGGACCGAAGACTGCAACAGTTCCATAGAAAATATTCCCAGAATCACCCTTTATCAAAATAACATATTATCAATGTATTTTGAATGCTTACTACATAATAGCAAGGGTGAATTGCGCTGTCTCTGAAAAAAAATTAAAAGTGAAGGCTTCTACATAAAGTCGGCAGGAAGGGACGGGGATTCCCTAAGAAGTAATATGGTAATGCGCCTGTTTTCCGCGCGCATGGGCCGATCAGGAAGCAGGGGTTCAGTTGACGCTTTGCCGAGGACTTCGGCGATCCTGTTGACAGATACATTTGCCGCACTTAACACGCGCCGCGTCGCATTGGCTCTATCCGCACTAAGCTCCCAATTGCTGTAATTTTTCCTGCTTGTAAAGGGGGCGGCGTCCGTATGGCCGGTAATTGAAATGCGGTTTGGCATTTTGACCACAATGGCCGCAACGGCTTGAATCATCTTTTCAGCATAATTATATAATTCTGCTGATCCTGATCGAAACATGGCGCGATTGTCTTTATCGACCAATTGAATCCGCATGCCATCTTCGGTAATATCCAGAAGCATCTGATCCTGTAATTTGGATAATTCAGGACTTTCCTGAATCGCGACTTTAATTTCTTCAGACATTTGTTCAAAATAAGCCTGTTCTTTTTTAGCCACCATCGCCGCAAATTTTGCTTCCTCGGAGACCGTGTCTTCTTTGTCTGTTTCTTTAGCGGCCACTTCTTCTGTTGCGGGGATTGATACCGTTACGGCGCTGGCTTGCGCCCCGTCTGAATTCAAAGAAACGCCGCCAAGAATACCGTCAGAACCTGATGATGAACTGGTTGATGCGGTCGTTGGCGTGAAATATTCTGCCAGTCCTTCTTTTTGTTCTTTGGTCGTGGCGTTCAGTAACCATAACAGCATAAAAAAGGCCATCATTGCGGTTACAAAATCGGCATAAGCCACTTTCCAGGCGCCGCCATGAGCGCCGCCGGATACTTTCTTAATACGCTTAATAATTATCGGGCGAGCATCATCCGCCATTTTTCATCACCACTTAGTTCTCTGTTATTTTTAAAGGCCTTTAAACAGCATAATGCGACCCTAAGGTTAACATAATGTTAGTCTGTTAACTATAATCAAAAGAAGGGTAACTATAAATCAGAAGAACGGTTAACATGAACGGTAAAACCCGCAGATCGCAGGCCGTTCAGGATATCCTGTAAATTCTCTCTGTCCCGTGTTTCAAGGGTTACGTTGGAATAAGTTTCCTTGGCGGGCAGCTCCGTGAATAACCGGTGATGGGAGACATCAATGATATTGCCGCCAAGGCCACCAATGATTTCCGTGATCTGAGCCAAAGCCCCCGGAACATCAAGCAAGACAATGCGCAATCGCGTGATTCGGCCTTCCCGAACCAAGCCGCGCATAAGCAGCGACGCAAGCAGGCGGGGATCGATATTGCCGCCGCTGATAATCATGGCCACTTTTTTATCTTTGAAAATTTCAGGATTGCTGATGACGGCGGCAAGCGGTGCAGCTCCAGCCCCCTCAGGCACTGTTTTTTCAATGGTCATCAACAAACATACGGCTTCTTCCAGAGCATCTTCAGAAACCAGCAACATATCATCCATTAAATCCTTACATATTGGATAAGTTTTGCGGCCAATATTTTTAACCGCGATCCCTTCGGCTAATGTGGAGCCTTGCTGTTGATAGTCATAATTGTTAAGGGCGCGGTGAAGGGAGGGAAAACGCTCAGCCTGAACGCCAATAATCTTTATCTGTGGATTAATATGTTTTGCTGCCAGAGCAACGCCGGAAATCAAGCCACCGCCGCCCACGGGAACCAGAATAATATCAAGGTCGGGGCAGGCCGCCATTAATTCAAGCCCAATGGTACCTTGTCCGGCAATAACATCCAGATCGTCAAAGGGGTGAACCAATGTTAAATTTTTCTCCCGGGCAATTTTTTCGGCCTGCGCGGCAGTATCGTCAAAACGTTCGCCCGTAAGAATAACTTTCGCCCCATATTCTTCGGTCTGGCGCACCTTAACAAAGGGCGTGTTGACAGGCATAACAATTGTGGTTGGAATTTTTAACCGGCTGCCATGGTAAGCCACCCCTTGGGCATGATTTCCCGCCGAAGCCGCGATAACGCCGGTCTGCTTTTGTTTATCGGTCAGATTGGTTAATTTGTTCAACGCGCCGCGTTCTTTAAAGGAGGCGGTAAATTGGAGGTTTTCAAATTTCAGATAAATTTCAGCACCGGTCAATTTAGAGAGGGTGATAGATTTGTTCAAGGGCGTTGCTATGATCGCCCCTTTTAAAGCCTTCGCCGCTTTTTGAATATCTTCGAAGGTTACCGAATGCGTCGTTTTATTCATCATCAGTCCGAACTTAATAGTAAAAATGGTTCATTTTCTGCATGATATATTGTTTTTAAGGGGAAAAGTCCAAAATAATTTTAATATGGCAAGATTAACGCCAAATCACATTCTGGTTAAATAAGGCAAAATACGCCGTAGCAGCTATCAAAAACATACTTAAAGAAGAAATACAGAATGATGTCCATCCCCGTTAAAATCAAACAAATGGGCAGGGCAATATATTTAAGAATATAATAATAGGCCCATTTGGTTGGTTTTGGCGCTGGAATTTCATGCCCCATAACGGTTCGTATAATTTTTTTTCTGCCAAACATAGAATAACCGTTTAATTTAATTTTAAAATCTGTAACCTGTGACTATTCATATAGCTTTTATGGTTAATATAAAGAAAAGATGTCACAAATTAATATCAATTGGAATGGCATATCTCAGAAAGAATGGGATATTTTGCTAAATCGGGCTGAACGTTGTGCTTTTCAGCAGGCCTGGGCTTACGGCGCGATATTTGAGCAGAATAATCGCGAGGTGAGCAGGTTTGTTGCCTGTGATAATGGCGAAGCTGTTGCGATTGGTCAAATCATTACGCGGCGTTATTTGGGTTTTTTACGGTTTTCTTTTTTGCTCAAGGGGCCCGTTTGGCTGAAAACAATTACCATAGTTCAGCAGAAAGAAATTCTGCAAAATATTCGCGCGCGATATCCGCTAAAAAGATTTAATCTCTTTGCTTTTAATCCCGAAGAAAAAGCCGGAATGGAGAAATATGAGGATATGGGGTTTCGTGAGATCATAACGGGAAACTCCACGGTGCTTATTGACCTTACCGTATCAGAAGACGCGCTTTGGAAAAATCTATATGGCAAAAACCGAACAGATATTCGCAAGGCAGAAAAAAGTGGTTTTGAGGTAATTTTTGGCGATCATAATTCTCTTTATGCGGATTGGTTATTAAAAAAAGAACGTCGCCAGCAAAAAGAAAAAAAATATCAGGGGCTTCCCGCAGAATTGAGTAAAAGCTACGGTCAGATTTATTCTCCGGAGCAGGGGGTGTTTACGGCTTTTGCGGTTAAAAAAGAGCCGGATTCACCGCATAGTCCTCCTATCTCGGGAATTCTGGTTTTGCGTCATGGAAAGTCGGCAACCTACCATATTGGCTGGAACGGGAAGGAAGGTCGAAAATGCCGCGCGCTAAATCTTCTTCTATGGCGGATGATGCTCAGGCTACAGCAAGCGGGCGTGGAAACATTGGACTTTGGCGGAATAAACACGACGAAAGCCGCGGATATCGCCCGTTACAAGCTCAGTTTTGGCGGAGATGTTGTCGAAATGAGCGGTACCTATATGTAACTGTGGCCCTAGAGTATTTCTTTATGATTACCTCATGAAAATATTTTAATTAAAACTTTCTCCAAAATAAGACTTTTTTAACATCCTTTTCTTATAACTGTCTCAAATAGGGACAGATTTTCTGTTCTCAAAGAAATTTATAAGGCTAAAAGAGGCTTCAGTTAATATGCTTGTTATTATTGGTTTGATTTTTACCATGTGTATGGTTTTCGGTGGATTTGTGCTTGCCGGTGGTAAAATGGCACCTGTATTGAAGGCTTTGCCTTTGGAAGCAATGATGATTGGCGGCGCTGCTGCCGGGTCATATATGGTTGCCAATGGCGGCGGCATTGCTAAAAAAGGTATGAAGGGACTTGGTCATGCCATTAAAGGCCCCAAATGGAAACCACAAGACTATCTTGATTTATTGTCTTTGATGTTTTTACTGACAAAGCTTATCAAGACCAAAGGCGTGATTGCTTTGGAAGCTCATATTGAAGACATTCATGAGAGCAAAATTTTCAATAATTTTGAACGGGTAAGCGCGGATCATCATGTGACGGATTTTATCTGCGATTATTTGCGCATGACGACAATGAATTTTGATGACCCCTATCAGGTAGAAGACGTCTTGATCAAAGACCTTGAAAAACATCATCACGAAGAAAGTGAAGGCGCCCATGCTTTAGCGTATGTGGGCGAGGCATTTCCGGCCCTTGGTATTGTTGCTGCGGTTCTGGGCATTATTAAAACCATGGGCAGTATTGACCAACCGGTTGAAGTACTTGGCGCCATGATTGGCGGGGCCCTTGTGGGCACCTTTCTTGGTATTCTGATCTCTTATACGATTGCGGCCCCATGGGCGGTCAGGCTGCAGCAGGTCATTGATGAAGAGAGCCACTTTTTTAATGTGGTAAAGGATGTAATCATCTCGCATTTGCATGGTAATGCACCGCAAATTTCCGTCGAAATTGGCCGAAAAAGTATCCCGGGACATTTGCAGCCAACTTTCTATGAACTTGATGAAGTCATAAATGAATTACCCAATGATTTATTGACCTGATAATAAATATCCTCGCCGCGACGAAATATTTATTTTCTTTGGATTACGCTCAAGCGCCGCTAAAGGCTGCGCTCCCGCTTGGTCGCTAAGTCGGGCTCCTCCTGTTTTTCCCTTCAGGCTTGCGTATGGGGTGTGAATGAATCATTTGCGAGATCTAAGTCTTTAGAATTTCCGCAGCTTTTGGGGCAAAATATGTTAAAATTCCGGAGACGCCAGCCCTCTTGAAGGCCATCAGGCTTTCCATCATCACCTGATCGAGGTCAAGCCAGCCATTTTGAGCTGCCGCATGGAGCATGGCATATTCACCGCTCACCTGATAAGCATATGTGGGGAAATTATATGTACGCGTCACGCGCTGGATTATATCAAGATAGGGCATTCCGGGTTTTATGATGAGCATATCTGCCCCTTCATCAATATCCATCATCACCTCCCTTAAAGCTTCGTCGCTATTGGCAGGATCCATTTGGTAGCTGTGTTTGCCGCCTGATTTGATGTTTCCTGCGGAACCCACGGCTTCGCGGAAGGGGCCATAAAAAGCCGAAGCATATTTCGCCGCATAAGCCATGACTTGAGTATTGACATGGTTATTTTCTTCCAGGACTTCCCGTATGGCACCTATACGGCCATCCATCATATCAGAGGGGGCAAGGATATCGCAGCCGGCCTCTGTTTGAATAAGGGCTTGTTGGGTCAATATATCTATTGTTTCTTCATTGGCGACATAGCCGTCAATGATAATACCGTCCTGCCCGTGGTTGGTATAGGGGTCAAGCGCCACATCACAGATGATGCCAATCTCGGGAACCGCGTCCTTAATGGCTTTGATGGTACGGCAAATAAGGTTATTGGGATTAACGGCTTCTTTGCCGTCATCTGTTTTTAGCTCTTGCGGTGTCTGGGGGAATAAGGCAATAGCCGGAATTCCCAGTTCTGCCGCCTTTTCAATTTCGGGAATGAGCAAATCTATTGAATGGCGCATGACGCCCGGCATAGAGGTTATTTCAGTTGCCTCATTGGTGCCTTCCTGAACAAAAACCGGCCAGATCAGGTCATCTGTAGATAATATATTTTCACGAACCAGCCTTCTGGACCAATCACTTTTGCGATTCCTTCTCGGGCGATGGTAGGGGTAGCAATGGGATGCTGATATGTTGCTCATAAATTTATTCCCTGGGGTTTATTACCTTCAAAAAGCAAAGCTGAATAACGTTAAAAGTTTTTGGGTTAGTTAAGGTCTTATTAGTAGTTATTATACTATAATTATTCCGAAACATAATGAATTACAATATTACAGGGATAATTAGAATGTCATCGTTAGGCCATAGCAGCAGTTTGATTGGGGGGCATGAGACCCCAGAAGCGAGATCAAAATTGAATTTTTTGGAATGCCTTCGCTTAATTGAAAGGCTCCATCGAAGAATGCTTGATATTGTCAAAAACCGATTGGACAGCGTGGGCATGAATGATGTAAATAGCGTTCAGGCATTATTGCTGTATAATATTGGTGACCATGAAATGACGGCTGGGGACCTTCGCAACCGGGGATATTATCTGGGTTCAAATGTTTCATATAATCTAAAAAAACTGGTAGAATCCGGTTACATTAATCAGGAACGGGCAGAACATGACAGGCGGGCCTTGCGTATATGGTTAAGCACAAAAGGCAAGGAAGTCTGCGATTTAGTCGGTGATCTTTTTGACGAAAATCTTGACGTTGTAAAAGAGAAAAAAGTATTTGAAGATGATGATGTTTCTGAACTCCGTAATTCACTGCGAAAATTAGAAAGCTTCTGGTCAGATCAGTTACGGTTCCAATCATTCTAGTACGGTTCCAATCATTCTAGGCAAAAATATACGCCTTTGATATGCATCAAGTAAATTGGTAAAACAGTTTAGTATATTGCATCTGTAGTTTGACAGAATATCATCTGATAGATATTGTAACAACATCGTTTCGTTATTTAATATTGTGTTTTGTTATATATATATGATAAAGCCGTATTTCAGACTCCAAAGTTGCTGAATTGTGAGTCAGGCATGTTAAGTAATGTGAGCTATGATTTTTTTAGATGGACCATGCAATGGATTATAATCAGATATTCTCTGATTCTTTGAATGCTGTAAAAGAAGAAGGCCGTTATCGTGTATTTACAGATATCGTACGCCAAAGAGGAAATTTCCCAAACGCTGTTTGGCACACAGAAGATGGTGTCAAAGACATCACCGTCTGGTGCAGCAATGACTATTTAGGAATGGGACAACATCCTAAAGTCATTGACGCAATGCAGCAGTCGTTGAACCTTACCGGCGCTGGTGCTGGCGGAACAAGAAATATCAGCGGCACCAATCATTTACATGTATTATTAGAACAGGAATTGGCGGACCTTCATAATAAGGAGGCCGGCCTTCTTTTTACTTCCGGTTATATTTCAAATGATGCAACGCTTAGCACGATGGCTAAATTAATGCCGGGCTGCGTTGTTTTCTCCGATGAACTCAATCATGCTTCCATGATCGAGGGGATCCGTCATAGTGGCTGCAAAAAACATGTTTTTCGTCATAATGACATCGAACATCTGGAAAGCCTGCTGAAGGCGACTGACCCTGATCTGCCCAAACTTATTGCTTTTGAATCTGTTTATTCCATGGATGGTGATTTCGCGCCAATAAAGGAATTCTGCGACCTTGCGGATAAATATAATGCCCTGACTTATCTTGATGAAGTCCATGCGGTTGGTATGTATGGCGCGCGGGGCGGCGGAATTTCGGAACAAGAAGATTTAAGGGATCGTCTCAGCGTTATTGAGGGGACATTAGGGAAAGCTTTTGGTCTGATGGGGGGATATATTACCTCAAGCTCAGTCATAGTGGATGCGATTCGCAGTTATGCGCCGGGCTTTATTTTTACGACATCCCTATCGCCCGTTATTGTGGCCGGCGCCCTTGCAAGTGTGCGTCATTTAAAAGAAAGTCAGGTCGAACGCGATATTCATCAGGAACGGGCGGCTTCCTTAAAAGAAAAACTAAGCTGCGGCGGACTGCCTGTTATGCCATCGGTCAGCCATATTGTTCCTGTTTTGGTTGGTGATCCTGTTATCTGCAAGCAAGCGTCGGATATCCTGCTGAATGAATTTAAAATTTATGTTCAGCCCATTAATTACCCAACGGTACCGCGCGGCACTGAAAGACTACGTTTCACGCCAAGCCCCCTTCATACAGATGAAATGATAGACCATTTAGTCAGTTCTCTGAAGATTGTCTGGGCGCGTTTGGATATTAGCAAATTCGCCAAGGCAGCTTGAAGGCGATATTTTTCTTAAATCAAGGATAAATGAATGGACAATGATGATGACAAATTTTTTGTCGAATTCATTCAAATAGGAAAATCTGTGAAGGTTTCGGCTGTCGACCCTGTAACGGGGCGTGAAGTGTCGATTGTTGGCCCGACATCAGCCACCCGTCATCACTTGTCACAGGTTGCCGTTAATAAGCTAAAATATATTCTCGCCAAAGAAAAAACAAGATAATCCCTCAAATTAATAGATCCAGACCCTTGCTATACGACAGTTTGTGTATTTATTTCATTTTTCCCATACATATGGTAGGAAAACCCGTGACCATATGATATGTAGGCCTTATATGGTCGGAAGGGCGCGAAGTCCTGCCTGATATATTGATTAAGGTAATGATATATGTCTAAAGAAAACATTGTGTTAGCGGCTGATCACGGCGGGTATGACTTGAAGGTTATTCTCAAGGACTTTCTTTTGAATCAGGGCTTTGATGTTCTGGATTTGGGGTGTCATGACCTTAAGTCGGTGGACTATCCGGATTATGCCCACGCCCTTGCGGCGGCCATCAAGGAGAATAAAGCTTCAAGAGGGGTTCTTGTCTGCGGTTCCGGTATTGGCATCAGCATTGCCGCCAACCGTCATGCTCATATCAGGGCGGCCTTGATTCACGATAGATTAAGCGCAGAATTAAGCCGCCAGCATAATGATGCCAATGTCATCGTTTTCGGCGGGCGGCTTATTGGCACGGATGTCGCAAAGGATTGCCTGAAGGCTTTTTTGAAGACAGAATTTGAGGGCGGACGACATCAACGGCGAATTGATAAGATGTCTTGATTTTTTTAAGAAATATATGTTGATTTAGGATTTATATAATATGACAACTTCCACTGATATGACTGATTTTTTTAACACCACTCTAAGCGAAAATGACCCAGAGCTGTTTAAAACGATTACCCTGGAATTAGGCCGCCAACAGGAACATATTGAACTTATTGCCTCGGAAAATATCGTCAGCCGCGCCGTTATGGAAGCGCAAGGCTCCGTATTGACCAACAAATATGCCGAAGGATACCCGGGGCGGCGTTATTACGGGGGATGTGAATATGTTGATATGGCGGAGAATTTAGCCATCGAACGGGCAAAAAAGATTTTCAATGCCGGTTATGTCAATGTTCAACCTCATTCAGGCGCGCAGGCAAATGGCGCGGTTAATCTGGCCTTGTTGCAGCCGGGGGATACTATTCTTGGCATGTCGTTGGCGGCTGGCGGCCATTTAACCCATGGCGCGCCGCCCGCCCAGTCAGGCAAATGGTTTAATGCGATTCAATATGGGGTGAGCCAAAAGGATGCCATGATTGATTTCGATGAGGTGGCGCGCCTTGCAAAAGAGCATAAACCAAAGATTATCATTGCCGGCGGGTCAGCCTATCCACGTTTCATTGACTTTAAACGTTTCAGAGAGATTGCCGATGAGGTTGGGGCTTATTTTTGGGTTGATATGGCCCATTTTGCAGGTTTGGTTGCTGGCGGCGTTCATCCAAATCCGCTGGAACATGCCCATGTTGTGACCACGACAACTCACAAGACATTGCGCGGGCCGCGGGGCGGCATGATTTTGACCAATGATGCTGATTTGGCAAAGAAATTTAACTCTGCAGTATTTCCGGGTTTGCAGGGCGGGCCATTAATGCATGTGATTGCGGCAAAAGCTGTTGCTTTTGGCGAGGCGCTAAGGCCGGAATTCAAAGATTATGCGAAAAGAGTTGTTGAAAATGCACGAGCCTTGGCAGCGCGGCTTAAAGAAGGCGGCTGTGACATCGTTTCTGGTGGTACGGACACACATTTGATGCTTGTGGATTTACGGCCTTTGGGTTTGACAGGGCGTGATGCGGATAATTCACTGGGCCGCGCCAATATAACCTGCAACAAGAATGGTATTCCCTTTGACCCTGAAAAACCCATGGTGACATCAGGCGTTCGCCTTGGCTCTCCGGCGGGAACAACACGCGGGTTTAATACAAAAGAATTTGAAATGATCGGAGAATTCATCATTGAAATTTTAGAAGGCCTGCGCGCTAACCCCGATGATAACAGTGCCGCAGAAGAATCTGTTCGGAAAAAGGTTGTTGCCCTTTGTAAAGATTTCCCAATTTATTGAATATTTTATAAGGCCAGTTTTATAAGGAAAAACATATGCGGTGCCCATTTTGCGGAAATGACGATACTCAGGTAAAAGACAGCCGTCCGACCGAGGATAATTCGGCCATCCGGCGCCGGCGATCCTGTAATGGCTGCGGCGCCCGTTTCACCACATTTGAGAGGGTGCAGCTGCGCGAATTGGTCGTTGCGAAAAAGAATGGTAAGAAAGTTCCGTTTGAGCGGGTCAAGCTGGAGCGATCCGTCAATCTTGCCCTTCGCAAGCGGCCCATTGAAGAAAACCGTATTGAGCTATTGATCAATGGGATCGTCAGGCAACTGGAAAGCCTTGGTGAATCAGAGGTTCAGACAGAAGACATTGGCAAGTTAATCATGGAAGGCCTCAAGAATATGGATACGGTGGCATATGTAAGATACGCCTCGGTCTATAAGGATTTCAGGGAGGCTCAGGATTTCGAAAAATTCGTCGAGCAGATTGCCGATCCTACCACAAGTAAAAAAACCTGAAGTTAACAAATAAGGGGTCGCTTTGAAACAGAAAACCGACAGTTATTATATGAAAATGGCCCTTGGACTGGCCCAAAGAGGTCTGGGCACCACTTGGCCCAATCCGTCTGTTGGATGTATTATTGTTGATCAAAATGGCCATGTTATCGGGCGCGGCTATACCGGTTTTGGCGGACGGCCGCATGGCGAGGCAATGGCCTTGAAACAGGCGGGCAGGGCGGCTAAAGGGGCAACGGCATATGTTACGCTGGAACCCTGCGCGCATTTTGGCAAAACGCCGCCCTGCGCTGAAAGCTTGGTGAAGGCTGAAATATCAAGAGTGGTTGTGGCCACAATAGATCCCGATGAACGCACTGCGGGCAAGGGGCTGGAAATCTTGAAAAAAGCGGCTGTTCAGGTTGATTTGGGCGTCTGTCAAACACAAGCAGGGGCTCTAAATCAGGGTTTTTTCAAACGTATCATGCAAAAAAAGCCTTTTGTCACTCTGAAGACAGCAACGTCTTTGGACGGCATGATTGCCGCAGCTTCGGGTCAAAGCAAATGGATTACGGGGCCGGAATCCCGCAGGAGGGGACATTTGCTTAGAGCAAGTCATGACGCCATTCTCGTTGGTGTCGGGACGGTTTTGGCGGATAACCCGTCGCTGGATTGCCGTCTCGCAGGCCTTGAAAGCCGCTCCCCCGTCAGAATCATTCTGGACAGCCATTTAAGAACGCCCGATGATTGCGCCGTGGTGAATACGGCCAAAAAAATCCCTACATGGATAATAACCGGCCATGGTCATGATCAAAAAAAAACGCGGCTTGAGAAAAAATCTGTGCAAATCATATGTTGTGATTTAAATCAAGATGGCCAAATTGATCTGGAAAAAATGATGATGATACTTGCGGCAAAAGGCATTACCAGAATATTATCCGAAGGCGGCGCACAAGTTAATGCTTCCCTGATCAGGGCAAGTCTGGTAGACCGGCTATATTGGTTCCGGTCAACAGCTATTATTGGCGGTGATGGCGTTCCCGCGCTATCATCAATTGGATTAACGGAATTACAGAAAATGCCGAAATTTTCCTTGATCCGAACAGGCCAAACCGGAAATGATATTTGGCAGGAGTATATGATCTAAAATGTTTACCGGAATTATCACCGACGTTGGGACCATCAGAAAAATTTCCAGAGATGGCGATACGCGCATCTTGTTAAATACATTATTTGACACGAAGACTATTGATATTGGGGCTTCTATTGCCTGTTCAGGGGTGTGCCTGACGGTTGTTGATAAAGGGGACGACTGGTTTGCCGTTGATGTGTCTGCGGAAACCCTTTCCTGTAGTAATCTTGGCGACTGGACAGAAGGGGGGCCTGTAAATCTTGAAAGAGCCTTGAAAGTCGGCGATGAACTTGGCGGACATATTGTGACAGGCCATGTGGACGGTATAGGAGAAGTTTTATCAATCACGCCCGAAGGTGAAAGCAAAAGATTTTATTTTTCTGTGCCGGCCAATCTGGCAAAATATATCGCTGAAAAGGGATCAGTCACCATCAATGGTGTTTCTTTGACCGTTAATGAAGTTATTGATGAAAAAGATAAAACAAGCTTTTTTGGTATCAATATAATTCCCCACACACAGGAAAAAACGACATTTTCCGAGATGAAAAAAGGCGATAAAGTTAATCTGGAAATAGACGTTCTGGCGCGATATGTCGCCAGAATGAATGATTTTTAACGAATTAGAGTTTTTTAATATGCCCCATAGTTCTTTATCCCCCATTGAAGATGTTTTAGAAGATGCAAAAAATGGCCGGATGTTTATTCTTGTTGATGATGAAGACCGTGAAAATGAGGGTGACCTGATTATTCCTGCCCAAATGGCCACGCCGGATGCGGTTAATTTTATGGCAAAATATGGCCGTGGCCTGATCTGTCTGACGGTGGATAGAAAAAGGGCGGAAATACTTGGCCTTCCGCCGATGAGTATCAATAACAGGGCAAGGAATAATACAGCATTCACCGTCTCGATTGAGGCTAAAGAAGGCATTACGACAGGTATTTCAGCCGCAGACAGGGCCCATACAATTGCTGTTGCCATAAATGCTGATCTGGGGGCCGATGATATTGTCTCGCCGGGGCATGTTTTCCCCATTGTCGCCCGTGACGGCGGCGTTCTGGTCAGGGCGGGACATACAGAAGCGGCCGTTGATATGGCCCGTCTCGCAGGCCTTATTCCCGCCGGCGTGATTTGTGAAATCATGAATGATGATGGCACCATGGCCCGTCTGCCGGATCTTATAGAATTTGCTAAAAAACATGAGCTGAAGATCGCAACGATTGCCGATTTGATAGCCTATCGCCGAAAAGTTGATAACCTTGTGGGCTGTATAGAGGAAACCGTCATAAATTCAGAATATGGCGGTGAGTTCAAGCTGCGTGTTTATGAAGTCAAAGATGATCATACGCAGCATTTTGCCCTCGTCAAAGGCAACCCCACAAAAGATTCGCCGGTATTGGTGCGTATGCATCCGTTCAATATGTTTGACGATCTATTGAGCACTAAGGGGGCACGAAGAAGCCAGTTAAATCGGGCCATGGCTGAAATCGGCGATGAAGGCTGCGGTGTTGTGGTTTACTTGCGAGAATCTTCCAGCACCATTATTTCAGACCAGATTGCCCGCAAAACAGGCAAGAAAAATATATCCTCGGAAAGCTTCCTGAGGAATTATGGTATCGGGGCGCAGATATTGGTGGACTTGGGCATTAAGGATTTGATCCTTTTATCAAATACAGAACAACATGTTGTTGGCATTGAAGGATATGGCCTTAATATCGTAGAGCAACGTAAATTTGATCAATCTATTGATGTGGGTCTGATACGCACATAATTGCCGTAAATTAAAAATAGAGAATAATATGCCCCAGTCCTTACATCTGCTAATCGTGGAATCGCCCTATTACGAAGATATCACCAACGAATTGATCAGAGGCGCTGTTGACGTTCTGGAAAAAGCCGGTGCGAGCTATGACCGGATTAGCGTGCCGGGGGCTTTTGAAATTCCGGCGGCCATTCGCTTTGCCGCTGATGCAGGGCGCAAAAATTATGACGGTTATGTGGCCTTGGGCTGCGTTATTCGCGGCGAAACATCCCATTATGATTATGTCTGCGGGGAAACTGCGCGGGGATTGCAGGAACTGGCAATCAAAGATAGACTTGCCATAGGTTACGGTGTATTGACCGTTGAGAATCGTGATCAGGCTTGGGCGCGGGCATCAGTGGACAAAGGCAATAAAGGCGGCTTTGTTACAGAGGTTGCCCTCAGAATGATTGAATTGAAACGTAAATTTGGACTGATTGAGTGATGAGTAAAAATGCCAAAAAAACAACATCCAAACAGGGCGGTGCCAGAAGTGCATCAAGGCTGGGCGCAGCGCAAGCGCTGTATCAGATGGATATTGGCGATCAATCAGCACAGCAGGTAATAGCTGAATTTATTGATTATCGCCTGGGCGAGGTCATTGAAGGCGATCATTATGCGTCGGCGGACACTGTTTTTTTTAATGACCTTGTCAAAGGTGTTGAAGAAAGAAGGACTGATATTGACGCGCATGTGGCCGGATCATTATCAGAAGGTTGGACTTTGGCCCGCATTGAGCCCGTTGCCCGCGCGATTTTACGGGCAGGAACCTATGAATTAATGGGCCGCCCTGACATTCCGACCTCTGTTGTCATTAACGAGTATGTTGATGTGGCCAAGGCCTTTTTTGATGACAGCAAGCCCGGCTTCATCAATGGTGTGCTGGATAAACTTGCCAAGACGATCCGCGCATAACTTTAATTCTTTGGGAGCAAGCAAATGGGTTCAGGTGAATTTGATCTCATATCCCGATATTTAGCCCCCTTGTCTGGCTTGGGGGCCTATGGTCTCACCGATGATGCCGCCGTCTTGACCCCGCCTGAGGGCAAGGATCTGGTTTTTACCAAAGATGCCCTTATCGCGGATGTTCATTTTTTTGCCGATGACCCACCGGATCTTATTGCCCGCAAGGCCATGCGGGTCAATCTTTCAGATTTAGCCGCGATGGGCGCGGAACCTCTGGGCTACCTTCTGGCGCTTGCTTTCCCCAAAGACATGAAAAATATTGACGGCTGGATGGCCAAATTTTCCGCAGGTTTAAAACTGGATCAGGAAGAATTTGGCTGGTCTTTATATGGCGGTGACACTGTATCAACTTCTGGCCCGCTGATGATTTCATTGACGGCGATTGGCATAGTGGACAGGGGGCAAGCCTTAAGGCGGCGCGGCGCGAAACTTGGGGACAATATATATGTGTCGGGCACTTTAGGGGACGCCGCATTTGGCTTGAAATCTATTCAGGGTGAATTTGCGGCAATAAAAACATCTGCTATTAAGCCGTTGATTGATCGTTATCACTTGCCCCGCCCACGGCTTGGGCTCGGGCGGAAACTATTTGGAATAGCGACAGCTACTATGGATATTTCGGATGGACTGGCCGGAGATTTGCGCCATATTTGTGCTTTGAGCGGTTTTGGTGCGGAAATTGAAGCTGAATTAATTCCGCTTTCCGATAAGGTTGGTAAGCTTTTAGAAAGTTTCCCGGCGTATAAGAATCTTATATGGAATGGTGGCGACGATTATGAGCTGCTCTTTACCGCACCGAAGGATATGGACGGAGAAATTGATAGGTTGTCGAGGGAGCTTGGCCTTTCGTTAACGATAATTGGTCATATCACCACAGAAAAAAGTGTGATCATAAGAGATAGTGACGGTATAAATTTATTACAGGATGATGATCAGGGATTTAGGCATTTTTGATACAGATAACAGGGCTTTGTAATGGCAAAAGAAGAAGATAAAAAAGCGGAGAATACAGAAGATACGCCTGTAGAAGAAAAACCAAAGGGCAGCAGTAAAAAACTTCTTGTCATCGGCTTGCTGCTTGGGCTTTTACTTGGCGGCGGAGGCGGCTTTGGGGCATTTATGATGTTAAGCGGATCAGATGCACCAGCTGAGAAAACCGAAGAAGAAATCGTAAAAAAAGAAGAACCAAAGATAGATGCGCATTTTGTCAAAGTGGAACGGGTTAATATTCCTCTCGTATCCAATGGGCGTGTTGTCGGAAATCTTATAGCGGATTTTTCAATTAAAGTTGATGGTAATGATAATAAAATGGACGTTATTGTTAATTTACCAGAGATCAGGGACGCCATTTTGCGCTATTTTAGCGGAAAATCCATCGGCAAGAAAAATAACCCACGCAGTATTGATTATCCAATGCTAAAGAGCACCATAAAGGATATCAGCAATAAAATCCTTAAAAAACCACTGGTGCTGGATGTCATGGTTGTGCAGGTCAAGCAATTCTAGGATTTAATTTCCGGGCTGCACATTTGAAGGGCCGCCAGCACCAAAACGACCAATATTGCCGAATAGCTCCTGAATAAAACTCAATTCACGACCATGCGTTTTTGTAGTATCCCCAACCGGATTGATTTCATTGTGATCATCAAGAGTATAATTATCAACCGCCGTAACATAGCCATCTTCATCAAAACGAACGGCGATTATATTCAGTTCCGTAATTTTTTCTTTGAAAAAGGCCAGACTTTCTGACTTTTTGGAATAATAATACCAGTTGTCATTATCGAAAGTCGCGGTAGTAGACGGGCTGCCGAGCATTTGTTTGACACTTTCATGGGTATCAACCTGTGCTTTAATGGAACTAACCATTTCTGCGTCAGGCATATAGCCGCGCACAAATTTTCGCGACGTACAGCCGCTAAGGGCCAATACGGCAATAGTCAAAATGATAATCGTCTTCGTGGCTTTTTTCACAAGTAAATCCATTGGTAAATTCCATTGATAAATCAATGTTCGTTTTGCGAAATTATATTCGCTTTTATTTGCAGTTTATGCAGTAGCATGATACCTAACGCAAAATACAGCACAAAATGGCACCTGTCATCACGCTAGTCAATATTTTTAAATTTCAATATGGCCTTTATAAGGTGAACGAGATCCAATGTTTAATTTTTTTAATAAAAATAGTAAAGTAAAAGATATTGCACATGGTTTGTTCACTAAAATAGTGTCGCAAGCCCGTCAGCCCGAATTTTATGAGACCTGGCAGGTTTCTGATACTTTGGATGGCAGGTTTGATTTAATCATTCTTCATGTCAGCCTTGTGGTCGATCGATTTGAGGCGCAGCTGCAAGATAAAAATATGGCGCATAATAAAAATATGGTGAGGCTCATTCGTTATTTGCAAGAAGTCCTGTTTGATAATATGGACATGTCATTACGAGAATTGGGCGTCGGCGATATGAGTGTCGGAAAAAAAGTTAAAATTATGGCTGAGGCCTATTATGGCCGGAAAAAAACATATCAGGAAATAATTCGGTCTAATGATATGGCACCTGATTTTAAAGATTCCCTTTTGCGGAATATATACAGGGGCCGGAAACCGGATGACAGGGTGCTCGATGATTTTGTCTCTTACGTTAATCGCCAAATAGAATGCCTTGAAAGCCAGTCATACGAAGACTTCATGTCTGGGAATATAGTTTTTACAGAGGTGAAATAGGCAAATGTCAGAAGATAAAAATACAGGCAATCCTGAGTCAGAAATTTTACATGAATTCGCCTTACATGAGTTTTCCAGACCAATCGATGTCACCACGGTCGGGAAAAATGGGCGGCATTTTAATTTTCAAGCAACAGAAACTGAAAAATCTGCTTTGGCATTTCGGTTCGATGTTTTAGAAATTATGCGGCTTGACGCTAAAGCTGATATTGCGCCTGCCAAAAAGGGCCAATATAAGCTTACGGTATCTTATAATGTTAAATTGAAGCAGGCTTGCAGCATATCCCTTGAGGCAATAGTGGATGATTTATCGGGAAATTTTACGGTAATTTTACAACATCCCCCGCGTGTGCCAAATAAACAATCACAAAAAGAAGATTTGGAAATCGATTTTGTTTATGAAGAAGGCGACATTGAATATATCAATTCAAATTTAGTCGATGTGGGCGAATTAATCGCCCAGTATATTTCTCTGGAAATTAATCCTTATCCTCGCAGGCCAGATGCGACCGGCGAAGAACTTGGGCAAAAAATTATTCAAGAAGAAGACGTAAATTTAAGTCAGGAAAAGAAAAGCCCATTTGCTGTTTTAAAAAGTTTAAAACATAAGGCTTGAAGATAACGTATTAATCAGTATTGTCATGAATCTAGGGCTGTGCGGCTAAAGTCATTCATGGATAAATGATCAATTGACGATAGTATGTGATGGTTTTGTAATAATAAAACAGGTTATTGGCCATGAGCCAAAAATCAGATTGATGGGTTGCCTTGACGCGCGAATGTATAATTTCTTTGGATGCCATGGGTGGTGATGCGGCCCCTCAAATTGTCATTGAGGGGGCAAGTATTGCCCGTGAAAGATTGCCTGATGTCCGTTTTCTGATATATGGCGATGAGACGAGAATAGCGCCGTTAGTAACGAAATATCCTTTCCTGAAAAATAATTGCGAAATTCACCATACAGATAAATTTGTATCAGCAGATGAAAAGCCGGGGCAAGCGCTGCGGCGCGGACGCGAATCCAGTATGGGCCTGGCCATTCAAGCTGTAAAGGATGGCAAAGCCGTAGCGGCCGTTTCCGCCGGAAATACAGGGGCCTTAATGGCCATGTCAAAATTTATGCTGCGAACCATGCCGGGCATCGACAGGCCAGCTTTAGCCTCATTGCTGCCGACATCATGCGGGGAAAGCGTTATGCTTGACCTCGGGGCGAATGTTGAATGCAATGAAAATAATCTGGTTCAGTTTGCCATTATGGGCGCTGCATTTGCCCGGACAGTTCTGGGGTTGTCTACCCCTTCCGTAGCTCTTTTGAATGTTGGTGTTGAAGAATTAAAAGGCAATGAAACAATTAAAGTTGCGGATCGTATGTTGCGGGATGCTAATTTGCCCATGAATTATGTTGGCTTTACCGAGGGACATGGCCTTGCTAACGGTGAAGTTGATGTGGTTATTACGGATGGCTTCACGGGCAATGTGGCCTTAAAAACGGCTGAGGGGACGGCACACATGATTGCCGGAATGATGAAGGCCGCCCTTTCAGACTCGTGGATGTCTAAAGTGGGCTATTTATTTGCAAAACCGGCCTTGATGGGACTTAAAAATCATCTTGATCCCAATAATCATAATGGTGCCGTATTTATGGGACTTAATGGTTTGGTTATTAAAAGTCACGGCGGCGCGTCGGCTTCTGGTTTTGCCAGTGCTATAGGCGTGGCTGCTGATATGGCGGCGAATGACCTTGCGGGAAAAATAATTAAAGACCTGAAGCTGTTTGAGACACATGATATTGAAGAAGTCGAGGAAAAGACCATATGACAGCTTTTCGTTCTATTGTTTCCGGCTGCGGCTCATATCTTCCTGAAAAAATCGTTACAAATAAACAGATGGAAAATATTGTCGATACCACTGATGAATGGATTATCGAACGAACCGGAATAAAACAACGCCATATCGCCGCAGAGGGTGAATTGACCTCGGATCTTGCGGTTAAGGCGGCTCAAAGAGCATTAAGCGATGCGGGCCTTACGGCAAATGATATTGACTTGATCGTTTTGGCAACCTCTACGCCGGATCAGACATTTCCTTCTACGGCAACGCGGGTTCAAGCGGCCCTTGGCATGACCAAGGGGGCGGCTTTTGATGTGCAAGCCGTCTGTTCGGGATTTGTTTATGCCTTGGCGACGGCAGATAATTTTGTTCGTGCTGGTCAGGCAAAGCATGTTCTTGTGATTGGGGCAGAGACATTCTCGCGTATTCTTGATTGGGAAGATCGAACGACATGCGTATTATTTGGTGATGGGGCCGGGGCCGTGGTGCTGTCTTCGGGGCCGAGTACGGGCAGCAACAAAGATCAGGGCATTTTATCCTCTCACCTGCATTCTGATGGCCGGTATAATGATCTTCTTTATGTGGATGGCGGTGTGTCTTCGTCAAAATCAACCGGATTTTTACGTATGAAGGGCAAAGAAGTCTTTCGTCATGCGGTTGTTAATCTGGCGAGCGTTGTGAAGGAAGCACTGGATTTTAACGGCATGACTTCGGATGATGTGGATATGGTCATTCCGCATCAAGCCAACAAACGTATCCTGGATGCGACAATACGAAAACTTAAAATTTCGCCGTCAAAAGTTGCCATAACCGTGGAAAAACATGCGAACACTTCGGCGGCGTCAATTCCGCTTGCTTTAAATGAAATGCTGAAAGAAAACCGAATCGCCCGGGGCGATATTATCGTTTTGGAAGCCATGGGCGGGGGCTTTACGTGGGGTTCATGCCTGATTAGATGGTAAAAATAAACGTTTTTTAAACGAAAATAACCTAAATTACCTAAAAAACACGTTACCTAGTCTCTGAGGAATGCATGGCATCCCTTTGATATTGACGGGTAATTCTACGTGAAGTAGACTGTATATCTATTAAAGGACATTTGAAATGAGCGGAAAAACAGTAACAAGGGCCGATTTAAGTGAGGCTGTTTATCAAGAAGTTGGGCTATCCAGAAATGAATCTGCTGAGTTAGTGGAATCTGTTCTCGATGAAATTTCACAAAATCTTGTCAATGGCGAGAATGTGAAAATCTCTTCTTTCGGCAGTTTTATCGTGCGATCAAAAGATGGCCGAATTGGCAGAAACCCCAAAACAGGGGAAGAAGTTCCCATTGAACCGCGAAGAGTTTTGGTCTTTCGACCGTCACAAGTACTTAAAACGCGCGTTAGCAGTCGTCGCTAAGGTAACGCTATCTGCATTCGAGGCATATAGAAGGGGGATGTATGGCTCTGTCCAAGTTTTTTTGTGAATATGGAAAGTCAATAAAATGACATCCAATGCAAATAAATCACCAAATGCTTTTCGTACCATAAGCGAAGTTGCGGATGCAATGGGCGTGCCGCAACATGTGTTGCGATTCTGGGAAAGTAAATTCAGTCAGATCACCCCCATGAAAAGAGGGGGAGGAAGGCGTTATTACAGGCCTGAAGATGTTGAAATTATTAAGGTAATCCGCAAACTCCTCCATGATGATGGCTATACGATCAAGGGCGCTCAAAAACTATTGAAAGAACAAGGCATAAAAAATATTCTTGATAGTTTTGACGCTGAATCCAAGAATGACATTTTAAAAGCATCCCCAAAAACAAAGAATACATATGAGTCTCAAATTCTCAATATAACCAAAAAAAGCGCAGAGGCTAATATTCAGACCAATATTGAAGAGACCGAGATAGTTGCATCCTTAAAAAAACTCAGAATTCGTCTCGAAATTATCCGCCAAAATTTAAAGCTGTAATCCGTTTAAATTTCAAGCTCGCACCAGATGGGGGTGTGGTCGGAGGCGCGTTCCCCGCCGCGCGGCACCCTGTCGATATCACATTTTTTTAATTTATCTGCCGCTTGCGGTGACAGAAGAAGATGGTCAATGCGCAGGCCGTTGTCTTTTGGCCATGCACCGCGCTGATAATCCCAATAGGTATAATTATGGCCGGCGGGAAAATATTGCCGGAGCGCATCGGTTAACCCAAGATTGAGTAATGTATAATATCGCGCGCGGGTTTCCGGCTGCATCAGCGCATCACCGGACAGGCGAACAGGATCATAACAATCTTCATCCTTGGGACAGCAATTATAATCTCCGCCAAGGACAAATGCCTCTTCCTGCGTCAATAAAAACTTTGCCCGGTCGATCAGGCGATCCATCCATTTCAGTTTATAATCGAATTTTGGGCCGGGAAGCGGGTTGCCGTTGGGCAGATATAACCCGCCCACGCGCACCGTATTAATCGTGGCTTCTATATATCTGGCCTGTTCGTCATTGTCGTCTCCGGGCAGGCCAATCATCACGTCTTCTATGGGATATTTGGACAGGATGGCAACGCCGTTATAGCTTTTCTGCCCGTGAACCGCAATGTTATAGCCAAGTTCCTCAATTTCCATATAGGGGAAATTTTCATCCTGACATTTCAGTTCCTGCAACATCACAACATCCGGATTAAAATTTTTTAGCCATTCGGTAACGCGCGGCAAGCGTGCCTTGATTGAATTAACATTCCACGAAGCAATTTTCATAAAGATACCTTTTAGGAGAGGCTTTAAACAGCGAAAGAAGACCCGCAGCCACAAGAGGCGGTCGCATTGGGGTTTTTGACCACGAACATAGAGCCGGCCAATTCTTCGACAAAATCGACTTCGGAACCGGTTAAATAGAGCAGGGACAGGCCATCCACCAACATGGTCACGCCTTCGCGCACCACAACCAGATCATCATCCTTTTGGTCATTGACCAATTTAAAATCATACTGGAAACCGGAACAGCCGCCGCCGTCCACAGAAATACGGAATTTAAGGTCTGGATTGCCTTCTTGCACGCAAAGTGCGGCGATACGCTTTGCGGCGCTTTGTGATAAGGTTACTGGTGTTTTTTCTTCGGTCATTATACTAGCTTATCCTGATGTTTTTTATATATTACACTATAATAAATAGGTAATGTATAAATATTGTCAATAAGCTGAAAATATTGGTAATTCAAATGATGGAAAATATATATTTATGAATTTTGATTTTAAAATTTTTGAGCCAAGACCTGAGTATGCCGCCTATGCCTGTCTGGCAGAAAACAGCCGGGGGCGGCTTCATTCCGAGGGGGAAACCAAAACCCGTTCCCCCTTTCAGCGGGACCGGGACCGCATCATTCATTCTGACGCCTTTAGGCGGCTGATCCATAAAACGCAGGTTTTCGTCTATCACGAAGGCGATTATTACAGAACGCGGCTTACTCATTCAATAGAAGTTGCGCAAATCGCCCGCAGCATCGCCGTCGTGCTGGGCCTTAATGATGAAATCGCGGAGTCTTTGGCGTTGGTTCATGATTTTGGCCATACCCCCTTTGGTCACGCTGGTGAAGAGGCCATGAATGCCGTCATGACACCATTTCAGGGCTTCGACCATAACGCGCAGTCTTTGCGTATTGTGACAAAACTAGAGAAAAGATACGCTGGATTTGATGGTTTAAACCTGACATGGGAAACGCTGGAGGGGCTTGCCAAGCATAATGGTCCTCTTTGCGCGAAAGGCCAGTTTGACGCTCTGAATGTGAATTTGCGAAGCTATAACGACAGCCATGATCTGGAATTACATACCTTTGCCAGTGCCGAAGCGCAAGTGGCCGCGGTGTCAGATGATGTGGCTTATAATACGCATGATATTGCCGATGGTATCAGGGCAGGTCTGTTAACGATGGATCAATTGGAAGAATTGCCAATATTATGTGATATTATCAAGGATGTTCGCAGCAGTTACGGCACGCTTGATGATGGCCGGGAAATCCATGAGGTCGTTCGGCGGCTGATTAATCGAATGGTCAATGATATTTTGCTGGAAAGCAAAAAAAGAATTGCCGAACTTAAACCGCAAAGCGTTGATGATATTCGTGGGGCTGGCAAAAGTGTGGTTTCTTTTTCCCATGAAATGAAAGAGTTCGATAAAAGATTGAAATCTTTCTTAATGCAGAATATGTATCGGCATTATAAAGTAAACCGCATGTCCAGTAAGGCAAAAAGAGTTATAACCGATTTGTTCGAATTGTTTCATGCAGAACCGGAATGCTTGCCAACCGAATGGCAGCTGCCGCAGATTTTGGAAGACAAGCATATCCGGGCGCGGCATGTCGCTGATTTTATCGCCGGCATGACAGATCGATATGCCATTTTGGAACATAAAAGATTATTTGATACATCGCTGTTTGAATTGTGAGTTGCCTGAATTATGAATATTTTTGATACTTATTTTGACGCGTTGAAAACGATCATGTCTGACCTTGGGAATGCCGATAAATTACCCGATGGCCTTGATCTGAAAAATGTAACTATTGAACCGCCGCGTGACGCCTCCCACGGGGATATTTCCACTAATATAGCCATGGTGTTGACCAAGCAGGCGCGAATGAAACCCCGTGATATTGCTGAAATGATCGCGGCGGGCCTTAAGCTGGTGGACGGCGTTGAAAAGGTGGATGTGGCTGGCCCAGGCTTTATCAATATCACCTTAAAGCAAAATTTAATCCAGTCGCAGGTGACGAACATCCTGAAAGCCGGAAAAGATTATGGCCGTTCAGAGATAGGCCGTCATGATAAAGTCAATGTGGAATATGTTTCGGTCAATCCGACAGGGCCGCTTCACGTTGGTCATTGCCGGGGTGCGATTTTTGGTGATGCTTTGGTTTCTTTAATGGCTTTTGTCGGATATGATGTGACCCGTGAATATTATATCAATGACGCGGGGGGGCAGATTGATGTTTTGGCAATATCCGCTTACCTGCGATATAAGCAAGCCCTGGGCGTTGAGATTGGCGAAATTCCGGAAGGCTTATATCCCGGGGATTATCTCATTCCCGTGGGGCAGGCGCTGGCTGATAAATATGGGGATAGATGGCTGGATGCGGGTGAAAGTGAATGGCTTAAGGATATTCGGCAGTTTGCCACGGACGCCATGATGGTTATGATACGCGCCGACCTTGAAACACTTTCTATTAAGCATGATGTGTTTTTCTCGGAGACCATTCTTCATGAAAGCGGCAAAATTCAAACTGCTCTGGATAAACTTGCCGACAAAGGCCTGATTTATACCGGCATATTGGAGGCCCCGAAGGGCAAAAAGCCGGATGATTGGGAAGAGCGCCCGCAAACCCTGTTTAAATCAACGGATTTTGGCGATGATGTTGATCGGGCCGTCAAGAAATCAGATGGCAGCTGGACCTATTTCGCCGCTGATGTGGCCTATCATTATGATAAAATGGAACGCGGCTTTACGCATTTGATTGATGTCTGGGGCGCGGATCATGGCGGCTATGTCAAACGCGTTGAATCAGTCATTGATGCCTTAAGTGACGGCAAAATAGATTTTGATGTTAGACTGTGCCAGATGGTTAAACTGCTCAGGGACGGCAAGCCGGTCAAAATGTCAAAGCGTTCGGGAGCCTTTATCACCATGCGCGATATTGTGGATGAGGTGGGCAAGGATGTGGTGCGCTTCATCATGTTGACCCGTAAAAATGATGCTTCTCTTGAATTTGATTTTGCGCGCGTGACGGAACAATCAAAGGATAATCCGGTATTCTATGTGCAATATGCCCACGCGAGGGTATATTCAGTATTGCGCAAAGCTCTGGAGGGTTATCCCGATATGGATATTTCTGCGGCGGCGCTGGCAACGGCAGATATGAGCCTTTTAACGGATAAAAGTGAATTGGCGCTGATCAAGAATATGATGAACTGGCCGCGCTTTGTGGAAAGTGCTGCCCTCGCACGCGAACCGCATAGAATTTCCTATTTTCTTTATGAGTTAGCCTCTGAATTCCATGGCCTATGGAATAAAGGTAATGATCATCTTGATCTTCGCTTCATAATCGCAGATGATAGGGACAAGACTTTATCTCGATTGGCCCTGATTACGGCCACGGCGAATATTATTGCGGCAGGCCTTGATATATTAGGCGTGGAACCAGTTAAAGAAATGTAGAGAAATAACATCACGGGAAGGGATTTAGGATGTCAGATGAAAATGAAAAATCATCATGGCTGCAGCCATTACCGGAGGAATATACGGACGAGGGCGATATGACCGGCCGACGTATGTTTGTGGCGGCGTTAACGGTTATTATTTTAGCCATCTTTGGCGGGTTGATCTGGTATAGTTATATGGAAGGCGCGAGTAACGGGCCGGTGCCTGTTGTGCGGGCAGATAATTCTGTCATAAAAGTAAAGCCGGAAAATCCGGGCGGCATGGAAGTCCTCAATCAAGATAAAAATGTTTTCAACCGCGTGACCTCTGGCGAAACTGAACATGATGAAAGCCTTGGGGCCAGTGCCGAGCTGCCTCTTGACAGACCAAAAATAAAAACGCCTGAAATAAAAATGACAGAAAAAATTGTCGATACAACCATTGTTGCTTCGCCAAAGGAAAATAATCAGGACGAAAATCTTGTTGTAAAACCAGAATCTGTCGCACAGTCTGTTGCCGCCATTGCCCCGTCTGTAAAAGGCGGCACTGATGGCTTTCTTGTTCAACTCGGGGCTTTTGGTAAGAAAGAAACCGCAGAACAGCTATGGGAAAAACTCAAAAATGATAATCCCGCACTTCTGTCGGGCCTCAGTCCTGATGTCATGATGATTGATTTGGGTAAAAAAGGCGTCCTTTATCGACTTAGAGGAGGGCTGGTTACATCAAGAGAACAGGCAGATAATATCTGCGCCGGATTAAAGACAAAGAAACAAGCCTGCATTGTGATGGTAAAATAGATGGCAAGGCCCGTAATATTGGATTGTGATGGTCTTTCCTTAACAGCGGATGAGACAGCTGTTTTTAATGAGCTCGACCCTTTTGGCTTTATATTATTCGCCCGGAATTGCCAGTCACCAAGCCAGCTTAAAAGACTTACCGATGAGATGAAAAAAGCGGTTGATCGCGAAGATGTGCCGATCTTCATTGATCAGGAGGGCGGGCGTGTCTGCCGCTTGAACCCGGAATATTGGCGAAAGCCCCCAAGCGGTAAAGCCTTGCTCACTTTATATAAAAAAGATAGCGAGATGGGCTTGGTCGCCACCAAAATAAATGCCCGTTTGATGGCAGATGAACTCAGATCTTTGGGCATATCCGTTAATTGTTACCCTTTATTGGATCTATATTTCTCCGGCGCGGATAAAGTGATTGGCGATAGATCATATGGCGAAAATGGGGATATTGTGGCAAAATTGGGCGAGGCAGCTTGCGAAGGCCTGCTGTCTGGCGGCGTTTTGCCGGTTATAAAACATATCCCGGGTCATGGCCGCGCAACCGTGGATAGCCATATTGACCTGCCAATTGTCGATACCTCGCGAGATATATTATCCAAAACGGATTTTGCCCCCTTTAAGGCCTTAAATCATATGCCGCTTGCCATGACAGCCCATGTGGTTTATTCGGCCATAGATGCGATAAATCCTGCGACCCTGTCAGAAAAAGTTATCCGGCAAGTGATCAGGGAAGAAATCGGCTTTAAGGGGGTGTTGATTTCAGATGATGTCAATATGAAAGCCTTATCAGGCAATCCCTCAGCCAATGCCAAGCAAGCTTTAAGGGCTGGCTGCGACCTTATCCTCCATTGCAACGCGCCGCTGACAGAACGCCGCGCGCTGCTGGAGGCTTTATATGATGTTAATATGGTAAGTGAGAACTGGATAGCGGATATGTTCAAGTCACGCGATGAAATTTCAGAGGTTGATGCGGATGAACTGGTTAAATGGCTGGAAAAAGTCCTCAAAAATTAATATGTAGGTAACTTAAGTAAATATTAACGGGATTTCACTGATATGGATTTTTTACAGCTGTTGCCTGTGATCGTACTGCCATTGCTTTTGGCCATAACATTTCATGAGGCCGCCCATGCCTGGGTGGCCTATAAATTAGGGGATAATACGGCCAAATTACTCGGACGGGTAAGTTTTAACCCCATTGTTCATATTGATATTTTTGGCACAATAATTTTACCGTTGATGTTATTAATGTCTGGGGGTTTTTTATTTGGATACGCCAAACCGGTGCCGATAAATTTTAATAACCTGAACAACCCCCGAAGAGATATGGTGCTGGTCGCGCTTGCCGGGCCGACAGCAAATATAATTTTGGTGATATGTGCCGCACTTTTACTGCATGTGGTCGGTTTTTTACCTAATATTGCCGGTGTTTGGTTGGTGGAAAATATTAAATATGCTATCTTTATCAATGCGCTTCTCGCGGTGTTTAATATGTTACCAATCCCGCCTCTGGATGGGGGAAGGGTCGCGGTTGGCCTGCTGCCGGATTTCATCGCGCGGCCCTTATCACGGGTTGAACCATATGGTATGTTTATCATAATAGGGTTATTCCTGTTACCGATGCTCGGGCAGCAAATTGGATTGAACTTAAATATTCTATGGGCGGTGTTGATGCCCGTTATTGATCTTGTTCAACAATTGGCCGGATGGATCGCGCCAAGTTAATTTAAAGAGAATGAATGAGCGACAAAGAGACAAAAGAGCAATCAGAATTTGATATAGGAACCGCATTGGATAGTGACGCGGTTCTGATCCTTGATATTGATGGCTTTGAAGGTCCGCTTGATGTTTTGCTTGCCTTGGCCAGAACTCAAAAAGTTGACCTGAAACAGATTTCAATTCTGGAACTGGTACAGCAGTTCTTAAAATTTGTCGCCGATGCCAAAGTGCAAAAGCTTGAAAAGGCGGCGGATTACCTTGTGATGGCGGCTTGGCTGGCTTATTTAAAATCACGCCTGCTCTTACCCGAAGAAAATTCAGAAGAAGAATTTTCCGCCGAAGAAATGGCCGCCCGGCTGACCTATCAGCTACAAAGGTTAAGCGCCATCAGAGACTCTTCCGCGCGACTGATGTCACGTAATCAATTGCGGCGGGATGTGTTTGCACGCGGAATGCCGGAACCCGTGATCGTGACCAAAAATGCCGTTTTTGAATTGAGTTTATATGATTTGCTCAGGGTTTATGCGGATCATAAAACACGAAATGCCATTGCAGATATTCGTATCCATAAAAGAGATGTTTATACATTGGATCAAGCATTGGAACGTTTAAAAGGGATGATCGGACTTGCCGTTGACTGGACGGATTTATACCAGTTTCTACCGGATTCTAACATGGCAGATAATATGAAGCGGTCTGTTAAAGCAAGCCTGTTCACGGCCTCCCTGGAAATGGCGCGTTCAGGAAAGGCCGAAATTGTCCAGAAACAAGCTTTTGGCCCGTTATTCATCAGGAAAACGGATCGTAAGGATTAAGCCAAAATAAGGAAAAGTCATGGAAACCATTGAACATACCCGAATAATAGAAGCCTTGTTATTCGCCAGTGATAAACCATTATCTTCTATTGCACTTGCAGACTGCCTGCCTGAAGAGGTGAAAATTGAGAGCTTGTTACGCAATTTACAGGAGCATTATGAAAAACGGGGCGTGAACCTTGTGGAAATTGCCGGAAAATGGATGTTTCAGACGGCGCCTGATCTGGCATTCTTGCTGAGAAAAGAAGTGGAGGAAGATAAAAGGCTGTCACGGGCGGCTGTGGAAACACTGGCGATAATATCTTATCATCAGCCTGTCACACGTGCTGAAATAGAAGAGATCCGCGGTGTATCCTTAAGCAAAGGCATTCTTGACGTTTTAATGGAAGCCGTGTGGGTTCGGCCCATGGGCCGCCGCAGAACGCCCGGCAGGCCAATGACATATGGCACAACGGAAAATTTTCTGGTTCATTTCGGGCTGAATAGCATTAAAGATCTGCCCGGCCTTTCGGAGCTGAAGGCGGCGGGCTTTCTGGCCAATGTGAATACTTCCCGCCTTAACCTGTTGGGAGATGATAAACCGATAGAAGAACAGCCCGAATTACCGGGTTCTGCCGGGGAATAAAATATTTCATCGTAATAAATATTTTTTATGTTGCTTTCCTATTCAATTTCGTTGATTTTCATCATGTAAATTTCACGGCTAATGCGCAATCCCCGTATGGTTTCAAGGTGAAAGAAATGCTCTTCAAAAAGGAGAATACTCATGGGCTTAAGTTTTTGGCAAATTGCTATTGTTGTTTTGTTATTGGTTTTACTGTTTGGTCGAGGGAAAATTTCTGATCTTATGGGCGATGTGGCGAAAGGCATTAAAAGTTTCAAAAAGGGCATGGCAGAAGAAGATATCGATTCGGCTGAAATAAAGCAGGACCCAAAAGTCATTGATCAAAAATCTGAAACTGATGTTAAAGACATAAAGTCAAAAAAAACAAATAGTTAACTTAATTCCCGAGACATAAAATGTTCGATATCGGCATGATAGAAATGTTTATGATTGTCTTACTGGCCATTATCGTGGTTGGACCAAAAGACTTGCCCGCGCTGCTGCGCAATATTGGCCGGTTTATTTCAAAAATAAGATCCATGGGACAGGAATTTCAAACCAGCATCAAGCAAATGGCGGATGAAGTTGAATTAGAGGAAGTCACCCGAAAATTGAACGAGGCCGGAAATATACCATTAGATGTGAATGATACGGTACCGGATATCAAACCGGAAGAAGAACAGGATAAAAAGGATCCTGTATGACTGACCTGCCAGCGAAAAATGCCAAAAAAGATGAGGCAGATGAGCTTGATAAAAGTGCCGCGCCGTTACTGGAGCATTTGATAGAGCTCAGGCGGCGATTGCTTTGGGTGGCCGGCTATATACTTGTGGCTTTTGTTGTGTGTTTTTATTTCAACGAAGAAATTTATATTTTTTTGGCGCAGCCCTATGTTGATGTATCCCTAAAATATGATCAGGATGCCAAAATGATCTATACCGGCATGCATGAGGCCTTTTTTGTCTATCTGAAGATTTCCTTTTTTGCCGCCTTTTGCCTGACCTTTCCCCTGATTTCTATCCAATTATGGAAATTTGTTGCCCCGGGATTATATGGAAATGAGAAAAAGGCCTTTCTGCCCTTCCTGATCGGGACGCCGGTATTATTTCTTATGGGCGCGGCATTGGCCTATTATCTGGTTATTCCCAATGCGTGGAATTTTTTCATGTCTTTTCAGCTTGGGCCGCAGGCGATTTCTCCTGATGTGGCCGACGCCGCTGCGGGCATAAGCAAAGAAAAACTGGCGGGCGTTTTATCCATTGAACTATTACCAACGGTCAGGGAATATTGGTCACTTGTCATGTTGCTTATTTTGGCCTTTGGCATTAGTTTCCAGCTGCCTATTTTATTGGTTCTTTTGGCGCGGGTCGGGATTGTGACGGCAAATGGCCTTGCGGCTAAACGAAAATATATGATTGTGGCGGCCTTTGCTTTTGCCGCCATAATGACACCGCCCGATCCGATCAGTCAAATTGGGCTTGGCATACCGATACTAATTTTATATGAAATTTCAATTATTTTTATTCGTTTAACCATTAAGGACAAAAACAATGTTTGACATCAAGGCTATTCGGGAAAACCCCGAAGCTTTTGATCTGGGCTGGAGCAGGCGTAATATTGCCCCGCAATCCGCGGATTTAATCGCGCTTGATACAAAGTTACGTGAAAAGAAAACCCAGTTGCAGGATTGTCAATCCCGGCGTAATACGGCGTCTAAGGAAATTGGTCAGGCAAAATCAAAAGGTCTGGATGCCGCCGAAATCATCAAGGAAGTTGCAGACATCAAGGCCCGTATGACGGCCTTGGAAGAAGATGTGCGCAATATTTCTGATGAATTAAATCAAAAAATGTGCCGTTTGGACAATATCCCGGCCGATGATGTGCCGCATGGCGCAGGTGAAGAGGATAATGTTGAAATCCTGAAATGGGGCCGTGTTCCAGAGTTCGACTTTGAGCCCAAACAGCATTTTGATTTAGGCGAAGCGCTTGAAATGATGGATTTTGAAGGGGCCGCCCGTATGTCCGGCGCGCGTTTTGTCATTTTGCATGGAGATTTGGCAAAGCTGGAACGGGCGCTATCATCTTTCATGCTGGACATTCATACTTCAGAATTTGGTTATCAGGAGACCAGCGTGCCATTATTGGTGCGGGATCATGCTCTTTTTGGCACAGGCAACCTGCCCAAATTTAAAGATGACCTTTTCGAAGCGACCTCCGGCCATTATATGATTCCAACAGGAGAAGTCCCGCTGACCAATATAGTTCGCGGGGATATATTGGAAGAAGAAACACTGCCGCGCCGCTTTACAACGTTAAGCCAGTGTTTCAGGTCAGAGGCCGGCTCCGCAGGCCGCGATACGCGCGGGATGATCCGGCTGCATCAATTTAACAAGGTGGAACTGGTCAGCATTACAACGCCGGAACAAAGCCATGACGAATTGGAACGCATGACCGGGGCTGCCGAGCAAATATTGCAGCGCCTTGGTCTGGCCTATCGTAAATTGATATTATGCGCCGGAGATATGGGGTTTGCCGCCCAGAAAACCTATGATCTTGAGGTTTGGCTGCCGGGGCAAGGGGCGTACCGTGAAATTTCCAGCTGCTCCAATACCGGAGATTTCCAAGCCCGCCGCATGAATACCCGTTGCCGGGCCAGCGGCGACAAGAAAACCCGTTTTGTTCACACGCTTAATGGTTCCGGGCTTGCTGTTGGGCGCACTTTGGTGGCCCTGTTGGAAAATTATCAGCAACAGGATGGCAGTATCGTAATTCCGGAAGTTCTTCGGCCTTATATGGGGGGAAAGAAGACCATAGAATGCCATAAAGCGTCATGAGTAATTCTATTTCGGCACGTATATTAATCACCAATGATGATGGTTATAATTCGCCCGGCCTGAAGCTATTGGAAGATATGGCAAGATCTATCAGCGATGATGTCTGGATTGTTGCGCCGGAGGAAGAACAAAGCGGCAAGGGTCATTCATTGTCTTTGCATGAACCTGTGCGTTACCGTCAGATTGATGAAAAGTTTTTCTCGGTGAAGGGAACACCCACAGACTGCGTCATGATGGCAACGCACACGCTTATGCCTGAAAAACCCACTTTGTTGCTCTCTGGCGTAAACAGGGGGGTTAATCTGGCGGAGGATATGACCTATTCCGGCACAATTTCTGCGGCGATGGAAGGCACTATTTGTCATATCCCCTCTATCGCCTTTAGTCAGGAGGTCAAGCGGGACTATCCTTATGATTTATATCAGGTTGCAAGAGACCACGGGCTTTCTGTCTTGACAACCCTGATTTCTGTGCCTTGGCAAGAGGGTGTATTCATGAATGTTAATTTTCCGCTTTATCCGGATAAACTCAAAGGGATAAGAACCACCCATCAGGGTTTCAGGGATGATGCGGAACTGTTCATTGAAAAACGAAAAGACCCCAGAGGCGGAAATTATTACTGGATAGGTTTTCGGCGGGAATATGGCGAACCAGAACCGGAGACTGACCTTGCGGCCATTAAAGAAGGATATATATCTGTCACGCCATTACATCTTAACTTAACGCATGAAAATTCTCTTTTAACCATCAGAGAACAAATGAATAAAGATTTTTAATGACCTTGACTTTATCAGATAAAAAAGCACGCCTTTTATCAGAATTGCGCGAAGAGGGCATAAAGGATGAGGACGTTTTGGCCGCTATTGCCGCCATCCCCCGCGAAGACTTCATTCCGAAGGCCCTGCGCAGTCAGGCCTATGAAAATGCCGCCCTTCCGATCAATAGTGGCCAAACCATTAGCCAGCCCTTTGTCGTCGCCTTTATGACAGAAGCTCTTGGTATTTCTAAAAATCATAAAATTTTGGAAGTCGGCACCGGGTCCGGTTATCAATCCGTGGTTTTGGCCAAATTATGCCGCCGGTTATTCACGATTGAACGCCATTTACCCTTGTTGAATGGCGCGGCGCAGATGTTTGAAAAATTGAATGTTTTTAATATCACAACGCTTTTTGGCAATGGCATGAAAGGCTGGCCGGAACAGGCCCCGTTTGACCGTATTATGGTGACGGCGGCCTCAGAAGAAATTCCAGATTTACTTCTGCAACAATTAAAGATTGGCGGCATTATGGTAATCCCCATTGGCGCACAGGGAAAAACCCAGCATATTATACGTATTACCCGCAAGGAAGATGGGTTTATGCAGGAAAATCTGATGCCGGTTAAATTTGTGCCATTACTGCCCGGTATTGTTCATGAATCATGAATAGAGTTGATATTCAGAAATAGAGTTTTTACAGTAGGTTCATGAAGATATATAACCTGCTCTTGAAAATTACGGTTATTCTTGGCGTCAGCGGTATATTATCCGCCTGTCAGGAAGGGCATTCTTTTAGCACAAGATATGAGCATGCCATTCCGGTCAAGCATTATGCAAAAAATACGCCCTATCCCATTCCGACGCCGCGTGACAAGCCAATTCGCAAAAAAATCACAACAACAAAAATACAGATATTCCCTGATAATCCTTCGAAAAACCCCTTAACCATTCATGTTCGAAAAGGCGATACCATCTATGCCTTGTCAAGGCGTCATAAGGTCACGGTTCGGGAAATCATCCTGACAAACAAGTTGAAGCCACCTTACCTGTTATATCCCGGACAAAAATTAAAAAGCCCGGCAATGGCGGTTCATATTGTCAAAAAGGGCGATACTGTCTACAGCCTGTCTCGAAAATATAACGAGGATATGACCATATTTACCCGGCTTAATAATATTAAAAAGCCTTATGCGCTGACCATAGGTCAAAAATTAAAGGTGCCGGGAAAAATACATCCTAATTTTCAAGGTGGCAATAAAAAGAAAGCCAATGCAAATCACCCGCCGCCGCCGCAAAGCGGGCAGGGGTTTATGTGGCCTGTGAAGGGACGGATTCTGTCTTCTTTTGGCCCAAAGGCAACGGGATATCATAACGACGGCATCAATATAGCGGCCACGTCTGGCAGCTATGTCCGCTCGGCACAAAACGGCGTTGTTGTTTATACCGGAAATAAAATAAAAGGCTTTGGCAAGTTAATATTAATTCGTCACAGTGAAGGCTGGATAACCGCATATGCTCATAATTCAGCCATTCTGGTGACGAAAGGGCAAACGGTTAAACGGGGGCAATCTATTGCCCGGGTGGGCCAATCTGGCGGCGTGAATCGTCCGCAGCTTCATTTTGAAATGCGTAGAGCGACCCGGGCGGTTAATCCCGTGCGATATCTTAAAGGGTAATCTTATGACGTCCGGCCAGGTCCTGAATGAATTGCCACGCCACGCGGCCAGACCTTGCGCCCCTTGTTCGCGCCCATTCAAGGGCCCGGCTTTGATAAATTTCCTTGTCCCCCTCAATGTTATAATAGTCAAGATAACCACTAATCATGGCCAAATAATCGTCCTGAGTGCAGCTGTGAAAGCCCAGCCACAGCCCGAATCTGTCCGATAAGGAAACTTTTTCCTCAACTGCTTCTGCTGGTGCGGTGGCCGTAGAGCGTTCATTTTCAATGATGGGGCGCGGCATGAGGTGCCGGCGGTTAGAGGTGGCGTAAAAGATAACATTTTCGGGCCGCCCCAGAATGCCGCCCTCAAGCACGGCCTTAAGCGATTTATAACTACTGTCATCATCGTCAAAAGAGAGGTCATCACAAAAAAGGATCACGCGCCGTTTGGTATGCCTGATATGATTAAGAAGGCGCGGCAGGCTTGAGATATCTTCCCGGTGAATTTCAATCAGGGCCAGCGCCCTATTTTCCGGCGTGCGGATTATTGCATGCAATGCTTTGACCAAGGCGCTTTTCCCCATGCCGCGCGCGCCCCAAAGCAAGGCGTTATTGGCCGGAAAACCATTGGCAAACTGTTGGGTGTTTTGACTTAAAATATCCCGCATTTGGTCGATAGCCTGCAATAATTTTATATCCACATGCTTAACGGATGTGACAGGCACCAATTGATCCGGTGCAATATTCCAGATAAAGGCATCCGCCGCATCAAAGTCTGGCGTCAATAATTTCGCAGGGGCCAGCCTTTCAAGGGCTTCTGCTATTCGCGTTGATATATCATCTTCTTGTTTCATCTTTTGTTACTTAGCATAATGAAAGCGGCTAATAAACATAATAGAATGTAAAATATACCTTGTATTCAGGATAAAGCTTTCCTATATGCCAATGATGTTGAAAAATAATCTGTGGCATGTATAGTGCCGCCTTTGGGAATATTTAGAGGAAGAAAATTATGTTTATATCTGAAGCTTTTGCACAATCAGCTGACGCGGCAGGCGGGGGAAGTGCTTTAATGCAATTTTTGCCCTTCATTCTAATAATTGCGGTATTTTATTTTTTGATGATCAGGCCGCAGCAAAAGCGCGTAAAAGAGCATAAAAATATGGTCGCGGCATTGCGCCGGGGTGATAATGTCGTTACATCGGGCGGCATTGTTGCCAAAGTATCAAAAGTAATTGATGATAACGAGATCGAATTGGAAATTGCATCCGGCGTGAAGGTAAAAGTTATTCGCTCAACTATTTCTACAGTTGTCGGCAAGCCTGCCCCGGCCAATGACACCGTCGTAAAGAAATAACCAGAGAAATAACTGGAAAAGCGTATGTTAAATTTCCCCCGGTGGAAAATTATTATGATCACGTTATTATCCTTTGTGGGCATAATGATGGCTGTTCCTAATTTTCTAACAGATGATCAGTTAAAAAATTATCCTGATTTCTTACCTCATAAAAAAGTCACTCTTGGGCTTGACTTACAGGGCGGCGTTCATCTTTTGATGGAAGTGGATTTGACCGAGGTTAAAAAGGAAAAACTGGAATCCAAACGGGCGGATATACGGGATGCGCTCAGGGCGGAAAAAATTGTTTTACGAAGCTCTATTCGTAACGACACGATCCATTTTAATCTAACAGATAAAAGTCAGCTGGAAAAAGCCCTTGATGTTATTGATGACAGCATCGAAATGATTGGGGGGTCCTTAACCGGTATCGGGACTGCGGATATTGAATATAGCGTGGAACCGGGCGGCGTAATCGTTGTTAAACTGACGGAAGATGGTCTGATCGTGCGCGGCGATGAGGTTATCACCCAGTCGATAGAGGTTATTCGCCGCCGTATCGACGGTATGGGGACAACTGAGCCTAAAATTCAAAAACAGGGCACAGGGCGAATATTGGTCCAAGTCCCCGGGTTTGATGATCCGCAAAAACTGAAACAGATTATCGGCAAAACAGCTAAATTGTCCTTTCAACTTGTTAAAAGCGCCATCGGGCCATTGGATAGAGTGCCGCCCGGAAACGAGAGATTTCCCATGGCGGAAAGCGAACGCTACCCGGGCGCCCCGGACACTATTGTGGTGAGCAGACGTAAAATCCTCACCGGAGAAAATCTGGTTGATGCGGGGCTTAGTTATGATCAGGATAACCGGCCAGTGGTCAGTTTTCGCTTTGATCGTATTGGCGGCAAAAAATTTGCCGATGTTACCCGTAAAAATGTTAATCGGCAGTTCGCCATTATATTAGACGGTGTGGTGATTAGCGCGCCGAACATCCAGTCGCCTATTTTGGGTGGCTCCGGGATTATTACCGGAAATTTCACGGTTGAAACGGCCAGTGAACTTGGGCTTTTGCTGCGGGCAGGAGCATTGCCAGCACGGTTGACTGTTGTCGAGGAAAGAACCGTTGGCCCTGATCTGGGGTCTGATAATATTGAAGCCGGCAAGACGGCAGCCCTGATAGGGCTTGCTGCTGTTATGGTTTATATTTTCCTGACTTACGGGACGTTTGGTTTGGTGACAAATTTTGTGCTGACGGTTAACCTTCTTCTGATTTTTGGCATTCTATCGACCCTTGGCGCAACCTTGACCATGCCGGGAATAGCCGGAATTGTTTTGACCGTTGGAATGGCCGTGGACGCCAATGTATTGATATTTGAAAGAATACGTGAAGAATATCATAAAGGTAAAGAGGCTTTATCGTCATTAGATGCGGGCTATGATAAAGCCTTTAGCACCATCATTGATGCCAATGTCACGACGTTCATCGCGGCCTTGATTCTGTTCCAGTTTGGCTCCGGCCCGATTAAAGGTTTTGCGGTAACGCTTGCCATCGGGATTGCCACATCTATGTTCACAGCCGTTAGCATGTCACGTATGATAATATCCTTCTGGGCCGTTCGAAAACGCCCAGAAAAATTGAAAATATAAGGGGCCTATGAGATGTTATTGAAATTGGTTCCGGAAAATACCCACATCAAATTTATAAATTATCGAAAATTTGCCTATGTCCTGTCGGCGGTGATGATTGTAATGGCCTTTGGTATGTATTTTTCCAAAGGCCTGAACTTCGGCATTGATTTCGAAGGCGGCATCATGATCGAAATCGGCACCGAAGGGCCAGCAGATATTGGGGCCATTCGATCTGCATTGTCCAGTTTGAAGATGGGCGATGTCAAAGTACAGGAATTTGGGGCGGCAAATGACGTGTTAATCCGTCTGGAACATCAAGAAGGCCTTACTGTAGATGAGGTCGTAGAAAAAATTCGTCATATTTTGCCCAGCGCAATAGAGGGCGAAATAAGTTATCGGCGTACAGAAACAGTAGGATCAACCGTTTCTGGCGAGTTGATTGCCGACGGAATAATGGCGGTTGTTCTCGCCATTGGCGCGGTGCTTATTTATATATGGTTTCGATTTGAATGGCAGTTTGGTATGGGAGCCGTGATAGCTCTGGTTCATGATGTGATACTGACTATTGGTATGTTTTCATTAACGGGCCTAGAGTTTAATCTTTCGACGATTGCGGCCATTCTGACCATTGTGGGCTATTCCCTAAATGATACGGTGGTGGTTTATGACCGCATCAGGGAAAACTTGCGAAAATACCGTAAAATGCCAATGGTGGATTTATTGACCCTTAGTATTAATGACACATTGTCGCGTACGGTTATGACATCTGTGACCACATTAATTGCCTTGTTTTCTTTGTTCTTCCTTGGCGGAGAAGGCTTGCATGGATTTTCTGCGGCCATGATCTGGGGTATTTTTGTCGGAACCTATTCTTCCATATTCATTGCCGCCCCGATATTGTTATGGGTAGAAATGCGGCGCGAGGCTTATGATGTTGACGATAATAGTGGCAATATAGAAATACTCCCCCCTAATTAAAGGCCGCTCACATGGAGTTCAAGGAAGTTTCATCACAAACTGATACCAGTTTATCCTCTTATGGTGATGGGGGGTTTCGCATTGGTGAACTGCGTATTAAAGGCTCTGTTCTGATCACGCCTAAAGGGTATTACCCTTGGGACGTCAAGGACGTCTCAATCACTTATGAAAGCCTTGCACGCATTTTGGATCAAAAGGATGATATCGATATTCTATTGATCGGGACGGGGGAAAATATGTTTTTTCTTGATAAGGCCCTAAAGGGCAAGCTTGAAACCGGGAATTTCTCAGTTGATGTGATGGCAACCGGTGCTGCCGCCAGAACCTATAACATACTATTGTCAGAAGGCCGTAAGGTCGCCGCAGCCCTCATTGCTGTGGATTAGAAGGAAATAAGGCCGGACAAATTGCCCGGCCTTATGATTGACTATATGATGCCCTTATTAAAGCCCGGGCGGGTTCTGAACTGAAATCATGGAATAGAGCATGGGAATGGACAGCATGGTGTTTGTCCGTGAGAAGAGCATGGCCCGGCGGCCCGCTGCGGGTTTCGCATCGGCGTTTGCCTCAACAATGCCCAAGGCAATCTTTTGCGCCGGCCAAATGATGAACCAGACATTGAAGGCCATGATCAGGCCAAGCCACATACCAAAGCCGATGTCCGGCTGCTGGAATGTCATGGCTTCATGCATATAGCCATTCATGGCCGCGAGGATCAAGCCGAACAATACGGTTCCCGCAGCACCCCAGCGGAACCAGAATAAAGCTTCCGGCGCAATAACTTTACTTATGGCTGGTTTTTGTTCATCGGGAATTTTCGGCATGCTTGGTATTTGTACAAAGTTAAAATACCAAAGGATACCAATCCACATGATACCACAAATTACGTGCAGATAACGCACGGAGAATACGATAAAATCTTCCATTTTATATTTCCACCCTTAATTGATTTTTTTCTGTAAATCGGAAATGGCCTTTTCAGGGCCCGATTGATTCATGCTTTCCAGTTGATTTGTCGCAAAGACCATAATGACGGTCAGCACGATGCCGGCAACAATGGTTAGCGGCAATGATTCGAGAATTTTGCTCATTGTTATTTCCTGTGTTTTTTCCTATTATTAATTTATATACCAATTCTATGAAATTACTTCCGGATTTTTAATACCCCTCTCCGATAGAATTTCGTCCCTGTTTGGACGGCGGTCAGGGTAACAGTTTCTTTGGCATGCGTCAAAATATTGCCGTATGTTATTATTAACAAGCAGAACTTCTTTAGGGTGAATGGTGCCTTTGTGCCATGAATATAACAACAATGAGAATGACAGAAAACGGCGACATAAATTTATATTGTCAAAGAATAGTCGATAAATATGATCATGATCGTTATTTAACCATCCTGTATTCTCCTGCGGAAAAGCGTCCGGCTCTTTTCGCGCTTTACGCGTTTAATTATGAAATATCAAGAATTAGGGAGAGCGTTTCCGAGTCCATGTTGGGCGAAATCAGACTGCAATGGTGGCGTGAGGCCCTTGACGATATTTTTCAGGGCACCCTGCAAAATCATGACATTATTCCGGCGTTATCGGCAGCAATTTCGGCATATGACATTTCCCGTGATGATCTGATGGCTATCATTGATGGCCGCGCTCAGGATCTTTATGAGGGGTCACTGGAAAATAATGCCCAACTCGAAAAATATTTATCTCAAACAGCGGGCAGGTTATCTTGCCTTGCGGTTCATATTCTGGGTCAGAGGGATATTGACGATTTGGCCCAAAGGCTGGGCATAGCCTGGGGTTATCTGGGCATCATTCGTTCAGTTCCTTACCATTTGTCTTTGAAAAAAAGCTATATTCCGGTGGATTTGATGGCTGAACACGGGTTATCCCATGTCAAGTTCCTTTCGCCAGAAAGGGTGGCTGAAACGAAAGCCATCATTCAGGCTCTTTGCCATCTAGCCCAGCAGCATCTGGATCATATCACCGCCAATAAGGGGCGTATTGAGACCGCCTCCAGACCTGCTTTTCTTTTAACCTCTCTGGCCCGAAGCTATTTGCAAACCATAAAGAAAGCCGATTTTAATCCTTTTATTTTAGCTGAGAACAAGGATTCTTTGCCGCGTCAATGGCGGCTATTCATATCGGCCATGTTCAATCTTGTTTAAATCGCTGTCTCATTCAGCCATTCGGTGAGGGCCGTCAATGCCCGAATTGATTTGGCCGGCTTGCGGTCCTTACGTTTGATTTTCTTGCCTTCAAGCACAGGCATGATGCCAAAATTGACATTCATGGGTTGAAAGTTTTTCCGGTTGCCGGTTCCGGGAATTTGCCCGCCGGTGATGTAATGTATGAGCGCGCCGAATGCCGTTGTCATGGGCGGGGGCGGAATCTCCCGGCCTTTTCGTTCTGCGGCGGCAAACCGTCCGGCCATTAATCCCATTGCCGCACTTTCGACATACCCTTCAACGCCGCTGATTTGCCCCGCAAACCTCAGGCGCGGTATTTTTTTAAACCTCAGATTGCTATCAAGAAGATTGGGGCTGTTAATGAATGTGTTGCGGTGCAGCCCGCCAAGTCGGGCAAAGCGGGCATTCTCAAGCCCGGGTATTTTTTGAAAGCTTTCCACCTGCGCGCTGTATTTCATTTTAGTCTGAAAACCGACCATGTTATAAAGCGTCCCCAGTTTATTATCCTGACGCAGCTGAACAACGGCATATGAATCTTCACCGGTATAGGGATTGGTCAAGCCAACAGGCTTCATGGGGCCAAATCGCAAGGTTTCCCGTCCGCGTTCGGCCATGACTTCGATCGGCATACAGCCATCAAAATAAGGCGTATTTTTTTCCCAGTCCTTATAATCATATTTTTCGGTATCAATAAGATCATCAATCAGGGTCTCATATTGTTCTTTGGACAGGGGCAGGTTGATATAATCCGCCGTATCACCCTTATCGTACCGCGATTGATACCATGCCTTGGAAAAATCGATGCTGTCTTTATATATAATCGGGGCGATGGCATCAAAGAAAGCCAATTCATCTTCCCCTGTAATATCCAATATGGCCTTTGCCATGCTATCGGATGTGAGCGGGCCTGTGGCAATGATCACATTATCCCATTGCTCTGAGGGGATAGCGGTGATTTCTTCGCGAACCATCGTGAATAACGGATGGGCTTCCAAGGCCATCTGAACGGATCTGCTAAAGCCTTCGCGGTCAACGGCAAGGGCGCTGCCTGCGGGGATGCTATTATCTTTGGCCGCAGACATAATAAGGGAATTGCACCGGCGCATTTCCTCATGAAGCAAGCCAACAGCATTGTTTTCATAATCATCTGATCGAAAACTGTTGGAACAAACCATTTCAGCAAGACCATCTGTTTCATGAACATCGGTTTTTCGCACAGGGCGCATTTCATGAAGGATCACAGGAATACCCTGCTGCATGATTTGCCATGCGGCCTCTGTTCCGGCCATGCCGCCGCCAATGATATGAATTTCTTTAAATGCCATTATCTTCTTCTCCTGATTGACGTGGGTCATATCATTTAAAGCATGCCGGAGCCATAGAAAAGAGCCATAGAAAAAAGCGTCTGCTTTTTGTGGAAAAGCAGACGCTTAAGTCATAATGGAGATTATGTACTAGGGTTGTAAATAGTAAGTTGGGCTGTAATCAGACTTGGTTGATGATCTGTTACAAATTCATAATAGGACACTTATGGTTAATAAAAGGTAAATTTTGATGAAAAATCTAACAAAATTCTATATATAGCTTTTAAGATATTGACCCGTAAAGCTTTTTTCACATTCTACTATTGTTTCAGGTGTGCCAACGGCCAGTATCAGGCCGCCGCCATCACCGCCTTCCGGCCCAAGATCAATGATCCAGTCACAGGTTTTTATAACTTCCAGATTATGTTCTATGATAACAACGGTATTGCCTTGATCAACGAGGGTATGCAAAACCTCTAATAATTTTTTTATATCTTCGAAATGAAGCCCTGTGGTCGGTTCATCAAGAATATATAACGTCCGGCCCGTTGATCTTTTGGATAATTCCTTGCTGAGTTTGATCCGCTGTGCCTCACCGCCGGACAGGGTGGTCGCCGCTTGACCAACTTTGATATAGCTTAATCCGACTTTTTCGAGCGTGGTCATTTTATCGCGAATACTTGGTACAGCGGCAAAAAAGCGTGCCGCTTCTTCTACGGTCATATCCAGAATATCAGAAATAGATTTGCCCTTAAATTTAATTTCAAGGGTTTCCCGATTGTATCTTTTGCCATGACAAACATCACATTGAACGTAAACATCAGGCAGAAAATGCATTTCAATCTTGATCAGCCCGTCGCCCTGACAGGCTTCGCAGCGCCCGCCCTTGACATTAAAAGAAAAACGACCCGGCTTGTAGCCCCGCGTTTTGGCCTCAGGCAATCCGGCAAACCAGTCTCGAATAGGGGTGAATGCCCCGGTATAGGTCGCGGGATTTGATCTGGGCGTGCGGCCAATGGCTGATTGATTGATATCCACGACCTTATCAATGAACTCCAGCCCTAATATGGCCTCATGCGGGGCCGGGACATTACGGTTGTTATTCAGCTTGCGGGCAACCCCCCGATAAAGTGTATCGATGGTAAGCGTAGATTTTCCGCTGCCGGAAACACCGGTGATACAGGTCATGGTACCAAGGGGAATCGCGGCCGTTACATTGTTTAAATTATTGCCCGTTGCGCCCTGAATGATGATTTCTTTGCGTTTTTTTCCCGCCATCAGGCCCTTTCGGCGTTCAGCCGGCACAGCAATGGATTTTTTGCCTGATAAATATTGCCCCGTCAGGCTGTTATCATTGTCCAATATATCCTGCAAACAGCCCTCGGCCACGATTTCACCGCCATGTTCACCGGCACCGGGGCCCATATCAATGATATGATCCGCATTACGAATGGTATCTTCGTCATGTTCAACCACCAAAACACTATTGCCCATATCACGCAGGTTAAACAGGGTTTCCATAAGCCGGTCATTATCCCGTTGGTGAAGCCCAATGGAAGGCTCGTCCAGAACATATAATACGCCGGTCAAACCGGAACCAATCTGAGAGGCCAGACGAATTCTTTGTGATTCTCCGCCCGAAAGGCTGCCGGATTTTCGCGACAGATTGAGGTAATTCAAGCCAACATTATTGAGAAACGCCAACCGGGAAATAATTTCCTTTAAAATTCGGCTGGCAATTTCCTGCTGTTTGTCATTAAGTTTTTCTGGTAACGCTCTGAACCAGTCAAAAGATTCAGCAACGGAAAACTCTGTTAATTGACCGATATGATGATGGTCAATCTTCACGGACAAGGCTTCTTGTTTCAGACGATAACCTTCGCAAGCCTCACATTCCGAGGCGCTTTGATATTTGCCCAGCTCTTCCCGGATCATATTGCTGTCGGTTTCCCGCCACCGACGTTCGATATTACCGATAATGCCTTCAAAAGGTTTTTCGACCTTATATTCCTTCCGGTCATCGCTGTAAATCATCTCGATTGTTTCACTGCCGCTGCCATAAAGAATGACATCCTGCACTTTTGCCGTAAGCTTTTCCCATGGGTGGCTGGTTTTGAATTTAAAATGCTTGGCAAGGCTTTTTAACGTTTGGGCATAATAGGGGGCGTTGGATTTTGACCAGGGTGCCAATGCACCATCATTAAGGCTTTTGGAGGTGTCCGGCACCACCAGTTGCGGATCAAAATAAAGTTTTTTGCCCAGACCATCACAGACGGGGCAAGCCCCAAATGGATTGTTAAAAGAAAAAAGCCGGGGTTCGATTTCCTCTATGGTAAAGCCCGAAACCGGACAGGAAAATTTTGCTGAAAAAAGAAGACGTTCGCCCATTTTCTCACCGCTGGCATATTCTATCAAGGCCAGCCCGTCCGCAAGATTCAAGGCCGTTTCCACGCTGTCTGCAAGTCTTGTCTCCAGACCATCCCTGACCACAAGCCGATCCACGACCACTTCAATGGTATGCTTTATTTTTTTATCAAGCACCGGAATTTCATCAATTTCGTAAAATGTGCCATCCACCTTCACCCGCTGAAAACCCTGACGCTGTAATTCGGCAAATTCCTTGCGATATTCGCCTTTTCGTCCCCGAATGATTGGGGCCAGTAAATACAGGCGCGTCCCCCTTTCAAGCATCATAACCTTATCCACCATTTGGCTGACAGTTTGGCTCTCGATTGGCAACCCCGTTGCCGGAGAATAGGGCACGCCGATGCGCGCAAAGAGCAGCCGCATATAGTCATAAATTTCGGTCACTGTACCGACAGTTGATCGCGGATTTCGCGAGGTGGTTTTCTGCTCAATTGAAATGGCCGGAGACAGGCCATCAATATGATCGCAATCCGGTTTCTGCATCAATTCCAGAAACTGGCGGGCATAGGCGGACAGGCTTTCAACATACCGGCGCTGACCCTCGGCATAGATGGTATCAAAGGCGAGGGAGGATTTGCCGGAACCACTAAGGCCTGTTATCACCACCAGCTTATCGCGGGGGATTTCCACATTTATATTTTTCAGGTTATGCTCTCTGGCGCCCTGAACAGAAATTTTGGTCAGCATAAGAAATCCTGAATATTTTTGATGTGTCCTGCTCGAACTGATTATGGGCAATTTGGCATTTTTTGACAATAAGTCAAGTTCTTATTTTGTTCTCATTGAATTTTGTGATAACAGCGGCTATGGTGGTGTCAGATTTATCAATTAATGTTAGGAAAAATAATATGGCCGGAAGTGTCAATAAAGTAATTCTTGTCGGTAATCTGGGCAAAGACCCCGAAGTGCGCCATACGCAAGATGGCAAACCCGTGGTAACCCTTAATCTTGCCACGTCTGATACTTGGAAAGACAGAAATACAGGCGAGAGAAAAGAAAGAACTGAATGGCACCGGGTGGTGATATTTAATGAAAATCTGTGCAAGGTTGCGGAACAATATTTGCGTAAAGGGTCAACGCTTTATATCGAAGGTGCCTTGCAAACCCGTAAATGGACAGATCAGGCGGGCGTTGAAAAATACACAACAGAAGTGGTATTGCAGAGATTTCGCGGTGAATTGACCATGCTGGGCGGGCGCGGTGATGGCGGGGGGAGTTCTAGCGGCGGTGCTTATGATCAGTCTTCTTCTGGCGGCGATAATGCATCTTCTGGCGGCTCGTTCGGCGGCGGGTCTTCTGACCTTGATGATGAAATTCCCTTCTAGAGGCTTTTTCTGAGATTCCATTTTTTAAGCTCCCGCATTTCAGCTTGTCTCTGCTGTGAATGCGGGGGCTTTTTAGACTAGAAATAGTGAATGATAAAAATTACCAACAGTATTTCCATACATGAGGATGAGATTGAAGAGCATTTTATCCGTTCCCCCGGGCCGGGCGGGCAGAATGTCAATAAGGTGGAAACGGCTGTTCAGCTGCGTTTTGATGCTTCAAAATCGCCGATGCTGGTGCCGGATGTTTTTGAACGCCTGAGGAAAATAAGCGGTCACCGAATGACGGCTGCGGGCATTATCATCATCACCGCCAATCGTTTCCGCAGCCAGCTTAGAAATCGCGCTGATGCCCTTGAACGTCTGGTTGAGTTAATTAAATCAGCCGCCGTGCCGCCAAAACACCGCCGCGCGACGCGACCCAGCAGACGCGCAAAGGCCAAGCGCGTGGAAACCAAAAAAAAGCACGGGCTTCAAAAGAAACAGCGTCAGAAGAATATCTCTTATGACTGAATCTTAATGCTGCCTGATCTTAAAAGCGGTAAGACATACCTATGGAGACAACCGGATAGAATTTAAAGAAATCAATATCATTGGCGACATTTTGTTCTTCTCTGGCTATTTCAGCCAGAAAAACGGCATTATTCGACAATGTTCCCCCAACGGAATTAAGATCAACACGCGGCGTTCCTGTGAAAATCACGCCCAAATCTGCGGTAAAGGTCCAGTTGCTGTCACCGTATACCATATTGCCCCAGCCAATACCGACATAGGGCGAAATATTTCTGAAATTGATCAGACCATTTAAAGTGCCCACCTCGGCCTGGCTGAAGGTTTGATTGCCGATATCATAAAAGTCACTGGCCTGTGCCGCGCCTTCCAGGCTGTTTTTGTCCAGCACGCCGCCGCCCGTGATACGAAAACCGCCGCCAAAGGCATGCCAGTCAACAAGGGCCGTAAAACTGTTTAATTTCAGGTCGAAATCATAACTCGTCCCGTCTTCTTCCAGAGTTTTAGCAAATTTAAAATAATTTGCGCCGACTCTGACATTGAGGTTCTCTGCAAGTCCGGCGGATAGTTCAATTCCGGCCCCTAAAGTGCTTGCTTTTAAATTTAGTCCAAAATTTTCTGCCAGCGCAGGCGGGGTAATAAAAAATGTTGATAATGATATTGCAGCGGCAACCAAAGCCTGTTTGTGGTTTAATTCAATAGACATATATCTTTCCTTATTCTTGAATGGAGCGCAATTTTATTTCTTAAGCTCGAAAGAAGAGAACTTGTATCTCTTGAATTGGGATATAACGAAAGAGTTTACAAATAATGAATGTGTATTTTGAAAATCAATCAAACGGCGTGAGAAACTAAATTTTGATAAAATTATCGTTAGAAAATATCGCTATTTGGTAAGCTCACGAAATTTTTGCGCAATAGATTTGGATTCTTCAGGATATTCTGTCCGGTATTTTTTTAGTTTTACGGAATATTCTGCAAGATAGGCACTAATATTTTCAGATGTTAGTATATGCCCAAACTGTCTTGTATCTTTTACCAATTCTATATCTTCAGAAAAAATATTCTGGACAATTAAATCACCAAGTTCTTTACGGTAATGCGCTGGTTCCCAGAACCACTTTAAGGGTTTGTTTCCTGACAATAAAATTGGCTCATTGGTGTAACTGCTTGGATCACTAAAATTCCACAGGGTAATCTTTTTATGACGATTTTCCACAATTTGGACGAGCTGTATTTTCCAGGTCGAAAAGGCCTCGGTTAATCCTGAATATTCTATGATTTCCAAATATTGTATATGATAGGGGTTGATGAATATTATTACCTCAATATCCTGCGACTGAAGGTAATCTAAAAAAAACTTCAGAGCATTAAATTGTGGCGACCATTGATATCCGTCGGTATAAATTTTAAATTTTCGTGCTGTAAAGCTTGTTATAACTTGAGGAATTTTCTGATTAAAAAGCGCAGTTACGCCTTCGTTTTGAGTTGCAAAAAGCATGTTGGCAGCAGGATTAAATCCATTTTGCAGTAAATTTGAAGAATTAGCGTTCTGAGAAAATATTGTGCGAAAACTATCTTGTAACGTTCCCAGTGCGATGAGAGGAACATAGACATCTTTAAAATACTGAAATGTGTAACTATCATTGATGCTGCCATCCCAATTGTATTTTCGTCTATTATCCTGAGACGATTTTTCAGGGGGCCAATTATAGGGATCTACGTTATGTTTTGATGTGATAAAATCCAGAAAATCCACCGAGATTATGATAGTTTTGATTTCTTTCTCTCTTAGGATATCTAATGCATAACCATATTGTGTGGATATTTGACTGCCCGGTTGACCAAGATTATAGGCTCTTATCTTTTTTTTCTTAAATAAGGAATGGTCAGGATCTATGCCCATTTCCGCGCGGGAATTGCCTATTATAAGCAGGTCAATTTCTTGTTTGTGTGCGGTATGAATTTTAGATTGAAAAGAATGACTGCCGGCGGCAGGTTTAATTTTATTAAACCCCGCAATTCTTTGGCTTCCAAACAAGGCATAGGGGTCAACATAGTAATTAAAGGCAACAGCAATGCCGAAAGTCAACATAGCACCGATAAACCAGATTTTTAAAAATTTTCCTACTGTCATGGTCAAAACTGGAAATATAAGAATTCAGAAATTTGAGACAAGGCCAAAACTCCTAAGGTTATAATAATGGACATATTCAATGCCCATATATATGAAAATTTAAATTTGACTTTACGCATCAATATATTATCACTCAAAAGAGTAGTAATAGGGTTATCCTTAATTTTATTCAGGGACGGATTAAATTTATCCATAACCTGTTGTGTGTTGGGCCATATGAGCGCAATAGCTAAAAGACAAAAAATCCAGATATAAGTCATTACGAAAACTTTCCCGCCACCATGAGAAAACTCTATACCAGCCTCATTTAATATCTTGCCCGAATCCCCTAATAGCACCCCTAGGCCATTCGGAATGGAAATGCCATGTTTGCCTGACATGCTTTCCAGTAATAATATTGCGGCATCCAAATTATTTGCCCGGAAAAATACCCATCCTATAATCACAGCCAAAAAAGTTAACAGCCACGCGAAAGCCTTCCAGATTTTTGAATGTTGAAGAAAGATTAAATTAAATTTTTGTACAATAAACTGCCAAAAATGATTTATTATTAAATACAATCCATGCAAAGCTCCCCATATTACAAAAGTCCACCCAGCACCATGCCATAACCCGCCAAGCAGCATGGTGGTAAAGAGGTTAGTATATCGACGCAGTCTTCCTTTGCGATTACCACCTAGCGCTATATAGATATAGTCACGCAAAAAACGTGACAAGGTGATATGCCATCGTCGCCAAAATTCGGTAATATTCAGTGCTTTATATGGTGAATGAAAATTGAGTGGCAATTTTATACCAAAAAGGCGTGCGCTTCCAATGGCCATGTCAGAGTAACCGGAGAAATCAAAATAAAGTTGCAGAGTATATGACAAGGCCCCCCCCCAGCTTTGGAAAAAGCCCATTTGCTGGCCAGCTTCAGCCATGCTGAATATGGGATTTGCATATACGGCGATCCCATCTGCCAATACCGCTTTTTTAAACAGACCAATTGAAAAAATAGCCAGTCCAATAGTGATATTATTGATGTTCAAACGGATATTATAACGGTCCATGAATTGAGGCAGCATTTCCTTGTGATGGACAATAGGGCCTGCAATTAACTGGGGGAAAAAAGTTACAAATAATGCATAATGCAGAAATTTATATTCCTTTGTATTGCCCTTGTAGGTATCAACAAGAAAAGCAATCTGCTGGAACGTGTAGAAGGATATGGCAAGGGGTAAAAGAATTTGTTGAACCTCATATGGGGATGATAGTAAATATGATGCGTTTTCGAGGAAAAAATTCGCATATTTATAATAACCCAGTAATGATAGATTAAACAAAATGCCAAATATTAATATATATTTAGCGGGTTTCTTCTTGGAATGAAGTTTGTTTATGAGAACCCCTATCGTGTAATTGATCACCATAGAGGAAATTATTAAAATAAGATAATTGTGATTCCACCAGCCATAAAAAAATAAAGAAGCAATTACGAGCCAAGCAATGGCCTTTTCAGAATCTATTCTGGAAACAAAAATAAAAACAATCAAAGTTACAGGTAAAAATGCAAATATAAATTCATATGAATTAAAAAGCATGAATATTGTTTCCCAAGTTTATTTTTATGCGTCCGCTTTAAGTATAGCCTAAGGGTTTATAAATTATGAATAGTAATTTAACAGACCGAATATACAGCCTGAAAAGTCAGGGCTTGCAGTAGGGGGGAATATTGCGTATTTTGCGGCAACATATTATTTCAGCTTTTGAAAGGATCATTTAATGGCTTTTATCGCAGATTCATTAAGCCGCGTTAAACCATCACCGACCATTGCCGTTTCCACCAAGGCCGCTGAGTTAAAGGCGGCGGGCCGTGATATCATTGGGCTTGGGGCAGGGGAGCCTGATTTTGATACGCCGGATAATATTAAAGAAGCCGCGATCAAGGCTATTTGGGATGGCCAAACTAAATATACCGCGGTTGATGGTACGGTTGAGATTAAAAAAGCCGTCTGCGCGAAATTCAAACGCGATAATGGCCTGAATTATGACCTAAACCAGATAACAGTGAATAATGGCGGCAAACAAACGATTTATAATGCTTTTGTCGCGACATTGAATTCCGGGGATGAGGTTATCATTCCAACCCCTTACTGGGTATCTTATCCTGATATGGTTCTTTTGGCCGGCGGCACGCCCGTTTTTGCAGAAGCAACCATGGAAAATAATTTCAAACTTCAGCCAGAGACTCTGGAAGCTGCCATTACAGATAAGACAAAATGGGTGATTTTAAATTCGCCCAGCAATCCTTCCGGTGCGGCTTATAATGCCGCGGAAATGAAAGCCCTGACGGATGTTCTTCTGAGGCATCCCCATGTATGGGTTATGGTCGATGATATGTATGAACATATTGTCTATGATGATTTTGAATTTGTTACCCCGGCGCAGGTGGAGCCAAAGTTATTTGACCGTACCTTGACCATTAACGGGGTTGCGAAAGCTTATGCCATGACAGGATGGCGCATTGGTTTTGCCGGCGGGCCTGTAGCCTTGATCAATGCAATCCGCAAGGTTCAGTCACAAAGCACATCCAACCCCTGTTCTATTTCTCAGGCGGCCGCTGTTGAGGCCCTGACCGGGACGCAGGATTTCTTAAAGGAAAGAGCTGCCGTGTTCCAGAAACGCCGCGATATGGTGGTTGAGATGTTAAGTAAAATAGGCGGCGTTATATGCCCTAAACCAGAAGGGGCTTTTTACGTCTATCCCTCCATCGCGGGATTGATTGGCAAAAAAACACCCGCAGGGGCTGTGATTGAAACAGACCTTGATTTCTGCACGTATATTCTGGAAGCAGAAGGGGTCGCCGCCGTCCATGGAGAAGCCTTTGGCTTGTCACCGCATTTCAGGGTATCCTATGCCACGTCAGATGCCGCATTGACTGAGGCTTGTATACGTATCAAGCGCGCCTGTGACGCGTTAAGTTAGATTAGAAGTTACCATGACAATTGAACTGGTCATTTTTGACTGTGACGGCGTCTTGGTCGATAGTGAACTCATCGCAAATGAAGTCCTCAGGCAGGCTCTTGCTGGTTACGGCCTTCAAATGACCATTGATGAGATTATGGCGGAATTTGTTGGTTTATCTATGGCGTCTGTCATCGTGAAACTTGATAAAATGCTCGGGCGTGAGCTGCCGGATGACTTTTTAAGCGAGCTTCAGAAGAAAACTTTCACAGCTTTTACCAACTCTCTTCAACCCGTCGCAGGGATAAGGGAGGCTTTACAAAGATTAACAAAAATGCCGTTAAGAATCTGTGTCGCCTCCAGCGGGTCTTTTGAAAAAATGAATTTTACGCTTGGGCATACGAATCTTAAACATTACTTTCAGGATCATATTTTTAGCGCGTCTCAGGTCAGCCGGGGGAAACCCTATCCTGATATATATTTATATGCCGCAAAACAGATGGATTGCGACCCTGCGCAATGTCTGGTTATAGAAGATAGCCTGCCCGGGGTTCAAGGGGCAGTTGCCGCGGGTATGGAGGTGCTTGCTTATTCAGTCCGGGGGCAGGATAAAAAGCTTGCCATTGCGGGCGGCATGGTCATTTCCAGTATGAATGATGTTGTAAAATACCTCGAATAGCTATGAAGTATATGCAGATCTATGTTGCAGCGCAACAATTCATGTCAATATCATTCATCATCAATAATTTTTATCAGACAAAAAAATGCCGGGTTAAAAAACCCGGCAAGTTAAAATATAGGGAGGCTTCATGTCCGGGAAGACAATGAAACGGTTATGCCTCGAATAGGGGAGGAACTGAGGCATAACAAACTGAAATAACCTGGGAGAGGTATTTCAGGTTGATGCTGCGATGCAACATCTGCGTCTGAATATAGGGGTTAATATTTAATTTACCATATCTAAATTCACAACCCAGCCATGTGACATACGCACAGCTTGCAAATTTCTCTAGAAGCGCGCCTCTTTGAATTGCTCGATGACATATTCTTTAAAGACTGAAATACGGCGGGAATTACGGGCTTCCTGGGTATAAACGAGATAGGCAGGGAAGGCGGGGCCTTCAACATCATTTAAAACGCGGACAACATTTGTTGAACCTTGTACGAGATAATCTGGCAATGCTGCAATGCCCACGCCAGACTTAACGGCCTGCAGAACACCATAAATACTATTGATTCGAAGAACCGGTGTTCGTTTTACGCCATTTCTGCCGGCCAGCACCCAATCTATATTCTTGATAGGACTCTGCGCAAGGTCGCCGTAAGCAATGATGTGATGACTATCGAGATCATCCATGCTTTCTGGTCGCCCCTTTCGGCTAAGATATTCCGGTGAAGCATAAAGATGGTGATGAAACACACCAAGTTGTTTTTGTATCAAGTCCAATTGTTGGGCCGGCTGAAATCGAATGGCTACATCGGCCTGACGTGTGGTCAGGTCAAGATCGGTATCAGCAACAATTAACTGAACCTGAATTTCCGGATATTTTTCAATGAAACTGCGCATATGGTTCATCATCCATGTTGAGCCAAAGCTCAAAGTGGTTGATATCTTTAATTCACCGCGTGGAATGTCCGTTCCTTCAATCAACTGCTGCTCAGTGACATGGATTTTTGCCATGACTTCTTCAGCGGTCTTAAAAAGCTGTTCACCTTCGTCTGTTAAGCTTAACCCCCGCGCATGGCGGTTGAACAAAACGGTGTTTAACGTTTCTTCCAAAGATTTTATTTGGCGACTGACCGCAGACTGGCTCAGAAATAATTTATCCCCAGCGTGGGTAAAGCTGCCTGATGAGGCAACAACGTGAAATATCCTTAATTTATCCCAATCCATAAAATGATCATCTCAATTTTTAAATATCTCTACTTATAGATGATTTTTGGTGAAAATTAAGAAAAATCTTGCCGGTAAAGTCTGATTAGTTCTCAGCGAGAAAGCTTTCAGCTTCCAATGCTGCCATGCAACCCATTCCTGCTGCTGTCACGGCTTGCCGGTATATTTTGTCGGTGACATCCCCTGCGGCATAGACGCCGGGGATATTGGTTGCTGTGCTATCCGGCGCTTTTAAGATATATCCATCGCTGTCCATGTTCACCTTACCTGAAAAAATACCCGTTGAAGGTTTATGTCCGATGGCGATGAAAACACCGTGGGCTTGAATTTCCTCAATCTGGCCTGTTTTAACATTTTTAATTCTGGCGCCCGTCACGCCGCCCATAGGAGGTTTGTCACCGACGATCTCTTCGATAACAGTATCCCATATGACGGTAATTTTTTCATTGGCAAAAAGGCGGTCTTGCAGGATTTTTTCAGATCGCAAGCTATCCCTTCTATGGATAAGGGTGACTTTTGAGGCAAAATTAGTCAGGAAAATAGCTTCTTCAACTGCTGTATTTCCGCCGCCGACCACGATGACTTCTTTGTTACGATAGAAAAATCCATCGCATGTGGCGCAGGCTGACACACCAAAACCCTGAAATTCCTGTTCTGATGGCAATCCCAGCCACATTGCCTGTGCGCCTGTGGAAATAATGACCGTATCACCAATATAAATATCACCGCCTTCGCCTGTGCAGACGAAGGGACGTTCGGAAAAATTAACCTCTGTTATCATATCCGTGATAATTTCGGTATTTACGTTGCGGGCCTGTGCTTCCATCTGTTCCATGAGCCACGGCCCTTGGATCGGATCTGCAAAACCAGGGTAATTTTCAACATCTGTTGTAATGGTCAATTGCCCGCCGGGCTGCATGCCTTGAACCACGATCGGATTTAAATTTGCCCTTGCAGCATATATGGCCGCAGTATAGCCAGCCGGGCCAGAGCCGATAATCAGAACTTTCGTGTGATGCGTTTTCGTCATTATTATATTTTCCATTACAGTTATATTTTATCAATATCCCTGAAAACTTACGGGGTTTTGAAACAAATTCAACATCAGAATGAAAATAAATATTTATTTGGCTTTACCAAGATTTAGAGAGAGGGAAATTTTGTATAAAATTATCAGATAACTATATCGTTTAATTATAAAAGATTAATGTTTTTGCATTATCTTTTCTACCAGACTGATTGAAGAAGTATATCCTATATACGTCTTTTTTTTATTAATGGATAGAAAATAGAGCGAGCCATAAAATGAAAATATTTAGGGACAAGACTATTCAACTAATGCATTGTTTTAAAAGATTTTTCTTAAAACTTTCCTCTGACATTCGTGGCATGTCCGGTGTCATGCTGACCATGTCAATTATCCCGACAATTGGCGTTATTGGAATCGCTACTGACGTGAGCCGAACTTATATTGTCAAAACCCGGTTGAGTACGGCGCTTGATGCCGCAGCCCTTGCCGGTGGCCGGAATTTCTTTGAAGCAGATCGGGAAGCTCAAATAAAAAAATATTTTGACGCTAATTTTCCTGCCAATTTTATGGGGTCTGAGGTTACCGGGCCATTTGAACTTGATGCAGAAGGCAATCAACTTCCGGAAGGACATATTTATAATGCTGATGATGAGGTTCTCAGGTTAACGGCCAATGTTTCTGTGCCAACGGTTTTTATGAATGTATTTAATTTTGACAATATGACAGCGGGGGGGGATTCCGAAGTAACGCGGGAAACCTCTCTCCTTGATGTGGTTATCGCGATTGATATGTCAGGTTCCATGAATCTGAACATCTCAGGGACCAGCGTGCCTACGATGCCCTACAGAAGAATCGGCCTTGCAAAGGCCGCCGCTACCGACCTTGTGGATATTCTTTACGGCAACAATGAGGTTAATGCGCTCTTGAATATTGGACTGGTGCCATGGTCCGGTAAAGTGAATGTGACGACCAATGGTACGGAATATGGCTTTGATGGCGCAGGAGCCCCTCTTCCCGCGAACTTACGCTTTACCACCCAGCCGGTCATTGGGTCACCAGATAACCCTTACAGAGAAGAATTTTACCGGTTTGACAAATTTGATGATGAGGATATATGGGATGATGATGAAGATCTGGTTTTAAAAAACTGGACCCCGCAAATTGATAATGTTTATTTTGCGCATAATGCGCCGTCCGTGCCATTACTCGCAGAACCGCCAACAGACTGGAGGGGTTGTGTCTATGCCCGCTTTGCCAGAACGCGCCCCTATGACGATTATCAATCCTACAAGGATGATCAGGCTGAAGCAGATGCTGGTGACATTGTTGATGGCCCGTTTGAATCGATTGATGGCCCGGCATGGGTAGGCTGGTACCCCATGGGCGAAGAGGGAGAGGTCAGAAAATGCGATCTCAGGAGTTTAAATAATACAAGTGCAAATTGCACCACCTGTCCGACATACGGCATTACGCCGCTGCAGAATTCTAAAATAGTAATGAAGGATGCTATTGAAGAGCTTCTAATTCCATCCGGAAGTTTCTATACAAATATTCCGCAGGGGCTTGCCTGGGCGTGGCGGGTGATAACACCGGGAGAGCCTTTTGACGAAGCGACTGTTGTCGAAAGTGAAACCTATGTTAAACATAAAGCTATTATCTTGTTGACAGATGGGACGAATACGGTTCGGAATGCGGACGCCTATAATAATGGCTTTCATTCTAGGTCACGGCGGGACAATCGTTTAAGGGATCTGGCGGATGCCATTAAAAATAAAAATGATGAAAATTTTGATAATGATGATGAAATTCTGATTTACACCATTCAGTTTGCCAACAGCAACGCAAGTCTGGTTGATCTTTTGAAATATGTAGCGACTGATGATGACTATTATTATCATGCGCCGGATAAGGCTTCTTTGCAAAATGCTTTCAAAAAAATTGCCAAAGAGCTTTCCAACTTACGTCTTTCAAAATAAATCTGGCAAAATAAAGAAACAAACATAAGAGCGGCTTTGAAAATTTTTTAATTGAGTAAATTTCTTTTTTGCGTAAACTTCAGGCAAAATAGAAAAGGTTTACGAAATTATGCTTTGGAAAGATTTTCCCGCTTTGGATCGACAGGGACAGATTCAATATCTGGCGATGCGTGATGGCACGAATATACGGACGGCCTGCTGGCCGTCTGAAGATGACAGCCGGGGTATTATTGTTCTTGTGAATGGTCACCGGGAATATATGGAAAAATATTCGGAATTTATTTCCGATTTTCTTAAACGTGATTTTGCCGTTTATACATTGGATAATCGCGGTCAGGGTTTATCAGACCGAATGTTGCCCGACAGGTCAAAAAGTCACGCAGAGATTTTTGACGATTTTTCAGATGATTTAAATGAATTTATCTCAAAAATAGTCATGGCTGACCCCCGGGCAAAAGATATCCCCGTTTTCTTGGTGGGCCATTCCATGGGCGGACATTTATGCCTGAGATATCTGCATGATTATCCCGGCGTTATTAAAAAAGCCGTTATTATGGCGCCTATGATAGAATTCAATCTGGGCAATTCAGTGATCTCTGCTGTGACCAAATTCATTATTCGTCTTGCGTGCAAAATTGGCTTCAGTACGTCCTTTGCCTTCGGTCAAGCCGCTGTTTTTTCCAAAGACCGGAATTTAATTCGCCAAAAATTATTAACCCATGATAAAGCAAGATATGATGTGGAAGCCGAAATAATTGAATCTAATCCCGCGTTATATGTCGGTGGAGCGACCTTTGGCTGGCTTAACAAGGCCATGGAAAGCACTCAGAAAATTCAAAGCTCGGGTTTTCTGGATAAAATATCCATCCCAATTCTTATTGCCTTGGCCGGATCAGATCAGGTTGTGAAAAGCGCTGCCAGCGCAGAATTATTCATTGGCCATGATAATTTTAATGTTGTTACAATTGAAGGATCCAGACATGAAATCTATCGCGAGAAAGATAAATATCGTGATTATCTTTGGCAGGAAATAGATTTTTTTCTAGGTATTAAGTAAGCCTAGAACCTGATCATGAAGCTCTGTTGTTGCCGATGCGACAACCTGCCCGCCCATTGCCGCAGACCCTCCTGTCCAGTTGGTCACAATGCCGCCGGCCCCCTGAACAATTGGAATTAAGGCCTGTATATCATAGGGCTCAAGACCGCTTTCGATAACAATATCGATAAATCCCGCGGCAACCATGGCATAAGCATAACAGTCATAACCGTTCCGCACGAGTTTTGCTTCTGCGGCAACCCGATAAAAGGCCTGTTCATCTTCTGCGCTGCTAAAGAATTGGGTGGGGTCGGTTGTGGAGATGGTGGCATCAGATAAATTTTTGCAAGGCCGACAATTGATTATTTTTCCATTGAGATAAGAGGCCTCAGGCGTCCCAATATAACGTTCTTTCAGATAAGGCTGATCCAACATGCCATAAACAGGTGCGCGGCCATCATTCAGGGCGACCAGGGTCCCCCATGTGGGAATGCCGCAGATATAAGCCCGCGTACCATCAATGGGGTCGATAACCCATGTCCATTGATCACGGCTGCCCACCTGGGCGTTCTTCTCTTCATGGCCATGTTCTTCCCCCAGAATATTGTGGGTAGGGTAGACTTGCGTGATCAGTTTGCGAATGGCCTTCTCTGACAATTCGTCTGCTTCAGTGACAGGGTCATAGTCAAGGAGGTGCTTTTGCCCTTTGTTGGTCACCTCAATTGGTTGCTTGAACATAGGAAGGGTGATTTCAGCCGCCGCTACGGCAAGCTTGTCCATAAAATCTGTATATTCTTTTATTTGCCGGGTATCTATCTGATTGGCTTTGGAGTCCATATGAAAGCTTCCTTTGATCAATTCGTAACAACTGTGTCGGTTAGTGGATAACATTTGTCAAGTTGCAAAGGTCAGATATTTATAAATTAGAGGCCATATTTTTATAAATTAGAGGAAAGGCTATGTTCCAATTCGTGGCTCGCCGCTGCGTGAGGGGCCAAAACTTTTTTCTAAAATAGCGGTACTACTCTCAGCGATGAAAATGGCTTCGCTCATTAATCCCAGTATTTTAACGTTATTATCCATCACTGTTTGGGCCTCTGGACGTTCATCTTCCATGATCTTGGTTGTCCGCAGGAAAATATCTTTCCGAATAATTTTGAGGATATCTTCCATTCTATATCCCTTTGGATTCTCGTCCGTTACCAAAAAATGTGTCATTTCATACCTTTATATTCAACTAAATTTATTGATAAGTATGACGAGAACAGATTAAAGATCAGTAAATTATACCATGTGACCATAAAAATTATTGTACAGCCCGTGCGGCCTTTTTACGTTCATGGGGGATAAGGAAGCGTTTGCGCAGCCGGATACTTGCCGGTGTGACTTCCACCAGTTCATCATCATTGATATAGGCGATGGCCTGTTCCAGCGTAAGTTTGCGAACGGTTACCAGCTTAACGGCCTCGTCCTTGCCAGAGGCCCGCATATTGGTAAGCTGCTTGCCTTTAAGCACATTAACGTCAAGATCGTTATCCCGGCTATGTTCGCCAATGATCATGCCTTCATATACTTCTTCGCCGGGATTGACCATAATCGTTCCGCGATCTTCCAGATTAAAGAGCGCATAAGCCACAGCTTTACCAGAACCCATCGCAATAAGGGCACCGTATCGCCGTCCTGCGATTGGCCCTTTATAGGGGCCGTAACTGTGATACACACGGTTCATGATACCGGTTCCCTTGGTATCGGTCAGGAATTCACCATGATAACCAATCAAACCACGTGACGGCGCAAGAAAGGCAATTCTGGTTTTGCCGGCGCCGCTGGGCCGCATGTCTGTCATTTCACCTTTGCGCAAACTCATTTTTTCAACAACCACGCCGGAATATTCATCATCCACATCAATGACCGTTTCTTCGTAGGGCTCAAGTCTTTCCCCCGTATCAGGATCCGTTTTATACAGCACCCGAGGGCGAGAAATAGAGAGCTCGAACCCTTCGCGGCGCATGGTTTCGATAAGTACGCCGAGTTGCAATTCGCCGCGCCCGGCGACTTCGAACCCATCTTTGCTTTCACTTTCTGTAATACGGATCGCCACATTGCCTTCTGATTCTTTGTCCAGCCTGTCCCGTATCATCCGGGACGTTACCTTGGTGCCTTCACGGCCCGCAAGGGGGCTGTCATTGACCGTGAACCGCATAGACAGGGTAGGGGGATCAATGGGCTGTGCCTGAAGAGGGATTACAACCTCGGGCGCACAAAATGTATCTGCCACGGTTCCCACAGACAGGCCGGCAATGGATATAATCTCGCCCGCTATTGCCGAATCTACCGGTACGCGGTCAAGGCCACGGAAAGACATTAACTTGCTGGCCCGGCCAGTCTCGACGACTTCACCATCCTGATTCAAAACCTTAATTCGGTCATTCACCTTGATCTTACCGGTTTCTATACGGCCTGTTATGACCCTGCCAAGAAAGTTGTCGCGGTCAAGCAGGGTGGCCAGCATGGTAAAGGGCTGATCAATATTTTCTTTGGTCATGACCGATGGTTTCTCGAAATGCTTTAAAATTGTTTCCAGCAAAGGATCAAGATTTTCGCGCGGGCCATCCAATTCATAATCTGCCCAGCCATCACGGCCAGAGGCAAAGAGTGTCGGGAAATCCAGCTGTTCTTCATTCGCATCAAGACTGGCAAACAGATCAAAAACCTCGTCATGCACGGCATCCGGCCGGCGATCAGGCTTATCAACCTTGTTGATAACCACAATCGGTCTAAGGCCAAGCGCCAAGGCCTTTGATGTCACAAATTTAGTTTGCGGCATGGGCCCTTCGGCGGCATCAACCAAAAGAATAACGCCGTCCACCATGCTCAGGATTCGTTCCACTTCACCGCCAAAGTCCGCATGGCCCGGTGTATCAACGATATTAATACGATGTTCCCGCCATTCAATAGAGGTACATTTGGCGAGGATAGTGATGCCCCGTTCTTTTTCAATATCGCCGCTATCCATAGCGCGTTCTTCAACCCGTTGATTTTCGCGGAAAGTTCCGGCCTGACGGAACAAGGTGTCCACGAGTGTGGTTTTGCCATGGTCAACATGGGCGATAATAGCAATATTACGTAATGACATCTGTTTTACCTAAAATAAGTTGATTAACCTGTCGCAAAAATCTATTAATGATGCAGTGCAATATAGCAGGGTAAATTTCGGCGCAGTATACTGTGATTATAACTAAAGTCTATGGGTATTTAATCGCCATTAATGTTTATCGTAATTAAGGGAAATAAATGTCATGAAAGCCATGATTGTCAATGAATGTGGGCCGCTCGATAATTTAAAACTCGAAACAGTTTCTGATCCGTGCGCCGGGGATGATGAAGTGGTTATTGATGTTAAAGCCTGTTCCGTGAATTTCGCGGATAGTTTAATGGTGGAAGGCACCTATCAGGTCAAACCAACATTGCCTTTTAGTCCCGGCGTAGAAGTTGCGGGAATCATATCTCAAACAGGCTCCAAAGTTGCGGGCTGGAAAGTTGGTGACAGGGTACAGGCCTTAACCAACTGGGGCGGATTTGCAGAAAAAGTCGCCGTGCCATCTGGTGTATTATGTGCGTTGTCTGATAAAATGTCCTATGTGGATGCCGCGGCGTTTGTGGTCGCTTATGGTACCAGCCATGTGGCGCTTGACTATCGCGCAAAACTTCAAAAGGATGAATGGCTGGTGGTTAACGGCGCGGGCGGCGGTGTTGGCCTGACCGCTGTTGAAATAGGCAAGATGATGGGCGCGCGCGTCATTGCCACGGCAGGCAGTGATGAAAAACTCGCCATTGCCCGCGAAAAGGGCGCGGAATTTACCATAAATTACAAGCATGAAGATGTCAGAAAGAAAATCAAGGAAATCACAGAAGGCAAGGGGGCCAATGTGGTTTATGACCCCGTTGGCGGTGACATATTCCGGCAGACTTTCCGCGCGATGGCCCCGGAAGGCCGGATGCTGGTTATCGGGTTTGCCAGCGGAGATATCCCGCAGGTTCCGGCAAATCATTTGCTTGTGAAGAATGTTGAACTTATTGGCTTTTATTGGGGGGCTTACAAAATATTCAAACCAGAAATACTTCAGGACTCCACCCGGCAGCTTTTTCAATGGTATTCAGTCGGTAAAATCAGGCCCCATATCAGCGCGACTTTCCCACTGGAGAAAACCGCCGAGGCCATTCGCGCCCTGCGCAATAGGTCATCTTCCGGAAAAGTGGTCGTCACGATGGATTAATCAGCATTTTCAGGATTTTTTTGGATTTATTAGTTAAGTATTAATGCTGCTGAATTACAAATGCATGTTCAAATATTTAAAGTGAATCAGGATCCAATTTTACCATGACTGTTTTATCCGAAGAAGCTCTAGAAAACTTATATGAATCAGAAGCCCTTGATGAGGCGCGGGAAGTCGCCGGCAGTCTCGAATTGCGTCTGCAACAAATGATCAGTTGCGATATCAGCAAGGAAAAAGCCAAAACACTGTTGATGCAGGATAGTTCAAATTTGCGCCTTAAGGTGAAAGCCGTCAATCTTCCCGGCTTGTCAGCCATATGCCAGCGTCTGGATGATTATCTTTGCCATATTGATGTTATCTCCACGCAGAATATACTCGATTTGCAGCTTTTCAGTGACAGCATTACCAAATCATTGGATGGCCGCGCGAACGAGACTGTTGATATTGCTGAAGAAATTCGCACCTTGCCGCATCATGCAACTTTTGACGTTGCCGATATCAAGACGGTTCACAAGGATGTGACCCTTGTATTGCCAAAGAAAGTCGCCGCCAGAGTGGTTGAGCGTGAATTGGTGGAATGCGGTTATCGGGTGACAACTGTTCTGGATTCACTACAGGCCTTTGAAATCATTCTTGATACCAAACCGGACCTTGTTATATGTAGCGCCATGTTGCCGCGCCTTAGTGGTATTGATCTTCTTTGTGCGCTTCATGCGATGCCCTCCACAGTGAATATTCATACCGCCTTATTGACCAGCCTGCCTTTAAATCATCCGGATCTTGCTAAATTACCGCAAGCGGCATCAATCATCCGTCGCGGCGACGAGTTTGGCGCGGATCTTGCGAATGTTCTTGAACGATTCAATATAACATAATCATATTTCATAACAATTCCATGTAGATCAAAAGGATCAGTTTTCAATAGTGTTTGACTCCTTAAAATAAAAAATGTTACTCATCAGTAAGGTAAATAACATAGCCATCATTAACCATGTTAAAAATAGAGGGCAACATGCAGGAAATCCTGATACGACTTGAAGAAAAACGCGAAGAGGCCCGAATGGGCGGCGGCAAAAAGCGCATCGATACCCAACATAAAAAAGGCAAACTTACGGCGCGAGAGCGTCTTGATATCTTGCTCGATCCAAACAGCTTTGAAGAATATGATATGTTCATGGAGCATCGCTGCGTTGATTTTGGCATGATGGATCAAAAGATATCCGGCGACGGGGTTGTCATTGGATCCGGCACCATTAATGGCCGTCTCGTTTATTGTTACAGTCAGGACTTTACTGTTTTTGGTGGCTCGCTTTCTGAAACCCATGCGGAAAAAATCTGCAAAATAATGGATATGGCCATGACGGTCGGCGCGCCGGTCATCGGCCTTAATGATTCCGGGGGGGCCAGAATTCAGGAGGGTGTAGCGGCCCTTGCTGGATATGCCGATGTCTTTCAGAAAAACATCATGGCATCGGGCGTCATTCCGCAGATTTCGGTGATCATGGGGCCTTGCGCGGGCGGGGCCGTATATTCTCCGGCCATGACTGATTTTATCTTTATGGTAAAAGACAGCTCATATATGTTCGTCACGGGCCCCGATGTGGTCAAAACGGTGACCAATGAAACCGTTACCCAGGAGGAATTGGGCGGGGCTATTACGCACACCACAAAATCAAGCGTTGCCGATATCGCCTTTGATAATGATGTGGAGGCCTTGAAACAGGTGAGGCGACTGATTGATCTTTTGCCCGCAAATAATCGCGAAAAATCACCTGACTTTCCAACTTTTGATGAGCCTAATCGGGAGGAAATGTCACTCGATACATTGATACCTGACAATCCAAACAAACCCTATGATATGCATGAGCTTATTCAAAAGGTCGCTGACGAAGGTGATTTCTATGAAATTCAACCGGAATATGCCAAGAATATCATCACAGGTTTTGGCCGAATAGAAGGCAAGACAGTGGGCTTTGTTGCGAACCAGCCCATGGTGCTTGCCGGTTGCCTTGATATTAACGCATCACGCAAGGCCGCGCGTTTTGTGCGTTTCTGTGATTGTTTTAATATTCCCATTATAACCTTTGTCGATGTACCGGGTTTCTTGCCGGGAACCCAGCAGGAATTCAACGGCATTATCAAGCAGGGAGCCAAGTTGCTCTTTGCTTACGGCGAAGCAACGGTGCCAAAAATAACCATAATCACCCGCAAAGCCTACGGCGGGGCATATGACGTTATGGCGTCAAAACATTTGCGCGGGGATTTGAATTTTGCCTGGCCCACGGCTGAAATTGCCGTTATGGGAGCCAAAGGGGCTGTGGAGATTATATTCAGGGCCGATATTGGCAATGAAGAAAAGATTGCCGCCCGCACCAAAGAATATTCCGATAAATTCGCCAATCCATTTGTCGCAGCGGGGCGGGGCTATATTGATGATGTGATCATGCCCCATGCATCGCGCCGGCGAATTGCAAGAGGACTTCGTATGTTGAAAAACAAAGAACTCAGCAACCCCTGGAAAAAACACGATAATATTCCGCTTTAAACCATAAGAAGAACAAGATTATGTTTTCAAAAATTTTGATAGCCAACCGTGGTGAGATTGCCTGCCGTGTCATTAAAACAGCTAAAAAAATGGGCATTAAAACAGTTGCCGTATATTCAGATGCCGATGCAGAAGCCCTGCATGTATTGATGGCTGATGAGAAGGTGCATATTGGACCCTCTGCGGCGGCGGAAAGTTATCTGATCGCCGATAAAATCATTGACGCTGCAAAGCAAACCGGCGCAGAAGCCATTCATCCAGGCTATGGCTTTTTATCTGAAAATGCTGATTTTTGCGAGAAGCTTCAAAAGGCAGAAATCACTTTTATTGGCCCTGGGGCAAAAGCCATCAGCGTGATGGGCGATAAAATAGCCTCTAAAAAATTCGCTGATAAAGCCGGTGTGAATACGGTACCCGGCAGCACTGAAATCATCAAGGATTCTGCCCATGCGGTACGGATATCCGGCGAAATTGGCTATCCTGTGATGATTAAAGCCTCAGCCGGCGGCGGCGGCAAGGGCATGCGCATTGCCTATGATGATGCAGAAGCCGTAGAAGGCTTTTCATCCGCGACCAATGAAGCCATTTCAAGTTTTGGTGATGATCGTATCTTCATTGAAAAATTTATTGAAGAACCGCGTCATATTGAAATTCAGGTCTTAGGCGACAGCCATGGTAACGTCATTTATCTGGGCGAGCGGGAATGTTCTATTCAACGCCGCCATCAAAAGGTTATTGAAGAAGCCCCAAGCCCTTTTCTTGATGAGGCCACCCGAAAACATATGGGCGAACAATCTGTTGCCCTGTCCAAGGCCGTAGAATATCAATCTGCAGGAACCGTAGAATTCATTGTCGATAAAAACCGGAATTTTTATTTTCTGGAAATGAATACAAGGCTTCAGGTTGAACATCCGGTTACCGAATTTATTACCGGCGTTGATCTTGTTGAACAAATGATCCGCGTGGCTTACGGTGAAAAATTATCCCTCAGTCAGGATGATATCAAATTAACTGGCTGGGCCATGGAATCACGGATATATGCTGAGGACCCCTTGCGGGGTTTCCTGCCCTCTATTGGCCGCGTTATAAAATATTCGCCGCCAGAAGAAGATGAAAATATTCGTGTCGATACGGGCATTTATGAAGGCTCGGAAATCAGTATGTTTTACGATCCCATGATTGCCAAACTCGTGACCTACGGCAAGACCCGTGATCAGGCGATTGCCCATATGAGGCAAGCCCTTGACCGATATTATATTCGAGGGTTAAATCATAATATTCCTTTTCTGGCGGATGTTTTGAACAGCAAACGGTTTCAGTCCGGCAATATCACCACCAATTATATCGCCGAAGAATATCCCGATGGCTTTATGGGCGGCAGGTTAACGGATGAGACCAGAAAAATAATGATGGCCGTTGCGCAAACTGTTCATTCATTTGAAATAGGTCGGCAATCACATATTTCCGGAAGAATGAATGATGCAAATTACACGGATAACTGGATAATCACGATCGGCGGCGAGAATCATGCTTCCTCATTTTATGCCACAGAAGACGGCTGCGCTGTGTTGACTGGCGATGAAACCCATACCGTAATAACAGACTGGGTACCGGGAAAGCCTTTATTTGAAGCCAATGTTAACGGCAATGAAGTTTGCGTTGAAGTTGATAAATTGCTTGATGGATATTTGTTAAGTCATAATGGCGTGACAGAAAAAGTCTATGTTCGCACCCCAAGGGAAGCCGAACTTGCGGCCTATATGCCGGAAAAAATTGCGCCGGATATGTCGAATTTCCTTTTATGTCCCATGCCGGGATTAATTGTTTCCATTGCTGTAGAAGAGGGGGCTGAGGTTAAGGCCGGCCAAGTCCTTTGTGTGGTAGAAGCAATGAAAATGGAAAATATTCTGAAGGCGGAAAAAGACGCCGTGATTAAAATAATCTCTGCCAAGGCCGGGGACAGTCTTTCCGTTGATCAAGTGATTATTGAGTTTGAATAATGTTGGATGATGGCCATAAAGCTGTCCGGATTATCATTTCAGGCCGCGTGCAGGGGGTATGGTATCGGGGCTGGGCCGTGAAGCAGGCTAATATTTTAAAACTGGACGGCTGGGTTCGAAACCGCGCGGACGGCAGCGTGGAAAGCTTGCTTGTTGGCCCTGAGAATCTTGTCGATGATATGATTAAGGCCTGTTGGGACGGGCCAGAATTGGCAAAAGTTGGCCATATTGATATTCAAGCGGCCATAGGCATTACCCCAAAGGGGTTTACGCAGAAACCAACCGTTGATATCGAAAAAAGGCGTCGTTAAATATCGGTATTTTTTGATCTGTTTAAAGCTTCTGAAGCCACATTAAAATTATATAGCCGGGCCATTCCATCATTGACTTTATAGATAAATGTCACCCTTGCCTTATCATCATTTTCATATGTGACATCATAGTTCAGGGTGATGCTGGTGCCTTCTCTAATGCCGGTTTTCGCTTTCCAGCTTATGAGGTTAGACGTTATATGCTTGCCCATATGGCTATTTAATTTTTTAAGAAGAAGGTTGAGTTTTTTCTGTGATATAAAATTTTTAAATTCGGGATGTGCATTCTCATGAATGACATCATAGGATTCTTTGTTGTAACTTTCTTGAAATTCACTGACGGCGAATTCAGCTACCTCTGTATCAACAGCCATTGAGCAACCGAACAGCATCACCGGAAGAATTAAGATAGCGGCTATTTTTTTCCAGTTTCTATTCATGCGGTTTCTCAAATATTTCAGTCCATTTATGTTTTAGAACAGCATCAACATCATGCATGGCGATGGGAAGGCCGAGATCCGCAAGAGATGTCACGCCATGCTCTGAAATGCCGCAGGGGACGATGCCGCTGTAATGTTCAAGGTCAGGCTCAATATTAATGCATATGCCATGAAAAGTTACCCATTTGCGAACCCTGACCCCAATGGCGGCTATTTTTTCTTCGCGGCCATTATTTCGGGTTACCCAAACGCCGATCCGGCCCTTGTGCCTTTCCGCAGTGACGTTAAATTCGGCCAAAGTTTCAATGATCCATTGTTCCAGCTGGAAAACATATTTGCGCAGATCCCGCCCGCACCGTGTCAGGTCGAGCATAACATAAACAACCCGCTGCCCAGGCCCGTGATAGGTATATTGCCCGCCGCGCCCCGTTTCATATATGGGGAAGCGGTCAGGCAGAAGAAGGTCATCAATATTTGCTGAGGTGCCGGCCGTATAAAGCGGCGGATGCTGCAAAAACCAGACAAGCTCGGACGCCGTGCCCTGATGAATATCCGTGACCCTTTGTTCCATAACGGTCATAGCTTCTTCATAGGACGTCAGGCCTTCTGTATATTTCCATTCAAGGGGCAATATTGTCTTTTTACTTTTGATCATGCTTTTCCTGTTAACCGAATAATAATTATGTTATTCCATTGTGGGATATATATCCATTTTAAAGACATAGATTAAGGATAAAATTAACAATGTCACAAGCAATTGAAGATGTAGATGTTGAACTGACCGTTGTACTTGGCCAAACAATGATGCCAATCAAACAATTGTTAAAGCTCGGGCGCGGCGCGGTTATAGAGCTTGACGGCCATCAGGATCAACCCGTTAAAATTTATGCTAACGGTGAAATGATAGCCAAGGGTGAAATTATGGTCGCCGGGGAAAATGTGGCCGTAAGCATCACGCAAAGCGTTAAGAATTATCAACGAAACTAGATTGACAATATTCATTATCACCAACTTAAATTCAACATTATTAATGCTGTAGTATAAATAAATATACACTGAAAACTTGATTTTATGATATATCTACCCTAAATTACTGTAATGCAGTAACGAAGGAATTGGATATGTCATTAGCGCAGCAAAAAGCAGATAGCCCGCAGAATGTAAAAGACTTCTCCGCGCTCATGTCTGAATATGGTCATTTAAATAGTTTGGAGCTGTTGGACGCCATGATTAATGGAGAATTTCAGGATAATATTGCACTGGTCTCTTCATTCGGTGCGGAGTCCATTGTGTTGCTGGATATGGTGGCAGAGGTAAATCCCGCGACACCGGTTATTTTTCTGAATACGCAGAAATTATTTGGTGAAACAGTAAGTTACCGCGATAAAATTGCGGAAAAACTTGGTCTGACCAACATTGTTACCGTAAAGCCCAGCCCCGAAGATGTCGCCAATGAAGATAAAAACGGGCTGCTTTGGACGCGGGATACGGATGCCTGCTGCGACCTGCGTAAAACACGCCCCCTTGCCAAGGCTATGAATGAGTACGGCGCATGGATTACCGGACGAAAGAGATTTCAAACCACAGAACGCAGTGGAATTCCGTTGATCGAACAAGATGGTTCAAAAATTAAAATCAATCCTCTGGCTCATTGGAATCAGGATGAGTTAGACCAGATAATGGAAAATAAAGATCTGCCAAAACATCCCTTGATCGCACAAGGCTACCCTTCTATTGGCTGTATGCCCTGCACAAAACGCGTCGAAGCCGGGCAGGACAGGCGCATGGGGCGCTGGTCTGATCAGGATAAAACTGAATGCGGCATTCATATCGGCGAGAATATTTGATCTTTGGTGATAATTACTATTGCTAAAACCGCTGTGGTTTGTTACTCCACCCTCAGTCAAATTCTGTTTTTCAGGTTTGATCCAATTCAAAGTGTGCGGCCGTGGCGGAATTGGTAGACGCGCAGCGTTGAGGTCGCTGTGGGATAATATCCCGTGGAAGTTCGAGTCTTCTCGGCCGCACCATTACTAAACTTGAGGCACTATTGGCCTCTAAGATATTGAATGGTAGGGATAATTTTGGTGTTCCAAAGCCTTTTTTTCTTATATAGACTAACTGCTCTGCGAAGGCGAGTTTGAGGACGGCTCTCTTGTCTTCTATACGCGGGGAAGCCCATAGTTTCTGCGGGTTTTCAAGAAACGCCAAAGCGCTTTTTAAAGAGTTCGAGAATTCCGTTTTAGGTTGCGCTGATTGTTCTATTTGTTCCGCTAAAAGCAGTTTTTTCTTCTCCAGTTCCTGAATGCGCTTGTCAAAGGCCTTCATAACAGATTACCCTCCACTTTTACGAAGCAAGTCCAGTCCCCATCTATGCCCTCTGTCGGCCGCACCATTTTTCCTAAAGTCGAACTGCCATAAAGATTCTTAAATTTAAAGAGCAGGGGGCAGATTATACTGAAATTATAGTTTCCAGAACTTGTTGGGCATGGGTTTTGACTTTTACTTTGCGCCAGATATGTTGGATTATGCCAGCCTCATCGATCAAAAATGTCGCTCTTTCAATGCCCATATATTCACGGCCATAGAGTTTTTTCATCACCCAGACGCCGTAGGCCTCGCATAATATCCCCTCTTCGTCGGAAAGCAGGCTTAGCCCGAGGCTTTGTTTGGCAATGAAGTTTTGATGACGCTTCATACTGTCTTTTGATGCCCCAAGGACAACCGCACCAGCCTTGTCAAATTCAGGGATGAGGGCGGTAAAGTCCTTTGCCTCTGTGGTGCAGCCGGGTGTGCTGTCCTTTGGGTAGAAATAAAGCACAAGTTTTTTGCCCTTGAAATCATCAAGAGAAATGATCGTGCCGTCCTCATTCGGCAGGGAAAATTCAGGGGCTTTTTGACCGACTTCGAGCATGTATATTTCCTTATTTAGCAATTTTTTTAGCAGGATTTTCGATGATGTCCTGATAAAGCTGATAGATGTTTTTTTGAGTATTTAAAAGTTTTTGCGTCAATTGGTCAATATTGTCAACGTTAAACCTCATACATAATGTTGTCATGAAGGCATGGGAGTCATTGGAAAGCTCTGGATTGAACTTAACACTGTCACCGTAACATAACCGCAAAATAATTTGAAGATTCTGCATGAATTCACAGGATTGAGAGAGTAGATCAGCCTGATCATTGGAGAGGATGTTTTTTTCTCTTAAAACGGATATCTGATCGAGCGTGTTGGGGGTCAAAATTTTGGGGTGACCGGCGGCATGTTTCAGGATCAGATACTGACAGATGAATTCAATATCAACCAAACCGCCCCGAACTTGCTTGACGGACCAGATATGCCGCGTATCAAATTCGTTGCGCAGCTTTTCCCGCATATCGTAGGTATCTTTCAGCAGTTTTTTCGGGTCGCGATCCACGCGCCGAAGGGATTGCGCTATGACCTGCGTAATTTTCTCTTTCAGTTGATATGACCCCGCAACACTTCTGCTGCGTGTCAGTGCGAGATGTTCCCATGTCCAGGCATCCCGCTGTTGATATTCTTTGAAACTTGTCAAGGTAACGGCAATCGGGCCCGCATTTCCCGATGGGCGCAGCCGCATGTCAATCTCATATAATTTTCCCTCTGCGGTCATGGCTGTCAGGGCATTGATATATTGTTGGCTAAAGCGGGCGAAATAATGGTTTATGGAAAGTTGCTTTTGACCGTTTGACATCAAGGGCGTGCTTTTCGCATCATATATAAATACCAAATCCAGATCAGATGTGGTGGTAAGCTCATGACCGCCAAGTTTTCCAAGGGCTAAAACGGCGAATTCAGCCGCTTCAATTTTGCCATGTTTCTTGGTAAAATCTTCAATGACTTTGTTTAGCATCGCTTCAAGAATGACCCCTGCAAGCAAAGATAAATTTTTACCGGCAGTTTTGGCGTCAATATTATTGCGTAAAATTTGTACCCCGACTTGAAATTTTTGTTCACTGGCCCATTTACGCATAATATCCAGAATGTCCTGAAAATCCTTGGCAACGGCAAGCTGACTTTCAAGCTGTTCATTCAAATCCTGCCTGTTGAAGGAAGCCTCAAAAAAATTATTATTGAGCACCGCATCCAGCAATAGGGGGCGCTTTGCCAATTGATCCGCCAAATCGGGCGCAATGCCGATAATTTCCGAAAGTAATTCCAAAAGCCACGGCTGGGCCTTGATAAAAGAGAATAGCTGAACGCCTGAGGGCAGGCGAGACAGAAATGTATCAAATTTGCGAAAACCTGTATCTGGCTGCGAATATTTAGCAAAATTTGAGAGAATTTCCGGAATCAAATTATGAAGCAGATCACGGGCGCGTTTGGTCCTGCAGGCGCGGTAGCGGCCAAGCAGCCAACGACTGATAATTGTATATATAGCTTTTTCATCCTGATAGCCATAAGAGGCAATAGCCAAAAGCGTATCCGGATTGAAATCATCGGACGGGAAGGCTAAAAGCGGATCAATATCCTCATCCTGATGGGAATCTTTCAACAGATCGGTAAAAAGACCATGCACATTATGGAGGTGATGCTTCAGGTCATTTTCAAAATCCGCCTGCTTTTGATATCCCATGAAACTTGTTATTCTCGCAAGATCTTCCGGGCTTTCCGGCATACTATGCGTTTGATCGTCATTGATCATCTGCAATCTATGTTCCAGCGTTCTATAAAAACGATAGGCATCCTGAAGAATCTTGTTATCCATGGCAGATAATTTCTGATTTTCTTCCAGGGCATTAAGCGCGTTGCAGGTTGCCGCCGCCCGAAGCTCCGGCTCGCGTCCCCCTGATATGAGTTGAAATATCTGGGCGTAAAATTCAATTTCCCGAATGCCGCCATGCCCAAGCTTAATATCCTGTCCGGCAAAACCAATAGACCCATGGCCATGATGCTGATGTATAAGTTTTTTAATCGCGTAAATATCTTCCAATGCCGCATAATCAAGATGCTTGCGCCAGACAAAGCCTTTTATTCTCGACAGGAAATCATCGCCTGCGGCTATATCACCGGCAACAGGCCTTGCCTTTATCATGGCGGCTCGTTCCCAGTTTAAACCCATGGATTGATAATAGACTTCCGCCGCTTCCATTGATATGGCAACTGGCGTCGCGCCGGGATCCGGCCTGAGCCGCAGGTCCGTTCGAAAGACATAGCCGTCTTGAGTCCTTTCCTGCATGATTTTTACCAAATTCCGGGTGAGCCGGATAAACATATCCTGAGCGGTTTTGCGGCCAGTGTAACGAACAATATCGTTATCATACAGGATAATCAGGTCAATATCGCTTGAATAATTAAGTTCAAATCCCCCCATTTTCCCCATGGCAAGAACCACATAACCTGTATCTTTTGATATATCACGGCTGGCTGAAATTTGATCAATTGGCGTCGCTGATAAATGGGGTGGAATGGCCAGATTCCCCTTGATCATTTCAGCACGGAGCAGGTGACTTACCGTAAGGGCAACCGAAACTTCCGCAAATTCCGTAAGGCGATCTGTAATGACTTCAAGGGGCCATGTGCCTGAAAGGTCAGCAAAAGACGTAATCAAGGCTACCCGCGCTTTTGCCAGCCTTAGATGCCGCATGATCTGCTTGATATCTTTTGTAGCTGGCAAACCTTCGGTCAAATCCTTGATAACTTCTTCGAACAGGGCATCATAAGGCTTCGAAAATAATTCTTTTGTAAAACGCACGTCCCTTGCCAGCAGGCGAGATAAATAAGGGCTGTTGGAAAAGACAGCAGATAATAGATCACGATGGTTATTTTTATTAAATAATGCAACAATATCTGTTACTTGTTGCTCGCGACAATATTCTATGAAATCAGCAAGTTTGCTTTCACCAAGTTCTTTGTTAAAAGCGTGTGGATAAAAAGAGCAAAAGGCCATCATGAATATACCTTAATATGGTCAAATTTTTGTTCTATAGGGTGGGCTAAACGCCTCGGGCCCTATTTATAGTCAACTATAGAGAATATTATTTTGAAACGATACGCCTTAACATTAAAAATACCATTGGTTATCTTTTCGCTGTTTGCCTTAGTGATCATATTGCTGGGTTGGCGCTTGAGTATTGGGCCAATCGCGCTGGATTGGGCGGGCGATTATTTGAAACGCGCCTTGGTTCTGAACCAAAAGGACATCAGCTTTAACTTTCGTGATGCCATTTTGGTTTGGCGCAAAGAAAGTGAGCAGGATTATGGCCGGACAAGCGGACTTCAGGTTACTTTTTATGAAGTTGAGATCATTGATAAAAAAACTGATTTCACCTTGAATGTCCCCGAAGCAGGCATGCGTTTTAGCGGTCTTGCCATGATGCGAGGCTTGCTCGCCCCTACTGATGTTGAAATTTTTGGGTTATCGATTGATTACACATTTGCTCCGGATGTCTGGACATCCACAGACAACAGGCCCTTTATGGAAAAGCTTGAGGCTTTCGTAGAAGAGCTTCAGAATTCAGAAATTTTACCCTTTAAAATTGCCAAGGAACTGCTTTCTCCCCCAAAGACTTCTGTTGCCACAGGATATCTGGGCCAATTTTCCTTGCTGGGCACAAAAATAACGCTCACAGATCAGTTATCTGGACAGATATGGCAGATACCAGAGGCCCATCTTAATTTACGAAGAACAAGTTTTGGATTAAATGTTCGGATTCTTGGCGATATTCACATGTCGCAAAGCAACATTATGCCTATTGATGTTTCGCTTGTTTTTGATAACGCCAGAAAGGAGGTCGTCACTAATTTACATTTCTCTGAATTGCGGCCATCCGCGCTGGTGGGAAAAGTTGAATCCCTGTCTGGCTTATCAAACCTTGATATCCCCGCAAAGGGCAATATTGACTTTACGATTGATCGTGATTTTAGAATTCCTGTTATGACGTTTAGCATTTCCCTTGATGAGGGAACCATCAACCCGACTGAGATATATCCTGAGCCCCTAAAAATCACATCTGCGGCTCTGAGCGGTTATGTGAATAGAAGTGAAGATACAATTTTTCTGGAAGAAATTTCACTTCAACTTGGTCAAACCTATGTCAGTGGTACGGGAATGTTATACGGCCCAACAGACAGGCCCGGCATTGCGATCAAGGCAGATATTACAGATTTACCTTTCGCTGATTTAAAAACATATTGGCCGGGGCAATTCGGCAAAGGGGCCTATGACTGGATCGCAAAAAATATTGATGCAGGAATTGTACACAAAGGAAACCTCGATGTTTATATAGAGCCGCAGATGTGGCCAGATCCACAAAATAACGAATCGCCTGAAGCTGGTATTGCTATAACGCAACCACAAGGCAACGCCAGTTTGCCAGCAGATAGTGTGACCTTCAAATTTGATTTCAAGAATATCAGCGCTCATTACCTGCGCCCCATGCCCATATTGCGCGGCATGTCAGGGCAAGCAGAACTTAACTTACAAAGTTTCCATCTGAAAGCGGGGGGCGGGCATATTGAACAGCTGGTCATCAATAAAGCCGATCTTTTATTTTCAGACATTCATATTAAAGGCAAGGGAATAGCAGATATTACCCTGAAACTTGAAGGAAGTCTTGAGGAAATCCTGCGCGTAATTGACCATGAACCACTGGGTTATCCGTCAAAATATGGTATTGAGCAGGGCAGCATAACAGGGCAGGCGACGGCTGAATTGTCCTTGAGCTTTCCGCTTCTTAAAAAAGTTCGCCTCAAAGATGTGACATTCGATGTAAAGGCAGATATTCACCAGCTCTCCATTCCCAAACTCAATGACAGCCTTGGCATCAACGATGGTGATTTGCAGTTATTCGTTAATGGTGACGGGATTACCGCCGAAGGGAATATTATCCTGAATGGTGTGGCGTTTACGGCAAACTGGCTGGAAAATTTTGGCAACGACGAAGATTATCCGACAAAATACATCATCAATGGTTTCATAGAAGGGGCGCAATGGGAACAATTGCATTTACCTTTTGACCCTTATATTGAGGGGCCAGTAGAAATTGATTTAACCCTTTATGGTAAAGGCGGCTCCATCAAAAAGGGGAATGGCCAGTTCAACCTGATTAACAGCCTCAGCAATTTTGACCCAATTGGATGGGAAAAGCCAAAAGGAAAAGCAGGCCATGTTGACTTTGACTTAACATTTAAGGGCGATGGCCGTCTGAATATATCCAATATTCTTTTGCAAAGCGAAAGCCTCGTGGCCAATCTTGAGCTGGATATGCTTGACGATATGGTTACCCGCTTTTTTATTCCAAGCCTTATCATGCAGGATACCGACATCAAAATGCTGATGCAATGGGATGCAGAAAAAAAATACTATGTATCCACAATCACCGGCAAGGCGTTTAATGCCGCCTCCCTAATAGATATTATCATGTCCACTGGCGGTGATGAGGAAAAGGTCACCTTGCCAGATTTTAATGTGAATGCCGAAATTGATGACCTGCTGGCAAAAAACAATGTCAGAATTAGCAAGGCAATATTGTCGGCCACCTATCGAAAACAGGATTTTACCCATGTTAATCTAGAAGGCAACCTTCCCGAAAATAAAACTGTGATGGTCAATGTTATCCCCGAAGGCGACAATCGCAAGCTACTATTTAACAGTGATGACGCGGGAGAAGCATTACGGGGATTGGGGGCATTTAACCTTGGCGTTGGCGGGGATATGACGCTAACAGCTGATATGGTGAAGCATGAGCATGGCATTTCCCTTGGCGGGCAGGCAAGAATAACAAAATTTAAAGTGATTGAATCTCCCGGTTTTTCTAAACTTCTGGATGAAAAGAAATTTGTAAAGGCGCGGGAAGAGCTGAATAAAGGCGGGCTTTCTTTTAATAATTTTGATATGATTTTTCGAACGTCAAGTGGTGTTATGGAAATCAGTAACGCCCGGGCGCGCGGCCCCATGCTTGGCATGACGATAGAGGGTGTGATCGACCAGGTTTATGATGAAATGAATATATCAGGCACGTTAATTCCAGCTTACGGCATTAATTCATTATTGAGCAATATTCCGCTCATAGGAACCATTCTGACGGGAGGAAAGGGGGAAGGAATATTCGCCGCAACCTATAGCATTAGCGGCCCGCTGGATAATCCGGAAATCAAGATCAATCCCTTGGCGGTACTCGCGCCGGGTATTTTCCGCAAGATTTTCACCGCGATTGGCGGCAAGAAAAAGACACTCCGCGAACAAGCCGAGGAAATGCAGAAAATCATCCCAAATACAAAAAACACTACCGGGAAACAACCTGAAACAAAACCAGAAACTACGTCTGAATAATATTCCTCATAAGATAATTATTCTGGTTGGATCAGAATGTGTTTTTTCTTACCCGCCGATAATTTAATGGTGCCTTCAGAATTCAGTTGCGTCAATGTAATCAGAAGCTCACTATCAGAAATTTTCTCGTCATTAACTCTTGCGCCGCCTTGCTTAATCAGCCTGCGGGCTTCGCCTTTTGACTGGGTCAACCCACCCGTTACATATAGCTCGCTCACCAGAATACCCTCTTCAAGGTCAGTTTTGGCCACTTGCACAGTCGGAAGATCAGCAGAAAGAGATTTTTGCTCAAAGGCCTGCCGTGCAGTCTCGGAGGCATCTTGCGCCGCAGCAGTGCCGTGGCATAATGCGGTTGCTTCGTTGGCGAGTATCTTCTTGGCCTCGTTAATTTCTGAACCTTCGAGGTTTTCAAGACGTTCTATCTCTGCCAATGGCAATTCTGTGAATAGCCGCAGGAATCTGCCGACATCGCCGTCCGCCGTATTTCGCCAGAATTGCCAAAATTCATAGGACGAAAGCATATCATCATTTAACCATACAGCGCCGCTCATGCTTTTACCCATTTTTTGACCATTCGCAAGGGTAACAAGCGGGGTTGTCAAACCGTAAACCTCATTGCGGTCTACGCGCCGGTTTAATTCAACGCCGTTGATAATATTGCCCCATTGATCCGAACCGCCCATTTGCAAGCTGCAATCATATTTGCGGCCCAGTTCCAGATAATCATAGGCCTGAAGTATCATATAATTAAATTCAAGGAAGGTCATGGGCTGTTCACGTTCAAGCCTCAGCTTAACACTATCGAATGTCAACATGCGGTTAATGGTGAAATGAGGCCCCATGTCACGCAGAAAATCAATATAGCTTAACTTTTCAAGCCAGTCGGCATTATTGACCATAATGGCGTCCGTTGGTCCCTCTCCGAAAGTCAGGTATTTTTCAAATACGGTGCGAATACCGGCCATATTGGTGTTTATATCTTTATCGGTCAGCATTTTTCGAGATTCGTCCCGCCCCGTAGGATCCCCGATACGGGTCGTCCCACCGCCCATAAGAACAATGGGTTTATGGCCGTTTTTTTGCAAATTTCTCAGCATCATAATCTGCACCAATGATCCCACATGCAGGCTTGTGGCCGTACAATCAAAGCCGATATAGGCCGCAACAATATTTTTGGATAATTTCTGGTCCAATGCCTCAAGGTCCGTACATTGGTGAATATACCCCCGATCTTTCATCATTTTCAGAAAGTCGGAATTAGGGCTGAAATTATCAATATCATTTGTCATGTTGATTTCTTTTTTAATAAACAGATGCAGTATTATGGCGCATCATGTAGCATAACTTTACAGATTTAAAAATGGAAATTTAAAGTGAATTTTTCTAAAAAACAATTTCTGGCCATTGGCCTCATGAGCGGAACATCCATGGACGGGGTGGATTGCGCCCTCATCAAAAGTAATTCCCATACCGCTAAGGCCATTGGCAAAGCAGTTCATTTACCATATTCAGCGGACATGCGCCGGGATATTGCCAATGCCATGACAGAAGCTCAGCAGCTTGGAAAACCTTGTTTGCAGAATGAACGTCTGAACAAGTTAGAGGTAAAACTCACCAATATTCATGCAGAGGCTGTCAGGGAAATTTTATCGGAAAACAATCTGAACCCAAAAGATATTGAGGTGGTGGGTTTTCATGGTCAGACCTTGCTGCATCGACCGGATCAGGGCTGGAGCTGGCAGATCGGGGATGGTCAACATTTGGCCAATATGGTGAATATATCTGTCGTGAATGATTTCAGGCGCCATGATGTGGAAAATGGCGGACAGGGGGCGCCGTTCGTGCCTGTTTACCATCAGGCGCTCATCAAGGCCCGCATGGCTCAAGGTCTTGAGGTGAGATGGCCCATCGCCCTGATAAATATTGGCGGGGTGAGCAATATTACGTGGCTCCATAACGTGGGGGAGCAGCAGATGTTGGCCTTTGATACCGGGCCGGGTAATGCCTTCATAGATGACTGGGTCAAAAAACATACCGGTGAGCCTATGGATATTGACGGCGCGCTGGCGGCAAAAGGACGGGTTGATCATGGCCTGGTCAAAAAATGGCTGGAAAATGACTATTTCACTCTGCCTCCGCCAAAATCACTTGATCGGCGGGGCTTTAACGTCACAGGACTAGAGAAATTGTCACTTGAAGACGGGGCCGCGACTTTGTTGGACTTTACCGTAAAAACAATCCAGATTGCCCTTGAATATTGCCCGCAAAGGCCAAGATATATTTATATATGCGGGGGCGGGCGGCATAATAAGACACTAATGTCGAAGCTTCAAAAAATGGATATATCCGTTGATTCCGTTGAAAATCTGGGTTGGAACGGGGATTTTCTGGAGGCAGAAGCCTTTGCTTTCCTCGCCTGCCGTCATCTTTCAGGCCTGCCCATAACATTTCCGGGGACAACAGGCATTCACCAGCCATCCCCTGGCGGAAAATTATATCTGCCTGAATAAAATTAATAGCCCAAACGTGCCGTCAGATATTTATCGATTTCCTGTACCAGCGGGGCATGATAATCCACATATAAATGATCCGCGCCCTCAATTCTTTCATATTGAATATCAATACTTTTCTGTGTTTTAAGCTTATCCACAAGCTTTTGCACCGAAGGTTCGGATACAACCGTATCCTCAGTCCCCTGAATGATCTGACCCGAAGCCGGGCAGGGCGCAAGAAAACTGAAATCATATAAATTTGCCGGCGGAGATACCGATAAAAAACCCTGAATTTCAGGACGCCGCATAAGAAGCTGCATGCTGATCCATGCCCCAAAGGAATAACCGGCGACCCAACAGCTGGGCGCATCGCGGTTATGAGACTGTAGCCAGTCTAACGCCGCAGCGGCATCGCTTAATTCACCGACACCATCATCAAAAGTCCCCTGACTTCGCCCAACGCCTCGAAAATTAAACCGCAAGACAGAAAACCCCCGGCGTTTGAAGGAATGATAGAGATAATAACATACCTTATGATTCATATTGCTGCCAAATTGTGGGTCTGAATGCAAAATCAAGGCAATAGGGGGGTTATCACCTTCGCCTTCTTGATAACGACCCTCAAGGCGCCCGTCCGGGCCGTTAAATATAACTTCAGGCATACGTGTTTTCCTCAAACTTTTAAAATATTATCTACTAGAAAATAATATGGTGATAAGGTCAACGTAATCAAGGGCATCCCTTGACGTTGTTGCCTGCAAAACCTATATGAATAATATTAATTTGTAACTCTAGACGAATCATTGGTTTTTATAACATAAAAGCACGGGTGAAAAGCAAGAGGGAATTGGATATTGTATAATGTTTGATAATATACGCCATGATATTTCTGTCGTTATGGCGCGAGACCCGGCAGCAAAATCAAAAATTGATGCCCTGATATCTTATCCGGGCGTGCATGCGTTAATTTACTATCGTATGGGACATTGGGCCTGGTTAAATGGATTTACCACACTGGGCAGATTCATATCTCATGTTGGCCGTTTCCTCAGCGGAATAGAAATCCACCCCGGCGCAAAAATTGGCAAGGGCGTCTTCTTTGATCATGGTATGGGCATTGTTATTGGTGAAACCGCAGAGGTTGGTGACAATGCCACGCTTTATCAGGGGGTCACGCTTGGGGGGACTTCGCTGGATGGCGGCAAGAGACACCCAACATTGGCCGAAGGCGTTATTGTGGGCGCGGGTGCCAAGATACTTGGACCGATCCATGTGGGGAAAAATGCCCGTGTTGGCTCCAACGCCGTTGTTGTTAAATCCGTTATGGAGAATGCCACCGTTATTGGTATCCCGGCAAAGGTGGTTCAGCCACCGGAACAAAAAGATCTTAATGACTTTTGTGCTTATGGCTTATCAACTGATGAATTGCCAGACCCCATTGCAAGATCGCTTGAAGGTATGTTCGATATGATTTGCGGCCTGAAAAGCCGTGTGGAAGAACTGGAAGGGGAACTGGCCGCGAAAGAGACACTGGATAAAATTAAAAAACCCAGAAAATCCCCTAAAAGAGCCGCCAAATCAGATACTGCCAATTAGCATGATCTATCTTGACCATAATGCGACAGCCCCCATCAGGCCGCAAGTCATAGATGAAATGACCCGGGTGATGAAGAGGGGCGGCAATCCATCCTCTGTCCACAGCGTTGGCCGTCATGCCAAATCTGTTCTGGAGAATTCCCGCCAAACCATCGCGCAAATGATCAATTGCCGCCCTCAGAAAATTATATTCACAGGCGGCGGCACGGAGGCTAATAATCTGGCCCTGAATGTAAAAGACCTGGATCATATGATTATTTCTGCACCCGAGCATGATTCAGTTAGGCAAATCCAGCAAAACTTTAAAGGCCGCGTTGATATTCTGCCCGTCAATGAGCATGGTCTGGTTATGGCCGAAGACCTGCAGAAGGCCTTGGTAGTGCCGTCCCAAAACGCCTTGGTTTCCATCATGTTGGCCAATAATGAAACCGGCGTCATTCAGGATATAAGATCACTGGCCCGGATAAGCCATGAGGCAGGGGCCTTATTTCACACGGATGCTATTCAGGCCTTGGGCAAAATCCCGATTGATTTCCGGGCATTAGAGGTGGATTTGATGTCACTCTCTGCCCATAAACTTGGCGGGCCACAGGGGATCGGCGCCCTAATAGCCTTAGAAAAAATTACGCTGAAGCCGTTAATATACGGCGGGGGCCAAGAAATAGGCCGAAGAGCCGGCACCGAAAATCTGGCGGGCATAGCGGGTTTTGCCAAGGCGGTCAGCTTTGTTCCACAGAATATTCAAGCCATGAAAACTTGCGAAAAAATAAGAAACCATATTGAGCAGGAAATTGCAGAATATGCGCCAGAAGCCTATTTTTATGGGGAAGAGGTTCGCAGGCTGCCCAATACATCAACCATTCTGATGCCCGGCGTTTCCAGCGAAACACAGGTCATGGCCTTTGATCTGGACGGCTTATGCATAAGTTCCGGCGCGGCCTGTTCTTCGGGTAAGGTCAAGCCATCTCATGTGGTCACTGCTATGGGCGGGGGGCAGGATCAGGCCCTATCCACCATTCGCGTGAGCCTTGGCCCGGATACGACGCAGCAGGATGCCGATGCCTTCATATCTGCATGGAAGAAATTATATGACCGGAAAAGAATGTCATGACGGATTTGCCCATATATCTGGACTATCAGGCAACAACGCCGCTAGACCCAAGGGTGCTTGCGGAAATGATGCCCTATTTAACCGGTAAATTCGGTAATCCTCATTCAAACCACAGCTTTGGCTGGGAGGCCGCCGCGGGTGTGGAAATTGCGCGCAAAGATATTGCCGATCTGATTACTGCGGGTCCCGAGGATATCATTTTCACCTCGGGCGCAACTGAATCCAATAATTTGGCCATAAAAGGCATTGCCTATGCCGCATATCCGTCAAAAAATCATATTATCACGGCCATGACGGAACATACCTGCGTTCTGGAAAGCTGTGCTGCGCTGGAAAGAAATGGCTTTAAGGTCACATATCTGCCGGTGGGGGCGGATGGCTTGATTGACCTTGTGCAACTGGATCAGGCCATCACACCGAAAACTTCTCTTGTATCCATTATGGCCGTGAATAACGAAATTGGCGTCATTCAAGATTTAAAATCCATCGGGAAGATTTGTAAGCGCAAAAAAGTGATGTTTCATACAGATGCCGCACAGGCTGTTGGTAAGATACCTCTTGATGTATCTGCTATGAATATTGACCTTTTGAGCATTTCTGGTCACAAAATATACGGCCCGAAAGGCGTGGGCGCGTTGTATTTACGTCCAAAGGCAAATATTCAACCCTTGGCCCTGTTTGATGGCGGGGGACAGGAAAGGGGGCTGAGGTCAGGCACAATAGCGCCGGCCTTATGCGCCGGTTTAGGGGCCGCCTGTAAAATCGCCAAGCAGGATATGGTAAAAGACCAAAACCATATTCATGGTCTGGCAAAAAGAATGAAATCAGCAATTTTTGGCGGCCTTGACTGCATCGATCTGAATGGCTCTGAAAAACAGCGTTATATGGGCAATTTGAATCTGGTCTTTGAGGGGGTGACGGGGGACGCTCTGATTAAGGAACTACGCAATATTGCTTTTTCCGCCGGGTCGGCCTGTTCAACGGGCCGCACAGAACCGTCCCATGTTTTAACCGCTATCGGCCTTGATAAAGCCCAAGCCGATTGCTGCATTAGAATTGGTATTGGCCGAATGTCCACAGCTCAGGAAATTGATTATGCCGCGGATCACATCATTGATGTTGTTAAAAAAATCCGCACAAGGCTTTAGTTTGATTTCAAGCCTACTTTAATTCAGGGTTGGGCAAATCTTTTTAAGGCCACATAAGCTGTGTTGTTAATGGGGGTCGCTACGTTGTGAAGCTTGCCTAATCGATGCAATGTGCCTTGTATCCATTCCAATTCGAGCCTGTTGCCACATCTAAGGTCAAGGCATTGGGACGCAATCATTTCTTCTTGTTGATTATCTGATATAAGAAGGGTTAAAATATCATCTATTATGCTTTCTGGCAGCGCGATATCCATGGCCTTGGCAACATTAAATACTTCCCACATTGCCGCCAGCAGTATTTCTTTGGTATCCGGGTCGGCGCACATGGTTTTAGTGCCGCTATCCGTCAAAGACCCCAATCCGGCATTGGCGCACAGAAGAACAAATTTAGACCAGAGCATTTCTTTCATATTATCCGCGCGGAGGCCAATAAGTCCTGCCTGATCAAATATCTTTTCCAGAATATCGGTGCGTGCACTTGGCAAATTGTCAGCCTCGGCAAACTGGATGGTATCATTGCCGCCGGAATGTTTAATCACGCCGGGGGACTGAATTGATGCCGAGACATATATCGCCCCGCTAATCGTTTTTCCCGCGCCGATAATGCTTGATATAATATCGGCACTTTCCACACCATTTTGCAGCGTCAATATGAATGTATCATGGCCCATCATAGGCATGCAGGCCCGCGCCGCAGGCTTCGTATCATATAGCTTGACGCAAAACAGGATTAAATCAACTGGCCCGATGTCCTGCGTATCCTCAAATACCAACGGCTTATCAATATGAATATCCCCATTTTGGGAAATAAGTTTCAGGCCATTTGCCTTGATAGCCTCCAAATTCCTGCCCCGCGCTATGAAGATAACTTTATGACCGGATACCGCTAATTTTGCGCCTAAATATCCGCCCATACCGCCGCTGCCCATGATTGCGATGCGCATTTTTCAAACTTTCTTTAAAAATTTCAAGGTAATAGCGGCGTATTCTTTCGGTTTTTCGGCATGGAGCCAATGACCCGCCCCGGTGAGGGTGGCAATTTCAGCCTTTGGGAACAGCCGGTAAATCTCTGGAAAATATTCCTCTTTCACATAATCAGATAAATCACCCCGTATGAATAGGCTTGGCCCCTGATAAGGCACGCCGTTTGGCTTTTTTGAAATATCTTCATAACCGCTTTCCAGCCCCTTGACATTAATGCGCCAAACAAAGGATTTATCTTGATCGCGAACCAGATTGGTCAACAGAAACAGCCTTACTTCTGGCATTTCAACAAAATTTTCTAAAATCCGTCCGGCCTCCTTTCGGGAAGAGATAGTTTGTTGGCTCACCGCCCTCATGCCCTCGAAAATGCCGTCATGATGATGAGGATATTCAACAGGAGCAATGTCACCGGCGATGAGGCAGGATATTCTTTCGGGGTAATTCAAGGCCACCTGCATCGCGACCTTGCCGCCGAGGGAATGACCCATCAAGGCCGATTCTCCCAGCTTATGCTTATCCATAAATTCAATAATATCCGACGCCATAGCGCCCAATGAGACGTCATCATCATGGGGAGAGGCCCCATGATTCCGCAAGTCCAGACAATAAACTGTGAAATACGCCCCATAAATTTTTGCGAGCGAGCGAAAATTGCTCGCAGAACCAAACAGCCCGTGTAAAATTATTAAATTGGGGCCTGTGCCAACATTATAGTAATTCAACTTCATTTTTTATCCTGCTTATCAAGACCCGCAAGTATAACCGGAAACAAGTCCTGGACGCGATATTTTTCTGAACAAAAAAAAGAAGCAAGCCCCGGGGTAAGGGGCTTGCTTCACAAGACAGGTAAGAGGGGTAGTAGGGGTAATTACCGTTTGAAAGTAATTTCACCTGTCTTGCTGTTCACATAGGTCGTGGCTACTGTAAGTTTTTGGTTATTCGTTATTCTTACTTTCCAGCCATCTCGTTGCTTAATAATGTCGCCAACGCTTAATTTTTTATAGGCTTTTTTGGATTTGAGGTAATCCTTCATTATTGTTTTAGCGTCTGATTTGGAAATCTTTTTATCTATATTAATGGCCTGAACCGATTGACTTACGTTCGTACTGCCGGGTTCATAGGCCTGCACGGCTGTATATCCGCCTGTCATCATGAATGAAGCAATCGCGATAGTCTTTATTGTTGTTCCTTTTAACATCTGTCTGTTCTCCTTCTGGTTTTTCAGTTTGTGTAGGAAACTTATGCCATGTAACCAGACTATAGAAAACTTATGCGCGACTAATAGCACCCTTTTTGCGATGAAAAACAGAGGCTTGCGACGAAAGGGCTTTTTGCTGCGATGAACGGATTATTTTTTTGGATTTAATCCAAAATAACTGTCGGTTTTTAAGATATAGGGTATGATATTCTTCACAATAACCTTAATACCCTCTGAATTTGGGTGCACAGCATCACTTTGATTCAAATTGCCATTTCCCGCAACGCCCTTAAGAAAAAAAGGATAGAGATACGCCCCAAATTTTTCGGAAACTTCAGGAAAAATACGGTTAAACTCTGAGCCAAATTTATCTCCCATGTTTGGCGGGGCTATCATTCCGGCGACAAGGATTTTTAACTCTGCCTGTTTTAAAATTGCGAGCATTCTTTCCATATTGCCGCGCGTAATATCAGGCGTTATTCCGCGCAGGGCATCATTCGCCCCAAGTTCAAGAATAACAAGGTCAGGCTTTCCATTCTTCACGCTGGATAATACCCATTCAAGCCGTGATAAACCGCCAGAAGTCGTATCTCCCGAAACACCGCCATTAACAACAGTCACATTATGACCCAGCAGATTAAGCTCATATTCCAGTTGATAGGTAAAACCCTGTTCTTGCATTAGGCCATATCCTGCGGTCAGACTGTCGCCAAACGCCAATATGGTATATTCATTAGCCAGCAAAGATTGTGCCTTTGTCGCTGCAAACAATAGGGTAAGCGCAATTATCTTGATAATTTTTATAATATCCATATCTATACTGTTATACATTTTAGGAAATTAATTCAATATTTGCAGGATAATAATGACAAATAAGGCAATTTTACAATTAAAGGATATTTTCCTTAAATTCAGCGGTGAAAGTCATGAAGTAAAAGTTCTAAACGGCGTTAGCCTTGATATATACAAAGGAAGTTCAGTGGCTATTCTAGGGCCATCCGGATCGGGCAAATCCAGCCTTTTATCAATTGTCACGGGGCTGGAAAAACAAACGTCAGGCACAGTATCCGTAGCTGGCCATGTTTTAGATAATATGAATGAAGATCAATTGGCACTTTTTCGGCGGGATAATATTGGTATCGTTCTGCAATCCTTTCACTTGATACCCACAATGACAGCATTGGAAAACGTGGCTGTTCCGCTTGAACTTGCCGGGCAAAAAGATGCCATGGAAAAGGCAACGGAGGCCTTAAACCATGTTGGCTTGTTTCATCGCTTGACACATTTTCCATCTCAGCTTTCCGGCGGTGAACAACAACGGGTCGCCATTGCGCGCGCCATGGCCCCAAATCCCAAAATTATTTTTGCCGATGAACCAACAGGGAATTTGGATGGCAAAACCGGACATAAAATTATTGAGTTAATCTTTAACTTGCAAAAAAAGTTCGATACCACCTTGATTTTAATTACCCATGACCCCGAAGTTGCTAAAAAATGTGACCGCATTCTGTATATTCAGAATGGCCTGATTAAAGAAAATAAAGAAATCAAGGCTGCCGTATGAATAAATTATCCTTGGTATGTGCCTTGCGGTTTGCTTTGCGTGAATCACGCTTTGCACTGAAAAATTTCAAGATTTTCATCGCCAGTCTCTTTCTTGGGACGGCGATTATTGCCGGCGTTGGCTCTGTGACATCAAATATCTCTGATAGCATCCGGCAAGATGGGAAAATATTTCTTGGCGGTGATGTGGAAATCAGTCAAACCCAGAAACGCTTGAGCAAAGAAGAACGGGCGCATCTCGAGGAATGGGGGATAATTTCCGAAATTGCCAGCTTGCGCAGCATGGCCCATACAGAAAGTGACAGCAGCCTTGTTGGTTTAAAAGCTGTCGACACCGCATACCCCCTTTACGGCGAACTTTTGCTGCAATCCGGAAAATATTCACCTGACATACTTTCTGAAAAGGCCGGAAAATGGGGTATTCTTCTGTCCAATGCCCTTGTAACGCGGTTAAACCTAAACATAGGCGACAGCATAAAGTTGGGCACTGAAGATTATGAGGTAAGGGCCATCATTAAAAAAGAGCCCGACAATGCCAGTAATCAAGGATTTCAGCTCGCCCCCGGCGCCATTGTTGCTATGGATAGTTTGAGTGATAATTCACTCGTTCAGCAAGGAAGCTTGATACGATACCATAATAGAATTAAGTTAAATCAGATTGTTACATCTGGTTTATTAAGGGATAACATTAAAGAAAACTTTCCAGATAACACCTGGCGGATAAAAGACAGCAACAGCGGCGGGGCAGGGCTTAGGCGATTTGTCGGTCGAATGGGTCAATTTATGACCCTTGTCGGATTAACCGCCTTATTGGTCGGGGGCGTTGGGGTCAGTAACGCTGTCAGATCCTATCTTTCAGAAAAAACAAATACGATTGCCACCTATAAAATATTGGGCGGCAGCAGCCAGATGATATTATTAACCTATTTGGCTCAGATCCTGTTCATCGCGTCAGGCGCCATTTTTCTTGGCCTGATAACGGGCGCCGGATTACCCATTGCCGCAGGGGCGTTGTTAAAAGACAGTTTGCCCGTGGCGTTTAAGGGGGAAATATATCTGAAGCCCTTAATACTTGCGGCATTTTATAGCTATTCTGTCGCCATTATTTTTACGCTTTGGCCTTTGGGTAAAGCCGCGCGAGTGCCCGCAGCGCGGCTTTTCAGACAAACCATAAGCACAAGGCCATCTGCGGCGCAATCCTTTACCTTTATTGTCGTCATTGCGGCAATGTTGCTTTTATTAATCAGCGTCGTCATTTATATGTCCGAATATCGACCGTTAACTGCAGCGACATTGGCGGCGGCGGCAGCGGCCTTCCTTGTTTTATTAGGGGCGGCGACTTTGGCAAAAAAAATAGCCAGAATCATGACTCGTCCTAAAAACCCCATATTCCGTATTGCGTTAAGTAATATATACCGGCCCGGAAATTCAACCAATTCAATTGTGATGTCCCTGGGGCTGGGCTTGATTTTATTTACCTCTATTGCGCTTATCGAAAATAATCTTCTGAGGGAAATTAAAGATCGGGTCGGGGGAGAAGCTCCATCCTTCTTTTTTCTGGATATTCAGAAAGATCAACATGATGACTTTAAACGTTATTTAAAAGCGCGGGAAGGGGTCCAGAGCTACCGTACAGTCCCGAATTTACGTGGACGCGTTACCCATATTAAATCCATTGAAGCCAAAAAAGCGCAAGTTAAGCCTGAAGGTAAATGGATTTTACGCGGCGACAAAGGCATTAGCTTCACCCATATTTTACCTGCTGATAATATCATCACGGCGGGTTCATGGTGGCCCGAAGATTATGATGGCCCGCCGCAAGTATCAATTTCAAAGAATATGGCTGACAGTATGGATATTGCTATCGGTAACGAGATAAGCGTGAATATTCTGGGCCGCGACTTTACCATGCCTGTGTCTTCTATTCGGGACTTTGATTGGGGAAATTTTGGTATTAACTACGTGATGATGATTGATCCCAATACCTTAAAGTCTGCGCCTTTTAACTATGTGGCGACGGCAAAAACTCTCGTTAAGGACGAGACCGCCATATATAAAGAGCTTACCCGAAAATTTCCCAGCATATCAATCGTTCGTACGACAGATATGTTAAATAATGCACTTGCTCTCTTGGCCAAGATTTCCGGCGCTATTGACGTTATGGCGGCAATAACCATCATTTCCGGTATTATTGTTCTGGCCGGGGCCATCGCATCAGGACATAAATCACGAATTTATGATGCCGCCGTTCTAAAGGTGGTAGGGGCCACGCGATATGATATTTTAAAGGCTTATCTTATTGAATTTATCCTGCTTGGGGCTTTGACAGGGGCTATTGCGATTATTCTGGGATCACTCGCGGCCTATAGTGTGATAAATTTTGTCATGAAAATGTCCTGGCAATTACCATTAGCAATTCCTGTAAATACGGTGATGCTGAGTGTTCTGGTGACCCTGGCCTTTGGTATGGTAAGTATTTGGCTGGCCATGTCCGCGCGGCCCGCACATGTTCTGCGCAACAATATAACTTAAAAATCTGGATCAGAGGTAAATTTCATAATTTCTTTGCTATAGGGATGGGTCAGGGACAACATGGTTGCATGGAGCATTAACCTGCTTGCCATTGATAACCCCGCCTCATGGGCATAAAGGCTGTCGCCCAATATAGGATGCCCAATGGCCTGTGCATGTACGCGCAATTGATGCGTGCGGCCTGTTACAGGGGTGAAAGCGACTTTTGTTCTATCTTGCTGCCGCTCCAAGACTTTCCAGCGCGTCAGAGCCTGCTTGCCATTGTTAAGATCAACAATATTCAGGGGACGATTGGGCCAATCAATAATCAGCGGTAAATCTATTTCACCTTCAGCCTTTTCAACCACACCATATAAGTATGCCACATAAGTTTTTTCCGTATATCTCTTTTCAAATTGCATACTGATATACCGGTGTGCTTTGATATTAAGTGCCATCACCATAATGCCGGAGGTATCCATATCAAGCCGATGCACTACAGTCGCCTCAGGGAATTTCTCCTGAACCCGCCGGCTTAGGCTGTCTTTCATATGGGGCTGACGTCCGGGAACCGATAATAAGCCACAAGGCTTGTTAAAGACCACGAGATCTTTATCCTGATGCAGAATATCCAAAGGAGACATGGGCGGTTTATAATCAAACAACATGGGCAGTATTCCTGATAGAGAATTTCCTAAGGCAACCCTATAGGTCATTTAGCCGCCCTGATAAATATAAAAAAGTTTCACCATCAAAAAAAGCAACCCTATGTAATAGGGGGCAATCAACAGACAAGTAGAGCACACCCTATAAATAATATAAATTATGCGCATAATTTATATTATGGAACATTTTTATCTCTTCATTGCCTCAATTGTTGCTCTGGCTCTTATTTAATCACAATTCGCTTAATAATAATCGTATCATTGATAAGCTGCTGGCCGAACCAGTCGGCATCGTCTTTTGCTTTGTTGCCGGTGGGTTGTTGTTGGATGGTGGTGACCACATCCATACCGCTTGTCACGCGGCCAAAGGCGGCGTAACCTTGACGTTGACCTTCTTCGTAACGACCTGTACCATAATCTAATTCGCTGTTATCACCAATTGAGATAAAAAATTCAGATGCGGCGGTTCCCGGCTCTAATCGGGCCATGGATATCACACCGTCAAGATGGGACAATCCGGATTGAAATGTGGTTTCATGGGAAATGGCGCTGCGCGCTTGCTTTTGCTCATTTTTGCCGCCCTGTATTAATGTCAGTATTTTACGTTTGGCATTTTTGTTATTATCCGGCCGTGACGCCCGGTAAAAACGTCCGCCCTCATAAATTCCGGCTTTGATATTCTGGAGGAAATTTTCAACGGTAATCGGCGCTTTATAGGGAAAAAGTTCAAGTTCAATATTTCCCTTGTCGGTTTCTATGACCACTTCAATGATGTTGTTCTGGGGATCATTGAACGCCATCGCCATCTGACTCAGAAAAGTCAGCATAAATATCAGAATGCCGTTTAACAAAAATCTCATGATCAAAGCCCCTTATTCATCCGGCCTTAATGGCGCCCAATGTTTTACGTTCGGTGATAACATACCATAAGGTTATCATGAACAATAGCCCAAGCACGCCAAAGACCAGCTTATTCATATTCATCCAGCCGATATGCTCTAACATATAACCTGATGACAGCGTTGATATGGCGGTCAGGCCATATACGACAAAATCATTCATGCCTTGAACCCGTGCCTTTTCAGATGAATTATGGGCATGTTGCAGTAAAGTTGTCCCCGCAGTAAACATAAAGTTCCAGCCAAGGCCAAGCAACACAAGAGAGCCATAGAAATTTATCAGCTCAAGTCCCTGAATGGCAAAAGTCGCTGATGCGGCAAGGCAAACCATACCAGTGAGGAGAATTTTAACGGAGCCATAACGGGCAATTAATGAGCCACAAAAGAATGCCGGAAGAAACATAGAAGCCACATGCCATTGGATGACGCTGGCCGCTGCGCTAAGCGGGAAACCGCAATATTCAACGATTTGCATGGGCGATGACGTCATGACGTAAGACATAATAAGATATGCTCCCGCCGCATTCAGGCTTGCGCATAGGAAGGCCGGTCTCTTAAGTATATTCCAGATAGATGATTGCGGCCCCTGCTCTATTATTTCGGTCTGGGTTGCAGGAATATTCTCCGGAAACTTGACAAATACTATGATAAATTGTGTCAGAAAGCTCAAAACCATCACTAGAATATAGGTACCGGCATAGGGAATAGGCAGATAAAAATTCACTTCAAAAAACTGGGCCGCACTTGGGGCGACAAAAGCCGCGAGCAACCCGCCTGCCAAAACATAGGAAACCGCCTGCTTATGCATATGCGGTGCGGTAATCTCCATGGCTGTGAAGCGGTAAAATGCGGCGAAGGCCTGAAAAATTCCATGGATCATAACGCCAAAGGTAAATATAATAAAATGTTCCGCATAAATACCGTAAAATGACAGAAACCCTGCCAGTAAGGCAAAAAAACCACCCAGGTGGAAGCCCTTTTTTCGGCCATATTTCTTCATCAGCATCGATGCAGGATAGGCTGTCAATGCGGCCGCAACAAGCCCCGCCGCCGCTGGAATAGTCGCCATGCTCGTACTGCCGGTGAGTATTTTCCCAACCAGAGCTGAATAAGTAACAATGGTAATCGTAGAGGTTAAAGCAATCGCCTGACTGATAAAAAGAAGGACTATATTTCTGCGGCTATGTTCCATGCTATGATGTTTTAAACCCTAAATATGAATAACCATGCCGTCATAAGCCGGTTCGATGTGATTGGGAAGTGTTTTTTTCAATGTTTCATAATCCATATCCCACGTCATATGGGTCAGGATCGCCCGTTTGGGTTTGAATTTCTCAATCCAGTCCAGAGTTTGCGCCAAATGGGAATGGGTTGCATGGGGTTCTGGCCTTAACGCATCAACTATCCACAAATCCAGACCGCGCAAATGACATTCACTTTCCTCAGGTATTGCATTAAGATCAGTTGTATAAGCCATTTTATTTAAACGAAAACCTAATGTCATCATATTGCCATGAATCAATTCGAAAGGCTGCACTGGAAGGCTGCCGATCATAAATTTGTCACAAGTAATTTCATGAGCATTGAGAATCGCGGGATAGCCATTTCGACTCTCAAAAATATAGTCAAAGCGCCTTTTCAGCACCGCCATGGTTTTTGCATCACCATAAGCATCAAGGCGGCTTTTCATAATATGAGATATAGCCCGCAGGTCATCAATGCCGTGGGTATGGTCCGCATGATCATGGGTATAAAGCACGCCGTCAAGGCGGCAGATATTGGCATCCAGACATTGTTCCCGTAAATCCGGCGTTGTATCCATGATAATTCTGGTATCTTGCTCTTCCACATAAATAGAAGACCTCCGGCGTCTGTTTTTGAGATTATTGGGATCGCAAACGCCCCATTTCCCGCCAATTTTTGGCACCCCTGTTGACGTTCCGCAACCAAGAATCACAATTTTCATTGCCGAACTGCCTTGGTGAAAAGCCGATAAAAATTATCTGTGGTTGCCTTGGCTAATTCTTCATAGGGAATATCCAGATGCCTGGATAAAAATTCAGCCGTGAATTTAACGTAAGATGGCTCATTTGGTTTCCCGCGCTTTGGCACGGGCGCCAGATAAGGCGCATCGGTTTCAATCAACAATCTGTCCTGCGGAATGATCTTGGTAACTTCCTGAAGCTCTTTGGCGCTGTTAAAAGTCACAATGCCGGAAATCGAGATATAAAATCCCAATTCAAGGCTGGCCTCGGCAAAGCTGCGAGAGGCGGTAAAACAGTGAATAACGGCGGGATAAGCCCCCTTCTCCATCTCATCACGCATGATGGCCATGCAATGATCATCGGCATCCCGGGCATGAACAATAAGCGGCAATCCGGTTACGCGGGATGCCTCGATATGCGCCCGAAAATTTGCTTCCTGCAGATCACGCGGGGCATATTCATAATAAAAATCAAGGCCGCTTTCGCCGATTCCGATGACTTTTTTATGGTGGGATTTTTCGATCAATTGTACGGCCTGTATGCCGGGCTCCTTCTCGGCCTCATGGGGATGGCTGCCGACGGTGGCATAAACATGATCATATTCTTCTGCCAGGGCCAATACATCATCATATTCGCTCAGGCGGGCATTAATGGCCAGCATGACCCCGACACCCGCATTTTTGGCGCGGGCCATAACGCCGGGCATATCTTCCATCATCATGCCGTAATTTAAGTGGCAATGGCTATCAACGATCATTTTGCGCTTCTCTCTATATATCGAGGAAAGACGCCTTCTGGTTTATCAAGCCGTGTTCCCGGCACCAAACGCCCCGCCGCGCCCAGTTCCGCAAACTTGCGTTTATCAGCAGAAACATTAATCTGGTCAAGTAATTTTGATGATGAATCCGGCATGATAAAGCCGATCAATATGCCAATCTGGCGCACGACTTCGGCGGTAACATATAATACAGTTCCCATACGATCCGGGTCAGTGGTTTTCAAAGCCCACGGTGCCTGCCCTGCGAAATAGACGTTACAGTCGGAAACAACTTTCCATATGATCTCCAAAGCCTTGTTGATGCTTTGACGATCCATCAGATCACGAATTTGGGGCAGCAAAACATCGACGGCACCCAGAATTTTCTTGTCGTCTGTTGTAAAATCGCCAACTTGCGGAATTTGGCCGTTGCAGTTTTTGAAAATCATACTGAGCGACCGCTGGGCCAGATTCCCAAGATCATTGGCAAGGTCCGAATTAATGCGATTGATCATCGCGGTGCGTGAAAAATCACCGTCATTGCCAAAGGGGACTTCCCGCATGAGGAAATACCGCACCTGATCAAGACCAAATTCTTCGACAATATCAAACGGGTCAATGACATTTCCCGTTGATTTGGAAATTTTCTGCCCTTCATTGGTCCACCAGCCATGGGCATAAATCCGTTTCGGCGGTTCAATCCCTGCGGCCATGAGAAATGCGGGCCAGTAAACCGCATGAAAGCGCAGAATATCCTTACCAACCATATGGACATCAGCGGGCCAGAATTTCTGGAATTTTTCATGATCCACATTGGGATAGCCCGCCGCCGTTAAATAATTGGTCAGCGCATCAATCCAGACATACATGATATGCTTGTCATTTCCGGGAACAGGAACGCCCCATGAAAAACTGGTTCTGGATACGGATAAATCCCGCAAACCGCCTTCTACAAAGCTTTTAACTTCATTTTTACGGCTTTTTGGCAGCACGGTTTCCGGCAAGTCCTCATAATATTTCAGAAGCGCCTCTTCCCATGCCGACAGCTTGAAGAAATAGCTTTCTTCCTCTACCCATTCGACGGGCGCGCCTGTGGGGGCCAGTTTTTCATCACCCTTGCCCTCAATCAGCTCGCCCTCGGCATAATAGGCCTCATCGCGCACCGAATACCAGCCAGCATATTTATCAAGATAGATATTACCGCTTCCCTCAAGCTTTTTCCATAAAGCCTGACAGGCTATTTTATGACGCTTTTCCGTGGTACGGATAAAGTCATCATTGGAGAAATTCATGAATGCGGCAAGATCACGAAAACGCATCGATACCTCATCACAAAAGGCAAGCGGGTCTTTTCCTTTGGCGGCGGCTGATTTTTCAACTTTCTGCCCATGCTCGTCCGTACCGGTTAGAAACATGACATCATAGCCATCCATCCGCTTGAAACGCGCCAAAACATCACAGGCAAGTGTGGTATAAGCATGGCCGATATGGGGAATGTCATTGACATAATAAATTGGCGTTGTGATGTAAAAGGCTGGTTTTGCCGTCATGTCTGAAATACCCTAGGTTATATTTTCTTACTTTAAATTTTGACTTAACAGGGTCAAGACATTGAGGATCACCTGCTTGCGATCTAAATTAACCTGAGCCATTTTGTGGGTTACCTTTTCCCACAGCTTGGCCCAGTGATCAAGGGGAATTCTTTGCCCTAATTGCAGCATAAGGTCAAGTTCCCCTGTAAGCACGGGTTTTACCGGACTTATTTCGCCGGCCTGCACGGCACAGACATGACGGATCATGCGATTGATAAAGGCCGTGAGCAATTCCCCAAACAGGATATATTTCGGCTCTGCCGCCTTAAGGCTAAGGCTGCCGGCCAGTTTATGAGCCATTGGAACGTCCAGAGCTGGCAAGGAGGCCAGAATTTCCAGCAGTTGAATATATAATTCAAGCCCCTGATGTTCCACAAGGTTAATGGCGTATCCCGGACTGCCGTCACTTAACACGCCGTAGCCTGCGATTTCATCAGGACCAATATCAAGATAATGCCGGCTCAGGATTGCGCAAACAGTCTCAAAGGGCAGTGGATTTAACCGTAATTGCCGGCAGCGCGACGTGATCGTGGGCAAAAGTTTTCCCGGCGCATGAGCAAGCAAGATAAGTAACGCGTTCTTCGGGGGCTCTTCCAATGCTTTCAGCACCGCATTCGCCGCATTGCGGTTCATTTCATCGGCGCTGTCAATAATGGCAATTCGCCAGCCCCCTTCGGTCGAGGTTTTGTTGAAAAAATTCTGCAATTTGCGCACATCATCAACAACAATTTCCGCTTTCATTTTTCCGGTTTTTTCATTTAACTGACGTTCTATGACAATGATATCGCCGTGACTGCCCGCTGTAACGATTTTATTAACCGGCGAAAGTTCATCTGTCATCAATGTCTCAGGGGGCGCTGCCGCTAAAATATCCCCAAACAGGCCGTTATCTTCGGGCGGGTTACTAAGCAGAAAACGCGCCATTTTATAGGCCAGAGAGGCCTTGCCAATACCGCGCGGGCCGGTGATCAGCCACGCATGATGCAGCCGATCAGAATTATAGGCATCCAGGAACATTTTCTCTGCCGCTTCATGACCATATAAGTCGAACCCGCGCGCCTTATCGGTATTTTCTTCGCTATCCCGCATTTGTTTCCTGAAATCGGTCTATTATTGTGCCATAAGTCGCCGTAACCTGCCGCCAGATATGATCCGCAACGACATCAATTGAACCAGCCGCTGGTATAACATGAAACCGATCCGGATTTTGCGCCGCAATTTCAAGGAAAGCGTGCCGTAAACGTTGATGATAACTGTCCGCCATTTTTTCAAATCGATCTTCCCGCAAATTCTCAGATATTTCCGCTTCCCGGTTATTTGCCCGCAATAATCCCTCTTTTGGATCAGCATCCAGAAGAATGGTCATATCAGGCCAGAAATTATCCGTCGCAATCCGGTGTATTTCCTGAATGGTTGAGGCGCCTATGCCATGGCCTGCGCCCTGATAGGCAAAAGTTGAATCAGCGTAACGATCCGTGATAACCCATTTGCCCGCCTTAAGGGCTGGCAATATTGTTCGTTGAAGATGGTCGACGCGCGCGGCATAAAATAACAGAACCTCCGTCATGGGAACCCATTTATCAGGATCTCCGGTCAGCAGAAGAGCGCGAATTTCTTCGGCCCCCGGTGCCCCGCCCGGCTCACGGGTAAGGATAACATCAATTCCCCTGGCCCTGAGCTTGTCCTGCAATGTTTTTACCTGCGTAGATTTTCCGCTCCCTTCCCCCCCCTCAAAAGAAATAAATTTTCCAACCGGTAACTTATGAGTTAATTTATCACCTTCACTACTCACGACCTGCTGATCCCATTAAAAGATAGTTAAAAGCCGCTTTCAGTCGACTTACCCCGCCTAATTTTGAAATATCGGCACCCGCGACAAGTGGAAATTCAACGGTTTTCATATCTTTTGCTGAAATCTCAAGGATAGCAATAGGCTGGCCCTTGACGATAGGGGCCGGTATGGGGCCGGTATAAATGATTTTAGCTTTCATCTTTCGCCGATCCTGACGGCTGATTGACAGCACCACATCATCTTCTATGATCAGGGGGACTTTACCATTTTCTCCTAGCCAAACATTGGCAGAATCCACAATATTGCCTGCTTTAAACAATGGATAAACACTAAAATCACGAAACCCATGCCGCAATAGCCGTTCGGCTTCGCGGGCGCGGGCGCGGTTACTTTTCAACCCGTTAACCACCAATATCAACCGGCGGCCCTTTTCCACAGCCGATGCGACAAGCCCATAACCCGCCGCCTCTGTATGGCCGGTTTTCAAGCCGTCAGCAGCAGGCATGCTGTATAAAAGTGGGTTACGATTGGTTTGCGATATATCGTTAAAGGTAAATTTTTTCTCCTTGAACATTGGATAATATTCAGGAAAATCCGTCACCAGCTTTTGAGACAATATTGCCAAATCCCGCGAAGACATATAATGGTCTTCATCGGGCCAGCCATTCACATTGGTAAAATGGGAATTAGTCATGCCCAGCTCTTTGGCCTTTTCATTGCTCCAATGCACGAAGGCCTCTTCGGAACCGGCAAGCCCCTCTGCCAATACAGCGCAGGCATCATTGCCGGATTGCACCACCACGCCCATTAACAAGTCGTGAACTGTAACCTTTTGCCCGGCCTTAAGAAACATGGTTGACCCTTGAAGCCGCCATTTTCGCCAAACAGTCTCACTGACTTCGAATTTATCATCCAGCAGTATATTACCGTCCCGTAATCTTTCAAAGGTAAGGTAAATGGTCATTAACTTGCTCATTGATGACGGCGGCATTTGTACGTCTGCCTCATGTTCAAACAGAACGGCCCCTGTCGCGCCCTCTACCATAATGGCATGTTTGGCAGGCGTTTTAAATTGAAAGGCCTGCGCATAAGTAAAGCCCAAGCAGAAAATCGCCAGACCACATACTGATTTTAGTATTTTATTTTTCATCATATAAATTTCTGACCTGAATATATTTTTAATAGTCCATAATGATACGAGCCGTATTGTGGCCCAACGATAATATTCTGCCAAGTATAATTTCGGCTAATTCAACAGTTGGTTGCGGTCCAACTCTGACACGATATAGATTCTGGCCATTTATATCGACCTCTTCCATCTTTGTATCGCTAATATGGTGGACAGCATTAACTACTTTTTTTGCGTTCTTCTGATCTGCATAAGCCCCGATCTGAATATATATCCTCTTGGCTTTAGTTTCAGTTGTCATGGCTTCATTCTGGGCCACCTGAACAACCGGCGCTGTAATGACGCGTGGTTTTGGGGTTGTTTCCCGGGCGATAATTTGTTTTGGCAATTCGCCGCGCGGGCCAGTCACGGCCTGCACTCTGACTTTCGTCACGCCCTTTTTTTCAAAGCCCAGTAATTGCGCGGCCCGCCGCGATACATCAATGATCCGGTCCCCAACAAATGGGCCCCTGTCATTTACCATAAGAATAAGCCAGCGGCCATTTTCAACATTGGTGACCCGCACATGACTGGGCATGGGCAGCGTCGTATGGGCCGCGGTTAAATCATTCATATTAAAAACGTCGCCATTGGCCGTTTTGCGGCCATGAAACTGGCTGCCATACCAAGAGGCAAGCCCCACCCTGTCATAATGTGGGTCAATAGCCGGGTGATAGGTTTTTCCGGCAATTTTATAAGGATTGCCAACTTTGTGAACCGGATTTGGGACAGAAGCTTCATAGGTGCCCTTTGTCGCCCCGCAACCTGCGACAGACAAACAGAAAATGATAATGACAGCTCTTCGTAAAAATATCATTTTAATTCATCCGAAAGCAGGCTAACCCCAAGGGCATAGAAATTAGAACAATTATAACTTAAAAGGGCTCTGAAATTTTTATAGGTTAAAAATGCCGGCCCATCCTTACCCGCTGGCATAACCAGGGATGCTTTAAATTCAAGGTCGGCCACAAGGGGCAGGTCACTGCCGTAAATTGTTCTGACGCCTAATTCCTGCCACTGCGCCATGGTCAGTTGCTTGCTGTGGTCTTTCAGGGCGCGTCGGCAATATTTAACTTTTCCTGTTTGTTTGACCTGTTGCCATAGATTGTCCACATCTTTTGGCAAGGACACTTGCCGGCCCCATGTGCGATTCGCCTGCCAGCCATGTTCTTTCAGATAATTTCCGATTGAGGCAAAAACATCTGCTTTATTATCCCATATATCCTTCTTGCCATCCCCGTCAAAGTCATACGCATAGGCAAAGAAGCTGGACTGCATGAATTGCCCCTGCCCCATGGCCCCGGCCCATGAGCCTTTAAAATTAGCCGGCATCACATGACCTTCTTCCAATATTTGCAAGGCCTTGATCAGTTGTGTGCGGAAATAGCTGCTCCGGCGCATGTCATAAGCCAATGTGGCGAGCGAGCGGATAACATTATAGCCCCCGGTATAGCTGCCGTAATTTGTTTCCATACCCCAAATTCCGGCTATGAAGCGCGGCTGAACACCAATTTTTCGAGAAACAGCATTTAGAATATCTGTATTTTCCGAAATTTTCTCCCGGCCCTTTGCAATACGCGTGCTACTGACCCGTTTGGAAATATATGTGGCATAGGTCTGGGTAAATTCCGGCTGGTGACGATCAAGCCTGATCACCTTGGGATCGGGTTCAACCCCTGCAAAGGCCCTATCAAATGTGTCAGCGGAAATGCCGCTGTCCATGGCTTCAACTTTAAGCTCTGCGCGCCAATCTGCGAAACTTAGCGGGTTATCAGGAACGATTTTTGCACTTTTGGCTTCTGGAACAAAAGGAATCAAAGCCCCTGCAAAGAGCAAAGAGGAGATAAAAAATATAGAAATAACCTTTTTACTGTTCACCACTTTATTCAAAGCCCCTGTCATTAAAAATCCCCGATTAATTTTGATTTTCCGCTGTTAATTACCACCTATAATGTCGATAAATGATGACAATATAAAGGCATTTTTGCATTTTACTATAGAAGAGGGAATTTTATACATTCTCTGGATTATTCCAAGATAAAAATTCAATGCGGGCAATTCAGTTCTTGACCTCACTATGGCGATCGGCTAAATCCTGTTCTCACATAATATTCAGCCTGAATTTATTGACACGGAGAGGTGGCAGAGCGGTTGAATGCACCAGTCTTGAAAACTGGCAAGGGTGCAAGCCCTTCGAGGGTTCGAATCCCTCCCTCTCCGCCACTCAAATCCTTGCTCTGTTTTTTCTTAATGATACGCTTGTGGCAATATCAGTCTATTTATCTTTACGGCTGAATTTCGTCATGAGTTTTGCCTTGTCACCGGCGGTCAGGCAGAAAGTAATGATAGAGAGTATATACAGAAGAATAAGGAGCAAAACACCAATGGCACTGCCGCCTCCGCCCAGAATATCGATGGGGGAATAATGGGAAATCAGTTTAAACAGCAGGCCACTGCCCACAGCCGCCAGAACCACTTTTAGCAAGCTCATCTGCAACATATTAATCCCCATTAGCCGCCGAACGGTAATGATCCGAACCAGATTCATCAGAATATATATGGCGCATAAGGCCATGGCCACGCCCTCAACCCCAAGGTCAAGAACGGTAACAAAGACGGCGGCCAAAACCACATAGAGCGGCACCATAATGACCGATATAACAGGATTAAATATGGGGTAGCGGTACAAAATAGGCATGTCTGTCATGCCAAAACCGCCGTTGACAGTCTCCCCAATCATCAAAAAAATCAGAATGATTCCGCTTGAAACCAGAAGGGCCTTTTCCGTATCTTCGCCCGCAATCAACCCCATTAAAGCTTCGCCGTAAAATACGGCAATCACCACAAGCAGGCATTGCACCATTAATGTCCATCGGCTCACCATGACCATTTGGCGTTCAACTACGCCATAGTCATTCTCCACAAGATTTTTGGACATAACCGGGGCAAGGATCGGATAAAAGCTTTGATAGATTTTCTCAACGCTTGTGGTGATCTGCTGGGCAACATTGTAAATGCCCAGCACCCCTTCGGCGAAGAAAAACTTAACGGTAAAAATATCCATCCGCATAAAAACCAACAGGGCCAGATCATGAAAAGCCGTGGGCGCAGAGAATCTGCCCATATCGCGCATCAAGGCGATGCTTGGCCGGGCGGCAAGAAAATTCTTAAGGCTGAATAGCTGCGCGCAGCCCCATAAAGCCATCATTAACGCGGCAACGATGGAGGTGCCATATGCCATAATAAGACCGACTTCTCCCAGCCCCAAAAAATAAAACAGCAGCATGGCGAAAAGTAAAACATAAGGCTCTATGAAACTTCTGGCCATCATTTCATATTTCATATTGCGTGAAAATCGCGTGCCGGCAAGGATAATATCCACCATGGAAATGACCAGAATAATGGGAACCAGCATTTTTAAACCCGGCACCATTTCCGGGTAATCAAACCAATGAGCAAGCTGCTGCGCTGACATTATTATCACGCCGATCATCAATAATCCGACAGTGAATGAGCATATCAGGGCGGCTGTTATCACTTCTTCTGATGTATGACCTTTGCTCACTTTATTATCTTGAATGAATTTGAATAATGAACGTTTAAATCCAAAAACCGCCAGTGCCGCCCCCAATTCAACGATGGTGATAATAAAAATATACCGGCCATAAAGCTCTGCACCAAAAAGAGCAATGACCAGTAATATAAACGGCAGACGAGAGCTGAGGCGAACGATGAAACCAAAAAAATTTACGCCCGCACCTTTAACAATATCTTTTTTATCTTTATCTTCTGAAGGGGTCATGTAAAATTACCAGACAGGCAAATGAAGTGCAAATTTTATTCCTCAAATATTGGCAAAAATAAGACTGCACGCTAACAGAATTTACCATGACATTCAAGTTAGCGTTAAACAGCAACTTTTGGCTTTTATATGTCCGCCAAGTTGGTTAATATAAACAAAATTTTAATCAAAGGAATAACGCCTTATGGCATCCCAGAAGATATCTAAGCCTTACCTTAGCGATATTGAAATAGCGCGCGCGGCACCAGCCCTGCCCATAGAAGAAATCGCAGAAAAGATTGACATCCCCGCCTCTGCCCTCATCAGATACGGCGATGATAAAGCAAAGGTGAAACTTGATTATATAGATAGCCTGAAGCGCAAGCCGGACGGTAAATTAATATTGGTCACGGCCATCACGCCGACACCTGCGGGCGAAGGCAAGACCACCACCACGGTCGGACTTGGCGATGGCCTGAACAAAATTGGCAAGAAAGCCATGATCTGCATTCGTGAACCGTCTCTTGGCCCCTGTTTTGGTATGAAAGGCGGCGCGGCGGGCGGCGGGCAGGCCCAAGTGATCCCCATGGAAGATATAAATCTTCATTTCACTGGTGACTTTCATGCCATAAGCGCCGCGAACAACCTTCTGGCGGCCTTAATTGATAATCATGTCTATTGGGAAAATGCCGCCGAGCTTGATACGCGGCGCATTACCTGGCGCAGGGTTCTGGATATGAATGATCGCTCGCTGCGTCAGATCACCACGTCTCAAGGCGGTGTTGCCAATGGTTACCCTCGCGAAGGCGGCTTTGACATCACCCCGGCATCAGAAGTCATGGCGTGCTTCTGTCTGGCAACAGATATGGCCGATTTACGGCGGCGCTTGGGTAAAATTATGGTCGGCTTTACCCGCCGGCGCGAGCCAGTTTATGCCAGTGACGTTCTGGCCGATGGCCCGATGGTGGCGTTGCTCAAAGATGCCATGATGCCCAATATTGTTCAGACCCTTGAACATAATCCTGCGTTCATCCACGGCGGGCCTTTTGCCAATATTGCCCATGGCTGCAACACGGTGATTGCCACCAAGGCCGCGCTTAAAATGGCCGATTATGTTGTCACAGAGGCCGGATTTGGTGCCGACCTCGGCGCCGAGAAATTTTTTAATATTAAATGCCGCAAAGCCGGATTAAAGCCTGATGCCGCCGTTCTGGTGGCCACTATTCGGGCGCTGAAGATGCACGGCGGTATTGGGAAAGAAAATCTGGGATTAGAAAATATTGCGGCGGTTAAAAAAGGCTTGGAAAACCTGAAACGCCATGTGGAAAATCTGCGCAAATTTGGCATCAAGGAAGTTGTTGCTATAAACCGTTTTCCAACGGATACCGACGCAGAAATCAAATGTGTCGTTGATGAATGTGCCAAGCTCGGCGTGAAAGCTATCGAGGCCACCCATTGGGCCGACGGAGGCGATGGCACCACAGAACTCGCGCTGCATATTGTCGATATGGTCGATGGACAGGCAAGCAGTTTTCGAACGCTCTATAATGATGACATATCCCTCTGGACAAAGATTCAAACTGTGGCCCGTGAAATTTATGGGGCCAGCGAAGTGGTTGCGGATCAAAAAGTCCGTGACCAGATCAAACAATTTCAGAATCAAGGCGTTGGTCATTACCCTGTCTGCATGGCAAAAACCCAATATAGTTTCTCAACTGATCCCAATCTGAAAGGCAACCCAAAGGATCATGTGGTGCCGATCCGCGAAGTGCGCCTGTCTAACGGCGCTGAATTTCTGCTCGTTGTCTGCGGCGACATCATGACTATGCCCGGCCTTCCCCGCACCCCCGCCGCCAATAATATAGAGGTCGATGAAGACGGACTAATACAGGGGTTGTTTTAGGGGGGGGAAAATGTAAAGAACTGTCCTTCATTTAAAAAATAATTCAAGAAAAATACCGTGGATGAAAAATTTAAAATATGCAGTAAGGAGTTAAATAAAATTCAAAAAAAAGTTAAACAATATTATTTCACCTGAACTATCAGAAGGAATGAATAAACTAAATAAAAAATTTGAAGAATTAAGAGAAATATCTAATCATCTTATTACTCCTGAGGCCTTAAAAGTTCTAGAAAATTTCCCTGCCAGATTAAAAGATCAAGTAACAATAATGTTTTAATCAAATATTTTGCACATCTCAAAAAAAGGTAGGCAGGAAAATCAATTGCCAGACAGCACACAAAATGTCTATTCTATGAATAAACATGCCGTTCTTCATGGCGAATCATTGAATTATGGAACAGAAGTAAATGGGCTTAAAGCAATCTCTCTAATTAATTATGTGACTCATATACTCAGATAATTTCATCGTCATTCCTGCCTGCGCAGGAATGACAGAAGATTCGTAAAAAAAGGCCCTAAATGGGGCCTTTAATATTGGATAACTTCGGCTTTACCCCAGCGCATCATTGGATGTTTTATTGGCATCGACGGTTTGATAGAGTTCACTGCCGGATGTTTTGAATTTTTCGGCCATTTCCTTCATGCCGTTGTCGGCGAATTGGCGCACTTCCTGGGAAATTTTCATGGAACAGAATTTCGGGCCGCACATGGAACAGAAATGAGCGACCTTATGGGCTTCTTTTGGCATGGTCTGATCATGATATTCTCGCGCCTTTTCAGGGTCAAGGGACAGATTAAACTGATCTTCCCATCTGAAATCAAATCTTGCCCGTGACAAGGCATCATCACGCAATTGTGCCCCCGGATGTCCTTTGGCCAGATCGGCGGCATGGGCGGCAATTTTATAGGTGATCACGCCAACCTTCACATCATCACGGTCCGGCAGACCCAAATGTTCCTTGGGAGTCACATAACATAGCATGGCGCAGCCGAACCAGCCAATCATGGCCGCCCCGATGCCGCTTGTAATATGATCATAGCCCGGCGCGATATCCGTGGTGAGCGGGCCCAAGGTATAGAAAGGCGCCTCATGACATTCTTTTAATTGCTTATCCATATTGACTTTAATTTTATTCATGGACACATGGCCCGGCCCTTCGATCATCACCTGAACATCATGTTTCCAGGCAATTTTGGTCAGCTCGCCCAAGGTTTCAAGCTCGGCAAACTGCGCCTCATCATTGGCATCGGCGACGGAGCCCGGACGCAAGCCATCCCCAAGGGAAAAGGCCACATCATAGGCCTTCATAATTTCACAGATTTCTTCAAAATGGGTATAGAGAAAGCTTTCCTCATGATGAAACAGACACCATTTCGCCATGATAGACCCGCCGCGGCTGACGATGCCCGTGACGCGTTTTGCGGTCATGGGAATATAGCGCAGCAAGACACCCGCATGGATGGTAAAATAATCCACCCCCTGCTCGGCCTGTTCAATCAAGGTATCGCGAAATACTTCCCACGTAAGATCCTCTGCAACGCCGTTCACCTTTTCAAGAGCCTGATAAATTGGCACGGTGCCAATGGGTACCGCGGAATTACGTATAATCCATTCACGGGTATTATGAATATTTCGGCCCGTGGACAAATCCATCACGTTATCTGCCCCCCAACGGGTTGCCCAGACCATTTTTTCGACTTCTTCGCCCACCGATGATGCCACGGCGCTATTGCCGATATTGGCGTTGATTTTAACCAGAAAATTGCGGCCAATGATCATGGGCTCGGCTTCGGGGTGATTAATATTGGCCGGAATGATCGCCCTTCCCTCTGCGATTTCCTTACGGACAAATTCGGGGGTGATTTCATCGGGGATATTGGCGCCAAAGCTTTCGGCATATTCATCGCGGCGGTAATCATCTCCGGCTTCCACGCGGGCCATATTTTCCCGAATGGCAATATATTCCATCTCAGGCGTGATAATACCTCTTCGCGCATAGGCCATCTGGGTCACATTCTGGCCCGCCTTGGCTTTTATGGGACGGCGTTTGATGGGGAATTCTTCTGCCAGATGCTTGCCGGACGCATTGCCGTTATCTTCGGATTTAATCTCGCGGCCTTCATATTCGTCCACATCGCCGCGCGCCCTGATCCATTGATCCCGTATGCGCGGCAGGCCCTTATATATATCAATTACGGCATCAGGATCAGTATATGGCCCTGACGTATCATAAACCCGCACCGGTTTTTCATTTGCCGAAGGATGCAGGGAAATTTCACGCATGGGAACTCTGATATCAGGCGCGAGCGTACCCGCCACATATATTTTACGGGATGCCGGCAATGGGCCCGCGCTAACCTTCATTTTTTTATTTAAATCTTCAGGCTTTATTTCAATGTTCATGACGTGAATATCCTTAAATTTGTTTAAAAAACCAGGATGTACGACGAGAGATATTAAGGGGAAATATAAATAGAGATATATTCCATCCCTCCGCCAGAATAACCCGGATCAGGTTCAAAGGGTCTCCACTCGTAATAAACAGTTATTACCGGTAAGATCTCAGCTTCATATAAAGCGCCCCTTGGAATTAACCGTATGGTCGTCTTTTTTTGCCAAAAATTCAAGAGCGAAATTCTAAAATATCGATTTTTATGGGTTTTATCATGACATTTCTATATAACGCCGACCATGTTAGTGGAAATAGAAAATATTCAAAATCATATGAAAGCCGGCCAACGTCTGATTGGACTTGATCTGGGCAGTAAAACCATCGGCGTGGCCCTGTCAGATACCTTGCGCAATATTGCCACAGCAATGGAAATCATCAAACGCACCAAATTCACCAAGGATGCAGAGCGGCTTATCACAATTATTTCAGAACAAGATGTAGGGGGACTGATTTTAGGATTTCCCCTTAATATGGATGGTACCGAGGGCCCCAGATGTCAATCAACCCGCCAATTTGCCGTCAATATATCTGGAAAAATTGACATCCCTATTGCCTTTTGGGATGAACGGCTTTCGACCATGGCCGTCACCCGTACGCTGCTGGAGGTCGATGCCAGCCGCAAACGCCGGAAAGAATTGGTCGATAAACTGGCGGCGGCCTATATCCTGCAAGGGGCTCTGGATAAGCTTTCTTATATAGAATGACCTGATGTCTGCGGACGAATAAGGGAAATTGACTTGCGTCCCTGAGGGTTTGTTCCTATAAAATGTCTTTTCAGTGATAATGTAACAAGCTTTAAGGACTGAAAATATGTCAGAAGCCGACAATACGGCGGATTTCATCTTCCCCCACCAACATCTACTTGGCATTGAAGGTTTAAAAGAGCAGGATATAAATCATATTCTTGATCTTGCGGATCAATATGTCGAACAGAATAGAAGAACCAATAAAAAAACCGATATTCTGACGGGCTTAACCCAGATAAACCTCTTCTTTGAAAATTCAACCAGAACCCGCATGTCTTTCGAGCTTGCCGGGAAAAGACTTGGCGCAGATGTGATTAATATGTCCAGCAGCGGATCATCGATTACAAAAGGCGAAACCTTACTGGATACAGCCTCTACGCTTAATGCCATGCAGCCGGATCTTCTGGTGGTTCGGCACGGCAGTTCGGGCGCCGTGATGCTCTTGTCGCGAAAGGTCAACTGCGCTGTTTTGAACGCAGGCGACGGCAAACACGAACATCCAACCCAGGCCCTTCTTGATGCCCTGACCATTCGGCGGCGCAAAGGAAAGATAGCGCGGCTTACGATTGCCATCTGCGGAGATATATTACATAGCCGAGTCGCAAGATCCAATATCCATTTACTTAATATCATGGGCGCGCGCGTGCGTGTGATTGGCCCCGCGACCCTTGTGCCTGAAAATTTAAAGGAACTCGGCGCAGAGGTTTTCCATGATATGAAAGAAGGCCTTAAGGGCTGCGATGTTGTTATGATGCTGCGCCTTCAGACAGAACGTATGAAGGGCGGGTATTTCCCGACAATCAGCGAGTATTTTACGCTGTATGGTTTGGATTATAATAAGCTGTCCGTTGCAAAGCCTGATGCCATGATCATGCATCCCGGCCCCATGAACCGGGGCGTGGAAATTGATGCCGAGGTGGCCGATGATCTCACCCGCAGCGCCATTAAAGAACAGGTGGAAATGGGCGTCGCCGTCCGAATGGCCTGCCTTGACATACTCACGAGAAAGAAAAGAGGGGCCGGAAAATGAGCGCCTACACCCTTTATAAGAATGCCCGTCTTCTGGACCCAGAATCGGGATTGGATATGATTGGGCAGATCATGGCCCACAAGGGAAAAATTGCAGATTTAGGCAAAGAAATTACCGCCCCAAATAATGCCAACATTATAGATTGTCACGGCAAATGCCTTTGCCCCGGCCTGATAGACATGCGGGTCTTTGTAGGTATTCCGGGGGCTGATTATAAAGACACTATAGAAAATACCGGCGATGCTGCCGCAGCGGGCGGCGTCACCACAGTTTGCGTCCAGCCGGTAACCGATCAAATTATGGATGATATGGCCCGTGTGGAATTCCTGGAAAACCGTGCTAAAAAAGCCAAAGTCAATTTCATCCCTTTTCCCGCTATTACCAAACAGCTCGAAGGAAAAGAAATGGCCGAGATTGGCCTGATGAGCAAAGCCGGGGTCAAAGCCTTTACAGATGGCAACAAGAGTATTGCGAACCCTGCCCTGATGTCGCGTGTATTGAAATATGCCTCTATGTTTGATGCCTTAATCATCCAGCATTTGGCCGTCCCTGAATTATCCGAGAATGGTGTTATGAATGCCGGCGCGCTCGCCACACGTCTTGGACTTCCCGGCATCCCTACAGCCGCCGAAACAATCATGCTGGAGCGGGATATCCGTCTGTTAAAATCTGTATCCACACGGTATCACGCGGCGCAGATAACCTGCCAGGATAGTATCGAGGTCATGAAAGCCGCGAAGAAAAACAAAATGAATGTCACGGCCGGCGTTGCTATCGCGCATTTCGCGCTCAATGAATATGCCATCGAGGAATATCGCACATTCACCAAAATTTCCCCGCCGCTGCGCTCGGAAGAAGACAGGGTTGCCGTCGTATCTGCCCTGAAGGACGGCACCATTGATGTTATCGTCAGCGGCCATGATCCCGAAGACCCTGAAAGCAAAAGAGTTCCCTATGAGCTGGCTGAAGCCGGTGTTGTCGGCCTTGAAACCATGTTGCCTGTCGCGTTAGAGCTCTATCATAACGGCTTTATGTCTTTGCTTGATCTTCTGGCTAAATTGACCAGCAATCCGGCAAAGATCATTGGGCTAAAAGCGGGTCAATTAAAGGTCGGCTATCCTGCGGACTTCTGTATTTTTGATCCTGATGCGCCCCAGAGAATAGACCCCGAAACAATGGTGTCCCTGACCAAAAACACGCCCTTTGATGGCCGGCCGGTACAGGGCCGCATTCTTAAAACCATTGTGGCAGGAGAAATAATATTCGAGGTTTAACATGTCCCTTTTAATCAATGATATCCCGTTAAGTTATTTTTTTATATGTCTTATGGGCGGTTATATACTCGGCTCCCTTCCCTTTGGTATAATATTAACGCAGCTTGCGGGGCTGGGCGACCTTCGTAAAATTGGCTCGGGCAACATAGGGGCCACCAATGTCCTCAGAACCGGGAATAAACCCCTTGCCCTTGCGACATTACTTTTGGACGGGGCAAAAGGCGCCTTGGCCGTGTTAATAGCCTATCTGATTTTCAACGAAACTGATCTATTGTATTTTGCGGGCGGCGGGGCTTTTTTTGGCCATCTATACCCTATTTTCCTTAAGTTCAAAGGCGGAAAGGGCGTGGCAACCTTCTTGGGTACCCTGCTCGCCATCAACTGGCCCCTTGGGCTTATCTGTTGTGTGATCTGGGGCGGGATGACATTGATTTTCCGCATATCTTCTCTTTCAGCGCTCGTTGCTTCGGCATTTTCTCCCTTGATAAGTTATTTCATACTGGGAGATTCAGGGCTTGCAATTTTTGCGGGCATACTATGTATTATGATCTTCATAAGACATGCAGACAATATCAAGCGCATATTATCCGGCACAGAACCAAGGATAGGCAAGAAATAATCATCATATAAATTGGGGCAGAAATCATATATGTCACGAAAAAAAGACTTAAGCCAGGAAGAAAAGATCGCTCGGCTTCAATTGATCAGGACAGAAAATGTCGGGCCCGTGACGTTTCGGCATTTATTGTCCAGATATAATACGGCCATAACGGCGCTTGAGGCACTCCCGGCATTGGCCCGAAGCGGCGGGCGAAAAAAACCTTTGGTCGCGGCTAAAAAAAACGGCATTATCAGAGAAATAGATTGCCTAATGGATCAGGGCGGCCATTTGATCATTTATGGTGATCAATATTATCCGGAAAGCCTGATGGCGACAGAGGATGCCCCGCCTGTCCTTATGGCATTCGGCCATCCTCACCTGCTGGAAAGTAAAAATTTTGCCATTGTTGGCGCAAGAAATTGTTCTGCTGTGGGAACGCGTCTTGCAACCAGCCTGGCGCGGGACATAGGTCAAGCGGGTTACGTTATTTCATCCGGCCTTGCGCGCGGCATTGATACAGCCGTCCATTACGGCGCGCTGGAAACGGGGACTATTGCCGTATTGGCCGGCGGAGCAGACGTAATATATCCCCGCGAAAATGCCAAACTTTATAAAGCTATTGTCAGTACCGGCCTGATTCTGTCTGAAATGCCACTTGGAACCCAGCCTCAGGCGCGGCATTTCCCCCGAAGGAACCGAATTATTTCCGGACTTGCCAAGGGGCTTCTCGTTGTTGAGGCAACCTATAAATCCGGCTCTTTAATTACCGCGAGGCTTGCCCTTGAACAGGGCCGCGAAGTTTTTGCGGTGCCCGGATCGCCTTTGGACCCCCGCGCAAAGGGCCCGAATGATTTAATCCGGCAAGGCGCGATATTGGTGGAGGATTCAGAAAATATACTCGACGTTTTGCGGCTGATGGATGACCAAAGAATATCCGAACCGCAATATGATTTTTTTGAAAATTCTACTCACCCTCAAAATCTTGACGATACCGATATGCAAAGCAGCATAAGGGGCACCATTCGAGACAAACTATCTCATACGCCTGTGCCGATAGATGACCTTATACGATTAACTGAATTAAGCCCTGCAGAAGTGCAATCGGTCCTGCTCGAACTGGAACTGGCGGGGGAAATCATTCGTTATCCCGGAAATAGGGTAGCTTTTTGTTAAACAAAAGAGTAAAAGCCCCTAGAACTAGGATTATTAGCTTTATATAATTTAATAACTGCAGAAACATAATATATGAAAACCGTTGTTGTAGAATCTCCGGCAAAAGCCAAAACCATTAATAAATACCTTGGTAAGGACTATATTGTTCTCGCCAGCTTTGGACATGTGCGCGATTTGCCGTCCAAAAATGGTTCTGTAGACCCTGATGCAGATTTCTCAATGGTTTGGGAAGTCGACAGCGACAGTAAAAAACGCATAAAAGATATCGCCGACGCAACGCGGGATTCTGACGAACTTATTCTCGCAACCGACCCTGACCGTGAGGGAGAAGCCATATCATGGCATGTTCTTGAATTATTAAAAGCCAAACGCGGTATCATGAAAAATGTCACCGTTAAACGCGTGGTTTTCAATGAAATCACCAAATCCGCTATTTTGAAAGCGATGAATGCGCCGCGCGATATTGATGGGCCGCTTGTTGATGCCTATCTTGCCCGAAGAGCACTGGACTATCTTGTGGGCTTTAACTTATCGCCGGTTTTATGGCGAAAACTTCCCGGCTCAAAGTCTGCGGGCCGCGTGCAATCCGTATCCTTACGCCTGATTTGTGACCGTGAACTGGAAATTGAACAATTCATATCAGAAGAATATTGGAGCATTGATGTTCAATTGTCCACACCGGCAAAAGATATTTTTTCAACCCAGCTTTATCTTCTGAACGGGGAAAAAACAAAGAAATTTACCTTAACCACCCAGCAGCAGGCTCAAACTGCGGTAGAAGCGATTAAAAATAGCCAGTTCACCATATCAACTGTGGACAGCAAGCCGGCCAACAGATATCCATCGGCCCCCTTTACCACATCAACATTGCAGCAGGAAGCGTCAAGGAAGCTCGGCTTTAATGCCCAGCGTACCATGCGCTGCGCCCAGAAATTATATGAGGGCATTGATATCGGCGGTGAAACTGTGGGTTTAATTACCTATATGCGTACAGACGGTGTTACCATAGCGCAGGAGGCTATTGAGGGCTGCCGGAATGTCATCGCTTCTGAATATGGTCAGAATTATGTGCCCGCAAAGCAGCGTCACTATAAAACCAAAGCAAAAAATGCGCAGGAAGGCCATGAAGCCGTCCGCCCCACAGATATAAAACGTTTGCCGAAGCATGTGGCCGCGCGTCTGGATGATGATCAAAAACGGCTTTATGACCTCATATGGAAACGGACTGTTGCCAGCCAAATGGCAGAAGCGAAATTTGAACGTACCACGGCGGATATTCTGTCTCAAGATGGTAAAACAGGTCTTCGCGCCACAGGTTCTGTGCGAATATTTGATGGTTTCCTTAAGCTTTATCAGGAAGGCCGCGATGACAGTGATGCGGATGACAGTGATAATCGCCTTCCCAAACTGATTGAAGGTGAAAATGTTGATCAGAATAAGGTGACGCCAAATCAACATTTCACCGCGCCGCCGCCGCGTTTTACCGAGGCTTCACTGGTTAAAAAAATGGAAGAACTGGGTATTGGCCGCCCATCAACCTATGCCTCCGTATTGACTGTTCTTAGAGACCGTAATTATGTCGTGATGGATAAAAATCGTTTTATCCCCGAAGACAAAGGGCGTTTGGTCACTTCGTTTCTGCAAATTTATTTTAGCAAATATGTTGAATTTGATTTCACCGCCAATCTGGAGGGGCTTCTTGATAAGGTCTCAAATGGGGAAATCCCATGGAAAAAAGTTTTGGCAGATTTCTGGGGGGAATTTCATGAGGCCATTGACGATACAAAAGAGCTGCGCGTATCCGAAGTATTGGAAAATCTTAATCAGGTTTTAGCCCCCTTTATCTTTCCCGAAAAAGAGGATGGTTCAAAGCCGCGTGCCTGCCCGAAATGTAAAACCGGTACCTTAAGCCTTAAAACAAGCCGGTTCGGGGCCTTCATTGGATGCTCCGATTATCCAGACTGTAACTATACCCGTAAAATGAATAATGCCGATGGGGATGATCCCGAAGGTGACGGCACGCGCCTGTTAGGTATCGATCCTGCGACCGAAATGGAAGTTACGGTCCGGTCGGGTCGCTTTGGGCCTTATGTTCAGCTTGGCGAGCCTGTTGAAAAAGAAAAACCTAAACGTAGCTCTATCCCAAAAGGCATGCCTCCGGAGTCTGTGGATCTTGCAAAAGCTTTACAGCTTTTATCCCTGCCGCGAACTGTTGGTGATCACCCGGAAGATGGCAAAATTATTAAAACCGCCATTGGCCGCTTTGGGCCTTATGTTTCTCATGCCGGCATTTTTGCCAGCCTGAAAGATCCCGAGGATGTTTTCAACTTGGGTCTTAATCACGCCGTAGAACTGCTTGCGGAAGCCAAAAAGAAAAAAGGCGCGGCCGCCGTACCCATAAAAGAACTTGGCAATCACCCGGCGGACGGCGAGCCAATCAATGTCTTTGAAGGGCGTTATGGCCCTTACGTTAAGCATAAAAAAACCAACGCGACCATTCCAAGAGACAAGGATCCCAAATCTGTAACTCTGGAAGAGGCCGTGGAATTAATCAAGGCGAGAGAAGCCAAGGGAAAGAAAAAACCCGCAAAAAAGAAAGCCGCCCCTAAGAAAAAAGCGGCCCCTAAGAAGAAGGCGTCAAAGAAAACGGTAACAAAAGGTTAGGCATGGCACCCCGCGCAAACATCCCCTTCCCCACCAAAGATGACATTCTTGCCTATGTCAAAGACAACCCTGGAAAGATCACAAAACGTGATATTGCCCGCGCCTTCCATATTCGCGGCGATCAACGGATCGTTTTCAAACAACTGCTCCGTGAGATGACCGAAGACGGCCTTTTGGATATGGGCCGTAAGCGGCAAATACATGTGGGCGGGGAATTGCCCCCTGTTACGGTTGTTGAAATTACGGGCATTGATAAAATGGGCGATCTTGTTGCCCGGCCAACAGATTGGAAATCTGATGATAAACCGCCGCCTATTACAATTTTTGCCAATGACAAACGGGCAAACTTGCGCCTTCGGGATCAGGCCCTCGTGCGGCTTAATCGCGCCCGGGATGTAAAAGAAACATCCTATATCGCCAGCGTGATCCGCAAGCTCGAAACAACATCCGCATTGGTCATGGGCGTGTTCACTATAGAAGACGAGAATATTGCCCATGTTCAACCCACAGATAAGAAAAACCGCGACCAATATCTGATTGCCAAAAATGATTGGAATGGGGCAAAGGACGACGAGCTGGTTTTAATTGATACGAGAACAAAGAAAACATCCCGCAGACATATGGGGCCAAAACGCGGCGTTGTGAAAGAATGCCTTGGGACATTAGATGAACCTAAATCCATTAGCCTTATTGCTATCCATTCTCAAGGCATCCTAACCGAATTTTCTGATCAGGCCATTATAGAGGCGGAAAAATCCATCCCCCCCAGCCTCGGCAATAGAACGGACTTGCGGCATATTCCGCTGATCACGGTTGATCCGGCGGATGCCCGTGATCATGATGATGCCATTTGGGCCGAAAAAGATGAAGACCCTAAAAATAAGGGGGGCTGGCATGTGATGATTGCCATTGCCGATGTGGCCCATTATGTAACGCCGGGATCAGCTCTTGAAAAAGATGCCTGGATAAGAGGCAATTCCACATATTTCCCGGACCGGGTTGTCCCCATGCTGCCTGAGGCCTTGTCTAACGGTTTATGCTCATTGAAAGAGGGGGAAGACCGCTATACCCTTGCGGTTCATATCTGGTTCGATAAACGCGGCAAGAAAATTCGCCATAAATTTGTCCGGGGCTTGATGCGATCTGCCGCCGGGCTGTCCTATGAAGAATTCCAGAATGCCCATGAGGGGCTGGTAAGCGACAAAGCGGCCGATTTACTGGATACGGTCATAAAACCGTTATATGGCGCTTATGAATGCCTTAAAAAGGGCAGAGAATACCGTGAACCTTTAAACCTCGTCATGCCGGAACGCAAGATTGAATTAGACGATAAGGGCAATGTCATTGGCATACATCCCCGAAAATCTCTGGAAGCCCATAAACTGGTCGAGGAATTTATGATTCAGGCCAATGTGGCCGCCGCTGAGGAACTGGAATCCAAGGCCTGGCCATGCATATACCGCGTTCATGAACAGCCAAGCGAAGAAAAACTTAACAATTTGCGGGAATTTCTGGCCAGTCTGGGATATAATTTTGCCAAGGGTATGGTACAGCAGCCGAAGCTGTTCAATAATATTTTGCGTAAAGTTGTCGGCAGCCCCCACCAAGAGGTGATCAACGTCATTATCCTGCGCACCCAGTCCCAAGCCATATATAGTACAGACAATCTTGGCCATTTTGGTTTGTCTCTTGCCCGCTATGCTCATTTCACCTCTCCTATACGGCGCTATGCGGATTTAATGGTGCATCGCGCCTTGATTGGTGCCTTGAAACTCGGGCCTGATGGTCTTGCTAAACTTGACCGGGCGAAACTTGTTGAAACAGCAGCGCATATTAGTAAAACAGAGCGAATTTCCATGATAGCGGAGCGGGAATCTACCGATCGGTATGTGGCCGCCTATATGGCGCAGCATGTGGGCGAGCAGTTTTCCGCTAAAATTGCGGGTGTCAGCCGGGCAGGCCTGTTTGTTGCCTTTGATGAAAGCGGCGGTGATGGTTTTATTCCTGTCTCCTCTATGGTGGGGGATTATTTTCGTCATGATAAAGAACTCCATATGCTGGAAGGAGAATATACCGGCCTTATATATCAGCTTGGCGCCGCCGTAACCGTGCGCCTTAAAGAGGCAAACAGAATGACCGGCGGGTTGCTTTGTGAATTGATTGATGAGCAATTAACCTCTAAAGCAAACCGTAAAAAAAGCGCCCCACGCGGGCGGGGCAAAGGCGGCAAACACCGCAAAGGCCCCTCATCAAACAGAGGTCGCAAAACGCACCAGCAGAAAAGATGAATTTATCTGCCTTTTCCACGGCTTTTACTTGACTTGAACGTCAATAACTGTATTTTCCCCACACGTATTTTAGAATTTTAATAAGGAGCCAGAAACATGGCGAAACCTACAGTTGTAAAAATTAAACTCGTCAGCACGGCTGGTACTGGCTACTATTACGTCACAAAGAAAAACCCGCGTAATATCACGGAAAAAATGATTTTCCGCAAATATGACCCGGTTGTGCGCAAGCATGTGGAATTTAAAGAGCATAAAATTAAATAATTTTTTATTTTTGGCTAAAAAATTAAACGGTCTGCGCCAATTGGTTCAGACCGTTTTTTATGTGGATATACTCAAGAAAATCATTCGCAATCCAGACTCATAACTTGATTTCGGCCATTTTCTTTTGCCTTATATAATGCGGTATCAGCAGAAACCAATAGTTTGCTGCTGGACAGGTTTTTATCACCCGCAAGGGCAAGACCTATACTAACCGTTACCCTTATGGGCGTCTCGGAACCAGAAATAACGAACGGTTCATCTGCTATAGCCCGGCAAAGTCGTTCTGCGACAAAACGGGCATACTCCAAATTAGTTTCTGGCATAACAATAACAAATTCTTCGCCGCCAAAACGTGCGGCAAGGTCAATATTTCTTATATTATTCGTTACCCTGTCCGCAAACTCTTTAAGTACCTCATCACCGGATACATGACCGTAAGTGTCATTGACAACTTTAAACTTATCAAGGTCCATCATCAACAAAGATACTTTTTCGCGCTTATCATTTTCTTTTGCCATAAGATTATCCAAATGGGTCGATAGAAAATGTCGATTATATAATCCCGTAACGGAATCAGTCATGGCCATTTGAATGCTTTTTTGGTTATTGCGGCGCAAACTATTCGCATATCTATTCTGACGAATTTGTGATTTGGCGCGGGCGACCAGTTCATTTTTATCAACAGGACGCGTAATATAATCTGAAACGCCAAGTTCCATAGCCTTCACCATTTGATTGGAATCCCCCTCCTCCACAAGAACCAAAATCGGAATTTTTCGCGTGTTTTCAGATGACCGCAATTGTGAACATAACCGAAAGCCATCTGTTTCATTGAGACTTAAGCTTATAATGAAAAGGTCATATCGATCAAGATTTGGGGTGGAAATTTCTCCTGATGCCACATCATCCACATCAATTTTTGCAATATCTGCCATATAGTTGGATATTCTTTCAGCTACTCTTGAATAATCTTCAACCAAAAGAACTTTTGCATTTCTCATATTGACATTCTGGTTTAAATCCTCGCCCATGCTGATGCCGAAATTTTGACTGGTCGTTTCGCGCATACGCAGCTCATCCATCAACAGCTTTAGGCGTGCCAATGACCTTACGCGCGCAAATAATGGCAAGTCTGATACAGGTTTGGTCAGAAAATCATCGGCCCCGGCTTCAATACCCGCTACGCGGTCTTTTGCCTGATCAAGGGCCGTGACCATTATGACAGGAATATGTGCAGTTTTAGGATTTGAGCGTATACGCCTGCATACTTCAAATCCATCCATTCCCGGCATCATAACATCCAAAAGAATAATATCAGGATGCTCGTTATCAATAACTTTGAGGGCTTCTTCACCGTTCATGGCTGTCAAAACTTCAAAATATTCGCTGGTTAATTTTGCCTCCAGCAATTTAACATTTTGAATTACGTCATCAACAACAAGTACGCGTGCCGTCATTTATATTCTCATTCCACAAATTTTTTGACAGTTTCAATAAAGTTACCAACAGAGATCGGCTTTGCGATATAGGCTTCACAGCCGCCGGCCCGGATTTTCTCTTCATCGCCTTTCATGGCAAAAGCCGTAACGGCTATAATGGGAATAGATCGCAAATCTTCGTCTTCTTTGATCCATTTGGTTACTTCCAGTCCAGAAACTTCCGGGAGTTGGATGTCCATCAAAATAAGGTCTGGCTTTTCCTCTCGCGCAAGGGCAAGCGCTTTCATCCCTTCTTGCGTTTGGATCGTATCATATCCATGCGCATTAAGCAGGTCACAAAAAAGCTTCATATTTAATTCATTGTCTTCAACAACAAGTATTTTTTTTCGCATTCAACTATCCTGATTATTTCTTTAGTGAACTGCACCCTAATTTGATGTAGGTTTATAGCTTACTGCAACATTATGCTACAAAAATATTAGTATCTTATGAATAAGCTGTTAACAGAAGCTTTCTAGTGTATAAATAATCCTCATTTTCTTATATAAAAGTTGGTATTATCATGAATTATGATCAAGCAGAAGTTCTTGGTTTGTTGGCCTTGACTCATATGGCGGAAAATCACGAAATCTTAACGGCTTATCTTAATTTGTCCGGTATCACGCCGGAGGAATTAAAGAAAACAGCCTCTGATCCTCTTACATTGGGTAGTATACTGGATTATTTCCTGCAAAACGAGAAAAGACTGATTGCATTTTGCGAACCCAATAATATTCCGCCGGAACAGCTGGTCAAAGCAAGGTCGCATCTTCCGGGCGCTGAAACGCCGCCCTACTCACCCTGAATTATCACGCTAAGTCGAATAAGAAACCAGAAAAATGAAATTTGCCCTAGAGCAATTAAAAAACATTTCCTTAACGTCATCCCGGCCCCTTATTATTTCGGATGCCGATGAGGTTATTTTACATTTTTCAAATTTACTGTCCCAATATCTGCTAACTCAGGGAATGTACGTCATTTTCACCAGCTATGACCTGGAGGGAAATATCAAATATATTGATTCGGACAAGCCTGTTGATAGTGGGCTTTTTAAAGGATTAATTGAGGATTATTTTGAAAATAACGTTGAAAAACAAGATGTTGTTAAAGGGGCTGTAGAATATCTTGGCAACTTATCAGAATATTGTGACATTATCATTCTGACCAATATTCCCCATGCTTATGCCGATCGTCGCCGTAAGAAATTAGCGCAACTAGGCATAAATTATCCTATGATATCAAGCAGTGGTCCAAAAGGCCCCATCCTTAAAGCCATCCGGCAAAAAACAAATGAGAAATTAATTTTCATTGATGACATCAGCCACCACCATGAATCTGTTGCCAAACATGTCCCTGAAACATTTCGAATACAGTTTATTGCAGATAGGCAGCTCAATAGCTTGGAAAAAAAATCTGACCACAGCCACCACAGATGTCAGGGCTGGCCGGATATAGAGCATGTTATCAGAGGATATTTATATGACACGTGAGGAATTTGATGTATTTTGTGGTAAATTACAATCTACGACAAATGTCATCCAGTGGGGTAACGCCACTGTCTGGAAAATAGGCGGAAAAATATTTGCCGTATGTTCACATTGGGGCTTGGGCGAAGCGCAGAAAATAAGCTTTAAATGCTCTGATCATAGCTATCATATATTATGCGAACTTCCCGGAATTATCCCTGCGCCCTATCTTGCCCGCGCCAAATGGGTACAAATCACCGATAATGAGGCCATGTGTGACGATAATATTCGGGCATATATCGATATTGCCTATAAAATAATCTGCAAAAAACTCACCCGCACCAAAAGAGCAGAACTCAACATTGAATAAAGCTGAGACAAATATTTATGGTTAATGAATATTAACCATATTGAGTGATATTATTACCTAGTAGCCAGCAGGTAAAATTTTCCTCTTTTAAATCAAAGCAGATATTTACCCTTTAATATCAGCGCCTTATATATTGGCATAATGCTTGCTAATATAGCTTAGGAATAATTTAATCCGCGCAAAGGGACAGTCATGAACCATTTTACGCTGCCGTTAAAACAACAAGCACCTGCGCCTGAAAATGAAATCAATAAACTCACCAATGAGCTGTTGATGAATTTCAAGGTATCCGGAAAAAGCCTTTCCACCAAGAGCTGGGATATCCTTGCTGAAATTCTTGATTTTGTTGTTGAAGCCGAACAAACAATCGCAGAACAAAACATCCATATTGAAAAACTTAAAGTTTTAACGACAACGGATTCTCTCACCGGCCTGCTAAACAGAAGAGGCATACTGCATGAGCTCGAACGTGCCGTCGCAGCGGCAGAGCGTCATGGTGAAACAGCTATATTGGTTTATATTGATTTGGATAATTTCAAATATGTCAATGATACATATGGTCATGCTGCGGGGGATGCCAAATTACAATATGTGGCGGACATGCTTCTATCTTCAATAAGGCAAACCGACTGTGCGGCGCGCATGGGCGGGGATGAATTTGCCCTGCTTCTCAGCCATTCTGATTTAGAAGGCGGAATTCATCGTACAAATTTCATTCAGCAACAATTAAATTTCACAAAATTTTCCTATAAAGGTCATACTATTCCGGTAAGGGCAAGTTTTGGCGTGGCAGAAATATCCAGTGGAAAGTCTCTGGAAGACATTATTAACTTGGCTGACAGTCATATGTATCGCAATAAAACCTGCCGTAACAAACGATAATTGCAAACTGTCTTTTCTTATTTTGTAAGGCAGTGTAACCTGCCCGTCAGGTAATATTTTACAAGAGAGAAAAGCATGACGCGCACCATTGAACAAAATCTAGAAAAATCAGGCATTATATTGCCGCGCCCCGTGGCACCGGTTGCCAATTACGTTCCCTTTGTACAAACGGGTAATCTCCTATCCATTTCCGGACAAATTCCCGTTGATTCTGAAGGAAAATTACCCTTCATCGGAAAGGTCGGTCAAAATGTAAGCCCGGAGGATGCCGCTCTGGCTGCCCGACTTTGTGCGATTAATATCATCAGCCAAACCAATGTCGCCTGCGATGGTGATTTAAGCCGCGTTGTCCGTATCATACGGCTTGGGGTTTTTATCAATTGCATTGACGGGTTTGCCGGCCAGCCCGCCATCGCAAACGGCGCGTCCGACCTGATGGTTGCCATCTTTGGTGATCTGGGCAAACATTCCAGGTCAGCCGTTGGCACCAATGCGCTTCCTTTAAATGTCCCTGTTGAAATAGACGCGCTTATTGAAATTTCTTAAGAGGTCGCATGACTAAAGTATGGTTGACAGATTTTCCCTTTGCACACCGTGGGCTCCATGACCCTCTTAAGGGCATCGTTGAAAATTCTTTATCCGCCTTTCATGCCGCCAATAAAAATGGCCATGGGTTTGAGCTGGATATATTGTTAAGCAAAGATGACAAAGCTATGGTGTTTCACGATGTGAGCCTTGATCGCCTGACAGGTACATCGGGCAATATTCAGAATTTCACCGCCTTGGAACTTTCAGCAATTAAACTCAAGCATACATCAGACTGCATTCCCACCCTATCCAGAGTTTTGTCGGAAACAGACCAAAATTACCCGATTTTAATAGAGATTAAAGGTGACCAGGGCCATCCGGTAGAAATTGCCAAGGCCGTTTTTAAAGATATCAAAGACTATAACGGCCCCATAGCGATCATGTCTTTTTATCCAGAAATTATTAAATGGTTTAAAATCAATGCCCCGCATATTTTACGCGGACTTGTGGCCACAAGTATAAATGACGGGGAAATGCCGAATGATTATTTTTCTGTTGAAATACAAAAAGAATATGTTGAGGGGCTTGAGACTGACTTTATCGCCTATGACATTAAGGCACTGCCCAATGATCTTACCGAATATTGTCGAAAGAAAAATATCCCTGTATTAACCTGGACTGTGCGCTCTGAGCCCTTACGGAAAAAAGCCGCGCAATATACCGATAATATCATCTATGAAAATTTGAAATAACAATAGCTATGACGGGTATCTATCAGGCAAAAACCATTGCAAGTCTTTCTGAAATCTCTGAAAAAGAGTGGAACGCCTGCTGCTATACACAACAAACGCGGCATAATCCTTTTTTGTCCTATCAATTTCTATCTGCCTTGGAAGAAAGTGGCTGCGCAGCCAATGAAACCGGTTGGCAGGCACAGCATATCCTGATTCACAAAGGCAAAGAACTGGTTGGCGTCATGCCGTTATATTTGAAGACCCATTCATATGGGGAATATGTTTTTGACCACGCATGGGCAGATGCCTATCAACATGCCTTTCAAAATATTGGCCAAAATACCACAGAGAATTATTATCCAAAATTACAATCCGCCGTACCTTTTTCGCCCGTGACAGCGACAAAGCTGATGGTGAGGCCCTCCGAAATATTAAATAATCTGGAAATTCAGGAACAGATACTGATGGCTGCCTTGACGCTGGTTAAAGGCTATCAGCTGTCTTCGCTGCATGTAACATTTGCGGAAAAGGCAGAATGGGCTTTAATGGCTGAACACGGGTTTTTAAAACGGCTGGATCAACAGTTTCACTGGCACAACGAAGGTTATGGCTCGTTTGAGGATTTCCTCATGGCCCTCTCATCCCGTAAAAGAAAAAATATCCGAAAAGAAAGAAAACAGTCTGTCATTAACGGTGTAGAAATTGAAATCCTCAGCGGAAGTGATATTACCGAGGAACATTGGGACCATTATTTTGCTTTTTACTTGGAAACGGGGCAACGAAAATGGGGCCGGCCCTATTTAAACAGGCGTTTTTTCTCCCTTCTCAGCGAAAAAATGTCAGAGAAGATTATTCTTATCCTGTGCAGGCGCGAGAATAAATATATAGCGGGTGCCTTGAATATGCTCAGTGATGATACCCTTTATGGCCGTTATTGGGGCGCGATTGAAGACCATAAATATCTTCATTTTGAGGTTTGCTATTATCAGGCTATTGAATATGCCATTCTTCATGGCTTGAAAAAGGTTGAGGCCGGGGCGCAGGGGGAACATAAGCTCGCCCGGGGTTACCGCCCAGAGCCGACCTATAGCGCCCATTGGATCAGCAATCCACACTTCAGGAAAGCCGTCGCAGATTATCTCGTGCGGGAAAGAGAGGTGGTTAAGCAAAATCAAGAAATTTTAATGGATTTCACCCCATATAAAAAGGGTAAGATTCAAAGCTAAAACCGCTATAAAGCCTTATTCGTCTTTAGACTTTGACGGTTTTTTCTTATATTCTATGAATTTGCCCAAGCCGCAAGATGGCCCTTGAATGCCGCCGGTTGAATCAAAGACAGTTATAATATCAACGTTACACAGCCTGCCACTATGAAGTTTATAACTAAAGGCTCTTTCAAAACCAAGGCGTGAGCAGCGACGCGGGAGTTTATTCAGATAGGCCTTTTTGCCTTTCATTTCGAAAAGAATATTATAATCATCAATCACATTCGATCTATCGATACGATTAACGCTGATACAGCGTTCAACTTTCCCGGTTTTTTCATATTTTTCAAGGGCCTTGGCCAGTTTATCCTCTTTTGCGTCATCTGCCATCGCAAATGCCGGAACCAAGAACATAGATAAAACAAAGGCCAAAACAACATAAGTTTTTTTTACAAGCATCGGTTTTTCCTTAAAGGGAGCGTTACCATTAAGGTGACTATACAGTATCTTTCCTGAATCCAAAATGAACAAAAATATTAGAATAAAATTTTTATTTTACAAATTCTTTTGGCTTGCCAGAACTGCCGTCGGTGATTTTTTTGAGCGGGCCGGTACCGGCTTTAATATCAAATATTAATTTACCATCTTTCACCCTGACCAGAACCTCTCCGCCTTTGAGCAGCTTGCCAAATAGAAGCTCATTCGCCAAAGGTTTTTTAACATATTCCTGAATGGTTCGTGCAAGTGGCCGCGCCCCATAAAGACGGTCATAACCTTTTTCTGAAAGCCATGTTTTTGCCGCAGGCGTCATGTTTATATGCACGTTACGTTCTTCTAACTGCATTTCAAGCTCAAGGATAAATTTTTCAACCACTTGCCCCATAATATCCATGGAAAGATTTTTAAAGGGTACCGTGGCATCAAGACGATTTCTGAATTCCGGGCTGAAGAGCTTCTTAATGGCTTCTTCATCATCGCCTTCACGCACGCTTGCCCCAAAGCCCATGGCTTCTTTGCTTAATTCTACGGCACCGGCATTGGTGGTCATAACAAGTATGACATTACGAAAATCAATTTTCTTGCCATTACTATCGGTAAGTTTTCCATGATCCATGACCTGCAGCAGGATATTATAAATATCCGGATGGGCCTTTTCTATTTCATCCAGCAAAATAACGCAGTGTGGTGATTGATCCACAGCATCTGTTAACAATCCCCCCTGATCATAGCCGACATAGCCCGGAGGCGCGCCTATCAGGCGGGATACAGAATGTCTTTCCATATATTCCGACATATCAAACCTATGCAGTTCAAGCCCCAGAAGGCTCGCCATCTGTTTGGTCACCTCTGTTTTGCCGACCCCTGTCGGGCCACAGAATAAATAACTGCCGATAGGCTTGTTATCTTGCCGCAATCCCGCCCGGGACAGCCGGATCGCATCGGTCAGCACTTCAATGGCTTTGTCCTGCCCGTAGATCACCCGTTTCAAGTCTTTATCAAGGCTTGCCAATACGGCGGTGTCATCTTTGGAAACAGATTTTGCCGGAATGCGCGCAATTTTAGACACCACAATTTCAACGTCTTCAATAGAGATTTCTTTTTTGCGTTTATTCTTCGCAAGCAGCATCTGGGAGGCCCCAACCTCATCTATGACATCAATGGATTTATCCGGTTGTTTGCGATCATTAATATGGCGCGATGAAAGGTCCACGGCGGCGTCGATAACGTCATCACTATAGATAACACTATGATGTGCCTCAAAATATTTTTTAAGTCCCTTTAAGATTTCTTTGGTCTCAGGAATCGTCGGCTCTTTAATATCTATTTTCTGGAACCTTCTGAGCAACGCACGGTCTTTTTCAAAATGAGACCTGAATTCCTTGTATGTTGTGGAACCAATACAGCGAATAGCCCCGGATGACAAAGCGGGCTTCAGCATATTTGACGCGTCCATTGCGCCGCCGCTGGTGGCCCCTGCCCCAATGATGGTGTGTATTTCATCAATGAAAAGAATAGCCCCCTCATGATCCTCTATTTCGGACATAACGGCTTTCAGACGCTCTTCAAAATCACCTCGGTAGCGGGTACCCGCAAGAAGCGTTCCCATGTCCAGACAAAAAATGGTGGCATTCAGTAAAACTTCAGGAACTTTTTTATCGACAATATGAAGAGCCAACCCCTCGGCTATTGCGGTTTTTCCAACGCCCGGGTCACCAACATAGAGAGGATTATTCTTTGATCTTCGGCATAATATCTGAATAGTACGCTCCACCTCATGTTCGCGTCCAATTAGCCGGTCAATTTTACCATCTCTTGCTTTCTGATTAAGGTCAACGCAGTATTTTTCTATGGCGGTTTCTTGTTTTTCTTCGCCGCCTAATTCATCATCTTCGCCAAAAATACTATCGTCTTCACCTGTTTTTCCCGACGATTTGGCCAAGCCATGAGACACATAGCTTACCGCGTCCAACCTTGTCATATTATATTGTTGCAGGAAATATACCGCATGGCTTTCCCGTTCTGAAAAAATAGCAATAAGAACATTTGCGCCGCTGACTTCCTCGCGGCCTGAACTTTGCACATGCAGGATTGCTCTTTGAATAACGCGCTGAAAACTGGATGTTGGCGTTGCTTCTGCGCTTTGATCTGTTTTTATATTATCAAGCTCTTGATCCAAGTATGATTTTATTTCTGCCCGAAGCTGGCGAAAATTAACATCACAGGCCCGAAAAACGGCCACAGCATCCTTGTCATCCAATAATCCGATAAGCAGATGCTCCAAGGTGGCAAATTCATGTTTGCGCAAGTTAGCCTCACCGATTGCGCGGTGCAGGGTATGTTCAAGATTTGGCGAGAATGTCGGCATTAGTGATTACTCCTTTTCCAAAGTGCACTGAAGAGGGTGTTCATTGCGCCTTGCATCGTCAATTACCTGCATAACCTTCGTCTCTGCAATTTCGAAACTATAAACGCCGCATATTCCGACGCCTGTTTGATGGACATTTAACATTATCTGTACGGCCTCATCTTCTGATTTTTGAAAATATTTCAAAAGAATATGCACCACAAAATCCATCGGCGTATAATCATCGTTCAGCATAAGAACTTTATACATGGACGGTTTTTTCGTTTTGGGCTGTGCCTTCGTTAAAACACCGGTCTTGTTGCCCGCCTGATCGTCCTTCTGGTCTTCACTCATTCGTTCTGCCACTTTAATTTTAAAATCATTCATTTCTATAGTCATTCATCTATAGATAGATAGTTCAAAGCAGATTTAAAGATATAAATTCAGAATTCATCCAACTTATTTCCAGTTCCACCATAACATTCCAATCCTAATGTAAGGTTAAACTGAATGGATTTCCAGTTGGAATGGCTATTCCTTGATTATCTGTTTTCTCAAATCTGTTTTGCACAAAAAAAGGGCCCGAAATATATCGGACCCTTGCCTTAAAAAATTTGGTTAAAGCGTTAAATTAACGCGCCACCGGAAAATTGTATTGTGCAGCCACTTCTTCATAACGCGCCTTTAAAGGCTCAGTCACTTCACCGGCTGTATTTGACAGATTTTCATTTGTCCGCGCTGATTCAGCAATAAATTCATCATAACGCGCTTTAAACATACCAGCCTGTAGCTCAAAGAACTCAGCGGGCGTTTTTGCAGAAAATAATGTTTTTACATCTGCCACATTCTTTTCGATGACATTTTTAGAGTTCTCAATGAAGTCTGCATTTGTCTTTTGGGCTACCTTAACGGCGGCATTACCGGAGGCAACAAGTGCCTCGTAATTTGCTTTGCTGAATTCAGCAACATTATCAAGATTGATTGTTGCTTCTTTTACAGTCTTTTCAACAGTTTCTTTAACGGTCTCTGCGGCGGCTTTAAGCGTCGTTTCAACGGTTGCTTTTTTTGATGTTTTTGCTTTTGTCATAATATTATCCTTTATAAATTTTTGTCGCCAATGGTGCGGCGCAATATAAACATGGGTCATTTCTACAGGCATAATTCATGATTGTCAATCATTTATTGTGCGATGCAGCAAAAACTTCATAAATTATAGAAAAATATTATAAAAGCATGTCTCGGGCCTGATTAAGTTTTGACGCGATATAGTCTGAACCACCCTGATCGGGGTGCATTTTTAACATCATTTTATGATGGGCATTTTTAATAGTATCCACGTCAGGATTGCCGGAAAGCCCCAAAATATCAAGCGCCTCCTCACGTGTCATGACCGCATTCCCTTTACGGTTCATATTATTGTCTGAATGGATATTGGCATCGGAGCCACTGCCAAAAAAGCGCCATAACCCGCCCTGCGCTGATAAAAAGGCCAGCAATCCCAATATACCGCCAATGGGCATGAGCTTTGCAATCACCAGAAAGAAAAAGGCCAAAAGGCCAAATACTGCCGCAAAACTATATCGGATAATTTTCTTTGTTCTTGGAGAATTAGATTTCTGCATAAAACGCGCAATAACGTAAAGCAAGAATATAAAACCGGCTAGAATCAAGATAATATGCATATTTATGTCCTACTCAGCCGCATTAATTTTAAGGCTATTCCAGCCCGGAAGCTTCAAATCATCCATTAGTCGCCTGATTTCTTGGCGCGCCGCCACATGTGACATGGTCATTTTTTCCTTATTATTGCTAAAATCCACAAGCGTTAATCCTTTTGGAAATAGCTCTCGGTAAATCACACGTTCTCCAAAACCCGGGACATATCTGAAAGCGACCCGTTTTTGCAGTTCCGTCAACACATCATGAACCCGACGCTTGTTTTTAGCATCCAACGCAGAAGTGCGGTTCCTCAAAACGATCCAGTCGATCGTCCCGCGATCCTTCATAGCCCTGATTTTACGGGCTTCCCAAACCATTTCACTATAAAGGCTGAGTTTTTCCACTTTATAGGTATCCGGACTGACTTTTGCCAATAGATCGACATCCACGAAGCTATCATTTACTGGCGTAATCAAGGTGTCCGCAGACGTATGGGCCAGTCTGGAGAGGAAGCTGTCACTGCCTGGGCAGTCTATAAGTATATAATCAAATATTGGTTTCAATTCATCAAGCAGGGAAGAAAAATTCGCCGTATCCTGTTGATCCATTTCCCGAATGCTGTCCCCTTCAGCGCGTTTCAGCACATGTATTTCCGGCATAACCAGTTTTAAATTATGCTGCTTTGCATAGGCTTGGCGATTTTCCACATAGCGTGCCAGCGATTTCTGGCGGGCATCAAGGTCAATGATTGCCACAGTATAATCCCGCTCAAGAAGGCTAACGACAATATGAATAGCGGATGTTGACTTTCCTGAGCCGCCCTTCTCGTTCCCAACAACGATAGTATAGGCTTTATTATTTTTATTTGGGCCTGTCATTCTGGCTCCCCTAAATTCTTAAATACTAAAAGTCTCAAATCTAATCTCTGGTGTTTTTTCGAACATCTCAGTATAAACTGGCTAATATCATCTTGCCAGACAATGTTTATTGCTAAATGACGTTTTATTGACTTAATGTTTTAATGATTGGCCGAAATGTACAAACGATCAAACCATAATCCCCTCAAAGACACTATTCTAATCTTCATTGCAATAGTGTTTTTCGTTGGCGCGCCCGTTCAGCTTGCGAACTGGCAAATTTATAAAGCGAACCATCAGGTTTCGCCGATTTCAATGGTCAAAAATATCCAGCTTCGCGATGGGGAACATGCCATGAGATACCTTGCTTCTTATGGATTTGATATGAAGAAAATTCGCCAGAAAAACAGCCCGGTTCCGGAAATTTACTTTGCCAATGTTCCGCGCGAGCTTGTTCGAATGAAAGATGTCCGGATGAAAAAAGAATTATTTTTATCCTCATTATTACCGCCCATTTTGAAGGTGAATGAAACAATTCGTCAAGATCGCAAAAAACTTAAAAAAATGATTCTCAATATTACCCTTGGCACGGATATATCAGAAATTGATTATTATTGGCTAACCCGGAAATTGAGTCAATATAGGGTTCAGGTCAAGGATGTTCAGGATTTTGTGACGCGTACGGGGGAAATTTTTGAAGAATTGCTTAATAGAATGAATATTATCCCCCCTGAACTCGCGCTGGCGCAAGCGGCCCAGGAAAGCGGTTGGGGCACCTCCCGGTTCGCCCAGCAGGGAAATGCGTTATATGGGCAATGGACATGGGGCAAGGGGTGTGGCATGGTGCCGCAACAACGTGATGAAGATAAAACGCACCGAATGAAATGCTTTAAAAATATCATAGAAGCCGTTGATAGTTACATGTTAAACCTGAACACACACAGGGCTTACAAGGCCTTAAGAGATAAAAGGCGCGTTTTTCGTGACGATCAGGCAATCAACGTTTTCCCCTTGGTGGAAACCTTGGTTAATTATTCGGAAGAAGGCCCGGAATATGTGGAAAAAATCAAAAATATCATTCGGGTGAATAAGCTAAGTGATTTTAAAGATGCCCGATTAGAGAATTCATCGCCAGATAATTAATAGAGTACGGAAATAGATATGATTGCGTCCACAGTAAAAGTCATTCGCGCAAAAAAAGAACTTCGGACCCAAATCAAAGAATGGCATATGAAGGGATTAAGGGTTGGCATGGTGCCAACCATGGGGGCGCTTCATCATGGTCATTTATCCTTGATCAAAGAAATTCAAAAGCATGTGGATAAAGTTGTCGTCAGTATTTTTGTTAACCCAAAACAATTTGGCCCAAATGAAGATTTTGATAAATACCCAAGGCAGGAAACCGCAGACATTAAAAAATTAGCCGAAGTCCATACAGATCTGCTTTATGCCCCGAGCGCGAAAGAAATATATCCTGACGGCTTTTTAACCAATGTCAAAGTTACCAAGATCACCGAGGGACTCTGCGCCTCCAAACGCCCCGGGCATTTTGATGGCGTTACAACGGTGGTCACCAAGCTTTTGTTGCAGTGTTTGCCTGATGTGGCTCTGTTCGGTGAGAAGGACTTTCAGCAATATACGGTTTTAAAACAGCTTGCCGATGATCTGGACATTCCGACCGAAGTCATATGCGGCAAATTGATCCGGGATGAAGACGGCCTGGCCACCTCATCCCGAAATGTTTATTTAACCCCGGATGAGCGGCAAATTGCTTTGGAAATTCCAAGAACCTTAAGGCGAATTGTCAATGACATTGAAGGTAATATCTGCTCAATTGAAGAGAGCCTTAACAGAGGAATTGAACATCTTCTGAAATCTGGATTTAAAGAAATACAATATCTGGAAATTCGCAAATCCCGGAATTTAGAACCGGTAAGCGATGTCATAACGGAACCTTCCCGGGTTCTTGTCGCGGCGGTTGTTGGCGGCGTGCGCCTTATTGACAATATGCCAATTCAAAAACCAAAATAAATTATATTAAGCCCATTTTCCTGAGTTCTCTGGATAATTCCAGCGGCATATCAGCTGTTTTTGTCCCCTTTGCAATATCTTTTGGGGCATCGGCAGGCGCAAGATAGCGCCAACCCTGATGGGGCCGGCGGGGCTGGCTTTCTGTGCGAACAATCGCTGTATCCATTATGATCTTGCATTTTTCCACGTCACCAATTTTAATGCTCTCCAATCCGATGATTTTCTGGCGAAGCTGAATAAAGCCTTTAATGATCCAATAAATGGACCCACCGTCAAGGATTTCGTCTGCCCGTTTTGGGCGAAATCTTGTCACATGATAGTTATAAGGGGTTCCATTCGGCAGTTGATGCTCCCTGCCCTTTCTGACATCTATCAGATGTTCAATACTGTCAATTCCAACACAAAGCTTTAAAATATGGACGGTCATGAGCCCCCTAGATTAAGAAAATTGACGCGAGGCCCAGAAAGGCAAAAAAGCCAATCACATCGGTTACGGTTGTTACAAATATACTGCTGGCCAAGGCCGGGTCAATGTTAATTCTGTCCAAACCTACAGGGATGAGAATACCCGCCAATCCGGCCATCACCATATTAATGATCATGGCTGCAGAAATAATGAAGCCAAGAAGTGAATTCTCAAAATAGATAAAGGATAATCCGCCAATAATGATGGCGATAACGGCGCCATTTAACGTGGCAATGGCGAATTCCTTAAAAATAACCCGTTTTATATTAGAAGAGGTTAAATCTTTTGTGGCTAGAGAGCGAACCGTGACCGTCATTGTCTGCGTGCCGGCATTGCCGCCCATACTTGCCACGATTGGCATCAATACGGCCAGCGCGACCATCTGTTCAATGGTGCCGTCAAACATGGCAATAACCATAGAGGCGATAATTGCGGTTCCAAGATTCACCAAAAGCCAGACAATACGATTTTTTGAGGCATCAAAGACAGATTCTGTAATATCAGTTTCCCTGACGCCCGCCATCCGCAGGATATCTTCTTCGGCTTCCTCATCAATGACGTCCACCACGTCATCAACCGTGATCATACCAATCAGGCGGCCACTTTGATCCGCAACCCCCATAGATGTCAGGTCATATTGGCGGAACATATGGGCGACTTCTTCCTGGTCTTTGTCAGCAGATATTATTTTAGGGTCAGTGTTCATAATTTCACTAACCGGCACGTTACTTTCTGTTCGAATAAGTTTATTTAATGAAACCATGCCAACGGGATGATGGAGCGGATCAACAATAAAAATTTCATAAAATTCAGAGGGTAACTCCTCTTCTGTTCTCAAGAAATCTATGACCTGCCCAACGGTCCATGCCCCCGGAACCGTGACGATATTTCTTTGAACCATACGGCCCGCACTGTCTTCAGGATATGACAGGCCCTCTTCAACGGCAAGCCTCTCCTCATCCGGCATGGCGGCAATAATTCGGCTACGGTCTTTTTCGTCAATATCCTCCAGGACGTCAACCGCATCATCACTTTCCAACTGCGTGATCGCCTTGATAACAACCTGATCATCCATTTCGCGCATGATCTGATCAAGCGCATTATCTTCCAGTTCCGTCAGAACTTCCGGATCAAGCTCAGGGCCGAAATGAGAGGTGAAGCCAGTGCGGTCTTCACCGGCCAGCTGCTCGTAAATCTTGGCGATATCCGCTGAATGTAATGGCCTGAGAAGATATTCAAGCTGCTCTGCATCATCCTCCCTCAGAGCGTGAGAAATTTCCTCAATCAGTTCGGGCGTCACTTCGAACATATCCGGATGAGAAATAACCTTGTTTTTATCCATTTCTGGAAGGTCGCGCGTATCCATGAGAGCCTTTCCCAGATTAATCAATTAAGTGGTGTTTGATTTTTAACCTTATAAATTTTGAGCTGACTTAGGGTCAGAACCTAAGTATTCCATTATTGAATAGAGATTATCTCATCTTGTAACGGGATAATGCAGCCCTTACAATCCGGAATGATGTCATTGTCCTGATGATGGTAAATAATGATTTTTTTAGCTTCCGGCAACATGTCATTCATTTTTGCCTTCCGGTAAAACCATGGCGTGATAAAAAGAGCATCAAGAACCGGCAATTCCTTTAGCGCCTCCAGATCCTCCGTATCACCCGTAAAAAACAAGCTTTTGCCGTGCCATTTTACAAGATATGAATAATGTTCCGTGTTCGCATGCGTGGTTTCTCTCGGGATAACATTTATGGGGCCATAGGTTATATTCTTGGTCATTTTTATGATCTTATTTTGTTCCAATTGCTGGGTGACTTCTATTGGGCCAATGATTTTCCAGTTTTGTTCCGTGAATAATAATGGTGCGAAATGATCCAAATGCCTGTGGGTAATAAGGGCGAGTGTATTTTTTATGGCACCCGCAAAATTGAAATTATATTTCATATATCCATAAACACCTGATTCATAAGGAAAATCCGTCATTAAAACAAAATTCCCATCGGTAATTTGAAAAGCTTCATTGCCTATGAATCGCGCTTCAATAGATTTAGAAGATGCCGTATCAATTTGAAAAAAAGATATTAGAAAGATAAATAATATAAAAAATGAAGGATTTTTTCTTTTCGTCATATTGAACCCCTAAGTGCCAAATATTTCATTTCCCAGAGTTTACATCATTAGGCCTTAAACAACAAATTTTCTCAATATGCAGGATTTTCAATCGAATTTGGTAAAGTGCTTAAAGAAAATTGGTCCTCAATAATGAAAATTATTGCTTTTATTTACAGTTTGGTATCAAATGCGCCTTATAAAAGATGAAGTATAAAATATACGTGAGTTCCGGTTGATCAAGAGGACGTAAATAATTACCAGTTTAATCAAGAAATTGAATGGACTAAGCACACGCCTTTTCCCTGAAAGACAGTTGTATTTCAGGACTAACGGTGTCGTACGTTTTATTTCCATCTCCCATAGAACCCAAATATTTATCTCTCTGGGACTTATTTCTATTCTGTTATGGTCTGCTGTGACCTCATATAGCTATATGTATCGCGCAAATATTCTGGCTAAAAAGAATATGGAGCTTGCCGCAGCAAAAAAGAATTATTCAGATGCCAATGATCAATTCAGCAAACTGAAAAATGATATTCAAAAAACGACAATTGCCCTTGAACAACGCCAAATTTACCTGCAACAGCTTATGGATGAAGATAAATCTCTTTCCGAGAGTATTTTGCCTAAAGAACAAGATACCAATGTGGATGAGGCTTTAGGTGGTACAAGGGATACGGAACAAAAGAACAGATTTTTACCCCTGAATATCAGCAATATTCAGGATAGTACAAATATTCATGCAAAACAACAACAGCAGCTCGCGAACTTACATTTCAATATTTCCCGCATTGAACAGCAACAACAGAAACTTGCTGAGAAAATGATCGCTCATATCTCTTCAAAAATTGATTATGTCGAATACACTCTTAACAAATCAGGGCTTAAAAGCAAAAAGCTGATACAGTTGGCCGAAAACAGGCCGTCTCTGTCCATGGCTATGGGCGGCCCCTTCATTCTTTATTCCGAGAATTTTGATATCGATTTTTCCAACTCAGAACCTTTCGCCAAGCTTTATTCTCATTATAATCGATTGATAGACCTTGAAAGTGCCGTGCAGCATATCCCCATTGGAAAGCCAGCTAAAAAATATTATATTTCAAGTTCTTTTGGTATTCGTAAAGACCCCTTTAAGAAAAAATGGGCCAAGCATCAGGGCATAGACATGGCAGGCTGGTGGGATACCCCGATCTATGCTTCAGCCAATGGCACCGTTCTTAAAGCCGGTGTGAACGGGGCATTTGGTAAATTCATCGAAATAGATCACGGAAATGGCTTTCGGTCACGATATGGTCATCTTTCCAAGATAAAAGTAAAAAAAGGTGAGCAAGTAACGTTAGAGCAAGAAATTGGTTTAATGGGCTCAACAGGCCGCAGTACTAGCTCTCACCTGCATTATGAAATTTGGTTTAATGGCAAGCCCATTAATCCTATGAAAATATTTAAGGCAGCAGATAATGTTCTCAAAATCCAACGACAAGAGTATGATAGTTAATACAATGAATAAAACAACACGCCCCGCAAATTCCGCCCCCTCTATCATCGGTTCTGACGTTTCCATAAAAGGCAACGTGACCACCCTTGGTGAAATACAGCTTGATGGCACAATTGAAGGTGACGTTCGTTCAGCCTCCTTAACCATTGGCGAGCATGGCTCCGTTCAGGGCACTGTGACCGCAGAAGAAGTCATTGTCAAAGGCGCCGTCACCGGACAGATCAAAGCCCGCAACATACGGCTCGAAAAAACGGCGAAAGTCAAAGGTGACCTGTTCCATGAAACGTTAAGCGTTGAAGCTGGTGCCTTTATCGAAGGAAACTTGACCCATAAAAATAACGCGGTTCAAGATAATCCTGCGAAAGCCAATACCCCCGAGGCCAAACCGACCGAAAAGAAGTTAGCTTAAGACAAAGAAACGACTTAAGCCAGGTCTTCAACGGTATCTGAACCGCCGTGAACCCGCGCGGCAAGAGCAGCATTAAGAAATAAATCAATTTCCCCGTCCAGAACCTTGTCAGGCTGGCCGGATTCAACACCCGTGCGCATATCTTTGACCATTTGATACGGCTGCAATACATATGAGCGGATCTGATGTCCCCAACCGATATCTGATTTGCTGTTATGTGTTTCGTTGGCCGCATCCTCACGCCGCTGTAATTCAGCTTCATAGAGCCGGGCTTTCAGCATATTCATGGCTGTGGCGCGGTTTTTATGCTGTGAACGGTCATTCTGGCACTGGACAACGATATTCGTGGGTATATGGGTAATGCGAACGGCGCTATCGGTGGTATTCACATGTTGGCCTCCGGCCCCTGAGGCGCGGTAAGTATCAATGCGCAGGTCTTTATCCTCAACATCTACTTCAAAATCATCATCAATCACCGGAAAGACCCAGACACTGGCAAAGCTTGTGTGGCGGCGGGCATTGGAATCATAGGGTGAAATACGCACAAGACGATGAACCCCGCTTTCGGTTTTTAACCAACCATAAGCATTTTCGCCTGATATCCGAATGGTTGCAGACTTAATGCCGGCCTCATCACCATTATGCTGTTCGATCAATTCAACCTTGTAGCCACGGCTGCCGGCCCAGCGGCTGTACATTCTGAGCAGCATATTGGCCCAGTCCTGACTTTCCGTGCCGCCGGCACCAGAGTGAATTTCAAGATATGTATCATTGGCATCGGCCTCACCGGAAAGCAAGGTTTGAAATTCCAATTCTCCGGCTTTTTCCGTTAACGCCTGTATGGCGGTTTCGGCCTCCAGAATGATATCCTCAGCCCCCTCCATTTCGCCCATCTCGATCAGTTCGATATTATCGCTTAATTCCTGATCCACGTCGTTGCAAAGATTGATCGACTGCTCAAGGCGATTCTTTTCCTGCATCAATTTTTGGGCGTTCGCCGGATTGCTCCAAAGATCAGGATCTTCGGAAAGGGCGGTCAATTCATCCAGTCTGTCTGTGGCAACATCCCAGTCAAAGATGCCTCCTCAGCAGTTCGAGCGACTGCTTGATTTTATCTATTGAGGTTTGAGTTTCGGCTTTCATAATATTGTGCAATCAAATAAAATTAATATATTCCGCCTGTCCCCGTGCGGAGCTTTGTCTTTGTTTGCACCAGAGAATTAAATCCGTCAAGTACTTCGCCTTTTTTTGTTGGAAAAGATCCCTGACGGAACGCCTCGAGGATTGTGCCTTTCTCGCCAACAGCGGCGATTTGACCCGTTTTGGGGTTGACCCTGACAAGCCTGACGCCCTTGGGGATTCGGAAGGGAATAACCGGAGAAGATTTGGTCGCAGCAGCCATAAAATCCTTAAATATAGGGACGGCGACCGAGGAACCCTCTTCGCCCTTGCCCAGAGATCGGGGCCGATCAAAACCAACGAACACGCCAACAACAAGGTCTGGCGAGAAGCCAATGAACCATGTATCAAAACTGTCATTAGACGTACCGGTTTTGCCCGCAAGTGGTTTGCCAAGCGACCTGATTCTGACGCCCGTTCCTCTCTGTACAACACCTTCCATCATGGATACCATCTGATAAGAGGTCACAGGGTCTAAAATCTGCTTGCGATTATCAGGGATATCCGGTTCCTTTTGATGGTGCCATTCCTGAAGGCTGCAATCCGAACATTCCCTCTGATCATGGCGAAAAATGGTTCTGCCATAACGATCTTGTATTCTGTCAACAAATGTCGGCGTAATTTCTTTGCCGCCATTGACGATCATCCCATAGGCACTGGTCATATTAAGGAGGGTGGATTCACCCGCGCCAAGCGCCATGGACAATACGGCGGGCATATCATTCATGATATGCATACGCTCCGCAATTTCAACGATACCGTCCATTTTCAAATATTGCGCAAGCCGTACCGTCATCAGGTTACGGGATTTTTCAATACCCAAACGCAATGTACTGGCCCCATAGAATTTATTGCTGGAATTTTGCGGCTTCCACTTACCAAGGCCATAGCCCTGCTCAATGACAAACGGCGCGTCAAGAACCAGACTTGACGGCGTGAAACCATGTTCAAGAGCAACCGCATAGACAAAGGGTTTAAACGCTGATCCCGGCTGCCTTTTGGCTTGAGTCGCGCGGTTAAATTCGCTGCGTTTAAAATCAAAACCGCCGACCATGGCCAGAACGCGTCCGGTATGGGGGTCCATTGCCACCAACGCACCGTCTATTTCCGGCATCTGCCTTAACATGTAAGTTCGGGTCGCCTCAATTTCCTGAAGCAACAAATCACCGCCAGTCTCTGGACTAATCTCTGGGATAATCTCTGGACCAACCTCAGCCTTTGATTTAAAAATTTCTTCGACCACGATGATATCTCCGGCCTTAAGAACCTCGGTGACGGCCTTAATTTTTGGCCCTAGATATTCTTTCTTCTTCCAGGCTCTTGCCCATTTCACTTCATCCAAATCTATTCGGCCCCGGCTGCCTTCAGATAAAAGAATAATGGCTTTCTCATGTCCCACTTCTGTAACCAAAGCGAGTTGCCACGTCTTAATACCAAGCGGAATGCCCCGTTTGACAATAGCCTTCAAATTATCAAGTTTTTCAGCAATATTTTCCATGGTTTCAACCGCTATCCGTGCAATTGGCCCGCGCCAGCCATGCCGCCTGTCATAGGCAATCAGGCCTCTTTTCAGCTCCCGCTCGGCGATGACCTGATATTCCGGCAACAGCGATGTTTTAACAAATAAACCGCCCTCATAAAGTTCCTGATTGCCATACATAGCCTTAAGTTCACGGCGCACCTCTTCCGTAAAATACTCTGCTTTGAAGGTGCGGGTTTTATCCCGGCTTATGGTGATAAGCGGCTTGTTTTGAGCGGCAAGCTTCTCTTCTTCCGTGATAAAGCCTTCAACATACATTCTTTTCAGAACCCAGTTCCGGCGGCCCACGGCACGATCATATTTTCGGACGGGGTGATAATTATTTGGTGCCTTGGGCAGCGCAGCCAGATAGGCTATCTCATCCAGTTCCAGCTGATTTATTGATTTGTTAAAATAGCTGAGCGCAGCCGCCGCAATACCATATGAGCCATAACCCAGATAATTTTCATTTAAATATAATTCTAGAATCTGATCTTTGCTGAAGGCTTTTTCAATTCGGTATGAAAGAATGGCCTCTTTAATTTTCCGCTCATAGGTTTGTATCCCTGACAAAAGGAAATTTTTGGCAACTTGCTGGGTAATCGTCGAAGCACCAACTTTACCGCCGCCGGTAAATATATTTTTAGCATTGGTCACGACCGCCCGCATCAGACCCAGATAATCAAGTCCTCCATGGCTGTAAAAATTTTTATCTTCGGCAGAGAGATAGGCCTCAATAACGCGCGGCGGAACGGCGGATATGGGAATGAAAAGTCTTTTTTGTTTGGCAAACTCCGATAGAAGGCTACCGTCCCCCGCATAGATACGGCTTACGATTGGCGGCTCATAATTCGCCAGCTGTGTGTAATCTGGCAAATCCTTGCCATATAAATTCAGGATGTAAATAATCCCAACGGCCCCTGCAACGCCGCTGATCAAAATAGCCACGATAGTGCCGCCCAATATATTAACTAGTATTTTACGCTTTAAAATTGTCATGATGATGAAATCTTAATCCATAATAAATCAAATTACTTCTGCATTTTAAGGCCTAAACATGTCAGCATAATGACGTGATCAGGGGGAACTTCTGATTGTTAATTGGCCACATATGTCTTATTGAAAAAACGATCTGCGGCTTTAACAATTGCCCTTCCTATATCCTGCTGCGTTTCCTTTTGCATAAGGATTTTAGCATCATATATGTTGGTTAAATAGCCAAGTTCCAGCAATATGGACGGCACATCCAGCCCCTTAAGAACCAGTAAATTTGCTGTTCTATGCGGCCTTGTCCTTACCCGGACAACCCTTCTAAGCTGCGGAACAAGTTCATTGGCAAAACTGCTGGATAAATTCATTGTTTCGCGCATGACAAGGTCAATCAAGATAGATTGCACGATATGTATTTCTTCTTCCAGATCCATACCGGCGATAATATCCGATTTATTTTCCCGCGCCGCCAGAGCCGCCGCTTCATGATCAGAGGCTTTTTCGGAAAGCGTATAAACTGTTGCGCCGCGCACCTTTGGATTTGCAATAGAATCCGCATGGACGGAAATAAACAGGTCTGCCTGCTTATTATGAGCAATGGCACTGCGATCACGGTGTTTCAGGAAAATATCCCTGTTACGGGTCATAATGACGTCATAGCGTCCGGTTTTTTCCAATTCTCTTTTAATGGCACGGGAAGCACTTAAAACAACGGTCTTTTCCGGGAAACCGCGATATTTTTTTCCGCCTAGATTCCCCGGATCATGCCCGCCATGCCCGGGATCCAGGACAATTAATTTTTTCGTCCGCCCCGTTTTTAAATCCCTGTCCGGTTCGGCCAGACGAGGGTTCTTCGCCGGCCTCAGAGACGGCTTTCTAACGCTGGCTTCAAAGCTCTTTTTATTTTCTTTCCTTAAATCTATGACAAAACGATAGGGCTTGTTTTTCTTGGGATTTATAATGAATGATTTGTGAACTTTGACAGGTTCTTTAACGTCCAGAACAATACGGGATGTTCCCGGCTTAAACAAACCAAAGCGATATTTATCAATTAATCCCCTGCCCGAGGCGCCGCCATAATCGCTTTTCCATTCAACTTCCGTAATATCTATAACGACCCGGTTCGGGTTGGCAAGCGTGAATATATTGAATTTAATTTTCTTATTAACATCCAGCACCAAACGTGTGTTGCTTTTGGTATGACCGATGCGGATACTGGATACTTCCGGCGGGTTCGCCAATAGATCCGTTGCCGGAACGGACAGGAAAGCACCGCCCAAAAAAATCGCCAGACAATATTTAATTATTTTCCGTATAAATTGCTTCATATCTATTAATTTTACGACCTGCCTAAATCACATTGATTAAAAATTATCCGCTAATATATATGAACAATAGGAAAAGCTCATTAATTATTTATAAAAATAAATACTTTAGCTATTGTAGAGTGCCTATTGTATGGTTATGTTACCATAGCAGTCAAATATCCAAATATATTAATGATATAGAAATTAATTTTGAATATTTGAATAGCATAATAAGGCGAGCTCAGGAGAATTACATTTCCAAACGCTTTGGTAATATGGTCGTAATATCCGATGATATTGACCTCATATCATAGCAAAAAATGGGCCGCAAATTACAAAATTATTTGAGATCATCTGATCCAGAATAACAAAAACGAAAAGATAAATGAATTTCAGCATTAACAGCATTAAGGTTATTGGTCAGACCATACAGATGGAACATATGTTTCTCCTGATTGGGATGATGTTTGCCGCGAATAAGCCTGTGAATGCCACCTTTTTTAACCCTATAAAAAATAACAACCTGAAACCAGCACGCCTGTTAAATGCTTTACGCATATCTGGCTCGAGCGGATATGGTTGTGGAGAGAATTTAAATGACTATAAAAATGTTAATCGATGCATCGCACGAGGAAGAGACTCGCGTTGCAATCGTTCATGGCAACCGTGTTGAGGAATTTGATTACGAATCTTCAGCAAAAAAACAAATCAAAGGCAATGTATATTTAGCAAAAATCACTCGCGTAGAGCCTTCTTTGCAAGCGGCTTTTGTTGATTATGGCGGCAACCGCCACGGTTTCCTTGCTTTCAGCGAAATACACCCAGACTATTATCAAATCCCGGTTTCCGACCGCGAAGAATTAATTGCGGAAGAAGCGGCTGCCTATGCCAAGCTTCTCAATGAGGATGAGGAAGAAATTCCAGAGAAAAAGCCAAAAAGAAAACCCCGAAGAAAATCTAAAAGCAATATTGACAAGAAAAATAATGCCCTGGAAGATAGTAAGAAGGAAGATATTAAGGAAGAGGCCTCAAAACTCAATCCTGAGACGGGGCCAGAGACTGGGCCGGAAACCAGTTCTGAATCCATATCTGAAATTAACCTTGAATCCCCAGAGCCGCCAAAATATGACGCATCAGACAACGAGATAATAACATCCTCTGTTTCAACTGATGATGTAACAGAAGAAGAAACCCATAAAATTGCCTCACCTGAATCAGAAGATGACCCAGAAGATGACCCAGAAAATGATTCTGGTTCAATCACCAAAGCGGAATATGTCGCAGCTTCTGAAACCATATCAGAAAGGGTTACGTCTGATGATAATTCAGATGATGACTTAAATAATGATATGGAGGATGATACCTATGACGAAGACGATGCTACAGAAATCGCGGGCTCTGATATTATTGATGATGAAGAGGCAGAAGAAAGATTACGCATAAAAATCGCCAAGGGACTGCGCCGCAAGTATAAGATTCAAGAAGTCATTAAAAAGAATCAAATCATTCTGATACAGGTTGTCAAGGAAGAACGCGGAAATAAAGGCGCGGCCCTGACCACTTATTTATCCCTGCCGGGACGCTATTGCGTTCTAATGCCAAACACGCTTCATGGCGGCGGCGTTAGTCGTAAAATTGCCAATGTCAGTGAACGAAAGTCCCTCAAGAAGATTCTTTCTGCCCTTGAAATGCCTAGCGGAATCGCCTGCATTATCCGGACGGCAGGCCAAAGCCGTACCAAAACTGAAATTAAACGGGACTTTGATTACCTCATCCGCACCTGGGAAGGTATTCGGGAGCGCACGCTTAAATCTGTGGCACCGGTTTTGATCAATGAAGAAGGCGACCTTATCAAACGCAGTATCCGCGACCTTTACACACGCGAAGTTGATGAAATTCTGGTTGAGGGAGAAAAAGGATATAAAACGGCCCGTTCCTTTATGCGCCTGCTTATGCCCAGTCATGCCCGCAAAATAAAACATTATACCGATCCGGTCCCGTTGCTCCATAAATTTCAGGTGGAAAGCCAGTTGGACGCCATGTATTCCCCAACAGCACAATTAAAATCCGGCGGTTATATTGTTATTAATCCCACCGAAGCCTTGGTCTCCATTGATGTGAACTCTGGCAAGGCGACTAAAGAGCATAATATTGAAGAAACCGCCCGCAAGACCAATCTCGAAGCGGCTGAGGAAATCGCCCGTCAGCTGCGCCTGCGTGATATGGCCGGACTGATCGTCATTGATTTCATTGATATGGAAAACAGGGGAAATAATCGGGCCGTTGAACAAAAAATGAAAGAATGTCTGAAATCGGATCGTGCCCGAATACAGGTTGGCAGAATAAGTTCGTTTGGCTTAATGGAAATGTCACGTCAACGTCTGCGTGCCGGCGTTCTGGAATCCAGCACAACCGCCTGCCCTCACTGCGAGGGAGCCGGCGTTATCCGGTCTGTAGAATCTCAAGTCCTGCATATCCTGCGGGCATTGGAAGATGAGGGAATCAAATCACGAAACGATAAAGTTTCCGTCCATCTTCCGGAAAAAACCGCGATCTATTTGTTAAATAACAAGCGAAAAAAACTGGTTAGTCTGGAAGAGCAATATAACTTTACCATTGAAATTATCATTGATTCAAGCCTGACTGAATCTGCTTATAAATTGGACGCGCCCAATTCAGATAATAAGAAATTCGAAAAATCGGGCGGAGGCCATCAAAATAAAGCTCGTGAGACAAATCAGCGCACTCAAGGTAAAAACCGTTCGGCACAGAACCGTAGCAACCGGCAGCGTGACCAGTCGCGAAAACATAAAGAAAAGACCGAAAACCAGTCGAGTGATACCAGCGATGATCAGAAAAAAACAGATGACTCCGCCGCTGTAAATCCGGATAGCGCGCCGGAGACAACATCGCCTGAAAATCAGGAAAGTAAGCCGCGCCGCCGTAGAAGAAGACCACGCCGCAATCATAGAGATCAAGCGGATACGGCCTCCTCTTCTACTGAGGCCGCAAGTGAGCCAGTTTCTGAAACCAATCCTGAAGCCAGCTCTGAGGCCAGCTCTAAAACGTCTGGTGAAGAAAAACCAAAACACAGCAGACGCCCTCGCGGCGGAAAAAAAGCTTCTGAAGACAATAAGTCGAAAACAGATGCCGTAGATAGCCCCGAAAGTTCCGGCGACAGCGCAGAAAAGAAAACGGAAGAGAAGCCAGCAAGGCGGCCCTACCCGCCGCAGGCAAGAAGTAGAAGAAACGCCTCTGGCAATAAAAAAGCATCCGGCCCGACAGCCGAAAATACCGGTGCGGAACCCGCTGCAAAATCTGTCAAAGCCAGCCCGGAAACTTCCACGGATGGATCTGTAAAAACAGAAGTTAAATCTGCGGCACCTAATAAGGCAGCAGAGACTGAGAAAACCGGCCCTAAAAAATCTGGTTGGTGGCAACGCACCTTCGGTTAACCCGATCTTACTGGATCAATTCAGGGAAATTTATTCCAAATTAAGGCCCGGCATTTGCCGGGCCTTAATTTTATCAAAATCTTCTTCTATAGTAAAATATGCTTGTTCATGCTGTATCCATATGAACATGCTTATTGTCAGAATAAAATATGACAATATAATTGACGAATGAATTTGCACTATTTAACGTGATGCCATGATAAAGAAAGTCCATATGCTTTTTTCGCCCCAATTTATAAGCCGCAGATTTTGCCAGCTCTTTTGCATGATTTTGATTTTCACCCTTGGAATGCCTCACACCAGCTACGCCCAAAGGGGCGGTGGTTTGTCCATATTGCGTGATGCGGAAATTGAACAGACCATTCGGCATATGTCAGAGCCGATTTTCAAAGCTGCCGAACTTGATAGTAATTCGGTTAGAACATATTTGATCAATGACAATAGCCTGAATGCCTTTGTCGCAGGCGGCCAGAATATTTTTCTTCATTCCGGCCTGTTGATACAGGCAAAGGACGCCAATCAGGTCATTGGCGTTATTGCCCATGAAGCCGGCCATATCACCGGGGGACATTTGTCACGCTTTTCCGATGGCATCAAAAGCGCCACTGTTATGACGTTGCTTGGCGCCCTTCTCGGCGCGGCGGCTATTGCTGCGGGGTCAGGTGACGCTGGCATGGCGCTCATCCTTGGCGGGCAACAAATTGGCACAAGAACTTTTCTTAAATATAGCCGCACGCAAGAATCAGCCGCTGATCAGGCGGGCTTGACTTTCCTCGAGAAAACAGGGCAATCCGGCATGGGATTGATTGGTTTTCTTGATTATCTGGGTGATCAGGAACTTATGACCGCCCGTTACCGGGATCCCTATGCCGGCACACATCCCGTAAGCGGTCAAAGAATTTCCAAGCTGCGGCAACGGGTGGAAAACTCAGTTTATTTTAAAGCCAAAACCCCTGAAAAAATTGAACATGAATTCAAACGTCTGCAAGCAAAACTATATGGTTATTTAAAACCGCCTTATGCGACCCTCAATAAATATACTCAAAAAGATCAAAGCCTTTACGCCAAATATGCCCGCGCCTTTGCCTATCACAAGCAGCATGAAATGGCCAAGGCCATAGCTGAAATAGATAAACTTTTGCAAGAATATCCCGATGACCCCTTCTTCTGGGAAACGAAAGGCCAGATCTTATTTGAAAATGGCTTGATCATAGATTCAATCCAGCCCTACCGAAATGCCGTCAAAAATCTTCCTGATGCCTCTTTAATACGCATTTCTTTAGCCCAGTCACTGATTGCAACAGAAGATGATCTGTATTTGAGCGAGGCCCTGGCGAATCTTGAATTTGCATTATCCCGCGATCCAAAAAATTCCTTCGCCTGGTATCAGGCTTCTATCGCTTATCATCGAAAGAAAAACAAGGCCATGACATATTATTCCACAGCGGAGAGATTTCTGCTGATCGGAAATATGCAAGGGGCAATGATTAATGCCAAACATGCCGTTGATACATTACCCCATGATATACCACAATGGATCAGGGCTCAGGATATACTTGTTGTAACGCAATCAAATATGACCGATAAAGATCGTAAGAAACACGAAAAGAAACAAAAAGAAAAACATTAAGTAGAAAAAACATGCCTCAAATATCTATAACGATTACAAAAATCCTCTTGAACCTCTTTGGAATTATTTTTATGATTTCCGGCTCCGCCGTATCAGCTGCTGAAGAACAGCCGGCCTTATCAGCAACACAAAAGGCCGAAATCAATCAGATGATCCGTGATTATATTCTGGATCATCCCGAAATTTTACCCGAAGCCATTCAAATTCTGCAAAACCGTACAAAAAAAGCCATGTTAGAGCGACATCATACGCGGCTTTATAATGATGGCTTTAGCTACGTCGGCGGCAATAAAAACGGCGATGTCACGATTATCGAATTTTTCGATTATAACTGTGGTTATTGCAAAACTGCCCTTGATACAATGGAAAAATTAATCAGAGAAGATAAAAATCTTCGGGTTATTTACAAGGAATTCCCTATTCTTTCAGAATCATCATATGTCATATCCAAAGCGGCAATGGCGTCCATGAAACAGGGGAAATATCCTGAGTTTCACGCGGCGCTGATGAAAAGTCATGGGAAAATGACAGAAGGCCGTATTTTCAAAATTGCGCGTGACCTTGGCATAGATGAACAGCTTTTGGCAAAAGATATGACCAGCCCGGTTCTGGAGCGAAACATACAAATAAACCATGGTCTGGCGAAGGCCCTGCAAATTACAGGAACGCCCGGCTTCATAATCGGAAATACCGTTATTCCCGGGGCGGTTTCTTACGAGACACTCGTGGAAGCCATCGAACGGACAAGGCGTTCAGCTAAAAAGGCAAAATAATCGAATATTTTTAAATAAGCCCCGCAAGAGGTGAAGAAGGGTCAGCATAAAGTTTTTTCGGCATTCTTCCGGCAAAATAGGCGGCCCTGCCCGCTTGCACAGCAAGGTTCATCGCCCGCGCCATTGCGATCGGGTCTTTTGCTTCGGCTATGGCTGTATTCATCAAAACGCCATCACAGCCAAGTTCCATCGCAACGGCGGCATCAGAAGCCGTCCCCACGCCGGCATCAACCAAAACAGGAACATTCGCCTGTTCGATAATCAACCTTATTTGCACAGGGTTTTGAATGCCCAGCCCTGAGCCTATTGGCGCGCCCAGCGGCATAATCGCGCAGCACCCCAAATCTTCCAACCGCTGTGCCATAATCGGATCATCGCTGCAATAGACCATGACGTCGAAATTTTCCTTAATCAATACTTCTGCGGCATGAAGCGTTTCGACCATATTGGGATAGAGGGTTTTTTGATCCCCCAAAACTTCAAGTTTAACCAAATTCCAGCCCCCGGCCTCTCGCGCCAAGCGCAGCGTTCGTATCGCATCATCGGCGGTAAAACATCCCGCCGTGTTTGGCAAATAAGTATATTTTTTTGGGTCAAGATAATCCACCAGCATAGGCTGGTTCGGGTCCATGACATTCACACGGCGAACGGCGACAGTCACAATCTGCGCACCAGACGCCTCTACCGCCAACGCCGTTTCCTCAAAATCCTTGTATTTACCTGTGCCAACAATTAACCGAGACGAAAAACTCATGTCGGCTACCTTAAAGTTATCGTTATTCATATTGTTTTTCCACCACCTATAAAATGAACTATTTCAAGTCTGTCACCATCATCAATTTCTATATCTTGATAGGTGGACTTGGGCACAATTTCAAGATTTCTTTCAACCGCGACTTTACCGGGATCAAGTTTTAAATCCTGTAATAAATCGAATAAACTCTGGCCCTTTTGAATTTTATGAGAGTCACCATTTAGAGTTATATTAATCACTAATTTTAATCCTGTTCTTACAGTTTGTCTATGCAGAGTAACATCAATCCTTTATAGTCCGGAAATATTTCGCGTCAAATGTATATTCTTGGTTTCCATAAGGATACAAAATATTATATATTGCGGCACTAAATAAAAAATACAGGTTAGCATGATTGAAAATAGCAGGAAATATATTCTGGTTTTAAACGGCCCTAATTTGAATATGCTGGGTACGCGAGAGCCTGAAATTTATGGTTCAAAGACCCTTGAGAATATAAAAGATGACATGACCTCTCATGGGCAGGAATTGGGGTATAATATTGATTTTCGCCAAAGCAATAGTGAAGGCGAACTTGTGGAATGGATACAGCAATCCAGCGCAAAGATGGCGGCGATTATAATTAATGCCGGGGCATATACCCACACGTCTATTGCCTTGCTTGACGCCCTGCAAACTGTAGAAATCCCCATTATCGAAGTCCATCTATCCAACATCTTTAAGAGAGAGAAATTTCGTCATCATTCTTATATTTCTCCTGTTGCAAATGGTGTAATCTGTGGATTCGGGGTAAATAGTTATATTCTGGCGCTGGAAGCAGCCCATGATATTTTAAATGTATAATATAATAATAAAAGGACTGTAATATATGTCAAAGATGTTTGTGGATCAGGATGTTATCCGGGACTTGGCAACATTGCTCAATGAAACTGACCTCAGCGAAATTGAGGTTCAGAACGGGGAAAGAAAAATCAGAGTTGCGCGAAATATTCAGGCGGCGGCAACAGTTGTTTCAGCCCCCGCCCCACAACAAGTCATCGCCGCAGAAATCACCCCGGCTGTTGCCGCTGCTGGCCCGGCCCCTGATAAAGAACATCCCGGCGCTATTACATCGCCAATGGTGGGAACGGCCTATACCGCGCCTGACCCTGAAAGTAATGATTTTATCAAGGTGGGTGACAAAGTATCCGTTGGTCAGACATTACTGATCATAGAAGCGATGAAAGTTATGAACCAGATACCCGCGACAATTAGCGGTACTGTCACCAAGATCCTCGTTGAAAGCGCACAGCCGATTGAATACGGCGATGTTCTTGTCATTATAGAATAAACGGACCCCATATGTTTGACAAAGTTTTAATTGCCAATCGCGGCGAAATTGCCCTTCGTATCCATCGCGCCTGTCAGGAAATGGGCATCTCAACCGTTGCGGTTCATTCCACAGCAGATGAAAATGCGATGCATGTTCGCCTTGCCGATGAAAGCGTCTGTATAGGCCCGCCAGCCTCAAAGGACAGCTATTTAAATATTCCTTCTATCATTGCAGCTGCAGAGATTACCGGCGCGGACGCCATTCATCCGGGCTACGGCTTTTTATCTGAAAATGATAAATTCGCAGAAATCGTAGCGGAGCATAAACTTGAGTTCATCGGCCCTACTGCGGCCCATATCAGATTAATGGGTGACAAGATTTCCGCCAAGGATGTCGTTAAAAAACTTGGCATTCCCGTTGTTCCCGGCTCCGATGGAGAAGTTAAAGACATTCCTCAAGCCGAAAAAATAGCCAGTAAAATTGGTTATCCTGTCATTGTAAAAGCCGCCTCTGGCGGCGGCGGGCGCGGCATGCAAGTTGTGCACAATAAAGCTGAACTCGGTAATGCTGTTATGGCCTGCAAAAAAGAAGCCGGGGCTTCTTTTGGTGATGATACCGTTTATCTTGAAAAATATTTGACCCTGCCGCGTCATATTGAATTTCAGATCATTGCCGACAAACATGGCAATGTCTGTCATCTGGGCGAGCGTGATTGCTCCCTTCAGCGGCGCCATCAAAAGGTTCTTGAAGAGGCCCCTTCCCCTGCGTTGAATACGGATGAACGTTACCAGATGGGCGAAGTTGTCCGCAAAGCTATCCAAGGTTTAGGCTACATCGGTGCGGGAACCATCGAATTTTTATATGAAAATGGCGAATTCTATTTTATTGAGATGAATACCCGTATTCAGGTTGAGCATCCCATTACCGAAATGATCACAGGTATTGATCTGGTCAGGGAACAGATTCGCGTTGCTGCCGGTTTGCCGTTATCCTTCACTCAGGAGGAAATCAAATTTTCCGGCCATTCCATTGAATGCCGTATCAATGCTGAAGACCCTTTCACTTTTATGCCAAGTCCTGGAAAGATCAATGATTATCACCCCCCCGGAGGATTGGGCGTGCGCGTTGATTCTGGCATTTATTCCGGCTATTCAATCCCACCCTATTACGATAGCATGATTGCCAAATTGATCGTACACGGCAAAACCCGTAATGAATGCCTTATGCGCCTCAGGCGCGCGCTTGGCGAATATGTAATCGGTGGCATTAAAACCACCATTCCCTTACATCAGAGCTTAATTCGAGAGACAGACTTTATCAATGGTTCCTATGATATTCACTGGCTGGAAAATTATCTGAAAAACCTTGAGTAATGAGCAACATAACGGCTGAACTCATCATTCATGCCTATACTCAAGGCATTTTCCCCATGGCGGAAAATGCCGCGTCCAATGATGTCTATTGGGTTGATCCTGAATTGCGCGGGATCATCCCTTTGGATAATTTTCATCTTCCCCGAAAATTAGCCAGAAAAATTAACCAAAAACCTTTTGATATCAGGGTGGATACCAGCTTCCTGAAAGTCATAGAAGGCTGTGCGGCCTCTGCCCAGACGAAAGGCCGGCAAGAAACATGGATTAATGATCAAATCATTTCTCTCTACACGCAGCTTTTTGATAAAGGATATGTTCATACCATAGAATGCTGGCAGGACAATCAGCTTGTTGGCGGCCTTTACGGCATATCAATCGGCGGGGCATTTTGCGGGGAAAGCATGTTTCATACCGTCACAGATGCCAGTAAAGTCGCCTTGGCGTATTTGGTCGCCCGCTTAAAAGCCGGCGGTTACAGCTTGCTGGATACACAATTCATAACGCCCCATTTATCTCAGTTCGGTGCCATTGAAATCAGCCGGCAGGATTATAAACTAAGGTTGAAGAAAGCTTTGGAACGAAAAGTTGATTTTTATTCTTTACCCATGGATTCTGAGCCAGAAATAATTTTACAGTCCTTGACCCAAACATCATAGACCGGATGTTCGAGCGGGGATAGCGCGGGGCTTGAGGCAAACATCCATCCCGAGAAAACTTTCCTGTTTTGATTATTATGCCCCACATCCGTAATTTCAAGAAAAGCGACAGTCTCCGGGGTTTCTTCAGGGGGGTTTTTCCGGCAATATCGTAATGTTATTTCAAGGGTACCAAAGCGGACGGTTTGATCTCGCTTAATTTCAATGGTCGACAACTGGGTTGTGATTTTGTCCAATGCTGACAAAGTGACTACAGATATATCTTCCTGACTTTCAAATATCCCATATTCTTCAGATAAGCTATTTGCGCAGGACAAAAGCAACAGACTAAAGGCAATTAACCCTTTGACGCCTAAATTCATTTTTTATCATCATTGTTATTATCAGAACCGGCAAATTTATCCAAAAGGCCAAGGAAGTCTACCGCGCCCTGCGTATTGGTGATTTCATCCCCCTCTTCCAGCATTTCATCATCCTCATCACCCGGATCAATCACAAGGTAATTTCCCCCAAGAAGTCCTTCTGAAGTAATTTTTGCAAATGTACTTTCGGTCAAGTTAATTGTTGGGTCGATGCTAATTTCTACAACGGCAAAAAAACTGTTTGTATCAAGATATTGCTTGGTAATTGAACCGACTTTGATGCCACTGATTTTTACATCTCCACCAACAGAAAGGCCGTCTACCTTATCAAACTTAACGACATAGCTTTTGCCGCCCTTGGTGGTGACGCTTGAATGGCTGAAAGCAAAATACAGAAAACTTGCTGCCACAACCAGAACAATGGCGCCCATCAGCGTTTCTACGATATTATTCTTCATATATCTTGCCCTTAAAACCTAAGCGGTGAATATTAATTATGGTGTCCAGGCTTCATAGTCACCCGTTGTTTTTTTACGGCTGCCGCCTTCATTAAGACTACCTGAGGGGAAATAAGCCTTGATCGTGCCTGTCATATTCGGTTCAAGCTCTTTCTCCCAGTTCTTACGATCCGGCTTGCGCTCCAATGGGGTGTAATCGACTGTATGATGCAGCCACATATGCCATTCTGGCGGGATTTTGGAGGCCTCGATATCCGTTTTGAAAATAACCCAGCGTTTAGGGCCTTTTTTTTCACGGTAATAAATATTGCCCTGAACATCTTCACCGACTTTTTCGCCATTAAAAAAAGTATGTACAAGTGTGCCTATTGTCGCACCATACCACCATCCGAAAATACGTCTGATAAAAGCTACCATTCTTAAGATTTCCCAAATAAAATTAATTTTTTGACCTGTTTTCTATACTCTGAATTTACCCTGTGGACAACCGCATAACAATAATAAAAGACTTTCTGACCATATTATGACATTTTCCCATAAAAAACTTTGTAAACAGTTCATATATTAACGATTTTCATAACCCGCGATTTCCCAAGGCCGACTCATTGATGCTACCACATATAGCAAAGTCAAGACCGGCCACCCACAATATATATGAAAAAAAGTCTGTTTCTCGGTAATATATTATATTACAGTTATCCCATAATGAAAAAAACACAAGAAAACCACTTCCGCAGGGCAAATTATATTAAAGGGAAAATTATATGAAGATTAACCGCCGCTTTACTTCAGCTGATAAATCGCCTTACCATGACATTGAATTCAGAACTGCCGATAGTGAAATCCGGAACCCGGACGGGACAACCGTATTTGAATTAAAAGCTTTTGAAGTTCCCGCCTCATGGAGTCAAGTTGCGGCAGATATTCTTGCCCAGAAATATTTCAGAAAATCCGGTGTTCCTCAATGCCTGACAACAGTAGAGGAAGATGGCATCCCAAGCTGGTTGTGGCGCAAAAAAAATGATGAGGCGGCCCTCAAAAAAATAGCCAAGGAAAACCGCTTTGGTTCTGAAACCAGCGCAAAGCAGATATTTGACCGGTTGGCTGGAACATGGACTTATTGGGGATGGAAAGGCGGCTATTTTACCACCGAGGGAGATGCAAAAGCCTTCTTTGATGAATTGCGATTCATGCTCGCAAATCAAATGTGCGCCCCCAATTCCCCCCAATGGTTTAATACGGGGCTGCACTGGGCTTACGGCATTGACGGGCCGTCTCAAGGTCATCATTATGTCGACCATGAAAGCGGCAAGCTGGTCAAATCCAAAACAGCCTACGAACATCCCCAGCCCCATGCCTGCTTTATCCAAAGCGTAAGTGATGATTTGGTCAATGAAGGCGGCATTATGGATTTATGGACCCGTGAAGCACGCCTGTTTAAATATGGCTCCGGTACGGGCAGCAATTTTTCCTATATTCGCGGGGCGGGAGAATCCCTTGCCGGCGGCGGCAGTTCTTCCGGTTTGATGAGCTTTCTTAAAATTGGTGACCGGGCGGCCGGTGCCATTAAATCCGGCGGCACAACCCGGCGGGCCGCCAAAATGGTCATCGTGGATGTTGATCACCCGGATGTCTCGGAATTCATAAAATGGAAAGTGGTTGAAGAACAGAAGGTCGCATCATTGGTGGTGGGCTCACAAATCACCAAAAAACACATGCAAGATGTCATGGCGGCATGCTTTGAAAAAGATATCGCCGCAGAAGATCGCTTTAACCCGAAGACCAACCCACACCTTAAAACGGCCCTGCTTGCCGCGAGGAACTCTTTGGTTCCGGAAGCTATCAGCCAACGCGTCATTCAATTTGCACAGCAAGGTTACAGTAAAATTGATTTTGACACCTATGATACGGATTGGGATTCCGAAGCTTATGTTACGGTTTCCGGACAAAACTCCAACAATACGATTCGGGTTACGGACGCCTTCATGGAAGCGGTATTGAATGATAGTGACTGGGATCTGACAAGCCGTAAAGATGGCAGTATCATGAAAACATTGCCCGCCCGCGAATTATGGGATGATATAGGTCTTGCGGCATGGCAATGTGCAGATCCCGGGTTGCAGTTTCATTCGACCATCAACGATTGGCATACCTGCCCTGAATCCGGGGAAATTCGGGGATCCAACCCTTGCTCGGAATATATGTTCCTTGATGATACGGCCTGTAATCTTGCGTCACTAAATCTCATGAAATTCAGGTCAAACGAGGGTGAATTTGAAATTGAAAATTTTGAACATGGCGTAAAACTCTGGACGATTGTTCTTGAGATATCCGTTATGATGGCACAGTTCCCCTCAAAAGAAATTGCTCAGTTAAGTTATGATTTCCGGACGTTAGGGCTGGGCTTTGCCAATATCGGCAGTTTCATAATGGCCTCAAGCCTTTCTTATGACAGCGAAGAAGGCCGGGCGCTTTGCGGGGCTATATCCGCGCTCATGACCGGCGTCAGCTATGCGACGTCTGCGGAAATGGCTTCAGAACTTGGCGCCTTTAAAGGCTATGAAAAGAATAAACATCATATGCTGCGGATCATTCGCAACCACCGAAACGCCGCATTGGGGGAAGCAGATGGCTATGAAGCACTTTCAACGCTTCCCGTCCCGCTTGATCTTGTAAACTGTCCCTCCCCCAAACTTGCCGTTGCCGCCGGGATGGCATGGGACACAGCCCTTGATTTAGGGCAGCAATATGGCTATCGCAATGCCCAAACAACGGTCATCGCCCCCACGGGCACTATCGGGCTTGTCATGGACTGTGATACGACCGGCATTGAACCAGATTTCGCCCTGGTTAAATTTAAAAAACTTGCCGGCGGCGGATATTTCAAAATTATCAACCGAATGGTGCCGGAAGCCCTTAAGAATATCGGCTATACGCCCAAAGAGATTGATGAAATTGCAAAATTTGCCGTTGGTCATGGCACATTGAAGGACGCCCCCTTCATCAATCATGATAGTTTAAAGGCCAAAGGCTTTGGCCGCGCTCAACTTGATGCGCTGGAGCAGGCTTTGGAGAGCGCCTATGACATCGCTTTCACCTTTAATCAATGGACATTAGGCACAGAATTCTGCGTTAATATTTTAGGTATCGACAAAGAAAAATTAAATGATATGAGCTTTAACTTACTCAGTTCTATTGGCTTCAGTAAAAACGATATCGATGCGGCCAATTTATATTGTACGGGCGCAATGACGCTCGAAGGGGCCCCTCACCTGAAAGACGAGCATTTACCAATTTTTGATTGCGCGAACCCCTGCGGTAAAACCGGAAAACGCTATCTGTCCGTAGACAGCCATATCCTGATGATGGCGGCGGCCCAACCCTTCATTTCAGGAGCAATTTCCAAGACCGTCAATATGCCGGCCTCTGCAACATTCGAAGACTGTCAGGACGCCTATCTCAAATCCTGGCGGCTGGGCCTGAAAGCGAATGCATTATACCGTGATGGCTCAAAGCTCAGCCAGCCCATGAGCGCCGCGTTGCTGGATATGGAGGATTTGGAAGATGAGGCCTCCCTACCGGAAAAAGCCAAGGTTGTGGCAGAACGAATCATTGAAAAAATAATTGTCCAGAATGATCGCCAAAGACTGCCGGGCCGCCGGAAGGGCTATACCCAAAAAGCATCCGTTGGCGGTCATAAAATTTACCTGAGAACAGGGGAATATGATGATGGAAAATTAGGGGAAATTTTCCTGGATATGCATAAAGAAGGGGCCGCGTTCCGAAGCCTGATGAATAACTTTGCCATCGCAATTTCCATTGGACTGCAATATGGCGTACCCCTGGAAGAATTCGTTGATGCCTTTACCTTCACAAAATTCGAACCATCCGGTCAGGTTAGCGGAAATGATGCCATCAAAATGGCAACTTCCGTCCTTGACTATATTTTCCGTGAATTGGCGGTATCATATTTGGGACGGAAAGATTTGGCCCATGTCGATCCACATGATCTTGAGCATGATACCATTGGCAAAGGAGATCAAAATCTGGGGCCTGTTGAATCGTCAAGTGAAACACTGGACCGCGTTATATCCTACGCCAGCACAGGCTATGTGCGCAAAAGCAATCTCTATGTTTTGAATACCACTGAAAAATCCAAAACAACGGTAGAGGCCAGAGACGTTAATCAGGAATCCGTTTATGAAAGTAAAACAGTCATCAGCGGAGGCAGTTCATCCTCATCCCGCAAAAGCGACGTGCGCACATCTCGCGCCATAGAAGCCCGTATCAAAGGCTATGAAGGTGATGGCTGTATGGAATGCGGTAACTTTACAATGGTTCGAAATGGGACATGCCTTAAATGTGATACCTGCGGGACAACAAGTGGCTGTTCCTGACATCCTCTAAATTTACCTTATATTTACGGATATATTGCAATATTCAACGATATAAAGAAAAAAGTTGGCTGAGGATGATTCTCAGACATCATGATCTGGATAAATATTATTATGTTGCGTATCGATAATACCCCATTTTTATTTCGAAATTCCACACTGAGATATCATCCAGAACCGAATGACCTTGCCCATCGATATGGGGTAGCCATCCTAAGTGTGGTCGATAATCATACGGTCATTATAACGGAAACAAATGACGATTTTTTACAGTTTACCCGCCAGAATTCTGAGAATTTAACAGGGGCAAAGCTGAATGATAATTCCCTTTGGAATGATGACGGACAATTATGGCAAGCCATCTGTCTGGTTCTGGAAAGTCAGGAAACACAAACTATTATCTGGCAGATAAAAACGGACGATTCACCCTATATATTTAATTGCAGTATTGTCCCAACGTCTAACCAAGACAAAAAATCAAAAACCCTGACTATAATATTATCGGATAACAGCGCGAATATTGCTTTTGCAGACCAGATTCAACAATTTAACTATCATGATATGTTGACCGGGCTGCCCAATAAAAACTATTTAAACGAAGCCATTGAAGATAAAATTTCCAATATTTGTCCGAATGGAGAAATCGCCATTCTGATCATTAATATCCTCCAATTTCAAAGAATTAATGAAAGTTTTGGCTATGAGGCAGGCGATAAAATAATCCAGAATATTTCTTATGCATTAGAGAGAGCGTTGCCTGAAAATGCTCTATTAGCCCGATTTGAAGGCGACAAGTTTTCTATCGTTCTGGCAGAGAGTGAAATTGGAGACTTGCAAGAAGAAGCCGTAGCTCTGGCAAATACGCTTCACCATGAGATGAATGCGGCCTTACAAACAGAGCATGCTGAAATTCATCTTGCCCTGACCATTGGTATCGCCGTAAGCCGCACGCCATTAAAAGACGGCAATATGCTTACCCAACGCGCTCACATCGCCATGCAGCGACTTAGTAAAGTCAGCCCAAATAAAACATTGGTTTATCAGCCAGAACTGCAAACCCGGGCAACTTCGCGTTTAAAGCTTGAAAATGAACTCAGGGAATCTTTAAAAAATAAGGAATTAAGCCTTAATTATGAGCCTATTATTTGCCTGCAAAATGGTCATTTGGTCGGATTTGAAGCCCTCTGCCGCTGGAACCATCCAACCCGGGGGATAATTTCACCCATAGAATTTATACCGCTTGCAGAAGAAACCGGGCTGATCGTTCCGTTGGGCAATTGGGTTCTGAAGGAAGCCTGTACAAGTATGAAAATATTGAAAGATAAATATCCGGATGTTTCAAATATTACCATAAATGTGAATATCTCCGGCCTGCAACTTTTACAGGATGATTTTATCGACACAATCCATGAAGCCCTGGTATATTCCGGCTTAGCGGGCAATCAGCTTAAACTTGAAATCACGGAAACCATGCTCATCGAGAATGCCGAAATGGCCCGCGATATTCTACTTGACCTGAAATCAATCGGCATTTCTTTAGCCATTGATGACTTTGGCACGGGCTATTCGTCTTTAAGTTATTTAAATCAATTCCCCATTGATACTCTAAAAATTGACAAAAGTTTTATCAACCGCATGAATACGACAAAAGACAGTTACAAAATTGTCCACATCATTACGAATCTTGCTCAAACCTTAGGTATGGAATTAGTCGCCGAAGGTATAGAGCATGAAAGTCAGGTCATTGCCCTAAAAAAACTCGGCTGTCAAACCGGGCAAGGATTTTTATTCTCAAAACCTCTTACATTTGAAGATACAGAACTCTATGTCCGCAAAGAAACAACTTTCCTTGCCTAATTGTAAAATAGTATGATATAGTCCTATCGTAAAAATAATATACATTATTGGATAGAAAAATGGACTATAATAGGTACTATATAAGATTTAGGCAGAAGCTTGACCATCTTATTCGCACCAGCAGTCACGACGATTATGCTTCCCTATCGGCATTGATCGGCAAAAACCATGCCTATATGCAACAATTCATCAAACGCGGCGTGCCAAAATGCCTAAAAGATGAAGATACGGAGAAAATAATCAAACATTTTAACATCACAATGGATTATTTTGGCTCTCCGGACGATTTTTCAAATGTCGGACGCGGCTTTTCAGACAGCCAGACATCCAACTTTGAAGAAGAATACATCAGAGTAAATGTCTATGAAATAGAAGCCGCCGCCGGGGCAGGCTCCATAGTGGATAATAATGAAATATCCAATAAACTTGCCTTCAAAAAAAGCTGGATCAGAAGCAGCTCTAATGCAACGGCAGATGATCTGGCCGTCATTACGGTATCAGGGGATTCCATGAACCCAACGTTATATGATGGGGATCGTATTTTGGTTGATATGACCCAGACTTCAATCAAAAATGATGGTATTTATGTCCTTAGAAACGACGATATGATTTTGGTAAAACGAATTTCCCTTAATCCCGTGACGAAACTATGTACCATTAAAAGCGACAACAGCTTTTATGAAAGCTGGGAAGGGTGCAAAACAACCGATCTGGATATATTAGGCCGCGTTATCTGGATGGGACGAAATATATGAATAATTCCAAACCCTTACGCCAACCTTCCATCAGGACGGTACCAATGCATGCCGACCTGAATGCCAACGGCCATATTTTCGGCGGCTGGATTTTATCTCAAATGGATCTGGCCGGCGGCGGAGAGGCCATACGTTTCTGCGATGGGCCCGTGGCAACTGTCGCCATCGAAGGCATGAAATTTCACGAACCCGTATTGCCCGGTGACTGGTTAAGCGTCTATACAAATATTACAAATGTTGGCAGCACATCCATCACGCTTCATGTCGAAGCCACTGTGCTGAGGCGTGACCATGAGGAGGAAATCATGGTCACAGAAGGCGACTTTGTCTTTGTCGCTCTTGATGAAAACCACAGACCCAAAAAAATTGAACAGACGATAAAATAATATTGTTTTATCGTCTTAGAGCCTTCCCCGTTCCTACAACAAGAAAAGCCGTCTTGTCCAAGTTGTAAAACGAGAATAAGACGGCTTTTTCCTTAATCTTTTTGGTGAGCCCGACGGGGTTCGAACCTGTGACCTACTGATTAAAAGTCAGTTGCTCTACCAGCTGAGCTACGGGCCCTCTCCGAAAAGATGAGCGGAACATAGTGTGCAAAGCGCCGTGGGTCAACAGTAATGTTGCACTATTCTGAAAATAAATAATTACGCGGGATCAATGTCGCCCAATGCCCTGACTTCATGAAATTCTTTCACAAAATTTTGTAATTTCCCAGCTGAAATGGCCGCCCGCAATCCCGCCATAAGGTCCTGAAAATACGTTAAGTTATGTTCTGTAAGCAACATCAATCCTAATATCTCATCACTGCGAAATAAATGCGACAGATAGGCCCGGCTGTAATTTTGGCAGGCGGCGCAAGAACAGCTTTCATCAAGGGGTCGCGGATCATCTGTATGGCGGGCATTCTTCATATTAACAGTGCCGCGCCGGGTGAAAGCCTGCCCTGTCCGGCCCGAACGGGACGGCAGCACACAATCAAACATATCTATGCCGCGCTCAACGGCGCCCACAATATCATCTGGCTTGCCAACCCCCATAAGATAACGCGGTTTGTTTTTAAGCATAAGCGGCATGGTATAGTCCAGAACATCAAACATAACCTCCTGCCCTTCCCCAACCGCAAGCCCGCCCACGGCATAGCCCTCACAGTCAATTTCTTTCAACGCGTCCACAGAATGGCGGCGTAAATTCTCAAAAACGCCGCCCTGAACAATGCCAAACAGCGCATTATTCTCCGCATGCTGCGAACCATCATGAAAGGCATCATAAGAGCGTTTCGCCCAGCGCATGGACATGAGCATGGATTTTTCGGTTTCTGCCTCCGTTGCGGGATAGGGCGTACATTCATCAAAAGCCATCACAATATTTGAGCCAAGAAGCCGCTGAATTTCCATACTTCTTTCAGGGGTCAGCATATGTTTCTTACCGTCTATGTGGGATTGAAAAGCAACCCCCTCCTCCGTTATTTTACGCAGCTTTGCCAGTGACATGACTTGAAAGCCGCCAGAATCTGTCAAAATCGGCCTGTCCCAATTCATAAATTTATGAAGCCCGCCAAGGCGATGGATTCTTTCAGCCGTGGGCCGAAGCATCAAATGATAGGTATTGCCCAGCAAAATATCCGCCCCCGTATGACGCACCGTTTCCGGTTTCATGGCTTTCACGGTTGCGGCGGTTCCCACAGGCATGAAGGCCGGCGTTCTGATCTGTCCCCGGCAGGTATTGATAACCCCTGTCCGTGCATTACCGTCAGTTCCGGTAATATCCATAGAAAATTTTTGTGTCATAATTGGTCTTCTCGAAATAACAGGCTGCTGTCGCCGTAAGAATAAAAGCGATATTCTTGCTTTATAGCATGATCATAAGCCGCTTTCATATGGTCATACCCTGCAAAGGCGCTCACCAACATGAATAATGTCGATTTGGGCAGATGAAAATTAGTCATTAAGATATCGACGGCGCGAAATTTATAACCGGGCGTTATAAAAATATCTGTCGTGCCGGAAAAAGGCTGAATCAGCCCCGTTTTATCCGCTGCGGATTCCAGCAATCTTAAGGATGTTGTTCCAACGGCTATGACTTTTCTGCCCTGCTCATGAGCTTGATTAATGACATTTGCCGTTTGCGCATCAATTTCCCCCCACTCAGAATGCATTTTATGATCCCGCGTATCATCCACCTTAACCGGAAGAAACGTGCCCGCCCCCACATGAAGTGTCAGATGAACGGATTTCACTCCCTTTGCGGATAATTTCTCGAGCAACCGTTCCGTAAAATGAAGCCCGGCTGTCGGGGCCGCAACGGCACCTTCTTTTTTACTGTAAATGGTTTGATAATCCGTCAAATCCTGCACATCCACGGGCCGCTGGGAGGCGATATAGGGCGGCAAGGGCATAATCCCTGACTGCTTCAGGGCGCGGCTCAATTGGGAGCCGCTGCAATTGAACTGCAACGATACTTCACCGCCGATGCCTTTAGCCATAACCCTTGCCGTTAAACCATCCGAAAAGACAATGACATCTTCAGGCTTTAATTTCTTGGCCGGGCGGGCAAAAGCCTGCCACAGGCCATCCCCCATATCCATATGCAGGGTGACTTCCATCTTTGCCTGTCGCCGCATGCCCGTAAGGCGCGCGGGAATAACCCGTGTATCATTGAAGACAAGCACATCACCGCTTTCAAGGAAATCAGGCAAGTCTGTCACATATCTATCCTGCTGCTCCCCCCCCTTAACCACAAGAAACCGCGCCCCGTCGCGGCTGCGAACGGGGCGAAGGGCAATAAGCTCTTTGGGAAGCTCAAAATCAAAATCATCAACTTTCATATGAAGATTATTCTGCGTCTGCAGCAACTTGCATTTTAATAATCGCATCGGGGTCAGAGCCATTTTCACCCGGATTTAACGCGTCCACATGTTCCATACCGTCCGTAACCTGTCCCCATACAGAATATTGACCATTCAAATGCGGCGCAGCATCAAAACAAATGAAGAATTGACTGTCAGCACTATCGGGCATGGCCGAACGCGCCATTGAAACCGTGCCGCGAATATGGTCCTTATCAGAAAATTCCGCAGGAATATTCTCACCGGATCCACCAGTGCCATTCCCCTTGGGATCGCCGCCCTGGGCCATAAACCCCGGGATCACCCTGTGAAATTTAAGGCCATCATAAAAACCATCTCTGGCGAGCGTTTTAATACGCGCCACATGCTTTGGCGCCACATCAGGGTATAATTCTATGGTGACCCGGCCCTCTTTCAGGTCAAGGTATAATATGTCTTCTAAGTTCATCTTCTAAATTCCTTTTACTCAACGTCCGCAGCAACCTGCATTTTAATAATTTTATCTGGATTCTGTAGTTCAGGTACAACACCTTGGCGGATGCGGTCAACATATTTCATGCCGCCAATGACCCGTCCCCAGATCGTATATTTACCATCAAGATGTGCGCTCACATCCAGAACAATGAAAAACTGGCTGTCTGCGCTATTGATATCATCCGCACGGGCCATTGAAACACTGCCCTTTAAATGGGTTAATTCGGAAAATTCGGCATCAATATGTTGGCCTGATCCGCCCATTCCAGTTCCGTCAGGATCCCCGCCCTGGGCCATAAAGCCCGGAATAACACGATGGAAAGTCAAGCCATCATAAAAGCCCTGCCGGACAAGTTCTTTGATCCGCATGACCGTTTTTGGGGCCACATCAGGATACATTTCTATCGTCACCCGGCCATCTTTTAAATCCAGATAAAGGGTATTTTCAAGATCGGTTGTTTGCGCGGCACTGCTCAGAGAAGTTAAAGCCAAAAGGCTCAAACTCCCAATTATTTTCAAGAGCATTTTCATGAATATATTCATTCGATCTTCCATGTTTATTATTTAGATAAATTAATTTTAGCCATGACTTCATCTCTGACCTTTTTAGGAACAAAGGCAGAAATATCGCCGTCAAAACGGGCAATTTCCTTGACCAGACGGGAGGCAATAGCTTGCAATGAAGGGTCCGCCATGAGAAATATCGTCTCTATATCAGGATTCAATTTGTAATTCATGGCCGTCATCTGAAACTCATATTCAAAATCTGATACCGCCCTAAGCCCCCGGATAATAGCCGTTGCCTCTATTTCTTCGGCAAAAGTCATCAGAAGTGTGCTGAAGGGCCTGACCTCAATTGAAACGCCGGTTTCCTGCCCAATGAAAGCCGTTTCACGGCGCACCATCTGCACCCGTTCGTCAAGATCAAACAATGCCGATTTTGACGGGTTTGTTGAAATACCAAGAATAAGGTGATCAACAAGCTTAGCACTTCTCTTGATAATATCCACATGCCCAAGGGTTACCGGATCAAACGTACCGGGGTATAATCCAATGCGATTTTTCTTAGACATAAAAGATTACTCCTCAGATGAATTATCGCTTAAAGTTTCAGGCGACACTTCAGGTGTTTCAACTTCCTCAACCTCAGGCGAATCAGCCTCTTCCGCATCATCTTCATCTGAAACGGTTTCTTCAACACGTTCGACAGAAACAATTTGCTCATTATCGCCAACTTTAAACAAGGTCACGCCCTGGGTATTGCGCCCCGCAACCCGAACGTCCTCAACAGGCACGCGAATCAAGCGGCCCTGATCCGTAACCATCATCAATTGATCCTGATCATTGATCGGGAAGGCTGCAATGACAGAACCATTACGTTCAGAGGTCTCTATATTTATAATCCCCTGCCCCCCGCGTCCTGTTACCCGGTATTCATAAGCCGATGTTCGCTTGCCATACCCATTGACCGTTATGCTTAATAGAAATTGTTCTTTCTCTTCAAATTCATTGACCCTCTCTTCGGTCATATTCTCTGGAATTTCAGGATTTTCATCCCGGCGTTTGGCCGAAGCATATTTAAGGTAAGCGCTGCGTTCTTCCGTGTCTGATTGGACATTGCCCAATATGGACATAGAGACGACTTCATCACCTTCTGCAAGGCGAATGCCCCTGACACCATCAGAATTTCGTCCCTTGAACAATCGAACCGCCGTCGCTGCAAAGCGAATGCATTTACCGCCCTTTGCGGCCATTAGAACATCATCCTGCTGCGCGCAGGCCGCAACAGCAATCAAACTATCGCCTTCGGAAAGCCGGATAGCGATTTTACCATTGGATCGAACATTAGAGAAATCAGACAATAGATTGCGCCTGATATTGCCTTTTTTCGTGGCAAAAATGGCATGCAGCTCACCCCAGGACTCCTCATCTTCCGGTAAAGGCAGAATGGTCGAAATATTTTCCCCCTGCGCAAGTGGCAGGATATTGATAAGCGCCTTGCCTTTTGATTGGGGTGAACCAATAGGAAGCTTCCAGACCTTGAGCTTATATACCTGTCCAAGATTACTGAAAAACAATATGGGCGTATGGGTATTGGCCACAAAAACATTGCGGAGGAAATCTTCCTCTTTCGTGCTCATACCGGATCGTCCCTTGCCGCCGCGTCTTTGGGCGCGATAGGTCGCTAAAGGAACCCGCTTGATATATCCGGTATTGGTCACTGTAACCACCATATCTTCGCGCTGGATGAGGTCTTCATCCTCAAAACCAAAGGCATCCAGAGCAAATATAGAGCGCCTTGGTGTGGCAAATGCTTCGCGGTACTCAACAAATTCACTACGCATAATAGAATACAGGCGATCACGGCTTTTCAGAATATCAATATAGTCTTCAATTTCTACAGCCAAAGATTTTAATTCATCCCCGATATCATCACGCCCAAGCGCCGTTAAGCGATGCAGGCGCAATTCCAATATGGCCCGAACCTGTTTTTCGGAAAGCCTGTATTTGCCATCAACGACTTCTCTTCCCGGCTCATTAATCAGTTCAATATAGCCTTGAACATCAATCGCGTCCCAGGCTTCTGCCATCAATTTTTCGCGGGCCTTTGCCGGGTTTGGCGCGCTGCGAATCATGGCGACGATCTTATCCAGATTATTAACGGCAATCACGAGGCCAACGAGGATATGCGCCCGGTCACGCGCCTTGGTCAGCTTGTATTTTGTCCGGCGCGTAATGACTTCCTCGCGGAATTTTATGAAACATTCAAGAATACGGCGCAGATTGAGAACTTCTGGCCTGCCGCCATTCAGGGCCAGAATATTTGCACCAAAACTGGTCTGCAAAGGCGAATAACGGAAAAGCTGATTAAGCACCACATCACCAACCGCGTCGCGCTTTAATTCAACAACGACCCGAACCCCTATCCGGTCGGATTCGTCACGAATATCTGAGATACCCTCGATTCTCTTGCTGCGAACAAGGTCGGCTATCTGTTCAACCATCCGTGCTTTATTTACCTGAAAAGGCACCTCTGTAATAACAATGGCCTCTCGTCCCTGGCGCACTTCTTCGAAATGCGTCTTCCCGCGCATAATGACGGAGCCACGCCCGGTTGTCAGAGCAGAACGCGCGCCAGCAGACCCCATAATAAGCCCCCCCGTTGGGAAGTCCGGCCCCGGCACGATTTCCACCAGTTCTTCCATGGTGATTTCAGGGTTGTCAACAAAAGCGCAACAAGCATCAAGTACTTCGCCGAGGTTATGGGGCGGAATATTTGTCGCCATACCAACCGCGATGCCACTAGCCCCATTAATCAGCAGATTTGGAAAACGTGCCGGCAAAACCGTGGGTTCTGATTCCGATTCGTCATAGTTGGCCTGAAAATTGACGGTATCCTTGTCAATATCTTCCAAAAGTCCGCTTGCGGCCTTATCCATGCGGGCTTCGGTATAACGCATGGCGGCGGCCCTATCACCATCCATAGAGCCAAAATTACCCTGGCCTTCGATCAAGGGCAAGCGAAGGGAGAAATCCTGCGACATGCGCACCATCGCTTCGTAAATGGCGCTGTCACCATGGGGGTGATATTTACCCATAACATCACCAACAATACGCGCAGATTTACGGTATGGCTTGGTCCAGTCATAATTATTTTCATGCATGGAATAAAGAATACGGCGATGCACCGGTTTTAAACCATCACGCACATCAGGAAGCGCCCGGGAAACGATTACGCTCATGGCATAATCAAGGTAAGAGGTTTTCATTTCCTCTTCAATTGTGATGGTTGAAATCGTTGGATCATGCTGATCGGTAAGACTGTTTTCGGTCAAGGAATTTGCCCTTTATTCTATGCTTAACTAAATAATTTTACCCGAGCTGTTCTGCCCTGTTGAATCTGGTAAAATTTACCTGATTTTTATACTAAATCCCTGCCCCCATAGCAAGGGAAGCCTCATATAATTATCGGTTTTAAAGTCATATAATTCAGGGGGTTTTTCCAAGAAGCAAAAGACGCTGAGAAAAGGCGTTTATTCTATTCGTACAGCCGTGCCGAAAGCCAGTATTTCTGAGGCATTGGCCGCGATAGCAGCTGTGGTGAAACGTATGTTCACAACCGCATTCGCCCCCATGGCTTTTGCATTATCTTCCAGACGCATGAGAGCTTGCGCGCGGGCCTGCTCCAATAGTTCCGTATATCCCCGCAATTCGCCGCCGACAATCGTTTTTAAACCTGCCATAATATCGCGCCCGATATGCTTGGTTTGAACCGTACTGCCGCGAACCATTCCAATGCTCTCAACGATTTTTCTATTAGCAATATTTTCTGTGGTCACTATTAACATTTCATTTCCTTTTATTTATTTGGTTTTATAGCTTAGAATTCAATTTTATACCTGTCATCTGGATTATAACAAATCCTGTCCAGTCGATTTTTAAACTTCCTTCTTTTCGTCCATTCGCTTATAAAATATATACTTAAAGAAAAGTATATTAATGGATAATTTTATGACGCAGCCCAAGAATAACATAAAAGACCTCATCACTATTATGGAACGTCTGCGAGATCCCGTAAAAGGCTGCGCATGGGACCTTGAACAGGATTTTTCCACCGTTGCCCCCTATACAATAGAAGAGGCCTATGAGGTTGCCGAAGCCATCGAAGTTAATGACATGCCCCATCTTAAAGATGAACTGGGAGATCTTTTATTTCAGGTGGTCTTTCATGCGCAGATGGCCCATGAAAAAGGTCATTTCGATTTTTCGGATGTGGTTGAGGGCATTTGCGAAAAAATGATCCGCAGGCATCCCCATATCTTCGCCGAAAAAGCCTGTCGAAGCGCCGAAGAACAAACCAAAGCCTGGGAAAACCAGAAGGCAGACGAGAGAAAATCAAAAAATAACATGGCAAGCATCCTGGACGGCGTGACGTCATCTCTGCCCGCATTATCACGTGCCGTAAAATTACAAAACAGAGCCGCCCGTGTCGGTTTTGACTGGCCTGATACCGCTCAGGTTCTGGATAAATTAAATGAGGAAATGGCCGAATTATCCGCAGAAATGATAAAATCCAGCGATCAGGCCAAAGTTTTTGAAGAATTTGGCGATATGATGTTCGTTTACGCCAATCTGGCGCGGCATATGAATATTGATCCGGAAAGCGCGCTCAGATCCGCCAATTATAAATTTGAACGACGCTTCAAACAAGTTGAACAACGCGCTGAAAAACAAAATAAAGCTTTGGAAAGCATGACTTTGGAAGAAATGGACCAGCTCTGGAATGACGTAAAGCATCAAGAGAAATCAGCCAAACCCTAAAAACAGCCGGGGAAAATCAATTCTCTTATTCTTAGCCAGTCATTCTCACTGCTGGCGGACAACAAGCCCTTGTCACGATCATTAATGCCGTAAGCTGACTTATTAAATAACGTCCGCACATAACCACCCGCTTCGGCAAAGATAAAACCGCCCGGCATATGATCCCATGGCAATGTTCGATAATATATAGAAAAGTCTTTTTTACCCTCTACAAGCGAAATATAGTCATAGCCCGCGCAAAAGGCCGGGCAATTTTTGGCTATTTTAGTTATATTCTTACGGGCGATTTCCTTAAGATTCTGTGGAAATCGGCCCATATGAGCCGCCCCAATTAATTTGGTCGAATCTTGCGACTTTGCCGTTATTTTAATTTTGCAGCCATTCAGATAAACGCCGGCAGTTTTATCGGCCACAACCATTTTATCCAGCGCGGGCAGATAAATCCACGCGGCGACCACGTTACCTTGCCTAAGCTGCGTAAGCATCACGGCGAATTTCTCGTCCCCTTTAATGAAATTATTGGTTCCATCAATGGGGTCAATCAAAAAAGCCTGGTCAGAAGTGATGATTTTCCGCAGAGAATCCGGATTTTTCGCAATAGATTCTTCTCCCGCGATATCGGCCGCCGGATAGAGTCGGCTCAATTCTTGGGTCAACGCTTTTTCCGCCCTTGTATCCGCGATAGTAACCATGTCCCCGGGCGATTTTGCCGTAATATCTTGCGGCCTTAATTGATTAAAACGGGGGAGAATTTCAGTTTTTGCGATATCAACTATCAGGTCTGTTATTCTCTCAACACTCATGATTCTACAATCTTGCCAATCAAGCCAGGATCTTTATGGAGCCGCCCTAAAATATTTTTATCCAGCCTTACAGTAAGAATGACGCCTTCTTCCGTATCCTCCCGGCGCAATACTTCGCTATGTTTATACATCCATGCGGCCTCTGCCCCTTGTGAATGTTCATAGGATATCTTGAGGGTTTTTGTGCCTTGGGACAATATGTCATTCAAACCAGAACGAAATTCCGCGCAGCCTTCCCCGCTGACAGAGGAAAGAAGGCTCACATTTCCTTTAAGCGCTGCTAAATTTTCAATGATATTACGCTGCGGCTCATCCAATAAATCAATTTTATTCCATACTTCATGGATCATGCAATCCGGACCTTCTTCAAGGCCCAAAGAGCTTAAAATTTTCATGACGTCCTCTTTTTGAGCTGCCGTGTCAGGATGAGAAATATCTCTGATATGCAGAATAAGGTCAGCTTCCACCACCTCTTCCAATGTGGACTTAAAGGCGGCCACAAGCTGGGTCGGCAGTTCAGAAATAAATCCAACCGTATCTGACAAAATGGCCTTTCTGCCATTGGCCAGATTGATTTCGCGCATGGTAGGGTCAAGTGTGGCAAATAATAAATCCGCCGCAAAGACATTCCCTTCTGTCAGGAAATTAAATAAAGTAGATTTCCCGGCATTGGTATATCCCACCATAGCGATTACGGGAAAATTGGCTTTTTTTCGCCCCACGCGATGAAGGTGACGGGTTCTGCTCACCTCTTCCAATTGGGATTCAATTTTACTGATACGTTCGCTGATCATGCGGCGATCGGATTCTATCTGAGATTCCCCCGGCCCGCCCAGGAAACCAAAACCACCGCGCTGCCTTTCCAGATGAGTCCATGACCGCACCAAACGGCTTTTTTGATACGTCAGATGAGCCAGTTCAACCTGAAGAACGCCTTCTTTCGTCTGCGCTCTTTCCCCAAAAATTTCCAGAATTAATCCCGTGCGGTCAATGACTTTGATTTTAAGAAGGGTTTCTATATTGCGCTGTTGGCCCGGCGTAAGTTCACAGTCCATAATGACAAGTTCAATTTTATCCTGAGCAATAATATCCGCGAGTTCCAGCAACTTGCCCTTCCCGACATAAGTTGCCGGCGTCAATTTTGATAATTTAATCAATATCGACTGCACAACATTGAGGTCAAGTGCCCGGCACAGGCCCACGGATTCTTCAAGACGCGCCTGCGGGGATCTTAAAAGTGACGTAGCGCCGCCCTTGGATTTAAAATTTGCCGATGGTCTTGTTTTAAGGTGGGGATGTAAAACCAGTATATTAGCGCAAGCAACCGAATCGGGGGGAAAATCGCTTTCATTTTGCGACTTCCCCCAATCCATATCAATTTTTTTATTACGAAAATTAAGCGCGTCAGATTTAGCCCGTTTTGTCATAAATTTCCGTTATTCATCATAAATCATTCTTGGTTTTCAGCTTCTGCTGCATCAAACAATGTAATCGGGCCACCGGGCATGATGGTCGAAATTGCATGTTTATATACCAATTGAACACTGGAGTCCCGTCTCAGGAGAATACAGAAATTATCAAACCAAGTGATAATACCCTGCAATTTAACGCCATTGACAAGAAAAACAGTGATTGGTGTTTTGTTTTTACGGATATGGTTTAGAAATGAGTCTTGTAAATTATGGTTTTTTTCAGACATAGATATCATCCATTCTTCTGTTTATGGTTTATCTTTTTGTTATTAAGAACAAATCACTAGAGAGGTTATCTTATCATAGGCCTTTCATACTTTAAACCTGTAGATTAAAATATTTTATAAAAGGCTAATTTCTCCAAAAACTCGGCATCAATAAAACAAATAAGGCAATGACTTCAAGGCGCCCGAGTATCATGGCAAAAGATACCAGCCATTTACCGGCATAAGAAAGGCTATGATAGCCGACAAAATCCGGACTGATTAAAGGAATAAGTCCGCCCGCACTGAAAATACTCGTCGCGCTCAAACCCAAGCTTGTCTGCAGGTCATACCCCATCGTACCAAACAGGATGGTAATGATGGCAAGAGCAGAAATAAACATGAACAACAGCGTCCATATCGATACCAAGGTGGCTTGAGAAACATCCTGACCACTGAATGATATGGGCGTTACGCCATTCGGATAGGTCAGCCGGCTCACTTCTTTATCCGCGTTTTTCTTCATCAGATTAAGCCGAAGTATTTTAAATCCACCCGCCGTTGACCCCGTTGTTCCCCCGATGAAAAGCAAAACCACACAGACTATAATAACCGCCAGAGGCATGGAAGCCGCATAATCCGGCACGAACCCAGTCGTTGTAAGGCTTGATACAGCCGTGAAAGCGGCTATTTCAGCTTTCTTAAGCAAACCGATATCCGACATGTCAGATGATAATATAATAGCCAGAAAAATCAGCATGAAAGCCCCCATGAGTATATATAGGAAACTTAGAATTTCCGGGTCCTGCTGATAGACCTTTCGCCGACCCCTTTTTAAAAAAGCCCAGTGAAAAGTCAAATTGGTTGCGGCTATAATCATAAAGGGAATCAGGATAATTTCCGTCATCCAGGTCATTGAATTTACCCCCTGCACACCTTGACTGGTGAAGCCGCCGCTAGAGAGTGTGGCCATAGATAGCAGTAGCGAGTCAAAACTCGTCATGCCAAAAATAACCAGCAAAGCAATACAGGCAAGGGTCATGGCCGCATAAGTTTTAAACAACGGCGAAAAAGCATATCTTATTCGCGCCAACAAATCATCCCCCTCGCCATGAGGCAAGACACTGCGGAACAAGTTCATACCGCCTATGGAAGAAAGCGGCAGGATGGCTATGGCCATCACAAAGACCAATATGCCGCCAAGCCATTGCAATAAGGCCCGCCAGAAAACTATGGTATTTGGAATTAAATCCAGATTTATAACGAGACTTGACCCCGTCGTCGTAAGAGCCGACGCCGTTTCAAAATAGGCGTCCGTAAGTTTGGTCATAAATCCTGTAATCATAAAAGGCATTGACGCAAAAAGAGGCAACCCAAACCAGATCACAACCATAAGCAAGATCACTTCATGGCGGGAGGCCCTGTCTTGAGGGTTCTTAAAAGATATATATAACGCACCACCCACAAAAAACGTGAACAAACCACTGATAAAAAACGGCATTATCAGATTTTCTTCTCCACTTGCCACAGCAACAATGATTGGCAGAAACTCACAAAGCCCCAGCACCATCAACATATAGCCAAGAATATTACCTACTCTAGTGACCATATTATTCCTTAAAAATATTCCAGCCGGACCGAGAAAAGTTCTTCGACTTTTTTGATCATCTCTAATCGCGTAAAAACAACCACAATATCATCCGGCTTTATGATGGTTCCCCCTTTGGGAACGATAACCTCATTATTACGTACAACAGATCCGATTATGATTCCGGCGGGCAATCGTATTTCCCGCAGAGGCCTGCCAACGAGCGGGGATGTTTCAAGGGCAATGGCTTCCAGAACTTCTGCCGCGCCGCCCGCAAGATTTTGCAGCGATCTTATTCTGCCCCGGCGCATATGTTGCAGGATGCTGGATACTGTGGTCTGGCGTGGATCAACAAAGGCATCTATTCCCACAGAATATGTCAAGGGGCCAAAAGTATGATTATTGATCAAAGTAATCGCGCGTTTGCATCCAGCCTGTTTCGCCAGCAAAGATGATAAAATATTCACTTTATCATCATTGGTAACGGAGATAATCGTTCCCGCAGACTTGACATTTGCCTCCTTCTGAATGTCAACGTCCAAAGCATCCCCGTTAAGAACAATAGCATTTGGAATATTCTTTGCTATTACATTAGCTCTATCGCTGTTGAACTCAATCATTTTAATTTGAATTTTGGAATCATTATCAATCAGTCTCTTGGCAATATATGATCCGACATTACCGCCGCCAACTATGACTATTTTTCGGGCCTCTTCTTCATCACGTCCAAACACACTCAAGGCACGTTCCACGTGGCATTTTTCAGCCACAAAGTAAATATTATCCCCGACGAGAAGCTGGTCATCGCTGGACGGAATAATTAATTTCCCGTTTCTGATTATGCTCGTTACAACAATATTCAAGTCCGGGAAAAGCTCCGTCAATTGGCGTAGAGGCGTATCCACAACCGGGCAGTCTTCTCGTAGTCTGACGCCGACAGCGCGAACCAAATCATCGCAAAAAGGCACCATATCAAACGCCCCCGGCACTTCCAGTCGCCGCAGCACAGCCTCAGCGACCTCCAGTTCAGGTGAAATAATAACATCAATGGGCATATGATCCCGGCTGAAAAGATCCTGCCACACCGGCTGAAGGTAATTTTGCGCCCGAACCCGTGCTATTTTTTTCGGAACATCAAACAATGAATGTGCCACCTGACACGCCATCATATTGACTTCATCAAACAGGGTAACGGCAATAATCATATCCGCGTCCCTTGCCCCTGCCCGCTCAAGCAAGTCCGGATGTGAAGCATATCCGACAATGGCCTGCACATCCAAAGAGCTCTGAATTTTAGCAATCAATTCAGGAGACCGGTCAATGACCGTTACATCATGCTGCTCGCTCGCCAAATGACGCGCAATGTTAAAGCCCACTTGCCCGGCACCACAAATAATCACTTTCATTTTTTATAACACCTTTTCAGGGATTTTTTTCTCATGATTTCTTTTCATTACTTTTTTCATTACTGGCCAATCCCAAGTTTTTCAATTTCCGGTGAAGCGCAGAGCGTTCCATACCAATATATTCCGCTGTACGCGAGATATTACCGCTAAATCGGTTCACCTGTACTTTCAGATATTCTCGCTCAAATTTTTCTCGCGCATCGCGTAAAGACAGCGACATGATATCATTATTCATACTCGGCATGATAGTTGATACATTTGATATGATTTCTGAAGGCAGCATATCTATGGTAATTGTCGGATTATCTGCGGACATAATCAGCAGCCGCTCTACCACATTGCGTAATTGCCGTACATTACCGGGCCATTCATGGTCTTGCAACGCCGCAATCGCGTCGGCTTCAATCACCTTAGGGGATATTCCGGTTGCAACGGAAAGCTGGTTCATTATTTGATTGGCGAGGGGCGGGATATCCTCCCGTCTTTGAATGAGCGGCGGGACATGCACAGGAACCACACTGAGCCGATGAAACAAGTCTTCCCGGAAGAAACCATTATTAATCTGCTCTCTCAAGTCCTTGCTGGTTGCGCTGATAACGCGCACATTAACCAAAACTTTTTTATTGCCGCCTACTCTCTCAAATGTCTGGTCTGTGAGTATTCTGAGTATTTTGGCTTGCGTATTTTGGGGCATATCCGCGACTTCATCAATGAAGAGAGTCCCGCCGTGCGCTTGTTCAAACACGCCGGTTTTTTTGATTTCACCATCTTCTTCAACGCCAAAAAGCTCATTTTCCATATTATCCGCTGAAATACTGGCCGCATTTATCACAACAAAGGCGCCTTTGGCACGTTTGGAATGTTTATGAATCAATCGTGCGACAACCTCTTTACCAGAACCAGACGGCCCGGAAATCAAGACCCTGCTGCCACTCGGGGCAACTTTATCAATAGTATTTCTCACCAGATTAATGGCCGATGATGATCCTGTTAACCCGACATCAAACCCCATTTTTTCTTTAAGCTCAGAATTCTCACGTCTCAAACGATCTACCTCAGTTGCCCGCTCGACCAGAATCAAAAGCTTGTCAGTTTCAAAGGGTTTGCTGATAAAATCATAGGCACCAAGTTTGATTGCCGATACCGCCGTTTCGATATTACCGTGACCACTGATGATAATCACAGGTAAATCCATATGAATTTTTTTGATTATCTCAAGCAGTTCCAACCCGTCAAGCCGGCTGCCCTGAAGCCAAATATCCAGAATAATAAGCGAAGGTCGCCGCGCTTCTATTTCAAGCAATGTGGCATCGCTATCCTTAGCTGTACGGGTTTCATATCCTTCATCATCCAAAATTCCGGAAATTAAGTCACGAATATCAGCTTCATCATCAACGACAAGAATATCAAGAGCCATACATCATCCTTACGGTGTCATCGGAGGTATTTTTTTGAATATGGGCATTTTTATTGAATATTAAGGTAATCCTTGCCCCCAATCCCGGATTATTCGCCATAAGTAATTCCCCGCCATGATCCATCATTATCTTTTTGACAATAGCCAGACCAAGCCCGGTGCCTTTGGTTCGCGTCGTCACATAAGGCTCGACCAGTTTATCTATTAAATGTTCAGGAATTCCTGAACCGTTATCAATGATGTGAATTCTTGTTTCCTTTACGTCATCCTGAATGGATATTTCGATATTGCCCTGATAGTCCGAACCATCATTCTTCGCAGCGATTTCCATTGCCGCGATCGATTCCGCAGCATTCTTAATCAAATTGGTTAAGGCCTGTCCAATCTGGGCCGCATCACATTCGATCGCCAGAAATTCTGCCGGGCAATTCAATTCAAATTCAATATTGCTGTTGGCAACTTCCTGCAAGAAATAAGCCTGCTTGATAATCTGTGCCAGATTTTCTGTTTTGACATTTGGTGCGGGCATCCGCGCAAAAGAGGAGAACTCATCAACCATACGCCGAAGGTCACCCACCTGCCGGACAATCGTGTCCGTACATTGAACAAAAACCGCCGGGTCACTTTTAATTTCCTTCAGGTATTTTCGTTTTAATCTTTCTGCTGATAATTGAATGGGTGTCAGCGGGTTTTTTATTTCATGGGCAATACGTTGGGCAATATCAGACCATGCCGCCGTCCTCTGGGCTGCAACCTGATCGGTGATATCATCAAAAGCAATAACAAACCCCTGAATTTCACCATTTTTGGTCTCTGCCGTTATTCTGACCATTAAATTGAGGTTTATATCATCGCGCTCTATCACAATCTGATCCTGTACAGATTGTGATTGCGTTAATCGAATTTTATTAAACAGGCTTTCAGCTTCCGGCATTATTGTCTGGATTTGCGCCCCAAGAATCTGCGACTTTGGCAGATTAAGCAGATTTGCCGCAGACCTATTCGGCAATGTTACCTTGCCAGATGGATCAAGCCCCATAATGCCCGCCGAAACGCCGGTAAGCACCGCTTCCATAAAACGGTGCCGCTCTTCAAGTTCCAGACTGGTCTCTAAAATATCCTTTTGCTGCTGATCCAGTTGGCGGGTCATCTTGTTAAAAGCTCTGGTCAACCCCCCCAGATCATCATAGCCTTTTTTAATTGGCGCGCGTGCCGTAAAATCCCCCTTACCTACTTTTTCCGATGCATCAACTAAATTTGTGATCGGCTCCATCAATTTTCTGGCGAACCCGATGCCCATCCAGATCGCGGCAAGAAGAATTAAAAAGGCAATAATGATATAAGTTAAATTAAACCACAATCTATACCGGGATTTTTCATTCAGTGCGGCCATATAGTCCGATCGCGCATCCTTGGTATTTTTCACAAGAGCAAGCGCCTTGGGATCAACAAAACGACTGATATATAAGAAATACCCTAGAAATCCATCCAATGCGACAAGCACTCTCACACGGTTATCATTATCGCCGCCAATGATCGGCACAATATCTCCCTTGGCAGCCATTTCAAGTGCGGCAAGTGGAAATGAATCGCCAATCAAACTTAATGTGGTTTTAGCCCGCGCCTTAACCTGCCCGTTTCGCTCGAATATAATCGCTTCTGACAGAGATAAAAACTGTGCCTGAACCGACAATGCCTGCTCCAGTAACAGCTGATTCTGTGTCAGGCTGAAGGCCTGTGCATTCAAATCTCTCGCCACCCCTAAAACATCGGCCTGCAGAGCCTTTTTATGCTCTTCTATATAGGCCTCTGCCACAGCCTGAGAATTATCAAGTGCGCTGCGAACCTTGTCACTGAACCAGCTTTGCAGCCCAAACTCCAAAAACATTCCGGATACAATAGCCACAATAATCGTTGGTGTGATCGCGACAATACTGAATAAGGTTATAATACGCCTATGCAGTCGGGAGCTTCCAAGCCCCGACTTTTGCCCTGTCCTTAATTGAACAATTTGCCGCGCAATCATGGCGGCAAAAATAAGCAAAATAGCCAGATTTACTGTCAACATTACAAAAAGTGTACTGGACGTAGGCAGAAACGGCCCAACATCAGAGAAGGTCGCAAAGGTTGCCAAAACAGATAAAACAGCCGCGATGGCCAACCCATAAGTTGACTTACGGGCAAGATTTACTTTTCTTGCCCATGAGCCAAGTCTTTTAAATTTTTTAGCGTTTATCGTATTCATCTGAATGCAGAATATCATATTGTTGTAATTTTACAACATCTCAAATCTGTCTTTAACTTCTCCGGATATCAATATCCAGATCTTTAATTTTTTTGCGCAGGGTATTTCGGTTCAACCCTAATAATTCCGCCGCCTTTATCTGGTTGCCTCTGGTCGCTGACAATGTATTTTCAATCAAAGGTCTCTCAAATTCACTAAGCAGACGGGAATATAATCCGGCCGGCGGCAAATCATGGGGAAGATGGGCATCAAAATAACGTTTAAGGTGACGATTTATAGATTCTTGAAGTGTTTCATTAGAGGCAACCTCATTTCCCTCAACCTGTTCGCCAACGGGCAAAGGCATCATCTCCGAACAGGCAATCTCAAGGGTTATCGTATCCTCAACATACAGCGCAGCGATACGCTGACATAAATTTTCCAATTCACGAACATTCCCCGGCCAATGATATTGTTTGAGGTAATTCAAGGCTTCTTTATCAATAAGTTTTGGTACTTGAGAATTTTCTGCAGCATAGCTGTTCAAAAACTGGCGCATGAGATCATTAATATCTTCAACTCTCTCTCGCAGAGGCGGCAATCTTAGCGGCACAACATTCAACCGGTAATATAAATCTTCCCTGAATAGCCCATGACCTATCAAAGATTTAAGATCACGGTGGGTCGCGCAAATAATACGGACATCTGTTTTTATCGTTCTCTTGCCGCCAACTGCCGTATATTCCCCTTCCTGCAGCACGCGGAGCAATCGAGTTTGTGCCTCAAGCGGCATATCGCCAATTTCATCTAAAAACAATGTTCCGCCTTGCGCTTGTTCAAAACGGCCTGAACTACGGCTTTCCGCGCCGGTAAAAGCGCCTTTCTCATGGCCGAATAATTCGCTCTCAATCAACTCCCTCGGGATTGCCGCCATATTAAGGGCAACAAAAGGACTGTTTTTACGTTTGCCAAAATCATGCAGGGCTTTGGCCACCAGTTCTTTCCCGGTGCCGGACTCTCCGGTTATGGTAACGGTCAGATCAGTCGCCATCAGGCGGGCCATAACGCGATATACATTTTGCATAGCCGGCGAACGGCCAATTAAAGGTAATTCCTCTGCCTCATCACCCACGGCGGACGCATCAACAACATTAGGCTTTACCGTGAGGGCTTTGGCAACAACGGACTTTAATTCATTTAAATCAAATGGTTTTGGCAGATAATCATAAGCCCCGCGTTCCGTTGCCTTCACCGCTGTCATCAAGGTATTCTGCGCCGACATCACAATCACAGGCAAATTGGGGCGGATTTTTTTAATCTTCAGCAGAAGATCAAGGCCATTCTCATCGGGCATGACAACATCCGTGATCACCAGATCGCCCTCTCCGTTGGATACCCAGCGCCATAGGGTGGCAGCATTACTGGTTAATTTAACCTCATAACCCTCTCTTTCCAAAGCCTTGGACAATACTGTGCGTATGGCCTTGTCATCATCTGCTATTAACAGCATTTTACCGGTCATAACCCTTGTCCTTTATAGCTTGGCAACAATACCCTGAAAATCGTATTTTCCCGGGCCGTATCACATTCAATAATGCCGCCATGATCGCCAATTATTTTTGCCACGAGCGCAAGCCCCAAGCCAGTGCCAGAGAGTTTTGTGGTTACAAACGGATCAAATAAATGCGGTTTTAAATCATCCATAATGCCGCTGCCATTATCAATCACGCATATTTCCAGCGGCAGATGCATACGTTCCCCGGATCCTGCAACGGCAACCCTTACCCCATGACGGTAGGCCGTCGTCAAGGTCACCTCCCCGCTCTTTGACTGCGGCAAAGCCTCAACAGCATTTTTAATCAAATTCAGGAAAACCTGAATCAACTGCCCCTTGTCACCGCGCGCTGATGGAATGGAAGGGTCGTACACTTCCTTGAATGTCACATGTTTACCAAAGCCGTTCTGGGCCAGTTTGCGGACATGTTCCAACACTGAATGGATATTGATATCTTCCGGCACAATTGGTTTGTTATTGGAGAAAACCTCCATACGATCGACGAGCGCGCAAATCCGGTCCGTTTCTTCACAGATCAGGCGCGTGAGGTCTTTATCCTCTTCACTGGCGTCCTGCTCTAAAAGCTGCGCCGAGCCCCGAATGCCGGACAAGGGGTTTTTAATCTCATGGGCCAAAACAGACGCCATGCCTGCGACCGACCGCGCGGCACCTCTATGATTTAGCTGTTGACTGATTTTCTGGGCGATGCTTCTTTCCTGCAGTTGAATAACCATTTCTCCCTCCCTGTCTATAAGAGGGGAGGCATGGATATCCACACGCTTATGGCCATATTTAGGACTGGCCAGCATAATGTCATATTCAGAAATAATGGCCTTGCTTTGCCGGGATTGATCAATGATCGCCACCAGAGGACTATCGTGAGAGACGACCTCTTCCAACTTACGCTTAAGAAGCATCTTTGCCCCTGAAAAAAACAATTGTTCCGCCGCATTATTCACATAAGTGATCTGATTTTCCTTACTTACCACGACAATGGAATCCGGCAGGGAATTTAAAATCAAATCCTGACTTATGACATTTTGCTGTTTCAAGCGGCAACCTCCGCAATCAGTGGATCAAAAAAGCGATGAATCATATCTCTCACCTGGCTTGAATCACTTAAATGATTGACCTGCTGACGGAAAAAGGCGCTGTCCCTTAATCCCTTTGTGTACCAGGAAATATGCTTGCGGGCGATTCTCTTGCCGGCATCTTCGCCGTAATGATCAAGCATGGCCTGATAATGATTAATCACAATATATTTGAGTTCTGCCAAGCTTGGATCCGGCAGTTTTTCACCGGTTTTTAAATAATGAATAACCTGTGATAAAAACCACGGCCTGCCATAGGCTCCCCGGCCAATCATGACGCCGTCCGCGCCGGATTGACGCAGGGCTTCTGCGGCATCTTCGCAGGTAACAATATCGCCGTTGGCGATCACCGGAAGAGACACGGCATCTTTAACTTGATGGATGAATGTCCAGTCCGATTTGCCTTTATACATCTGATTTCTGGTTCGGCCATGAACCGTCACCATTTTAATACCGACATCCTCGGCAATGCGGGCAAGTTCGGGGGCATTGCGGTTCGTAATATCCCATCCTGTACGCATTTTAAGGGTCACGGGGACATCTACGGCCCCCACGACGGCGACCAAGATGCTTTTGGCAATAGTCAAATCCTGCATCAAGGCCGACCCCGCATAGCCATTAACAATTTTTTTGGCGGGGCAGCCCATATTGATGTCAATTATTTTGGCCCCTTTATCTTGATTCATTTTTGCGGCCTGCGCCATCATATCAGGGTCATGACCGGCAAGCTGTACAGACATCAGATATTCATCGCTTTCCGCATAGGCCATTTTATGGGTACGTTTATGATCCCGTATCATGGCTTGACTGGCAATCATTTCAGATGTGACGAGCCCCGCACCAAAGCTTTTGACCAGCCTTCTAAAAGGCAGATCGGTCACGCCGGCCATCGGGCAAAGCAAAACAGGGTCTTCCAGCGTAATCGGCCCGATGTTTATGGTCATATTCTTCCAAGTCATGTCTAATATTTGAGCAATTCATATTAATGATTAATGTTTAAGCAAAATTACGCGGCACTATAGCTGAAAAGGCTTTCCAGGTCAAAGGACAATTACTTCAAGAAAAATACAGACTTTTTTACGCCAGAATGATAGATTTAGCCCCTTAAATAACGAATGGGAGGATGATGTTATGAGGGTTGCCGTAATAATAGTTGCTGCGGGAAGAGGCCATAGAGCAGGCGGGGAAATTCCCAAGCAATATATATCAGTTTGCGGAAAAACAATCCTTGAACGCACCATCGAAACTTTTGCCAAAGTGCCCTATATTGACTTGATTCAGTGCGTTATTCATCCGGATGACCGCGCATTATATGATCTATCCACCCAATCATTCGTCCAAACAAATCAGGCGAGAACCCTCCTTGACCCCGTAATCGGCGGAACAACACGGCAACAATCTGTTATGAACGGCTTGCAGAGCCTTGGTCAGGATGAACCTGATCTGGTTTTAATTCATGATGCTGCCCGTCCTTTCATCACACCAAAACATATTGAGGATATTATCATGGCCGCTACCGATCATGGCGCGGTTGTTCCTGTCCTCCCCGTGGTTGATACCGTTAAGCTGATCAGCAAGGACAGAATAAAAGAAACCATTGATCGCAATAAGCTGGCGCTGGCGCAAACGCCGCAGGCCTTCCGTTACAAGCTGATATTCATGGCACATAAAAGAATGGAAAGCCGGGAAATGACCGACGATGCCGCCATCGCGGAATCCTGCGGCGTTCAGGTTTTAACCATAGCCGGCGAAGACAGTAATTTTAAAATAACCACTCATGAAGACCTGCAAAAGGCCGAAAATATGATTAAGAATAACCTTACAGATATGCGCAGCGGGCTTGGGATTGATGTCCATGCCTTTGAAAATGGCAATCAGGTGATATTGGGCGGCATTGCGATCGACCATGACCAGAAATTAAAAGGCCATTCGGATGCTGATGTGGCCCTGCATGCGTTAACCGATGCCGTTCTGGGTGCCATTGGCGCAAGCGATATCGGTCAGCATTTCCCGCCCAGTGACGATCAATGGAAAGGGGCCAGTTCAGACATATTCCTCAAGCATGCCGCGCAGCTGGTTAAGGAAAAGCAAGGCATTATCAATAATATTGACCTGACAATCATTTGCGAAACGCCAAAAATATCACCCCACGCCCAAGCCATGAGAGACAATATCGCCAACATTCTGGATATTACCCCCTCGCGCGTCAGCATAAAAGCCACCACAACGGAAAAGCTTGGTTTTACAGGCCGCAAAGAAGGCATCGCCGCCCAAGCCATTGTAACCGTCAGATTACCAGAGTAGTGTGAATAAAAAAGAATAGAGAGAATAAAATATGTTCGTCGATAAATGGTCAAAATCCGCAATTCATCCGGCCTTATTGCTGGCCACATGGTTTTATTCCGGCCTTGCCCCCAAAGCGCCCGGCACCATGGGATCACTGGCCGCCCTGCCCTTTGCCTGGATCATCATTGAACGCTTTGGCCCCATGGGCTTGTCTGTGGCCATCATCCTTGTATTTATGGCCGGACTTTGGGCTTCGAAAGTTTATATGGATGAAACCGGAAAAACTGACCCCGGCGAAATCGTCATTGATGAGGTGGCCGGCCAGTGGATTGCCTGCCTGCCCATTGCCGCCATGACGGCAACCATCCCCCTATCCATTGGCCCAATGTTTCTGGCCTTTATCGCCTTTCGCGTATTTGACATCTATAAACCCTGGCCCATCAAGATTTTTGATGACCGCCATGACGCGTATGGCGTGATGATGGATGATGTGATCGCCGGATTTATGGGCGCCGCAATCGTGATTGGATTTTATATTTATGTTCTCTGATGATATTATCAAGCTTGCCGCCGCGACGTTACAACTGGCGCGGGACAAAGGCTTTCATCTGGCCACCGCAGAATCCTGTACCGGCGGATTGATCATGGCCGCCCTGACCGGGATCGCCGGATCATCGGACGTGGTTGACAGAGGCTTCATCACCTATACCAACCGGGCCAAGATGGATATGTTGGGGGTCAGTGCCGAAACCCTGCGCATCGGCGGGGCGGTCACACAAGAAACCGCCATCGCCATGGCAAAAGGCGCGCTGGAAAAATCATCGGCCAATGCCGCCGTTTCCGTCACCGGCATCGCCGGCCCCGGCGGCGGCAGCACCGAAAAGCCCGTCGGCCTCGTTCATATGGCCTGCGCAAGCCGGCATGGCATTACCCTGCATGAAAAGCATCTATTTGGGAATATAGGACGGGACAAGGTCAGAGAGGCAACCGTGGTGGCGGCTTTAACGTTATTTCAAAAGGTAATGACCTGACTTTTCCCTGACATTACTTCCGCTCCCACATGGTGCCATCTGGGCCATCAAGAAGAAAAATACCTTGTTTTTCCAGCATGTTACGAATTTCATCGGCCCGGGCGAATTTTTTGTTCTTCTTGGCCTGCGCACGCTCATATATTAATTTTTCGATCATTTCTTCAGAAATGGCGTTATCATCGCCTGCTGCCGTAAACCAGTCATCCTGCTCCAGAAGCCCAAATAGATTAGCCGCTGCTTTTAGTTGTTTCTTTGCCGTATCATCATTCACGGCTTTCTTGGCAAGGCTGTTCAGTTCGGCAATGGCCCTCGGCGTATTCAGGTCATCGCGCAGGGCCTCCAGAATAGATTCCGACATCTTAATCCCTTCTGCCTTAACGTCTTTGGTCAATCTGTACCAACGATCCAGCTGTTTTTGGGCTTGTTTTATGCCTTCCCGACTGAAATCTACGGGTTGGCGATAATGGGCGCTGAGCAGGCACATGCGGATCGCTTCGCCCTTGCCGGGGAATTCCTCTAATAATTCATGGACGGTAACGAAATTGCCGAGGGATTTTGACATTTTTTCGCCCTCAACCGTAAGGTAACCATTATGCATCCAATAGTTTGCCAAGGGCGCGCCATCATGGGCGCAGCGGCTTTGGGCAATTTCATTTTCATGGTGGGGAAAAATTAAATCCAGGCCGCCGCCATGAATATCAATGGTTTTGCCAAAGTTATCCTCGATCATACAACTACATTCCAGATGCCATCCGGGACGGCCGCGCCCCCATGGGCTGTCCCAGCCCGGTTGGGTCTGCGCCGAAGGTTTCCAGAGGATAAAATCTGCGGCATCTTTCTTATAAGACGCGACATCGACCCGCGCACCAGCAATCATATCTTCTAGTTTTCGGCCAGAAAGTGCGCCGTAATCTGCCATACTCGGCACAGAAAACAGAACATGGCCGTCCTTTTCATAGGCATGGCCTTTATCAATCAAGTCCGATGTCATCGCGATCATTTGATCAATATATTCCGTTGCTTTTGGCCGGATATCTGGCATTTTTGCATTCAGAGCGACCATATCTTCTTCATATATACGGGTATATTTTTCAGTAATCTCAGAAATAGACTGACCGCTCTTTTGGGCAGCCTCGATAATTTTATCATCAATATCCGTGATATTGCGCGCATAGGTGACCTGTTTATAATCATGGCGCAGCAAACGCACCAGAAGATCAAAAACCACCACCGGACGGGCATTGCCCACATGCGCAAAATCATAAACCGTTGGCCCGCAAACATAGAGCGTCACATGATCGGCCTTGATCGGCTTAAAATCTTCCTTCTGCTTGCTGAGGGTATTATATATTTTTAAACCGCGCCTCATGCGGCGTTACCCTGCAAGCGTGCCTTGACGATTTTTGGGTCAATCAAGGGTAATAACGCCCCCATCTCCGGCCCATGATCCATGCCTGTTACCGCTTGGCGCAGCGGCATGAAAAGTGCCTTGCCCTTGGCCCCCGTGGCATCTTTAACCGCCGTTGTCCAAGCTTTCCATGTGCTGTCATCCCACGGCGCGGCAGGCAATAAATCTGCGGCTTTATCTGCAAAGCCCTGATCGGTGATCACTGGCTGAAGTGGCCCCTTAACAATCAGATTTAATTCATTAATATCACTAAGTTTATTTATATTATTGCGGCAGATATTCCACAGGGCCTCATCCACATTATCAAGGCGACCTGAAACGGCCGCGTAATCCGTATTATGGAGGATTTTAGCATTTAATATTTCAAGGTCTTTTGGGTCAAATTTTGCCGTTGAACGGCTGTATTTGGAAAAATCAAACCCCGCGACCAAGGGGTCCAGAGACAGCATCGGCTCAATAGCCTCAGAAGAACCAAGGCGTGAAAGAAGACTATTTATACTCATGGCCTCCAGACCCAATTCTTCGCGGTATGACTGGATACTAGCCGTGCCAAGCCGTTTCGATAGCCCCTCGCCGCCGGCCCCGGTCAAGAGGGAGAAATGAGCAAAAAAGGGAACATGCCCGCCCAAAGCCTCAAATAATTGTGCCTGCACCGCGCTATTGGTCGCATGGTCTTCGCCGCGCATGATGTGGGTAATGCCAAAATCAATATCATCGACGACGGAGGGCAAGCTATAGAGAAAACTTCCATCTTCACGGATCAAAATAGGATCGCTTAAGGCGGCCATATCAAAACTTAACGGCCCCTTCACCAGATCATCCCATTCCACCCGCGCCGGAAGATCAAGTTTAAAACGCCAATGGGCTTTACGGCCTTCGGATTCCAATGCGGCAATGTCACCGTCGCTTAAATTCAGCCCTGCCCTGTCATATACCGGCGGCTTGCCTTGTCCCAGCTGAACTTTACGTTTCAGATCAAGCTCCTGCCCTGTTTCATAACAAGGATATAGCCGACCATCCGCTTTTAGTATCTCAACGGCTTCATTATAACGATCAAAACGATCCGACTGCCTAAATTTTTCATCCCAATTCAATCCCAGCCACGCAAGGTCGCGCTCAATAGCCTCTGCATATTCATCCGTAGAGCGCACCGCATCCGTATCATCAAGGCGCAGGATAAATGTCCCGTTATGTTTGCGGCAATAGAGCCAATTCACAAGGGCTGTACGGACATTCCCCACATGCAATAATCCTGTTGGGCTTGGGGCAAAACGTACTTTTACGGGTTTAGTCATCTAATATAATCTCATTTCTATACTATTTAATTCTGGCGTTACGAAAACCATTGGTGATCGGATAACGGCGGTCCCGACCAAAATTTCGGCGGGTTAATTTAACGCCGGGCGGGGCTTGGCGTCTTTTATACTCCGCGATGTATAACAGATGTTCAATGCGGGCAACAGTTTCTATTGCATGTCCTTTTGCCACAATATCATCGACCGGCATTTCTTTTTCGACCAGACATTCCAGAATATCATCCAGAATATCATAAGGCGGCAGACTATCCTCATCCTTTTGATTGGGCTTAAGCTCCGCCGTGGGCGGCTTTGTGATGATATTTTCAGGCATAACCTGACCTCTTGGCCCTATTGCGCCTATGGGATGATGCTTGTTACGCCAGTCACTAATGGCAAAGACATCCGTCTTATACAGGTCTTTCAATACCGAATAACCGCCGCACATATCGCCGTAAAGCGTGGCATAGCCCACCGACATTTCAGATTTATTTCCTGTGGTCAACAGCATATAACCAAACTTGTTGCTGATCGCCATGAGCGTAACACCGCGAATGCGTGACTGTAGATTTTCTTCTGTGGTGTCCGGCTCTGTGCCGGCAAATTGCCCTGCGAGCATCATATCATAGGCCTGCACTGCGGGTTCTATTGGAATATTATCGATCCGCGCGCCAAGCCATTCGGCGCATAGAGCCGCATCAATCAGGCTTTCCTCGCTGGTATATTTTGACGGCATCATGACAAGGTGAACATTTTCCGCCCCCAAAGCATCGACCGCAACGACCGCGCTGAGCGCACTGTCAATGCCGCCCGACATGCCCAGCACGACGCCCGGAAAATGATTTTTATGAACATAATCCCGAAGCCCGATGATCATCGCCTGATAAATGGCGTCATAGCCTTCTGCAATATCATTAATGTCATCTGTGACGCAAATCCACTGCCCAGCATCCTGTTGCCACCTTGTCAGGAAGGCCCCTTCCTGCCAACTTTTCGCGCGGGCCACCAGTTCCCCCGCCTTATTTAAGACAAAGGCCCCACCATCAAAGGCCAATTCATCCTGTCCCCCCACCTGATTGACGTAAATCAGCGGTAGGGAACTTTCTTTTGCCCGCGTTAAACCCAGGCTTTGACGTTCAAAATATTTGCCCTGCTCGAACGGGGAGCCATTCAGGACAATCAGCATTTCGGCCCCGCCCGCGGCCAGTATTTGCGAGATTTCCGGCGACCACATATCCTCGCAGATCATCACGCCCAGTTTTACACCGCGAAAAACCATAACTTTTGGTTCCGGGCCACTGGCGAAAACCCGTTTTTCATCAAAGACCCCATAATTGGGCAGATCAACCTTATGTCTTATGGCGGAAATTTTGCCATTATCCAGAAGAACAGCCGAATTATACAAGAGGTCGCCCTCCCGCCAGCAAGAGCCAATCAGCATGGCCGGGCCGCCGTCTGTTGTAAGCGTCGCCAGATCAAGAAGCTTATCCATAGCCGCCTTTTGGAAAGCCCCCTTCAGCACGATATCTTCCGGGGGATAGCCAATCAGGCATAGCTCACTATAAACAATCAGATCCCCGCCTTCGGCTGCAGCAGCCTTTCGGGCAAGGATTATTTTATCATAATTGCCCGGCAGGTCACCAACAGTTGGATTCAAACTTGCCAGAGAAATATTTAACTGATTCATAGGTCCCAAGTCTCTTTAAAACACATAAAAGATCAGGGCAGCAAATAAAATCAGGGCAGCGTAATTTTTATAACTGCTCTGGCTCACGTAATTTTGCAAGGGCCTGACGTTCCTCTTTTAAACTCTCTGCAATCAAAAAAGCAAGCTCAAGAGACTGGCCGGCATTTAATCGTGGATCACAGAAGGTCCGGTAACGATCCCCAAGTGTCTCATCCGTGATGTCCTCAGCGCCGCCCGTGCATTCCGTGACATTCTGTCCTGTCATTTCAAAATGTACCCCGCCAGCATAGGTTCCCTCTGCGCGATGAACCCGAAAGAATCGGCGAATTTCTGCGAGAACCTGCTCGAATGGTCTGGTTTTAAAACCAGATGAAGACGTTATGGTATTGCCGTGCATCGGGTCAGATGACCAGACAACCTGACACCCTTCTTCTTCTATTCTTCGGATAATAGGCGGCAGTTTATCCTCCAGCAGGTCTGCCCCCATGCGGCAGATCAGCGTGACCCTTCCGGACTCATTTTGGGGATTTACTTTATCAATAATGCGAATCAAGTCGTCCATATCCGTGGTTGGCCCAACCTTTAACCCAAGAGGGTTGCCGATCCCGGATAAAAATTCAATATGGGCTTCATCCAAAAGCCGCGTCCTGTCACCAACCCAGAGCATATGTCCTGATGTGTCGTACCAGCGGCCCGTGATGCTGTCAACGCGGGTCAGCGCCTCTTCATACCATAGCAGCAATGCCTCATGTGACGTATAGAAATCAGTTCCGCTTAATTCGCGGGTATCCGCATCAACGCCGCAGGCCCGCATAAAACCCAAAGCCTCATCAATACGATCCGCCAAACCCGTATATTGCTCGGAAGCCGGGTTGTTTTTGACAAAATCGAGATTCCATTGATGTACTTTATGCAAGTTGGCATAACCGCCCTGCGCAAAGGCCCGCAATAGATTCAACGTTGACGCCGACTGGCTGTAGGCCCGAAGCATACGTTTAGGGTCTGGAATGCGAGATTCAGGGGTAAAGTCTATATCATTGATGATATCGCCGCGATAACTGGGTAATTTCACACCATCAATGGTTTCAAAGTCACTGCTGCGGGGCTTGGCGAACTGTCCGGCAATGCGGCCGACTTTCACCACGGGGCAAGCCGCCGCATAGGTTAAGGCCACAGACATTTGAAGCAGGACCCGAAAAGTATCCCGAATATTATCCGCATGGAATTCGCCAAAACTTTCGGCGCAGTCGCCGCCCTGCAGCAAGAAAGCCTTGCCCTCTGCCACGTCGCCCAATTGGGCCGTCAGGCGCCTTGCCTCGCCCGCGAATACCAATGGCGGACATCTGCCCAATTCTGCCTCAACTTTTTCCAGCTCTGCCTGATCAGCATAAACAGGAACCTGCCTAATGGGTTTTGATCTCCAGCTATCAGGCGTCCAGTTCTTACTCATAATTCCATCCATCACATTAATTTTTTATCATGGCTCCCTATAAAGATGTTCGCCATGGAAGGCCAGAAAAAACAACTCATAAAGGGGTTTTTCTTCTAAAAAATATACTTCTCATAAAATATTATTTCATTAAGACAAATTCTTCTGCCGATGAAGGATGCACGGCCACCGTAGAATCAAACTGCGCTTTTGTGGCCCCGCATTTCAGGGCAATGGCAATGCCCTGAATGATTTCAGCGGAATCAGGGCCGATGATATGCACGCCTATCACCTTATCAGTCGACTTTTGAACGATCATTTTCATCAGGGATCGTTCAGGTCGGCCGCTCAGGGTAAATTTCATGGATTTATATTCAGATCTGAAAAGCTGAATATCCTGCCCGAATTTTTCAATGGCTTCTTCCTCGCTCATACCAACCGTGCCGATTGAGGGTTGCGAGAAAACGGCCGTAGCGATATTTTCATAATCTACCAGGGTCGGCGTATCATTAAACTGCGCGGCGGCCAGCGCAGCCCCCTCTTTAATGGCCACAGGCGTTAATTGGATCTTTCCGATTACATCCCCTACGGCAAAAATATTATCCACGGATGTTTTGTAATTTTCATCAATGATTATGGCCCCGTTTGGTGCCATTTCAACGCCTAAATCCTCCAAACCCATATTTTTGGAATTAGGCACCCGACCTGTCGCAAACATAACGCAATCCACGACAAGTGTTGAGCCATCCGTCAATGTGAGCAATAATCCGTCATCAGACTTGATTATTTCGGTCACATTGGTCTGCACACGAACATCGATATCCTTTTTGCTCATTTCTTCGTTTAATTTATCGGCAATTTCCCGGTCAAAGCCGCGCAATATCTGCTCACCCCGATATAAAAGATGGGTTTCCACGCCCATACCATTAAAGATACCGGCGAATTCAACAGCGATATAGCCGCCGCCAACAACGGCGAGTTTTTTGGGTAATGCCGGCAGATGGAAGGCTTCGTTTGACGTGATGGCATGTTCAATACCCGGAATATCCGGCATTTGCGGCCAGCCGCCCGTGGCAATCAGTATTTTTCCGGCGGTAATGGTTCGTACGCCCTCTGCCGAGGTTAGTTCAACAGTATGGGCATCCAAAAGCTTGCCGCGCGCCTGAATGATCTCCACATTATGATTTTCCAAATTTCGGATATAAAGCGCATTCAGGCGATCAATTTCTTTATCCTTGGCCGCAATCAATGCAGGCCAGTCAAATTCATGGTCAGCTTCTGACCAGCCGAAACCCGCCGCATCCTTAAAATGTGCGGAATATTCAGAAGCATAGACAAATAATTTTTTGGGAACGCAGCCCCGAATGACGCATGTGCCGCCAACGCGGTAGTCTTCGCATAATCCAACCTTCGCGCCATAAGTGGCCGCCATTCGGCTTGACCGAACGCCGCCAGAGCCCGCCCCGATGACAAAAAAATCATAGTCATACATATCTATATTTCCTAAATAATATTAATTGCAGGCCATTAAGATAGGCCAATATTACAAAATATCAAGTGACTGATCATAAGAATAGGTTATAGTTTACCTTTCTGACAAAAACCATTGGGGGAGATCCTGTGAAAAACAAAAAAATATTAGGCCTTGTTGTTGGTGTCATATTAATTTTTGCCATTATGCCTTATTTTATCGGCAATATGGCAAAGAAAAACGTCGCCGAACTCGCCGAAGAAATATCGCAGATTCCAGGATATTCCCTTAAAATACAGACATATGATCAAGGATGGTTTTCCTCTCGCGCCGTGGTTTCTTACGGCTTTGATGAGCATACTCTGAATATTCTTGGAGCCTCTATTGATGAACAGGAAGAGTTAGACAAGGATGTTTATGACTTTTTAAAGAAGGGCTTTATTTTTGATATTGCCATTGCTCACGGCCCCGTCACCTTTCAGAATGGCGTGAATTTTGCCCTTATGTCCCTGTCGGGCACTCTGCAGGATATTGATCATCCAGAATATTACGCCATAAAAGAAAATAACAACCTCATCAGCCTATTGGATATATTTGCCTCTGTTTCCTATCTTGGCAATATAAATTTTAAGGCAAGCGTCCCTGCCTTCAAAGCTGATAACGCTTCTAAAATAGCAGAAGATGAGGCAAGCAAGCACGTCAGCATAAATTTTAAAGGCATGAATTTCCAAGGGAATATAAATTCTGCCATTGATGAATATACCGCCAGCTTTAATTTATCCGGACTATCCTTTCAAACATCTGATGCCGGCCTGTCTCTGGAGGAAATAAGCGGTCATGCTGATGGATATAAGGTAAATGAGCTTCTTTGGCTCGGAAAAGGCAGCACCAAACTCGGCCATATTAATTTCTCGGAACCCGTGAAGAATATTTCATTTTTACTTAATAATATTACCAGCGAATATAATCTGGACAAAGAAAATGAAACGGCACTGACCATGTATCTCTCCGCCAAGGTTTCAGACTTTACCAGTCAGGCCATTGGATTGAAAAATATTATAGTTGATATGAACATCAACCATATAAATCTTGAGGCCATAACAGATTATGCAAAGTCTATACAAGATTCCTATCAAAATCTGGATGGCGAAACACCCACTGCCGAACAAACAGCGGCCAACATACAAAATATTGCGGCCCGCACCGGGGAGAAAATCCTTAAATCTTCCCCGGAACTTATTATCAATAAGCTTGATTTTTTAATGAATGACGGATTTTATAAAAGTAAAGGCAAGCTGTCCTTCGATGGCACCGAACTTGAAAATATCTCGCAATTATCTGACCCTGTTGCTTTAAATAAAAGACTTACCATTACATCTCATATCACTTTTGATACGGCACTGGCCAAGGCCATAGCCACAATCGGTTTAAAACAACAATTAACCGCAGGCGGTGTGGATATGGCCAACATGCCGCCGGAACAAATTGATCAAATGATCAATGTCCAGACAACAACTGCCCTGCAGACTTTTATCAATCAAGGCTACCTTAGGCAAGATGGCGAAGAATATACCCTTGATCTTGAATTAAAGGATGGCGTCAGGCTCATTAACGGAAAGCCTCTTGCCATTCCCGGCATGTAAAAATCCCGAGATAACCCGCATAAAAAAAGGCCCTGATCAGGAGCCTTTTTAAGGAGAATTTTATATATCAGGCTGCGCGCGAAGGCCGTAAAGTTTTTCTCTTTGGCGAGAAAGCCTTTGTGCCTCCCTTATCGCCAGCGCCATTTTTACCCTTGGGTTTATAGCTTTTCTGGGAACGTTTGCCGGATACTGAAGACGCGTTTTTTTTCTTTCCACCACTGGCTTTTTTACCGTCTAATGACTTGGTAAATGATTTAGAGTCTTTTTTCTTGAATGGTTTTTTCTTATCACCGGCTCTGACAAAATCAGACTTGGAGTCTTTTTTGCTATCAATTTTTGGTGGTTTACCGATTAAATTTTCAAGAACTGGATCATCAGAATATTTTTTTGCTTGTGCCGTCCACGGGTCATAACGGGGCGCATCATTCCGGGCAGGTCTATCTTGTTTTTTATAGCCCCCGTCACGGCTCCCGCGAGAGGTTTTGTTATAACCGCCTTCTTTACGATCAGTACGCGTGGCGTCTTTTTTCCAATCATTATTCTCAAATTTACGGGCTGGTCTGTTTTCCGAGCTTTTTTCTAAACGGGCCTTATCACGCGGCTGGGAACGATCCGATTTGGCGCGGTTATCGCGATATGAGCCGGTATCAGCCCGGTCATCACGCTTAAAGCCGCCCAGTTTTTGACCTTCGCGTTTAAAGCCTCTGCCAAATCCGCCTTCTTTGCGTCCGCCGCGGTCATTCGCGCCGCTGCGGCGTTTTGAAAAGCGTCCTTGATTGCCGGCTGATTTGCCGCGCGCAGTCACATCAATATGAAATTCATGATCGACGTCCACGTCAATAGGTTGCTTGATCAATCTTTCGATATGAACCAGCAACCGAACATCACTGGGATCACAAAAGGATATGGCAATACCCTTTTGCCCGGCCCGGCCTGTCCGGCCAACACGGTGAATATAATTTTCCGGTTCAATCGGCAGTTCGAAATTCACCACATGGCTGATGCCGTCCACATCAATGCCCCGCGCCGCCACATCGGTCGCGACCAATACTTTTGTTCGGCCCCGGCGGAAATTCATCAAGATTTTTTCCCGTACCCGCTGGCGCTTGTCGCCGTGAATGGCATCTGACTGAATGCCTTCATCCTGCAATAAACCACAAAGATTATCCGCGCCGATTTTTGTACGCGCAAAGACCAATGCTTTGTCAACATTTTCACCTGACAATATCTGGGCCAGCAATTTGGCCTTATTCTTGCGGCTGACATTCATCAATTTATGGGTGATCGTGTCGGCGACGGCTGTTTTCTGCTTGATTTCCACATTCACGGGATCCTTAAGCAAAGACCGCGTCAGATTTCGAACCTTTGGGTTCATGGTGGCGGAAAATAAAATCGTTTGATGGCCTTCTGGCAGCGAATTTGCGATATCCTGAACATCATCAATAAAGCCCATATCCAACATACGGTCTGCTTCATCAAGGACAAAAATATTGGTATCATCAAATTTTATATTCCTGCGATTGATATGGTCAATCAAACGCCCCGGTGTTGCCACAAGAATATCTACGCCGCGCCGTAATTTATTGGTTTGCGGCGGATAAGGCTGCCCACCGGCAACAACAAGGCTGGAAATTTTAGTCCCCCTGCTGAAGGTCACGATGCATTGTTCAATCTGCATGGCAAGCTCACGGGTTGGGGCAAGGATCAATACCTTTGGCATATTCTGGCGCGGCCGGACATAATCTTCCAGAAGCTTGTTAATGGTCGGCAGAGAAAAGGCCGCCGTTTTGCCGCCGCCTGTCTGGGCGATACCAATCAGGTCATTGCCTTCCATCAAGGGCGGGATCGCCATTACTTGAATTTTTGTAGGGGACGAAAAGCCCTCTCTGTCAATTGATTTCAGGATTGTGTCGGCAAGGCCAAATTCGTTAAAGCCAGACTCGTCAATACCAGACTCGTCAATAGTTGGCGCATTATCATGCGTCATTGCATATTCCTTTCGCGAATATTCTTTGTGTCAATATTCATTTTGATGACACAAGATTTTATCCGCGATCGCACTATATCCAAAATCTTAAAGCTTGGACTACATGGAAAATACATAACCATGCCTGCTCGGCGGAATATTAAAAAAAGCGTGTATATTAGATCACACTGTAACGCGCCGTATTTGCAGCCTTTGCGCTGTGAAGTCAAGCTATTTAATAATTATATGTGAATAGCATGGCCAAGCGCGGCTAACGCTGCCTCGGCAAAGGCTTCGGTCACGGTTGGATGAACATGGATCGTGCCCGCAATATCCTCCAGCCTTGCCCCCATTTCAAGGGCCAGGGCAAATTCACCGGAAAGCTCCGACACATGCGGGCCAACCGCGTGAATGCCAAGGATCACATGGTTATCTGCCCGCGCCGTAATACGCACAAAACCATCTGCCGCTTCCATAGTCAACGCACGGCCATTAGCCATGAGCGGGAATTTTCCAACAATTGTTTCTATGCCATCTGCCTTTACCTCATCAGCTGATTTACCAACCGCAATAATTTCAGGGTCAGTAAAACAAACGGCGGCAATGGCCTGTGGATTAAATTCACGCTTCTTGCCGGCAATGATCTCGGCGACCAGTTCACCTTGCGCAGACGCCCTGTGGGCCAGCATAGGCTCGCCCGTCACATCACCAATGGCCCAGACATTTTTCATGGATGTATGGCAATATTTATCAATCTTGATAAAGCCATTCGCCATATCCACAGCCATATTCTCCAGCCCCCATCCGTCAATATTTGGCTGTCGTCCCACGGTCACCAGCAGTTTATCTGCGGCGATGGTCTGTTCTTTGCCGTCTTTATCGGTATAGGATAGGGCATTATCCTGCCAACCGCTTGCCCTTGCGCCCAGATGTACGGCCACATCATGTTTTTTAAGCCATTGCTGTACGGGGGCCGTTAATTCCTTGTCATAGGTGCTGAGAATTTTCTCATCAGCTTCTATGAAAGTCACATCAGACCCAAGCTTTCTATAGGCAATCCCGAGCTCAAGCCCAATATAACCCGCGCCGACCACAACCAGCTTTTCGGGTACTTCCGTTAAGGACAACGCCTCCGCCGAGGATAAAATATCGCCGCCAAAGGGCAGGAAAGGTAATTCGGTGGCTTTTGAGCCATTGGCAAGAATAACATGTTCTGCGGTAATGGTGACAATGCCGTCACTGGTTTCAACGTCACAGGTCTTTGCATCTTTAAATTTAGCCCAGCCTTTGATTTGCTTGACTTTTGCTTTTTTCAGCAAGGCTTCAACGCCGCCGTTCAGACGATCAACGATACCGTCTTTCCAGGCGATGGTTTCCGCAAAATCCAATTCCGGCTTTGCGGCAAGTTTAATGCCCAAATGGCCTTTTTCGCTATGAGCCGACATCTGTTCAAACTTATCCGCAGCATGGATCAGGGCTTTTGACGGAATACAGCCCCGTATAAGGCAGGTTCCCCCTGCTCTGTCCCCTTCGACAATGATCGTATCAAGGCCAAGCTGCCCCGCGCGAATGGCCGCCACATAGCCGCCCGGGCCCGCGCCAATGACCAGTATTTTACATTTCATATCCATAGCCTCAAGACCCTTACATGAATAATGTTGCGGGCTGTTCTAAAGCCCCTTTGATGAATTGAATAAGTTCCGCCGCCACAAAGCCGTCAACAACCCGGTGATCAAAAGATGACGACAAATTCATCATCTGGCGAATTTGAATATCCGTTTGATTCATAACCATGGGGCGCGGCACAATTTTATTCACCCCAATGATAGAAACTTCGGGATAATTAATAACCGGCGTCGTCACAATACCGCCGATTTTGCCCAAACTCGTAATGGTTACCGTAGATCCGGAAAGCTCTTCCCGTTTTGCCTTGCCGACGCGTGCCGCCGATGATACCCGCATCATTTCTGCAGCCATATCCCATATATCGCGGGTTTCAGCATGACGGACAACCGGCACCATAAGGCCGTTGGGTGTCTGGCTTGCAATACCCAGATGCACCCCGGAAAACCGGCGTACCAGACTATGTTCAGGGTCATAATGGGAATTGCATTCCGGAAATTTCTCCATTCCCTTTAAGGTTGCCATCATGATGAAAGGCAATATGGATAATTTAGGCTGCTCTTCCGTTCGGTTGGCGTTCAGGAAATGCCGCAGTTTTTCAACTTCCGTCACATCCACTTCCTCCACGTAGGAATAATGAGGGATACTGCGTTTGCTCAGCTCCATTCTCTGGGCGATTTTACGGCGAATACCAATGACCGGTATTTCTTCTATAGCGGTACGTTTTTGTTTCCCCATATCAGATATATGACCAGATATTCTGCCGCCAGATGCGATAAAATCATCAAGATCCTGATGATTGATCCGGCCCGCAGGCCCGCTTCCGGGGACCTTAGCCAAATCAATATGTGCCTCCAAAGCCCGCAGGCGAACGGCGGGGGAAGCCAAGGGATGGTCATTTGCTGTACCAGATGTTGGCGTTGTTATTGTGGCTGGAACTGGAACTGGTATAGGATTTACTGTGGCTTTTTCTTGAATTTTCTCTACTTTCTCAGCCTGTTCTTCTGCATTAGATTCCGCATTTCCGGCACCTTCCACCTCAATCACCACCATGGCTGTTCCCACAGGGATCATTTCACCAAGCTGGCCCTTAATGGACAGAATTTTTCCGTCAACGGGGCTGGGGATTTCTACGGTCGCCTTATCGGTCATCATATCAATCAGGGGCTGGTCCTCTGTGACCATATCCCCCACTTTCACATGAAGCGCAGCGACTTCAGCCTCAACAATTCCTTCGCCCAAATCGGGAAGTTTGAAAAAATATTGTCCCATGACCTAACCCTCCATTACGATTTTTATGGCGTCCAAAACGCGGCCTTGCCCCGGAAAATATTCCCATTCAAAAGCATGGGGATAGGGAATATCCCAGCCCGCCACACGTTCAATAGGGGCTTCAAGTTTCCAAAAGCATTCTTCTTGAATTTGCGATAATATTTCCGCGCCAAACCCGCCGGTTTTGGTGGCTTCATGAACCACAATGCAGCGGCCCGTCCGGCAAACCGAGCTGGCGATATGATCGATATCAAGCGGGGTCAAAGTCCGCAAATCAATGACCTCAACATCATAACCGGACATTTCTGCCGCGGCCAGAGACACATGCACCATGGTGCCATAAGTGACAATGGTCAGGTCACTTCCCGAACGCACGGTTTCCGCTTTTCCAATGGGGATTGTATAATATCCCTCCGGAACCTCGCCTTTTACATGGTTTTCCCATGATTGAGCCGGCTGTTTCGGGTCACCATAAAAAGGCCCGTTGTAAAGGCGTTTCGGCTCAAAAAAGACCACAGGATCATCATCTTCGATGGCGCTGATCAGCAATCCTTTCGCATCATACGGATTTGACGCCATGATGGTTTTAATGCCCGATACATGGGTAAATATGCCTTCCGGGCTTTGGGAGTGGGTCTGCCCCCCGCGAATGCCGCCGCCGCACGGGGTTCTGATGGTTATGGGGGCCCAATATTCACCGCCTGAGCGATAGCGCAGCCGTGAGGCCTCTGATACAATCTGGTCGAAGGCGGGATAAATATAATCCGAGAATTGAATTTCGGTCACAGGCCGCAAATCATTCACCCCCATGCCGATGGCCAGGGCAATAATGCCGCCTTCTGCGATGGGCGTATCAAATACCCGCTGAATACCATGTTTTTCCTGCAGGCCTTCGGTCGCATTAAAAACCCCACCGAAATAACCCACATCTTCGCCGAATACCACAACAGAGCTGTCTTTTTCGAGCATAACGTCATGGGCCGAATTAATGGCCTGTATCATATTCATTTTAGCCATTTCATACTCCCAACTTCTGACGTTGCCGACGCAGATGTTCCGGCTGTTCTTTGAAGACATCCTCAAACATGCTGCTCACTTCCGGCCGTTCTCCGGAATTCAATGTGCCGTAAGATTCTGCTTCTTTATATTTGCGCGTGACAAGGGCCGTTATTTCTTCGATAGCGCGGCTATGTTTTTCTTCAGACCATTCACCGATTTCAATTAAATGCTGTTTTAGTCTTTCTATCGGATCACCGAGCGGCCATGATTTCGGTTCATCCTCTGGCCGATATTTTGAGGGGTCATCACTGGTGGAATGGGCATCGGCGCGGTAAGTATAATGCTCTATCATGGTGGGGCCGCCGCCGTTTCTCGCGCGCTCTGCCGCCCATTTTGTCACGGCATAGACCGCAAGGAAGTCATTACCATCAACCCGAAGGCCCGGCATACCATAGCCCACGCCGCGTGCCGCGAAAGTCGATTTTTCGCCGCCGGCTATACCCTGAAAGCTTGAAATTGCCCATTGATTATTCACCACATTCAGGATAACCGGCGCGTTATAAACGGCGGCGAAAGTCATGCCATGATGGAAATCAGACGTTGCCGTCGTGCCTTCTCCAATCCATGTTGCGCTGAGGGCATTTTCGCCTTTATAGGCGGACGCCACTGCCCAGCCAACGGCCTGACAAAATTGCGTGCCAAGGTTGCCGGAAATAGAAAAGAAATTCCCTTCCCGCCAACTATACATGATCGGCAATTGCCGCCCCTTGCAATTATCTCTGGAATTGGACAGGCAATGGTTCATCATATCAAGCAAATCCCGGCCCCGAGATATTAATAAGCCTTGCTGACGATAGGACGGAAACAGCATGTCTTTATCGTCCAGGGCCATGGCCTGCGCCACAGACACCGCCTCTTCCCCCCGGCTTTTCATATAAAATGACATTTTCCCGACACGCTGCATATTCTGCATACGATCGTCATAAATTCGCGTCATCATCATATCATAAAGGCCTTTGCGCATATCATCGGCACAAAGCTTGGGATCCCATTCCCCAACGGCCTTATTATTCATCTTAAGCACCCGGATCAGGCTATTGGCATAACCAAACATCTCCTTCGGATCCATCATCACATCAGGCCGCGAAACAGCGCCGGCATTTGGAATATCAAGATTATCAAATTCTGGCGTTTCCCCCGGCCTGTTTCGGGGCGCGGGCACATTTAATTTATTACCGTCATTTGGGGCCATTACATTCTCCTTTTCAGATATATTATCATATTTAAGGCGAAATTTCTTCCCATACATGCCCATATATGCTAAATAATAGGCACAAAGTTTCAATATACTTAGATTAATCGGGATGTTATGCCATATGGACAAATTGGATAGAAAAATATTAAACCTGCTTCAGGATGATGCCATGCTGTCTGTTGCCGATATCGCGGAAAGAATCAATTCCTCCAAGTCGGTCTGCTGGCGCAGAATACAGCGATTGCAGGATGAGGAAATCATCAAAAAACGCGTCGCCTTGCTGGATCATAACAAAATTGGCATGAATATCATCTTATTCACCCAAGTAAAAATGACCGCTCATGGCCGAAAAGTGCTCCCGAATTTCATTGAAATCATCAAGGACATCCCCCAAATCATGGAATGTCATACCTTGATGGGCAATGTCGATTTCCTATTAAAAATAGTCGTCAAAGATATTCAGGAATATCAGGATTTATGGTGGCACCATCTATCCCAGATTGAAGGGGTGCAGGAAATCAACTCCACCATTGCCATGAGTACAGAAAAATATACCACGAAAGTTCTTCTAAATGGCGAGGAGCCGTGAATTTTGGAAAAAAAGAGGCCGCCTTTTAACATAAGGGCGACCTCAGTTTGTTAAATGCCGCGACGGATCAGGTCACAGCAGTTGGTTGATCATATTCGGGGTTTAACCAGAGTTCTTTTTCCATAATATTTTTCAAGCACATCACCGCGTCCCAAATATCAATATATCTGGTATATAATGGCGTAAAGCCAAAGCGCATGATATCCGGCGCCCGAAAGTCGCCAATCACATTTTCTGCGATCAAAGCCTGCATGATCGCAAAGCCTTTTGGATGATTTAAGGATATTTGACTTCCTCGGCCATCCCCGTCTCGCGGGCTAGCCAGTGAAAAGCCAAAACCATCACAATGCTGGTCCGTTAACCCAATGAAATAATCGCACAGGGCTTTGGATTTATCCCGCACTTTGGCCATATCAGCGCGCAGCGTAATATCTATACCACATTCAAGAACCGACAGCGCCAATATGGACTGGGTTCCCGTCAATGTTTGCCAGATATTGTCGGCGGGGCGGTAATCCTGTTCAAAGGCAAAGGGGGCGGCATGGCTCCACCAGCCGGTCAAGGGCTGCCGGGCTTTTCCCTGATGACATTTGGCCACAAAAATAAACGCCGGCGCGCCCGGCCCGCCATTCAGATATTTATAACCGCAGCCTACAGCAAAGTCGGCATGGCAGCCATTCAAGTCAACGGGTAAGGCCCCCGCGCTATGGCATAAGTCCCAGATGATCAAAGCGCCAACCTGATGGGCCTTTTCCGTGATCGCTGCCATATCATGCAGATGGCCGGTTTTATAATGCACTTGGGTCAAACATACCACGGCGACCTCTTCGGTGATGGCGGCCAGAATAGCCTCTTGTTCCACAAAATATATTTCATGGCCCCGGTCCAACTGCTGAATCAGCCCTTGCGCCATATAGTTGTCCGTTGGAAAATTACTGCCTTCCATGACAATTATTTTCCGGTCTGGCCGCAGGTCAAGCGCCATGAACAACAGTTTATACAGATTTATGCCTGTGGCATCGCAGGCCATAACCTCGCCGGGCGCGGCCCCGATAAGCCCTGCAATTTTATCGCCAATTTTTTCGGCCAGATGAAACCAGCCATTCTTATTCCAGCTGGTGATCAAATCCTGCCCCCATTCCCGCGCCACAACATCCTGCGCGCGCGCGGATGCCACCTTGGGCATAACGCCAAGCGAGTTTCCGTCCAGATAAATCATGCCGTCCGGCAGATGAAATTCATCCCGAAAAGGGGCCAGCACATCCGTGCGGTCAAGCTCCAGAAACAAATCACGTGTTAAGTCAGTCATATTATTCACTTTTTTCTGCGGTTTCGCTGGCATTATCAGAACAGACCACCAAAATTCGCGCTACGCTCTGATCCTTCGAGACATAACGATGGCCTGATGAGCTATCAAGGTAAGCGCTATCTCCCACATTGAGTTCAACGGGTTTATAGTCTTCGGTATAAAGCGTTATGCCCCCGGCCAGCACATAGATAAATTCCTCCCCCGGGTGATGGGCAAGCTTTGTCATATCCTGCGGGCGGGCGGGCGGCACCTCAAGAATTCCGGGATACATGCCTTTGTTCAGTAATTCACTGCTCAGCACCTCAACCCGGTAAATATCAACATCATTCATCACGCCTTGACCGGCCCTTGTGATCGTGCGGCGGCCCGCTTTGGGCATTTGCAGCCCATCGTCAAATAATTCAGAAATACATATATTCAGACCCCGCGCCAGCTTTTGCAGATTACCATAGGTCAAAGTCGCCTGATGATTTTGCACCTTTGATAAAGTGGACGCCGGAATATCAACCAATTCACTAAGCTGCCTGAGTGTCAAGTCCCGCTCTGCCCGCAGTGCCGCCAGCCGATTACCAAGCATTGCCTCTGGCCCGGTTTGCGTATCACTCAATAACGTGGATGCCATGTTTTCTGCTTTCTTTTTTCAACAGGTATAGTATCATATTATTTCTATAATGAAAACTAATTTCCATATTGAGAAAACTTCTCATATTTAAGATATTAACTGTTATGACATTCAAGCCCTGTGAAAATATGACCAAAGAAACGCTTGAGAGAGAATATTCCCCCAGTTCCTGCGTGGATGATATTATGGTCCATATTCAAGACTATCGTGACCTGAGCCACGCCGCTCATCCGAAGCTCTCTTCACAATATCAGGCAGATGTGAAATACGGCCCTGCCCCGCGCGAATATATGGATATTTTCATGCCAAAAGGCAAAGGGCCCTTTGCGGTACATGTCTTTATTCACGGGGGCTATTGGCAGGAATTATCCAAAGCGGAAAGTGCTTTTGCGGCCCCCAATTTCGTTGATCATAATATTATTTTCATCGCCCTTGATTATACATTGGCCCCACAGGCATCGCTGTTTGAAATTGTTTCTCAGGTCAGGTCAGCGGCGTTATGGATATTGAATAATATAGCAGAATACGGCGGCGACAAAGATAACATCACCCTGTCCGGCAGTTCCGCCGGCGCGCATTTGGTTGCGGAAATTTTAAGCATGGACTGGGCAAGTCATGGCTATGACCATTGCCCCATAAAAGGGGCCTGCGAGGTGAGCGGGATTTATGATTTACGGCCTCTTACCCAAACCTATATCAATGACCCCCTGCGCATGACATTATCAGATGCAACGGCATTAAGTCCTATATTTCACATACCTGAAAAGAATGGCCCCAAGAAAAGTTGCCCCGTAATTTTTAGCGTTGGCGGAAATGAAACCAGTGAATTCAAGCGTCAGACGCAGGACTATATGACTGCATGGCAAAAGGCCGGACATGAGGCATCATACGTTGCCATGCCGGCCTTTAACCATTTTGATATCATTCTGGAGCTTGGCAATAAAAACAGCCCCCTGTTCAAGGCTATCTTATCCCAGACTTTATAAAATAGACCTTACCGTCCATAATTCCGGGAAAAACCTGAGGTCCAGCGCCTTAACCAGATAATTTACCCCGCTTGTGCCGCCCGTACCTTTTCGAAATCCAATGATACGTTCGACGGTTTTCATATGGGCAAAACGCCAGGATTGAAAGCGATGCTCCAAATCAACCAGTTTTTCCGCCCAATCATATAGCTCCCAATGCTGGTCACTATTTTGATATATTTCTTTCCAGATATCTTCCACTTTTTTATGGGCTTCATAAGGCTTCTCCCAATCCCTGCTCAAGCATTCTTCAGGCACATCAAAACCGCGCCGTGATAAAAGCTGCAGGGTTAAATCATACAGGCTTGGGGCGTTCAGAACCTGATTGACCAAATCAAATATTTCCGGGTGGCCCTCATGAGCCTTGACCATATCCTTATTCTTGTTCCCCAAGGCAAATTCGATCATGCGGTATTGATAGGATTGAAAGCCGGAGCTTTGCCCCAGGCTGTCTCGAAAGCTTAAATAATCTTTTGGAGTCATCGTGGCCAGAACATTCCACGACTGGGTCAATTGTTCCTGAATGCGGGCGATGCGGGCGATCATTTTCATGGCAATGCCAAGATTATCCTCATCCAATGACGTCATGGCAGCAGACAGTTCATGAATAGACAGTTTCATCCATAACTCAGATGCCTGATGAATGATGATAAACATCATTTCGTCATGCTTCCCCGACCTTAAATTCTGTAAATTCAACAATCCATCAAGATCAAGATATTGACCATAACTTACATCTTGTTTCCAGTGAATTTTCTCATCTGAAATATCCACAGACGATTCAATATTTTTATCCTGCATATAAAATTCCTTTCATTTTGAAAGTGTTTTATATGTTACATAATTAATTTGCAAGCCAATATTGAAACGCACTTGATGCTTTATTTTCGCGCCCGTGCCGCTTGGATAATTTCATGAGCCCATTCATCTGCAATTCTGCTGGTGGATCTATTTTCAGCAACAGATCGCCCGAAGATAGTCATCAGGCTGTCATAAATATTCTCGACTTTGGCATTAACCCAATTAATATCATAGGCGCCGCGCGTTTCAGCCGCCACGTTAATAATGCCGCCGGCATTAATGACATAATCCGGCGCATAAAGTATGCCGCGATCCATCAAAGCCTGACCATGATCATCACGGGCAAGCTGATTATTGGCCGCGCCGGCAATGATTTTTGCCTTGATTACATCAATCGTGTCGTCATTTATGATAGCCCCCAATGCACAAGGCGACAAAACATCAGCCTCAACAGATAATATCATATTCAAATCAATTATTTCGGCCCCGAATTCCTGCTGAACGCGGCTCAGCGCATCCTGATTAATATCAGAAACCAAAAGCCTGGCCCCGGCGGCATGAAGATGCCGGCATAAATAATAGCCTACATGCCCAACACCCTGCACAGCAATGGTTAAGCCTTCAAGGCTCTCTTTGCCAAGCTTGTATTTAACGGCCGCTTTAATACCAAGGAAAACGCCCGTTGCCGTAAAGGGGGACGGATCACCGCTGGCATGCGCGCCTTTGGTCAGGCCCGCCACATATTGGGTTTCCTCTGCGGCAATTTCCATATCTTCTACGGAAATCCCCACATCTTCTGCTGAGATATATTTACCATCAAGCCTGTCAATCATACGGCCAAAAGATCGAAAAAGCGCCTCGGTTTTATCTGTTCTGGAATTGCCCATAATCACGGCTTTTCCGCCGCCAAGTTTAAGGCCGGCTATGGCATTTTTATGGCTCATGCCTCTTGACAGACGAAGCACATCGTTAAGGGCGTCAATTTCATTATCATAATTCCACATACGGCAGCCCCCCGCAGCGGGCCCGAGCGTCGTATCATGAACCGCAATAAAGGCTTTGAGGCCTGTCTCTTTGTCATGCAGATAAACAACCTGCTCATGGCCTTTAAACTGATTTACGTCCATCATTTCAGTATCTCTACTCTTGCGTCAAAATATTTAACCTGATTTTATAACCTTTCGTAGAGTTTGATTTTTCCTTTGTCGAGGATTTTTTTGACGGCATTTCAAGGGTGATAAATATTTAAAATGTTATTTTTTGATTTTTGCGCATATCTGCAACGAAATAATCCAAAAATCGAAATAATATTACAGTGCAAGGCGTATTTTTGCAGGATAATAGCTTAAATTTCAATGTCGCTCTTAAAATAATATTTCAAAATAACTCTGCTTTGAGTGTTATTGAACCCCATTTGTGAAATTATATTTGATCAAAAAAAATAGAGACTCGAATGGTTTTTTGAATTTATCCCCATAAATTTATTGCCAATTTCAGAAATGGGCGTAGAATCTATTACTTAAATCATTAGATTGAGTGAAAAAATGCCCGACAAACTTAGTAAAACAGATAAAAAAATACTGAATGAGCTTCAAAATAACTGCGCACTCACCAACGCTGATCTGGCACGTAAAGTTGGGCTGTCAACTGCCCCTTGCTGGCGGCGCGTCAAAAGACTGGAAGATATGGGCATCATCACCCGGCGGGTCGCATTGGTTGACCCCAAAAAACTTGATCTGGATATTATTGTCTATGCCAGCGTAAAATTATCAACCCACACAGAAGAAGCTTTGGAAATTTTTGAAAGCACCATTATTACCTACCCTGAGGTCACGGAATGTTATACCATCAGCGGGTCAATGGATTATATGCTGCGCGTGATAACCCGCGACATGCAAACCTACGAAGATTTTTTACGCAAAAAACTGCTTAAAATGGATATGGTAAAGGAAGTCCATTCCCGCTTTGCCGTCACAAAGATAAAATACATCACAGCAATTCCCTTAGAGCTGCCTACTTAAATTTTACTTTTTCAGGCCCTCATAGGCTTCGATGGTATCAATGTCTAAAAAAATACCATCAGAGTCTATTTCAAGCTCGGTAATATATTCCGGATAATCATTCAACAGAATTTTTGCCCCCATATCACCTTGCAATCTATCAAAATCACCGAAAAAATCAGCGTCCCATAAGATGGGATTGCCGCGTTTGCCGTTATGCGTGGGGATGATGATTGACTGACCTTGCGCCAAACTATAGGCCGCCATGATTTTGCGCAATATATCCGCCGACATATTCGGCATATCCCCCAAGATTATCATGACCGCATCAATATCTTTCGGCAGGGCGGCAATCCCGGCTTTAACCGACGTGCTAAGACCTTCTTCATACAGATCATTATAAATGGCAACCCCACTGTTTTTCCTGATCTCTTGCTCAACCAATTCTTTTTCATGACCCGTGATCACATATATATCATCAATGCCCGCTTGATTAACCTGCCCAAGAACATGAGACAAAACAGTGCCTTGTCCATATGGCAGCAAAAGTTTATTTTCTCGGCCCATCCTTTTGGATTGCCCCGCAGCCAAGACAAGAGCGGCTATTTTTTTGGAGGGTGTCATTATATTCTTCGATCTTTTCTCTCTGGGCTGGGGTCTTTTCTCTCTGGGCTGGGGCCTGCCGGGATATTCACTGAGCAAACCGCCAACGCCCATATTCATCACCTGATCCCGCGTAACATTCAGCCCCGCACAGATGCGCGATAAAATAAGGTCAATCCCATTCAATTTTGGTGACCGCGAGCATCCTGGCAGGCCAAGCACCCATTTGCCACGCAATTTTGCCAAAAGCATCAGATTACCCGGATCAACAGGCATGCCGTAATGAATAATCTCGCCGCCCGCGCGAATAATCGCCGCCGGAATGACATCCCTGCGGTCGGTGATTGCCGATGCCCCCATAATCAGGGTAATGTCATGCGCGCCATCCGCCATATTTTCCAGAAATGTCGCGAGAGTTTTTTCCTCATGACCACACCTGAAGTCATCTTGTAGAGTTACACCAAAAAGATTAAGCCTGTGCGCCATGACTTTTTTCGTCTTTGCAAGCAGCTTCTCTGCAGTGCCGCCCAATAGGGTTTGAACCATAACGGCCTTTTGCGAAATAAACGGCCTTATCACGATCAAAGCTTGCTCAGATTCTGCGACAATCCTTTTCACCGTTTTTTCTTGCACGCAAAATGGGATGATCTTTACGGTCGCAACCAGCTGCCCTCTATGAACAATGGCCCCTTGCGCGATCGTGGCAAGGGTGATGGCCTCGTCCATATGATTTAATTCATTGACCCCCGGCTCATTTATGGACAGCACGCCATCTTCTGCTGCATAAAGATTCACCCGTCCGGTAAAGGCCTCCGCGCAGCTAACATGATCACCTGAAACATGCGCCGAAATATGCCCTGCGGCTTCATCCTCCATCATATCCTCCGGTTCAGCTATTGCGGCGGTTACATAAGAAATATCATGGTCAGAAAGTCGCTTTATATCCGCCTCGGATAGCCTTCGGCCTTTTTTCAGGTTTCCGGATGGCAATAGAACGGAATGCACTAAAATAGCCCCAAGAATCTGGGATAAGGGGAATTCGCCAAATTTCATTTATCGCCGCCCTTCCGGTACAGACCAATCATTTCAGCCATGACAGACAAGGCAATCTCGGCAGGGGTTTTCGCGCCCAGACTTAAGCCCGCCGGCCCATGAATTCGGGCAACCTCTGTCTCTGAAAAACCCTTGGCCAATAGGCGGGCGGTGCGGGCCGCATGGGTTTTCCGGCTGCCTAATGAGGCAATATAAAAGGCCTTGGACTTCAGCGCTATTTCCAAGGCGGGATCATCCAATTTTGGATCATGGGTCAGGGTTACAATCGCCGCAGCAGAAGTAATTTCCTGCGCGGCCAAGGCCTCATCAGGCCAATCCGTCGATAATTCAATGCCTGAAAAGCGGGCCTCGCTGGCAAAAGTCGTGCGCGGGTCAATGACCAATGTCGTAATATCAAGGCTTTGGGCGATTTTGACCATGGCCTGCGTGATATGAACCGCGCCAATGATAAATAATTTCAGGGGCGGCTCAAGTATTTGATGAAAGGTGAGCGTCCCGTCCTTATCTTGCAGTCTGCTCTTCTCTGAAGCACCACATTCTGCAAAAGATGTCTTTCCGCTAAGGCAATCGGTGATCAACATTACAGGACAAATGGCCGATAAAATTTTATCCATAAAGGGTAATTTCGCCTCTATGGGTTCAACCATAACCCTCACCCGCCCGCCGCAAGACAGGCCAACCTCCCAAGCCTGATCATTGCTGACACTAAAATCCAGTATTTGAGGCGTTTTTGATGTCATGACGTCTTGGCCCGCCTGTATCACGGCCCCTTCGATACAGCCGCCCGATACGGAGCCTTCGATTGCGCCCCCTTCATCCACAATCATCATACTGCCTGCTGCCCGGGGGGACGAGCCCCATGTATCGACAACGGTGGCAAGGGCAATTTCGCGCCCGGCCTCATGCCACAGTTTTATGGTTTGCCAAATCGGTTTCCAGTCTGAGCTCATGACGTAACTTTCACTATAAATGAAAAAAAGGCAAGGGACTAGTGCTGGTGACCTAAATTTACTTATTCGTAACTTGGGTTAACCCGCGTTTTTCCGCGTTTGTTCAGCAGCCGCAGGCGCAGGGCATTCAGCTTGATAAAGCCTGCCGCATCGCGTTGATCGTAAACCTCGTCTTCCTCGAAAGTCACATGCTCCATAGAATAGAGCGAATCCTCAGGTGATTTGCGGCCCACCAGATGCACACCGCCTTTATACAGCTTGAGCCGCACAGCGCCGCTCACATGTTCCTGCGATTTATCAATCAGGGCCTGAAGCATCTCACGCTCGGGCGAAAACCAGAATCCATTATAAATCAATTCGGCATATTTGGGCATCAGTTCGTCTTTTAAATGCATGGCCCCGCCGTCAAGGGTGATGCTTTCAATGCCCCTATGCGCGGTCAGCAGGATAGTGCCGCCCGGCGTTTCGTATATGCCCCGTGATTTCATGCCGACAAAACGGTTTTCAAGCAAATCAAGACGGCCAATACCATTGGCTCCGCCAAGTTCGTTTAATTTTGTCAGAATCGTCGCCGGTGACATTTTAACGCCGTCAATCGCAACCGCATCGCCGCTTTTGAATTCAACCTCGATATAGGTCGGCTTATCCGGCGCATCCTCTGGTGAAACAGTGCGGTTAAAGATATATTCAGGGCTTTCATCCCACGGGTCTTCCAGAAGTTTGCCCTCGCTCGACGTATGCAACAGATTGGCGTCAACAGAGAATGGCGCCTCGCCGCGCTTGTCTTTTTCTACGGGGATTTGATGTTTTTCCGCGTAATCAATCAGCTTAGTCCGGCTGTTCAGGTCCCATTCCCGCCAAGGGGCAATCACTTTAATATCGGGGTCAAGGGCATAATAACCCAGTTCAAAACGAACCTGATCATTGCCTTTTCCGGTGGCGCCGTGACAAACAGCATCCGCCCCAACCGCATGGGCAATTTCAATCTGGCGTTTGGCGATCAAGGGACGGGCAATAGAGGTTCCGAGCAGATAAACCCCTTCATAAAGCGCATTGGCCCGAAACATGGGGAAGACATAATCGCGGACAAATTCTTCCCGAAGATCTTCGATGAAAATCTCTTTGACGCCAAACATCTCTGCCTTTTTACGGGCGGGCTCCAATTCTTCACCCTGACCGAGATCCGCTGTAAAAGTCACGACCTCACAATCATAGGTATCTTTCAGCCATTTCAAAATAATGGAGGTGTCAAGGCCGCCCGAATAGGCCAGAACTACTTTTTTGATTTTCTTTGTCATCTGTATTTCCTGCACTGTCTGTGATTTAAGCATATGCCAATTTTTCCCGCGCAGTATAGGCAAAAAAACGCAGGAAGCAACTGCTTCCCACGTCAAAGTAACAAGAAAATTCGAATGATGCGCTCCAAAAAGAATATTCTTTTAAAAGCCGACAAACTTACCGCCGATTCACAAGGTCGGCATAGTCCTTCATCATGGTTTTACAAACATCACCAACCACAAAATTATAGGGGCCTATTTCACGTAGCGGCGTAACTTCGGCAGCGGTTCCGGTCAGGAAGGCTTGCTCAAAATCTGCCATCTCATCGGGCATGATCGCCCTTTCAACCACATCGAATCCGCGTTTTTTGGCAAGCCCGATAACCGTCCGGCGGGTAATCCCGTCCAGAAAACAATCCGGCGTCGGCGTATGAAGCACGCCATCCTTCAAAAAGAATATGTTGGCACCTGTGGCTTCGGCTATTTGCCCCCGGTAATCCAGCATCAACGCATCATCATACCCATGGGCCGCCGAGGCATCCTTGCAAAGGGAGGCAATCATATACAGCCCCGCAGCTTTGGCATGCACCGGGGCTGTATCAGGTGCCGGACGCCGCCATTTGGCCATTTCCAGACGCAAACCCTTATGAAGGGCTTCTACCCCGAAATAGGGCGGCCATTCCCATGCGGCAACGGCAAAATGAATTTTAGAACCTTTTGTCGCGACCCCCATCATTTCAGAGCCGCGCCACGCGAGGGGCCGAACGTAAGCATCCACAAGACCATTCGCCTTCACCACATCAATGGCCGCCTGATCAATTTCTTCGACCGTATAAGGGTTTTCAAATCCCAGCATACGTCCTGATTCAATAAGCCTTTGTGAATGTTCGCGCAGTTTAAATATCTCGCCGCCATAGGCTTTTTGGCCTTCAAATACGCTGCTGGCATAATGAAGGGCGTGGGTCAATATATGAACCTTGGCATCGCGCCAGTTTATGAGTTCACCATTATACCAAATAACGCCGTCGCGGTCGTCGTATGTTGTGGATGACATTTCTTTAGAACCTCTAAGTAATTATATTACACTTAAGACTTGATATGCGTAACATTACAATTTAAATATGTCAACATGACTGACGTATTTTTTGACATAAAATCACATGATAATCATCAAAAATTCCTTAAAGGAATGGAACTGTTATATTTTGGCTACCGGGACTTTATCAGCTGGCCGGATGATGTATTGCATACCTATGGCTTTGGCCGCGCGCACCACCGGGTTTTGCATTTTGTTGGCCGCAACGCCGGATTGAAAGTCGCTGAATTACTCAAACTGCTTAATATAACCAAACAAAGCCTGTCCCGGGTCTTAAGCACTCTGGTTGAAAAGGGCTATATCAGACAGGATATCGGCGCTCAGGACAGGCGGCAACGGTTGCTCTACTTAACAGATCAAGGCCAAAAACTTTTGGATAGCATCACCGAACATCAAAAAGACCATATGCTCAAGGCCTTTGAAAAGGCCGGCGACAGTTCAGTAGAAGGCTTCTGGAAAGTATTATCAGCCCTGCTGACCGAAGACAACCGCGAAGAGATTTTAAATCGGATCAACATAGATATTGGCGAATAAAGCCAAGTTATCCTAACATTCTGCACATCAGAGTCTAATCTGCCAGATTTTTTGATTTTTGATGAGCGGCGCGGACGGTTTCACTCATGAGTTTGCCAAGGCCTTTTTCCCCCATCAGGACATTCAAGGCGGCCTCGGTCGTCCCGCCCGGGCTGGTCACATTCATGCGAAGCTGCGCGGCGCTCTCATCTGACTGTTCAAGCAAAGCTCCGGCACCGCATATGGTCGCCCGTGCCAGCTTTCTGGCAAGATCTGCGGGCAGGCCCACCTGTTCCCCCGCCCCGGCCAATGCCTCAACCATACTAAATACATAGGCCGGGCCGCTGCCGGAAACGGCGGTTACCGCGTCGATTAATTTTTCTTCTTCGACCCATTCAACGCCGCCAACAGCCGACAAGAGATCATGGCAAATGTCTTTCTGAGACGGGTTCACATTCTTATTGGGATAGCCCACCGTAATACCCTTGCCGATGGATGCGGGCGTATTGGGCATAGCGCGAACGATAGCCGCAGCCTGCCCCAAATGACGTTCAAAATATCCAATAGTCTTGCCCGCCGCGATGGATAGAAAAACAGCTGCCCCATAATTCAGGGATTTCAGGCTGTCCATCGCCTGATCCATGAATTGAGGCTTAACGGCCAGAACAATGAATGAGGGGGCCAGTGTGCTGGGTAATTCCGCTATATCCGCAACAATATTATTGGTATTTAAGTCAGGCAGCATGGTTAATACGCCTGCCTTGTCCGGATCAACGACGATAACGGCATCACCGGATAAGCCGCCTGCCAACCAGCCCTGCAGCATGGCACCGCCCATTTTGCCGCAGCCGATCAGTAACAAGGGCTTTTCAGGCCGAATAAGGGATAGTTTGGACATATGAGTTTCCTGTATGGGTAATTCAGAGGGAAAGAATCAAGCTTCGCCGATTGTTTCCAGCATGGCAGATCTTATGGCCTCTTCCGGGCTTTGGCCGGCCCATAAAACAAACTGAAAAACAGGATAATATTTATTGCTTTCCCGTAAAATTGTCTCCGTGACTTTTTCGCAGATATCCGCCGTAACGCTCTGGCTTATGCCAACCATATTGCTATGACGGAACATCAAGCTATTATCTTCGGTCCAGATCGCGAAATGTCCGATGGCCAGTTTTTCATTCACCAAATTGATGGTTTCCAATGTTTTGGCTTTTTTACTGTCTGGCACGCGCATATCCATCATCGCCGCCGCCTGAAGCAGATTTTCACCTTCAACCCAAAAATACCGAATATGAAAATCGCACCATTCACCGCTTACCGCAACCGTAATTTCGTCATCTGCCGAACGCTCATACGGCCATTCATTCTGACCGGCGATCATTTCCAGTATATCGAGCGGATTTTCCACCAAACCATCAAAGATATCATTATCAACTGCTGTCATTTTTTTGTGTCTTTACGGGTTTTTGCTTTTGCCGTTAACTGTTTTTCGATTTCTGTGATTCTCCGGACCAATAGCTCATTCTCTGCGCGGGCTTCTTTGGCCATATCACGCACCACCTCGAATTCTTCCCGCGTAACCAGATCCATATCTTTCAGGATATAGTCCAGCCGCGCGCGAAACATGGCCTCAAATTCGCCCTTTACCCCGTGAAGGGTTCCGGCGGCGCTTTGGCCTAATTTTGCCAGATCATCAAAAAATTTATTATCGGTCTGCACGTATCGCCCTTTTAAATAAAATTATATCACATAAGTTTTTAGGAAACTTAGCCAGTTCTTTCAAAGATTTAAAGTATAATATGACTGAACTGACTATGAAAACCAAACGGATTCATTTCATTGAACCTTGACTTGCGATAAAAGCCCTGCATGATGGCCGTTAAACAAGTGTAAAACAGCGATAATCGGCAATGAATATATGTTAGAAATTTTATTATCCACCAGCCTTACCTTTCCGAATATTTCTCCTGATATTGTTAAAATTGGCCCTCTGACGATTCGCTGGTATTCCATGGCTTATCTTCTGGGCTGGGGCATTGCCTGGTTTCATATGTTGCAATTGATTAAAAAAAAAGGCGCGCCCGTCAACGCCGCGCAGGTTGGGGACTTCTTTTTCTGGGCGATGATGGGGATTATCCTCGGCGGGCGGCTCGGCTATGTGTTATTTTATAATTTTGACTTTTACCTGAGGCATCCGGGAGATATTCTTGCCCTCTGGGACGGGGGAATGTCTTTCCATGGTGGTTTCATCGGTGTGGCTATCGCCAGCTATTTCTTTTGCAGAAAACATAAAATTCCTTTTTTTCGCTTTACCGACCTGATGGCTTGTGTCTCCCCCATCGGATTATTTCTGGGGCGGTTAAGCAACTTTATAAACGGGGAATTATTTGGCCGGATCACCGATGCGCCAATCGGCATGGTATTTCCGCGCGGCGGCCCCCTTCCCCGTCACCCGAGCCAGCTGTATGAAGCTGTTCTGGAAGGATTGCTTTTATTCTTGTTGCTCTGGTTTCTGTTTTATTTCACCAACATTCGGAAAAAGCCCGGCATGTTAACCGGAATTTTTATCATTGGTTATGCCGCCGCACGCGGCTTTGTTGAATATTTCCGCGAGCCGGATAATCATATTGGTTTTCTATATGGCACAGGTTTTCTGACCATGGGCCAGCTGCTGTCCATTCCGATGGTTTTGATCGGGCTTTATCTTATCTTTCGCAAACATAAAAAGAGCCTATGAACGCGCTGCAGGAATATTTGATTAAACTGATAAAAATTCAGGGGCCAATTTCAATCGCCACTTTCATGGCCGAGGCCTTAGGTAATGAGCAGCACGGTTACTATATGAAACAAGACCCTTTTGGGCAGGACGGCGACTTCACGACCGCGCCGGAAATCAGCCAGATGTTTGGCGAGATAATCGGCCTGTGGCAGGCCAATAACTGGCTGAATATGGGCCGGCCCGAGACAATACACCTTGTTGAACTTGGTCCCGGACGCGGAACTTTGATGCAGGACGCCTTACGATCGATGAAGATCGTCCCCGGTCTGCTGGATGCGGTCAAGCTGCATCTTGTTGAAACATCCCCTGCCTTACGCAGGATACAGGAAAAAAACCTGCAAGCTTATATAAAACCCCTTTGGCATAATCGGATAAATGAAGTTTTGGACATTACCGGCACAGACCCCATATTTGTTATCGCCAATGAGTTTTTCGATGCCCTGCCTGTTCGCCAGTTCCAAAAAACCGAAACAGGCTGGCATGAGAGGCTCGTTTGCCTTGATACTCATGAAAATCTCTGCTTTCAACTTGCCCCCATACCCACATCAGAACAGATGATACCGCCCGTCCACCACCGGGCTGAAAACGGAAGTATCGTGGAGATTTGCGCCATTGGCGAAAATATTCTGGAGGAGATCTCTGGCCATATAAAAATCAATGATGGGGCCGCCCTGATCATTGATTATGGTCATGATGCCCACGGCACCGGAGATAGCCTGCAAGCCGTCAAAGGACATCAATATAGCGACATATTAACCAATCCCGGTGATGCGGACCTGACCACCCACGTAAATTTTCAGCGATTAAAACAGATTGCCCAAAGAATTGGCATCAAAACATATGGAGCGATCCCCCAAGGCAGCTTTCTTCAGTCAATGGGGATTAAGGCCAGAAGCGACAAGTTGAGCCTCAATGCTACAGAGGCACAGAAAAAAGATATTCACAGCGCCCTGAACCGATTAATAGATGAAAAGGAAATGGGGAAACTCTTTAAAGTTATGGCATTGACGGATCACGGCCTTCAAGGTGTTATAGGATTTGAGGTTTGAAATGGCGCCCCTAAAAAGCCCCCTGTTGAATGACATGAATAATATCAGTCACGGTTTTTTCACCCGCCGGGGGGGCTGCTCCACAGGCCTGTATAAATCGTTAAATTGCGGGCCGGGTTCGGATGACAAGCCAGAGAATGTCAAACGCAATCGTCAGAATATATGTACCAGCCTCGGCGGTGAAAATGTCAGGCTTTGCGGCCTATATCAAATACATAGCAATATCGTCCATTATCTGGATAACGTCAGCGGCGGTTATATCCTGCCCAAGGGTGACGCCCTTGTGACTAAGAAAAAAAATGTTGCCCTTGGTATTTTAACCGCTGACTGCGCGCCCGTTTTGCTGGCTGATCCCGCAAATAATATCATTGGCGCGGCTCATGCCGGGTGGAAAGGCGCCTTAACGGGAGTTCTTGAAAATACGGTCAAGATAATGTGTGATAATGGGGCCACCCTCGAAAATATTCGCGCCGCAATCGGCCCCTGTATTGCGCAGGAAAATTATGAGGTTGGCCCGGAATTTCTGGAAAATTTCATTGACCAAGAAGCCGAATATAAAAGATTTTTTATCAATAGTCCGAAGGAAGGCCACCATCTGTTCGATTTGAGGGGCTTTGCCACAAAGCGGTTAAAGGAAGTCGGCATTATGGGCATTGATATTTTGTCTTTTGATACCTACGCCAATGAGGATAACTTCTTCAGCTACCGCAGAACAACGCATCATAATGAACAAGATTACGGCCGGCAACTATCCGTCATAATGAGGCGATAACGGCAATTTTATGAAATAAATACATGCCCTGCTTTTAAATTTTGTTATTTAAATTTTACAGGGCATGCACCAGTGGCACTCATCTTACTTCACCACTTAAAATATTATGTTTTCAGCATCAGTGCTTTTCTGCGGCGAGCCATAGAGATCATGCCCAATATTCCCAATCCCATGATACCAACCATTGCCGGTTCAGAGACTTGAGTTACCCTAATTCTGGCAACTTCGAACAGTTGCGATGCTGTGAAATCTGCAGCCGCTTCCAGAACGGTATAACCCGCGGGCGTAAGTGCGCCGAAAATACTAAATCCACCTTCCAGGTCCAATCCGGGATGCAGGGCAATAAGACCATTTTCTGCTGTGCCTGCTCCGGAACCGGGCAGGAAGGGTGATCCATCTCCGAGATTTTCTTCTGTACCTGAATCATATACCTGAGTGCCATAGATGATAATATCCAGAGCGGTAAAGTTGCCAAGGTTATCAAACAGGGAATAAGCCATAGGGTCGTCATTACCTATGAAAGCATCATTCGTCGGGATGAGCATGGACAGAAAACTTAAGTAACCGCTGTCAGTCGCATTAATGTTAAAAATTGCGGATGCTGTTTCTCCTGGCTCAAATACGGGTGCGCCGGCAAATCCTGCGGGTGCCGTGATGGTGCCTTGCACACCATTGCTCGCCCCTGCACTGAATAAACCAGTGATGGGCGCAGTATTCCCCCCTTCAGCGACGGCTTGCACTTGGGAAGACGCGGCACTCCCAACATCAAACGTGTCAAATGACCCATCTTGGAACCCTACCCAAAATGGTGTCAGAGCCAACCCACCAGCCGCAAACTGGTTTGTTATTTCAACCTTGACAGGGGTGGCCTGCGCTGGCGCAGATAAATAAAAAAAGCCTGCAACCGCAGCATATATGGATATTTTTACTTTATTTTTCATTTTCATAATTCCTAACCAATATTTTTTATAATTATTTTTTGGGATTTTTATGTCCCCCTAAATAACCCAGATTTTCACCTTGGAGTATTAAGCAGTAGATCAATCTGTTACAGAATACTAATCACTCTTTCATCACTCTTTTGTGATACAATTTATATCTATTTGAATCTTTTAGAAAAATAGGGCAACTGCTGTTTTTCACGCTACGTCAGGGATCTCGTATTTTTTGCAGTTTACATTAAAGCATGCAGTTGTTATTTTGCGGTGTTCATTCCGGGATAGCCCACAATTTTGGATATTCTCCATCAATATTAATGGCCCTGGATTCAATGTGTTGCGATTGATTTATATATTAAATAAGGAAATAACCTATGAAACTTTTGTCCGGTAATAGCAATCGGCCCCTCGCAAAGGCTATCGCAAGTTGCCTTGGTATGGACCTTACAAAAGCGGACATCAAAAGATTCTTAGACGAAGAAGTCTGGATAGAAATTCAGGAAAATGTCCGCGGGGAAGATGTTTTTGTCATTCAGCCAACATCTTATCCTGCCAATGACAATATTATGGAACTTCTGGTGAGCATTGATGCTCTGCGCCGCGCCTCGGCAAATCGCATTACGGCGGTAATCCCCTATTTTGGTTATGCGCGGCAAGACAGAAAACCCGGACCCCGGACACCAATTTCGGCAAAACTTCTGGCAAATCTTATAACAACAGCGGGCGCAGACCGCGTTCTGACCATGGATTTGCATGCCGGACAGATACAGGGATTTTTTGACATCCCAACGGACAATCTTTTCGCCGCCCCTGTTTTAATTAATGATATTCAGAAAAACCTCATCGACAAGGGTGAAAAAATAATGGTTGTTTCACCGGATGTTGGCGGTGTGGTTCGGGCCCGCGCCCATGCAAAACGCCTTGATGCCCCCCTTGGCATTATCGATAAACGCCGCGAAAAGGCCGGCATTTCAGAAGTAATGAATGTCATCGGTGAGGTGGATGGTTATCATTGTATTCTGGTCGATGATATTGTGGATTCCGCCGGCACGCTGTGTAATGCCGCAGCGGCCCTAAAAGCAACCGGCGCAACCGGCGTAAGCGCCTATGTTGCCCACGGCGTATTATCCGGCCCCGCCGTGGAGCGGATATCTTCTTCAGTATTAGAGACTGTGGTAATTACGGACAGTATTTGTGCTTCAGAAGCCGTGGCAAATTGCGCAAAAATTCGTCAAGTCAGCATCGCGCCATTGTTTGCAGAAGCCATCCGGCGCATCAATACGGAAGAGTCCGTTTCGGTTCTCTTTAATTAACGGGTTAAAATACAAATAATCATTGAGTTTTAATGCGTTTCACGTTAAAAGCTGCGAACTATAAGGTCTGTGCTCTTATGAATGAGTGTGCAGGCCTTTGACATTGGCACCCCTGGAGGCCAATGGCTTTATTTATCAATTAGGAGAATTAAAATGGCAAGTCCAGTTATAAAAGCTGAATTGCGCGGAAAAGCGGGTAAGGGGTCCTCTCGTGCGTTACGTAGAGAAGACAAAATACCGGCCGTAATTTACGGCGACAAAAAAGAACCAACCATCGTTACCTTATCCCGGATTGCTCTGGTCAAGGAACTTAACAAAGGTGGTTTCATGAACACTTCCTACGAACTTCATGTCGGCAAAAACGTAGAAACCGTTTTGCCCCGTGATGTTCAGTTCCACCCTGTGACCGATTGGCCAATGCATGTGGATTTCCTGCGTCTTGCCAAAGGATCAAGTTTGAATATTATGATTCCGATTAACTTCGTCGGCGAAGAAGAATGTCCCGGCATTAAAATTGGCGGCATTTTGAATGTTGTCCGTCATGAGGTCGAATTCTCATGCCCGGCCAATGCCATCCCGGAAGCCATCACGATCGATATTTCAGCACTTGAAATGAACGACAGCGTCCATATCAGCACCGTCACATTGCCCAAGGGCGTGACACCGGTCATTGATGATCGTGATTTCACCATTGCCATGATCTCTGCCCCAAGTGGACTGAAGAGTTCTGAAACTGAAGATGATGAGGGCGGCGAAGGTGAAGGCGAAGGTGAAGAAGAAATAACAGAAGAAGGTACCGAAGAATAATCTTCACTCTCTTTTTCACTTCAAGGAATGGCCATGTTGTTATTTGTGGGACTGGGAAACCCCGGCACTAAATACAAAAACAATCGGCATAATATCGGATTTATGGCGGTGGACAAGATTGTTCACCGCCATAATTTTTCTGCGCCTAAATCGCAATTTCAGGGTTTAGTCTCTGAAGGACGGTTTGGGTCAGAGAAAATACTGGCTCTGAAGCCGCAGACTTTTATGAATCTTTCCGGGCAATCGGTAAGTGAGGCGGCACGGTTTTACAAAATCGCCTCGGAGGATATTTTTGTCTTCTATGACGAACTGGATATTCCCGAAGCCAGGATTAAATTTAAAACCGGCGGCGGTAATGCAGGCCATAACGGTCTTCGCAGCATAGATCAGCATATGGGCAAAGACTATCACCGCATTCGAATGGGCATTGGTCATCCAGGAAATAAAGATCGCGTGACGGGCCATGTGCTTGGCAATTTTGCAAAGTCTGATGACCAATGGCTTGATCCTTTATTGGATGCTGTGGCCTATGCTGCGCCAAAACTTGCCGATCGAACCGGCGAAACACGCGGCGCTAAATTTTTAAATGAAATTGGGTTGCAACTTAAACCAAACAACAATTAACGGATTTTTATTATGGGTTTCAAATGTGGTATTGTCGGCTTGCCAAATGTGGGGAAATCAACGCTTTTTAACGCGCTGACCAATACAGCTGCCGCCGCAGCAGCCAATTATCCTTTCTGCACCATCGAGCCTAATGTGGGTCAGGTTCCTGTGCCGGACGGGCGCCTGAATCTGCTCGCTGAAATCGCTGGTTCAAAAGAAATCATACCGACACAATTATCCTTTGTCGATATTGCCGGCCTTGTGCGCGGGGCGTCACAGGGCGAAGGACTGGGCAATCAATTTTTGGGCAATATCCGCGAGGTAGACGCCATCATTCATGTATTGCGTTGTTTCGAAGATGATGACATTACCCATGTGGAAGGGGTTATAGACCCCATCGCTGATGCCGAAACAGTAGAGACAGAATTAATGCTGGCAGATATTGACAGCCTCGTGAAACGTAAAGCCGGCCTTGAACGCCGCATTCGCGGGCAGGAAAAAGATGCCAAAACAATCATGATTATGGTTGAGCGTTTGCTGGCTGTTCTGGAAGAAGGCAACCCCGCGCGTACCATAGAGGCTGCAGACGAGGAAGAACAGAAACTCATCAACGAACTCCAGCTATTAACCACAAAACCTGTGCTTTATGTTTGTAACGTCAGTGAAGATGATGCCGCATCCGGCAATGGCCTTACCAAGCAGGTCGAAGAGAAAGCCATAGCGGAAAATGCCGTGTCGGTCGTTATCTCTGCGGCCTTGGAAGCTGAGATTGCCCAGCTTGATGATAAAGAAGAGCAAAAAGAATTTCTGCAAGAGCTTGGGTTAGGCGAAACCGGCCTTGGCCGCGTGATTAGCGCAGGCTATGGTTTATTAGACCTGATCACTTATTTCACCGTTGGGCCAAAGGAGGCCCGCGCATGGACCGTAGCCCAGAACACCACAGCCCCAAAAGCCGCGGGCGTTATTCATACGGACTTTGAAAAAGGTTTTATCAGAAGTGAGACCATTGCCTACGCAGATTATATCGAATATAAAGGCGAGAATGGTGCAAAGGATGCCGGAAAAATGCGGCTGGAAGGCAAAGAATATATCGTTGTAGACGGGGATATATTACATTTTCGTTTTGCCAATTAAACATAGGTTGCTCTAATATGAAAGTATTTGAAGATTTCATCGTCGGTGATACAGACGAATTTGGTGATTATTTAATTACGGAAAAAGAAATAATCGAATTCGCCCAAAAATATGACCCCCAACCATTTCATACTGATCCGGAATTTGCAAAGAAATCTTTTCACGGCGCACTCATTGCCAGCGGCTGGATGACATGTGCCGTGATGATGCGTATGTTATGTGACCATCTTTTAACAAAAAGCAGCAGCATCGGCTCCCCCGGTGTGGATAATATACGCTGGACCAGACCGGTTTATGCCGGAGATAACCTTAAAGTTTCCGCCAAAATTCTGGAAGCACGGGAATCCAAAAGCAAACCCGGCTTAGGCATTGTCAAATACAGCGTAACGGTCTTAAACCAAAATAATAAAGCCGTCATGTCACTCGCCTCAACCGGAATGTTTTTAACCCGCGCGGCTTTTGCCGCCAGCCAGAAAAGTTAAATGCGGCCTATTTTAAAGCTAAGGGGGCCTTTGATATTTTTCCTATCATTGGCCGCCCCCCAAACAGCGCAAAGGTCTGAAAAAACTTCCTTCAAGGGGTCTTCGCCCCGGGCGGCCTTATAGGCGACCACAGAAGACCATGTGGCCAAATAGCCCATAAGCTCATCCAGCGACCAAAGCATTGTCATATTAAATTCTGGAATTGTTACATCCGTCTCATTGAAGGGAAAAGCCATTGCGGCGTAATTATCCCTGACAAGCTGGCGTTCATCCGGCCAATATGCGCCGATAATGTCTTCATCAAATTTTTTAATGATCTGGTCAATGTCATCCTCACCTACTTCTAAAAGATTATATGTCCATACGGCCAGCACAGCATTGGGTTTTAAAACGCGCCTTACCTCCTTGTAAAACCCGTTCAAATCAAACCAATGCAGGGCTTGCGCGACGGTAATGATATCCACGCTTTGCGCCGCCAATCCTGTTTTCTCCGCAAGGCCCCTTCGAAAAACCACATTGCCTGGCCCTTCCGCATTCGCTATTTGCGCGGCACTGGCGTCCGTGGCAACCACATTATCGAAATATCCAGACAAGCCACGCGCCGCCTGCCCCGTGCCGGTTGCGCAGTCCCAAGCCAGATCATGGTCTTCACATAACCCTGATAAATATTCATATAAGTCTTCGGGATATTGGGGCCGAAATCTGCTATAAGCCCTTGATTGTGTAGAGAAATAGTCTTTAAATTCTGACATTGTTGTAACCTTATAATAAAAAAGAGCCGCCAAATGGCAGCCCTTTGATAAATTCTATGGGTGAAAAACCTTAAGCAAGGTCATCGCCTTTTTTGATTTTTCTCCAGACGCGTCTATTGACGAAATACAGCATGATGGTCAGAATAGACATGAAAATAATGACCTTCAGGCCCATCTTTTTACGCACTTCCATTTTCGGTTCTGCCGCCCAATACATGAATGTTGCCACATCTTTTGCCATCTGTTCCGTCGTGGCGGGGGTGCCGTCGGCATATTCAACGATGTCATCAAATAAGGGCGGCGCCATGGCGATTAAATTGCCGGGGAAGGCTTCGTTATAACTCATGCCATCGGCCAGTTCGACACCCTCAGGCGCGTCCTCATGATAGGTGTTGAGGATACCAACGATATAATCTTCACCGTAAATACTGTTCCAGGGCGTGAATAAAGACAGATGTTCCCGCGACTTTCCAAGAAGGGAGAAATCAGGCGGAAACGCCCCGTTATTTGCATCGCGGGCCTCTTCCTCATTGGCATATGGTGCCGGAAAATAATCCTGCGGAAAACCCTTGCGGTATTTTTCTTCGCCTTCATCGTCAAAGCCATTGGGGAATTCATATTCTGCGGCAAAAGCCTTTATTTCATCCGCATTATATCCAAGAGCTTTCAATTCGCGAAAGGCCACCATGTCCAATGAATGGCAAGAGGCACAGACTTCCTTATAAACCTGAAGTCCCCGCTGCAATGATGGTTTATCAAACATCCCAAAGGGCCCCGCATGAGGCCAGTCGTATTTTTTAAGTGGATAGGCACTCGCCCCCGCAGCATTGGCGGCGGTAAGGCCCCCAATAGTCAGAGCGGAGACCGCTAAAGTCATAAGGCCGATATTTTTTAGTCTATTCAACATGTCTAGCCTTTCTTATTTGCATCAAGTACGGATTGGGCAATACTTATGGGAACAGGTTTGGTTGATTCCATGCGACTGACCAAAGGGACAATCACAATGAAATAGGCGAAATAGAATATGGATGAAATTCGGCCCATTGTTAACGCATCAATGCCGCCTGCCATATCAATCATGATCTCGTCCGGTAATTTTGTACCCAAATACCCCAGATAAAGCGTATTGAGCAGGAATAACCAGAAGAAGAAAGCCGTCGTCGGGCGAAATTTAGCCGATCTGATTTTTGATCCATCCAGCCAGGGAAGAACGAAGAAAATCAGGATGGAAGCAAACATGGCGATCACGCCAAACAGCTTATCTGGCACGGCCTTCAAAATTGTATAGAAGGGCAGATAATACCATTCAGGAACAATATGAGGCGGCGTCACCATCGGATTTGCTTCGATATAATTATCCGGATGCCCCATGATATTCGGCATATAGAAAATAAAGATTGCCAAAATCACGATAAAGAAGGAAAGCCCGAATAAATCCTTTGCCGTATAATAGGGGTGAAAGGGAATTTTATCTCCCGGCCCCTTGGCATCAATACCAAGCGGGTTATTAGAGCCCGGAAGATGCAAAGCCCATATATGCAATATGACAACGCCAACAATAACAAATGGCAAGAGATAATGCAGGCTGAAAAACCGTTGCAAGGTGGGGTTATCCACGGCGAACCCGCCCCATAACAGATGCAATATGCTTTCGCCCATACCCTCATAAAAATCAAAGGCCCCAAACAGGTTGGTAATAACCGTCGCCCCCCAGAAGCTCATTTGCCCCCAAGGCAATACATATCCCATGAAACCCGTAGCCATCATCAGCAGATATATCACAAGCCCGAGGAACCACAGCACTTCGCGCGGGGACTTATAAGATCCAAAATACATGCCGCGCAAAATATGAATATACACAACCACAAAGAACATGGAGGCGCCGTTGGAATGGGTATAGCGTATCAGCCAGCCATAATTCACATCACGCATGATATGTTCAACAGCCCGAAAGGCCATATCAACATGCGGCGTATAATGCATAACCAATATTACGCCGGTAATGATTTGCACGACGAGCATAAAGCCGGCCAAAGACCCAAAGTTCCACCAGTAGTTTAAATTACGCGGCGCAAGGTAACCCGCGCCAAGAGTGCTATGCATAAGGCCCAGAATCGGCAGACGATCCTCGAACCATTTCACTGCCTTGTTTGTCGGCTGATAATTAGATGATCCCATTTTTTCCTCCTTAACCAATCTTGACCGTTGTATCGTTCAAAAACGCATATTTCGGCACCTCAAGATTGCGCGGGGCAGGGCCTTTGCGGATCCTGCCTGAAATATCATAATGAGAGCCGTGACAAGGACAGAACCAAGCGTTGAAATCACCGCGTTGATCTAATGGCACACAACCAAGATGGGTGCAAACTCCAACCATGATCAACCACTCAGGGCGTTCAGCCCGCGCCTGATCATCTTCTGGATCAATCAGATCAATCGCCCCATTGTCCGCAATCGCTGCTTCAATCTCAGCCGCTGTTCTATGGCGAATAAAAATTGGTTTGCCGCGCCAGAGAATTTTTAATGTTTGCCCCAGAGGTATCGCGGATAAGTCTACTTCTACTGAGGCAAGCGCCAAAACATCGGCAGACGGGTTCATTTGATCTACAAGGGGCCAGACGACAGAGGCAGCGCCTACTGCGCCAACAGCGCCCGTTGCAACATAAAGGAAGTCACGGCGGGTAACCCCCTCTTCTTGCTCTACTTGGTCTTTGGTGGTCATTTAGAGAAACCTCTTAAATAATATATTATACAGATTAGTTATATAATGTTGATCAAGAGGACAGGATAAAAAACACGCTCTTTTAAAATAATAAAGAAACCGAGTTCTTCAGGCTACCCCACCCTTTCATAATACACCTTCCTGATGTACTCAGAATATCGTTAATATGCAATAAATTTATGAATAATATGGCTATTTTCTTAAAATAAATTTTCTTCACATACCAAGATTAGTTTATTAGTTTAAGAAACCACATGTTATTTCCATAAAATGATGTTCATTTCCGCGCGCTCTGACTATAACTCCTTGGCTCTTTTATTGAAATATTCTTAAAAAAATATATATCATAAATTTATTACTACAAACCACTATATGAAGTGATTAGCATTATGCAACTTGCCCTTTATCAACCTGACATTCCGCCCAATACGGGCACCATCATTCGCTTGGCGGCCTGCCTTGATGTTCAGGTGCATATTATTGAGCCTTGCGGCTTTCCTTTCGGGGAAAAATCTTTTCGCCGCGCCGGTATGGATTATATCGACCAGAGCATGATTACCCGTCATAAATCATGGGATCATTTTCTGGAGGCGATCGGTCGTTCACGCATTATTCTGCTGACCACCAAAGCCGACCATATTTATACGGATATTTCTTACCGGCCCGATGATATTCTTTTGCTGGGCAGGGAAAGTGCCGGTGTGCCGAAGGGCGTCCATGACCGCGCAGATAAACGAGTGATCATCCCCATGACCCCTGAAACACGATCATTGAATGTTGCGGTTTCTGCCTCTATGGTACTTGGTGAGGCCTTGAGGCAAACAGATTTATTTCCACCCTACGCAGGTTAAGCAATCAAAATATTATGACATTATTAGATACTGATATCACCAAACAACACCAAATCCGCGCTCAAGCATGGTTTAAAGAATTACGCGACCAGATCTGCGCGGCTTTTGAGCAATTGGAAGACAAGCTGAGCGGAACATATTCTGACCGCGCAGCGGGGCGATTTGAACGTACATCATGGGACAGGCACGATGATCCGAAAAATGGCGGCGGTGTCATGTCAGTGATGAAGGGCCGTGTTTTTGAAAAGGTCGGGGTCAATATCTCCACCGTATACGGCGAATTTCCACCTGAATTTGCCAAATCCATGCCCGGCGCGGATAAAGACCCAAGGTTTTGGGCCAGCGGCATTTCACTTGTCGCGCATATGCACAGCCCCCTTGTTCCCGCCGTTCATATGAATACCCGCCATATCATCACGGCCAAGGACTGGTTTGGCGGCGGCGGTGACCTTAATGCGGCCATCCCCAATGCTGTGGATACGGCGGATTTTCACCGCAGCTACAAACAGGCCTGCGACAAACATGATCCGGCATATTTTCCAAAATATAAAAAATGGTGTGATGAATATTTCTATATCACGCACCGCAATAAAGCCCGGGGCGAAGGCGGCATTTTCTATGATCAATTAAACAGCGGTGACTGGGAAAAGGATTTTGCCTTCACTCAGGATGTTGGCCGGGCATTTCTTAACATATATCCGGATCTTGTTTCCCGCCATATGAACGAAGAATGGACCGAAGAACAACGCGAAGAGCTGCTTTATTACCGGGGGCTTTATGCGGAATTTAATCTTGTCTATGACCGGGGAACCACATTTGGTCTGAAAACAGGCGGCAATGTTGACGCGATCCTCATGTCGCTGCCCCCCCTAGCCAAATGGCGGTGAATTGGAAATGCCAAATGGCGATGAATTTTAAATCATGGTAACAACAGATGAAATGGGATTTACCGGAAGAGCCGCCTAATCTTGAGATACCCACATTGGGCGGGAAATATTTATGGGCAGATATATATCTATTGGATGATTGGCGCATTCAAAAGAATATACTGTCTGAACATTTTCGGCTCCTTGATGACAAGGACAAAAGACGGGCGTGGGGAAATTATGACCATTGCCTTCAGAAACTTGAAATTTTCAAGCATAAACTGGGGTTAAAATTCCCCAACAAACATATATTTCTTATTTTGCACGGCTTGGGACGCCATAGAAGCTCTATGGCAAAGCTCACCGATAACTTGCGCGAAAAAGGCCTTGCCGCCTATAGTTTAAATTACCCCAGCACATTCCAGCCCGTTGAAAGCCACGGTAATGACCTCGAACATCTCCTGAATGGCCTTGACGGCGTGACAGAGGTCAGCTTTATCGGCCATAGCCTTGGCGGCTTGGTGGCACGAATTTTATTGTCCCGCAAGAACAGCTGGCGCAATAAAATCACCGCGCGGTATTTAATTACGATTGGAACGCCCAATAACGGGGCGAGGATTGCCGATATGATGAGCGGCCTGAAACTTTTTCATACCATCGCAGGTCCCTCTGGTCAGGACGTACGGCCCTATAGGGTACAGGATTTACCCGCCCCCGATATTCCAACATTAGTCATCGCAGGCGGACGGGGGACAAAAACCGGTTTTAATCCTTTATTAGGAGAAGATAATGACGGTATTGTCACGGTAGATGAAACGAAAATTGACGGTATGAAAGACTTCAAGCGGGTCAAGGTTATCCATACCACCATCATGGATCACCCGGAAACGCTTCAAGCCATTTTAGATTTCATCGCGTGATTTTACCGAGCATTTCTTCTCGCGTCAGATGAAAATCACTCTGCGCCCATGCCTGCTCAAGCGCGCGTAATTTCCGTCCTATTTCTGCGCCGGATTTTTGCCCGCGTGCCATCAAATCCTTGCCCTGAACGGGAAAGGTCGGTATGGGCCATTCTTCCCCATAGGCCAGTATTTTGCGCCAAGCCTTATGATCTTGACCTAATGTCTCATCTGCCCAGCTTTGCAGCACGGCAAAAATAAAAATATCCCTGCCATGATGATATATGGCGCGCCGAATATCCTTTTGACTTATATCAGCCGACAGGGAAAGATCATGATTTACATAATTTCTCAGCATTTTGACCTGTTTATTAGATAATTTCAAATGGCGGCTTATAGTCTCTATCGCCTTATTATCTTTACGCAGCAAGCAGGATAAACGGGCCAGAATATTGCATTTTCCCAGAACTTTTTCCAAACGGACATAAGAATTCAACCCCTGTAGATTTTCATGATCTGGAATAATTTTATCCAATATTCCCCCCTCATTCATGACTTTTATAACCGGCAACAAATTATCAGATTTCAGAATTTTAAAAATTTCCTGCGCCAGCCGTTCACCGGACAAACGATTAATCAGAAATTTATTTTTAAGGCAGGCGGCCAGTCCCACCGGATCCATTTCGCCCTGCCCTATGTGGGCGGCGAATCTGAAAAAGCGCAAAATACGTAAGCCATCCTCATGAATACGCTGATCGGCATCGCCAATGAAACGCACCCGCCGGGCGGCAATATCGCAGAGACCGCCGCAAGGATCATAAAGGCTGCCGTCCAGATCAAGGTAAAGTGCGTTAATGGTGAAATCCCGCCGCCGGGCGTCTTCCTGCCAATCATCTATATAAGCCACTTTGGCGCGGCGGCCATCACTTTCTTCATCCCGCCGCAGCGTTGTGATTTCAAAGTTACTCTTACCCATTACAGCGGTTATTGTCCCATGTTTCAACCCTGTCGGGACAACCTTCACGCCGGCCTTTTTCAATCGTTTCAGGCTTTCTTCAGGTATGAGGCGGCAAGCCACATCAATATCAATAATCTTGCGGCCCAAAAGAGCATTCCGAACACAGCCCCCAACCATTCGGGCATTTAATCCGTCATGATTCAAGATATTGAACAATTTAACCAATGGCGGCTTGCTCATCCATGGATGATCATGGGATGATATTTTCTTGACAGCCTCCATTACGAATGCCCATTGATCAATTTTGCGAAACGAACCAGCATTGCGGCCGTCGCACCCCAGACATTGTGTTTTTCATTCATAAAAACATAATAATGCCGCCGCTGTTCGTTCCAGACGCGGCTCTCCAACTTATGGTTTTTCTCATCCAGAATGTAATCCAGCGGCAATTCAAAGGCTTCGGCCACCTCGCCCGCATCCACCTTCAAACGATATGCCGGCTGAATGATGGCAACGATGGGCGTAATCACATAGCCGGTGACAGTTTCATAATCCTCCATCCCGCCAAGGACTTCGATCTGATCCCGCTGGATACCGACCTCTTCTTCCGTTTCGCGCAGGGCCGTTTCCATGGCATCCGCATCTTCCGGCTCGCACCGCCCGCCGGGGAAACTGACCTGACCGGAATGGGCCTTCAAATGCTGCGCTCTTTTGGTGAGCAAAACAGTCATGCCATCCTTATGATCCACCAAAGGAATAAGTACAGCCGCAGGTTTCAGGGGCAATTCAGATGTATGATAATCCGCATCAGGCCGGTAAATATTATGATCGCCGTAAGTGGGCCGCCGCATACTGCGCAACTGCGCTGTTTGCCGCGCCCGCTTCATCTCTGGGTCATAACCGGCAAATATATCCGTTATGATTTTTCTCATGGGCTGACTTCAATCGAGGCCGGATTGGTTTCAATTGGGCCAAGCTCAAAAAAACTTCCGGCGCTCCATACTCCATATTGGCCGCCCCTTTCTTCAACCATGTCAGCCATTTGGTAATAGACGGATCGTGCGATGAGTGCCTCCAGCCTGCCGCGTACAAGAATATAGGGCGATGGTTCGCCTTTGGCGGAAAACTCCATGCGCAAGGGATGATCCGCATCCAGAATCACCATATCATCCACATTGGTTCTAAAATGCAGAATTTGATCATGGCCCTCACCTTCGATGCGCATTTCAACCGCAACGAACGGCGCATCATCAACCCGAATACCTACTTTCTCCACAGGGGTCACCAGATAATATTTACCGTCTTCATCATGGCGCAGGATAGTGGAAAAAAGCTTGACCATGGCGGGGCGGGAAATAGCCGACCCCATATAATCCCAGCTTCCGTCCCGTTTGATATGCATATCTATATCGCCGCAAAACTCGGGATTCCATAGATGCACCGGCGGCAGTCCCTTTACACCAGAAGTTTTGGCAGATATTTTTTTGGCCTCTGCGGCAAATAAGTCAGGCCTGAAATTTATTTTATCGGTCATGATCCTAATATAGGAAATTCATATGACAATGAGAAGAGATTACCCATTATTTAATTTTTGAGATCATTCCCTTGACCCCTTTGAAGGCATCAGGCACCAATTCCTGCGCCAGCAGGCGGGCCTTATCCACCGGGCCCGGCATCTCAAGTCCCAAGGCCAAAGCGCGGCTAAAACCAACTTTCTTATAATATATTTCATCCCCCACCAGAATAACTCTTTTATGCCCCTGTTCCTTGGCCGCTTGCAAACCATGCGCCATTAAATCAAGACCGATTCCCTGTCCGCGATAATCGTTATCAACGGCAATGGGGCCCAGCAATAAAGCCGCATATGATCTATCGTTATCTTTAATCAGCAGGGGCCAGAATTGAAGGCTGGCGATAATATCTGCACCAGACATGGTGATAAAGGATAACCCCGCCGCCGCGGGCACGCCATCACGCAATCTATAGGCGGTTTTCTTCTGTCGATCAGCACCAAAAGCTTGATCGAGCAAAATGTCAATTTTCGAAATATTATTTGGTTTACTTGCTATTATTTGACACATTATTCTGAATACTCGCCAGTTACTTACTTATTATGCAAGTAACATAATAAATATTATGGCGCAAGTAAAATGATTTCAATGGGTAATTAACATCACAAAAAACGGCGCAACAACACCGCCCTATCTTGAAATATATTGATAATTATGGCCTGCTTACCAGTCAACCTGGAAACGCAGGCTTAAGGCATTTACATCTGTGACGCCTTCGGGGTCATTGGCGATATCCGAAAGTGAATAATTTGCCATCACGCGCGCATAATCATTCAAATGCCAATTCACACCGAATATCATTGTATTTTGTTTGCCGCCCAAAACAGACACATCAGCATCGTTTAATTCAATAGTGTCATAACGCAACGCCAATTGCCATGCCCCCATGCCGCCTTCGGAAACAGGGCTCTTAACTTTCGTGCGGCCGATTTTACCCTTTTTATAATTGCGGCTTTCACCTGTAATAAAATAGCTGGCACTGATATAACCCCCGGAAAGGCTGGCATTTTGATCCATGCCAATCCGGTTCACGCTTAAGACGGCATATTCACTTTGTAAGGAAAAAGGTCCCATGATCCCGGCGGCCTCCAGCCCCCAGAATCTATCACTTTCAGCATCGCCAATATCCGTTCCGCGAAAATCCGCGCTGATATAACGATTTACCGCCAGATGACTTTGGGGGCGCTGACGATAACGCGCACCTTCACCGTTCGAAAGTTCCCGATGTCTGATAGAGGCCCCCACATGCAAGCGTATATTACCCTCATTTAATTCTGGCCCGTATGTTACCCGCGCGGCATATGTGCGATCCTGTTGAGAATCAACATTTTCAAAGTTACCCTGAAAAATACCCGCCTTGAATGTCACATCATTGGCCGCATAGCCAACAGCGATCCCGATTTGCCGAGCGAGCGAGAAGGCATCAGTAAAAGAGCCGCGCTCCATAAATGTCTGATAGCGGGCAGAGGTTTCTTCTTCTAATGAATTTGGCGTTTTAAATTGACCAACGGTTAATGAAACTGGTTTGAGGTTCCACTGAAGATACGCATCTTTAATTTCAGATGCGCCGCCTATCAGGTCGACTTCAAGCTTGTATTTAACATCCCTAAAGACAACGCCTTCGACACCAAGGCGCGCGGTGCGAAATTCTGTGGCATCTACTTTTTCACCATCAAGAGAGGTGCCCGCAGAATTTTTAACAGAAATATTGGCGTAATCTGCAAAGATACGGCCCCGAACTTTCATTTTGAATTTGCCGTCCGCGCTGGATAATTCAGGGGCGCCCTTCCACTTAACTTTTAAATCAGGCGCCTTTTTGGCCGCCTCTTTCTTTTCAAGCTCCTCAACCTTTTTGCTCAATTGATCAATCTGTGCTTTCAATTCCTGCAAAGTCTGCGCCGAGGCTATGGGTGAAAATGCCACACTACAAAGGGCTGTTGCGGCGAATAAGCCAATAACGGGTTTCCTCATCTTCATTTCCTTTTAAAGACATCAATAATTCTGATTATACTTTTCAGGTGACGGCCAAACAAACCATCACCTTCAGATTATTTAATATCCAAGCTTTATGTCAGCAAAATGTAGTTTTTGTTACATAAAAGTTACATAACAAACATGCACCTTTTAAACAGACCTTCTTAAAAAAAAATTAAAAACTACTTTTATTTTCGGCGATAGAGAGGAATATGTTCGTCCGAGGAAGTTTGATATTTAACGGAAAAATCTTCAAAGGCTTCCAATGCATCCACAATATCGCGGCCAGATTTGATCTCATAGGCATTGAAACCACAGCGCTGCAAATAAAACAGTTGATCCCGCATGACATCGCCGACGGCGCGAATTTCTTTTTTATAGCCAAGCCGGTCGCGCAGTATTTTTGCCATGGAATAGCCCCGGCCATCCGCAAAGGTTGGAAAGTTTATCGCGATCAAATCAAACTGATGCAAATCATCTTTAATATCACTCAGCATGTCATCAGGCTCAAGTTGAAGGCCAATATTGCGGCCCGAAAGATCCATTTCCTGCCATATATCAAGAGAAACGATAAGGTCACCTTCCGGCAAATCGCCCTCCCCGCAATAATGCACCCAGTTATCTTCGATGATGGCCTTGTCTTTAATTATTTGCATAAAGCTGCTCCTTAAAAGGGCTCATTCCCAACCGGCGGTAGGCGGCAAGGAACCCCTCTCCCTCTTCCCGAAGGCGCGTATATGTTGACAGAATATTTTTCAAGGCCGGGATGATTTCATCCTGATCAAAACCAGGGCCAATAATTTTTCCAATAGAGGCATCATCACCCGCCGACCCGCCAAGGGTGATCTGATAAAGCTCCTGTCCCTTTTTATCCACGCCCAGAATACCAATATGACCCACATGATGATGACCGCAGGCATTAATGCAGCCCGACATCTTTAATTTAAGTTCGCCAAGATCGTATAAATAATCCATGTCATCGAAGCATGTGGTGATTTTATCCGCAATGGGAATTGACCTTGCGTTGGCCAATGTGCAAAAATCCAGTCCCGGACAACAGATCATATCTTGCAGGGTGCCAATATTCGGCTCGGCAAAGCCCACATCTTTCAAAGCCTGCCATACCTGATATAAATCGTCTTTTCTGACATCTGCAAATACAAGATTCTGCTCATGGGTCGACCTGATCTCGCCAAAACTATAATCATCTGCGATATCTGCGACCGACAACATCTGGTCATCCGTAATATCCCCCGGCGGAACGCCAGGCTTTTTAAGGGACAAATTAACAATGGCATAGCCGGATTTCTTATGCGCCAGTATATTCTGCTTAACCCATAAAGAAAAATCTTTGTCATCCTGCAAATACTGATTAAATACTTCACTTTTATCAGGCAAGTCCATATAATCGGGATCAGTGAAATGGGCCGTAACGCGATCAATTTCCGCCGCATCCAACGGTACCGCGCCCTCTTGCCTTAAGGCTGCAAATTCCGTTTCCACCAGTTCAATGAATTTTGGCAGTTTAAGCTCATGAACCAGAATTTTGATACGGGCTTTATACTTATTGTCCCGGCGGCCAAACTGATTATAGACGCGCATAATCGCTTCGGTATAAACCAGCAGGTCTTTTTCCGGCACAAAGTCATTGACCAGCTTGCCAATCATCGGGGTTCGGCCCATACCGCCGCCCACATAAATCTTGAAACCAACCTCACCCGCATAATTTTTCACCGCGCGGTACCCAATATCATGGAACTGAATAGCGGCCCTGTCTTGCGCGGCACCCGTAAAAGCAAATTTAAACTTGCGCGGCAAATAGGCAAATTCTGGATGGAATGTCGACCATTGACGCATAATTTCCGCATAAGGGCGCGGGTCAACAATTTCATCCTCTGCCACACCCGCAAATTGATCGGCGCTGATATTTCGAATACAGTTACCGCTGGTTTGGATGGCATGCATCTGTACCGAGGCCAGATCATCCAGAATATCTGGCACATCTTCCAGCTTCGGCCAGTTAAACTGCATATTCTGCCGCGTGGTCATATGGCCATAGCCGCGATCATATTTTGTAGCAATATGAGCCAACATGCGTAATTGACGAGATGACAATAAACCATAGGGCACGGCAACCCGCAGCATATAGGCCTGTATTTGCAGATAAAGACCATTTTGCAGGCGCAATATGCGGAATTCATCCTCTTTCAATTCACCGGCAAGACGTCTTTTCACCTGTCCTCTGAATTGAACAACACGTTCATCAACAATTCGCTGATCATTTTCATTATATTGATACATTTGGCCTAACCCGGTTTCTTAAGTGGCACACTCATTTCACAGTTAAAATATGTGTAATTTTATATTCTACATATACATATACGCTATTCAAAAAGAAATACAAGAGAATCGATTTTTTTTTGGGTGCAGCCCTACCCTGTTCACACATAATAAAATATTAGACATAAATAATATATAAACAAGAAATTAACCGTTTATAAAGGAATGCTGGCTAATAATATGGATGTTAAACATTTTCCTCCCCAGACTTGGGCGGTCTCCATAGGTGAGCCGCCCATTTTTTTATGCCAATACCCTAAAATCAAAATTGCCTCTATGTATAAGCCATGACGAGAGCTATAGTGCGGTATATTTCCCAATATAAATTAGGTGAGACTTATTAAATGGCCCGCAGCGCCGCCTTTCCAACATACCATCTTGAAAAAGAAATTAACGGACTTGTTTGCGGTGTTGATGAGGTCGGACGCGGCCCCTGGGCGGGCCCCGTGATCGCCGCCGCTGTTATATTGGCGCCGGGACATATACCCGAAGGCTTAAATGACAGCAAAAAACTGACGGCAAAAAAAAGAAACGCCCTTTTTGCTGTTATCATGGCACAGGCCCATGTGGGCTTTGGAGAGGCAACTGTAGAAGAAATTGATCACCATAATATACTGCAGGCAACCCTCCTTGCCATGCAGCGCGCCGTCGATGATTTGCCCCTCAAGCCGGATCATGTTTTGGTGGATGGCAATCATCTTCCTAAACTGAAATGCCCCACCACATCGATCATAAAAGGCGATAATATTTCACTTTCCATTGCCGCAGCATCAATAGTTGCAAAAGTAAAACGTGATAAATTGATGCAAAATCTGAGCAAGATTTACCCCGAATATGGCTGGGAGAGTAACGCAGGATATGGTACCCCCCAACATACAAAAGCACTAAGCCTTGTAGGTCCGAGTCGTTTTCACCGAGAATCCTTCGCCCCTATTCGCAACCTTATTTCTCAAGGAATCTCCATAAGGGACTGATTCAAATAAAAAAATCACTTGACGAGATTCACTTTTTGATTCAGAATCACCACATATAAATCATGAAAAACATGAATTTAAAAAAAAGTGAGAGTCAAGAACAAATGAAGTCTTCTAAAAATACATTGGCTAAAAAAATAAAAGCCGCCGCAGAAAACACTGAATATGCCCCGTTACCTCTAAATCAGATTTTACAGGGAAACTGTATTGAGTTGATGAATAGTCTGCCCGAGAAATCCGTTGATGTTATTTTTGCTGACCCGCCGTATAACATGCAATTAAAAGGCGACCTTCACCGACCCGACAATTCCCACGTAAGTGCCGTCAACGATGAATGGGATAAATTTGACAGCTTTGCGGTTTATGACGAATTTACGCGCGAATGGCTGACTGCGGCCCGCAGGATTCTTAAAGATACCGGCACCATCTGGGTTATTGGCAGCTATCATAATATTTATCGTGTCGGGTCAATATTGCAGGATATCGGCTATTGGGTGCTTAATGATATTATATGGCGTAAAACCAACCCTATGCCCAATTTTCGCGGCACGCGTTTCACCAATGCCCATGAAACATTGCTCTGGTGCAATAAAGGCGAAGGTTTCAACAAATATACTTTTAATTATGATGCCATGAAAGCCCTGAACGAAGATATTCAAATGCGCTCTGACTGGGTGCTGCCGATCTGTTCCGGCAAAGAACGCCTGAAAGTGAACGGCCATAAAGGCCATTCAACACAAAAACCGGAATCCCTCCTGTACCGCGTATTATTATCCTCAACAAACAAGGGGGATGTCGTGCTTGACCCTTTCTTCGGGTCGGGAACCACAGGGGCCGTTGCCAAAAAACTGGGCCGCAATTTCATCGGCCTTGAAATGGAAGAAAAATATATCAGCCTTGCCACGGATCGCATCAATATGGTTGAACCACTTGACGATGAGGCCATGGAGGTCACCCCGGCCAAACGGGCCCAAACCCGCATACCATTCGGCAATCTGGTGGAAAATGGCATGATCAAACCGGGCACCATTCTGATGGATCCGAGCAAAAGACATTCGGCCAAAGTACGGGCAGACGGGACGATCATCAGCAAATCCGATAAAGGGTCAATTCATCAGGTCGGCGCGCGCGTTCAGGGCGCACCATCTTGTAATGGCTGGACTTTTTGGTATATGGAGGTCAAAAATAATCTGATTTCCATCGATACATTGCGCCAGCAAGCCCGGGCAGAAATGCATTAAGCTAAACTCATAAAAACGATAACGACAATAAACTCCGGTAAAACTGACCCGCCTTCATATTGGAAGGCGGGTTTTTCCTTTTTACGAGAGTTTGTCTTGATTTCACAGATAACCCTCTTTATTTTCTATCAGCGTGCCGAACCTCAATAGCTATTCATGAATGGACAATCCCTTGAGCATCCCCAAAAATAATATCCCAAGATTTCATTTGGCCTTCCCCGTTACCGACCTGGAAGAGGCCAGGCGTTTTTATACTGGCGTCCTTGGCTGCAAATTGGGGCGCGAGAGCAAAAACTGGATTGACTTTGATTTCTATGGCCATCAGATTGTGGCCCATTATAATGAAGTAATGCCAGAATGCCCGACCAGCGCGGTTGAGAGCAAACAAGTTCCAACGCGCCATTTCGGACTTTTGCTTCGGCGGGATGAATGGCACCTATTGGCCGACAAACTCACCGCTCTGAATATCGACTTCTTAATTCCCCCGCATATCCGATTTGAAGGGGAACCGGGCGAGCAGACAACCCTGTTCATTCAGGATCCTTCGGGCAACGGCCTTGAGTTCAAGTCTTTCGCCTCCGACGATGATATTTTCGCAACCAATTGAAATAAAAAAACATGACCCTGTTAATCCTCATGCCGGATCGGGAGTGCGGCGAACTTTTAAAGGCCCTTAAGGCAAGTGATCCTGAACTTGATATCAGGATCTGGCCAGAGGTCGGCAATACAGAAGATATTGACTATGCTATTCTCTGGAACCACCCTGCCGGGGAATTGCTTAAATATCCCAACCTTAAGGTCATCGCCTCATATGGCGCGGGGGTGGATCATATTTTTAAAGACCAAAGCCTGCCACCGCAGATTATCGTAACGCGGCTGGTGGATAATGCCTTGACCCTGCAGATGTCCGAATATATTGCCGGCGTCATACAGAACCACCGGCTTCGCCTCACCGAATACCGGGAATATCAAGCCGCAGGCGTTTGGGCTCCAAAAGAGGCCCGCCCCGGAAAAAAAATCTGCCTGTTGGGTCTGGGGAATATTGGCCAACATGTTGCGCAATATCTGACCACTATCGGTATGACCGTCTGTGGCTGGAGCCGAAGCCCCAAGAATATTGATCAGGTCACAAGCTTTCACGGGCCAAAAGCTTTAATCGAGGCCACCAAGGATGCGGATTATATTGTCTGCCTCCTGCCCCTCACCCCCAAGACGGAGAATATCCTGGATGCCGGATTATTCAGCAAAGTTAAAAAGGGGGCCTATCTCATCAATGCCGGACGCGGCGCTCATTTGAATGAAGATGATCTGCTGGATGCCCTCTGTCAGGGTCAACTCAGCGGCGCTTGCCTTGATGTTTTCAGGACAGAACCTCTGCCGGATGATCATGCTTTCTGGCGGCATCCAAAAATTGCGTTAACCCCCCATATTGCCAGCCTGACAAATAGTGAGCAGGCCGCCGCGCAGTTCCTTGCAAACTACCATAATATGAGAAATAATGCCCCCCTCATCAACAAAGCAGATGTCCAAAATGGATATTAACCACAAAAGCTGAGATTAGCATGTGAATAATCATTGCATAGATTATATCAAACTGTTAGAGCAATGTCAGATCGTTCTTTAAAAGGTTAAAAAATGAAAATTGATGGCAACAACATTCGTCCCGGTAATATCATTGAACACCAAGGTGGGCTTTGGCTTGCGATAAAAACTGCACATACCCAGCCCGGCAAGGGCGGGGCTTACCTGCAGGTTGAACTTAAAAACCTTAGGGATGGCCGTAAACTTAACGAACGCTTCCGGTCTTCCGAGAAGGTCGAACAGGTTCGCCTGGAACAAAAAAACCACTCCTATCTATTTAAAACGTCCGGCATGTATACTTTTATGGATATCGAAACATACGAGCAAGTGGAATTAAGCGCCGAATTGATCGGCGACAAAACCGCCTTCCTGCAGGATGGTATGGAAGTGGTTATTGAATTTCATGATGGTTCTGCATTGGGCATCAGTTTCCCTCAGAACGCCATTCTTGAGGTTGCGGAAACGGAGCCTGTTATGAAAGGGCAAACCGCCGCATCATCCAACAAACCAGCTATTCTCGACAATGGGGTCCGCGTAATGGTACCCCCCTTCGTTGGGGTCGGGGACAAAGTTGTCGTCAATATCGAAGAATGCACTTATGTTGAACGTGCCAAATAATTTAATTCGCAACCAAAAAAACACCTCGTGATTTTATATTTTGAAGGATTTTTCATATGGCTTTGAAATCAGCCGTAATTAACGTAATGGAAATGGCCGCTCAAAAGGCTGGCCGCAAACTTTGTCGCGATTTTGGTGAAGTAGAGAATCTTCAGGTATCCCGCAAAGGGCCCGCAGATTTTGTTTCCGCCGCAGATTTAAAATCAGAAAAAATCATCAAAGAGGAATTATTCAAAGCGCGGCCCAATATTGCCTTTCTTCTGGAAGAAGAAGGCGAAATAAACTTGGGAGATGGCAGTGGCCGCTGGATTGTTGATCCTTTGGACGGCACGACAAACTTCCTGCATGGCGTTCCTCATTTTTGTATTTCCATTGCGCTTGAGCAGAATGGTGAAATTACCGCCGGGCTGATTTACAACCCGATCACAGGCGAGACATATTGGGCAGAAAAAGGGCGCGGTGCCTATCTTAATGACATGAAAATACGGGTTTCCGCACGCCGCGATATGAAATATAGTCTTCTTGCCACGGGCATACCTTTCCACGGCACGCCGGGCCATAAATTATTCCTTCACAATATGGAAGCCATCATGGGGGAAGTCTCCGGCATTCGCAGATTTGGTTCCGCCGCACTTGACCTTGCCTATGTCGCTTCCGGAAAATATGAAGGGTTTTGGGAAGCAAGCCTCAACAAATGGGATATTGCCGCCGGCATTCTTCTTGTCCGTGAGGCCGGCGGAAGCGTGACCAGTTTTGACGGCAAAAACAAAGCTTATGAAACAGGTGAAATCCTCGCAACCAATAGCGTTATTCATGGCCCTTTGACGCGCCTTTTGGCCCAAGGGCGCAAGGCTGAAAAAAACGCAGAATAACCACGATTATTAAACTCAAGGGAATGGCGTAATTATATATTCAATCTCTTGCGCAATATGGACAGGTTTTTTATCATTTACCATAGCGCAAACCGGCATAAGTAGAGACAGACCGGACAATGGCTATCAAGTAAATAGCCTTGAAGAAAAACCATATTCCGAAAAGGAAATATTTCTGCAAGCAGAGGAATTAATAAATATCAAGCCTCTGCATCTGTATTTTTTAAAAAACGATTATCGGGTTAGCCATAATACGCAATTGATGATCCAAAAATGGGCCGCACGCATAAACCGTTATAACATCCCGGTCTATGTCCATAGCCTTAGCCCTGTCCCAAATGGCATACGCAACCTGACGGAGGATACGGCAAATCATGAAGCCGTTCGCGCCGCGTTTAATCGGGCGCTAATCATTAAAGGTATTTTGAAAAAATATGGCATTGCCAAAGACCAGCTTGTCATCAAGACCAGCGCCCAAAAAAACATGCTGCCGGAAAATAAACGACCCAATAATCAATTCAAAGATATCATTATCATAACAATCCATAGAGACTAGGGCAGAGATTGACATGGGAAATGCCCGTTCAAATCAATATGGTCTCTCAACGCCTTAATATTGCCTAACTAATTCTTAGACTCTTCCGGGTTGCCCTGATAATATGATCGTAAAATTAGGGAAGAAAACATAAAAGGACCAGTTCGGCATGACCCGACCCCAGAAGTATCTCACAAGAATTACGCTTTTTCTTATACCCGTCATATTATTATCCTTCTTTCTATATCCGCAGTTAGAAAGCGCCTTTATCACAAACCCGGGGTTAAACGGGTTGATCGCGGCGGTCTTACTCATTGGCATTATCTTTTCAACCCGCCAGATCACCATGCTTTCTCCATCCGTGGAATGGATCAAAAACTTCCGAAAAAGTGAAAATTCCGAAATCCCGGGAGATGCGCCAAATCTTATTGCCCCAATGGCCGCAATGATGGGGGAGAGTGATCGCAAATTATCCCTTTCTGCTCTTTCCATGCGCACCATCCTTGATGGTATTGCCGCCCGTATGGACGAAGGCCGCGAGATAACCCGTTATTTCATCGGACTTTTGATTTTTCTGGGGCTGCTCGGCACCTTTTGGGGCTTGCTTGGTACAATTGGTTCGATCAAAGATACCATCAATAACCTGACCGTCGGATCCAATGATATTGGTGTTTTATTTGAAGATTTAAAAGAGGGCCTCGCAGCCCCGCTCGGCGGCATGGGCACGGCGTTCAGTTCTTCGCTATTCGGTCTAGCCGGATCTGTCGTGCTTGGTTTTATTGACCTTCAGGCCGGGCAGGCGCAATCCCGTTTCTTTAATGACCTTGAAGACTGGCTCTCCAGTGTCACTAAATTATCCAGAGGCAGCAGCATAGATATAGATTCCGGTGATGCGTCCGTTCCAGCCTATGTTAGTGCCTTGCTGGAGCAATCCGCAGATAGTCTGGACAACCTCCATAATGTCATATCCCGCAGTGAAGAAAGGCGGAATGAAGTTAATATGGCCATGTTGAATTTGTCAGAACAGCTTGCCACATTATCCGATAGTCAATCAGGCATGCGATCAGTTCTGAAACAAATGCTTGAACTGTTTTCAAGTCAGAATGCCGGTGAAGAAGATAAAATTCAGGTCAAACATCTGCGTAATATTGATGTACAGATTAAATATCTGATTGAAGAAACCATCAAGGGTCAAAATCAATTCAACGATACCCTGAAGTCAGAATTCAAGCTTTTAGCCCGCACCTTGGGCGGCATGGTTGAAAGAACAGCTATGGATACTGATCTGCCTGAAGGCAGCATATCTGAAGAAGAGCGACCGCCAAAAAAACGTGATCCCAAGGTCATTCAGGACTCTATGGACTATGATATGCCTACTCCAAAGCCCAAGGGAAATAAAAAACCGCTCATCACCACTGGCAAGAAACTGACTGCCAGAAAGGATGACTGATGCCGCTTTTGCGTAGAGGCCGACGGCCCGGATCCGGCACGGATAATACTTGGCCGGGATTTGTTGATGCCTTGAGCACCATGCTGCTCGTGATTATATTTCTACTGTCAATCTTTATGCTCGCACAATTCTTTTTAGGACAGGCCTTATCAAGTAAAGAAGATATATTGGACAAGTTACGTGCTGAAATCTTCGATCTTCAGGATAGTCTGGCTATTCAGGAACAAATTAATAATGACCTTAATGTTGAATTCAATCGCATATCTTCCAACCTGCAGGAATCCAATATTTCCAAAGAAGACCTTGCGGCGCGGATCATAGAATTAGAGTCAGACCTTGCCGATGCAGAGGGTCGGGGCGTGCGCGTGAAAAGAAGCCGTGATGATCAGGTTCAAATCATCCGTGATCTGGAAAAAAGATACCGGGAATCAACCGCGACCCTGGCCCGGGAGAAAGAATTAACCCATGCGGCAAATCGTAAAATTGATTTGTTAAATCATCAGTTAACCAGTTTGCGCAAGCAGCTCTCTGTCCTTAATGCCGCCTTGGAAGCGTCAGAGGCACGCGATAAGGAACAACGCGTTTCCATTGAAAACCTCAGCCAAAGATTGAATGCCGCCCTCGCCTCGAAAGTACAGGAACTCAGCGAATTTCGATCCGAATTTTTTGGTCGCCTGAAGAAAATACTCGGCAACCGTTCTGATATTCGAATTCATGGCGATCGTTTCGTCTTCCAGTCAGAGGTTCTGTTTTCCTCTGGTTCTGCCGTTCTTGGCACAGCGGGACAAAGAGAAATGAAAGCACTCGCCAGCGCGTTAAAAGAAATATCGGCAAATATCCCAAGCGGTGTTGATTGGGTTCTGCGGGTTGATGGTCATACCGATATTCTGCCCATCAGAACCCGGCAATTTCCCTCCAATTGGGATCTGTCGACGGCCCGGGCCTTGTCGGTTGTGAAATATCTGATTTCCGAGGGCATACCGGCAGAAAGATTGGCCGCCACGGGCTTTGGACAATTTCACCCTCTGGATACCAGCAATTCGCCGGAAGCCCTGAAACGCAACAGACGAATTGAAATGCGGCTGACCCAAAGGTAATCCCTTTAACTTTCGCCAAACTGAAGTTTGTGGTTCCTTTAATTCTCGCCAAACTGGAGTTTGGCTAGGCGAGCATAAACCCCGTCTTCTTTCAAAAGCTCCTCATGGGTGCCAATATTAACGATCTGACCCCCATCCAAAACCACGATCCTGTCGGCTTTCTGGACTGTAGCAAGCCTGTGCGCGATAACAAGGGTCGTCCGGTTCTGCATAAGCTTTTCAAGGGCTTCCTGCACCTTCTGCTCGCTTTCCGCATCCAGTGATGATGTCGCCTCATCAAGAAGTAAAATGGGGGCATCCCTTAATATGGCACGGGCAATGGCAATTCTTTGGCGCTGCCCGCCCGAAAGACGGGTTCCGCGTTCGCCTAAATAGGTTCGCATGCCTTCTGGTAATTTAATAATGAATTCATCGGCGCGGGCCGCAACGGCGGCGGCCAGTACCATTTCATCTGTTGCATTCGGGTTTCCGTAGCGGATATTTTCCTCTACGCTGGTCGCAAAAATTATACTTTCTTGCGGCACGATAGCCAACCGCTTGCGCACCTCTTCCGGATCCGCATCTTTAATATTAACGCCATCTATCAAGATTTGGCCACCAGCCGGATCATAAAATCTTTGTATCAATTGAAATACAGTGGATTTTCCCGCACCGGATGGGCCAACAATAGCCAGCTTTTCCCCCTTGGAAACAGACAGCTTAAAAGCGTTCAAAATTTTCTCATTCGGCCTTGAAGGATATGTGAAAGTCACATCCCGGAATTCTATTCTTCCTTCATGTTGTTCTGGAAAGACCTTGGGATTTTCCGGCGCCTTAATATCGGCTTCAGTGGAAATAATTTCAACGCATCGGCTGATCGCACCTGCGGCCCGCTGTAATTCACCATAAACCTCACTTAACGAGCCCACAGCCCCGGCGACAAGCGCCGCATACATGACAAAAGAGGCCAGCTCACCACCGGTCATCCTGCCCGAAATAACATCAGAGGCGCCAACCCATAACACAAGATCCATCGCCCCGAATATCATCAGGATGACGATTCCCGTAAGCCATGACCTGATCTTAATTCTTTCAATCGCGGTATTGAAAGCTTGCTCGACATAACCGCCGAACCGTTCTATTTCCCGTTTTTCCTGTGTGAAGGCCTGAATGATCTGTACCGCGCCGATATTCTCATTTGCCTTTGCACTGGCGGCCGCCGTTTTATCCTGCGTTTGACTTGAAAGCTTGCGGACTTTGCGGCCCAGAAAGATTATCGGAACAACCACAAGGGGGACAACCAGCAACACAAGCCCAAGCATCTTGGCACTGGTGAAGGCCATAAAAATCAACCCACCAATCAATGTCAATATATTGCGCAAGGCAATCGACACCGTCGAGCCAACCACGGACTGAATAACCGTCGTATCGGTCGTAAGGCGCGAAACAATATCCCCGGACAGGTTTTTCTCGAAGAAAGTTGGGCTTAACCTTATGACATTGTTAAAAACCGCATTTCTGATATCCGCAACAACCCGCTCGCCGATCCATGACACATAAAAATGCCGCGCAAAGGTAGCCACAGCCAGAACAAAGGCAACCAGCAAAAGAAAAATGAAATAACCATTGACCAGATCAGCATTCTCGCTGGAAAACCCGTCATCAATCATTTTCCGAAAGGCATAGGGAATCATTAACGTCGCCCCGGATGCTATGACAAGCGCCACAAGCGCCATGGCAATATGTGACTTATATTGAGACAGAAACCCCCATAGCAGTTTGATTTCAGCTATTTTTTTCTTTGGGCGCACATCTGATTTTATATCCGGTGCTTTTATATCCGGAGCCATTTTTGAATTCGAAGCATGAGTATTATCTGGATTTTCCATATAGTCTTTAGACCCTTTATGCATTAATCTAGTTCATGCCTATAGCAGGCATCCCGACCTCGAACAACGCTGAACAGCCATGATTGTAAAAAAAAATCACTGAATGACAAGAAAAGTATAAACTGTCCTTGCTTTCATAATTTTGGTTGGGTATATAAGCGCAACAAATTTTCGCGGAGAACAATAGCGATGAAGCAAAATATACACCCGGACTACCATGAAATTAATGTGGCGATGACTGACGGAACCACGTACAAAACCTTTTCTACCTGGGGTAAAGAAGGCGATACGATGACTTTGGAAGTTGATCCATTATCGCATCCTGCCTGGACAGGCGGAAGTAAGAAAATTGCGGATAAAGGACGTGTTGCACAGTTCAACAAACGTTTCGCAACTTTTAAACTATCCAAATAAATTTCAAAATGACGTTAAGTTTAGAGGCCTCTTCATGTGCAAGTGGCCTCTAAATTATTTTGTCTGAGCAATAAGCAATATAATTACTCGTTATTATCTTTTTTAAGCTGGTCAAGCATATTATGGACTGTATTTATGGCTTCACTATTGCCGTAGCGCATGTGATCCATTCGGGCAACCTGCCGATAGAGGTTTTGCGCTTTATTTAAATATATGACAAACTGCTCAGGCAATATGCCATTCTCTGTGTCTACCTCTGCCAGACATATATCAAATGCGCCTAAACGGTATGGCGGCTCGCTCGCCTGCTGCGGCGTTATTTCCCCATTATCCACGGCCTTTTGAACCAAAAACCAGGACATTATCTGCATCAGGCATGTTGATACGCGCATGGTCTCGCTGGCGTAAGTAACACTCGGCCCCACATTTATGCTTTCTTCTGACAAGGATTTATTCTCCAACTCAAAATAATTGGCAACATCCTGCGTCAGAAGCATAGCTTCTTTATATGATTTTTCCATAAAACGTGGCTCCAGCAATACATCTTCAAAGGTATTTTTCTGCGTCATATGGTCACATCCAGATTAAAATAGCCGCCCACCATAGAATATTTTTCTTAATAGGCGGTTACTTTTTCCATGGCGGCTTCTTGAAATTTTATTTTACAGAATTATCTATGTCTTATATGCGGTGCCAGTTTTGGGCCAAATATAAAATGTGAATGTTAACTTAACTGTTTCAGCCTTTTGGTGGAACGTTAGATATATCGCTATAGAGAAAGGATAGATTATGCGTACAATGGATTTAACCCCCCTCCTCCGATCTTCCATCGGATTTGATCATATTAATCGGCTACTTGACACGTCACGGGGCAGCAATGAGGCCTCCTACCCGCCCTATAATATCGAAAAAGTCAGTGAAGATGATTATAGAATTACCATTGCCCTTGCCGGTTTTTCAGAAGATGACCTTGATGTGGCAATCAATGAAGGCGTTCTCATCGTTTCGGCCAAAAATAATGCCGAAAAAGAAGACGAAGATGACGGCAGGTTCCTACATCGCGGCATTGCCAACCGCTCTTTTGAACGTCGTTTTCGCTTGGCCGAAACCATTCGTGTCATTGATGCTGAATTGGAAAATGGCTTATTGACCATTGACCTGCAAAGAGAGGTCCCCGAACATCTCAAGCCCCGTAAAATTGCGATTAACAACCCAAAAAAAACGGGAAAATAAACAAATAATAAAATCACCCTGCCTATGCGTAAAAACTTAGGCAGGGTTTTTTATTTAAAAAAACTTTCCGCAGAATTCTTGGCGTCTCCCTTACATTCAATGGCTTTATCCGTCCGCCTTATTTCAGATTTTAGCGCCCGAAGCCGTAAATTCAACATTTCTACGGAATGTACCGCAAGATCTTCCTTCATCACAGAGGCTATGGGGGAATCTTTCAGCCTCTCTAATTCATCATCAAAATCAGAAAATAACATTTTATATGCTTCACCTTTTGTTATTCAAACAATTGCTCTATATCATAGAAAATGTGAAATTCAAAAATAGGATACCCCATGATGACCCCTTTGCCAAAATTAATGACCGCTATTGAAATCAGTGAATTTGGGAATCCAGAAGTCCTTAAACCTGTTCAAATACCCTTACCAAAAGTCGAAAGCGGTGACCTGCTGATCAAGACTTATGCCGCTGGCGTAAACCGCCCTGATATTATGCAACGCACCGGGATGTATCCGGCCCCAAAAGGTGCCTCAAAAATACCCGGGCTTGAAGTTTCCGGAGAAATCGTTGCAATGGCCGGCGATGTCACAGACTGGAAGCTGGGCGATAAAGTCACTGCCCTGCTTTCTGGTGGTGGTTACGCTGAATATTGCACGGCTCAGGCGGCGCAATGCCTGCCCGTTCCAGAAAATTTAACCATGATCGAAGCGGCGGGCTTACCCGAAACCTTCTTTACCGTATGGTCCAATGTGTTTGACCGGGGGGGCTTAAAAGAAGGCGAAACATTTATGGTGCACGGCGGGACATCCGGCATTGGCACAACCGCAATTCAATTGGCCAAAGCCTTTGGCGCGACTGTCATCACCACATCCGGCACCAACAGAAAAACCGATTTTTGCACTGAGCTTGGCGCGGATTTATCTATTAATTATAAAACCCAGGATTTTGCAGAAGAGGTCAAATCCTTCACCGGCGGCAAAGGCGTAAATCTTTTGCTTGATATGGTTGCCGGGGACTATATGAAGAAGAATTTCACGGTAATGGCTGTTGAGGGCCGCATTGTTCTTATTGCCGTTCTGCGCGGGCCAAAAATCAAGGCCAATATTTTACCTATCATGCTCAAACGCCTGACCTTCACTGGCTCCACCCTGCGCGCCCGCGAAACAGCCTTTAAAGCCGATATCGCCGAAAGCCTGCATAAAAAAGTCTGGCCCCTAATCGAACAAGGGAAAATTAAACCTGTCATAAACAAGGTCTTTTCCCTTAAAGATGCTGCGGCGGCACACCGTTATCTGGAAAGCGGAGAGAATATGGGCAAGATTATATTGACGACTTAACAGGCCCAAAACCATAAATCCAGAACCATAAAAAAAGGGTGCCTGAAAAAGCACCCTTTAAATATTATTACATTTGTTCCCTCAGAATTCCAGACGTTATGCCGCCCGAATTTTTTCCAGGAATTTTTCGAGTTGCCGGCGTAGCTCTGAAGACTGCTGCGACATATTCTGGGCAGAATTCAATACAGCATTCGCCGCCGTACCAGTAGATTTTGCCCCGTCGTTCATCACATGAATATTACTGGTGACTTCCTGCGTACCAGCGGAGACTTCTGACACATTACGGGCGATCTCATGGGTTGACGCATCCTGTTCTTCCATGGCAGATGAGATAGAAAGCGATGTATCATCAATCCTCTTAATGACATTCTGAATGCCCGCTATCGCCGTAACCGCCTTTTCGGTCGCATCTCGCATGCTCCCGACTTGCAGGGTTATTTCATCCGTAGCCGTTGCTGTCTGGCTCGCCAGATTTTTAACTTCGGACGCGACAACAGCAAAGCCCTTTCCGGCCTCTCCGGCGCGTGCGGCCTCAATAGTCGCATTCAGTGCCAGAAGGTTAGTCTGCTCTGCAATATCATTAATGAGGTTAATCACATCACCAATTTTCTGGGCGGCCTCAACCAATCCCTGAATTTCCACCGTTGCTTTTTCGGTTTCAGCAACCGCATTGGATGAAAACTCATTGGACTGGATTATCTGTTGACTGATTTCTTTCACAGATGCCGACAATTCTTCTGCGGCACTGGCCACAGTTTGAATATTGGAACTTGTCTGTTCAGACGCTGCCGTGACAGAAGTTGCCTGATGGGTTGTCTCTTCTGCTACTGAAGACATCTCCCGGGCATTCTTCTCCATTTCACCAGATGCTGCTGAAACAGATGACACAATTTCCATAACAGAAGATTCAAAATTATCGGCAAGGGCCAGCATTTCGGCCTGTCGGGCTTCCCGCAGATTTCTTTCACGCTCTTCTTCCTGCTTGCGAAGTTTTTCTTCCTCTTCGCGCTGAGCTTTGACTTTACGCTCTTTTTTGATTTGTCTTTCTTCGGCTGCTTTTTGTTCTTCGGCCTCATGACGTATTTTTTCTATTGCCGCTTCTTTGAAAACCTGCAGGGAACGGGCCATGGATCCAATTTCATCCCGCCGGTCAATCCCCATGATTTTAACATCAAGGTCACCATGGGCAATTTCAGACATGGTCTCTCCAAGACGGGTCAATGGGCGTGCAATACGCACAGCGACAAGCCAAAATGCCCCGGCACCAATGAATAAGGCTATAATCAAGACCACAATACCCGTAATCATTTGTGTATTGGCCTCAGCTTCGCTTTTCAGGGCTGCATCACGGGCGGAATTACCCACGGCCTTGTTAAGGCCTTGAATAGATTTACTTGCGGCTATTGCCTGATCAATCCACTCCGCAGCCGTAACAGAATAATCTGCCGTAACGAAATCAGCATCCAGATCCTGAGACACCGCTGCATCATATGAAGCATCATAAACCTCATCTTTCAAGTCACGCAAGCCTTCAAAGAAATCCATATCCACATTTTTTGCATAATTTTTCAATTCTTTATCTATAAAACTACTGTCCAGGAGCGCATTTACCATCGCCCAATTAGACGTCACACGACCACTATATGAAGACATGGTCGTTATCATATTCTCGGATATCGGCTTTTTAGAAGCAATTGCCGTACCCATCCCCGTCCACTCACGGTCAGAATATTCGATCATTTCTGCAAGAGAATTTTTAAGTTGTTGATAGAGAATAATTCGCGCATTGGAAATGTTCGCTTCAAATTCTGATGCGAGGCGAATTTCATGTATATTACTATTCAGCGCATCGATGGCGCGGCGAAACTTGCGGCCCGCACGCGATTTTTCAGCGGCTTTACTGCTTTTGACTTCATAATCCTGTTCATCTGCGATTGATACCAGACTGGCACGATCTGCATCGCCTTGCGCATCCAAATAAGTTTTGAAATTTGTCTCTGTTTCCAAGACAAGGGCTTTCTTACGGGGAAAGTCATCCATTTTAGCGAAATTTGCCATTGCTTTTTGATAAGCGGCAACGCCCTTGGCACGGTTTTCTGTAATCATTGCGTTAAATTTTGAGGAAATAGCCTCTTCAGAACCCAAGGCGATTACCATCGCGCCTCTTTCAAGAGAAAAATGGTTTGTCGCCTCAATAAGGTTATCAGAGAATTCATTTATAACAACAGCATATTCCAGTTCAGCCTTGTAATTTGACGCATCAATTGCTGAGCTAACTCTAAAAGAAACGACAATCAAAACCAATATTGCAACTATACCGAATAATGAATTTTTTATTGTGAATATTCCCCCCGTATCTTCTTGCGCATTATTATTTTTATGATCAAATTGATTCATTTTACCCGCCTTTAATAAAGTTTTACATACACGAAATTTTCTAACTCCAATATTTTTAGACTAGATTGCTGAATATTTTATTAATAATTTATGCTAAAAGATTATAAAATTTATTTTTCTTTTACAGTCCCTAAATTAACAATTCCTCTGCAAGAAACGGGGAGCATGCCCCCTATGCAGTTCAATGTTATCGGCCCTGATTACGCCAGTTTTCGATGGTTTCAACAATGAAGGCATCATCCTCGATTTCTTTTTGCCAATCTTCAGAATAGGAAGGGTTGCCGCCAGAGGGTCTTTTATTTTCATCCAGTTTATCAAGCAAAACGCGAACCGGCGCTCTCACGCCCTCGCCAACCACCAGAGCTTCACGATTTTGCAATGAAGATAATGCTGCCAAAGTTCCTTTGCTGCCTTCCGGCATGACATGTTCGACAAACGACTGGTCACGCTCGTTATTCATGCGCATCGCAAAGATGGTGCCGCATTGTGACAGAGCTGATTCAGAAACATCTGCCGGCCTTTGTGATACCAGCCCCAATGAAACGCCGTATTTACGGCCTTCTTTGGCAATGCGTTCAATAGATTTTCGCGCTGAGACAAAAACCGTGTTTTCTGAATTGGGGACATATCTATGAGCCTCTTCACAGACCAGAAGAATGGGTCGTGAATTATCCCCCTTGGTCCATACGGCAAAATCAAAAACGAGCCGGCTGATCATGGAAACAACCACATTGACAATTTCTGATGGTACGCCAGACAGGTCAATGGTTGACACAGGTTTGTCTTCAACCGGAAAACGAAGTAAATTCTTAATGACTTCTTTCAGATTATCATGCGCCAGCATACCAGAAAACATAAAGGCGAAACGCACATCACGCCTTAACTCTTCAACCTTGGCCTTAATCCGCATAAAAGACACCAGATTGTCTGGATTGTCGAGCTTACCCATACTATTATCCAGAAATTCCAGAATGAACGAAAGCTTATAGGGAATGGGTGAATTGACGGTAATTTTTTCTGACTGCAGGCTCGTTGCAGCATCCACGCGCGCGGCATAAATACAGCGCCGCAAAATATCAACCTCAACCTCGCGCTCTGCGGAATCTGTTCGTCCGATAAACATTTCAACATGCTCTTCAAAATTCATCATCCAATAGGGCAAGCGAAGATTGCTTATGTCAAAATGTTTCCCGCAGTCTTTAAATGCTGTGGCATATTCATCATGAGGGTCAAGTATAATGATATGACCTTTTGGCATTCTTTCAACAATACGGTGAATAAGAAGCGCCACAGTACAGGACTTCCCCGTACCCGTACTGCCCAGCACCGCAAAATGTTTTCCCAGCATACTGTCTGTTTTAATGCTGGCGGGGGTCATATGCTGCGGGAAAACAGTCCCAATATGAAAATGATTGGTATCATTATCCCCAAAAATTGCCTCAAGATCATCATAGCTGACCTCATATACCAGCTGACCCGGCACCGGAAAATCCGTTATCCCACGATCAAAACTAACCCCGGTCGGCGCGTATGGCGCCCGAAGGCCCTGCCCCAGATAATCCAGATACATCATTATATGCTTCACTGGCCCGGTACTATCTTCTATGCGCACGTCATGACGAACAAGCTCCCTTACCGTCGCATATACGAAACCCTTATTAACCTTGATTTTAACAATTGCCCCGATCTGCCCCGCCGGCAAAAGAGGTGAATCATCCATACCCATCGCTATTTTTAAATCATTCACATCGCATAACGCCACCGTATCATTGCCATTCACCAAAGTTACGGATCCTATTTCCTTTGGTATTTCAAGCGCTGTATCAGGCTGATTATCTGGGGCTTTATTCTTTAACATCATTCTTTTCAATATTGTATTTATGCATAAAATGGGTTATTATGAAACTATATTACAGGAGCCTCCTTTAAAGGAGTGTTAAGGAACAGCAAAAATTTTTAGGGCTTTATTGGCGTAATTTATTGACGTGACTTAAAAGACAAATATTTTCTGCATTTTATAATTGCTTTATTATTGACATTCACTGCGATCGCATATAGTTTCCGCCCAAACTTTTAAGTAATTAATTTAGATTTATTTTAGTCAGGCGGAAAATACCATGAAGGTTGTAAATTCTTTAAAATCATTGAAAAATCGTCATCGCGATTGCCGGGTTATTCGTCGTCGTGGACGTACATATGTGATAAATAAAACCAATCGTCGCTTTAAAGCGCGCCAAGGTTAATACTCAAAATTTTCTGTTGGCCTTGTGTCAGCAGTTAATAGGAGACCGTGCTTCCCCCCCAAGAGCACGGTCTTCTTCATTTTCAAGTCTATTCTGGGCCTATTCATGAATAATCTTGTGCCATATGAGCCGCCAATCAAAGCCATTATATTCGATATTGGAAATGTATTGGTGCGCTGGGGTCCGCGCCGGGCTTATGTGCCGCTCTTCAAAGACAGACCACAGGAATTAGATTTTTTCCTCTCAACAGTCTGCACTTTGGAATGGCATACCAGACATGATCAGGGTGTGCCGTTCAGCGAAAACATAAGGTTTTTACAAAAACAATATCCAGAATATGCCCCTATGATCGCCGCCTATGATAGTCAATGGGACAATATGTTTGGGGGAATTATTGAAGGAACCATTCAGATTTTGCATCAATTGCACGATCTGAATTATACGTTATTTGGCCTGACAAACTTCCCTGCCGAAAAATTCCCAGCGTTTAAACAAAATCATGATTTTATGGATTTGTTTTTAGATATAATTGTTTCAGGAGAGGAAAAAATTACCAAACCTGATCCCCGCATATATCAAATACTGCTCAACCGTACCGGCATTCCAGCGACGCACAGCCTCTTCATTGATGATCGCCTGGAAAATATAATCGCGGCCCGGAAAATGGGTTTACAAACCCATCAATTCACCAGTCCAGAGAATTTAAGAACATATCTGATCCGTCGCCAAATAATTTCCCGGTAGGAAATATATCCTATGGCTTATGATGCTTCTGAATGATAGCTCTGAATCCGCGCTATTCTCAACACATTGGTTTTGCCGGGTGAGCCAAAAGGCATTCCGGCTGTAATCACAATTCTGTCATTAAGCCGTGCAAAATTATGCTGCAAACAAATTTGGCACGCCTTATCAATCATATCCTGAAAATTCACGGCATCTTTTGTATGAACGCAGTTCAATCCCCAGACCATGGTCAATCGGCGCGCCGTCATTTGGTTGGGGGTCAACACCAACAGAGGCGTTTTAGGCCGCTCTCTTGCCGCCCTGATCGCCGTTGAGCCGGATGTGGTATAGGTGACAATTGCCGCCGCCTCCAAAGTAGTGGCGACTTGTTTTGCCGCAGAACTCAAGGCATCGGCAGAAGTAGGCTCAAGCCTGACTTCCTCTTTCCCCTGCGCTCTTCTATAACTTGGCTCCTGCTCTACTTTTCTGGCAATCCGGTCCATATAGCTTACGGCCTCAACCGGATAGTCGCCGGCGGCTGATTCAGCGGATAGCATAATGGCATCTGTACCATCAAATACCGCATTGGCGACATCGGAAACCTCGGCGCGGGTAGGAACTGGGCTGGTAATCATACTTTCCAGCATTTGCGTCGCCACCACGACCGGTTTTCCGGCCCTGCGCGCGTGGCGGATGATTTTTTTCTGCTTTGCCGGCACTTCTTCCATGGGCATTTCAACCCCCATATCCCCGCGCGCAACCATCACCGCATCCGCGAGCGCGATGATCTCGTCAAGGGCATATAAGGCTGCCGGCTTCTCTAATTTTGCCATAATAGAGGCATTGTCGCCAATGATTTTTCTGGCTTCGTCCACATCCTCCGGCCTTTGAACAAAAGACAGCGCAACCCAGTCAACACCGAGGCTCAATACAAAATCCAGATCCTTTTTATCTTTTTTGGTTAAGGCGGATAAGGGCAGAATAGCACTGGGTACATTGACCCCTTTACGATTGGAAATAACGCCGCCTACGGTGACCTGCGTTGTAATTTTTCCATCTTCTACCTTGTTGATTTTTAATCTGATCTTGCCATCATCAAGCAACAGATCCGTTCCTTTTTCCACGACCTGGTAAATTTCCGGATGCGGCAGACAAACCCGGTGTTTTGTTCCCGGCGTATCATCCATATCAAGAATAAATTCTTTGCCTTTGACCAATTCAACTTTATCGCCGTCAAATACACCAACGCGCAATTTTGGCCCTTGCAGGTCGGCCATAATGCCTATGGCGCGTCCCGTTATATTCTCGACTTCACGAATTGCCGAATGCATTTCGCTGATATCGCTGTGGTTGCCATGACTCATATTAAGCCGAAAAACATCGGCGCCCGCGTCTGATAATTTTTTAATGGTTTCAACCTTCGAACTGGACGGCCCTAAAGTGGCAATTATTCTGGTGCAGCGTTGACGATGCATATTCTATCTTCCCATATTATGAGTTATCATGGCAAATATTTAAGATCATTTTCTAACATAATAACATGACCCCGTGAACATATTATATCAGTGTTTCAAAATTTACATTATTCTGGTTTAATTCTTATGAAATTTTCCGATAAATATTGTTTTTTATCTTTAAGCTCTTAAATATAATGAGCATTATGGACCACATTCTTAGGCAAGGCAGATATCTGTGTTTAAAAACCCCCATACCCCAATAGATTATGACCCCAATCATGCCTATGAAATTCTCAATCCTGCGGGGACTGCAGATATCATCTTCATATGCGAACATGCCAGCAATTATATCCCGCCTGACTATAATAATCTGGGACTAGGCAAGGGTTTCCTGGACAAACATATCGCCTGGGACATTGGCATGGAACAATTGACCCGGCAATTATCCGCGCGCCTGAATGCCCCGGCGATAATGGCCAGATTTTCACGATTGCTCATTGACCCCAACCGCGAAGAAGATCATAAAACCCTCATTCCCACAGTCAGCGACGGCATTATAATTCCAGAAAATCAAACACTGTCCCATGAAGAAATCGAAAGTCGCAAGAATCGTTTTTATCATGCCTTCCATGACCGGACAGAAATATTGGTTAAGGGTAAAATACAATCGGGCCAAGTGCCGCTCATTTGCGGCATGCACAGCTTTACCCCGCACATGAAGGGGCAACATCGACCATGGCAGGCCGGTATGCTATGGAATAAGGACCCACGCCTTGCCATGGCTTTGATTAACCATCTTACGGCCAGGGGATATAATGTTGGCGACAATCAGCCTTACTCTGGCCGCGACCTGTTTTTTACCATGAACCGCCATGGTCATGACCACGGAACCCCGCATGTTACCATAGAAATCCGCCAAAATGAGGTGGACAGTCCCGAAGGCGTTGATCTATGGGCCGGTATTTTGGCCGATGACCTGACAAAGATCGCGCAGGACACCCAATTAAGAACCCTCAAAAAATATTAACCCTAAGGAGACCATCAATGGACCATCAAAGCCGTATCGAAATTGAAGCCGCCGCCTTCAGAAGGCTTTTGTCTCATCTTGCCAAGAGAACAGATGCTCAGAATATCGACCTCATGGGACTATCGGGCTTCTGCCGGAATTGCCTCGCCAACTGGTATCAGGATGCCGCAGAAGAAAAAGGGATCACCCTTGATAAAACGCAAGCCCGTGAAATAATTTATGGCATGCCCTATGCGGATTGGGTTAAAAATCATCAAAGTGACGCAACCCCTGAACAGATGCAATTGATGGAAGAAAGCCTGAAAAAAAATAAGGAAATGTAATTATTATTTTTCAGGTTGCGAAAGTTTCCCCTGGCCGATATTGTGCAGCCAAATTTAACTCAAGAGGAATATTTATGACCGATGTTAACGGTATCGCGCAAGATGTATTGCGCTCTTTCGTCGAACGCATAGAGAGACTGGAAGAAGAAAAGAAGAATCTGGCGGATGACATCAAGGACGTTTATTCAGAGGCTAAATCCTCTGGCTTTGACGTGAAAATCATGCGGCAGATCGTCAGAATGCGTAAAATGGAAGATCACGAAAGACAAGAGCATGAAGCCCTTATTGACCTCTATGCTCACGCGCTCGGCATGCTGCGCGGTTAACTGATTACATTAACCAAAATAAACAAGGCGCTTTAACAGCGTCTTTTTTTACTTTATCTAATCTTTTTTGCCCGCATTTATCGCATCAACAATTTTTTGCGTATTCGCATCGGATCTTGCGCCATTTATGACAATAATGGCATGCAGCACTGTAATGCCCCAAAGAATAAACCCGCCAATAAGTAAAAAAATCAACCCTAATATCCAGAAGACGGCATTAATAATGGCTTGAAAAATTTTGCCTTGCATTAATAACGCCAAGGGGGGGATTATGACGGCAAGTATATAAATCATTTTGTGATATCTCCAATTTTATCATCAGGAGACAGTCTTGCAAATCCAGTGCTGAATTTAAAGGGTTTTTATCATTAAAGTGAAAAATCATTATTTCTTAACGGGCGCGTTCGGGCACCATGAATGACATATGTGGCATGCATAACAGCCCCCAGCCACAATATTAAGCCCCAGACACCCGGCGTCATAATGGCATAAGTCCATAACAAAGCATTAAATGCCGCTTGCATTATCCTGCCATATAATAAAATACCAAGCGGCGGTATTAGCGCACCAAGCAAATATAATAACATAGCGTCACCCTTTCAGATCTCATATTATCTGATCATTCTTCTTATTTTCTAAAGGAAGGAGAAAAATTTATCTAACTTATGTCATCATCCAACCCGAATTCAGCAACTTTGCGGTAAAGGGTAGAGCGTCCAACGCCTAAGCGGCGCGCGACTTCAGACATGCGTCCGTCATATTTTTTCATAGAAAAGCTGATCATATCCTTTTCCACATCCTGTATGGCCCTGATGTCTCCGACCTCATCCAGCGCAGATAGAATCTCTTGATGTTTGAAAATATCATTCCGAACATTAATCCCGTCCCCGATCATTTGTCCCTTCGCGGCATTTTGCGGATGTGAAATGGCCTGATTGGTTTTTGGGTGATTACTGTTTAAATGTATTTGCGGAAAATCCACGCGCCTGATCATATTTCCCTCTGAGAGAATGACAGCTCGGAATAAGGCATTTTTCAACTGCCGGATATTCCCCGGCCATTTATATGACGTCAGCAGAGCCATGGCATCTGCTGTAATCGTCTTACTTGGGCACCCTTCAGATATACATATATTCTCAATAAAATGGGGGATTAAACGTTCAATATCACCTTTTCTATCACGAAGGGGCGGTAATTGAATGGGAAAAATATTAAGCCGATAAAAAAGATCTTCTCGAAACTCTCCCAGTTTCACCATGTCTTTCAGTTTGCGATTAGTGGCCGAGATCAAACGCACATCAACATTTATTGGCTCACTACTGCCCACGGGATCCACTTGACCTTCCTGAAGAACGCGCAACAGCTTAACCTGTAACGCCAAGGGCAGCTCCCCAATTTCATCAAGGAAAAGCGTCCCGCCATCCGCCTCAACAAATTTGCCCACATGTTTTTCCATGGCCCCGGTGAAAGAGCCTTTTTCATGACCAAAAAGAATGGATTCGACAAGATTACCCGGAATAGCGCCGCAATTGACCACCACAAAAGCCTTGCCGCTTCTATCGCTTTCGCCCTGTATGGCTCTGGCAAAAACTTCCTTGCCAACGCCGCTCTCTCCCTCCAGCAGGATCGGAATATGTGCGGCTGCGCCTTTTTTGGCCAAATCCACGGCCTTGTTCATGGCCTCGCTTGTCCCTACCAAATCTGAAAAATCCAATTGACCAGCCCATTTTTGGCTTAATCGAGAGGCCTCGCCGGATAGCCTGTTCATGCGCAAGGCATTATCTATGGAAACCTTCAGACGACCCACTTCCACGGGTTTTGAAATAAAGTCAATAGCCCCGGCCAGCATAGCCTCCACCGCATTATCAATACTGCTATGGCCGGTAAGGACAATAACCGGCAGATTAGGCAAGGTTTTCTTAATATGATTTAAGACATCTTTCCCGCTAATTTCCCCAAGAACCATATCCAGCAATATAAGATCAAAGTTAATCGCCATATCACCGGACAAAATATCAATCGCCTCATGGCCCGTTGCCGCTTGCTGCACATCGAACCCGGCTTTATTCAGGGTGAGTTTCAGCATCTTCCTTTGATTTGGCTCGTCTTCTACTATTAAGATCAATTTTGTCATTGCGCATCGTCATTTTTTTTATAATACTTAAAATCGCCTACAAAAAATATTTTCGTATGCGCATTCGTTTTTTGGGTCATATTCTTCTACCCCTGTTGCTATCATGCCCCCAAAAGATAAAAAAATTACTAATTCTGTATCATTTTGACACAAAACCAAAAAAGGCAACTATGACGCTTCCTCTTGACACATCACGCCTGCCCCTTTGGGACCTTACGGACCTTTATCCGGCCATGGACAGTCCGGAACTTCTGCAGGATTTTTCTAAATTGACAGAGATTTCCGATGACTTTCTGAAGCGTTACAAAGGCAAACTACCCGAACTCAGCGCTAAAGAAATACTCGGCGCCGTCAAACAATATGAAGTCATGGAAGAAATCACCGGCCGGATCATGAGCTATGCCGGGTTGCTTAAAGCAAGGGATATCATTGATACAGATGTCACCAAATTCTATCAATCATGTCACGAAAAAATAACGCAAATCACGACAAAGATCTTGTTCTTCACGCTTGAATTAAACCGTGTAGATCAGGAAAAAATTGATCAATGGCTGAAGGATTCGCAAGAATTGGCCCGCTACCGCCCGTGGTTCGAAACCATTCGTCAATATCGGCCCCATCAATTAGAGGACAAGCTGGAAGAAATATTGCTTGATAAGTCCGTTGCGGGCCGGGCCGCGTGGGTTCGGCTATTCGATGAGACGATGGCAAATTTAAAATTTGACTATATCGATCCCAATAATAACGAAAAGAAATCCATTGGCACAGAAGAGGCCCTGGATTTATTAACCGACACCCAGGAAAACATTAGAAAATCCGCCGCCGATTGCCTTTCGACCACCTTTAAAAATAATATCCGCCTTTTCACCCATATCACCAATACCCTTGCCAAGGATAAAGAAATTGAAGACCGCTGGCGGCATTTTGAGGGCCCCAGTTCATCACGTCACTTATCAAACCAGCTTGAAAAAGAAGTGGTTGATGCTTTGGTTGCGGCGGTTAAAAAATCATATCCGCGCTTGTCACATCGCTATTACCAGATGAAGGCAAAATGGCTTGGCGCAGAAAAACTCGATTGGTGGGACCGCAATGCCCCCTTGCCTGATGGTGATCACAAAGTCCATCAATGGCCGGACGCCCAAAAAACAGTGTTGGATTCCCTGGATCAATTTTCTCCTGAAATGGCGACAATAGGAGCTAAATTCTTTGAAAATGACTGGATCGATGCCCCTGTCCGAGACGGCAAGTCACCCGGGGCCTTTGCCCATCCCACGGTACCAGGCGTTCATCCTTACCTCTTGCTGAATTATCTGGGCAAAACCCGCGATGTGATGACACTGGCCCATGAGCTTGGCCACGGCATCCATCAGGTTCTGGCAGGGCCCCAAGGCGCGCTTCTTGCCGATACGCCGCTAACCTTGGCCGAAACCGCCAGTGTTTTTGGTGAAATGCTGACATTTCAATCGCTGCTGTCGAAAGAACAGGATAATACGCGCCGGAAAGTCATAATGGCAGCCAAAGTAGAAGATATGCTCAATACAGTCGTGCGTCAGGTGGCCTTTTACGATTTCGAGACACAGGTTCATGCGGCCCGAAAGAATGGCGAACTTTCCGCAGACGATATTGGGGACATATGGATGGCTGTTCAAAAAGAAAGTCTGGGAGATGCCATAAAATTTGATGATAATTACCGTAATTTCTGGTGTTATATTCCCCATTTCATCCATTCACCCTTTTACGTATATGCCTATGCCTTTGGCGATTGTCTGGTCAATTCGCTTTATGCAAATTATCAAAACAACCCGGATGGCTTTCAGGAAAAATATATCCACATGCTGCGGGCGGGCGGAAGCCTGCGTCATAAAGACCTGTTGCGACCCTTTGGCCTTGATGCCAGTGATCCGGATTTCTGGGAAACGGGCCTGACGATGATAAGTAATTTAATTGAGGAAATAGAAAGATTATAAAGAATTATGTTGCGGCGCAATATAATTTCTGAGTATGTTTGAAAAACGCATAATAATTTCGCATGATAATAAAGAGAGGAAACGATATGAAGCTTGCCATACCGAAAGAACGTCGTCCCCATGAAAGGCGCGTTGCGGCCACGCCTGACACCGTCAAGAAGCTTATTTCACTTGGGTTTGATGTTATTGTCGAAAAGGATGCGGGCCTCATGAGCAGTATTCCTGACAGTGAATATGCCTCTGCCGGTGCCAAAATAGCGGCGGATGCTGCAAAGGTTTATGACGGCGCAGATATAATTTTCAAGGTTCAACGCCCGCTTCATACTGCAGAAGGTGATATTGATGAAATGGCCCTGATTAAGCCGGGAGCCATATTGATTGCAACCTTATCACCGCTTTCAGACGGGGCGATGGTTGATGCCTATGCCAAGGGGAATATCACCTCATTTGCCATGGAATTCATGCCGCGCATCACGCGCGCGCAAAGTATGGATGTTCTGTCATCCCAGTCAAATCTGGCCGGTTACAGAGCGGTTATTGATGCGGCTTATGAATTTTCCCGCGCCTATCCCATGATGATGACCGCCGCCGGCACCGTTGCGCCGGCCAAGATACTGGTCATGGGCTGCGGTGTTGCCGGACTTCAGGCCATTGCGACGGCCAAACGTATGGGGGCCGTGGTCTCCGCCACAGACGTACGCGCGGCAGCCAAAGAACAGGTGGAAAGCCTGGGTGGTAAGTTCGTTATGGTGGAAAGCACAGAAACCGGCGAAACCGAAGGCGGCTATGCCAAGGAAATGAGTGATGACTATAAGGCCAAGCAAGCGGCGTTAATTGCGGCCACCCTCGCCAAACAGGATATCGCCATCACGACAGCCCTTATCCCGGGGCGTCCGGCCCCAACTCTGATTACAAAAGAGATGGTTCAAAGCATGAAACCGGGGTCTGTCATCATTGACCTTGCCGTGGAAAGCGGCGGAAATTGTGAATTGTCACAAGTCGGGAAAATTGTGCTTGAGAGCGGCGTTAAAATCATCGGTCATCATAATGTGCCAAGCCGCGTCGCCACAGATGCCAGTGCGCTCTATGCCAAGAACCTGCTGAATTTTATCACGCCGCTTATGGACAGTGATAATAAAACGCTCAATATTGATTGGGAAGATGAAATTATTGTTGGCACTTTGCTCACCATAGATGGTGCCATCGTCAATAAACGCCTAACAGGAGGAAAATAAGATGGACTTAACCCAACAAGTCGCTGACGCCGCAACACATGCGGCAACCGTCAGCCCGTTCCTATCCCAACTCTCTTTATTCGTCTTGGCAATTTTTGTCGGATATTACGTGGTGTGGAGCGTGACCCCTGCCCTTCATACCCCGCTTATGGCGGTCACCAACGCCATTTCATCGGTGATTATCGTTGGCGCCTTGATCGCGGCGGGGCCTATGGATATGAGCATCGCCAAAATCCTTGGCATCATTGCCATTGGCCTTGCGGCGGTAAATATCTTTGGCGGCTTTGCCGTTACCCAGCGCATGCTTGCCATGTATAAGAAAAAGAAATAGGGAGGGTATGAATGTCTATCCAAAATATAAATGATTTGACGGCTCTTGCATATCTGGTCTCTGGCGTCTTGTTCATCATGGCTCTTCGGGGTTTATCGTCACCGGAAAGCTCCCTTAAAGGCAATAAATATGGCATGACCGGTATGGTTATTGCGGTTGTGACGACCTTGCTTAATCCTGCCGTTGTCTCCTATGAATGGATTGCCATTGCCATGGCTATTGGCGGGGGCATCGGGATCATGATTGCCCTGCGGATTCAGATGACAGCTATGCCGCAATTGGTTGCGGCCTTCCACTCGCTGGTGGGACTTGCCGCCGTTTTAGTAGCCGCCGCAGCCTTTCTTGAGCCTGCGGGATACGGCATTACCGACAGCTTGGGGAAAATATATGCCGCGAGTCTGGTTGAAATGAGCTTGGGCGCGGCCATTGGGGCCATCACATTCTCAGGTTCTGTCATTGCCTTTGCCAAATTAAACGGCACAATGTCCGGCGCACCGATCATGCTACCGGGCCGTCATATTATTAATGCGGCACTGGCAATAGCGATCATTGGCATGATTATCACTTTATCCCTTGGCATAATGACGGATCTGGGCGGCTATAATGTTATGTGGTGGATCATCGGGTTGAGTTTCCTGATTGGCTTTCTGATCATCATTCCCATTGGCGGCGCGGATATGCCGGTTGTGGTCAGCATGCTCAACAGCTATTCCGGCTGGGCAGCAGCCGGCATTGGGTTCACCTTGCAGAATAACGCGCTGATTGTCACAGGGGCGCTCGTGGGGTCATCTGGCGCTATCCTGAGCTATATCATGTGCAAAGCCATGAACCGCTCGTTTATCAGCGTAATTCTGGGCGGTTTTGGCGGCGAAGATGCCGCAGCGGGCAGCGGCGAGATTGAAACCCGGCCTGTCAAACAAGGCTCAGCCGATGATGCGGCCTTCATCATGAAAAATGCCGGCTCGGTTATCATAGTGCCGGGATATGGTATGGCTGTGGCACAAGCACAGCATGCCCTGCGCGAAATGGTCGATATCCTGAAAGCGGAAGGCGTCAAGGTTTCTTATGCCATTCATCCTGTGGCCGGGCGCATGCCGGGGCATATGAATGTGCTGCTGGCCGAAGCCAATGTGCCTTATGATGAGGTGTTCGAACTTGAGGATATCAATAACGAGTTTTCTCAGGCTGATGTCGCCTTTGTCATTGGTGCCAATGACGTAACCAACCCATCGGCGAAAACCGACAAGACAAGCCCCATCTATGGCATGCCCATATTGGATGTTGAAAATGCGAAAACCGTTCTTTTCGTCAAGCGCGGCATGGCAGCCGGTTATGCCGGTGTGCAGAATGAATTATTTTTCCGTGACAATACCATGATGCTGTTTTCCGATGCGAAGAAAATGGTCGATAATATTATCAAGGCGCTCTAAGGACACAATATATTACACCTTATAAAACTGAAAAGGCGGTCCCATGAACCGGGCCGCCTTTCTCTGTAATATTTTACATGTTAAACTAGCAGTTTTATACTATATCTTCCTGATTGGAATTCCATTATCCTCTTCCTCTAAAAATGTTATATTGGGGGCTGCAAAATGGACATAACCAGAATGGCAACAAGCGGCAAGGGTATTATATCATTATCTGATAGAATCCTGTCAGAACAATTGAATCTGATTTCTCAACAGATCAAGTCTATTCTGGTCATTGTTCTTGTTATTTCCAGCCTTACGACCTTTACGCTTTGGTCCATTGTCCCCCATAAAATTCTTTTGACCTGGCTTGCCTTGGTCAACTTTCCATCTGTGCTGAGACTTGCGCTTTTTTATGTCCAGCGAAAACATAATATTGACCTTACGTTACTCAGCATAATAAATATTTTTCTTGCGGCCTTTTCCGGAACCGTATGGGGGGCCGTTGGTTTTTTCTTTCCCATGTATGGCGACGCCACAACATTACTCTTCATCACTGTGGTCTTATTTGGCGTGACATCGGGGTCTGTGCCGGGGCTTTCGTCATTCGTTCCCTGCTATTTTGCTTTTGCCATACCTGTTATGTCGGGACTGGCCTTCAGATATTTTAACGTTAACGATGAAATGAATATATCGGCAGGCGTATTCTGCATCATTTTCCTGTTTATCAATTTGGCCTTTAGCATCGTCATTCAGAAATCCCTGCTCTTGTCCATAAGGCTTCGATTTGAAAATTCGGATCTCGTAAAAAACTTAAGACTTGAAAAAGACAAGGCCATATCGGCCAGCCATGCCAAATCCACATTTCTGGCCGCCGCCAGCCATGATTTAAGGCAGCCTTTACATGCCATGGGTTTTTTCATTGAAGCATTGAAAAGAAACCAAACCAATGAAAAACAAGTTCATTTGCTTCACAAAATTGAACGAACGTCTGATAATTTAAGAGGACAGCTGAATGCCCTTCTTGATATATCAAAAATTGATGCTGGGATCATTACACCTTTTGTCTCCCCCCTTGCCTTGGGAGAAATATTTAATAAGCTGAAAAACGAATTCACCCCATTAGCCCAAGAGAAAAACATCACGATCAACATATTGTCGGTTTCCTGGATTATTGAAAGCGACCCTCATATGATTGACCGAATTCTTAACAACCTTATCAGCAACGCAATACGCTATACAGATAATGGGGGGAAAATTCTCCTTGGTTGCCGCAAGAAAAACGGGGCGCTCAAAATAGAAATTCATGACAATGGAATCGGTATTCCAAATCATTTGATGGATAAAATCTTCACGGAATATTACCAGATTAACAACCCAGAGCGGAACCAGAATAAGGGGCTTGGACTTGGACTTTCCATCGTTAAGGGCATGTGTGACCTCCTGCATCATAAAATAAATGTGACATCTATCGTCGGAAAAGGAACATGCTTTCAAATAACCCTGCCCCTCTCCAATAGATTTCCCCTATTGTCAGAAAAACAGGATCACCAGTTTGATCTGGATGCCAAAACAGGCAATATCATACTCATTGATGATGAAACGGACACATTGGATGCCATGTCACATCTGATCGGTAAATGGGGCCACACCGTATTGCCGTTTGAATCTGAACGAGACGTCCTTAAGTTTTTGAATGAGAATGAATTCACGCCGGACATCATCATTACGGATTTTCGTTTGCGGGAGATGAGAACCGGTGCGCAGGCTATTGAGGCCATAAATAATCACTATAAAAAATCCATTCCTGCCATAATCATTACTGGCGACACTGCGAAAGATCGCATGTTACAGGCCCGGGAAAGTGACCATATACTCTTGCATAAGCCAATCATGCCCGCAAGCCTCAGAATCGTTATAAATAATACATTACAGAAAAAACTGAATTAGGCAGCCTAGATCAGTTTATTTGGTGCATTTTTATCAAATCCGGCGCTATATTGTCTTCAGATGGGGCCGCTTTACCTAACTGACAGGATTCGGGGAATTGAAGATATACTGTTGTCCCGATCCCCCAGGCGCTCTGCAATGACAGCGTTCCCCCATGCAGTTCTATGAAAGACCTCACAAGCGCAAGGCCAAGGCCGGTTCCTTCTTGTTCCCGGGTAAAACTGTCATCCACTTGGCTGAACGGGGATATAACCTTTTCAATCTGATCTTCTTCGATACCTATGCCGTTATCAGAGACCGCTATGCAAAAATTACCGTCTTGCTCAACGCCGGCATTAATAACAATATTTCCCCCTTCCGGCGTAAATTTAACCGCATTTGACAAGACATTTATCAAAATCTGACGCACCATTCTTTCATCCACGTATAAATCCGGCAATTCTTCAGAAATAACATTATCAACAGATATCGATTTTTCATGCGCGGCAACTTCAATAAGCTTTATGGATGTCTCAACCAGATCCAGAACGGCCACCTTATTTGGGGATAATATCATATTTCCGGCTTCGATTTTGGACAGGTCCAGAATATCATTAATGATGTTTAAAAGATGAACCCCACTATTACGAATATCATGGGCATATTCCCTGTATTTATCATCAAGGTTTTTTGCCAGAAAATCGCATGTCATAAATTCTGAGAAACCAATAATGGCATTCAGCGGCGTTCTCAATTCGTGGCTCATATTCGTCAAAAATTCTGATTTCGCCATATTGGAGACTTCCGCCTCTTTACGGGCGACGATCAGTTCATTATTGAGCTGGTTTCTGTCCTTTTCATAGGCCACAATTTTTTCAAGCTGTTCTCTTATAACAGACAATTCATCATTTCGCGCCTTTGGTATTATGACATTGGTTTTACCCTTCACAATTTTAGTCATTGTGACAGAAATCTCTCTTATCCGGTTAAACATACTGATATTTAATACCGTAGATGCAATATACAAAGAAATCAGAAGACCTATAATGGAAGATAGAATGCTAAAGGCGTTGAGCTTGCTCATTTGATCTACTGCGGCCAAATTATCGTAACGGGCAACAATATTTAAATAAGTTTTTCCATCATTAATGGATATGGGGATTATTTTCTGTGTAATGTTAGATTGGTCTGCCGTCAATTCATAATCATTTTCCAAAATCTTCTTGCCGATTATGTTGTTAACTTCAATTTTCGCATTAATGACATCCCCTATACCGACTAAACTAGCCAGAGGAGAAGTGATAAATACTAAATAGCCATATTTCTCTACGCCACCAATAGGAAAAATTAACATATGCAATGGATTGCCATCCGCGGAATGATAGAAGTGACTATGGGCACTCAAACGGTCTATATTCAACATTTTTTCGCGCTGTTTATATACCTCGGGCAAAGAATTCGCCCCCTGTGCATCTGATAGCCAACTTCCCAGCAAATGAAAATCTGTGCCTATAGCATGAAGTTCCAGAATATTTAAATCAGGCATCATGCTCTGAGCTTTAAGAGAGGCTAGCTTTAACTGGTTTTGGATATCCGAGTGGTCCTCCGTCACAAAGGAATTCCGGAATAAAGAGTCTTGAGCGATTTTCTCCACCACGGAGCGGCTGTCAACATAATGATGGAAAAGGAGCCGTTCCCTAACCAAAGCCTTGATAACACTGGTCTTCAAATTCGAATTGCTATCATTCATAAAAGCGGAATAATTGGAGATTGTATAGAGCTGAACCCCAAGAAAAATAATACCCATAAGCAACATCATGCTGTATAATGCGGTCTTGAGCTTTATGTTATATAAAAACCTGTATAGATTTTTTTTAAATATATTTTCGATCATCTTTTCTAACTAGTAGCTGGTGCCCTATATCTCAAATAGAGAAAAAATTTAACTACCCCATACTGCCAACTCACCACTTCTTAGGAAGCCCCACCTGCGATGTCGTTATTTTTTTGTGAATACAAACAGAATTACGGCACAAAAAATTATGTATATTTTCAATTTATTAGTCTCTCCTGCTATTTAGAGAGGTTTTATAGATAAAAAATATAGGAAAACTAATAATGAAATATTAACAGGCTGAAAGAATGGCGCGGGAATTGAAAATATCTATGCTCTAACTAAGGAAATCAAGAATATTTCCCGTTGGTTTTTCATCATTATTAACCGCCCCTGTTCCATAGGCCGCTATAGATGATGCATTAATGGAAATGGCCTGCGCCGGCTCCTCACCCCCGCTGTCAATGGCAGATAATGTCTTGCGGGATTCTTGAGTTAATTCTGATTGGGCCTCCCCACGAAGCGAAATGGCCTGCGCCGCAACACGCCGATCCTGACCAGAAGGCTTTGCGGGCGCCAAGGCCGCCGCCGCTATAGCCGTCATTTTAGCAACCGTTGCCGCAGGATCACCCTCTATGGGCGCAATATCAATGGGAACCTCCCCGCTTACGGCATATCTTTTTCCGTCTGGGCCTACTTGATAACCAAAGGATGCCGATCCGGCATATTGGCCGCCAGCATTTTTATGGGCCTGTTCGTGGGCGCGAACTTCCCGGTCAATTTTTTTTAATTGCGCAACCTGTTTTTTTTCTTCTTCATTTAAAGAACTGGACTCTGGCGCAGCCGGTTTTTTTTCTTCTGGCGCATCAGATAACGGCCCCGCCGACCTGCTCGCGGCGGATTGAAAAGATTGTGCAACAATGGATGATACAGCAGAAATCATCAAATTCCCTATGTCTTTGCGTCAAAGCCCAATATTACTATTTTCCTATTATAAAATAATAAAGCTGCCTAATCATTAAAATATAATAAAATACTATAATGCGGTTTAGGATTATTCCACTGTCCAGGTTCGCCCGCGCCGCAGCAAGGCATTAAAGTCAGCCTTCTTGTCACGCTTGGCCTGCGCGACCTGATCCTGCACAGCCTTGTCATAGCTTTCTGCCGGATTACAATAAATAACGCCGCAGACAACCGGATAATCCGGAGCTTCAAGTTCGCATAACATAAAGGCTATATGCCTGTTGGTTTCATCATGAACAAGAATATCATCCTCTGTAATCCCATTTTCACCGATGACAACAACCTCAAGGCCAAATTTCTCCGCATTAAACCAAAGCCCCTTGATGACATCCTTGCCAAAAATCATCTTTTCGCCATGCTTAACATGGATTTGCGTATCTTTTGCGGTCTTCTTCTGCGTGAATTCACCAAAAACATCGTCATTATAAACTATGCAATTTTGAAAAATCTCGACGAAGGACGCGCCCTTATGATCCTTGGCCCGCGCGAGCGTCACCGGAAGCTCTTTCAGTGAGGTATCAATACCGCGCGCCACGAACCGCGCGCCTGCCCCAAGGGCAAAAACACAAGGCGACAACGGCGCATCAACCGACCCCATGGGCGTTGACGGCGTAATCAGTCCTGGCTGGGATGTCGGGGAATATTGCCCCTTGGTAAGGCCATATATCTCATTATTAAACAACATAATCTGTATGTCGACATTGCGCCGCAAAACATGCAGCATATGATTGCCGCCAATGCTCAAACCATCGCCGTCCCCCGTTACAAGCCACACGTCCAGATCTGGATTCGCAAGCTTTATGCCTGTAGCAAAACCCGGCGCGCGCCCATGAATAGTGTGAAATCCATAAGTCGATATATAATATGGAAAACGCGAAGAGCAGCCGATACCAGAAACAAAAACCGTATTTTCCGGCGATGCCCCCGTATTGGCCAATGTCATCTGCACGCCTTTAAGTATGGCATAATCGCCGCAGCCGGGGCACCATCTTACTTCCTGATCGGTTTCAAAATCTTTGGGGGACAGTTTTTTTATATCAACCTGCTTGTTCATTTAAGGTCTCCTGTATTTTCCACGATAGCCTCATGAATTTCCGCGATTTTAAACGGTTGGCCGGATACTTTCGACAAGAGAACAGAATCTAGCAAATATTGACTGCGCAGCAGCGTATTCAACTGACCCACATTCATTTCCGCCACGATCACCCTGTCATAAGAATTCAGCAAAGCTTCTAAATTTCGCGGCAGCGGCCAAATATGCCGTATATGAATATGGGACACATCCAGACCGTCTTTGCGCGCTTTTTTAACCGCCTGATGTATGGAGCCATATGTTGACCCCCAGCCCACAATGGCCAACTTGCCGCCCTCTGTGCCTTGGGAAACTTCCTGAAGCGGTATATCCTGCGCTATATTATCAATTTTGGCTCTGCGAACGTCAGTCATTTTCTGATGATTATCGGCATCATAGGAAATATGGCCGCTATCGTAATCTTTTTCAATACCGCCGATACGGTGCATCAATTCAGGGGTTCCAGGCTTGGCCCACACCCGCGCCAAAGTCTCAGGATCGCGTTTTGAGGGATGAAAGCCTTCTGGATCCTGATGAAATTTCACAGGAAAAGCGTCATAATCATTGATATCAGGTATTTTCCATGGCTCTGAGGCATTGGCGATATAACCATCGGACAGGATCATAACCGGCGTCATATATTTTGTCGCAAGCCTTACGGCTTCGATACCAACCTCAAAACCATCCGTAGAGGTGGAAACAGAAATCACGACAATTGGCGCGTCACCATTTCGGCCCCATACGGCCTGATATAAATCCGATTGTTCTGTCTTTGTGGGCAGCCCAGTAGAAGGCCCCGCCCGTTGAATATCAACAATGATCAACGGCAGTTCCGTACTGATCGCAAGGCCGATCGCCTCGGTCTTAAGGGCTATACCGGGGCCAGAGCTTGTCGTCATGCCCAGCTTGCCGGCAAACGAGGCCCCAATGGCCGAACAAATAGCCGCAATTTCATCTTCCGCCTGAAAGGTAATCACCCCAAATTCTTTCATATCAGAGAGCATATGCAACAAAGGTGATGCGGGCGTTATGGGGTACGAGCCCAATAAAATCTCAAGATCGGCCAACTGCGAACCGGCGAGTATACCCCAGCATAAAGATTGATTACCGTTCACTGTGCGGTATATACCGGCTTCTTCCTCATATTTATTAATTTGATACCGGTGCAGGTTGCTTGACATTTCAGCCGTTTCACCAAAGGCATGGCCCGCATTAAGGGCCGCTATATTCGCATTCGCCACGTCAGGTTTCTTGGCAAATTTCTGTGCCAGGGAATCAATGATCGGCTGGCGCTTACGCCCGAACATCCATAACACAAGGCCAAGCGTCCACATATTTTTACAGCGCAGCGAATCTTTATTACCAAGGCCAAATTTCTTGACGGTTTCAACGGTCATTCTCGTGATATCAATGCGTATCAGATTATACTGCGCAAGACTTTCATCCTCCAGCGGGCTGACCTCATATCCGGCTTTTTTCAGATTCTTCGCGTTAAAGGCCCCCTCATCCAGAATAATCATCCCGCCTTTTCTAAGGTTATTCAAATTCACTTTCAGCGCCGCAGGATTCATAACAATCAAAACATCCGGCTCATCCCCGGCCGTTGACACTTCTACGGAACCAAAGTTAATCTGAAAGGCAGATACGCCAAATGTTGTCCCAACAGGCGCTCTTATTTCTGCGGGAAAGTCTGGAAAGGTTGACAGATCACTGCCCTCTAATGCCGTTGCGACGGAAAATTGCGACCCTGTTAATTGCATTCCATCACCAGAATCGCCTGCGAAGCGGATTACAACCGATTCAAGTTTTGTAACGTCATCATTCACATGCTGAGTTGATTGCACACTCATTCTATTTCCTAACTATTCATATAATCGAAATATAAACCACACCCATATTATACCAGGGACTTCCAATTACACGATTTTTAGTGTTTTAATTTCATTTATACATTTAAATAATGTATTATAGGCCGAATACTAAGGTTATCATTATGTTTTTTTATCCTGTATTGCAAGATAATATATTCATCTTTATGAAAAACCAATAGCCTTATCAGTGAAACAAAGTTATTTCTTTGTCACAAGCATTTTAAGTTTTTTATCTTTTTTGAATTATGTCCCGTTACAAGTGAACGCCATGACACAGGAAACATATTCCAGACGGATGTGGCAAATAGCCCTACCGGCCATTATTACAAATATCTCCATACCTTTGCTGGGTCTGGTAGATAGTTTTATGATGGGCCATATGCCAGACCCTATGTATCTTGGTGCCATTGCACTTGGGGCAATGATCATCAGCATTCTATATCACAGCGTTAATTTTCTGCGCATGGCCACGATCGGCCTTACGGCGCAAGCAAGCGGCGCCAATGAAGTAACCTTAATTCCCAGAATATATTTGCGGGCCAGCCTGATCGCCGTACTGATTGGCCTTGGCTTCATCACCATGCAAATACCCGTTGCTCAAATGATTTTTTCTTTAACCGGCGCAGAACCCGCTGTTGAGGCCCTCGCCCGGGAATATTTTCTGATCCGGATTTGGGGGGCCCCATTCGCCCTCATGAATTTTGTGGCCGTGGGCTGGTTGCTGGGCCTTCATAAAGCCAAGCTGGCGCTCTGGATTCAATTATTCATGAATGTCAGTAATATTCTGCTGAATATCTTTTTTGTCTATGGCCTTGGCATGGATATTGATGGTGTGGCACTAGGCACTGTCCTGTCAGAAGTCATGGCGGGGTTGTTGGCATTCTGGCTTGTCGCCAAACATAACAAAAAACTTTTTGGCTATAACGTCTGGGGGGCAGAGGCGCGGCGCGGGCTGTTTAACCGGCAAGCCTTCGTTAAATTATTTATCCTGAACCGTGATATCTTCATCAGGACAGTCTGCCTGACCGTTAGCCTGTCCGCCTTCACCATCCTTGGCGCGGGTATGGGCACCAAGATACTGGCGGCCAATGCCATTCTCATGAATTTGCAAATGGTCACATCATTTGGGCTGGACGGCTTTGCACAGGCCGCAGAAGTTCTCGTTGGCAAGGAAGTCGGCCGTAAATCTCGCAAGGGCCTGCACAAGGCCGTCATGACGTCAGGAAAATGGGCCTTGGCAACATCCGTATTCTTCAGCTTAATCTATCTGCTTTTTGGTGACATATTCATCAATATACTGACCAACATTCAAGACATCAGAAATACCGCAGCAGAATATTTAATATGGGTTATCATTCTGCCGGTCATCTCGATCTGGTGTTTTCATTTCGACGGCATATTCATCGGCGCCACAGCCGCAAAATACATGCGAAACAGCATGGTGATCTCCACCGTTATTTATATTGCTTCATTGATAATATTCTTGCCCATATGGCAAAATCACGGGTTATGGCTGAGCTATAGCATATTCATGGCGGCAAGGGCCATCACCCTTGCCCGCGAATATCCGAAAATTTCCCGGCTGTAAAACTATATCTGCTTACAGCTGCCACTTACGCAAATGCTCTGGTTTATCCTGACCACGCCACATCGCCTTGACATCGGCAATCAGACCGCCAACCTCGAGCAAGCGTTCCATATCTGCGCCGGTAAGTGACTTATAGGCATCATGGGCCACCACGCCCATTACCGCAGCGTAAGAATGATCTTCAAGGTCATCCAATGAGGAGACCAAATCAATATTATAAAATTTCTTGGCTTCTACGGGGTCTGCTGCGGCATCATGTACATCAACCGTAAACCCTCTGCGGCGCAGCCCCTGAATAAGGTCAGTCACCTTGGTATTGCGCAGATCAGGACAGTTTTCTTTAAAGGTCAAGCCAAGGACCAGAATCTTTCCCTGCCCGGATAATTGCGCGCAAACCCGCTCTGCAATAAAGTCCGCCATACTGTCATTTATGGCGCGGCCCGCCAGAATAATCCGGGGATCATGATTAATTTGACGCGCCCGTTCTGCCAGATAAAACGGATCAACACCAATGCAATGGCCGCCCACAAGGCCCGGCGTGAAATTCAGGAAATTCCATTTGGTTCCCGCAGCCTCAAGCACATCATAAACAGATATGCCCAGTTTTTGAAAAATCATGGTAATTTCATTGATAAAGGCGATATTTATATCCCTCTGGGCATTTTCAATAACCTTTGCCGCTTCTGCTGCGCGGATACTTGCGGCGGCAAAAGTGCCCCCTGTGGTAACGGCGCCATATAATGCGGCCAATACATCGGTCACCTCATCATTTTGTCCGGCAATGACCTTGATAATTTTATCAACAGTATGTTCTTTATCTCCGGGATTAATTCTTTCCGGTGAATATCCGAGGAAAAAATCCTTGCCGCAAACAAGGCTTGATTTTTCTTCCAGAATTGGCCCGCAAAGTTCTTCTGTCACGCCCGGATAAACCGTACTTTCAAAAACAACGATAGACCCTTTTGTCAGTAACGGCCCAAGCAGTTCGCAGGAGGATTCAACAGGACCAAGATCCGGGCTGTTATCGTCATTAACAGGGGTCGGCACGGTGACAATATAAACGCTCGCGTCTTTTATCACGTCAGGATTAGTGGTCAGCGTAATAGAGCTGGCTTCCAACCGCGCGCGATCTATCTCTTCCGTTCTGTCAAAGCCACTGTTTAATTCTTTAATGCGTTCTTCGCTTATGTCAAAACCGATCACATCAAATTTCTTGGCCATAGCAACGGCAAGTGGCAGCCCCACATACCCCAATCCCACAACAACAACTCGACTATCAGGTGTAAAGGCAATATCAGTCATTTTTTTCCTGCTTTTTATGATTAATTCTATTATTCTTCATATAAGGTTAATTTTATTCTTGCAACCCAGACCTTGTGGTATAATAAGATCATTAAAGAAATACTACTTTCTGCAAAAGGATTTAAATAAACACTCTGAGTTAATCCAGAATTTCGCGCCAATCATGCGCCAGTCTCGAAGGCTTTCCTGAAGATAACATATCATAAAGACTACCGCCATTATCTAACATTTGCCCGCCATTTTTCCCTAAACTTCTAAAATTAAGGCGCATCCGTTCTCGGGTCGGCTGATACCAGAATATTTCCAACGGCAGGGTCATATAAATGCCTTTATCAAAACTGCCATCGCCAAAATCGTTGGATGACATATCCGTAACCGTTGCCCATACCCCAATGCGTATGCCGTTAGAGAAACGGCGGGAAATATCAAAAGTAGCCCCATAGTCACCGGCCAAATATCGTCCCGCGCTTATTTTGCTTGTAATATTATACGTCGTATTTTCGTGATAATAGGTCACATGCCCCGTCAATGTCTCATAGTCCCGAAAAGAAAATAATTGATTGAAATCTCTTTGTTTGACCCAGTTTATATCAACGCCAAAAGCAAAATTCTGCTGATAAGGGCGATAGATAAATTCTGCGCCAATCCCGCCGTACATACTCTCTAATAATCCCCCAGTGATCCGCGCATATAAATTTTGACCAATTTGAGCGTTATAATCAAGCGTCATACGCCCTAAAGCTGTCCTGCCTTCCCCGGCATAACGGGCGATGTCACTTCTGACATTTGGGATATCCGGATTTTCATCCCCCGGTATTCTATCAATATCACCCACAATAAATTGTTTTAATTCCGCAGATAGCTTTAACTTTTTCGCCACCTGTACGGAGGCAAATAATTTTGCATAGATATCTCCCCTGAATCTGCCGTCATTATTTCCGCCGAAATGGGTAACAGCCTCTGGCCTAACCCCCCAATTAAACCTAACATTTTTTTCTGGGAAATACTCATTCATGGCAATTTCAGAGGAAGCCACACTGCCCGGCGCGGTGATTTCGCTGTTCGCCCAGATTTCTTCCGGACTGCCTTGATATCGGTTGGCTTTTTCCAAATCTTGTCGAAGGATAGAGACTTGAGATATTTCTATGCCATCCTCTTCCGATATAACGGTAAATTTTTCAATATTATCGGGCATATTACGCGTCAGTATACGTGCGGTACGACCAATATTTTTTATTTCCGTAAAATCTGGCCCCGTTTCTTTTTTGACAACCACTTCCTGTCTTGCAATTTTTATTGACCTGAGCGTCAAATCCGCCTTTTCCATATCATTAAATACCGCCTGGGATATAGCGTTGTTACTTTTTTGACGTGAGGCAGCTTCCATGGTGCCGGCCGCCTGATCTCTATGATATACTGCAGATTTACGGAAATTCTCTATGGCCATTTGACCAATCGTATCGGCGCGAGAGGCTTGATATTTTCCTATCTCTTCCCCTTTGTGGCTCATATGAATGATCACATCTTCATAAGATTCCAAAACAGCCCCTAAAAGCGTTAAACGGCCAATATCCATATCTTCTTTTATGACAATCTTTAAAATTATTCTGTCCGGCCCTTGCTCAATCTCTGTGACCCTGCCCCCCAAACGCCTCAAACGATCAAACATAAGGTCACTGCCCTCATTCGAGATGGATATTTCCGGATATATTTCTTGTGAATTATCAGGTTTTCGGCGTTCAATGATTGGCGCTGGCGCAGCCCCCCTAAACAGGCCCTTAAGTTTCAAACGACGCAAATTTTTCTTGAATGTAAACCGAATTCCAAATTGATCACCGTGATCTAAACCAACCGTAATATCCGCCCAGGGCGCAGGTTTATAATTTATGCCAATATTAAAAGCCGTTTTTCGTTGCAGATGTGAAAGATAGTCAATCTTCCTTGTGTCAACCCCGCTATACTCAATTTTTACGCTTAACCCTTTAATCGGAGGAAAATATTCCACGCCAGTAAAAAAAGCCATTTCCTTGCCAGAAAAGAAACTCCCAGTTCTAATGCCGCCGCCAGAGGTTGTTTCTGATCTTTCATCAAAATTATCCCCAAACAGCTTGAACATATTATTCATTCCGCCCCGCGAACCAAGATAACCCCAGGCGAAACCCATTGTAAAATCAAAGTCATAATAACGCTTGCTGGCAACGATATATTCAGCCGCATAACTGCCAGAACCCAGCGCATCCTGAAGGCCTATGGCTAACTGCGGCCTATAGTTACCTTCTGTCAGAAGCCTGACCTTCACATCAAAGGATCGATCAACCCCCAATCGGCCTATATTCTCGTCGGCATAACTTAAGGTCGTTTCCAGCCAAGGAGTCGCCTGCCATGTTGCAAAATATCGTGTTGTTTGATTTTGATAATCAACGCCAACTGCAAGCGTTCCATCCGGGGCAAAGCGTGCTGTTCGCATGTCCAAGAGACCAATGCCGCCAAAACTGTTATAACTATACGCGCTATTGGCCAATGATGCCGAGGGAAAACAGGATAAAAACCCAAGCCCAAATACAAAGGGAATGGCGAGGCTTCTACGTCCAAATTTTTCTTTTTTTTCCACCCCTCAAACCGTTAATTTCGAATAAGAACGGCAATGGACGCGGCGGAAACCGCAAGATTTTGGAAAATACCGCCAATTTCCCTCACCAATGATAATGTATCATATGGGCTGAGATCTGTTGGGACCACGATGGCAGTTCCGGGCGGAATACTGATATCCCGATCCCCGCCCCATGATGACAGGTTGATCGGCTTTGCCACGCCATTTGGATAGACAATATAAATACGTCCCTCATCCGCCGAACCGGTATAGCTGCCCACTTCATCAATATATTCGGATATTCCTTTTCCCGGAATAAATTGTAAAGCGCCGGGGTTTAACACATCCCCCATGGCAATGATAAAGTTCGGCCTCTTCGGCATATAGAGTGAATCCCCTGCCTCCAACACCGTATCCAATGCCGGACTGAGACTCAATTTCAGGGGATCAGCCTCTATCACCACACGCCCGATAAGTTCTGCATTGGCCAGCTGATTTGTCAATTGCTGTGCCGCCATCAAAGACTCTGCTTCAATATTCTTCTTTACCGAAGCGGATATCATCGCGGATTGTAAATGCCTTGCGGTTTTTTCAAGTTCCGCGCGCTGGATTTCTTTCACCCTGTTTCGCGTAAAAATCGCACCGTAAGTATAGGCTTGGTCGGTAACGCCGCCCGCACGCGATATTAGGTCGGAAAGTTTTTCCCCCTTTCTAATCGTATAAACACCCGGCTGTATAAATTCCCCGGATAACAATACGGCACCCGCCTCAAAATTAGAATATTTCGAGCCGACGCGTATGCCGCCACCCGGATTAATATTCACCTCTTTAAGGTCCGTCTGACGCGCATCAATATAAGTCCACTTCATTTCAAGGCCGCCGACCCCAGAGGCCGGATCAAGGCTGGTCACTTCAATATTCGTCATATTGGCATCATTTGATGTCCCGCCGCTGACCGCGATGAGTGATGATATGGGTGTGTTCTGGGTCACAGGATAAACGCCGGGAAGACGAATTGCCCCATCAACAGACACAATATATTCAAGAATGAACGGCAATAGATTATTCACTTCTTTATATATTTCCGGACAATTGGGTGAAACTTTGTTACCCGTGTCCTTTTCTTTTTCCTCTGCCATTTGTTTCAAAAGAATCTGCTGATCCAGCGGCCTGTCCAAAGGGGTCGATGATCCAAAATCTTCCCCCTTCGAGGCAATGGCCTCTTCAACCTCTTTTCTGACAAAAACGGCTCGGGTCGCCGTGGCAAATCGATTTGACTGCGTATCATTAATAATCCTTGCCAAATTTTTCAGAGGCAGGCAAAATTTTGGATTATCTTTACCATCTGGCAGCATTGGTGAAATAGAATATTCTCCAGTTACAATAGCATCCCGGACAAATTCGGAGATAAGGAAGGCGATATCAGGCCGGCCAAGAAAAATAACTTTATCTCTGTCTTTTAGCAGGATTTCCGTGCCATCATTCAAGGTTTTTTCTGGACTAAAAGCCTCTAAATATCTGGTTTGGGTTTTTTCCTCAACCCGCTCAATCAATCCAAATAACAAATAGGGGTCATCTTTAAAATTATTGACATCCCCGATCAAACTATTCACTGACCTCGCCCCGGCTAACGATCTATAGCCAGGCGTTTTTACATGACCGGCAAGTTCCACTTTTCCGGATTGAGAATTTTCAATTAAACTGGCAATAAGCACCTCACCGCCGCGAATACGTTTATCATCTTTTAAAGTGCTGAAATGTTGTTTTCCGGTATCATCAAGAAAAACCTGAGAAATTTCATATCCGGAAGGCCGTAAGGTTCCGCCCGCCAATGACATTGCCTGCTTGATTGAGATATCATTCGCCCCGCTGGGCAATTCATAAATTCCGGGCCTGACCATTTCCCCATCAAGGGCAATGGTTGCGCCAATAGTCGGCACAATGATCCTGTCACCGTCATTCAGGGTTTCAAAACCGGCCCCTACTCCGTTCAGCAGCTGATAAATATCAAAAACAGTATTTTTACCATCCCGAACAATCGTAATATTTCTTAAAGACCCTGTCTTTTTCACACCCCCCGCACTGATCAGAATTTCCAGCGGTGATGCCAGACTGGACGTGCGAATCAGGCCGGGCATACCAACTTCACCCACCACCAGAACAGAAATGCTCCTGACCGACGCAAGCGAGACATAAACTTCTGTACCAATGATGCTTTCTTGAACCTGGTTTGTTAAAATTGATTTAAATTCACCCAAACTAATCCCTGTAACAGAGATTGGCCTAAGGTCAGGAATGATCACACGGCCCTCAAGGTCAACTTTAACCGTATAACTTTGAGATTTTGACCCCTGAAGGGTTACGATAAGCTCATCGCCAACACCCAATTTATACGTATTAGAGATACTGCCCGTTAAGACATTGTCATATGATGGAATATTTTCAAAGATTAAATAACCATATTGTGAAATTTTAGAATTTAACCTCTGATGAAAATCCGCTTCAAGCCGTGAAATCTTGGCATTTTCTGCCTTGCGCTGCTCAAGACGCAGAGCTTGACGTTCATTAAAAGATTTTTGACGCGCCTGATCCAATGGCGAAATAACCGTAGTACTCCCCCCACCCCTTGATTCTGACTGATTTTTCAGAGCCTCGAGCATTGCAGGGTCAAGCGACTGAGCAAAAAGAGATTGATGTAAAAACGCTATTCCAGTAATTAGAATAAAGACAACCCTCTTTAAGAAGTAATACTTCCTTGTCATTTTCTTCTTATTCCTCAATCTATTTTCTATGTTTATTACGTAAAATATTTTTCTGAGAATGTAACATATATGATAATATGCGCAAGCGATTGGTGAAGAATTTACCGCAGACGAACTGGCTTGACCCACCAATTTGGAGAAGCGCTATTTATATTGCCCGCAACCCTGCGGGCGGCCTCTTCGCTCGAAAATATTCCAAAGCATGTTGCGCCGCTTCCGGACATCCCCGCAAAAAGGCAATCATCACTTGTTTTAATCTGCGCGATAACTTTATCTATCACCGGATTAATTGCGCCGGCCTCACCTTCCAGATCATTTCCCGCAGCATTCAGGATTTCTTGCAATTGCGATTGATCTTCAATGGTCAGCGGAAGTTTTCTCGGGTTTGAGAAGATTCTCTTTGTGCGCCCCTTGAATATATCAGATGTAGAAACAGCCACACCAGGATTTACCAAACAAAGAAAAACAGGGAAATTTATCGTGATGGGCGTAAGTTTTTCACCCATGCCAGTCATATGCATTGTTTGACTTGCCATGCATACGGGCAAATCTGCCCCTAACGATAATAATATTTCGTCCAAATCTGTTGCTGTCACTGATATTTGCCATAATTCTATCAAAGCATGGATCGCTGCCGCCGCATCGGCCGAACCACCGCCAATACCAGATGAAACAGGCAAATTTTTTACAAGGGTAATTTCCGCCCCCTTCGTAATATTAAATTTCTTTTGCAGCGCGCGCGCAGCTTTAAGGATAATATTGTCCTTTAAGCCGATCAATTCTGTTGCAAAGGGGCCGATAATGCCAAGAGATATTTCATCAGAAGCAAGCACGGATATTTCATCGCCATATTCCGCGAATACAACCAGACTGTCTAAAAGGTGATAGCCATCCTCTCGCCGTCCGGTAATCAATAGATCAAGATTAATTTTTGCCCGCGCCAAACGGGAGATTTTATTTTTTACCATCCCTGATTTTTATTTTAATTTTGGCAATAAGATCTTCATCCGGCTTCAAAGACAGCGCGTGACGCCATTGAAATCTTGCCTCATTTTTACGGCCAATGGCCCAATAGGCATCCCCTAAATGATCATTTATGGCCCAGTCATCTGTTTGAAGTAATACGGCCTTTTCCAAATATTCAACGGCCTTTGGCATATCTCCCAAACGGTACATGGCCCAGCCCAGACTATCAACAATATATCCATCATAGGGGCGCAGCTCTACAGCACGTTCAAGCATTGCCGTGGCTTTATTGATATTTATGCCCATATCAACCCAACTATACGCCAGATAATTCAAAACCTGTGGCTGATCCGGCCGCAGTTCAAGCGCCTTAAGAAAATCGGCTTCTGCCAAATCCCATTTTTTAACCTGTTCGCGGACAATACCTCTTGTATAAAAAATGCTCCAATGACGCTCCTGGATCACCGAAATACCCTCTATATAACGTGAATAGGCCTTTTCAGCCGCATCAAACCGGCTGTTCATACGATTAATATCCCCAAGAGAACCGAGGATTTCTCTTTCCTTGGGGAATTGCCGCGAAAGATTGCTCATGGCCTCTATGGCCTCATCCAGGCGATCCATTTTTTCAAGAACCCATGCCATTTGTAATTTGGCCCTGAAATATAAGGCATGCTCAAAGGGAATCTTGCCATAGCTTGCCATGGCCCCATCATAAAATTTATCTGCCTCAAATATCTGCCCCAACAAATAATCGGCAATATAAAAGTCATCTTTCAAAAAACCGGCAAACCGCAAATAAGTAATGGCTGGCACGCGGATATCATCCTGCATTAAAAAATTTGCCGCCGTATAGAAGATTTCGGCGACCGCATCTTTTTCAGATGTAATGAATGATCTTGCCTCTATATCATTCTCCAAATCAGATAAGGCCCGCCCAAGCCGAACATTATCTGGCGCCTTTTCTACATAATTTTCATATAATTGGCGGGCATCCTGATCTCGCCCTAACCGACGAAGTAAAATACCATAGGATTCTACTGTACGCAGCGACAAGGCACCCGGAACGACCAATGATTCCGAATACATTTTTTCCGCCAACTGTGTTTTCCCAATGAAGTCATAAAGCAACCCGGCATGGAATTTTTTAAAATCATTGAAGCCTTTTCGTTCCAGCAATATCTTTACTGTTTCCTCTGCATCTTCACTCTTGCCTTGTGACAGCAAAACCCAACTTTGAAATAACGGCTTAAACAAACCATAAACACCCGCATCCCCCATATTTTCCAGATTTAAAAGAGCCGCCTCATGATTGCCGGCGTCAAATTGCTCCAGAAACAGGAACATTTGAACCATACTGTTCGAAATATCAAATTCGGTAAGTTTATAAGCCACTTTTAAAGCGGCATCATACCGGCCATCCGCAATAAAAATCGTAAAGGATTTCCGCAATATCATCTGATTGTCAGGATCCAGCACAAGAGCCTTTTCATGAAAATCGGCCGCCGCACGTAAATCATTATGAATTGCCGCATGCAAGCCTGCCAGATATTCACCATAAGGCTGATCTGGACTCTGTTTGATATCACCTGTGCCATTGCTGGCATTGGCCGTGCCAAAAGAGATGATAAAACACGCCATGCTGACCCATAAAATAGAGACCGCACCACTTAAAATGCCCGCCAAATCTTGCCGTTGGTTTTTCAATTCTTGTTCCAATTCCCGTCACCAATTCTCATCAAAAATTCTACATATTTGGATAATTAGGGCCGCCGCCGCCTTCCGGCACTGTCCAGTTAATATTCTGCGTTGGATCCTTAATATCACAAGTTTTACAATGAACGCAATTTTGCGCATTTATCTGTAAAGCAGGATTTTCTCCCTTTTCATCCACAATAAATTCATACACGCCCGCCGGGCAAAAGCGTACTTCTGGCCCGGCATAGAGCATATAGTTCACTTTAACAGGCACCGTATCATCTTTTAAGGTCAAATGACACGGCTGGTCTTCCTCATGATTGGTATTGGACAGAAAAACGGATGATAATTTATCAAACGTAATAACGCCGTCAGGTTTGGGATAATCAATGGGCGCACTATCCCGCGCCAGCTTCAGGCATTTATGGTCTTCTTCATGACTGAATGTCCAAGGCAACAGAAACCCAAGGCCCAGATTATTGACCCACATATCAAAACCCGCATATAATGTACCCAAAAAGGCCCCGAATTTATGAATGGACGGCTTTGCGTTGCGCACCCTGTAAAGGTCCTTATAAACCCAGCTTGCTTCAAAAAGTGCCGGATATGCCGTTAATTCATCCTTGCCTTTCCCCTCTTCTGCCACGATCTCCTTAAAGGCCGCCTCAGCCGCCATCATGCCTGTTTTCATGGCATTATGTGACCCTTTTATGCGCGGCACATTGACAAAACCCGCACTACATCCGATGAGCGCACCGCCCGGAAAGGTGAGTTTCGGGATAGACTGAAATCCCCCTTCGTTAATGGCCCGCGCCCCATAAGATATGCGCCGCCCCCCTTCTAATGTCGGTCGGATAGACGGATGGTTCTTAAATCTTTGCATCTCATCGAAAGGCGACAAATAAGGGTTTGAATAATCCAGACCGACGACAAAACCAATGGCCACCTGATTATCCTCAAGGTGATAAATGAACCCGCCGCCAACTGTTGCCTTATCCAGGGGCCAGCCCTGCGTATGGATTACGGTACCCTGCTTGTGATTCTCTGGTTTGACTTCCCATAATTCCTTGATGCCAATACCATAAGTCTGTGGTTCCTTGCCCTCCCGCAAATTAAATTTTTCGATCAGGACTTTCGCAATCGACCCTCTGACGCCTTCGGCAATGAAGGTATATTTACCATGCAGCTCCATGCCCGGCATGTAGGTGTCTTTTTTGCTCCCATCAGCGGCAACGCCCATATCACCTGTCAAGACGCCTTTCACGGAACCATCTTCATGGTAAATAATGTCGGCACCAGCAAATCCCGGAAAAATTTCAACGCCCATATTTTCGGCCTGCTCCGCCAGCCAGCGGCATAGATTACCAAGACTGATGATATAATTTCCGGCATTACTCATCAAGGGCGGCAGCATGAAATGAGGCATGCCTATTTTACCCTTTTCCTTCATTATCCAATGTTCATTGTCCGTCACTGGCGTTAACAGCGGCGCCCCCAATTCTTTCCAGTTGGGCAGCAGTTCATCCAAGGCAATGGGGTCAATCACCGCGCCTGATAGAATATGTCCGCCAACTTCTGATCCTTTTTCCAGAATGCAAACCGAAAGATCTTTACCGCCGTCATCGGCCAGTTGTTTCAAGCGGATTGCGGCACTGAGCCCTGCTGGCCCTGCCCCGACAATGACCACATCATATTCCATAAATTCGCGTTCCATAATATCCTCTTTTCTAATTTTGGCCCGATTCTAACCCAGACTTTAACTATATGGGCACAAATCTGCTTAGATTATCTGTTCCGAAGTTACTCTAAAGGTTACCGGCGGGTCAATATAACTATGTCATATTGCCGCCGTAGCCAATTTTTATATGAGCCACCGCACCCCGTCTGCATAATTATAGTATAAATTATACGTTATTTCAAACATACGTTTGTTTTTGCTGGTTTGAAGTTTAGAATTTATCGTAAACTGTCGTGGAGAAATTGGCTATCCAGTCTGAATTACAAAATAAATTAACGCGGAAAATTAATTTTTGGGCCTGACGATTATCATAAGCTGTGGCGGAAATTTGAATAGCCAGTTATTTAGTCTGATTTATTCTGGCTTTTCGAGGCATCCCGCCAGAGGGATTTCATCGCATGAAATAAGGTTGGCCGAGAAGCCTCAAGATATAACTGATTATCGGGCAAATTTTCCTTAAGCCTTTTATAAGCCCTTCCCAGAGAATGATAGGGCATATTGGGAAATAAATGGTGTGTGGCATGAAAACGCAACCCAACAGGTGCCCATAATGCCGACAAAAAACCCCCCGGCACATCAACAGAATCAAGGAATTGTTCTGCAACCGTCATTTTATAATCCCCGGGATTACGGTAAGCATGTGCGCCTAAAGTCCGGATGCTATTCATAAATAAGACAAGAAAAACCACCGCATACCAAACGACAAAAAACTTGGCCGGCAAAATACCCTGATACCATAGCCCTATCGCTGCCCAGCCATAGAAAAAGGCAAAAAATTCCTGCAGCCGCCAATATTTCCCGTCACGTTCCGTATGGGGCGGGCGGCGATAATCCAGATCAATGGTAAGCGACGAACCTCGTTGCCAGAGCAATCGGCCAAGCGGCGGAAAAATCCAGCCAAGGGGCGTAAGAATAAGGTAACGCAGAACAATAAGCGCCGGCAGAAAAATAGAAGAAATCACATACCAAACGTTCTTCCAGGGGTTTTGCGCCCCAAAAGGAAGATATTCCCCATCAAGCCTGGTGCCATAAACATCCCGTTTATGATGATCGTTATGCACGCCCTGATACATAAACATAGGCACCATAACCAAAAAACCACAGGCCACATTCCATACAATTTTAAAAGCCGTCATCGTTCCCTTTTTAAAATGGACTATTTCATGAATGAAAATAACCGCGCGGTACAGGGCAAAAACGGCAACAATATAAGATATTATACCAATCAGGGAGAAACTGTCAGAGATCACCGTTAAGACAAAAGCCGTGGCCCCGAGCGTAAGGGAGAATAAAAAATCAACCCAATAGATGGCCGGGTTGGCCTTCATCAGGTCTTTCACCAAGGCACGGGCTTCCTTTAAGGGAAAATCTTCCGCTTTGACTTTCATTTCCTTCAGCATCATGTCACTTTCATAAAAACATTGAATATACTTGCCCTAATAAACTCGGCAACAAAATATTCATTTTTCCAATTTATAGTCGAATATATCATGTTTGTAATTCATATCTTTAATAGCAGCTGCGCTACATTGTTTTAGGTCAAAAGTAAATATCTGTAATGATATAATTTTGCCCAGATTATAGATTATCATGTTCTCGATTGCATACTTGTGGCTGAAATGCCTATAATATAATCACATTAGTAATCGGCAAAAAAACATTTGGTAAGAAAAAAATAATGAGTTTCGCTTAATATGGCTGGGATGGATATTTCTACAGAGAATCGGCTTAATGATATGCCTAATCATATAGAAGAAGGAGACATCTTGTCTCTGCTGCAATGGTATATGGATTCAGGCGTAGATGAAACCATTGATGACCTGCCGCAAGATTGGTTTGAACTATCCCGATCGCTCACCCAAAAAACAACCCCGAAATCGCCCTCACCGACAGGCCAATCTGGCATAATACCCAAAAAAATAGCCCCACTGGCTTCTAAAATGGTTTCTATAGAGCATATCGTGCAAGACGCCGCCCGCTTAGCGGCTTCCTGCAACAGCCTGAGCGAGCTTAATGACGTTATTAAAAGCTTTAATGGCTGCAGTTTAAAAAACATCGCGACGAATACTGTCTTTTCTGATGGTAATCCGGACAGCGATATTATGGTGATTGGCGAGGCCCCGGGCGTTGATGAAGACCGGTACGGCAAAGCTATCATAGGCAAGAATGGCCAGATGCTGGATCGCATGTTCAAAGCCATCGGACTATCCCGCGAGAATGATTTCTATCTAACCAATATATTGCCGTGGCGCCCGCCGGGAAATCGAAAAGCTTTAGCCGAAGAAATCACCATTTGCCTGCCTTTTATCAGGCGGCATATTGAACTTTTTAACCCGAAAACGCTCATTTTGTTGGGCGGCATATCAGCCAATAGCCTTATAAATTCCGATCTTGGCATTACCCGCCTTCGCGGTAAATGGCTGGAATATGACCTTTGCGGCAAGACTATCCCGGTTCGCCCCCTGTTTCATCCCGCCTATTTATTGAAACAACCCAAAGCAAAAGCGGATACATGGAAAGACCTGCTGGAAATCAAAGCGAAAATTGGGGAAGAGACTAACAAGAAATCTGGCAAGAAATCTGGCAAGAAAACAGAATGATTTTATTTTCTCATTATAAAAATCACATGGTGCTTTTTCTATTTCTTTTTTGGCCCGCGGCCCTGCATGCTGAAATACTTACGCAGAATCCATACGCCATTCCCGAGATCACATTAAAAAACGCAGAAGAGCAAGACATATTGCACGAAGCAGACTTTAACCTGTTAAGCCCGGCTGACGTGAAATTATACAAGAAAATTTTTCGCCTGCAAGAAGGCGGAAAATGGAAGAAGGCGGATAAGCTGATTAAGCAGCTGGACGATAAATTACTACTGGGTCATATTTTATATCAAAGATATATGCATCCTACAGAATATAGCTCACGTTATCGCGAATTGGCCAAATGGATGCTGAAATATCCTGATCATCCGGGTGCCAAAAGAATATATAACCTCGCAAAAAAGAAAAATGGCGGCAAAGGCCGAAAACTTCATAAACCTATTCCGGCGCTGGCCTTAAATTTTCCGGCAGACAAACCGATCCGCGCAAAAACCATGCCGCCCGCCATTGAAGATATAACGTCTGCAAGTCCTGAAACAATTGACCCTATTGCCGTTCAGATAAGGCCGAAACATATAAAATCTGACCGCGTTGATATTTATAACCTGAAAACCAGAATCAAAAGATACCTGCGGCGCGGCAACCCGGAACGGGCCGAAAAAAGATTATGGGCCTTTGAGCGCCGCAATCTTTTATCACCGACGGAAATCACTAAAATCCTGGGTGACATTGCCGGCGGGTATTTTTTCAAAAATCAAGATGCCAAGGCACTTGCTCTGGGCAGCATTGCCTCAGAATATTCTCATGACACGGCATCACAGCCCGACTGGATTGCCGGACTTGCCGCATGGCGGCTGGGCGACTGCGGGACCTCCGCGCAACATTTCGAGAAAGTCGCCAATTCCCAAGTGGCCGGAGACTGGGCGTCTTCTGCGGGCGCTTTCTGGGCGGCCCGGGCGTATCTTGTTTGCCGTCAACCTGACAGGGTGGCGGAATTGCTCAAAAAAGCCGCCAATTATCACCGGACTTTTTATGGATTAATCGCCGCACGACAACTCGGACAATTACCCATAATCAATTGGTCTGCCCCCGAATTCACCAGGGATCATTTTAACCTGATCAAGGGTTTTCGCAGCGTGCAACGCGCCCTTGCGTTGACCCAAACGGGGAAAATAATGTTAGCGGATATGGAGCTTAGCGATACCTGGCAACGCTCAAGAGGCGACAAGCATGAAGCCTTGCTTGGGCTGGCCTCAAAATTGGGGCTTGCAGGAACCCAGTTAAAAATCGGCAAGATCGAAGAACAAAAACGCCGAACGGCCCTTGACAGTACGCTTTATCCCATTCCGGACACAACGCCCGAGGGAGGCTTTACCCTCGACAAAGCCTTGATGTTTGCCATCATCCGGCAGGAATCCGAATTTAACAGCTGGGCCAGAAGTCATGCGGGCGCTCGCGGGATCATGCAAGTGATGCCCCGAACGGCAAGCTATATTTCCCGCGACAGGTCATTACGGTTTGGCAGTAGAATAAAACTGGATGATCCCAAATATAATATGGCTCTGGGCCAGCAGTATGTTCATGATATGCTTGGGAAAAATTTTGCTGATGGCAATCTTTTCAAAACCCTGGTCGCCTATAACGCCGGCCCCGGAAACCTGAGAAAATGGGAACGAAAAACCAACTTTCAGGATGATCCATTATTGTTCATTGAATCTATCCCTGCCCGTGAAACCAGAAATTATATTGAACATGTTGTCAGCAATTTCTGGATCTATCGCATGCAGATGAACCAATCAATGGATACGCTGGATACTGTTGCAATAGGTAAATGGCCCATGTATATATCTCAGGATACTAACCTTACGAAAAGACAAAAACATGCCGCTCGATAATAACATTGAATTTCTGCCTCTTAATATTGCCATATTAACCGTTTCAGACACGCGTACGCTGGACAATGATACTTCCGGTCAGATATTGATCGATCGCCTGACGAAGGCCGGCCACAAGCTTGCCGCGCGTGCCATCGTCAAGGATGAAAAAAGTGACCTGTCCGCCAAGCTGTCAGAATGGATCAAGGATGAGGCTATTCAGGTTATTATTTCCACCGGCGGGACGGGTCTTACGGGCCGCGATATAACGCCAGAGGTTTTCCACAGCCTTTATGATAAAGAAATTGAAGGTTTCGGCGAAATATTTCGCCTGATTACCTATAAACTCATCGGAACCTCTACTATGCAGAGCCGCGCCACTGGCGGCGTTGCGGGGGGAACTTACATGTTTGCCTTGCCCGGCTCTAACGGGGCCTGCAAAGATGGCTGGGACAATATATTTAAAGAACAATTGGATATACGTTTCCGGCCCTGCAACTTTGCAGAGATGATGCCGCGCCTGATCGAGTGATTTTTCTTTTATTTCAGGATAAATTACATACAAATTGGTCTTTTCTTTACGAAAGAACAACATAACGGGATTATAACTCACCTATGGTCAGGGCCCCTTGCCTTTGTTCATTCTGGAGAGCCGTTATGTCAAGAAAAATTGCGATTACCATTGTCCAAGATAACAAGACAATCAACAAAAAATATATTGATCTTCTAAAACAGCATTATAGCGTGAAATTGGTTAATATTGACGCAATAGTCATAGAAAGCTTCATAGATTCCGAGCTGATGATTGTCCAGATTAACCTGAATGATCCAAATGTCATAACCCCCCTGAAAGCCTTAATGGCCTTACCCGAGCGAAGCCATATTCCAACCCTTTTTTTACTGCGTGAATTCTCACGGCGTGAAATAATACAAGCCAGCACACTTGGGGCAACGGACTATACGACCTACCCCTGTCCAGAGAATAATTTTCTACAGCTCATTAACAATATGATCCATAAACCCGAAAAAAAAGCGTGGGAACAATTATCAGAAACTCAGGAAGAAGCCCTGAAAGTCAGCCTGAAGGTCGTCGAAAAAACTTTTCATAACGCGTCATTGGGTTTGGAAGTATCCCAAAAGGACGTCAAAGACAGTTGCAATCTTATCATCGAAGCCACAGCGAAAGACGGCTTAACCGACTGGATGAATGCCATCAGACAGCATCATGACTATACATATCGTCATAGCATGATGGTTTGCGGTTACCTGCTGTCTTTTGGTATGCTCTTGGGTGTTAGCAAAACAGATTTACAGATGCTCGCGGTTGGCGGCATGATCCATGATATCGGGAAAGCCAAAACACCTTTAAAAATATTAGATAAACCAACTGAATTAACCCCGGAAGAAATCAACGTTATTAAAAAACACCCCGAAGACGGTCGTCATATTCTGGAAAAGCAAAACTGGGACAAGGTTATGATAGATATTGCGGCGCATCATCATGAAAAACTGGATGGTACGGGTTATCCAGACGGGCTAAAGGGGACGCAGATCAGTGATGCTGTTCGCATAGCCTCTATTGCAAATACATTTTCCGGGCTAACCGATAAACAGCCTGGAAAACCGGCAATGACAGCGGAAAAAGCCATTGAAAGAATGCTGGAAATGGACGACCATCTGGACTTCCCTCTCGTTTTATCATTTCGTGATGTTGTTTTGCCAAGCAAGATAAATATCGATCAATACAAACGATAAACGCCTTAACCATATGGCAACCAATGATTGCTATCCTTTCAACATATATAAAGTTACGAAAAATATATCGTGCCCTAAAATAACGTAATAGAAAAGATATGTTGAAGAATAAACATGTCACTATTGTTCAGGATAACAATATACATGACAAGTCATTCATTGATCTCGTAAAACGCGACCATCCCATTAAACTGGTGGATGCAAATTCATTGTCTATGGAGGACTTTAAGGATTCTTTGCTTGTCATTGCGCAGGTTAAACTCACAGATCCAGAAGCCATTCGGCCCTTAAGGCATAAAATGTCCATGCTCGAAGAAAATCATGTTCCGGTACTTTTCTTGCTCGACGATTTTAACAGAAGAGAAATTGTTCAAGCCAATATTCTGGGGGCAACCGATTATGTCCCCTACCCTTGCGATGAAAAATACTTCATTGAGCTTGTGGGTAGGCTGGTTAGCATTGTTGTCGAGCAGGCATGGTCAAAACTATCCAAAACGCAGGAATCCGCGCTAAAGGTAAGCCTGAAGGTCGTCGAAAAAACTTTTGCAAATGCCGCTTCAGGATTGGAAATTTCTCAGGATGAAGTCAAGGATAGTTGCAACCTGATTATAGAGGCCACGGCGAAAGACGGTCTTACGGACTGGATGAATGCCATCCGGCAACATCACAATTATACTTACCGCCATAGTATGATGGTCTGTGGTTATCTGACCTCTTTTGGTATGCTGCTTGGCGTTCAAAAGACGGATTTGCAGACATTGGCTGTTGGTGGCTTGCTACATGATATTGGCAAATCCATTACACCGGTGGAAATATTAGACAAGCCGAGCGTCCTTTCACCAAAAGAATGGGACATCATGAAAGAGCATGCGCTGGATAGTGGTAATATACTGGAAAATAATCAATGGCCCGCTGAGATGGTCGATATCGCAACCCATCACCATGAAAAACTCGATGGCACAGGATATCCCCACGGTTTAAAAGGCACAAAGGTGAGTGATTTAGCCCGCATGGCTGCCATAGCAGACATATTTTCCGGCTTAATCGACAAGCGGTCTTACAAACCCGCCATGTCACCGGAAAGAGCCATTGAAATCATGTTAAGCTTATCAGATGAACTGGACATTCCGCTGGTCAAAGCCTTCCGTGCCGTTGCCCTTACAGAACAATCGACAAAAGCCTCATATTAAAAACTATACTGCAGGGCCGTAAAAATATTGCTGGTATCTTTAAATTGGCCAAAAAAACTGTGATCCACCTGACCATAAAAAATATTCCCGCCCGCCTCGATTTTTAAGTTATCGCGGATCTTATAGCTGGCTTTAAGACGCAGATAACCATCCTTGTCAGAAGGCGAGTAAAAGTTGAACAAACCCAGCCTTAAATTTTGCTGCATCAATAATTTGGTTAAGCGGATTGTGAAAATATGCCTGTTTTGCCGATCTTTAATGGCGCCCACCGGCAATGAGGCAAGATAATCATCATAGCTTAATTTACGTTCAAGATAATATTGCACCGAACCTGTTAATTCAGCGGCAACTTCCTGCTCATACCCCACAAGAAATCTGAATTCGTCATTACGCACGAGCGGATTTAAAGCTGATCCCGCCTCACTTTTATAATAGCCAACCTCAATGGTGGCTATCCCCTTTGATATCGGTCCGCGCGCGCTCACGCCAAATGTTTGAAGCTTCGGGAAGGTGGCATTTCCTGTTGCCATATCCTGACCCGCCGGGCTTTTCCAGTAGCCGCTGTAATAATAGGCCGCCGTTTCAATCGCGCCAAATGACCGGTAAAGACGTGCCGCCAGTTCATCATTTTCAAACCATCCGTCCGGCCGATCATCAATCACCGGATTTGCGCGCCCTCTTGGCCCGCCCGTCCCCCGATCATAAAAGGAAATGCGCGTGCCATCAATAAAACGGTCCGCATCAAACCTTGGCATATAAATTATATCAAGGTTTAAATCCCCAAAGAAAAAAGCCGTTTTGATGGCGTCTGATGGCGCCTTTAAATATTCATCATCCCGCCCGATGAAAAAACTGTTCCAGTCCTTTGGAAAAAGATCATTAATAAAAATCAGGTCACCCGTCCCCCATGTCAGGACCTGACGGCCCATTTTAACGTCCAGGAAATCCATAGGACTGAAAGTAATATTTGCTTTGCGGATATCAACAAACCCCTGCCCCTTTTCCAAATCAACAGAATGATCATTCAGAACCGGGTCATAGAGAAAATCTGACACAAAATTAATTGTCAGTTTCTCCAGCGCTTTTTCAATATCTATCTGAAGCCGCATTTCGCCAAGGCTCATTTGTTTTTGCAGAGCATCAGATTGAAGACGCGTGCCAATCCGGCTTTCCAGAAAACCGCTTAAATCAAAAGGCAATCCCTGCTCCGCGTCATCCTCTTGCGACATGGTAGAAAGGTCACTCAGACCTTCCGGCAGAAGAATTTCCTGAGCCCGAATATTCTGCGAAAAGATCAGCAACAATAAGGCGGTTATTCCCCGTAATATCATCTAAATTACCTTAGGTATTTAATGGGCGCTTTGCGCAAATATCGTTCTGAAAAAATTTTATCCGGCAAGCCCACGTCATATTTCACGGCGCTATAATTCATTACTGTCTTGCCGCCTGAGCGATGATCTTCCATGCTGGCAGAAGTCACCGTTGGGTGACCCGAAACCACCTCAACTTTCAATGCCGTATAGCTGCGAATTTTCTGCCCCTGATCATCGTAATATTCAGTCTTTACAGGCAGAAATGTTGCCTTATGTATCCAGCTTTTATAAGAAGAAAATTCAACAGATTTTGGATCTTTCGGCGTGCTTTTCACCACATAAAAATTATCATTTTCTTCCACCAGCACGTGGTTATCTTCGTTAATCCCCCGGCCTGAGACATCTTCGTAATAGAAATGAGAGCCAACGAAACTGGTTCGTTCATCGCTTGCCGCGATGCGTTTCACCAGATCCAGTGCCGGCAAATATAACCAGCGATCATCATCCCGATCCATATTTTTGATCACCATAAAAACCATTTTCTTTACATCAGCCGGCTTATTGAAATAGACATAAAATTTTTGCCCGCCATCTGTCTGATCATTATCTTTACGCAGGATAACAAATTCACGTAGCCGCTCACGCCCTTGGTCATCAATGATGCGCATATTGACCTTGGCGCGGCCATCATCGCCCTTGTAATAGGAAACATGGTTGGCTTTTTTAACCACCTCCATAACATCAAGAGCGAGTGCCGGACTTGCCGAGCCGGCCCAGAAAACAGACAAAACCAAAAGTGCCTTGAACAGATATGTCATATTATATCCTTTCCTTTTTAAACAACAGACCTTCAAATATACGGATCAATGCGGGAAGAATGGTTAATGTCGCCACCCCGGCCAAAATCAATATTGCCGAAATAAACACGCCGACCGTTTTATAAGGCACCAATGGGGCGGCGAGCAGCGGCATAAAGCCAATGCCAACCACAATCACATTGCGGGTGATCGCCCTTGCCGGTTCCCCGAAAACAGCAACATAAGTTGTTTTCCAATCCGGATAATTCTTTCTGAGTTCCCGGCTACGCACCAGAAAATGTATGGCGTAATCAACCGCAAGCCCGAGGCTGAGCGAAGATAATACCGCAACCGGCATATCATAATCCTTGCCAATCAAGCCAATAATACCGTAGATCATCCCAATGGTGAAAGTCAGCGGGATCATAGCCAGCGTCCCCCACCATAAAGACCGGAATAAAAATACCATCATGATAAAGACAATGATAAAGCTGCCGATGAAGGCTTCGGCCATACCAGCTACCATTTTATCCTGCCAGATCACATTGATATAGGTGAGCCCAAACCAATCATGGCTAATGCCTTCTGGGGCTGGATTATCCAAAAAATACTGATCAACCTTGTCAATCAAAGCGCTCATATCACGGTTGTCGCCGCTTTTTAATTGCAGCCACATATTGGTTTTTTTATAATCCGGCGTCACAAAATGCCATAGGTCTTGCGGGCGGTGACTATTTTGATATGTGATCAATGTTTCCGCAACGGCGGAACGGCTACCCGGAATACGGTACGCCTCTTCATCCCCCATGAAAAGCTCACGATGCACGGTTTTCACCACATCGGACAGGCTATTGCTTTTACCGACCAGCCCTGTGGTTTGCAGGTATTTCTGCAAGTCGCTCATATAGGTCAAGACTTGCGGGTCTTTGAATATTTCTTCCTTGGACAGATATTCACCAACCCAGGTAAGCGCATCGTCCCAGGCCGTCCAATCCTCATCGGAAACCCTTTCCATATGCTGCTCAATTTTTGCAATCAAAAGCGCGATAAGCTGGTCACGGTCACGGGCATTCAGAAGTAAACCATCCACTTCGGAGGCCATTTCATTCAATGGTTTCATAGCATGTGTTTGCATGCCGACTTTAAGGCCTTGGGCAAACAGAGGAAGATTGGCCCTTTCCGCATCCGGACCTTTCAGAACAAGATAGGCCATATAAGTGCCCGCGAAACGTTCGTTCAATGCCCTGTCCGCGACCCGGATTTCATGATCAGCCGAAAACCATTTTACGGGATTGTCATTAACGACGATCCTGTCTATGCCAACCCATGCCACGGCCGCCAGTGCAAAAACGCCCAAAATGATCAGCTTCGCGCCGCGAAAAGTTACCCGGCCCAGTCCGTTCAACGCTTTGGCCAGCGGGCTATTATTATCCATGTCTGTATGATCAAGTCCAAAATCGGCGAATGCCTCCTCTGACATTAACATGATATAGGCCGGCACCAGCGTAATCGTAAAAAGCCAGGCCAGAATAACGCCAATGGACACAAATAAACCAAATGTTTGCACAGGCGGTATCGGGGTCAGGGCAAGGGACGCAAAACCCACCGCCGTGGTGAGTGTCGTGAACAGCATGGGCGCGGATAATTCCTTCATCACATGCTGAAGGGTTTTCTTGCGATCCTTATATAAGGGATAACGGTCATAAAAATCGCTCAGAATATGAATGGCGTCCAGCACTGCGATGGGCATAATAAAGATGGGGATCATGCTGCTCATGATGTGAACCGTATTTCCCGTGACCACAAGTAATCCCATGGTGACAATAACCGATACCATGGCCACAATCATCGGAGAGACAACCAAAGAGGCCTTCTTGAAGAAATACCACATCAACAGAAAAATCAGCAGCATAGCCATAGGGGCAGATATGGCCATCTGTATGAACATCTCAACACCGAATGTATCCTGCGCCACGGGCAGACCGGTAATATGATATTGATCATCACCAGAAAATTCGGCGATCTTGGACTTTAACGCTTCAACCACATTATAGCTGACATTTTTGGCGGTGATCGGAATATAAAGCGCGACCGCCTTACCGTCATCAGAGACAATAGTGCCATTCAGCAAGGGCAGATTTTGGGCTTTCCTGCGAATGGACAAAGCCTCGGCATCATCCAGAGGCGCCTCTTTCATGAGCCATTCGAATTTAACTTCGCCCGGCCCGCCCGGCTCAATATTATCGACCGTAGAGGGCGCCATAAGATCAGCCGAAATAACGCCTTGTGTTTTGCCGTCCTTATCCTGCCATTGTATTTTTTTGGCAAATTCAGTCAAGGCATGGATATCCCCAAGGGATTTTTTATTAAACACACCTTCTGGATGAGAAGAATTCACCACCCCGACGACAACCATATCATAGAGGGAAAATTCTTTTTTCTGACTATTGTGAAAAACGCGGACAGGCTCATCCACAGATAACATATTCTCCGGATCGGTATCAATCTGCAGCGGTGACAACATGCTGTAAGTTGACGGCCAGACACTTGGCAAAGCCACAAGTCCAATCATCAAAAGACTTAACAGGCCGCTAATCCAGAAAAAAACCTTGGGCTTGCGCGCTGCTGTTTCCGAAATATGTATCATGCCGTTCTCCGGTTCTTAATTTTAAATGAGCTTAAGTAAAGGCTTTGCCAGGCTTCACACCCAGTTTTTTCAATATCATTGCCAAAGGACAAAAGCCGGTAAAAGCGGCCTGAAACATATTAGCCCCGACAAAAGCTGTCAGGCCAAACCAATAGACATGAACCATAAGGCCCAAGGCTATGCTTATCATAATCATGGCACCAGCGAAGGCAAGTATTACGCGATCCAAGGTCATCATATTTCTCCTGTTAAAGTTAAAAACAACAATAGATATACCATTGATACAAACTTATATAAGTGACGCATGTCACATAACAGAAAATTAATCCACAGCCGCCTGAAGCCCGCCGCGATCCAAAATCTGGATGTTTCCCCGGCCCAGCTTGATAAGTTCTTGCCGTTCGAAAACCTTTAATTGTCGGCTGACCACCTCACGGACAGAACCAAGTTCCATGGCAATATCCTGATGGGTAACGTCAAATTGATCATTTTTTTGATCCAGCAGTAATTGCGCAAGACGTTTATCAAGTTTTTTAAACACCACCTCTTCCACCAGCATCATCAGCATAGACATGCGTTTGGCGTAAACTTCAAAGACAAAATTGCGGAATTCTTCTGACAGAGCCAAGAGCCTGTTAAAGGTGGCCGGCGGGACAACGGCAAGGGTGACATCCGTTTCGGCTATCCCCTCCGCCCCATATTGATCATCGGAAATAAGGCAGGTTGTGGTCATGATGCAGGATTCGCCGGCTTCAACCCGATATAAGGTGATTTCCCGCCCCTCCTCAGAACTTTTCTGAACCCGCACCGTTCCCTCAAGCAGCATGACATAGCCTCGGCATTCACTGCCCTCGGCAAACATAACAGAACCCGAAGGTGCCTTCACAATATGAAGCCCCTCTTCCAGGATCTCTTGACTCTCTTGTGAAAGCTTTCCCAATTCCGGGAAATGATCTCTTATTATTTTTTGCATAAATCTTTTCTATCCCCCGTAACGTCATTTTTGGAACGGGGCTTTTTTTAAAATTTTTGCGGATATATTAATCACACCGGCCTGTTCAAAAGTCAGGGTGAGCGGAAGTTCGTCGCCGAGGGCTAATTTTTTATTTAAATCAAACATCATCAGATGATACCCGCCGGGGCTAACGCTTGTAATCGCATGAGCCGCAACCGGGATAGACGGAACCTGCATCATTTTCATCACACCGCCGTCATGTTTATGGACATGCAGTTCGATACGCGCCGCATAGGGCGAGGTGGCTTTAAGTAATTTATCATCCATCCCCGTATCATTCTTGATGATAAAATAAGCCGCCCCCGGACGGCCTTCTATGATCACAGGACGCGCCCAGGAATCCATAATAGTAAGCCCCTCGGCAAAAGCGGATGGATTAAAACATAGAACGACAAAGACAGACAAAAAAAACTTCACAATTATAGTCATATTATTTCACTTAAATAATTTTTTTAAAAAATCTGGAGAAAGGCACCCCAAATCGGCATTTAATATCCTTGCCATCATTGCAGTCATAAAGTGAAATGGCAATCATTTCCGCTCTTCCAATAATATTTTCCAAGGGCACATAGCCAATAGCGGAAAGAATCCGGCTATCCGCAGAATTATCCCTGTTATCCCCCATGGCAAAAACATGTCCTGTCGGCACTTTATAACGACGGGTATTATCAAGTCGGCCCCTATCCGTGCGTTCTGCAATATGATACCCGCGCCCTTGGCCGTTTTCTTCGCTGAACTCTCTGACAGAAACCATATTCCCCGCAGGTTCCCGGTAACGATAGCTCTTTTCAAATACACGCGGTAAAATCTGGCCATTATGAATAAGGCGGCCCGCCACCAACTGTATTTCGTCTCCGGGCAATCCAATAATTCGTTTGATCATGACACGGCTTGGATCTTTGGGGTCTGCAAAAACCACCACGTCACCTCTTTGCGGCAAAGAGCCCATAACGCGGCCCTTGGCAGAGATTAAGCTACGGCCAAAAGGAATGCTGTAACGCGAATAACCATAGACATATTTGCTCACAATAATCCGGTCGCCGACTTCCAATGTGGGCACCATACTTTCCGATGGCCATATTTCATATTGGGCATAAGCAAAGCTGTGAACACATAAAAAAATCCCCATAATAATCAGCGGCTCCTTAGCGAAATGCCATATTCTCTTACTCATTGCTTTTTCTAACATTTTTATCCATATCCTTACCATCTTACTTAGTCAATATAGCGATATAACCAGAGTAAAACTTTTTTGGGGCAGAATATATAGATAAAAATAAAGAAAACTTGTATTTCGCCCTTGCAGTGATGAAAAATGGCCTTATATAAGCTCCATGAACATTGAAATATAACTTAGGATAATTGATTCAGGCCATAACGGCTGATGATATATCCCCTGAAAGATAAGAGGATAGTATGGGTAAAGTAATCGGAATTGACTTAGGTACGACGAATTCGTGTATCTCCATCATGGACGGCGCGAAGCCAAAGGTTATCGAAAATGCAGAAGGCGGCAGAACAACCCCTTCCATGGTGGCTTTCACATCAGACGGTGAACGGCTGGTAGGCCAACCTGCCAAACGTCAGGCCGTCACAAATTCGGAAAATACATTATTCGCCATCAAGCGACTGATTGGCCGGACTTTTGATGATAAAGCCACCCAAAAAGACATCGAAATGGTGCCTTTCAAGATCATTAAAGCCGACAATGGTGATGCATGGGTCGAGGCTCAGGGCGAAGAATACAGCCCCAGCCAGATTTCGGCATTTATCTTGCAAAAAATGAAAGAAACCGCTGAAGAATATCTTGGTGAGCCGATCACTCAGGCCGTCATTACGGTTCCGGCATATTTTAATGATGCACAGCGTCAGGCCACCAAAGATGCCGGCAAAATTGCCGGACTCGAAGTTCTGCGCATTATCAATGAGCCAACCGCGGCGGCACTGGCTTACGGCATGGACAAGGAAGACGGCAAGACAATCGCCGTTTATGACCTTGGCGGCGGCACATTTGATGTCTCCATCCTTGAGATTGGTGATGGTGTATTCGAAGTTAAATCCACGAACGGCGATACGTTCCTTGGCGGTGAAGATTTCGACATGCGCCTGGTGGAATATCTTGCAGATGAATTCAAAAAAGAAAATGGTATTGACCTGAAAAGCGACAATATGGCCTTACAACGGCTGAAGGAAGCCGCTGAAAAAGCCAAAATCGAACTTTCCAGCGCACAACAGACCGAGATCAATCTGCCGTTCATTACCGCGGATGCCTCCGGCCCAAAACATTTGACGCTGAAACTTACCCGCGCCAAATTCGAAGAGCTGGTTAAAGATTTCGTACAGCGTACCATTGCCCCTTGCAAAGCGGCCCTGAAAGATGCCGGCCTTACCGCAAGTGACATTGACGAAGTTGTGATGGTGGGCGGCATGACCCGCATGCCAAAAATCACCGAAGTCGTCAAAGATTTCTTTGGGCGCGAGCCACATAAAGGCGTTAACCCTGACGAAGTCGTTGCCATGGGCGCGGCCATTCAGGCCGGCGTTCTCCAGGGGGACGTGAAAGACGTTCTTCTGCTTGATGTGACGCCTCTGTCCCTTGGTATCGAAACCTTGGGCGGCGTATTCACGCGGCTTATTGATCGCAATACAACGATCCCGACCAAGAAGTCTCAAACCTTCTCTACAGCCGAAGACAATCAATCTGCCGTAACCATTCGGGTCTTTCAAGGCGAACGCGAGATGGCCGCAGATAATAAAATGCTGGGCCAGTTCGATCTGGTCGGCATTCCCGCAGCCGCGCGCGGCGTACCACAGGTTGAGGTGACTTTTGACATCGATGCCAACGGTATTGTCAATGTATCCGCCAAGGATAAAGGCACCGGCAAGGAACAGCAGATCCGTATTCAGGCTTCTGGTGGCTTAAGCGATGATGACATTGAAAAAATGGTCAAAGACGCCGAAGCCAACGCCGAAGATGATAAAAAACGCCGCGAACTGGTCGAAATGCGCAATCAGGCTGAGGGCGCGGCTCATGCAGCAGACAGCCAGTTGAAAGAACATGGTGACAAGATTTCCGCCGAAGAAAAAACAGCCATCGAAGATGCTGTTAAGGTCGTTAGAACGGCATCAGAAAGCGAAGATGTCGACGCCATCAAAGCGGCCATAGATACTTTGCAGCAGGCCTCTATGAAATTAGGCGAAGCAATCTATAAAGATCAGGCAGACGCTGCTGGTACAGAAGGACCAGAAGGTGATGCAGGCGCGACAAATAATGCAGATGATGATGTGGTCGATGCCGACTTTGAAGAAGTAGACGAAGACAAAAAATAATTTGTTCCAATGAGTAAATTTGCGATCAAATTATATTATCATCTAAAATCGACATGACTTATTGCCGTCCTGCCTAACCGCAGGACGGCATGTGCATGTAGGGTAGAAAACCAGGATTAACATGGCCAAAATCTGTTTTTATGAAATACTCGAAGTCGAGCGTAATGCCTCTGCGGCTGATCTGAAAAAATCATACCGTAAAATGGCCATGCAATATCACCCGGACCGTAACCCAAATGACGAAGCGGCAGAGGCAAAATTCAAAGAAATAAGCCAAGCATACGATATCCTCAAAAATGATCAAAAACGTGCGGCTTACGACCAATATGGTCATGCCGCCTTTGAGAATGGCGGCGGCGGCCCAGGCGGTATGGGCGGTGGATTTGATGGGGCTTTCTCTGATATATTCGAAGATTTATTTGGCATGGGCGGCGGGCGGAGCGGCCGCAGTAATGGCCCAAGCCGCGGCGCGGACCTACGCTATAATCTGACCATAACCCTTGAAGATGCCTTCACAGGCAAAGAAGAAAAAATTACAATTCCAACATCAGTCTCCTGCGAAGGCTGTGGTGGTTCCGGCGCGGAGGCGGGATCAAAACCTGAACCCTGCGGCGGCTGTAACGGCATTGGCAAGGTCAGAACCCAACAAGGATTTTTCACCGTTGAGCGAACCTGCCCCAGATGTCAGGGCCAAGGCAAGGTCATTACCAATCCCTGCGGGGAATGTCATGGCACGGGCAGCCTGCAAAAGAAGAATACCCTATCCGTTAAAATCCCGCCCGGCGTTGAGGATGGCACAAGAATACGGCTTCAGGGCAAAGGCGAAAGCGGGGCTTTAAATGGCCCGAGCGGCGATTTATATATTTTTATTTCCTTGGAATATCACCCTATTTTTCAGCGGGACGGTGCCGAGATATACTGCAATGTTCCCATCGCGCTTACCACGGCCGCGCTTGGCGGTGAAATTGATGTCCCCACGGTAAATGGCGGTAAAGCCAAAGTAAAAATCAATGCGGGTAATCAAACCGGAAAACAATACCGCCTGAAGAACAAAGGCATGCCCATATTGCATTCTGAACAATTTGGCGACATGATTATCCAGACCGTTGTTGAGACACCGGTTAATATGACCAAGAAACAAAAAGAACTGCTCCGGGCCTTCGCCAATGAATGCGGCGATAACGTTAGCCCTGAATCCGCTGGTTTTTTTAACAAGGTTAAAGAATTATGGGAAGACCTTACGGACTAGCCTGTAAAGCATTCTGCGCAAATTAAGCCTCTATTTTTGCAAGATCAGCTTTAAACTTACTGAATATTTCAATCAGGTCATCCATTTTATTTTCATCAATTGTGCCCAATAACTCATCCACCCATCCTTTATGGATTTTGATGGCATGCTTTAATGTTCTGCGGCCTTCACTGGTCAGAGCCACACTGTAAACCCGCCGATCCGTGGGCAAAGCCCATTTTTCCACAAAACCGTCTTTCATAAGGCGGCTCACCATGCCCGTCGTATTGGCGTTGGAAACCAAAAGCATGCGGGACAGTTCGCTCATGGTAATAACGCCGCCCGGCGTGCGATCTACGGCGACCATAACATCGAATTTTGCCAATGTCAGCGGCGTATGTTCTTTCATCCGTTTGTTCAATATCTGTACAACCCGGGTGGAACTGGCCAGCATTCTGACCCAGAGTTTCAATTTTTTCTGATCTTCATCATCCATATTAATATTTATCATTCTGAGTTATATCCTCTCTTCAAAGGGGCAAAATAATAACTTGTTAAATTATTTTTCTCATTGGCGACCCTATCCTTTTAAGCCTTAAATAAATTGTTATACATCAAGTTTCTCAGTTTAATTTACACGGAAAGTAATTTTTCTGTTTCCTGAAGTATTGTAATTTTTATTTCATAGATTAAGTATTTTCTTTTAAGCTTAAAATAAATATGTTACATTTTTTGATAACAATAAGAGTTGGAATAAAATATGCGCGCCCATATTCTGGAGCCTATTACAATTAATGGCATGAAAGTCCCCAACAGGACTGTCGTCCCCGCAATGGTCACCCGATTATCCGCAGAGGATGGTTATATCAATCAGGACATCATTGATCGCTACGTCAGCTATGCCAAGGGCAATGTAGGTTTGATCATTGTGGAGGCTATGGCGGTTCATACGTCAAAATCCGGCCCCTTACTGCGTATTTCCGACGATACATTCATCGACGGTCATAAAAAACTCACCCAGGCCATTCATGATACCAGTTCCTCTAAAGTTGTCCCTCAAATCATTCATTTTATGAAAGTGGCCCGCTCTGGCTGGCGTCAGACCATTGATATGCTGTCGGAAGAAGATATTATCACCATCATCCGTGATTTTGGCGATGCCGCCGCGCGGGCAAGAGACGCCGGTTATGACGGTGTGGAACTTCATTCGGCCCATGCCTATACGCTCTCGTCTTTCCTGTCGCGCCATAATCGGCGGCGCGACCGGTATGATGGCCGCTCCCTTGAAGGCAGGCTCAGAATGTTCGGTGATGTGATGGCAGAGGTACGCGCAAAAGTCGGGGCCGATTTTCCTGTGGGCGTGCGGTTTCTGGCCGATGAGATGATTAAAGATGGTTATACACTCGAAGACAGCCGCCTGATCGCCCTGCGTATGGCGCAGCTTGGCGTTGATTATATTTCCCTGTCTGTCGGCGGAAAATTTGAAGATGCCATAGTGAAAGAAGGTCATCCCCCCTACCCCTATACCGGATATTCCGGTGAACGTTGTATGCCGGGCGCGTCTTTCCCTAAAATGCCCCATGTGCATTATGCCGCCGCCATCAAGGAAATGATCAACAGCAAGGGATTTGACATTCCCGTTATTTCAGCAGGAAAAATAAACAGTCCTGAAGATGCCGAACAGCTGCTCAGGGACGGTAAAGCCGACATGATCGGGATGGCCCGCCAACTGCTTGTAGACCCCAACTGGCCGAAAAAAGTTATCGAAAATCGCGAAGAAGACATCATCCCTTGCGTTTATTGCAATGTTTGCAAGCAGCTTGATGAAAACTTCAAAGAAGTCACCTGTTTTTTATGGCCCAAGGGACATTTACAGGCACCGGATTATGATCCCGCTAGCCCAGCCCCTACATGGGCCAGCAATGACCCCTTAAGCGCCGAATATATCGATGGGGCCGTAAAATTAAAATGGCAAAATGCAGAGGGTGAAATATCCGGCTATGACCTTTACCGCGCTGAGGACAATGGCCAGGTTAAGATCATACAAGCCAAAAAAGGCCGTAACTTTACCGATAAAACAGTCCTCGGCGGTCTCAAATACAGCTATTATATCCGCGCCTATACAAAATCAGGTCAGGCAAGCCCGCCCTCAAACATGATAGAGCTTGACCTGACCATAGAAGATTTTATGCCCCAAATGCCTAAAGAATAATCCATCTTGTGGATAGGGGTTGGCGGTATTTTACTCATCTCACGATACAGACAACTTTTGCCACCGACAGGTTTTTTCTCAGTTTCTGGCCTGCCACAAGGAAATTTTCCGGCGTTAAATATGCTGTATCCTGCCTCTCTTTCGGTTCTGTGATCATGGCAAAGCCGGCACGTTTAATCAAATGCGTGACGGTATCGGGCAATGAGGAATAGGCGCGCCCCCGCCGCACGGATCCCGCAACATGAACCCCGACCATATTGCCGTCCTTATTGACAATCGGCCCGCCGCTGATGCCGCCTAAGGATAAATAACTATCCGGGAAGCGCCGCTTTTCAGCCCAAACCAGAACAGACTCTTTGCCCAGTTGTGCGCCTCGGATATTTAATATTCTGCGCCCGATGAGGCGTGAATAAACATCACCCGGCTCCCCCCTTGGGTAGCCAAAATGAAATCCTTCTGCGTTGTAATTCAAGACCTGGCTTTCAATCTGAAAGGGCATGGCCCCGGCCCGCGTCTTAAAAAGGCTGACATCTGCGCTCGGATGTTCAATAATATCTGTGGCAAGATAACCTTTATTGTGACCGACCTGTAAAATCAGTTGGTCACAGCCGTTTGTCACATGTTTTGCGGTGACCCATATTCCATCGCTTGAAATAGAAAAAGCGGTGCCGGTGGCTATTGTTCTCTGAGGTTTTTTTTCCACTTCAATGATGATATTGCCATCATGGCGGCTTTTATTCTTAAGCGGCCCCTGTCCTTCCGGCCTTGGTGCCGGCAAAGGCGCAAGTATTTTTTCATTCGGGCCCGGCACCGAAGAAATCGGCGGCACATTGACATAAGGCCCCTCTTCCCACAGGTCACCAAAAATAGTGAGCGCAAGCAAAATTATAGTCCAGGGAATAACCTGTGTTTTCATCGGCCCTAGACCGATATCGCCGCAGCGTTGAGTAAGGCAACGGATATTTTACCGGAAAATAATAAAATGGCCGGCCCGATTTCATCCCGCGCGATCCTTCCCTGCAAATCATCAATAATAAAATGGGCCGCATAAAAGGCAAATATCTGAACGGTTAAAGCCACAAGGCCCCAGATGATAATATCCCAGTGATTAACGCTGCCGGCAAGACAAACCGCAAGCGGGATCGCAAGCCCGAGTATACCGGCGGAGAATGATATCGCCGCTGATATATTACCTTCTTTAATCATCTTCATTTCATGGAAAGGGGTGACTTTCTCATAAATATACACGGCGATGACAAACATCGATAAACTAACGAGAAAATGCAGCAGAAAAACAGGCAGGCCCGAAGAAATACTATCTAATATTGCGAACATATATCATCCTTGTTTTAAAGAAGTCGGCCTTATACCGAATATAAAAAACTGCCCATAATGACTATGGGCAGTTTAGCAATATTTTTCGTAACGTCACAATAAAATCTAGCGGGAATAAAATTCCACGATAAGATTTGGTTCCATCTGAACCGGATAGGGAATTTCATCCAATGTGGGAACGCGCAGGAAAGTAACTTTTGTGCCGTTATTTTCCAAGGCCAGATATTCCGGGATATCACGTTCGTTAGAGCCGATCCCCTGAATAACCATAGGGATGTTACGTGATTTTTCACGAATTTCAACCACATCACCGGCTTTCACGCGGTAACTTGGGATATTTACTTTTTTGCCATTAACCATCACATGAGCATGATTGACGAATTGACGTGCAGAAAAGATTGTGGGCACGAATTTTGCACGGTAAACCAGCGCATCCAAACGGCTTTCCAACAGACCAACCAGAATTTCACCCGTGTCACCACGTTTGCTGTCGGCATCTTTATAAACACGTTTAAACTGTTTTTCGGTAATATCGCCGTAATAGCCTTTCAGCTTTTGCTTTGCGCGCAGTTGAATACCATAATCTGATAGCTTGCTGCGGCGTCCCTGACCATGCTGGCCCGGGCCATATTCACGAGAATTTACCGGAGATTTGGGACGACCCCAGATATTTTCGCCCATACGGCGGTCAATTTTATACTTGGCTTGTGTACGTTTTGTCATTTTTAGAATCGCTTCTGTTAAATTGTTGAAATCAGCGCCATGAAAAAGGATTTGCCAAAAGACAAAACTCTCCATGCAACCCAAGATTCTCGCCTGAGTCATTCACGTTGGGCGGAATATAGCCGCCAATTACTGAAAGTCAATTGAAAAGGCCCTTCGGCTCTTATTTTCGACCATTATTTTTTTCCAATTCCGCCTTTTCCGCAATCCATCCCGGTCCGCCGCCGGTGGCAAGAGCTTTAATCACCCCACGAAGCGTGCTGACCTCCTCGTGGGTTAGCCCGGATCGTTTGAAAATATTTCGCAGATTGCGTTTCATGGTCGCCCGGCGTTGATCATGGCGGAAATAACCCGCCTCGGTCAATTCGGCCTCCATATGGTCAAACAGCTTTTGCAGGTCATGCGAGGATGCCGGTGTCGTGTCCAGAGACGGGGTATATTGATCCGGTTGATCTGTTCCCGTCTGAAACCATTCATAAGACATAAGGATCACCGCCTGCGCCAGATTGATCGAGGCAAAAGCCGGATTAAGCGGCACAGATACGATCGCATCCGCCAGCGCCACATCATCATTTTTCAGGCCGGCCTTTTCAGGGCCAAACAACAGGCCAACCTTTTGCCCCATGTCGCTATACCCCCGCATGAGATCCGCGCATTTACGGGGCGTGACCACCGTCTTGATCATATCACGGCGCCGGGCGGTGGTGGCATAGACATAGTTCAGGTCGGCAATGGCCTCTGCCGTGGTATCAAACACGCGGGCCTTATCCAGCACAATATCCGCGCCCGCCGCCGCCGGAATGGCATCCGGGTTGGGCCAGCCATCGCGTGGGCAGACCAGCCGCAAATCGGTCAGGCCAAAATTATACATGGCGCGCACCGCCTTGCCGATATTCTCGCCAAGCTGCGCCCCGATCAAAATAATCGCCGGGCCACTTCGCGCAATAATCTCATTTTCCAAACTGTTGGTGCCTGCCATGTGATCTCCTTTACGGGTTCTGTACAATAGAACGGGGGGGGATACAAGAAATGATAAAGGTTAGGGCCGGTTGCGCCCCTTTTAATATATTATTTGATTTATTATATAGATTTTCTATTAATATATATAATATTGCTTAATATGCTTAATTCGATATACTATTAAAAAATGGTGGCACTGGAGAATCTATCCGGGCAGGCAGCGAGGGCCGTTTTCCCTGCCATAGAACAATGGATATTTTCTTGTGAGATTAATATGACGATAAAGACAGAAACTTTAACATCAGAAAAATATTCAGTAAAAAATGATGTCTTGGGCCATCCAAAAGGGCTGGTTTTTATTGTCTTTACCGAAGCGTGGGAACGATTTTCATTTTACGGGATGCAGGCGCTTCTCGTTTTATATATGACGTCATATTTATTTCAGCCCGGCAATGCGGAAGGGGTCATTGGCCTTTCAGGTTTCCGATCCATTGTCGAAGGCGTCTTTGGCGAATTATCCACAACGGCCTTCGCAACCCAGGCCTTCGGACTTTATATCGGGCTTGTATATTTTCTGCCTATTCTGGGCGGCATTATCGGGGATCGTTTTATCGGCCGCAAGAAAGCGGTGATAACAGGCGGCATATTGATGACAATCGGGCATTTTTTAATGGTCGATGAAACATTGTTTCTCTTTGCTCTGGCGGCGCTCATTCTGGGGGTTGGTTTCCTGAAGAGCAATCTGGCCGCTCAGGTCGGAGCCTTATATCCTAAATCTGATTCACGCCGGGATGCCGGTTTCTCGGTCTATGCTATCGGGATCAATATTGGGGCCTTTGCAGCACCGCTTGTGTGCGGCACGCTTGGCGAATTATATGGCTGGCACCTTGGGTTTGGAGCTGCCGGCATTGGTATGCTCGTGGCCCTGATCATTTATATTGCCGGCCAAAGGCACCTGCCCCCTGATCAGATAAAAACGAAAAACAATAAGCCCGTAAAGCTGGAACAGGGCGACGGTAAGATTATCGCGGCCATATTATTCTTTTTGGCCATCACCGCCTTATATTGGACGGCCCAGACCCAAATCTGGAACAGTTATCCGCTTTGGATAAAGGAACGGGTCATGAGAGATGTTGGTGACTTTATGATTCCGATCACATGGTTTCAGTCTCTTGATTCTTTTGCTGTTCTTCTTTTTGCGCCCTTCATTCTGGCTTTCTGGAAAAGGCAATCTGCACGCGGAACTGAACCATCTGACCTGACCAAAGTTGGTATAGGCTGCATGATTTTCGCGCTGGCCTGCCTCTGGTTAAGTCTGGGCGAGGTTATGTCTGACGGAAAAGTAAGTCTGTTCTGGCCGGTTGTCTTTCACTTTATTACCGGATCGACATTTCTTTATCTCGGGCCGATTATTCTGGCCGTCGTATCACGGGCGGCCCCGCGGGCCGTTAATTCAACCATGCTTGGCATATGTTATTTAGCGATATTTTTTGGCGGTATTTTCAGTGGCTGGCTTGGCCGGTTTTATGAACAAATTCCCGGCGAAATATTCTGGTTACTCCATGCCGGAATTGTCGGCACCGGCGCGCTGCTCATTCTTCTGCTCAAAACCCCCCTATCCCGCGCCATGAAACTGGAAAAAAGACGGCAAGGTTAAAGGGTCAAAATTAAGCTGACGGCCATACCCTGAAGGGTGTCCTGAGTCAGGTCACTCACCTCACGGGCATCAAACCCCGCGAAGTTCAGGTTTATCTGGGCTATCGTGGTCACGGCATCAAAGATGATGCTACGGCGATCATTGTTGCGGTTGGCACGGCTTTTCCAGAGTGCTATAACGCTGAAATCCGTATGGATGAGGCGGGCGTAAGTTGCGGTTGGCACGGCTTTTCCAGAGTGCTATAACTTAATCGGCCACGCTTTTCAGCATCAGCGGGTTGCGGTTGGCACGGCTTTTCCAGAGTGCTATAACTATCTGGGTGGCCTATGCTGATAGTGCGGAGTTGCGGTTGGCACGGCTTTTCCAGAGTGCTATAACAGATCCGCCGCGATGCCCTTGATGATTTCGTTGCGGTTGGCACGGCTTTTCCAGAGTGCTATAACAGAAGACGCGATGACTACCCCCGCCAATCAGTTGCGGTTGGCACGGCTTTTCCAGAGTGCTATAACCTGATTAAAT
>JAKIUQ010000029.1 GCA_021647465.1 Emcibacter sp. | reverse complement strand
CACCAGTTACATTTTGGACCTCAAATTCTTCGACTACTTCACCATAGTCATTACGGTGGGTCCGGGCTTTGGCTTCATAATCCTCGTAATCGTGGAAGTAGAAGCCGGTTGCCGAAATGTCGTACGGCGTCGCGTGGTAATTATTATTTGTCATGGTATTTCTCCGCGATGGCCGGAAAGAAACTCTCTCTTCCCTGTCAAACCATCACTAAAGAAACCACGGCTCTTTTACTCTGCAATTTCATTTCATTGGGCTAAAAAAATGACACTTTGGCAGTTTCAACATAGATTGTTACTTTCTAATGAGTTTCTCGTAAAAACCGGGGGTAGGGTTTGAACTCAATCTAAACTATTGTCGCTATTATTACAAAGGCACGGCGTTCTATGGGAAAAATTGACCTCACCCAGATCAATGAATTCATAATATTATATTTTCATTGCTACCGGTGAATAAAAATGTTTCAGTTACAATCAAAATCACTAAAAAATAAGTTCAAGAAATGATTGCTGATAAACTTACAATAGCTCATATTTCAGATCTGCATAGAACTCCGGATAGCCCGATATCGAATGTGGTGCTATTAAATTCCTTCATTCATGATCTGGATACATATACAGTTCAGGGAATATCAAAACCGGATTTTCTCATTGTTAGTGGGGATATAATTCAAGGTGGACCCACAGCCACAGATCTAGTGAAACAATATGATGAAGCAAATTCCTTTCTTACGGATTTAGCTACACAACTGTTTGACGGAGATAAAAATAGAATAATATTAACACCAGGCAACCATGATATTAGTTGGGCGGAATCTAAAGCCAGTATGGAAAAAATTCTAGAAAAAGAAATAATAGAGAAAAATGGGGATATAAGCAGTAAGATTCTTAAACAGGCATTCAAAATCAATACAAACATAAAATGGTCTTGGAACGATAGATCATTTTATCGAGTTAATAACAAAGATACTTACAATAATAGATTGTCGTATTTCTGCCAATTTTACGAAAAATTTTATGACGGGAAAAGACAATATAGTGTCGACCCGGATAAGCAGTTTGATATTTTTGATTTTGAAAAAGAAGGAATAACAATAATTGGTTATAATAGTTGTTTTCACAACGATCATCTTAATCGAGCCGGTATGATTAACCCCGAATGTATTGCGAATACTGGCACTAAATTGAGAGAACTAAGAAAACAAGGGCGATTGCTTCTCGCGTCTTGGCATCACAACACCAAAGGGGGACCATACGATCAGGATTACATGGATGGCTCTTTTATTAAAAACTTAATTTCTTATAATGTGAAAATTGGATTTCACGGACATCAACATAGGCAAGAAATTTTAAGAGAAGAGAACAATATTATTGATGGTGAAATGATGCTCATCCTAATTGCTGGGTCAATATGCGCAGGCCCTAGTGAATTACCGCCAGGATATAATCAGCAATATAATATATTAGAGCTCAATAGAATAAACAATTCAGAAATAAAACTAACACTCTATTCTAGGGTTAAAACTCCTGAATCTTCATTTGACAACCCCATATGGGATAAAGGGACTTTCAACGCTACTGCTACAAAATTCAGCACAACCCTGTCTCATGAAAAACCAACAATTCCTAACCTAGCAAAAGCGGAAATTTTACTAGGTAACCGAAAATATGAGGATGCTGTAGACATACTTGAGCTCCACGATTTAAATGACCCCATAGTTAGGAGGTTCTTACTCGAATGCTATGAGAAGTTAGAAAATTACTCAAAAATATTTAATAAATTCTCTGACCCTCAAAATATTACAGAATGTATTTCATTAATAAATGCTGGTATTGAGATAAGAGATAAAACTAAAACAAAACAAATTCTCAATGTAGAAAAAATTAAGCATGCAACTGATACATCCATAATTCATTTAAGAGAACAGTTGAAGGCCAAAATCAAATGAAGAAAATGAATTTCCAAATAGAGGTAAGTAGAGTTTTAGAAATATTATCAAATGATATTTATGATTCCCCCTATGCCTTGCTGCGTGAGAATATTCAGAATGGTTATGACGCAGTTCTCATGAGGATTGCCGAAGAAGGCAAAGACAGTTTTGACCCAAAAATTGAAGTCGTTATAGCACAAAATAAAATAACCATTTCAGATAATGGCATAGGTATGACCGAAGAAGTTCTTGAAAATAATTTTTGGAAAGCTGGGTCAAGTGGAAAAAATAATGAAATAGCAAAAAAAGCAGGTGTAGTTGGCACTTTTGGTATAGGGGCTATGGCAAATTTTGGCGTTGCTAATATAATTAAAGTTACGACTAGAAGGGCAGGTACAAATTTAGCTATAGAAACAATTGCTGAACGAGAAAAATTATCGGTAACAGAAGAGTGCATTTTATATAATGATGAAAACATTACAAGAGAAGAGCCCGGCACCACTGTCGAGGCAACAATAGATGATAACACAGCACTTAATGAACCTAGCGCAATCCAATATTTAGCTCCTTACGTACAATACATAAAAATACCAATATTTATTAATGGAAATATTGTAAGTCAAAAAAATTATTACTCATTATTTGATGTGCCTACTGAATCGCTTGAAGCATCCGATAAACTTAAAATTTCTACTGGAAATATATCTTGTGTTCTTCAGTATAATCTGAGTAAGAATGGCGTAGTTAAAATAAAAGTTACAAACATATCCTATAATAATTCCAAATTAATTGGAGACATTATTTTAGCGCAAGGATCTGGAAATATATATGGTTTAAGAAATTACTTTGGTTTAGCTCAATTACCTATTCCAAATAATTTTAATTTTGGAGGTATCGTAAATCTAAATAATCTTCATCCTACAGCGGGAAGAGAAGCTCTAAGTCGAGAAAGTATAAATATTGTCACTCATATAATAAATGTAATTGAAGAACACCTTTGCAAGAATATAAACAATTTTGATGTAATCGACAATAACCCTCTATTTTTAAACTATATTGTTAGTCATTCTAAATACAACCTAGCTAATAAGATAAAGGTTGAAATAAAACCAAACCATGAACCAATTAAACTTGAGGATGTCAGTAAAGAATTAGATGGTAAAAAAGTTTATTACTACGGCGGAAGAGATCAATCTACTATAACTTTATTTGGCAATGAAAATAGCTATCTAATTCACCTTAGTCAAAGCAACCCTCGTAGAATAATACAAACACACATTCTCAGACAAAAAGGTGTAGAAGAAGTTCCTGATCACCCTAGGATTGATAATGTAATAGATAGGAGTGACCTCTCGTTATCTGAAGCGGCTGTAATAGTCAGAATATCAAATATTTTGTCAGAAGATTATTTGCTAGCAGATAATCAAGTGCATTTTGCAGAAATAAGCCATCAAGTTCCAAGTATGATTAAAATGGAAAATGGGACAATAAAAATTTATTTATCTCGAAATTCATCTGCAACTCAACAAGTAATTAAAACATATAATACAGCATATGAAGTATTTGGAGGATTTGTTAAGGATTTTATTAGAAACTATCTCTATCAAAAGTTTTCAGACTATATACCTTCTTCAACTAAACAAGGAGCAGAAGCCCTTCACAAACTTTTGCTCAAAAACCGTGAACTCTTCAAATACGAAAGTAGCGATTTAGGAGAATTAGATAGCTTGTTGAGCGACTATGTTTCTGGCGAATTGAATTTGTCAGAAGTAATAAAAAAATCTACAACAGTTCAACGAACACACACTCAAACCGTTGTACAAACACAGGTTGGGAATGCAGAGGAAGAAATACCCAGTTTGACAGAGAATGTAGCAAACCAAGAAATCCATGCAGATATTTTATTACCATTACCTCCAATAGACAGAAGGGAAACGAAAACCAATAAGAAAATACTAAAAACCTCTCAGAAATATCCTCATTTGAACAATTTTAGTTTATTTCTGAGTTTATCCGATCGTGTATATCGTAGACAAATTGACTTCTTTTTTGAGCCACACACAACTAAGGTTATTTGGGGTATGCACCGTATTGTTTACATATTCACCCACTCATCTAATAACCTATCTTTATATTATGATATCGAATTAAAAGAAAAATTACGAAATGATACAACAGGCGGGATAGCAATCCCGACAACGACTATTTTAACTGACGGCAAAATATTCATTCCCGTAATTGATGAATTGATAGAATATTTTGATATTAAGGAAGGCAAGAAAGAGTTTTTTGTAAGGCATGACATTATTACAGATTTTTCTAACTAAAACGGCAATCCCCCCCTATGGTACTTTATACTTACTTCCTGCCCGGAAATAAGCGGACACGAACTCCATGGGTCTTTATTCTCGACGCTGGCATGAGCTACTACGCCACATGTCAACGCCGGAGTAAAATTCCACCATTGGCCGGAGTAAAAATACACCACTTTGATGTTGGGAAGGGTTGTCCAGAGGGTCGCCCTGCGGAGTGCCCCCCATATGGCTGACGCAGCAGGGCGGGCCTGTGGGCAAGCCGGTGTTTCAGGGGTTATTTTCTCTGTGTGCGGCTGTGTTTGAGGCGATAGCTTTCACCGTTCATCTCCAGAATGTGGACATGATGGGTAAGCCGGTCGAGAAGTGCGCCGGTGAGGCGTTCAGAACCGAAGGTGCTGGTCCATTCATCAAATGGCAGATTTGATGTCACGATGGTTGAACCCCGTTCGTAGCGCCGAGAGAATACTTCGAAGAGAAGTTCGGCCCCACTTGGCGACAGGGGGACATATCCCAGTTCATCGATGATAAGAAGTTTGTATTTGGACAGTTTTTTTTGAAAACGCAGTAGCTGCTTCTCATCCGCTGCTTCCATCAGCTCATGGACGAGAGCTGATGCGGTGATGAATCCAACAGCCAGGCCCTTTTGGCAGGCCGCGAGTCCGAGGCCGAGGGCAATATGTGTTTTGCCGGTGCCTGAGTTGCCTACCGCGATGATATTCTCATTGCGGTTGATGTACTCACAGCGCGCCAGTTCCATGACCAGCATTTTGTTCAGGGAGGGAAGTGCCTTGAACTCAAAGCTGTCGAGGCTTTTGGTCGTGGGAAAGCGGGCCTGTTTAATCCGCCGTTCCACCATGCGGCGTTCCCGGTCAATCAGTTCCAGTTCGGCCAGTCGCAAGAGATAGCGTGAGTGATCAACCCCTTCAGCGGCACATTGCTTAGCGACTTTGTCGTATTCGCGCAGGAAGGTTGGTAACCTCAGGGACTTGAGATGATGGGCCAGCAAAAGCTGTGGCGTGTCATTCATGATCCATCTCCCGACAGGAGCGACAGGTAATCACCTGGCGATGTGGCGGCGACATGGGCTTTGGGCAGATAGGGATAGAGGGTCATATCGAGCCGTGGGGGACGGCACTCGATCCGGCACAACACCAGATGCTTCACCGCATCGAAGCCAATGACGCCACGGGCAATAGCGCTCCGTATCCCCGCTTCGACATCACCGGGCGGGAATATCTCCATCAAGCGCAGGACCTGAACGAACTCACGCTTGCCCGCCTTACCCATTCTGGCCTCCAGCAGGCGGCGCAGTGTGGTGAATGCATCGGGCAGTTGCCACCCTTCCAAAGGGGCTGCCTGATCCAGAGCATTGGTCTTTTGCTCAAGCAGGGCCAGATAATGCAGTGGATCGAAGATAAAGTCTTCTTTGTCCCATGAGCGGGGATGGCGGGCAATTATCTCTGCTTCACAGGCAATCACCACCTCATGGACATAACCGCGCACCAGAACCTGCCTGTGGCCATATGACGTGGGCACAGAATAGTCATTGCCGCGATAGCGTACCAATGAAAGCGAACTCACCCGGGCGGATTGTTTGTCGCACGCGTCATAAGCAACGGCGGGAAGGCTTTGCAGGGCGGCGCGGTCACGCTCAAGGCGTTCGCCGATCGTCTCCCCTCCATGACCGCGCAACTTGTCGCCCATCCGCTTGCGGCACGCCTCTTCCAGATCAGCATTGAGGTCGTCAAAGTTATCAAACCGGGGAACAGGCACCATGAAGTTGCGGCGACCATAGCCGACCATGCCCTCCACATTACCCTTGTCATTGCCCTTACCCGGGCGACCAAATCGATCTTCAAACAGATAATGGGAAACCAGCTCCGCGAACACCCGGGTCCGTTTGCGCCGGCCATCACCCAGGATGCGGGCAACGGCTATACTGGTGTTATCATACAGAATAGAAAGGGGCACCCCGCCAAAGAACTCAAAGGCCGCAATATGACCGTCACAGAAGGCCTCAGTCGTCTCGCCCGGATACGCCTTGATAAAACAGGCATCAGAATGGGGCATATCCATCACCAGAAAATGGATCTTTTGTTCAACACCTGCGATGATGGCAAGGGCTTCGCCAAAATCGACCTGGGCGTGACCCGGGGAATGGGACAGGGGAACAAACATCTCTCGCTGACGCTTCCGGGCGGCAAATATGTAGTCCTTGACAATCGTGATGCCGCCAGCAAAGCCATGTTCATCACGCAGGCGTTCAAATATCCGCTTCGATGTATGGCGTTGCTTCTTGTGAACCTCTTTATCCGTCTCAAGAATTTGATCGATAATCCCCGTAAACCCATCAAGCTTCGGGCGAAATGGCTTCTTCTTGCGGCGATACCCGGGCGGTACCGAAAATACCAGCATCTTGTCAACCGTGCGACGGTCAATGCCAAAAATCCGCGCCGCTGCCCGGCGGCTCATACCATCAATAAGTACCGCATGACGTACCCGACCATATAGTTCCACCCGCTTCATCCTCCTCGCCCTCCGCAAAAAAACAGAGAGCTTATCACTGGCGGAGTTTTGCTCCGGCCAACAGCGCAAAATTACGCCGCTTCAGTGGTGGATTATTGCACCGGCGTTCTCAGTTCGTCGATTTGGCTTTGTTTATGGCCATTCACCAGCGCTTCCAGAGTTTTTGTCATATAAGCCTGCGGGTTTATATTGTTGAGCTTGCAAGTCTCAATGAGTGAGGCGATGATGCCCCAGTTCCTGCCACCGGCATCATGTCCGGCAAACAGCGCATTTTTACGATTGATCACCAGTGGCCGTATGGACCGCTCAACGGTATTATTGTCCAGCTCGACACGGCCATCGTCAAGGAAGAGCGTCAGCCCGTCCCAATGTTTTATCACATAAGCCAGTGCCTTGCCGATGGGGGATTTGTAGGAAGTTTTGTTCATTTCCTGCCTGAGCCACTGGGCCATATCCTCCAGAAGAGGGGCTGTTTTCCCCTGCCGAACCGCCCGCCTGGCCGAAGGGGATGTCCCCCGGATATTCTCTTCAATCTGATAGAATTCCCCAATGCGTCGGATCGCTTCTTCTGCTACAGGCGACAGGCCGGCCTTCGTCAATTTAAAAAAGTTCCGCCGCGCATGGGCCCAGCAGTAGGCAAGCTGGAGAGCACCGCCTTTTCTGTCTGATCTGGTCAGGCGGTTATAGCCCGCATAGCCATCCACCTGCAGAATCCCGCAAAAGCCCTCCAAAAAACCTTCTGCATGTTTTCCACTGCGCCCCGGGGCATAAAAATAAGCCACCGCCGGAGGATCTTCTCCTTCCCCCCCAGAATCTGGCCCGGAACGCCAGGGCCGGTCATCACGGGCCAGCGCCCACAGATAACCGGTCTTTGTTCGCCCTCGCCCTGGATCAAGAACCGGAGCCGTCGTCTCATCCATGAATAATTTTGAAGATGTCTTTATATGCGCCGCCAAAGCATCAAACACAGGCGTTAAGGCATAGGCGGCGGTTCCGGTCCAGTGAGCCAGCGTGGATCGGTCAAGGTCAACCCCCTGACGGGCAAAAATCTGAGCCTGACGATGGAGCGGTAAATGATCGGCGTATTTGCTGATCAGCACATGGGCGATGGTGGCTTCTGTTGGCAAGCCACCCGGAATCAACCGTTCAGGGGCTCGCGCCTGGGACACGCCGTCGGTACAGGACCGGCAGGCATATCTGGGCCGCCGCGTGACCAGAACCCGGAAGGAGGCCGGAATAATATCCAGCCGCTCGGAGCTATCCTCGCCAATCACATGCATCTGACAGCCGCAGGAACAGATTGTGCTGTCCGGTTCAATGATCTTTTCTATCCGGGGCAAATGCTTTGGCAGATGGCCCCGGCCCACGGCACGGGGTTTGCGTATCTTTTCAGGTTCAGGCTCGATGTCATCCTGCTCAGCGTAGGCAGAAGCCAGAGCCGTTTCAATATCTTCAAACGCCAGAGAATATTGTTCCGGATTTGCCTTTTCCGATGTAGCCCCAAACCGGGCCTGACGGAATTCTTTGATCAGAGCGAGAAGTTTCTCGATGATATCAGTCTTCTGGGATATTTGAGCAGATTTCTCGGCCAGGTGTTCATCTTTACGGGCCAGTTGTTCATCTTTGTGGGCCAGTAATGCCACGATCTGTCCCCGTAAATCTGGTGGCAATTGATCAAGGTTTGGCTGGTTTGAAGACATCGTTTTCATGAGGATGATTATAAAGAAAACCGGTCTGAAAGTCCCGCTTTTTCTGGGCTTTTTCCGGGCTTTTTACCCGGTAATAGTCAACTGGCTATGCGGGGGCGTTTTGCGGTTGTCGCATGTAATCTGCGCCAGTCCAATCCCTCAAACAGGGCCTCAAACTGCCCCCGGCTGAGGCGCATGATCCCGTCCCTGACAGAAGGCCAGACAAAATTACCACCTTCCAGACGCTTGTAGAGCAACACAAGGCCGGTACCATCCCAGAATAAGATTTTAATACGGTCGCCCCGCTTTGACCGGAAGACAAAAACCGAGCCACAGAAGGGATCAGCGCCCAGTTCCTGTTGCACCGTCGCCGCTAGACCATCATGGCCACGGCGGAAGTCAACCGGGTTGGTTGCCACATAAATCTGTAGCTGTTCTGACCGTAAACCAAAGTTAAAATCCGGCAGGACAATCATAATGCCCGCCGCGCGGCAACCATGACAGCTACGATACGTTCTACGGGGGAATGAGCCGGAAGACGAATAACGTCATGATCAAGGTCAATTTCGATCATGGGATCGCGAGAATCTTCAGAACCGGCGGCTACAACAGTAGCGAAGGCCGGACCTTCAAAATCCCTGGCCACAAGCCGACCCTCTTTCAGTTCCGTACGCCAGCCATAAAGACGGGATGATGTCAAACCATAACGCTCGGCGACTTCTACACCAACCGCACCGTCTTCATAACTTTCCGCGACAATGGCAAGCTTCTCCGCCAGTGACCAATCCCGCTTTACCTTAACAATTGGCTTCTTTTTACCCATGTCTCGTCCTTATTTATCCAAAAAGACAATATGCATCAGATAAATGACGGAAAACAGGTGGGAGCAACGCACCGCTTACGCTGCTGTGACACGATTGCGTCTTCAAAACGCTCGGCCTGCGAAAAACTTCGAGAGGAAGACTGGTCAAAACTCTTCGCCTGATTATAATTTTGGGCCAATACTGATCTGAACTGGGACGTCTCACCGCCAGTTTGTACTGAGGTCTGACCAAGAATTGCGCTTCTGGTTTCATCAAAAAGGGAAGATAGATTGTTGCGTTCTGAATAATTCTGAGCATCGGTATATTGCTCTGCGGCAATTGCTCTGGCATCAGCGCTTAAACCTCCTTCTGCCAACAATGTGGCATCAACAGGGCTGAACAGATCAACGACACCCGGTGTTGAAAGCTTCACCCCTGCCGCAGCTTTTGCAAATGCGCTTAATGCTGTTTGTGTCGTGGTGTTGTTTTGTCTGGCAAATGTGCGCGCATGTTCATTAAGTTTACTGACATTCTCGGACACCCGCGCATCAGTCGAAAAACCCGTCTGCTCGGAAACGCTTCTGCCTTCATTGACCCCCTGGGCCAGATCTGCAATCTGCTGATTAACGGTGGCAAAGCTCTCCCGGCTTTGGGATTGCAAGCTCGTCCCCTGCTCACGGGACGCTGCGGCCCGACTAGACAGGGCTTCAGAAACCGAATGGCCATAATTAATATTGCTTGGGAAGTTTGATGCCGCGCCGCCACCCTGTACCACCTGCCGACCATCCGGGGTGATCGATACCGTTGCCCCCTCAGGCGTCCGGTAAGAAAACACACCCGTATCCATATGAGGGCTGGTGGTCAGGGAATGGGCCGAGGTTTGATTATAGCGGTGGGTATCTATGGACGTATTTCCAAGAGAAATGTTTCCCGTAGCCGCTTCACTGCCCGCCGCCGTCGCGGCACTTTGAACCGGAGCGAGGATCGACTGGGACATGCCGCCGATGGCGACGGCCCCGCGAGCAAGTCCTGCGGTCAGAAACGGAATCATGATCAGAAAGAACCCGGCAAGTAGCGCCACATCCGAGTTCACCGCATCAATACCGCTCATAGTTACCAGAGAAAACCCCCGCGCACCGCCCTCCATCAACGCCGCCGCTTTTGTGGCTTCTGCAGCCTCCCCCATCATAATCCGGTGCAGGATGACATAAGCAGGGCCCCAGCTTTGCAACCAGATAAAGACACCAAAATAGGCGGTAAAGAATTTTCGTCCGATTATCGGCAACAGAAGCAACGGGAATAAAAATGGAAACAAGCCATAGTAAAGCGTTTCAAGGACAATCCGCAAAAGTGGCACCCATTTCTCGGCCTGCCTTGCCACAGCACGAAAGGTGGACGTCGCCTGACTTTCCGCCCGGGCCTGGGCGTAGATTTCAAGGGCAGATGTGCTGCCCGTATCACCACTGAATTGCAAGGCTGAACGGTTAATGGCATTGATCAGCATGGCCTGTTGAATAAGTCCGAGCGCATCCCGGGAGGTGCCCACAAGATATTCATGAGCGATGGGGAGGTCTGACAGGATCGCCGCGCGGGCCAATGCCGGCAGACGGTCAGAATATATGCGTGCACCGTAAATCTCAGCGGCCCGGTTAAGTTCGGCGCTCCAAAGAGCACTCAATCGGGTCGCCCCATCAAGGCAGGTAATGATGGATTCTGTAGCCCCTTCCCTATAAGCGAAACTTCGGGCCTCGGAGGGACTGTTCTGAACCGTCAGATAATTCCAGATATCCGGCGTTTTCTTCATCTCTTCCAGATCCAGATGGCCCAGAAGAAGGCCGTAGAACACACATTGCTGAACATAAGCACTGACATTGGCCGCCAGTTCCGTGTTGGTAATCTGAAAACTCGTGGTCATTTCCAGAAGACGGGCGCCGAAGATTATGCCATTGACGGAATAGAGCAGATCACCGGGCAAAGAATAAGCCGTCTCGGTCTCACGAGTGATATAATCTCCGACCTGACTGGACAGGCCGGCAAAATAGGCCAGTCCAAAGGGGACATTGGCCACCGTTGCAGCGGGCAGGGTTGGATTAAGGCGATCCGTAATCTGCACATCAAGTTTTGGAACAAAAAGAATGCCATAGATCAGCAGAGCCGACAGATACCAGCGCAGAATTATCAGGAAATCCGTGGAAAATACATAATGCACCAGGATAAAAACCAGTCCCAATGCAAGAGCAAGCCGCATCAGGCTTTCCATGGCCCCGGAACCTGCCAGTGCCGCGACCGCATTGAAAATATCAACCAGATAAGTACCGCCGCCGTAAGTAAAGACTTCCATTATCTTCCCTTATCTGCTGATGAGCCTGCGGGAATAGGTCACGCTATGGGCCAGTCTTGAGGAAAGATTGCTGGCCAAAAAAGATTCCAGCAGTTGCACGCGTTTGACAATATCGAGGGCAATCTGGAGATGCTGACCTGACTGGGCGCGGTATCGGGCCAGGTTCACCCGGCTGTCCGAGAGTTTATCCGTCCACATGTCCAGGATATTGCTTGAGCCGCCCTGTACGTAACTTGCCGCATCCAGAACATCCTCCACAGCGGAATCCAGAAAGGAAAAAACAAAATCAAGGGCTAGGATTTCAGAATATTGCAGTAAATCACTGATGGCGTTACCGCCGGAATAGGCCACATGCACATTGACAAACTTATAGACCGGCAGGGTGGACAGATTGAGAAAATCAATCATTTCTTGAGTGAGTGCCGTATCGTTGCGTACACTGGTCACCATACCGGTAAGCAAAACATCTATCCGCCGCCGGAAGGCACGATTTGCTGGAATAGTGATGGTCTTGCCGAAACGGCTCGGGTTTAAACATAAGGTCGGCTCATCGCACCCGTGAACCTGCACTTCTCCGCCGTCCAGAAGCGCGTTGATAATACCCTCATCAATCACCCTTGGCGCGAACACATCCATACTTGCGGGATCACTGTCCGTGGCCCCACCTCTTAATATTACCGTGCCGGCAATGGTCATAAAGAGCTCTGCCAGATCATTGTCACGATTTAATATGGGATGTTTCTTTATGGCCTCCCAGGTAAGATTTTTGTTTATGGGGATTTGTTCCCGTTCTTCCGGGCTGGCTCTGGCCAATACGGAAGCCCGTTGTCCCTTGGCTCCGCAGCCCTGACGAGCGGCGGCATAGTCAGAGAATATGCCTTTGTTGGTGCCGAGGGCTTCGCAGATCACCTTTGACGACCGGTCGGTTTTAGGCCAGACGGATCCCACGAGGGCCTGAGCGGTTTCGCAGCTGTTTATGGACGCAGAGTTTATTTTCTGGGCCAGATCATTTAGCTCGCCAATTTTCTCGGCAATCACCGGCGATATAGTTTCAAGTGCCACCTGAAAAGCAAAACTTGCGGCATTATTGGCAATCGCCTTCATCATGGCGATCAGTTCGTTCGAATTGATGAATGAAAAGGATCCGGCAAAGAGATCAATACCGCCGCACCCCGCCCGGTAAGAAGGCAGGTTTAAAGTGGCAAACTGTGTGCGTTTTTGTGGAGTGCGCAGATAGATATTCCCCAAGGTATAATAGCCTGCCGATTGCCCCTGAAAGGCGGTCGGGCCGGTGATATTGGCCACCCCGCCCATGCCATTCCAGAAATCTTCCATGGCCGTTGCAACATCGGCATGGGCCATTGGGGAAAGGAAAGACAG
>JAKIUQ010000028.1 GCA_021647465.1 Emcibacter sp. | reverse complement strand
AACACCAATGCAGACTTTGATTGATGGAAAACTAATCTGGATGGACAAATTTGTAGACCAAATTTAACCTGACAGTCACCAGCTGAGAAATCGGTAACTGTCAGATAGAGTCTGAACTATTACACTTAAGGTTACGCTCCGTAAAGTGGCTGCCATACGGGCCTGTTAAAAAAAATCAGGGAAGTGTCATTCTTCCCTGTATTCTTGGATAATAATCTGCTATTCCCCTATTTATCTCTTTCGAGAGGGTCTGTAGCTCAGTTGGTTAGAGCTAGCCGCTCATAACGGCTCGGTCGTAGGTTCGAGTCCTACCAGACCCACCACTCCCATTCTTTATGTTATGAATTCATAATGGTTTTCTTGCCGTTTTTTGTCTTGAGATATTGTCGCGTAATTTTATCCGTTAGATTAATGTTGGATAAATGTTCATATTGATATAAAAAGCACGCAAGAATATTTGCGAATAAATATAATAATGTGCCATATGGGTAAAATGAAAAGGCATCAGATATAATGATGATGAGGAAATTTACAGTTCGGTGGGTGGGGGCGATTTTTTCTCTCTTGATTTCATGCGGTTTGGTTCAGGCATCCCCGTGGGCCGCTGTGGGGGACATGCAGCTGCGCAATGATGTGGAAATACTTGCCCGCCACGGGGTAATTTCTGGGCCGGTCAATACATGGCCCATATCCTGGAAACAGATCACCCGTAACCTGTCCCGCACACCCGAGATGGATTTGCCGCCTTACGTCCGCCACGCCGTGATGCGGGTAAAGGGAAAAATACCCGGGAAACTCCGCATGTCGGTTAGAATGCAGGCGACAAATAACCCGGCCATCGTCCGGGGCTTCGCATCAACCGCCCGCAATGATCTGGATGCTGATGCAACCCTCGAATATAACAACAGTGACAGCGGCACAACCCTCCATATTCAGGGCGGCTACCGCAAAGGTAACGGCGAAGACTATGCCCATCTGGACGGTAGTTATATATCACAGGACATTGGTAACTGGTCCGCCTATGCCGGTGCCTTTGACCGCTGGTGGGGGCCTGGCCGCGAAAGCACATTAATTCTCAGCAACAATGCCCGCCCCATGCCATCCGTCGGCCTGCGCCGTATCGAACCAAAGGCATTTAAAACAAAATGGCTCAGCTGGATGGGCCCGTGGCAATGGGATATGTTCGTCGCCAGAATGGAAGAAGATCGTTTTATTGCTAATCCCCTTTTTGTTGGTATGAGGCTGACATTCGAACCGATCAAGAATTTCGAAGTCGGACTGTCCCGAACATTGCAGCTTTGCGGCGAGGGTCGGCCCTGCGGCTTTCAATCATGGACGAAGGCTTTGATTTCAGTGGGGGATCTGGATAATACGGGAACGGTTAACGAGCCCGGCAATCAACTGGCGAGTATTGATCTTGCTTATAGCTTTTCTCTAGGGGGAAATAACTCTCTTAAAATATATGCTGAAGGAACTGCCGAAGACCAAAACGTCATTCTGCCATTCCAATTTGCTAAATTGTTAGGGGTGTCTATATATGGCCCATATGGCAATAAGGGAGCGAAGTGGCGGATAACAACGGAGTTCTCAGATACCGTAAGCCGGAATGTCTGGTTGTTCGGCAAGCAGCGCTTTAACCTTATTTACAGGCATTTTATTTATCAAACCGGATACAGATTTAAAGGGCGTGCGCTTGGACATAGCTTGGATAACGATAGCAGGTTATTCAGTATTATAACTCAATATCAAAACTCCAGTGGGTGGGAATATATCGTGAAATATCATCATGTTAAAATAAATATAGATGGAACGGGAAATAATACAGTTTCTGTGCCGAAAAAAAACATGGATATTTTTGAGGCCAGCATACAACGTGATATTGGGTTTGGAAATTTTAAGGTTGGTCTAAGGCATAACAGTGATGGTATACCTGTATTGGGTAATGAAGGGGCTTTTTCGAGTATTAGTATCAGTTGGGAGATTAATTATTAGTAGCCTGTCAATAAGCATTTAAAATTACACTATCCATTCGGTAGTAAGGCCAACCGGATATCTGCCCATTTTATCTGATGACGGACAATCTGAATTCTCACAATTATTTCAATATACTGCAAAGATCTTCTTTATTCAAAATAACTGGATGGTTACTTAATCTTTCAATATTTACAGAATCTACTATTTTCGCTAACTGATCTCTAGAAAACCTAAATGAACTTAAATCAGTCTCCAGTCCACATCGTACCATAAGTGAATACCACCAGGTTTGTGCAGCCTTTGGAGAGGCTACATTTAGTAGGGAATAAAGGGCTCTAAGACATATCTGAACATCTTCAGGCAAGCATTTTTCTTCGTGTAAAGTAAAAAAATTACCTAAAGTTAACGCTACTGCGTGACCATGAGGGATGCCAGTGATACTGGTGATGGTATATGATAAGGCATGCGGTGCGGTTGTTTTGCTAATATTTATGGCTTTGCCGGCATAGTTTGCTCCAATTAACATTTTGTCTCGGGATGACGTATTACTATCATTAACGGCACGTTCGATATTTTTTATTAATAATACGATTGCCTTGGACGCAAATTTTCTACTGTCTGCCGTCGCGTTCTTTGCCCAATAAGATTCAATGGCTTGAGATAAGGCATCAAAGCCAGTACAAGCCGTAATATATGGTGAAAGTATATCTGTGTAACGGGGGTCAAGGATGACATAATCTGGTAACAAAGCCTCGCCTGCTAATGAATATTTATTACCATCAACATATATTACAGCAAAATGCGTTGCTTCACTGCCTGTCCCAGATGTGGTGGGAATGATGCAGGTAGGTGCCAGATGATTAACGGGTTTTATTTTACCTGTAGCAAGCTCTTTCTCTTTACCCTTATGCGCTTGAAATACATTGATCGTTTTTGCCATATCAATTGCGCTGCCGCCCCCGATTGCAATGATGAAATCACATTCTTCTTTCTCAAAAAGCTTTGCCCCCTTAAGGGCTTCATCAAAATTAGGGTTTGGGGAGAAGTCGTGAAACCTGACCAGATTATAGTTATGTAACAGACGATCTATGTCATATTTAGCGCCACAGGTTTGATATGATTGGTTTCCCGTTATCAGAAAAATTTTTTTTGCGCTGTTTTCTCTTAAAATAGCCGGGGTGTTTTTAATTTCACCTCTGCCAATAAATTCTATTTGGATCCGCTTCATCACCGGTTACTTAACAAATGCCATAAAGGCTTTTTTGTTTTCTTGTGGTGTCGTTGTCGGACGGCCTAAATCTTTACGATTCCCTGTTCGAACCTTAACCTCAAGGAGAGAAGGGCCTTCACTGTTTAAGAATGAAGAGAGTTTTTCCTCAAGGTTGGATGCATCATCAACTGAATGTATATTTCTGTAACCGCAGCCCTTGGCAATGGCACATAAATCAATTTTAAATCCTACAGTCTCCTGTCCACCGACTGAATCATGAGCGCCATTGTTAATTACAATATGTTTATAATTTTTCTGATGGCTTTGACCGATAATAGCCATTGATCCCATATGCATTATAGAAGCGCCATCGCCATCGATACAAATAACATTTCGATCATCCTTTTGGGTTGCTATGCTCAGGGCAATCTGTGAAGCATGCCCCATACCACCAACAGTAAGGAAATCTTTCTCATGGCCTTGCCCAATTTCTTCACGATATTCAAAGAGCTCTCTTGAAGCCATCCCAGTGGTCGCGACCACTATATTATCGCGGCCTAAAGCATTAATCACCTGTTTGATGGCCGCTTCTCTTGTGAGAGAAAAACTGGTTTCAACCGTATTTTTGGGGGTGTAGTTATCAAAACACCCTTTTTTTACAACAAGGGCATAGGCACCAGAGGTTTCTTTGGCTGTTCTAACAGCTGTTTCAATTGCGGATATGCTGCCGGCTTCATCATCATCAATAATACTATATGGAATGCCCATAGCCTCTAGCGTAGAGAGGGTAACTTTACCCTGCTTCACATGTTGAGGCTCATCTTTTTTATCAGGCTCGCCGCGCCATCCAATCACCAACAGCATAGGCACAGAGTATACGTCTGGGTCTACGAGTGACATAAGAGGATTGATAATATTACCTAAGCCAGAATTTTGCATATATACAAGAGGGATTTTACCTGTTGCCAAATGGTACCCCACAGCTAATCCGACAGCGGCACCTTCATTTGCGGCAACCACATGGTTTTTGCTTGAGACATTGTCAGACACAAAGGCACAAAAGGTTTTTAAGAGGGAATCTGGAACGCCTGTAAAATAATTTATACCAGAATTTCCAAGAGCATTATAAAATTTTGCCGGGCAAACCATTTCATCGCGTTCCTGGAATGAGGTCTAAAATTTCTTTAATTGTAATGCAGTTATCTTCACATTCTTTTGAGCGCCCATGTTCAAGGATTGAATGGGCAACTTTGCTCATTGCCGGGTAAGCGGCACGAAGCATGTGATTCGCATAAATTACAACATTGACACCAGCTTCAGAAAGCTCTGCATCCGTAATTGAATTGTAGCTTGACGGCACGGCAACAAGAGGAACGCGCTTCTCAAATCTGGAGTATTTATCACAGAATTCAAGAATCTCAGCAGGTGATTTTTCACGGCTGTGTATCATAATGCCATCTGCGCCAGCCTCTATGTATGCCGCAGCTCTGTTTAAGGCGTCTTCCATGCCCATTTCCAAAATTAGACTTTCTATGCGTGCGATTACCATAAAATCGTCTGTTACCTGAGCGTTTTTACCAACCTTAATTTTGTGACAAAAATCTTCTATTGTATCTTGTTGCTGCGTAACATCGTTTCCAAATAGAGAGTTCTTTTTTAGGCCAATTTTATCTTCAATTATAACCGCAGAAACGCCTACACGCTCAAGGCTTTTAACAGCCAAAGCAAAATGCTCAGGTTTACCACCAGTGTCGGCATCATAAATTAGAGGCTTGGTCGTAACTTCAAATGTTTCGTTAATATTTTGAAGTCTTGTCGTCAGATCGACAGCCTCAATATCTGGCTTGCCCTTGGAAGTGGAATCTGTGAGGCTACTTGACCACATGGCGTCAAATTCATTGACGGCGTTATTTTTTTCGACTTTGGCATGTTCAATGATCAGGCCACATAATGGTGTATGGGCTTCCAGCACTCTTACAATTGGTTTGGCATCAATTAAGCGTCGCAAACGGCGTAATCTGATATCTGGTGTTGTGCCGATTTCTTTAATGCTTGCATTTAATTGAGTTGACGAGATGCCAGGGGTATATCCTATTTCGACCAATTCACCGCCCCATTGAGAAATAGTATCAATGACGCTTTGTCTTGTTTTAGCTTGAACACCCTCTTTCCAATCATCACCATGTACGACATAATCAGGTTTCAGCTTATTTAAGTTCGATGTATAGTCAAGTGTTTCCTGAGCGATAACTTTTGAAACACCTTTTATGCTTCCAACAATTATAGAACGTTGTTCGTAAGTTAGGTATGGAAGTCTTTTATAGCTTGAAATTGCTTTATCGGTAAGGACACCAACGATCACATCACCGAGTTTAGCAGCCTCATTAATAATATTAATGTGACCCGTATGAATCAAGTCTGCACTCATTCCAACATATACTGTGTTCATTATAATTCCATTTTTGTAGATATTGTTTGTAATATTTTAGAATGCGACATTTCGTCAGCAGCTATGTTCAAACTTCTAAACCAGCGCGTTTATAACCTCAAGTTTTTTTCTTTGGCTCTGTCATAAAAAACCTAACTAAAACAATCAGTATTCCTAGGAAACCGCCTAATAATGTCCCAAAAATGCATATTAATGCCCGTTTAGGGCTAGATTTCTCTTCTGGGACTTTAGCTTGATCGACGACCTTAAAAACATATTCTTTTGATGCGCTTGATAGCATAAGTTTTTTAGTTTGTTCCTCCAGAAGGCGGTAAAACATATTACGGATTTCAAAATTTTCGGTTTGACGGATATTGGATTCAATAAATTTTATATTTTCCTGTGTAGCTTTAATAGCTAAATTACGCTCATTATTATTTATTTGAGCAACAAGCTTAGTGACCCATTCTGTTGCAATAATTGGTGAATAATATTCTATACTAAATGAAATAAAACCTGTTGCATCATCTTTGCTAACAGAAAAAAACTCATTAAATTTATCATAGAGCATCCAGCTGCTAGGCCCTTTTTTACTTCCTTGAGCGGGATTATATATTTCAACCCATTCTTGTTTACTGTTGTCGTAAATATTTTTATCAATTTTTAATTTGCCTGTTGATATATCCCATCCATTTACAGCGAATACTTCCTTTTGAATATGGTTTTTAGTTATGAATTCTTCAATAAAATTCCAGGTCCGCACCTTTTTTAAAGCAATCATTGACTTATCAACGGATCCTAATTGTAAATTAATCCCTCCAAGGGAAGCTAAATCTCCAAATTTTCCTGATAGATTCCCTAAGTTACTGGTTTGGTCGTCCTTAGAAGAAACCAAGATTACTGTGGCCCTGTACATATTGGGCTGGATTAAGGCATATGATACGGATAAAATTGCAAAAACAGCAGTAATCAAAATGATTTGTATCTTGCCTGCCCAGATAATACGAAAAAGTTCTTTTAAATCAAATTCATCTACGGCATTAAACTTCTTAGAGCCTTCATAGAAATTATTTATGGGAGATATTGCCTCAATTTTTTTTTCAATTTGAGATAAGCGTGTAGTTAACATATCATCTCTGGCGGTATTTGAATTTGGATCATCAGTCATAAATTATTACCATCTAATAACAAATATTTCATAGCAAATTTTTATCAACCCTTTTGGTTAAAAGCTAGAAAATAATATAAAGATACTAATTTCACGGGATCAAGAACCTGAATATATTTTAAGACAATACATTAAAAACCGTAGTATTTCCAGAGTGATGATGCGACGAGCAAGTTATTGTATGGTCTTGAGTATTGCCCAAAAAAGTGGACAATAGCATGTCAAGCATGTAAACAGGCACTAAATAAACTTACCGTCCTGTTTCACGACTGCTTTCCATCATCAATATATTCAGAGGTGGGAATAAACGTATATAGCCACTTATACGGACTATAGGATATTGCCAATTATGTATCATAGAAAAACATATTCTGACCTTAAGAAGATTTACCTTAAAGCTTTGGACAATGAAGTGTCTTTAAGCGCATTCTGGGGTAAGCATTACGGCAAGTCGGAAAAGGAACATTGGCTTCCAAATAATGCGGTTATAAATAAGAAATTTCACAACGTAATATTAATACTGTCGCGCCTGTATTATATAGTAGCCATATTATGGTTGCTGGTTCAGCCCTTTTTATTTGTTCTTGAATATATTCGTTGGGGAAGAAAAAATTTCAAAAAAAACAAATTAAAATGCCAGAATGTATTTTTGTATAGTTCCCCCGGCAGCAATTTTAACTATATCAAAAAAGGGTCGGAAAATTACCCAACAACCGGGATAATATTACCTTGGCTGAAAGTGAATAAAATCCCGGAAGATATGTCTTTAATAGATATCAGAGAAATATCCAGTTTTAAGGTATTTCTTATTTCCTGTGGATTAGCATATCTAATAATGCTCCGCGTGATGTTCGATCCAAAACGTATAAAAAGGGTACTCTATACATATACCGCTTTAAGGTGGTTCTTTGTGAGATTGACCTTTGAAGATATCAATTTAAATTCTATTTGGCTCACCAACCATTATGATCGATGGGTCATAATGCTGGATAGTTTGAATGTTCAGAAACGTGTCATGGTGCAGCATGGATCTTTAATAGATATGAGCCAACCTGTATTCGTTTCTTATGTTATGCAGAATAAACTCATGAATGAATGGGAGCTGTATTTATATTCGAAAGATGAATATCAAAAGTTTTATGAATGCCTGTTCAGCGTGCCGCCAGAATTGAAGCTATTTGAAATAGAGTTGGCTCTTGATAAGAATTTATGCCGTGGCCAGAAAAGTATTCTTATATTAGGTAACCCTAGATTGCAAGATAAGCTAATTACGATTATAAGGCTATTGAAACAAAAGCATGATAATAATTTTATAATAGCCTACAGACCACATCCCAGAGAGGATATAAAAAACCTTGTTTCGCAGAAAGAAGAACTTAACTTTATCATTAATGATGACGAGAGATTAATTCCTGAAACTTCTGTAGTCTTATCTTATGGCTCTAGTATTGACGAGCTTTTATTAAAAAAATACCCAGCCAATATTATTCGATTTGATACCGGCAGAAATTTTGATGAAAATCATATAGTTTCAATTATTAATAAAGCCATAGGTTAGCTTGTATTTTTGTCTTTACCTTATGTGAATATATGCCAATGAGAATCTATTCAAAAATATTAATTTTTCTGCTTTTCTCCCATGGTCTTTTATACTTTTTTGTTGGCGGTATTTATGATGATAACAACCCGGTAAAATATATTAAATATATAATAGTGTCGCTTTTTATCATAAATCTGGTTCTCATGGCACTTCTCGCCGGGAAGCTAGTGATTTCGAAACCACTATTGCTTATTTCTTTATTTCTTTTCTGCTTATTTCTAATTTCTTCTTTTTACCAGTTAGTGATCGGGGAGAGCATATTTAAAGTATTTTTATTCTTTTTTCCTTTAATGACCTATTTTTGTTATCGAAATTTTACACTGAATGAATTTATCCAAATTTTGAAATATATTGTATTTCTGGGGTGTGTGGTTTCTATCGTTGAATGGTCTTTTTTAAGTGAAATTAGTGAACGATTTAATCGAACTGGATTTAGAAGTATTTCTATTTTTGTGAACCCAAACGGCTTAGGGCTCTTTATGAGTTTAGCCCTTTCACTGATTTTATTTTTTGAGGTCAATTCTAAAAAATCTAAAGCATTTTGGTTATTAGTTGGCGGGATCTCAATATTTCTAAGTGGTTCGAGTACAGCCTACGTCTGTTTCACATTTATTATTTTAATAATCGCTTACCAATCTTTGGCGAATTTAAAAGAATTTAAACTATCACAATTCGGCTGGATATCATTATTATCGGCCATTTTTGTAGGTGCCATATCGTTAGTTATATTTATCAATTATGCCAACTTAGATTTTCAGATTGAAAGCCGTGAGTTTTCTCTGAATAGTCTTATTGCACGAGCAAGTTACTTGGAGAGCTTCTATTCTGAGCTGGATAAATGTTTCTTTTTTCCGATGACTTGCGATAAATATCTTTATGCTGATAATACATTAGTATTTTCCTGGATTATTCTTGGAGCCATTACGGCTCTGGCATTTTTGTTATTGAGCTTATATCCGATAGTTCTTTTAGGGTTGAACAAATCACCCTATTATTATTTTAGTTTTTTTTACGTTTTCGCTTTGGGATCATTGACGGTTAATGTGTTTAACATATGGCCATTATCGTATATGTTCTGGATAGTTTATGGCTATTTCAATCAATATTTAAAAGAGAGAGCACAGTAATTGTCAAGATATATTACCTTTGCAATTGCGGCCGGCTTAAACCGTGGGTCTGTATTTCTACTCATTCCAATTTTAGGTTTTTTGGTTGCTTCAAGTAACCTTGGAAAACTTTCAATATTTATTATTTCCAGCCAAATATTGGTTCCACTTATAACATGTAATGTTTCTTCACTGATTAGTAGAGAGGTGTATGAGAAATATAAAACAACGGTTGCTTTTGTAAGTGTGATAAATTTTATTTTAATTTCTATTTTATTGTTTTCTTTGTCACTTTTTATATTGATACGAGAGGATTTTATTTTAATTGCCTCTTTAGCAGCTGCTGAGGGTATATTCTTGATAAATAGTACTTATATTAGATTCACTAAAGTGCCGAATGCTTACCTTGCATGCACATTAGGTAAGTTTCTAATTTTATTTATTGCTTTGGGTTTCGCTAGTTTTGTAGAAGCTATTGATATTGATAATGTGCATGTAATTATATTTTGTATAATAGTGTCAAATTTATGTTTGAGCCTTTACTCTATCCGGTTTTCTTATGTTTTAAAGAATCGGATATCTTTTATAATCAGAAAATACATCTTAAGTAATAAAGCTCTTGTTTTTTTTGCACTAGCTTTGATCCCCCATATTCTGGCACAATTGGCGGCTTCTGGGGTTGATCGTTATATTATCCGATATTATTTGAATAATGAAATATTAGGTGTCTATGTTTTTTCTTACTCATTAGCGGCATTATTCATGTTGGTTAACAGTTCTCTCGCTTTGGGGCTTTCTCAGTCTTGCGTGAAGAATTTTAGTGCTTTTACTGAAAAAAGTTTCTTTTTAAAATTATTTATTATCGTCACTTTTCTATGGTTGTGCCTAGTATTTTTTTTACATTTTGTATTTCCTTTCGAATTTACTCAATATAATAAGACTGAGGTGCTCTCAAATGTTCGCTGGGTTTTGTTGGGTCTTTATAATTTGTCATTTTATTATTATTATTCATCGGTTTTATTCTACACTCGTGATGTCAAATATTTATCTTTAGCAACCATTGTGGTGGCAATTATTAATATTGGGTTGGCCGCGTTATTGGTTCCATATGCTGGTATTATAGGCGCCTCAATTGCCACTTATATAGCTTATAATCTATATTTTGTGATCGTTGCGCTGAGGTGCCCGAAACATATTAGAAAGTATGCTGTATACCCCATTGTTTTTTCATTCATTGCTTTGGGGGTTATATGCTTGTTATAAGAAAATAGTGGCTTTGGATATCACTAAATATTGGGAAATTTCCCCAAATATAAGTAGATAGAGGTAGAAATATGTTAGGGAAACTATTGAGATTCATTAAAATCTACGGGGTTAGAAGAGCTATGGTTAAAGCGGCCGGTAGACTGAGAAATGTAAGGTGGTTACCATTAATTATCAATCCTCTTTATTTTATTTTAAAACCTCAAATAAAAGTAGGTATTATTGGCGCGGGTCAATTTTCTTTTTCAACCATAAGTTTTTTTTTAGTTGCCAATCGACTTGGGCGGATAAGCAGCGTTTTTGATATTAATGCTGACAATGCCAAGACACTGTCATTAGCTTATAATGCCAAACAATGTGATACCCCTGATGAAGTCATTCAGGCTGTTGATGTCGTATATGTTGCCTCTAATCATAATTCTCATACAAGTTACGCCCTGAGCGCATTGCAACAGGAGAAAAAAGTATATTGCGAGAAACCTATTGCGGCCACTTTTGACCAGCTTCGTGAGCTTTATAAAGTTGTGAGTAAAAAAGATGATTTATTTTTTTGTGGATATAATCGGCCCCATAGCTCCATAATACGCCATTGCAAGACTAAATATGCATCAATTTTCAATGAACAGCCTATCACCATGTCATGCTATGTAAGAGGCCATGATATACCCTCAGATCATTGGTATAGAAACCCAGATGAGGGAACAAGGATTTGCGGAAATGCGGGGCATTGGGTTGATCTTTTTATATCTACGATCTGGGGAAGATATAACAGTTTAAAATATTTCTCTTTAAATATTATATCCAGTAATTCTAATGATTTAGATGACAATATGCTCATTTCGATAATTACAGATGCCGGGGACCTTTTTAATCTTACAATTAGTAGTAGGTCAGAACCTTTTGAGGGAATTGATGAGACAATCAATATACAGGCAGGGTCTCTCAACGTGAAAATTGATGATTTTCGAAGTGCCAAAATTAACAACGAGCATTTTGTAACTCATTTAAAGAACTGGGTTAAGGATGTGGGGCATGAAAAGTCAATTGAGCAACCCTTTTCCAAGGAAAATACCCGAAATTATATGGAGTATTTCGTATCCACTTACTTAACGGTTAGCCTGGCAGATATGATACTTAACAAGCAAACAGCAAAAAAAATAACAATACTGGAAATAATGGATTTTTTTAATGAAACAAGTACTTCAAGATCTCGCTAAAGGCACCTCAATCATTGCGGATGTCCCGCGCCCACGCTGTAAAGCGGGACATCTTCTTATACAGACCTCAAAATCACTTATTTCAGCGGGTACAGAACGAATGCTTGTTGATTTTGGCCGTTCGAGCTATATAGATAAGGCGCGTCAGCAGCCTGAAAAGGTTAAGATGGTACTGAATAAAGTCAAAACGGATGGCCTTTTACCAACTATCGACGCTGTGCGGTCAAAGTTAAGTCAGCCTTTACCTATGGGGTATTCCAATGTTGGAACTGTGATTGAAGTGGGTTCTGGCGTTTCTGGCTTTAAGGTAGGTGATAGAATTCTTTCTAACGGACATCACGCAGAAGTCGTTTGCGTCCCCAAAAATCTTTGTGCAAAAATTCCAGATTGCGTAACAGATGAGGATGCTGTCTTCTCCGTTGTCGGAGCAATTGCTCTCCAAGGTATTCGGTTAGCTCAGCCGACACTTGGGGAATGTTTTGTTGTTACGGGACTTGGCCTTATTGGGCTTGTCGCCGTTCAGATTTTACGTGCCAATGGTTGCCGTGTCTTGGGTCTTGATTTTGATTCTTCAAAACTTGAGTTAGCACGTCAATATGGCGCAGAGACGGTTAACCTTGCTGATGATCAGGATCCAATCGCAGCGGCTGAAGCTTTCTCTCGTGGCCGTGGTGTTGATGGTGTAATTATCACGGCATCTACTAAGAGTGACGAGCCTATACAGCAGGCTGCAACCATGTGCCGGAAAAAAGGTCGTATTATATTGGTCGGTGTCGTGGGACTGCAGTTAAATCGTGGTGATTTCTTTGAGAAGGAAGTGTCTTTTCAAGTATCCTGTTCCTACGGGCCGGGCCGCTATGATAAATCGTATGAAGATCAGGGAAATGATTACCCCGTGGGTTATGTTCGTTGGACGGAACAGCGAAATTTTGAAGCCATCTTAGATATGATGGCATCTGGACTTATAAATAGTGACGCACTAAAAACTAAATCCTTCGAGATAGATAATGCCTCAAAGGCTTATGACCTTTTAATGGAAGATAAAGGCGCACTTGGTGTGATTCTGTCCTATAAAGCAGATCAGGAGGCTACAGCATCACGTACCCTTTCTTTCGAAGGCAACGCACCACAAGGAATAGATAAGGCTATAATCGGCGCGATTGGTGCGGGTAATTATGCAGGGCGTGTGCTTCTGCCGGCTTTCAAGGCTGCAGGCGCCCGTCTTAAGACGATTGCCTCGTCTCAGGGTGTGTCCGGTACCCATCATGGAAAAAAGCTTGGGTTTGAGCTTAATACGACCGATAGTGACATCATTTTGGCAGATACTGATATTAATACAGTCGTTATTGGTACGCAGCATAATAGTCATGCACAGTTTGTGATTCAGGCCCTTGATGCCGGAAAAAATGTTTTTGTTGAAAAGCCTTTGGCACTTACCCAAGAGCAATTGGATGAAATTGACGCAGCGTATAAAGCCGCACATGAAAGGGGCGATAATCCTCGCCTGATGGTTGGCTTTAATCGTCGCTTTGCGCCGCTTATGCAAAAGCTCAAAAAACAAGTTTCAAAGTCGTCAGAACCGATGAGCATAGTCTATACCTGTAATGCCGGGGCAATTCCTGCGGACACATGGATACAAGACCCGGAAGCCGGTGGGGGACGGATTATTGGCGAAGCCTGTCACTTTATTGATATTGCACGCTTTTTGACCAATAGCTCTATTATTGACACACAGGCTGTATCAATGAAGATGGCAGAAGGCGTGACGAATTGCCATGACACGGCAACCCTTACCCTTCGCTTTGAAAATGGGTCTATTGCAACTGTCCATTATTTTGCAAATGGCCATCAATCATTTCCAAAAGAGCGGATAGAGGTATTCCAGAGCGGAAAAACTATGGTGCTTGATAACTTTAGACGCTTAACTGGCTATGGTGTCAAAGCCATTAATGCTAAAACATTCAAGCAGAATAAAGGCCAGCAGCAATGTTGCGATGCCTTCGTCGGCGCGATTAATGAAGGTGAGGTTTCTCCCGTCTCTTATGAAGATCTTATGGAATCTTCGCAGGCCTGTATCACAGCATGGAAGCAAATGTTGGGCCAGTAAGAATTATAAGGCAGCCTTATATGCGGGGAGAAGGTCTAGAGAGGGCCTTTCCCCCATTATGTGTAATAGTTCAGACTCTATCTGACAGTTACCGATTTCTCAGCTGGTGACTGTCAGGTTAAATTTGGTCTACAAATTTGTCCATCCAGATTAGTTTTCCATCAATCAAAGTCTGCATTGGTG
>JAKIUQ010000027.1 GCA_021647465.1 Emcibacter sp. | reverse complement strand
AGAACACCAATGCAGACTTTGATTGATGGAAAACTAATCTGGATGGACAAATTTGTAGACCAAATTTAACCTGACAGTCACCAGCTGAGAAATCGGTAACTGTCAGATAGAGTCTGAACTATTACACTTTAAGAGAATAACGCATCAATATCTGATTGTGTGGTATTTTCCGAAAGTTTCGGGCTTAGTCCGGCTTTGGAGTCTTCTTCATAGGCTATTGGTTTCGGCGGTGTTGTTTTAGCCTTTTTCTCGGCGATAGCCTGTTCTTTTTTTAACTTGGCCTGTTCGATCAGATTTGGTTCATCTTTAACCGGCGCAGGATTTTGTTTGACAGCCTCTACTGCTGGTGCGGCCTTAGTTTCCGCCGCCGCCTCAACAACCTCAACTGCGGGCTGCTCAGCTTTTGGCTCAACTTCTGCTTTAACTTCTGGTTCAGGCTTTGTTTCAACTATCGGTGTCTCTTGCCCATCAAACATAAAGTCAATATCATCTGCGCTGGCTATTTCGCCGGCGGCGGCTATTGGTTCCTGAGCTTCAGGGGCCGCCGCTGTGTCTGACTTAATATCGTTCGTATCATCAATTTCAACGGTTTCGATTTCAACCTCTGGTTCTGCGCTCACGGCGACGTCTGCGGTGCCATTCAAAAGATTGTCAATTTCACTTTGATCAATCCCTTCCCCATCAAGGGCTGGCCCGTTAAGCAACGCCGCATCTTCATCAATCTCTTCTTTATTAAGGTCCTGATTTTCTTGTGGCTTATCCATGACGCCCAGAATATTTATCAATTTAGAGACGCGATCTTCCACATGTTGCAATGTGCTAACGACTTTACTTATTCTTTGACCGGTTATATCCTGAAAGGAACAGGCCTCAAAAATTTGCATCACAGAATCATTCACAGTCGTCGTATAGGCTTCGAGGTCGCTCGGGTCAGCTTCCATGATTTGTTCGGCTGATTCCATAATGGTGTTGGTCGCGCTCTCGGTTTGCTGGACAATAGCCTCCAATTCCAGACCCGCGCGGGGGATACCCACTGTATCGCTATTTTCTGGTGATAATGATGAAATCTCTATTCGCGCATCATCAATATAATCCGCCAAAGACTGACATTCCGCATATATGGTTAGATCAATAGACTTGAAATAGCTTTCAAGGGATCGCATTAATACTTCTGTCAGCGCCGCCACGTCCGGCAGTGATACGGACGGATGGTCGCCCGCACGCAATCTGTCCACCAAAGGACCGATATGCTCTGGCAAGAGACCTGATGCCATTAGAATTCTCCGAGTACGGCGGACAATTTTTGTTTAAGGGTTGCCGCATTAAAAGGTTTAACGATATAATTATTCACGCCAGCTTTCTTGGCGGCAATCACATTCTCGGTCTTGGATTCGGCGGTGACCATGATGAAGGGTGTTTTCTTGAGGATGTCATCTGAACGGACTTCTTTCAACAGTTCGTACCCCGTCATGGGTTCCATATTCCAGTCTGAGATGACCATCCCATACCCCTTGCCGCGCATTTTATTGAGGGCCTCTGATCCATCGCAGGCTTCATCAACATTATTGAAGCCCAACTGTTTCAAAAGATTGCGGATTATTCGCAACATAGTTTTATAATCATCCACGATGAGGATGGGCATTGCTTTGTCTACAGCCATAATTTTTCCGTTCACATATTAATAACTTTGATCTCAGCCAAGGGAATATTCTCTATTCCTTGTGCGTATTTAAATAAGCTAACGTAATTCCTTAAAAAAAGGGTTAATATGAAAATAGCTAATATATTTTTTTATTTGCTTTATTGTTTCAGGGGCATTAGGCACAGAAGCTTAAATATCTGGGTGGAAAAAGGGTGAAATATGCCAGACGTAAATACAGCCTGCTTTGAGGAACTTTCCGTGGGCCAATTATATACTACTGTCAATATCGTAAGCGAAGAGGATATTGTAAAATTTTCCGAGGTAACCGGCGATGTTAATCCGATACATTTGGACGAAGATTATGCCAAATCCTCTATTTTTGGTGAGAGAATAGCGCACGGAATGATTTCGGCGGGCTATATTTCGGCCATATTTGGCACGAAGTTCCCCGGGCCGGGTAGTATTTATTTATCACAAAGTTTAAAGTTCAAGGCTCCGGTTAAGGTTGGGGCGACGGTTGAAACAACCGTGACTATCATTGATCTGAATGAAAAAAGAAAATTTGTGACGCTTAACTGCGAATGTAAAGTCGGCGGCGTGAGCGTGCTCACAGGGGAAGCCCTGCTTAAAGTTCCAACAAAATAAGAGTTAATAGAATAGAATGAAAATATTCAGACATCATGAGGGGCTGGGCTGTGACGTAAAGGGCGGGGTTATCGTGCTGGGCAATTTCGATGGTTTCCATAAAGGGCATCAAACCGTCATCGGGCGGGCATGGAAAGTCGCCCGTGAAAGGAACATGAGCCTGTCTGTTTTGGTGGTTGAACCTCACCCCCGCAGCTTTTTTAACCCCTCGCAAGAGAATTTCCGTTTGACATCCTTCAGAACCAAGGCTCATTTGCTGGAAGATTTCGGCGTGGACAGGCTTTTTGTTTTGCCATTTGATAAATATCTGGCGCAAATGCCGGCGCAGGATTTTGTCACGGAAATTTTACTTAAAGATCTGGGCATTAAACATATTTTCGCGGGCTATGATTACCATTTTGGCGCGGGCCGGGGCGGCAATGCCCAAACACTGCAAGACATGAGCCGTGAACAAGAATTTGACGTGACAATTGTTGAAAAAATCATGGAAGGTGATCATATCTACTCCTCCACCAATATTCGCGATTCCCTTCGCGCCGGTGACGTGCGAGCTGCTGCAGATCAGCTTGGCCATTGGTGGCATGTGGAAGGCCATGTGTTGCGCGGTGATCAGCGGGGCCGAACCCTTAACTTTCCGACGGCCAATTTATCCATGACGGATTATATCAAACCAAAACGCGGGGTTTATGCGGTGCGGGTGATCATTGATAAAGCGGATTCAGGGCCGGATTCAGAAAAGGCCAGGGGCGTATGGCACGGGGTGGCAAATATGGGCAGCAGACCTACTTTTGGTAAGGATGACCTGATGTTAGAGGCCCATATTTTTGATTTTGATTTTGATATTTACGGGCTGCCCATAAGGGTGGAATTCGTTGATTATATCCGGCCCGAGCAAAAATTTGATGGCTTGGACAGCTTAAGAGAACAGATTGAAAAAGACTGTGTGGACGCGAAAAAAATACTGGCCGATCCGCAAAACCAACGGGCGGTGATCCCTATCCCCCGCGCACAAGGATTTCTTTAGGTTTATTTATATACAAAATGCTCGACAATAGAGGTCTGTAATTGCTACAAAGTAGCAGTTTTTCGCACTTAAATTTATAAGATTCAAAATGACAATAGATTATAAATCGACATTATTTCTGCCCAAGACGGATTTCCCCATGAAAGGCAACCTGCCGGCCCGAGAGCCGGACTGGCTTGCGAAATGGGAAAAAATGGATATTTATGGCCAGCTTCGGGCCAAGGGGCAGAATAATCCGGATAAATTTATCCTCCATGATGGCCCGCCCTATGCCAACGGCAATATTCATATTGGCCATGCCATGAATAAAACCCTCAAAGATGTCATTATCCGCTCCCAGCAGATGTCTGGCAAGGATGCCCCGTATGTGCCGGGCTGGGATTGTCATGGCCTGCCCATTGAATGGATGATCGAAAAGCAATATCAAAAGAAAAAAATAAAAAAGGACGATGTTGACCCCATTGAATTTCGTCAGGAATGCCGGAATTTCGCCGCCAAATGGGTTGACGTGCAGCGCGAAGAATTTAAAAGGCTGGGCATTTTTGGCGATTGGGACAAGCCGTATCTGACCATGAATTTTGACAGCGAAGCCCAAATAGTACGAGAGCTGCAGAAATTCCTGATGAACGGCGATCTGTACCGTGGCTCGAAACCGATCATGTGGTCGGTCATTGAAAAAACCGCCCTTGCCGAGGCTGAAATTGAATATCAGGATCATACATCTCACATGATTGATGTGGGTTTTGAGGTGGTCAAATCATCGTTAAGGGGTCTTGTCGGGGCGCAAATTGTCATTTGGACCACGACGCCCTGGACTATTCCGGGCAATCGGGGGATCGCTTATGGCAAAGATATTGATTATCTGTTGTTTGAGGTTCTGGCCACCCGCGAGGGCAGCCGCGTGGCCGTGGGCAGCAAAATATCAACCTGTGATGCGTTGAAAGGCGCGTTGCTTGACCGCGCGGGCATTACGGAAATTAAAGAATTGAGCCATTTTAAGGGTGCCGACCTGATGGGCACAATATGTCATCACCCGTGGCATGATACCGGCTATGATTTTGACATTCCCGTTATTGAAGGCTTCCATGTGACGACCGAGGCGGGTACGGGTTACGTTCATATTGCGCCAAGTCATGGCCAGGAGGATTTCGAAGTTGGCAAGGCGGCGGGCCTTCCCGTGCCGTTCACGGTGGATGACGGCGGGCTTTATTATGACAGCGTTCCCATGTTTGCGGGCGAACATGTTTATAAAGTCCATGATCATGTCTGCGAAGAGCTTGAAAAAGTGGCCGCGCTTCTGACGCGGGATACCCTCACGCATAGCTATCCCCATAGCTGGCGTTCCAAAGCGCCGTTGATTTTCCGTAATACGCCGCAATGGTTTATCTCCATGGATAATAATGGTCTGCGGGATAAGGCCGTGGCCGAAATTGACAAGGTGCGCTGGGTGCCGGAAAATGCAAAAAACCGTATGATGGCGATGGTTTCGGATCGTCCGGACTGGCTCTTGTCCCGCCAGCGCGCATGGGGCGTTCCCATCACGGTCTTTTTTCACAAGGAAACCGGTGAATTGTTAAAGGATGACGCGGTTAATGAACGTATTGCCATGGCCATAGAAGCCGAAGGCGCGGATGCGTGGTATGGTTGTGATCCTCAGGAATTCCTCGGCGAAAATTACAAAGCCGATGAGTATGACAAGGTCGAAGATATTCTGGATGTCTGGTTCGACAGTGGTTCCACCCACGCCTTTGTCCTGGAGAAAAGGCCGGAATTACGCGCGCCGGCGGATCTTTATGTGGAAGGTACTGATCAGCACCGTGGCTGGTTCCAGTCTTCCTTGCTGGAATCCTGCGGTACGCGGGGGCATGCGCCCTATAAGAATGTCTTGACCCACGGGTTCACCCTTGATGACAAGGGTAAGAAAATGTCCAAATCCGGAACAAACTCGGTGGCCCCGCAAAAAATTATTCAGCAGTTTGGCGCGGATATACTGCGTCTGTGGGTGACGTCAACCGATTATATGAATGACCATCGTATTGGCAATAATATCATTCAGGGTCAGGTCGAAGCCTATAGGAAAATTCGTAATACAATGCGCTTCATTCTGGGTAATCTGAATGATTTTTCTGCCGAAGAACGCTTGCCCCTATCCCAGATGCCCGAACTGGATCGGTTAATGCTGCATCGTTTGGCCGAACTGGATGAAATCAATGCTCAGGCGATCACAGATTATAGCTATAACCGCATTTATACGGCGCTCTATAATTTTGTCACCGTGGATTTAAGTGCTTTTTATTTTGATATACGTAAAGATTGCCTCTATTGCGATGGCGCGTCAAGTATCCGCCGGCGGGCAACCCGCACCGTCTTGGATCAGCTTTTCTTTGTATTAACCAAAATGATGGCGCCGATATTGGTCTTTACCGCTGAGGAAATCTGGCAATCAAGATTTGCCAATGAAGATGACAGTATTCATTTGCAGACGTTTCATGACATACCGGGCGATTGGCGTGATGATGCCCTCGCCGCCAAATGGGAAAAGATCAAACGCTTGCGCAAAGTCGTCACGGGCGCATTGGAAGTGGAACGCCGTGAAAAGCGTATTGGATCATCTCTGCAAGGTCAGGTGAAAATCTATGTGACCGATCCCGCCTATATTGAGGCGGCGGAAAATATTGATCTGGCGGAACTCTTCATTACATCGCGGGCGGATTTTGTTCAGGGGCACGCGCCTGAGGGGGCCTTCAGACATGAAGATTCTACTGATATCTCCGTTGTGAGCACATTGGCCGACGGGGAGAAATGTGAGCGCTGCTGGCAAACACTGCCGGAAGTTGGCAATATTTCAGGTCATGGAAATATTTGTTCACGCTGCGTCAGTGCATTGCAGGAAAGCGAATAAGCTATGCATCGTTTGGGCTTTGTCGTTGTATTTTTTGCTTTAACCCTGGATCGGGTCAGCAAATGGTGGATCATGGAAGTCCTTGAGCTGCCAAAAATACAAATGGTCCAAATTTTGCCCATATTTAATCTACAATGGGCAGAGAATCGCGGCATCAGCTTTAGCCTGTTAACGGCGGACAGTGATTTAGGGCGATGGGCCTTGGTCACCCTTACAGGCGCGATTGTAATAGGGCTTGGCATTTGGCTCAAAACTGTGCAAACTAGGGTGTTGGCCATTGCCTTGGGATTGATTATCGGCGGGGCGATCGGGAATATATATGACCGCGCTGTTTTTGGTTATGTTGCTGATTTTCTGCAATTTCATGTGGGCGATTGGTCATTTGCGGTATTTAATTTGGCAGATAGCTGTATTTCGATCGGCGCGATATTGTTGATTTGGGATAGTTTTTTCGGCCCAAGTTCGAAAGAAAAGTCAAAAGAAGATCCGAAAGAAAATTCGGGGAAAAGTTAAGTCATATGATGGGTTTTAAAAAGGAAAATTGAGTGCAAAATAAACAGTTATTAACGGGAATGTTGTTAAGCGTCACTTTGATGCTATCAGCCTGCTCTGGTCTTGACGGGCCAGATGAATTCGCGGTCTTGAAAAATCCGCCTTTGATTGTCCCGCCAGATTATCATCTTCGTCCGCCCGGGGATGAAAGTGAAGTCAAGGGGGCCTTCACGCCGCAGCAGATCGCAAAACGCGCTTTGTTCGGCGGTTCGGTGCAATAACCCGTATTTTCAGTCGTATTTAAGAACCAGATAACATGCGGAACTTCCTCATGATTATTTGGTTCTTTCGTTATGATTTCCTTGTAAGGCCGAAAAATATACGCGTCATTTCTATGGTGACGAACAAACTTCCGATAGCAAATAATGCCGGCTTATAGGCGTCAGTTACCCCGTTCAATTCGGTCATAGTCAAATCAAGCCCTGTCATAATTAACCCAAGCCCCGCTCCAAAAACCACGCCATTTATAAGTTTCATAATTTGCCCTCCTTCTTAAGGCACCCCCTTAAGGCGGTGCCATTTTTCATTGTTGATTATGTATATTATTTGCGGGGAATATGTTCACAGTGTGAAGGAAATAAGGTATTCTTGTGTCACCGCTAGTATCACATAGGAGCTGCCGCTTGAGAATTCGCCTTCTGTCAGAAAATACCATTAATCAGATTGCCGCCGGCGAAGTGATTGAAAGGCCTGCCAGTGCCGTGAAAGAACTTGTCGAAAATGCCATTGATGCGGGCGCACGGAATATTAATGTGGTGATGATTGACGGCGGACGGAAATTGATTTCGGTCAGCGATGATGGCACCGGTATGTTCCCCCAGGAAATGGAATTGTCTATTGAGCGTCATGCCACCTCAAAATTACGCGAAGATGACCTTACCAATATTCAAACCATGGGCTTTCGGGGCGAAGCCTTGCCGTCCATAGCTTCCGTTAGCCGCTTTACCATGTCAAGCCGCGCGAAAGGAAGCGATGAATCCTGGAGGCTGGACATTAACGGCGGAAAAAAATTCCCTCTCCAACCCGCTGGCCTTAATCAAGGTACAAAAATAGAGGTGCGGGATTTATTTTATGCGACGCCCGCCCGCCTGAAATTCCTTAAAACGCAAAGAACCGAATTTAATTATGCGCTGGATGTGGTAAAACGTCTGGCCTTGGCCCACCCACAAATCAGCTTTTCCTTGATGGATGGCGCGCGGCGTGCCTTCAGGGTGTCGGCGTGCCAGGGGGAGCTTCTCAATGCACGATTAATGCGCCTTACCGCCGTTTTGGGCAGCGATTTTGGTGAAAATGCTCTGGCCATAGAGGTGAGCCGGGACGTGGACGGTGAAATGATAAGCCTTGGCGGATATGCCGGCTTGCCAACCTATCACCGGGGCAATGCCCAGCATCAGTTTTTATTTGTTAATGGTCGCCCCGTTAAGGATAAACTTTTGACCGGCGCGGTGCGCGGGGCCTATATGGATTTTCTGGCCCGAAATAAACATCCGGTCTTGGCATTATTTCTGGAGCTGCCAACCCATATGGTTGATGTCAATGTCCATCCCGCCAAAGCCGAAGTGCGTTTCCGAGACAGCGGCTTGATACGGGGGTTGATCGTTGGTTCTTTGAAGCGGGCCTTGACCGAGGCCGGGCACAGGGCCGCGACAACGGTTTCCCAGTCGGCGTTGGGGGCCTTTCAAACGGGCAGCGCTGCCCATAATCTGCCGCAATATTCAGGACAAAGCCGGGGCGGCAGAACGACATTCCCTGCGCCGCCGACAGCTTATGGCATTGGCCTTGCCGAGAGAGCGACAGAATCCCAGATGCCGCTGGGGGATGGTTTTACGCCGCCGGAAAGCCGGATAGATGAGCCATCTGCTAAAATGCCCCATGATTTTCCTCCCCATGATTTTCCTCCCCATGATTTTCCTCCCCATGATTTTCCAATGGGCGCGGCGCGGGGGCAGCTTCATGAAACCTATATTATTTCACAAACATTGGACGGCATTATCATTGTGGATCAGCATGCGGCCCATGAACGGCTTGTCTATGAACGTATGAAAAAAAATCTGATGGATAATAATGTGCCAAGGCAGGCGTTATTAATTCCGGAAGTGGTTGAAATGGAACAGGATGCCGTGGACCGGCTGCTCGCCCGCGCGGATGATTTTAAAGAAATGGGCTTGTGTATTGAAGCTTTTGGGGAAGGGGCCATTATTGTCCGCGAGATGCCAGCCTTGCTCGGGGATGCGGATATTAAGGGCCTTATTCGGGAGATGGCTGATGAAATAGCTGAATTGGATCAGGCCTTGTCTTTAAAAGAACGTATGGAAGAAATTTGCTCAAGCATGGCCTGTCACGGCAGCGTAAGAGCGGGGCGCAGGCTTAATGTGGCGGAAATGAATGGCTTGCTCAGGGAAATGGAGCAGACCCCCCATTCCGGCCAATGCAACCATGGACGGCCCACATATGTGGAATTAAAACTATCAGACATTGAAAAATTATTTGGCCGGCGATAATGGGTTTAACGCAAATTTTATCCTGTTTTTACCTTTGGCGGCTGATATTCTTTTAATTCAGCAATGGCAATATCCAGATGAAGGCTGACAAGGTCAAGATGGGCATTTCTTGCTTCTTGACTTAAATAAATGAGCGTATTGATCATTCCCGCATATTCATAGGCAGTATCAGCCGCATATTGTTGTGGGATGAAACTGGCACTATCAGTACCCATAGGTGCAACCTCTATGTTATTATACAACTATAAGTATATAGTCTCTGATAGGAAAGATTGCAAGTTCTTTTTTAAACGTCTTTTATATTATTTTCCGGTACCATGACTGAATTTTTTAATTCTTCAAAGGCAAGATTCAGGTGGAAACTGACTAAATCCAGATGAGCTTCTTCTGCCTTGTGACATAGATGTGTCAAGGCATTGATCATGTCGAATGTTGTCTTTTTTGAGGGGGCGTTCTGATGAGGGATAAAATTACGACTTGCTATATTCATGATAAATTCTTCTGCGTGAGGTTTTCTTTTACAGAGAGGATGAAAAAGCAACATAGTAAATATGACATACCCCAACTGGACTGAATATTATTTTTATCTAATATAGTTAACAAATGGTAAAGAAAAACATTAATTAAATTTAAATCTTTATGGTAAGGATGGTAAAACGGGCATCGCCATAGGTGCGATCTTTTATGATGTTTAAGAAATCCGGGAACCGGATATTATTTTTTGCGGCATATTCGGCAATGAGAATAGTATGGTCGGCAAAATAGCCATTATCTCTCAAGGCATTGATCGTATCAGGAATAATATCAAGCTCATAAGGGGGATCCAGAAATATGACATCATACGCTATTTTGGGGCGCAGAAATTTGGGGGCCGACACATTTCGGACGGTTATTTTGTCGAGGTTCCCCATCAGGCTTGAGTTTTTTTTCACCAGCTGCAGCGCTTTTCTGTCTTTGTCAAAAAATGTGCAGTGACCCGCGCCGCGCGATAACGACTCGAGTCCCATCGCGCCGGTGCCGGCAAAAACGTCCAATATTCTGGCGCCTTCAAGACCACTTGAAGTGTGGGTCAGGATGTTGAAAATTGTTTCCCGCATCCGGTCTGTTGTTGGCCGGATATTTTTATCAGGCGGCGTTGTTAATTTTCGCCCCCGATGAGTCCCGCCGATTATTCTCATCTATTTACCCCGATTATTCTCATTTTTTTCTAGCGGGCTTTCTGGTTTTAAAAGGATCATTCTTTTTGGCTTCATCACGTTTCGGATCTGTTCTTTTTTTGTTGGCGCGGCGGGCATTGACCTTGGGTTTTGCCTTTGCCCAGCCGGATTTTGTCTTGTTCTGGCGGGGTTTTACATCTTCTGTTTGCGCGGGCACTTCCATGATGCCTTTATCTTTGAAAAAATCGGCGCAATGAAGCTGCATATCCTTGAGGCTCACCTCCTGAATATCGCCGCGTTTCATTTCACCCAGTTCAAAAGGGCCGAAGGAAAGGCGGATCAGCCGCGTTACCTGCAAACCAATATATTCCAGCAGCTTGCGGACTTCCCGATTTTTTCCTTCCTTGATACCAATGGTGAGCCAGATATTGGACTGTTCCCGATTCTCGTTAATATTGATTTTCACGCCGCGGTATTTGACACCCTCAATGGTGACGCCTTTGCGTATTTCGTCAACCTTTTCCCGGTCGAAATAGCCATGACAACGCACTTTATAGGTTCTGAGCCAACCCGTTGCGGGCAGCTCCAGCCAACGGCTCAATTCCCCGTCATTGGTGAGGAGCAGCACGCCCTCGGTATTCAGGTCAAGCCGGCCTACCGACAGCACGCGCGGCATATTGGACGGCAGGGCCTGAAATATCGTTGGGCGTCCTTCGGGATCATAATAAGTGGTCATGCGTCCGGCAGGTTTATGGTATTTCCAGATTTTGGTGGGTTCTGCCGGTTTGACGATCATGCCATCCACCGTGATGCCGTCAACAGAAGTGATCAAGGTGGCCGGCGTCGCGACCACGATACCATCCCGTTTCACCATACCCGCTTCGATCATGCGTTCCACAGCCCGTCGCGAGCCAACACCGGCGCGGGCCAGAAGTTTGGCGATACGTTCGCCTTTTGGAAACGCGCCGGTGCGTTTCGCAGTATCATCGGATGGCTTATCTATATCATCTGTCATGTGCGCAATTCTGATTGTAAATTCATTAAGCTCATGCAATACAAGAAATGATGACATATTCCAACAAATATATTGAGCGGGCTATGGAAGAAGCGGTTCGCGCTGCCAAACGGGGTGAGGTTCCCGTCGGGGCTGTCATTGTCCATGGCCCCACAGGTAAAATAATCGCGCTGGGATCAAATAAAGTCATAGAGGATAAAGACCCGTCCGCCCATGCGGAGGTGGTGGCGATTCGCGCGGCCTGTAAAGCCTTGGGGAGTGAGCGATTGACCGATTGTGACCTTTATGTCACGTTAGAGCCCTGCCCTATGTGCGCGCAATTAATTTCCTTTGCCCGGATAAGGCGGCTCTATTTTGCGGCCCATGATGAAAAAGGCGGCGGTGTGGAAAATGGCCCGCGCGTCCTGCATGCCAAAAGCTGCCATCACAGACCGGAAATATACGGCGGTATTGGCGCAAGCGCCGCCGAAAAACTGTTAAAGGATTTTTTTCAGTCTAAACGCTAAGGCCAAAAGGTTAAGAGCGTAAATGCGTTAAACATTTGCGGATCTGGCCGTTTTTCGATACTCTCAATTTTATGGCTGATATTTTAACGCAAGGACAGGAATGGCTCGCAGCATTACTCATCTGGTTTGATGAAAGGCTCTTGTCTTATCAGACATTGGCGCAGCTTGGCATAATTTTTTTGTTGTGGGTCTTAAGCATAGGTCTGGGGCGTTTGAGCCGCCTGTTGCTTCCCCATGGTCTGGACCGGTTTGACTGGTACCGGCGGCTAAAGCCACAGCTTAGTCCGTTGTATGATCTGGTCATTTGGCTGGTTTTTATCGTGGCCGCAAAAACATTGGCGGATCAGCAGCAGGTGGCGGCCTATGCGCTTAATATTGCCATCAGCCTTATATTGGCCTGGATCGTTATCAGGCTTGTGACAGGATTGATTGAAAGCCGTGAGGTTGCGCGCCTGGTGCGCTCTTTTGCCTGGATATTGGCGGCCTTGAATATTGTCGGCTGGCTTAAGCCATTGATTGACTTTCTGGACAGTGTGACCTTCTCTCTGGGACAGGGCAGTGTGAGTATATTGGGCTTTCTTGGCGGCATATTGACCTTGGTTTTTCTGGTTTGGCTGGCGCTGGCGGCGACAAAATTTCTGGAAGACTGGCTGCGCAAAATTCCTGCTATAAACCCGTCGGCCAGAGTGTTGCTGTCCAAAGTTGCCCGTATTTTACTCATTGCGGCGGCTTTTCTTTTTGCGGTTTCAAGTGTGGGTATTGATCTTACGGTCTTTGCGGTCTTTGGCGGCGCTATTGGGGTCGGACTTGGTTTTGGCCTGCAAAAAGTGGTGTCTAACTTTGTCAGCGGGGTTATCCTTCTGATGGATCGGTCCATTAAACCGGGGGATGTGGTGGAGATTTCAGGAACCTATGGCCGAATAAATAAATTGGCGGGCCGCTATACCTCTGTCATATCCCGGGATGGCCGGGAACATTTGATTCCGAATGAGGATATGGTCACGCAAACGGTGGTCAACTGGACTTTTTCTCATCGTATGGTCAGGCGTCATTTGCCGTTGGGCATCTCCTATAAAAGCGATGTTGATCTGGCCATGGCCTTGATGATCGAAGCTGCCGAAGAAGTCCCGCGCATTCTGGATGACCCGGCCCCGCGCGTTCTTATAAAGGGCTTTGGTGATAATGCCATTGACCTTGAACTGCGGGTGTGGATACGGGATGCCAAAAACGGTGTCTCTAATGTGGCCAGCGAGGTTTATTATAAAATCTGGCAGAAATTCAACAAAAATAATGTTGAGTTCCCCTACCCACAGCGCGATATTCATATCGTTTCAAGAGAAAAATCAACCATCACACCAGAATCCATATCGGACTTGGCACCAGAATAGTTAAAATTTATATATGGCGTTGTTTATTTGGATTTAACTTCTGAGATGACATTTTGAATGAATTTTTTCAGGTTGCTCAGATTATGCGAGGCATCTTCGAAATGCTCTTCAAGATGATCTATTTCATCATGCTGTTTGTTCTCTTTTCGAAGTTTTAACTCACGCTTTAACTGGTCCAGAACATCTTGGGTTTCAGAAATCAGTTTTTTTAATTTCTTTTTTGGCAGGGATGAGAAATCTTCGGGTTCCATCATTTTCTCCTTTAAGCGAAAAGTTCATGTAGAAAGATTAGAATGCCCGGAATAACAAAGAAAATACCAAGCAAGTAGAATAAGGCATATAGTTTTTTCTCAGCGGCAAGGCGGGCCAGCCACAAGGCCCCGCGAATAGGCATTTTTCGCAGAGTCTTTATGCCATAAATAAAGGCGACAGCCGATGTATTATAAATCATATGTACGAGGGCAATTTGCAAGGCTAAAATGGCTGTTGGGCCGGAAATGGCCGTTGCGGCCAAAAGCGCCGTAATGGTCGTGCCAATATTGGCCCCCAAAGTGAAGGGATAAATCTGTTTCAGTTTAAAAACACCCGTTCCGGCCAGCGGCACCATCAGGCTTGTGGTGGTGGAAGAGGATTGAACCAATATGGTGACAATCGCCCCCGATGTAATGCCCGAAATGGGGCCCCGGCCAATGGAAGCATGCATGATTTTCTTGGCGCGCCCCACCATCAGTTTCTTCAAAAGCTTGCCGATGAAAACGATCGACAGGAATATAATGGCGATACCAAAAAACACCAACAGGATATGGGAGTTTTGCACGGAGATCATTTCGGCAAATTTTTGAAATTCTGCAATGACCGGTTTGGTGATGGGCTTGATGAAATTCAGGCCTTTAACGCTTAAATTCTCACCGCCCACCAAATGCTGGGATAGATATGTCGCTAATTTTTGCAGGGGGTGGAAAAGAATTTCGATGGGCAGGAAGATCGCCACGGCCATAAGGTTAAAAAAGTCATGAACCGTTGCGGCGGCAAAGGCCCTGCGAAATTCTTTTTTATGGCGAACATGACCCAGACTGACGATGGTATTGGTGATTGTGGTGCCGATATTGGCCCCCATGATCATGGGGACGGCCATTTCAACCGGCAGCCCCCCCGCGACCATGCCGACAATGATGGAGGTCACGGTTGATGAAGATTGAATCATCGCGGTGGCCATCACACCGACAATAAGCCCCATGAAAGGATTGGTGGCGAAGGAGAAAAGTTCCGCCGCATGACCTTTTGTTGCGCCTTTAAATCCGCTGCCGATCATGCCGACGGCGGTGATCAACAGGTAAATGAGAAAGAAGACAAAAAGCCACTGAAAAATACGGTAAGCAAAATTATCGGCGGAGGCTGAATTACCCCCTGAATTTGTCATGTCGGTCATCATAATCCCATTCAAGAATCAACGGCTAAAATTCGCCTGCATAATCCCATCATTATTGTGCAAATGCAATAAAACTGTTTTTTTATTTGGGGCCTTTGGACTGTTCCCGCTTAACGGCGCGCCAGCCAATATCACGGCGGCAGAACCCTTCGGGCCAGTCTATCTGATCCAAGGCGCTATAGGCTTTGCCTTGGGCGATTTTAACGCTTTCCCCCATGGCGGTAATATTCAGCACGCGGCCGCCTGCGGCGAAAATTTTGCCCTCTTCACATTTGGTGCCGGCATGAAAAATATAAGTATCTTTATCTTGCCCCGCCGATTTCAGATTCTTTATTTCGGTATGTTTTTTATAAGATTCGGGATAGCCTTTCGCGGCCATAACAACCGATAACGCGGTCTGGTCATGCCACGTCATCTCTATTTTGTCCACATTGCCCTGCACGCAGGCCATGAGCGCGGGCATAATATCTGATTTCAGGCGCATCATCAGAACCTGACATTCCGGATCGCCGAAACGCACGTTATATTCAATCAGCTCCGGCCCTTTGTCGGTGATCATCAGGCCGGCAAAAAAGACGCCTTTGAAAGGATGACCTTCCTGTTTCATGCCGCGCACGGTGGGCAGGATGATTTCATTGATGGTGCGGGCGGTCATTTCATCGGTCATGACGGGGGCGGGGCTATAAGCGCCCATGCCGCCTGTATTCAGGCCTGTATCGCCTTCGCCCACGCGTTTATGGTCCTGGGCGGTGGCGAGCGGCAGGATATTATCCCCGTCACACA
>JAKIUQ010000014.1 GCA_021647465.1 Emcibacter sp. | reverse complement strand
GAGAACACCAATGCAGACTTTGATTGATGGAAAACTAATCTGGATGGACAAATTTGTAGACCAAATTTAACCTGACAGTCACCAGCTGAGAAATCGGTAACTGTCAGATAGAGTCTGAACTATTACATATTATTCGGATCAATTCTGTCCACCCTCATCCATGCCTATGAAGAAAGCCACTTTCCCGTGGATATCCCTGATGCGCTGACGGCTATTTTATTTGTGATGGAACAGCGGGGTTACGATCAGAAAGACTTTGCCGCCCTGATCGGTAAATCCCGTGCTTCAGAGGTGCTTAATAAAAAACGCTCCCTGTCAATGAATCAGGCACGGGTTCTTCATAAGAATTGGGGCGTTTCTGCGGAAACTCTTCTGGCGGGTTAACAGCCTATCGGCCCCAGTGTGATATGGGCGCTGCGAACTATTGATGGAAAAACGCTATCTTGACTATTTTCTCTTTTGGTTTTGGTCTGACTTTTTTATGGATTTGGTAATATATTATAGGTATGACTATGGGCCTTACATGATCCCATAGTGAAAGATTTTTTTTGTCTGATCCTATAAGTCGATATAACCGAATGCTCGCGGATGGTGAGCTTAGGCCGGATGACCGTCAGCGGCAGATCGTGGATAAACTTCAGGCCCTTCATCTTGGCTTGATCGGTTATGAGGACAATATGTCCCAAAAGCCCTCCATTCTAAACCGTGTGTTTAATCCTAAAGCCAAAGTGATTGCGCCCAAGGGTCTTTATATTCACGGTGATGTCGGGCGCGGCAAGTCGATGATCATGGATTTATTTTATGGGGCGGCGCCGGTGACGGCCAAACGAAGGGTGCATTTTCATGCTTTCATGCTGGATATTCACCGGGCCATGCATGACTGGCGATATATGGATGCCGGCGCCCGTAAAACATTACATGGCACGGATATGGATGACCCGATCCCGCCTCTGGCAGAAAAGATTGCCAAGGAAAGCCTGCTGCTGTGTTTTGATGAATTTCAAGTGACTGATGTGACCGATGCCATGATATTGGGGCGGCTCTTCACGCATCTTTTCGACCTTGGGGTGGTGATGGTTCTGACCTCCAACCGTATTCCCGACGACCTTTACCTTGGCGGATTAAATCGCGAGCTGTTTATCCCCTCCATTGAAATGATCAAGCAGAAATTACAGGTGACAAGCCTTGACGGGCCCATAGATTACCGCATGGCGCGAATGAGGGGTATCAAGGTCTATCATCATCCCCTTGGGGATAAGGCCACAAAAATATTATCAAAAGCTTTTTATAAAATGACCGACCATGAGGTTGCTGATCGATCAAAGGTCGGGCCAGAGGAAATACATGTTCAGGGCCGCATTATCCATGTGCCGGTCGCGGATAAAGGGGTTGCGGTTTTTTCTTTTAAGAAGCTTTGCGGCGCGGCGTTGGGGGCGGCGGATTACCTGAAAATAGCCTGGCAATATCATACGGTGATTATGGTGGGTATTCCGCAGCTTGGCCCGGAAAATAGAAATGAAGCCAAGCGTTTTGTAACCTTCATTGATGTGCTTTATGAAAATAATGTCAAATTTTTCTGCTGTGCGGAGGTGGCACCAGCGGATCTTTACGAAGAGGGCAACGGCCATTTCGAGTTTCAGCGTACCGTATCGCGCCTGATGGAAATGCAGAGCGAGGAATATCTGGCAAAAGGCCATGCGGTATAGGCCTGTTCGGGTAATATCCGCGATATTAAATTTATGTTAGGGACTTGTTTTTATAGTAGGCACAATTTTTTATGAGATTTAATATGAAAATAAGGACAGAAACGGTTGCGCGGCCAGCAAAATCGCGCTACATGAAATTAAGGTTAATAAATTCTGCAGTTTATGTACCGATCGGTATTCTTTGTGCGAATTAACCATATAGGCCCTATTTTTTAAAAACAAATTCAGGAGTATATTCATAATGGCACGTAAAAAGATTGCACTTATCGGCGGGGGACAAATCGGGGGCACTTTGGCCCATCTCGCAGGATTAAAAGAATTGGGTGATGTGGTTATCTTCGATATTGCCGACGGCCTGCCCCAGGGCAAGGCGCTTGATCTGGCGCAATCTTCGAGCGTTGAGGGTTATGATGCGGCCATGACGGGGGCCAATGATTACGCCGACATCAAGGATGCGGACGTTGTTATCGTTACAGCCGGTGTGCCGCGCAAGCCGGGCATGAGCCGGGATGACCTTCTGGGCATTAATTTGAAAGTGATGAAGTCGGTGGGCGAAGGCATCCGCGATAATGCGCCAAATGCTTTTGTTATTTGTATCACCAACCCGCTTGACGTGATGGTTTGGGCGTTGCAGAAATTCTCGGGCCTGCCCGCCAAAAAGGTTGTTGGCATGGCTGGTGTTCTGGATTCGGCCCGCTTTACGTCTTTCCTTGCCGAAGAATTCAATGTCTCCGTTGAAGATGTTAATACCTTTGTCCTTGGCGGCCACGGCGATACCATGGTGCCTTTGGCGCGCTACTCCACGGTTGCGGGTATCCCGATCCCGGATCTGGTGAAAATGGGCTGGACAACACAGGAAAAACTGGATCAGATCATTCAGCGCACCCGTGACGGCGGCGCAGAAATTGTTGGTCTCCTGAAGACCGGATCGGCTTATTATGCCCCGGCCACGGCCGCCATTGCCATGGCGGAATCTTATTTGAAAGACAAACGCCGTCTGCTGCCTTGTGCGGCCCTGTTGAATGGTGAATATGGCGTTGATGGCATGTATGTCGGCGTGCCGCTATTGATCGGCGAGAACGGGGTTGAGAAAATTGTCGAGATAGAGTTGAACGAAGAGGAAAAAGCAGGATTTGATCATTCTGTTGCCGCCGTACAGGGCTTGATTGATGCCGTTAAAGCCATTGATCCATCGCTTGTATGATTTTTGATAAACAACTATAGAGGGTTGAGATAAATGAATATTCATGAATATCAGGCGAAGAGCCTGCTCAAGGCGTTCGGCGCCCCCGTATCCCGGGGCGGTGTTGCTTATACGGCGCAGGAAGCGGAACAGATCGCCAAAGACCTGGGCGGCCCGGTTTGGGTTGTCAAAGCGCAAATCCACGCCGGTGGACGCGGAAAAGGCGGCGGCGTTAAAGTTGTCAAATCTATCGCTGACGTGAAAAAGATTGCTGGCGAAATGATTGGCATGACGCTGGTCACGCATCAAACCGGGCCCGAGGGCAAGGAAGTCAAGCGGGTCTATATCGAAGACGGCTGTGATATTGCCAACGAGCTTTATGTCAGTATTCTGGTTGACCGCGGTTCAAGCCGCGTGGCGATCATGGCGTCATCAGAAGGCGGCATGGACATCGAAGAGGTCGCGGCGGAAACCCCTGAAAAAATCGTGACAATTTCCATTGATCCGGCCTCTGGCCTGTCGGGTTTTCATTGCCGTAAAGTGGCCTTTGGTCTGGGGCTTGAAGGGAAAACCGCTGGCAAAGCGGCCAAGGTTATTGCAACGCTTTATGAGGCTTTTATGGCCAAAGATGCCGCCATGCTGGAAATTAACCCGCTTGTGGTGACAACGGATGGTGACATCATTGTGTTGGATGCCAAAATGGGTTTTGACGGCAATGCCTTGTTCCGTCATCCGGACGTTGTTGAATTGCGCGACCCTGATGAAGAAGACCCCATGGAATTGGAAGCGGCCAAGCATGAATTGAATTACATCAAGCTTGACGGCAGTATCGGCTGTATGGTCAATGGCGCGGGCCTTGCCATGGCAACGATGGATATTATCAAGTTGAAAGGCGGCTCACCGGCCAACTTCCTTGATGTCGGCGGCGGGGCGACCAAGGAACGGGTGACCGAGGCCTTTAAAATCATCCTCAGCGACAGTAATGTCGAAGGCATATTGGTCAATATCTTTGGCGGTATTATGCGCTGTGATGTGATTGCCGAGGGTGTTGTCGCGGCGGCGAAGGAAGTATCCCTTTCCGTTCCGCTTGTGGTGCGCCTTGAAGGCACGAATGTTGAATTGGGCAAGAAAATCATGGCCGACAGTGGTCTGCCGATCATTTCTGCCGATGATATGGGCGATGCCGCCACAAAAGTTGTCAATGCTGTGAAGGAGGCTTCCTGATGTCTATATTTATTAATGCACAAACCAAAGTAATATGTCAGGGCTTTACCGGCGCACAAGGCACATTCCATTCTGAACAGGCTATTGCTTATGGCACCAAAATGGTGGGCGGCGTGACCCCCGGCAAAGGCGGCACCAAGCATCTTGACCTGCCGGTTTATAACACGGTTGAAGAAGCGGTTTCCCGCACTGGCGCGAATGCAACGGTTATTTACGTGCCGCCGCCCTTTGCTGCGGACGCTATTCTGGAAGCCATTGACGCGGGTATTGAACTTGCGGTCTGTATCACAGAAGGTATTCCGGTATTGGATATGGTCAAAGTCAAGCGCGCCCTCGAAGGCTCCAAAACCCGTCTGGTTGGCCCGAATTGCCCCGGCGTTATTACGCCCGGCGAATGTAAGATTGGCATTATGCCGGGTCATATTCATAACCCTGGACGCGTTGGTATTGTATCGCGCTCCGGGACATTGACCTATGAAGCTGTGGGCCAGACCACGGCTGTTGGACTGGGCCAAAGCACTTGCGTAGGCATTGGCGGTGATCCTGTTAATGGCACCAATTTCATTGACGTGCTTGAAGGCTTTCTTGGTGATGATGATACAGATTCAATTATCATGATCGGTGAAATTGGCGGTTCAGCAGAAGAAGAAGCCGCAGAATTTCTCAAAGCCTCCAAAATCAAGAAACCCGTGGTGGGCTTCATTGCCGGACGCACAGCCCCCCCGGGGCGGACGATGGGCCATGCGGGCGCGATCGTATCCGGCGGCAAAGGCGGCGCCGAGGATAAAATCGAAGCCATGAGAAGCGCAGGCATTACCGTAACAGAGTCCCCGGCAGAGCTTGGAACGACACTGTTAGGGGTTTTGAAAGGTTAATCAGCTAAGGATAGGGTGCAATGATGGAATTGCACCCTGACCTAACAACATACGAGCCTGATAATATGAATAGCGATCTGGATACAGAAAGTATGATAAATGGTTCCAGCGGAGCCTTTGTCGAAGAATTATTTGCCCGCTACACCAAAGACCCGTCTTCCGTGGATAGTTCCTGGGCCGATTATTTTGACAGTCTGGCGGAAGATGCCAAGGCCTTGTTAAATGCCGGCGTCGAAAAACCGGCCGCCTCCTGGGCCCGGCCCAGTTGGGATCATAAAGTTAAATCCGTTGAAGATGACTATATATCTGCTCTGGATCCGGGATATATCGATAGCGCGCCGAGCCGTAAGAAAAAAGGCACCGCGTCCGAGGCCGAGATACGGTCGGCCACATTGGATACCATCCGCTGCTTGATGTTGATCCGCACCTACCGCGTGCGCGGCCATCTGCATGCCAAACTTGATCCGCTTGAATTAGAAGAACGTCCCCTGCAGACCGAACTTGACCCGGCCACCTATGGCTTTGGCCCGGATGATATGGATCGGCCCATCTTCATCGATAATGTCTTGGGGCTGGAGTCGGCAACCTTGCGCGAAATTCTGGCCATATTGGAGCGGACATATTGTTCCAATGTCGGCGTTGAATTCATGCATATCAATGAGCCTGAGGAGAAGGCCTGGATTCAGTCCCATATCGAGGGACGGGATAATATCATTCATTTTACCAATGAGGGTAAGCGCGCCATTCTCCAGAAATTAACAGAAGCCGAAGGCTTTGAGCAATATCTGGCAAAAAAATATATTGGCACCAAACGTTTTGGTCTTGATGGGGCAGAGGCGCTTATTCCGGCGCTTGAAGCGATCATCAAGACGGGCGGGCAGAACGGCGTGGAAGAGATTATCCTTGGCATGCCGCACCGGGGCCGGCTGAATGTGTTGGCCAATGTGATGAGCAAGCCGATCCGGGCGATTTTTCATGAATTTCACGGCGGGTCCTATAAGCCCGACGATGTGGAAGGGTCTGGAGATGTGAAATATCATTTGGGGGCCTCTTCCGACCGTTCTTTTGATGGTAATGATGTGCATCTATCCCTGACGCCCAACCCGTCCCATCTGGAGGCGGTCAATCCGGTGGCCTTGGGCAAAACCCGCGCGAAATTAACCCATCGGCATGATACCACGGGCAATAGCGTATTGACCCTGCTGCTGCACGGCGATGCGGCTTTTTCAGGTCAGGGTCTTGTGGCGGAATGTTTCGCCTTTAGCGAGCTGAAGGGCTATCAGACCGGCGGCACTATTCATGTGATTGTGAATAACCAGATCGGGTTCACCACAGCGCCCCATTATTCCCGTTCTTCCCCCTATCCATCGGATATGGCAAAGGCGGTTCAGGCACCGGTGTTCCATGTGAACGGTGATGACCCGGAAGCGGTGGTCTATGTGATGAAGCTCGCCACGGAATTTCGTCAAAGATTCAAGTCCGATGTGGTGGTGGATATGTTCTGTTATCGCCGCTTTGGTCATAATGAAGGGGATGAACCCTCTTTCACCCAGCCCCTGATGTATAAGCGCATTAAAAATCATAAAACGACCCGCCATCTTTATGCGCAGCGCCTGATCCGGGAAGGTCTGATTACGCAGGAGCAATCGGATCAGATGGTTAAGGACGTCTTTAATTATCTTGATGTGGAAATGAAAGCGGCGGACTCATATAAGGTGGGCAAGGCAGATTGGTTCGCCGGTCGCTGGTCCGGTTATGAAAGAGATTGCGATGATGTGAGGCGTTCTGCCGGCACGGGCGTACATACGGATGAATTGCAGCAGATTGGCCGGACGTTATGCGCCGTGCCGGATGGCTTTAAGGTTCACCGAACCCTGCAGCGCATTTTAAATGCCAAAGCGGCCATGTTTGATACGGGCAGCAATATCGACTGGGCAACGGCCGAGGCTCTGGCCTTTGGCAGCTTGATCCGCGAAGGTCACCGCGTTCGCCTTTCGGGACAGGATAGTCAGCGCGGAACATTTTCGCACCGCCATTCTGTTTTCATCGATCAGGAAACCGAAGACCGATATACACCGCTGCGTCATGTATCGCAGGGCGATGATCCCCATGCGACTTTTGAGGTCATTGACAGTGCCTTGTCAGAGGTTGGCGTTTTGGGTTTTGAATATGGCTATACCATGGCCGCGCCGGATGCGCTTGTTTTATGGGAAGCGCAATTTGGGGACTTTGCCAATGGCGCGCAAATGATTTTTGACCAGTTTATTTCCTCAGGCGAGGCAAAATGGCTGCGCATGAGCGGTTTGGTCATTCTATTGCCTCATGGTTACGAAGGTCAGGGACCGGAACATTCAAGTGCAAGGCTGGAACGTTATCTTCAATTATGCGCCGAGGATAATATGCAGGTGGCCAATTGTACGACCCCGGCCAATTATTTTCATATATTGCGCCGCCAGATGAAACGGAAATTCCGCAAGCCTTTGATCCTGATGACGCCAAAATCATTATTGCGTCATAAAATGTCTGTATCCGAATTATCGCACATGGGCGAAAATACCGAATTCCACAGGCTGCTTTGGGATACGGCAGAAAGCGACCCTGAATTAAGCATCAAGCTTAAAGCGGACAAGGATATCAAACGGGTTATTTTCTGCTCTGGCAAAGTTTATTTTGACCTGCTCGAAGAACGCGACAAGCGGGAAATGTCAGATGTCTATTTACTGCGGGTGGAACAATTATATCCCTATCCCGAGGAAGCGATTATCAAAGAATTATCGCGCTTTAAAAATGTGAAAACCGTGGTCTGGTGTCAGGAAGAACCGAAGAATATGGGGTCATGGTCATATATTGAACCTCTGCTTGAAGAAAGTTTAAGCGCGTGTGACATAACGCCGATGCGGGCGAAATATGCGGGCCGTAATCCCGCCGCCTCTCCGGCCACAGGTCAAATGAGCCGTCATATTCAACAACAAAAAGACCTCGTGAATCAGGCCTTGACAGTAAAATGATCGGGCATATTGACCCGAGTCAAAAAATATAGATTTTAAAAGGAGTTGGGCTTATGGCCATCGAAATCCACGTCCCGGTATTGGGCGAATCAGTCACAGAGGCAACCGTTGGCAAATGGTTTAAAGCTGTTGGGGATGCGGTTGCGGTTGATGAACCTATTTGTGAACTTGAGACCGATAAAGTTGCGCTTGAGGTTAATGCGACAGCAAGCGGCGCGTTAAAGGAAATCGCCGTGCAAGAAGGCGATACGGTCGAAGTTGGCGCATTATTGGCCATCATAGATGAAACGGCTCACGGTAAAACTGCCCCCACAGCAACAGCAGAAAAACAGCCTGAAGCCAGTCCGTCCCCCAAAGCCTCTGATGAGAAACCCAAGGCGGCTTCCCCAGTCGGCGGCGTTCGGGCCTCTGCGGCGAAAATTGCGGCGGATAAAGCCGTGGATTTGAGCAAGATTACGGGCACCGGCCCGGATGGTGTGGTGACAAAGGCCGATGTGCTTAATTTTCTGGATCATGGCGCATCGCCTCTGCCCGTAGCCGCCTCTCCGGCCCCTCAAGAAGAAAATATACCAACAGAAGAAATCGTGCCTATGACGCGGCTGCGCCGGACGATTGCCCGGCGTTTGAAGGATGCCCAGAATACCGCGGCCATGCTGACCACTTATAACGAGGTGGATATGTCGGCGGTCATTGCCCTGCGCAACCAATATAAGGAAATGTTTGAAAAGAAACATGGCTCAAAATTAGGGTTCATGTCTTTCTTTGTTAAGGCCTGCGTTCAGGCGTTAAAAGAAATTCCCGAGGTTAACGCAGAAGTGCGCGATGATACGATCGTCTATAAAAATTATTACCATGTCGGGATTGCGGCAAGCACGCCCGCGGGCCTTGTGGTGCCGATTGTGCGCGACTGTCAGGACCGCAGCTTTTCCGAAATTGAAAAGGAAATTGTCCGCCTTGGTGGCCGGGCCCGCGACGGCAAGCTTGGCATGGATGAAATGCAGGGCGGGACTTTTACCATTTCAAATGGCGGTATTTTTGGCTCTCTCCTGTCCTCACCGATTTTAAATGCCCCCCAGTCCGGTATCTTAGGGATGCATGCCATCAAGGAACGGGTCATGGTTGAAAAAGGTCAGATGGTGATCAAGCCCATGATGTATCTGGCGCTCAGCTATGATCATCGGGTGGTGGACGGCAAAGGGGCCGTGACCTTCCTCGTGCGGGTGAAGGAATGTCTGGAAGATCCGCAACGCCTTGTTTTAGATTTATAATTGTCTTGTATTTAAAGAGGAATGAAGAATGTCTGATAATTTTGATGTGGTCATTATTGGCGGTGGGCCGGGCGGATATGTCGCGGCAATCAGGGCGGCGCAATTGGGCTTGACGGTGGCCTGCGTTGAAATGCGCGGCACCCTTGGCGGTACCTGCCTGAATGTGGGTTGTATCCCGTCCAAGGCTTTGCTCCATGCGTCGGAATTATTTGATGAAGCCAATCATGGCATGGGCCAGTTTGGTATTACAACCGGCAAAGTTACCATTGATATTACAAAGCTTATGACCTCAAAAGAGGAAACGGTTAAGAGCCTTACCGATGGCGTGGCGTATTTGCTCAAGAAAAACAAAGTTGATTATATCGAAGGCCGCGGCACTATCGCGGCTCAGGGATCAGTCAAGGTCGCTTTAAGTGACGGCGGCGAGCGGATGTTATCGGCCAGGAATATTGTGATTGCCACCGGCTCCGAAGTGGCGAGCCTGCCCGGTATAAAAATAGATGAAAAACAAATCCTGTCCTCAACGGGTGCGCTCAGTCTGAAGAAAGTGCCAAAACATCTGGTGGTCATTGGCGGCGGCGTTATTGGTCTTGAATTAGGCTCTGTCTGGCAACGTCTTGGGGCAGAGGTCACGGTTGTTGAGTTCATGGACCGCATAACCCCGGAAATGGACGGCGAGGTCAGCAAGACTTTTGCCAGAATTTTGAAAAAACAAGGCTTTACCTTTAAACTGAAATCCAAGGTGACCGGCGTTAAAAAGACCAAAACTTCCCTGAGCGTGGCCGTCGAGCCTGCTGCTGCTGGCGGCGATGCAGAGCAGATTAAATGTGACGCGGTTCTGGTGGCTGTGGGCCGTAAACCCTATACGCAAGGCCTTGGCTTAAAAGAAGCCGGCGTTAAAATGACCGACCGGGGCCAAGTGGAAATTGACGATCATTTCCAGACCAATGTCAAAGGCATCTATGCCATCGGTGATGTGGTGCGCGGTGCGATGCTCGCCCATAAAGCCGAAGACGAAGGCGCGGCGGTGGCTGAAATTATTGCGGGCTTCGCGGGTCATGTGAATTATGATGCGATCCCCGGCGTAATCTATACCATGCCCGAGGTGGCGAGCGTTGGCAAAACCGAAGAAGCCTTAAAGGCGGCGGGAACGGCCTATAACGCTGGTAAATTCCCCTTCACCGCCAACAGCCGCGCAAAAGCAAATCGCCAGACCGATGGTTTTGTTAAAATCCTGAGCTGCGCCGTCAGCGATAAAATCCTTGGGGCCCATATCATTGGGGCTGATGCGGGTAATATGATCGCCGAATTAACCTTGGCTGTGGAGAAGGGTTTGACGGCAGAAGATATTGCCTATACCTGCCATGCTCACCCCACCGAAACCGAAGCGGTACGCGAAGCGGCGATGGCGACTGATGATCGTGCCATTCATATGTGATCTTTTAACCATTTTTCAAGATTCTGAACGTCCTGATCTGACCAGTCAAGGCCGAGTTTGGTTCTGCGCCACAGGATGTCTTCGGCGGTGATCGCCCATTCTCGGGTGATGAGGAAATCCGCCTCAAAATCATAAAGCCCGGGACCGATCAGGGCGGCGTTCAGGCTTTCTTTGTCCAGCATATCGTCCATGCGGCTGCCATAATGATGGGCGTATCTTGCGCAGAGATCTTTATCCAGCCAGGGATATTTTTCCTGTTGGTGCCGAATGAATTTCGCCATATTCTGCCCCGGGATATTGCCGCCGGGCAGCGGCGTTGTCGCCGTCCATGGCCCGGCCATTTCGGGAAAGAATTCGGCCAGTTTTTCCAGTGATTTTTCAGCCAAATACCGGTAAGTGGTTATTTTACCGCCAAAAATGGACAGGAGGGGCGCGCCTTTATCGCCGTTTCTGCTATCCCGGCGCAGGGCCAGAACAAAATCCCGCGTGACCGCGCTGGCCTCTTTTGTTGTATCGTCATAAAGCGGTCTGACACCGGCATAATGCCAGACCACATCAGCCGCCGACAGGGGATTACCGTGGGGCAATGTCGGCCTGAAATATTTATTGATATGACGGCATAAATAGTCAATCTCATCATCGGATATGGCGACCTCTGCCGGATCGCCTTCATAGGGCACGTCAGTGGTGCCGATAAGGGTATAGTTTGTCTGATAAGGAATGGCGAAAATAATCCGGCCATCCTCATTCTGCAGGATATAAGCCTCATCCCCGCTGAATAATTTTGGCACGATGATATGGCTGCCTTTAACCAGCCTGAGGCGATTATGGGCCGGCAGAGACAGGCCGTCATTGATGATGTCAGACACCCATGGCCCCGCCGCATTGACAATGGCTTTGGCCCGGATGGTTTGTTTTTCGCCCCCCCCGCGGGTTATTTCAGCCTGCCAGTGATCGCCCATATTCAGCGCCCGTTCAAAGCGCGTCCGGGTTAAAATTTCCGCGCCCAGATCTTTGGCATCCCGCGCGTTCAGGATCACCAACCGTGCATCATCAACCCAGCAGTCATAATAGGTGAAGGCATCGGTAAAACGGGGATGCAGCGGGCTGTTGTCCGTCTGAAGCCTGATTTGCCGTGATTTTCCAAGGCTGGTGCGCAATCCCAGATGGTCATATAAAAATAACCCGATGCGGATCATCCATTTGGGCCGCAGGTGTTTTTCATGGGGCAGGATGAATTTTAAAGGATGAATGATATGGGGGGCGGCCCGCAATAATATCTCCCGCTCATTCAGGGCTTTTCGGACAAGAAGAAATTCGAAATATTCAAGATAGCGCAGCCCCCCGTGAATGAGCTTGGTACTTTTGGATGATGTGGCTGACGCCAGATCGGACATTTCCACCAACAGGACTTTCAGGCCCCGTCCCGCCGCGTCCCGCGCAATGCCCGTCCCGTTAATGCCGCCGCCAATGATCAACAGGTCATAATCTGTCATTTATCGATGCTCATATTTGATGCCTATATTTGATGCATGAAATTTTGAATAGTCATTGTATATTACGCCCAATAGGGATTTTCACAATAGGGAGTTGCAGATGACGCATTATTTGATGGCCATTGATCAGGGCACCACCAGCAGCCGCGCCATGATTTTTGATGAACAGGGGGAATTGCAGGTTTCTTGCCAAAAAACATTCCCTCAATATTTCCCGAAAGATGGCTGGGTCGAGCATGACGGCATGGAGATTATCCAGTCCGTCATGGATGTGGTCAGGCAAGCCTTGAGCAAAATGCCGGATGGAGCCATCCCTGCGGCCATCGGCATTACCAATCAGCGCGAGACCAGTTTAATCTGGGACCGCAACACGGGCGAGCCGATTTATCCCGCGATTGTCTGGCAGGATCGCCGAACGGCGGATTTATGCCGGAAAATGCAGGAGGAGGGCCATGAAGATATGATTTCGGCAAAAACCGGCCTGTTGCTGGATCCTTATTTTTCCGCAACAAAAATCAAATGGATATTGGATAATGTCGCGGGTGCCCGAAAGAGAGCGCAAAAGGGCGAATTGGCCTTTGGCACAATCGACAGCTTTATTCTGTGGCATTTAACAAAGGGCGCTGTCCATTATACCGATGTGACAAATGCCTCGCGAACCATGCTGTTTAATATTCGGGATTTGTCATGGGATGAAGAATTACTGGCATTATTTGAGGTGCCGGCGGCTCTTCTGCCAGACGTGAAAGCCTGCGACCATCATTTTGGCCATACGGATGAAAGCCTGTTTGGCCATGCGATTCCTATTACTGCCATGGCGGGTGATCAGCAGGCGGCCCTGATGGGACATAATTGTTTTGATGCGGGGCAGATTAAAGCCACCTATGGCACCGGCGGTTTTATCATGATGAATATTGGCAATAAGATCGTTCGGTCTCAACATAAACTTCTGACCACGGTGGCCTATCAGATTAAAGGCAAAACCGCCTATGCTCTTGAAGGCAGCTTTTTTTGCGCAGGTTCTGCGGTTCAATGGCTGCGGGATGGCCTCAAGATTATTGAAACCTCCCATGAGACGGAGGCCTTGGCCCGTTCTATTGATAATAGCGGCGGCGTTTATCTGGTGCCCGCCTTTACGGGCCTTGGCGCGCCCCATTGGAATCCGGATGCGCGGGGGGCGCTTTTTGGGTTAACCCGCGCGACTGGCGTCGCAGAAATTGCGCGGGCAACCTTGGAATCTGTGGGGTTCCAGACAGCCGACCTGCTTGAAGCCATGGAGCAGGATGCGAATTTGACCTGCAGGAGTATGAAAGTAGATGGAGGTATGGTGCAAAATGACTGGCTGCTTCAATTTCTGGCAAATCTCATGCAGGTGGAAGTCATCAGGCCCCAAATATCTGAAACAACGGCTTTTGGCATCGCGATGCTCGCCGGAAACATCATAGAGACATTGGAAAATCTTAATAATGTATCAATGATATCTTCATATTATCACGTCACAAAGCCTGATATGAATAAAAATGCAATGGCTCAACAAAGATATTTCTGGAAAAATGCTGTAAAATCAACATGTTATTATTCAGAAAAATAATTACCTGTTTCCTTTTATGTCCGAAAATAGGCTAATGCGGACTTTTTTGTTCACGAAATCGTAAAATTACCATATAAGAATCAATAAAAAAAAGTGATTTAAAAAATAAATCATTATTTAGCAGAATATAAAAAGGCAATTTAAAATGCGTAATAGCGTAGAAATGAGCGATCTGAATGACCTTCAGATTAACTCTATAGAGGCAGCAGATTTTTTAAAAACATTGGCAAATTCAAACCGGTTGATCATTCTAAGCCGTCTCCTTGGCAAAGAAATGTGTGTTGGTGATCTGGAAAAGGATCTGGATATTTCCCAATCGGCATTGTCCCAGCATCTTGGCCGTATGCGCGCAGAAGGTATCGTGGCGACACGCAGGGAAAGTCAGCAGATTTTCTACCGCATTAAAGACGCGCGCGTGGCGCGGATGTTACGGCTGACCTATGATCTGTTTTATCTGGAAAATCAGAACGAGGCTCAGGACACATCTTCCTCAGCCAGTGTCATCATTTTTCCGCAAGCCTGCGTTGGTTGTGAACAGATGGCCTAGGCCTGTTTATTGCGGCGTGTTTTTCTTTGACATAATGTCATTTAAAAATATAAACTGCCCCCATAAATAATTTATTGGGGGTGCCATGTTTCGTTGCTTTTTTTTCATATTATATTTTTTTTCAATCGCCCCCGCCGCCGCCTACGCGCAGGCGAAGCCGTCCATCTCTGCCGACCCCAATCGCCTGTGTATTCTGGGCGGCAGTTACGGGGGTTATGCCGCCTTGCAATCTTTGGTAAAAGAACCTGGCCTCTATAAACGCGCGGTGGCCATGGCACCGAGGATCGAAGCGTTGACTATAAGCACGGTGAAGCCTTTGCAAAAAGGATGAAATCGTAAAAGAAAGATATCAAGTTTGTCCCTCTAAAGGACGGCGATCATTATCTTAGCCTGCAAAAACACCGCATTAAATTCCTGCGGGAAGTCGAAAAATTTCTTGAGAAAAATTTATAGGGGCAATTGTACGATAAGTAATAGCCTGATCCACATGGCAAGGACGATAGCCAGGCCGCAGGAAAAAATCAACAAGCGGTGATAGATATTATTGTAGGTGGTATGGATGAAAGCCTGCACGAGCCGAAATCCCAGAAAGCTATAGGCCAGATAGATAAAAATGACATCATCAAGGCCCAAGGCAAGGATTGCGGCACAGACCGCATAGAATAATACGGGAACTTCATACAGGTTGGCCCAGTGGCGCGTTGCTTTCTGCATATAGCTTGGCGGAGTATCGTTATTATATTCCTTGAAATAGCTGGGTTTAATATCGCCGGAACTCACGGCTTTCTTGCGGCTTGTAATCATTATGGATGAATACAGTAAGGTGAAAATAGCCAATAGGCCCATAGGGAAAATAACGCTCATTTGCCGGCTCCTCCTGATAAGTGACAGGTAAGCTTAGCAAAAAAAACTGTAAAAGGGAAAAAGATTTGGCTTTATGCTTGTTGATGGCTAACCTTCCCCTTCTTAAGAGCGTAATATTGAGGTAATATAATATATGACTGATTTCACCTGCCAAAAGCATCTTTTTGATATTCCGCCAGAGGTGACCTATCTGAATGCGGCCTATATGTCGCCCATATTGAAAGAGGGCGCCGCCCTTGGACAGCAGGCCGTGGCCGGAAAATTACAGCCCTGGACTATGGAATTATCAAATTTCTTTGATCCCCCCAAAGTCGCCGCGGCCTTGATGGCTGACATGATCGGGGCGGCGCCGGATGATATCGCGGTGATTCCGTCGGTGTCCTACGGTATGGCCATTGCGGTTAAAAATTTGAATATTTTAAAGGGCCAGAAAATCATTCTGCTGGTGGATCAATTCCCGTCCAATGTCTATCCCTGGCAGGAAATGGCCAAAATTCATCAGGCGGAAATAGTGACCATTTCGCGGCCACAAGGCGGCGACTGGACAACGCCCCTTTGTGCGGCCATAGATCAGGATACGGCCATTATTGCTTGCTCCCATGCCCATTGGACTGACGGCAGCCGCGTTGATCTGGTCAAGGTTGGGCAGGCGGCGCGCCGCGTTGGGGCGGCGTTGGTGCTTGACCTGACCCAGTCATTGGGCGTGATGCCTTTTTCGGTGCGCGATGTGGATCCGGATTTTATGATATCGGCCAGTTATAAATGGCTTCTTGGGCCTTACAGTTATGGCTTTATCTATGTGGCCCCGCGTCATCAGGGTGGTGCGCCGATCGAAGAAAACTGGATTGCCCGTAAAGGCTCCGAGAATTTTGCGCGGCTGGTAGATTATCAAGAGGAATATGAAGGCGGCGCAGGCCGGTTTAGCGTTGGGGAACGCAGCAATTTCATGCTTACCCCCATCGCCATTCACGCTTTAACGCAGTTTAAGGCGTGGGGGACGGAAAATATCGCGAAATATCTGGCCGGATTGACAGATTTGATCGCCGGCCGGGCGCAGGCCATGGGGTTAAGGACGGCAGAAAAGGCCCATCGTTCGCCCCATCTCATCGGCCTTGGTTTTGAAGGTGGAATACCGGAAGGGCTTAATGTTACGCTAGCGAAACGAAATATTTTTGTCAGTGTCAGGGGGGATAGTATCCGGGTCGCGCCCCATGTTTATAATGACCGGGATGATGTGGAAAAACTATTTTCCGCGCTAGAGGAATTTCGATGATCAAAGGATTATTCCACAAGGGTGAAACGGTGAATGTGGAAATAGAGCGCAAGTTTCTTATCCTGTCAAAGCCCGAAGGCAAACCTGAGCGTAGACATAGGATACGGCAAGGTTATATCGCCCGCGAAGGCGGTAATATGGTGCGTATCCGCCAACAGGATGACCGTTATATTCTGTCCGTTAAAACACCAGCCAAAGGCATCGGTCGTTACGAAATCGAAACAAATATAAATGCCGATGAAGCCAGAGTGCTTTTTGCGGCCTGCGCCCAGAAGCCAATCGAAAAAATCCGTGAAATATATCCCGCCGGAGATCATATTTGGGAAGTGGATATTTTTGAAGGCGCAAACAAAGGATTGATCATTGCGGAGGTGGAATTATCATCGGAACAGGAAAAAGTCACTGTGCCAGACTGGATCGGCTCCGAAGTCACCGGCTTTCAAAAATTCTATAACGCCAATCTATCCGTAAGCCCCTTCAAAGGCTGGGGCGTGAGCTATAGGGATCTTGTTGCGCGAATGGGCAGCACTTAAGAAATCTGAAAATCAACCTCTGTCACGGCGTTTTTTCTGTTGTTTTGACATCAGTTCATATAAATAAGAGCGATTGAAAAGGGCCTGCCTGCCGCACCCCATATTTTAGGGGGGCAGGCATGTATTTGAAGAGGTTATTTATGTATGAAGTGATGCAAACCAGAATTTCCAAGCTGGTTCACACAACAGCATTTGAAATATTTATCATTATCGTGATTGTTATTTCTGCGCTTGGTATTGGGGCAGAGACATTTGAGCTGTCACCTGATTTCAGAGATGTGATGGGGATATTCGATTATGGTGTGTCAATATTTTTCCTGATCGAAATATCATTCAGATTTTTGGCTGAGAAAAACAAGGGGCAGTTTTTCAAGTCAGGTTGGAATATTTTCGATTTAACCATCGTCCTGGTGAGCCTGATGCCGCTTGAATATTCACAGGTCGCCATTGTTGGCCGGTTAATTCGGGTGTTCCGCGTGCTGCGGCTGATCAGTGTGGTGCCGGAATTGCGTATTTTAATCGGTTCACTTTTTAAGGCCATGCCGCAGTTTGGTTATGTTATTCTGTTGATGTTCATCATTTTCTATATTTATGGCGCCATGGGAAATTTCCTGTTTCGGGATATTAATCCGGAATTATGGGGGAATATTTCCTTATGTATGTTGACATTATTCCGCATTATGACGCTGGAGGACTGGACGGATATTCTCTATGAAACCATGGAGGTTATGCCCTTTAGCTGGATATTTTATCTCTCGTTTATTTTTCTGACCACCTTTGTCTTTCTGAATATGGTGATCGGTATTATCGTCAGCGTCATGGAAGAAGAACGCATGAAACGCAATGAAGTGAGTCTGCTTGATCAGCAAAAAGACATGAAGAGTTTAATAACGGTCATAGAAGAGCTTAAAGCAGAAGTCGGCATTTTGAAAAATCAGATGAAGAAAGACCCCGCTTAGAGCAGTCCGTGATTAGGTACGCCCGTTCGACCGGGATTATTCACCACTACTCTCGCGGAATTTTTCGTGATGTCGGATCACTTCTGTGATGATAAAATGGAGAAATTTTTCTGAAAAATCAGGATCCAGTTTGGCCGTTTCGGATAGCGAACGCAGGCGATCAATCTGTCTTTGTTCCCGGTTTTTGTCCGCGGGGGACAGACCATATTTTGCTTTGAACTCACCGACATTCTTGGTGACTTTAAAACGTTCTGCTAAAATATGAATAAGGGCCGCATCAATATTATCAATGCTGTCCCGGAATGATGTCAGTATTTCATTCTGCTGATCTGGGGTCAATGCGTCTTTGTCGGTCATAATTTAAATAATCTCTTTCAATCGTGAGGTGAAGAGCTGGTTCAAAAGCCGTTGTTTTTGTACCAATAAAATCAATATGGGGGTTAATATGGCGATCTCGAACCAGAAGTAATATATGGGTTGCCCGACCGTGCAGGCGATGAAGATGGCAATGGTGCGATAATTGGCGCACATGATGGACCATGTCCGCACGCCGGGGGCAAAAATCTCCCGGTATAATGCCCTGATATCATCCTCTTTTTCGGGATTATTCGCCAATGTTTCTTTCAATAGGGCGCGGAATTTTGAATCAATACCAGAGGTGCGGCGCTGCATCCTGACATAGCCAATGTGAAATTGGCTCATCAAAAAAGCGAGAGGAGATTTCCCCTCTAGCTCAGCGATCATGTGTTTTATTTCTGGCAGGCCGCTTGAATCCTTGCCATATCCCCAGTAATCATATTCCCCGCGCTGTAATTCATAAGCGCTGGATTGTACCGCGTGAAGCGTCCCGGCCAATAAAATAATATACCAGATTTCAGGACTGGTTTGCGCAGACAGGATCAGGCCAAGCCCCACATAGACACTGATAAATGTCACATAATCACAGACCCCATCAAGGATTTTACCAATTTCAGAATAGCTTTTGGTCAAGCGGGCAAGCTGCCCATCCGCCCCGTCCATAACATGCCACATAAACATACCAAAAAACCCTGCCGCCGCCATATAGGGATTTTGATAATGGAAATAGGCGAAACCCGCAAATATGCCAAAAAACATCCCGCAGAGGGAAACCATATTGGGGGTGATCTTATGGGCGGCAAATTTTGGTACGAGCCAGCCGCTTATGGGATGAATGATATACAGATTGGTGAATTCTTCAATTTCATTGGTACGTTTTACGGAATCAGTCATCATTTTTTCTATAGGCTCTTGGTTTTATTGAAATTTTCAGCAAATTTTTCACTGTTCTTGATCATGATATTTTTGAGATGATACACAAGTCTTATCTGATGTACAAAGAAAGTTATTACAGCATATATACAAATAAAGCCTAAGGCCATAAACCATTGATTAAACAGGGCAAAAGGAAGAATCGCCCATATATTGAAATTGCGCCCGCCCGCGATCAACTGAAACCGCTGATCGAATGGCTCAAGGTTGAAAAGATACATATTTGTCATGCGACGAAAAAATTCAGTCTGAATGTGATCGGCGACCTGAAATAAAACAAGGGCGGCTGCCATGATATAAGGGGCCATGCCATAGGGGTCATACAGGGCGGCGGCAATGGCGAAATACCAGCCATATTCGATTAATCTGGTCAGCAGATATTCATAGACCCCAAGGCGCGATTGCAATATTTTTACTTGGGCCAGTTTGCCGTCAACGCCGGCCAATATCCCCACAAAAGCGGCTCCGATCAAAGCAGGCCACATATGGCCGTAAGCGAAAAGAAACATAACATAAAATCCCAGAATACCATTCAATATGGTGATTTGATTTGGGCTGATGGGGATTTTACAAAGATATTTGACGATCAAATTTTCAACAGGCCGATGAATGAATCTTGCGGGCCAGTCTAACAGGCCTTTCTGGCAATGCTCAAGAAGGATATCTGTGGCTTTATCCCCATCTTCGCGCCGCATGACGGGAAACCAGACCAGATCAACATCACGGCGCTGGCGGCTGAGATAAAGCGGAATTTCGGTGACCCTGGCGATAGCGCAGCCTTCGGTTCGTGCGATGGCTTTCAGGACATTCGGCAGACCTTCCAATGTATTGAGCTTACGCACGTTAGCGGATAAAGCCTGACTTGACAGCTTGGCAACAGAGCCAAAAAAACCGTCATCATCACCCAGATGAAGCGGCAGTCCATTCGCGGTATGGGCGGATAGAAAATCACTATGCCCAATAAAGCTGATCACCGTTGAGGCGGGGTGATGCAGGGTTTGATCAATGATTCTGTCATCTAATAGGACAGCTTCTTCGAGCAGAAGCCAGCTGTTTCCCTCATTATTATGCTCAAGAAGGCGCAGCGGGGCATCTTTGGTTGTATGAATGAAAATCTTTTCGGGACGCGCGGCGCAGTTGAGGATTTCTTTCTCAAAATCCTGAGCGAACCAGTCGGTGACCACATGCATTTCATCAACGCCGATGGCCTTCATCTGTTTCATTTGGCGGGCAAATATGCTGAGGCCGCCGGCGGGAATCAGATTTCGGGCCAACGTGCTGATGGTTTCGGATTCCTGGCCGGTAATCAGGAGCGCTTTTTTCATCATTTTATACAACTTTCGAGCTTCATAAATCCCCCCCCAATATGCCAACTGTTTAAGGCAATAATTCGGCATAATGCCAGTAAAGAAAAGTTATTTTGTCATTATGGCGATTTTTTTGATGATTTGCCACGCTTTATCCATATGTCGCTGCTGGGTTGCCGGTGCGCCGCTGACAAAGCGAATGGCGTATTTCCCGTTGATCCGTGTTTGGGTCAAGTAAATTTCGCCCGTATCATTTATGGCCTCAAATATTCTTTCATTTAACGCATCAAGCTTATTTTCCGCAAGGCCCTCTGGATGATAACGAAAACAGAATAACGCCAGCGGATTTGGGGCGAGCAGTTCAAAATCAGGTTCTTGTGTTATGATTTCTGCCAGCTGATGAGTCATGTCGATATGCCGCCTGATGTGATCCTGCAGGCCTGAAATGCCGTATGAGCGCAGGACAAACCAAAGCTTCAAGGCCCGAAAACGCCGCCCAAGCTGCGGGCCCCAATCCCGATAATTATTGACCTGATCGCCCTCTCGGGTTCTAAGATATTCCGGCAGAATTTCAAAAGTTTGTATCAGGGCGGCCTTGTCCCTGACATAAAAGGCCGAACAATCAAATTGGGTCAGCAGCCATTTATGGGGGTTGAAAACGAAACTATCCACATGCTCAATACCTGTGATCATCCATCTGAATTCCGGCAGAATCAGCGCGCTTCCGGCCCAGGCCGCATCCACATGAAGCCAGATCCCTAATTTTTTGCAAATCTTTCCAATGGCCTGCAAAGGATCAATGGCGGAAATACTGGTGCTGCCCAATGTTGCAATGACGCAGGTTGGTTTGTGCCCCGCATTCAAATCCGCCTGAATGGCTTTCTCCAGGGCCTCCGGTATCATGGAAAAATTCTTATCAAGGGGAATTTTCCGCAAATTATCAGACCCAAGCCCGGCCATGCGAATGCCTTTGTCGGTTGAGCTATGAACCTCGGCAGAGGCATAACAACAATGAAGGCCGGCCTTGCTCAGGCCGCTATGGTTGGTCTTGAAATCATTAAGTCTTTCCCGCGCAATCAGAAAAGCAGACATCATAGCGGTGGAGGCCGTATCATGGATGACCCCGTGAAATTCTTTTGGCAGGCCAATGGCATTTTTTAGCCAGTCCATAACCCGCTCTTCTAATTCCGTGGCCGCCGGAGACGTCTGCCAGCTCATGCATTGGGCGGCCAGTGTGCTGGTTAACATTTCGGCTAATATTGACGGCGGACTGGCGTTAGCAGGAAAATAGGCCATAAAACCCGGATGTTGCCAATGGGTCATGCCGGGCATGATAATATCCTGAAAATCCTGAAATATATCATTCATATGTTCCGGGTTATCTGGGGCATGCTCAGGCAATTGGGCCAGTATTTCCCCCGGCGTCACCTTGGATTTTACCGGATAGCTTTCGATATTTTCCATATAATCCGCCATCCAGTCGACAAATTTATGGGCATTTTTCCGGAAGTCTTTGGTATCCATAATATGTTCTTTCTAATCACGTCTATGGCGCAGCTGTGATGAGGGCTTGATGAATTTATCGCATAAACATCTGATATAGAGCCAGATAATTTCCATAAACTTTAAGTATATATGTTTGGTTTATGCCTCAGGTTTATAGCAATTCTTAGATCAGGCCTATATTTTAAGCTTACCAACTTCACGATTTATATAACAACATATGAGGTCTTAAAATGAATGTAAAATTAAAAACTTTAGCCGCGCTGATAATGGTAAGTGCTTTATCAATTCCCGCAGTCGCCTCTGGCAATAAATGTGCTGCCGGCCCGAAAGACAAATGGATGTCGAAAGACGTTATTACACAATCCCTCACGTCGCAGGGCTATAAGGTTAAAAAAATTGAAAAGGAAGACGGCTGCTATGAAGCCTATGTCAAGAAAGACGGTAAAAAATATGAAATATATTTAAACCCGATCACTGGCGCCGTGGTGAAAACCGAAGAAAAATAAGATATTTCACTCACTGTTTTTGAAAGTAAATTTTAAATTTGGCGTATGATTATTAATGAGGAGACAAGAGATGAAAGAAATTAAAGTGTGGGACATTTTCATACGCCTTTTCCACTGGTCTATGGTGACGATTATCCTGATCAACTTCACCCTTTTTGATGAGGGGACGGTACATGAAATTTTGGGTTATATATTGCTCGGGCTTTTGGCTCTTAGGTTTATTTGGGGGTTCATCGGTTCTGAACATGCCCGTTTCAAAGATTTTATGCCCAGCCCTGCAAAAATAAAGCAATATCTGAATGATATGAAGATGGGTAAAATGCGCCCGTTTATTGGCCATAACCCACTGGGGGCCGTGATGATACTCAATTTATATATAACTTTGCTGTTGCTTAGCTTAACGGGGTATATGGCCATCACAGATCGTTTTTGGGGCGAAGAATGGGTTGAGGAAATTCATGAGTTTTTCGCCAATTATCTTTTATTCAGTGTGGCTCTTCACGTGGCGGGCATCATTTGGGTAAGCGTCAAATCAAAGGTGAATTTGATTTCTGCCATGTTTACTGGCATAAAGAAATTTCCTTCGGATAATCTGGATAATCATGGCTGATTTCTTTTCATTTTTACGCAGTCAGGGACGGTATGACAAGTCTCAAAGACTAACTATCCTATGGATCGGAATGATATTATCCACGGTATGTACAGCCTTCTTTGCGCTGGATGTTTTTGGAGATATTGTTCTTGGCCGGGATTTCCCCAATGAAAATATTCATAATATATTCGAGCTGTTTGTTGTGATATTATCATTGGGGGCGTTTATTTTTCATATTCGCGAGCTGAATCTTTTTTTCAAACATCATCACAAAATAAATGACCAGATGCGGGTGGCCTCCGGTAAATTTGCCGAGGTGATAGGAGCGCTGTTTGATGAATGGAAGCTTACGCCCGCCGAAAAAGATGTGGCTATTTTTTTGATCAAGGGCATGAGCTTTTCAGAAATAGCCCTTGCCCGAAATGCAAAAGAAGGTACGGTAAAGGCACAAAGCAACGCGGTCTACCGAAAAGCAAATGTTAAGGGCTGCCACGAGTTATTGGCTTTGTTCCTTGATGAATTGCTGTCGGATGTTTCTGTAAAATAAAAGCTGGCCTTAAGTCACAAGCTTTGCGCCCCGTAAGCCATCAAGATATTTGATAAGGTCTCCTTCGCGCCTAAACCATTTTCGGCATTCTTTTTCCGCATTTTCTGGGAATCCCGGATATAATCTGAGTACATTTTCCCTTGAGGTTGCCGCTTCCTTTTCATGCCCGAGTTTGGCATAAAGAATAGCCTGCAAGGCATGAGGCCAGAACCAGTCCGGCGTTTCGATGAAACGAACCTGTTCAATAGCCTTATGATAATCGCCGCGAATATAATGATCATGACAGAGGGCAAAACGGCACCATCCGGGGTGCTGGGGGTTTAGGTCCATGGCCTTTTTGACCAGTGACAGGCCTTCGTCCAATTTTCCAAGCAGGCAGAGATATACCCCGCTGTCGGCAAGGATTGCGGGACTATTGGGCGCAATACTTAAGCCCATTTTGATATTATCTTCGAATTTTTCAATATCGCCCTTGTGGAAATTGATGATGGTCATGGCATACCAGGCGATAGAATATTTCGCGCTAAGCCCGATGGATTTTTCGGCATATTTACGCGCAAGCTCCAGCGGATCAGCAGTGCGAACATTAAAACTGAATCGATATTCATCAAGGGCAAGGAAAGCAAGCCCCGCCCATGCATCCGGATAATTGGGGTCAATTTTAACCGCCTCTTCCAGACTATTCCGGGCCTTCAAATGGGTTTTTGGCGATAATTCGAATAGATAATCATGCAGCAGAAGCATGCTCTGGTAAGCTTCCATATATTCTGTGCTGCTGCGTTTCATATCAACGGCACTGCGGCGCATGACGGCGCCGTATGTATCGCCAATGGTGGCGGCCACATGGGCGGCAATTTCATCCTGAACATCAATCAGATTTTCAGGATTTAACTTGCGGTCATAATTTTCTGACCATACCACGGCGGCCGTGGCGGCGTTGAGCAATTGGGCGGACACCCGTAAATGATCTCCGGCGGTGCGAATGCTGCCTTCTAAAATATAATGGGCTTCCCATTCCTCGGCGAGCCGCCGGATGTCAATGGCTTTGCCCTTATATTGGGATGTGGTGCGGCGGGATATCACATATAATGACGGGCTGAGGGATAGGTGATTGATAATTTCCTCGGTAATGCCATCACAAAAAATTTCCTGCGATGCGGCGCCGCTGAGGTTTTCAAAAGGCAGGACGGCAATGGCAGGCCCGGTGGGCGGGGCGGCGGCGGCGGAAAATATGGGATCTTTTTTGGGCGGCGGCGAAGAAATATCGCTCAGCTCAATTTTGGGCGTATAATTTCCTTTGGGCAGCGAGATACTGATGGGCTGGGCTAAACCTTCTTCCATATAGTAATGTTCAAGAAGCCTTCTTAGTCGTCCAGCCTCGACGCGAACGATGGCATCTGTCTGCGGATCGAAAGTCTCATCCTTGTCAAAAACTTCAAGCCCGAGGCTATAGCCCTTGATCAGGTGACTGCGTCCGGCAAGATATTCTTCCACCACATAGCTTAAAAACCGGTGAATACGGTTCTTATTCCTGAATGTTTCACTCGCAAGAATATGATTAAGCTGCGCTAAAATCTTTTCCGGCGAAAGAGAAATATCTGATGGCATGAATGGTTTCTAACTCGATTATCATTATAGATACCATTATATGAATAATTATGGCGAGAATTAAAGGCCCATTTTATTTTTTTTACGCCTCAATCATGGCGCGATTGATGATCATGCGCTGAATGTCGGAGGTGCCTTCGTAAATTTGGCAGACGCGGACATCGCGGTATATACGCTCCAGCGGGAAATCTTTTAAATAGCCATAGCCGCCCAAGGTCTGAAGGGCCGCAGAGCAAACCTCTTCGGCAATTTCAGAAGCGAATAATTTTGCCATGCAGGCTTCTGTCAAGCAGGGCCGCCCCTGATCTTTAAGGGCTGCCGCATTGAGCACCATGAGCTTTGCGGCCTCTAATCTGGTGGCCATATCGGCGAGCCTGAAACCGACGGCCTGATGCCGGATGATGTTTTTGCCGAAAGAGACGCGTTCATTGGCATAGGCGATAGCGTGATCAAGAGCTGATTTGGCCATGCCGACACTTTGGGCGGCAATACCAATGCGCCCTGTTTCCAGATTTGCCAAGGCCACGCGGTAACCATCATTCTCTGCGCCGAGTAACATGTCATCGGTGACCTTCATATCTTCAAAAATCAAGCTGCAGGTGTCCGATGATTTCTGGCCGAGTTTTTCCTCAACATTTGACACCATATAGCCGGGCAGGTCGGTGGGCACCAAAAAGGCGGAAATGCCTTTTTTACCAAGGTCGGGGTCGGTGACGGCAAAAATGATTGCCGCGCCGCTGATCTTGCCTGAGGTAATAAATTGTTTCGTGCCGTTAATGATCCAGCCACCATCAATTTTTCTGGCGCGGGTTTTCAGCATGCTGGCATCTGATCCGGCCTGTGGTTCGGTCAGACAGAAGGCGCCAATGATTTTTCCCTCGGCCAGAGGTTTCAGGTATTTTTCTTTCTGTGCGTCCGTGCCTTCTTTTAAGATTGCCGCGCAAACGGGGGCATTATTGACGCTCATGATTGTGCTGACGCCGCCGTCGCCGCCAGCAATTTCCATGAGGGCGAGGGCGTAGGAAATATAATCCGTTCCGGAACCGTTCCATTTTTCGGGGACGGTCATGCCCATCAGGCCAAGCTGGCCCATATGATGCAGGACATCCATAGGAAGTTCGCCGGTTTTGTCCCACTCTGCCGCATGGGGGGCCAGTTCATTTCTGGCGAATTCCCGGGCCATATCCTGAATCATTTCCTGTTCTTCGGTTAAAATCATTTTATAATATCTCTTTTATAATATCTCTAGGGCCATGGCCGTCGCCTCGCCGCCGCCGATACAGAGTGATGCCATGCCGCGTTTCATGCCATGGGTTTTCAGCGCGGCAATTAAAGTGACCAATATTCTGGCACCCGACGCCCCGATGGGATGACCCATCGCGCAGGCCCCGCCGTGAATATTGACCTTTTTATGATCAAGGTCAAGATCCCGCATGGCCGCCATAGTGACAACCGCAAAGGCCTCGTTAATTTCATAGAGGTCCACATCATCATCTGTCCAGTCGGTTTTCTCATAGAGTTTTTTCATGGCACCGACGGGGGCGGTGGAGAACCATTCCGGCTCCTGCGCATGACAGCTATGGCCGACAATTTTGGCGAGCGGCTTAAGGCCGCGATTTGTTGCGGTGGATTGCCGCATTAAAATTAAGGCTGCTGCGCCGTCCGAAATGGAGCTTGAATTGGCGGCGGTAACTGTCCCGCCCACGGCAAATGCCGGACGCAATGTGGGAATTTTTTCAATTCGTGCCTTGGCCGGTTGCTCGTCGGTGTCATAAATAACTTCGCCCTTTCGGGATTTGATGGTCACAGGTGAAATTTCACTTTTAAAATAACCTTTTTCGATGGCGGCATTGGCCCGGCTTAAGGAAGTAATGGCGTAATCATCCTGTTCCTTACGGGTGAATTGATAATGCCGGGCGGTTTTTTCGGCGAATACGCCCATGAGCTTTCCCTTGTCATAGGCATCTTCAAGACCATCAAGGAACATGCTGTCTTTAACCTCTGCATGACCAAGTCGTGCGCCGCCGCGCATTTTGGGCAGCAGATAAGGCGCATTGCTCATGCTTTCCATGCCGCCGGCCACCATAATATCCGCGCTGCCCGCCAGAATGGCATCATGGGCCATCATGATCGCCTGCATGCCGGAACCACACATTTTATTGACCGTGGTGCAGCCAACCTCTTTGGGCAGTCCCGCGCCTAATATCGCTTGGCGCGCCGGTGCCTGCCCTTGCCCCGCAGGTAAAACGCAGCCCATGAAGGCTTCATCAATATCCGCCGCGTCAAGCCCGGCGTTATTCAAGGCACCTTTGACGGCAACCGTGCCGAGCTCTGAGGCGGTAAGATTGTTAAAGTCGCCCTGAAAGCCCCCCATGGGGGTTCGGGACATACCGACAATGACAATTGGGTCTGTATTCTGGGGTGTTTTGACGGCCATTTTCATTTTCTCCTAGAAACATGTTGAGTTTAAGTTACTCATGGGTAACAATATAACCTTGAGATATGAAATAAGCAAGATCGGAAAAAAGATCAAAAAAGTTAAATTAACAAAAGCTGGCCCGAGATCTAACATGAACCGCGAAGAGAAAAGGCAGCTTAAACTGGATGCCATATTACGTCATGCGGCGGCGGCGTTTATGGAGAAGGGATATTATAAAACTTCCCTTGATGATATCGCGCGGTTGCATAATGTGACCAAGCCGACGCTATATTATTATGTCAAAAACAAAGAAGATATTCTCATTAAATGCGAAGATGTGGCCAGCGTGCGGATCAATGGTCTTTTGGATCAGGTGACAGCATGCGCGGGAAATGGCTTTATTCAATTAGAGAATTTCATCAGGGGTTATATTGAAATTATCACCGATGATATTATTCGCTGTCATATTCGGCACCGCGGTCAGCGCGAGGATAAGGCCGCCCGTAATGCCAGCCTGAAAATGCACCGGGGTATTGAACATCGGGTGCGGGAAATTTTCATCAAGGGCATGAATGATGGCTCCATTCGGGATTGCAATTCAACAATCATTGCTATTTTATTATTTGATGCCCTGAACGGGATTTCCGCATGGTACCGGGACGAGGGGGAATTAAACCATGAAGAGCTTGTTCAGCAGGTGCTTCTTCTGGTGACAGAAGGCGTGAAAAACAAAGTTTGAATCTTTCAGATAAAAATTTGTAATTTGGTAATAACTTTACCCTAGGATATAGTTTATGCGGTATCAAAGGATGCTGGATGAATTTTAAATAGTGTATTTAGTCAGTCGAAGTCATAGGGCGAAATCATAGAAAAAATGGATGGAAAAATGGATGTTCAAAGAAGCTGAAGAAGGCCAGAGGCGCGTTGATGACCGCCTTGATGTGTTATGGGACGCGGTCGCCATTATTGATGATGTTGAATATTCCTGCAAAGTTGCCAATGTTTCCACGGCTGGCGTCTTGATGAAGCTGGATAAAGACCTTCCGCATAAACATCAGTTTTTGCTTGATGTGCAGGAATTAAATGAATATGCCGTCGAAGTCGCCTGGGCCAATCGCCCGTTTTATGGCCTTGTACTGCTGGTGGGCGGGGACCTTAAATTAAAAGATCATGCGGATAGAATCGGCCTGACGGCCAAAAGATAAACCAGTTTTTTCCAGAATTACTTTTCATATCCACCAGAATTATTTTTCATATCCAAAAGGGTCATCGATGCTGTGGCTGGGGACGGTGAACCATCTTGGGCCATCTTCGGTCATGAAAAAATGATCTTCGAGGCGGATACCAAATTCACCGGGGACGCAGATCATGGGCTCATTGGAAAAACACATGCCGGGCTTGAGCCGTGTATCATCCCCTGAATTCAAATAGGGCCATTCATGAATATCAAGGCCAATACCATGTCCGGTGCGGTGGGGCAGGCCGGGCAATTTGTAATCCGGGCCAAACTGATGTTTTTCAAGGCAGGCACGGGCGGCCAAATCCACATCGCCGCATCTTGTGCCAATATGAGCCTGCTCAAAGGCGGCGGCTTGCGCTTGTTTTTCAATATTCCAAATCTGTCGTTGCCGCGCATTGGGTTCGCCATATACATAGGTGCGGGTAATATCGGAAATATACCCATGGAATTGGCACCCCGTATCAATAAGCACCATATCATTTTCGCTTAAGGACTTTGGGTTTTTCACGCCGTGGGGATAGGCGGTATCTTCGCCAAAAAGCACAATGACAAAATATGATCCGGCAGCGGCACCGACCTTTATATGAGCCTGATGAATAAAATCACCAACCTCTTTTGCGGTTATGCCTGCACGCAGAATTTTTGCCGCCGCCTTATGAACTTCGAGGGTCATATCTTTGGCACGTTGCATGAGAGCCAATTCATTGGGGGACTTAATCTGGCGGCAGGGGGCGGTGATGCAAACTCCATTGACATAGTTAAATTCCGGCGTGGCAAGGGCAATGCCATTGCTGATGAAAAAAGGACATGTTTCATCCAAAGCGATTCTATCTCCCCTTACGGCAATATTCTGTAATATTTTTTGGAAAAGAGCATAGGGGTTTTCATGCTCTTCCCAGCTATGTATATTGCCCTTAAGGCCCATATATTGCCGCAATGTGCCAATTTCAAAAGCGGGCGCAATATACTCAATTTCGCCATTTTCCGGAATGATCGCCCCGACCATTCTCTCGCTTGGCCGCCAATTTGTGCCGGTAAAATAGGTCATATTGGTGCCCGCATTGACGTAAAGACCCGCAATATCGGCTTCCTGCATTATTTTTTGGGCTTTTTTTATGCGGGCGGCATATTCTTTTGCGCCAATTGGCTTGACGCCAGCGGTCATATCCGTAAGGCGATTGAGTTCTTTTTGCGCATGTGATCCACCAACGCCTATTGTCATTTTTAGTCCTTGAGTATAAAATTTGTATGATTTAACCGAATGTCCGGTCAATGTTTTGACCTTTTAGCCTTTAATATATAAGATGGGCCGCGTGATTAATCTATAAAAAAAGAACCCCTGTAATATGGCCAGAAAACAAGCAGAGGATTATGACGAGAGACGGTCAAATATCCTCAATAAAGCCGCAGAATTATTTGCCGAAAAAGGCTATGCCAGATCGTCCATCTCAGAATTGGCAACGGCCTGCAACGCGTCCAAATCGTGGCTATATCATTATTATCCGTCAAAAGAGGCCATCCTCTATGATATTATGCGCCGGCATGTGACCGAACTTGTCATTATGGCCGAGGCGGCATTGGATCATGAAGGCAGCCCGAAAGAGAAACTTCGTATTCTGGCCCGTAATTTCATGAAAATATATGTCGATGCCGGATCAAAGCATGTGATCCTGCTTAATGACCGGGGCTGTCTGCCGGATCATATGCGGGCCGAAATTATGAGATTGCAGGATCAGGTGGTCACATCTGTGGTGCGGTTGATATTAACACTTAATCCAGCGCTGGATAAATCAAAAGATTATCAAAAGCCCGTCACCATGGCTTTTTTGGGTATGATTAACTGGACCTATATCTGGTTCCGAAAAGATGGCCTCCTTAACGAAGAAGAATTCGCCGACCTTGCCGTAGATATATTTCTGAATGGTTTTATGTCGTTTGACAGGGAAAAATTATAGCGATGATTTTTCCGATTTAATTTATGATCTAACATGCTTTCTTTAAGTTAAGCTGACTTTATAAGTGGGGGCAGAGGTAGATATGATAACGCTCTAATTGAACTGGGGCCGTTTGAAACCAGAGGCGCATCTCTTGTAACATCGGTTATGTTTCCCATATGAATATAGAGGAATCTAGGGATAATTGCGTAAATTCTGGAGGGCTTTATGTCGTTAATATTGAATATTTTATGGTTGATTTTTGGCGGTTTTTTCATGGCCGTTGGCTGGGTTCTTGTTGCCTTCATTATGGCCCTTACCATTGTTGGGCTGCCGTGGTTTGTGGCGGCCATGAATATGGCTCACCTCAGCCTCCTGCCCTTTGGCCGCGAAGCGGTTAACCGCGAAATCCTGTCGGGACGCGAAGATATCGGCACCGGCCCGCTGGGTGTGATTGGCAATATCATCTGGTTTTTATTCGGGGGTATTTGGCTGGCCTTGGGGCATGTTTTCTGGGCCGTCGTCCTTTGCATTACCATTATCGGTATTCCCTTTGCCTATCAACATTTGAAACTGGCCGGCTTGGCGCTTGCCCCCATTGGCAAGATTGTCATTAATAAAAACCATATTCCAGCGTCCAGATATTAAACCCTTTCTATGATCATGGCGATACCCTGACCCACGCCAATACACATAGTGCAGAGCGCATAACGGCCCTTGCGGCGGTGCAGTTCATATAGGGCCGTGGTCACAAGCCGCGCGCCGCTCATGCCGAGGGGATGACCAAGGGAGATCGCGCCGCCATTGGGGTTCACATGTTCCGCGTCATCAGGCAAGCCAAGATCACGCATAACCGCCAGGCCTTGTGACGCAAAGGCTTCATTCAGCTCGATAACATCCATCTGTTCAATGGTCAGTCCCGTCTGGGCCAAGAGTTTTTTGGTGGCTGGCGCGGGCCCAAATCCCATGATGCGCGGCTCTAAGCCAACGGTGGCCATGCCGACTATTCGGGCTTTCGGGCTGAGGCCATGTTTTTTGACCCCGTCGGCTGAGGCCAGCAACAGGGCGCAGGCCCCGTCATTAACGCCGGAGGCATTCCCCGCTGTAACTGACCCGCCGTCCCGGAAGGGCGCGCGCAGCTTGCTTAAGGCTTCGACGGTGGTGCTTGCACGGGGATGTTCATCCGTGGTGACAATGACAGGATCACCTTTTCTCACAGGGATCGTGACAGGTGTAATTTCATCATCAAACCGTCCCGCCGCCTGAGCTGCTGCGGTTTTTTGTTGAGAGCGAAAAGCAAAAAGATCCTGATCTTCGCGGGAAATATTAAAATCCTCGGCCACATTTTCTGCGGTTTCCGGCATGCTGTCGACGCCAAATTGTTGTTTCATCATACGGTTAACAAAACGCCACCCGATGGTGGTGTCATAACTTTCAACCTTACGGGAAAAAGCGGCATCAGCCTTGCCCGTGACAAAGGGCGCGCGGGACATGCTTTCAACGCCGCCCGCCAGCATCAAGTCAGCCTCGCCGGATTTAATGGCGCGGGCGGCAATGCCGACGGCATCCATGCCAGAACCGCACAGACGGTTTACCGTGGTGCCGGGGACGCTCACGGGCAGGCCGGATAACAATGCGCTCATACGGGCCACATCCCGGTTATCTTCTCCCGCCTGATTGGCGCAGCCCATGATAAGGTCATCCACGAGGCCCCAGTCTACATTGGGATTGCGTTCCATGAGGACCCTGAGCGGTATCGCCCCAAGATCATCGGGCCGAACCGTCGATAAAGCCCCGCCGTAACGGCCAATGGGCGTGCGAATGGCATCACATATAAAAGCGTCTTTTATGGTATCATTCATGCGGTATCTCCTAAAATCTGTTCTTTTGTAGAATGGGATTTGCCTCTGAAAGTGGCAATCAATTGATCATTCTGATTGGTGATCATAATATCGTAAATACCTTGTTTGCCGCGCCCGCCCTGAAATTCAGCCGAGGCCGTTAATATATCGCCCGGGAAGGACGGCGCCAGATATTCAATGGTGCAGCCAGACGCCACCGTAACCATATTACGGCTATTGCAGGCATAGGCAAAGACAGCATCGGCAAGGGCAAAGACGGCCCCCCCGTGGGCGCTGCCATAAATATTGACCATATCTTCGGTCAATTTCATGCGCATGACGGCGGTGCCGGCACCAATGCTGATAAATTCAATATTTAACAGTTTATCCAACGTGCGGCGAGACTTAAAGAGGGCGGCTATTTTATCCGCCTGTTCTTGTTCCTGATGGCTCATAAGTCAGGGTTTCCCGCAATGACGGCGCGGCGCATCAGGGGGGATGTGCGATATCGGTCCTCGCCGTAAAAACTGGATAGGGCATCAAGCACGCTAAAGATATGCTCAAGTCCAATATTTTCGGCCCATTTCAGGGGGCCGCAGGGATAATTGAGCCCGTTCATCATGGCAATATCCACGCCTTCTGCGCTGGTGACCCCTTGATAGACAGCATCACTGCCTTCGTTGGCCAACATGCTGATGATCCGCATAACGATAAGGCCCGGACAGTCATCAATGACGGAAACTTTTTTGCCGAGCGCTTGAAAGAAACCAACGGCCTTGGCAAGGTCAGCGTCTGATACCTGATCCCCTTTGGCCATGGCTATGCGGGCGGCGGCCTTATAATCAAGGGCCAAATCAAATGTAATGGCCGCCTTGCCGAGCACATTGGTCAATTCCGAGGCCGGCGTACCATCAGATAAAATCACCAGAATATCCTCAATCATAAATCCGGCCAGCTCTTCTCTGTCGCCCATGTTCACCTTAATGCCGGCATTTTCGGCCAAATCCACCAAAGGCGCAAGAAGAGGGTTGCTGCCGAGCAGGGTGATCTCTGTGGGCGGTGTTTCCGGTTCTGCGGTATGGGGGGCGGGATTAACAGCTCCTTCGCGGTAATCATAATATCCCTGGCCGGATTTGCGGCCATAACGTCCGGCGGCAACCTGTTCCTGCTGAATGAGGTTTGGGCGATAGCGCGGCTCTTGATAAAAAGCTTCATAAACGGATTTTGTCACCGAAAAATTGACGTCATTGCCAATCAAATCCATTAACTCAAAGGGCCCCATGCGAAAACCGCCGCTTTCTTTAAGGCAGCTGTCGATGGTGGCAATATCCGCGCCGCCTTCCTGCAGAATGCGCAAGGCCTCGGAATAAAAAGGCCGCGCCACACGATTGACAATAAAGCCGGGCGTGGATTTGGCATGAACGGCTTTTTTGCCCCAGGCGGCGGCGGTGTCAAATATGATGTCTGCCACCTGTTTGTCTGTTACCAGCCCATGAACAACCTCGACCAGTCTCATGAGGGGGGCCGGATTAAAGAAATGCATACCAACCATACGTTCAGGCCGTTTTAAATTGGCGGCGATTTCCGTGATGGAGAGGGAAGATGTGTTGGAAGCCAATATGGCATCTTCAGTCAGGATATCCTCCAGCTGACCAAATACAGATCTTTTGATGTCAATATTTTCCACGATGGCCTCGATGACCAGTTTTGCCGGTGCCAGATCTTCTAATTTATGGCAGCGTATGATGCGGTTCAGGATTGCGCTGCGTTCCCCTTCATCCATGCGGCCTTTTTCAACAGAACGGGCGAGAAATTTCTCAATCTGGGCCATGCCTTTGTCAATGGCGTCTTCTGAGGTATCAAAAATATAAACCGTATGTCCGGCGGCGGCGGCAACCTGAACAATGCCGGCGCCCATGGTTCCGGCTCCGATTACGGCGATGGCATGGGAAGGCGAAAGTGCAGTCATAGTAGAAAACCTTTTTAATTTACCTGTATTATTTACTTGGATTCATTTGCCTGTAAATTCTGGCGGGCGTTTTTCAAGGAAGGCGGCGACGCCCTCTTGATAATCATCGGAGAAACCAGCTTCTTTTTGGAAGTTGCTTTCCATTTGTAACTGGGCATCGAGATCATTGTCAATACTGGCGCGCAGAGCTTTCTTGATTAAGGAAAGCCCCAAGGTGGGCTGCGTCGTGAAATGTCGGGCCTGTTTGAGGGCCACATCCATCAGGTCATCATTGTCAACCGCTTTCCAAATCATGCCCCAATCTTCCGCCTGCTCCGCCGTGATGGCATCCCCGGTCAGGGCAAGACCCATGGCCCGCGCAGCCCCGATAAGGCGCGGCAGGATATAGGTGCCGCCGCTGTCAGGGATCAGGCCAATCTTGCAGAAAACCTGAATGAATTTGGCGGACTTTGCCGCAAAAACCATGTCACAGGCAAGGGCAAGATTGGCCCCCGCGCCAGCGGCAACGCCGTTGACGGCGCAGATGACAGGCAGGGGCAGATTGGCCAGTCTTTTGATCAGGGGATTATAATTTTCTTCTACGGATATGGATAAATCGCGGCGGGTTCCACTTGGCTTAACCGCCCGGTCATTTAAATCCTGCCCGGCGCAAAACCCCCGGCCATTGCCTGTGAGCAGAAGGCAGCGCACAGTCGGGTCATTTTCCACCTGCGCCATGGCGCTGCGCATTTCTTCATGCATATCTGCTGTGAAGCTATTAAGGCTGTCAGGGCGGTTCAGCGTTAAGCAAGCCAACCCATCGGTGATAGTAAATTCAATATTTTTATAAGACATTTCGCGAATCCATCCTGTTTTGGTAAGCGGCCTATTCATCGTTTAAGCGGATAGTATATCCCAGTATATCGGAGCCTGTGATAATTATTTAAGCTATTTACCTTGAATTAACCAACCGTTCGTTCTATTAATTACAAATACATGGGTCTTCGTCAATAAATATGTTAAATTAAGCGTATCAAACGCGCTTGAAATTTTATCAGGAGAAAGAGAAAATGTCACAATCTTCATTATTTGAACGTCATAAGGCAACCCTTGAGGGGGGTATAGCTGCGAGCCGAAGCCGCGAATATTGGACGGCCTACCCTGAAAGTGCAAGCCCCCGTATTTACGGCGAAACCGCAAGCGCGGACGGCGAGACGGCCTTTAAATCCTATCTTGACAAAAATTTTGACCTTGATCAGCCGGGCAATATTGGCACCGTTGGATCAGAGAGATCACCCTATGGTTTTGATCTTGGGGTGACCTATCCCAAGGTGGATGCGGCAGCGCTTGTTTCCGGGGTTGAGGCTATACGGCAGGATTGGGCGAAAGCGTCCATCGAAACACGCACCGGCATTTGCCTTGAAATTCTGGACAGAATCAACAAACGCAGTTTTGAGATTGCCTTCAGCGTCATGCATACGACGGGTCAGGCCTTTATGATGGCCTTTCAGGCTGGTGGCCCGCATGCACAGGACCGGGGATTGGAAGCGGTGGTTTATGCCTATGAAGATATGACCCGCACGCCCGCTGTTGCCCGCTGGGAAAAACCGCAGGGCAAGCGTGATCCGATTGTCATGGAAAAGCATTTTACGGTGGTGCCAAGGGGTATTGGCGTTGTGATTGGCTGTTCTACTTTTCCCACATGGAATAGTTATCCCGGATTATTTGCCGATCTTGTGACAGGAAATGCGGTTATTATCAAGCCCCATCCCGGCGGTATTCTGCCCGCCGCCATTTCGGTGCAAATCTGCCGTGATGTGCTGGCCGAAGAAGGCTTCAATCCAAATATTGTCACGTTGGCCGCCGATAGCGTAGATGAGCCCATCGCGAAAGAGCTGGCTTTGCGTCCTGAGGTTAAATTGATTGACTTTACCGGCAGCACGGGCTTTGGTAACTGGCTTGAAGATAATGCCCGGCAGGCCCTGGTCTATACGGAAAAAGCCGGCGTTAACGGCGTGATTATTGACAGTACCGATAATTTTCGGGGCATGATTGGTAATCTCGCCTTCACGCTGAGCCTTTACTCTGGTCAGATGTGTACAACACCGCAAAATATTTTTATCCCGCAAGGCGGCATAGAAACCGAAGATGGCCCTAAAAGCTTTGATGAAGTGGTTCAGGCTCTGGCCATGGGGGTTGAAAAACTGAATAGTGATGACGCGCGGGCCTGCGCCATTCTTGGTGCTGTACAAAGTGAGGCGACCCTGAAGAGGATTGCGGAATATGGCAAGGGCGATAATGTGGTTCTGGCCTCAAGGTCTGTTGCCATGGACGGATTTGACAAGGCGACCATTCAAACGCCGTTGATCTTAAAAGCAACCGATGAAAGCTCTTATAGTAAAGAGTTATTTGGGCCAATATCCTATGTCGTGCCGACGAAAAATACAGAGGACAGCCTGAATATTTTCGAAAATAGCGTCAAGAATAACGGCGCTATCAGCTTTGGCATATATTCGACTTCGGACGCAATATTGGATCAGGCAGAAGCCGCCGCATGCCGGTCTGGCGTGGCTGTTTCCTTTAACCTTACGGGCGGCGTTTATGTGAATCAGACGGCGGCGTTCAGCGATTTTCATGCCACGGGCTGTAATCCGGCGGCCAATGCGGCCCTGTCTGATACGGCCTATGTGTCAAATCGTTATCGTGTGGTTCAAAGCCGCAAGCATATATAACTCATCTCATTCTCAAATTCACTCTCTGCGGTTTGATACCGCAGGGGATTGTGTTTTTTTGATATTGCCTATACCCTATCTCCAGATTTCGTAATTTGATGATTGGGTGAGTATGTATAGAACATTCATTAAACGCGTCCTTTTTGTGTTTATGGTTGCCGCTCTTTTATCCTGCGGTGATCAGGGAGAAGCTCGAAAAGAAACAATTGAAGAGCGTTTGATGAATAGTTTCCGCAGTGAAAGCCCGCAATTGCAGGAACATGTTACGCAAATCGTCCAAGAAGCCAGAATGCATCAATATCAGCAGGCCTTGAATAAACTGGCTCTTTTGTCCGCAACGCGGCGGTTGACCAAAGATCAAAAAATCGCTGTGGAGCTTCTGACCAAACAATTACGTTATGATATGGAAGAGCAAATATTTCAAAAGCAGAGCAAGCAGGAATGATGAGTGAATAAATCGACAATGCATATTATATGGAAGCTGCTGATCGCCTCTCTTCTTGTGGGGCTTGCGCTAGATTTCTTTAATATCAGCCCCACAGACCTTATCCATGATATTCCGGAAACAATGGGTAAAATTTATGAGGTGATTTTGGCCGCCCTTGAATGGGGCGGGAAATATATTCTCCTTGGGGCGATCATCGTGGTGCCCGTATGGGTTTTTATGAATCTGGGCCGCCTTAAAGATCAATTCAAACGCAAAGATTGATCAAAATTATTGGTGCCAGAATTTGAGAGGATGCAGAAAATGATCAAATATATAGTGATGGCGGCTATAATATTGCTTAGCCCGCATCTTGCGCAGGCAGAAGATATGCCGGCTTCCAAATTAATGGGTCAGGAGATTTACCATTTTGATAAATCTCATACAAATATCATGTGGTTTGTCAGCCATATCGGATTTTCCAAATCCATGGGCCAATTTATGGATTATGACGGAGAGATTATTCTGGATCATGCCAATCCGGCCCTAAGTTCCGTTAATATTACCTTTAAGACGGCAAGCGTCATGACGGGTCTGCCAAAATTTGACGACCATCTCAGGTCAGCTGACTTTCTTGATGTTGAAAAATATCCGACGGCAAGCTTTGTCAGCAAAAAGGTCACCCTTCTTGAGGGGAATGAAGCAACTGTCGACGGGGATTTCACCTTGCTTGGGGTCACGAAACCCCTGACGTTAAAAGTCCGCTTGAACAAACGCGCTATGGATATACCCAAAAATATAATGCGTACTGGATTTTCGGCGAAAGCAACGCTTAAGCGATCCTTGTGGGGCATGAAAAAATACCTCCCCTTCATTGGAGACGAGGTGACCATCAGGATCGAGGCAGAGGCATTGAAAATTCAATAGAAGACTTAAAATTCAGGGCATAATAATGACCATAAAAAATACAGATAATTCATATGGCACGATTGCCAAGGCCTTTCACTGGATCATGTTTCTGATCCTTCTGGGGATGGTTATTGTCGGGTATTATATGTATGAATTGCCGGCAGATACGCCGGAACAGATGGGCTATAAATTTGGCTTGTATGATTATCATAAATCATTCGGTATATTGATTCTGCTTTTGGTGGTTTTGCGGCTGGGGTGGCGCATGATCAATCCGGTGCCCAAAATGCCCGGCGGCATGCGCAGAATCGAAATATTCAGCGCCCACGCCATGCATATTCTGCTCTATATCATGATGTTCCTGCAGCCTTTGTCTGGCTGGTTGATGAGTTCATTTGGCGGACATCCGGTGAAATTCTTCGGGGTGACGTTGCCTGCATTGGCGGACAAGGACAAGGCCATAGGTGATATCTTTCATGAGATCCATGAAATTACGGCGATTTTGTTGATTGCCTTATTTGTCATTCATGTGGCCGCCGCCCTGTTTCATCATTTTATCCGTAAAGATGACGTGCTGGAAAAAATGTTACCGCATAGGGAAAAAGCCGATTGAAGGCCGGGGAAATGATGTTTTTGAGAAAATATCTCCTGATAATCTGTTTTTTATTTCCCGTTGCAGCGAATGCCGGGCAAGAGGCAAAAAAATGGCAGCTAAACACAGATAAAAGTGCGATCAAATTTTCGGTCGCCATTGAAGGCAGCCCCGTCGGCGGAGAATTCACCAATTTTACCGCCGCCATAGCGTTTGATCCGAAAAAGATGGCGCAGAGCAAAGTCAGTATGACAATAGACCTGAATTATATTGAGGCTGCTTACAGTGATGTCGCGGAAAACCTTAAAAAGAAAGACTGGTTTGATATTGAAAATTTCCCGTTGGCGCATTTTGTCAGCAGGAGTTTCAAGCATTTGGGCGGCAGGGCGTATCAGGTGACGGGCGAGTTTAGTTTAAGAGGTATTACCCGGCCGGAAGTGCTTTATTTCACGCTGGAAGAATATGACGAACATCAGGCGGTGATTAAGGGCAAGATGGAGATTTACAGGTTAAATTACGGTGTGGGACAGGGGGGCTGGAGCAATGTAACGATTGTATCCGGACAGGTATTTCTGGATGTTTTAATCACCGCAATATCTGAGTGATTAAGGCAATTAAAGGATAAATTTGATTTTTGGGGTCAAATGTTGTTACCATAAGATAATATATAGGCTGGTTCAGGGACTTGATGGATAAGGGTGGATATTATGAACGGGGACCGATTTATTGACGTTGCTTTATGGGTATTGAGCTTTATTCTGGCGATCGTGTTTTTCTATAATGGGGTCAATAAAATTATGGAAACGCCTCATCAGGTGGCTCAATTCGAAGCCTTGGGCCTTCCCACCTTTGCCTTGCCTGTGGTTGGCATAGTGGAATGTGCGGCAGGCTTGATGTTGACAATAACCCGGCTTGCTTTGGTCGGGGGGGCTATATTGAGCATAATTATGATTACCAGCGCGGGGCTTAATCTATTTCATGATGATGTCACGTCATCACTGCGGGCCATGGTCATTTTCCTTATGCTTTTGAGTATCTGTTATCTTCGCTATACGCGCCGGAATATTCGGCCCTAAGATCAGGTAAAATGTGTCTTTAGGACATCGCCAATAGTCGTGCCGCCAGTTTTAGCCTCTATGGATTTCACAGAAACATCATAGCCCCAAAGCCGTTGAACATGCGGAATGACCAGATTGATCTGTTTTTCATCCAGCGTCACACCATTGGTTATATTGTGGGTCAGGGTCATGGCGCGGTTACCATGCAGGTCAACATTCGTGACCTGTATATCCAGATCAAGGCTGGCCACAGAATATTGCGCAGCAAGCGCGGATCTGATGGCGATATAACCCTGTTTGTTATGGATGGCATTGACCAGATAAAAGGGCCTTGATTTATCATCATTCAGGTTAAACAGGCGAAATTCCCGCATCAGATGGGGGCTGAGATATTGCAGGATAAAACTTTCATCCCGAAAATTCTCCCAAGCCTCTTTCAAGGTTTTAATGGCTTGACCATTGCCGGCAAAATCTGGAAACCATTCCCGGTCTTCTTCCGTCGGGTTCTCGCAAATTCTTTCAATATCCTTCATCATGGCAAAACCCAAGGCATAGGGGTTAATACCGGTGTAATATTGGCTGTCAAAGTCGGGCTGTGCGATAACGCGGCTATGGAAATCAATAAATTCCAGCATGGCCCCTTCGGTAATCTGTCCGGTATCAAACAATCGGTTCATGATGTGATAATGCACGAAACAGGCGCAGCCCTCATTCATCATTTTGGTTTGCCTTTGGGGATAGAAATATTGCGCCATTGAACGGACAATGCGTAAAATCTCCCGCTGCCAGTTTTCCAGAACAGGGCTGTGTTTTTCAAGAAAATACAGCAGGTTTGATTCGGGCACCCCGAGTTTCTGCGCCAGCGACTTTTCAATCAAATTAATTTCCTCGTCATCCTTAGAGGCCGTCTCCGGCAGGGTGCGCCACAGCTCGCTATATTGGGATTGTTCATATTCGTGGCGCTCTAATTCCCGCTGGCGTATGGCGGCAACATCAAGTTTCTGGCGGCGGGTGAATTTATCGACCCCCTGATCCCGAAGCGCATGGGCAGAATCCAGAATTCTTTCCACTTCTTTCTGGCCATATCTTTCTTCGCATTTGGCAATATAATTTTTGGCGAACTGCAGATAATCCAGAATGGCATTGGCATCCGTCCATTGTTTAAAGAGATGGTTGTTTTTGAAAAAGTGATTATGGCCAAAGGCCGCATGGGCCATCACCAAGGTTTGCATCGTCATGGAATTTTCTTCCATAATATAACAGATACACGGATTTGAATTGATCACAATTTCATAGGCAAGGCCGCTGAAGCCCTTGCGGTAATTGCTTTCATCCCGCAGAAAACTTTTACCAAAAGACCAGTGATTATACATCAAAGGCATCCCAACAGAGGAATAGGCATCCAGCATCTGTTCAGATGTGATAATCTCGATTTGCGTCGGGTAAACATTAAGACCCATTTCGTCTATGGCGATTTTCTGAATGGCCTGAAAGCAATTATCGACCTTCTCATAATTCCATTCGGCCCCTTCAAAAATCGGCGGGGTTGTTTTCTTATGGGAAGATGGGGGCTTTTTTCTGGTTTTTGATGTTGTCATTCAGGCGACCTCGCTTTTTTTATTCTTGGCAAAAAGATCATGGAGAACCGGGAATATATCCTCAGGCCGGGTCACTTTTTTCAGGGCAAAATTCTGGTGGGACAGTTTGAGTTCTTCATAGGCCTGCCACAGGCGGGTGGCATTGCCCTCGCCGGGGAACATTTCGGCTTCATGGCTGTCCCATACTTCCACATAGGCAAAATATTGACACATGGGCAAAATATCTTGGGTTAAAAGTTGCTGGCAATGGGCATTGTCACTGTTCAGATTGTCACCGTCAGAGGCCTGAGCGGCATAAATATTCCAGTCTTCCGGCGGGTAACGGTCTTTGATAATCTTTTGCATTTCTTCGAGCGCGGTGGAAACGATGGTGCCGCCCGTCTCCCGCGAATGGAAAAAAGTTTCCTCATCCACCTCGCTGGCAAGATGGGTATGGCGAATGAAAATCACGTCAACTTTGGTATATTGCCGCACCAGAAACAGATGCAGCAGCATGAAAAAACGTTTGGCCAGTTCCTTGTGGGTTTCCCCCATAGAGCCTGAGACATCCATCAGGCAGAACATGACGGCATGGGTATTGGGCTTTTCTATTTCGGTAAAACTAGTATAGCGCACGTCCAAAGGATCGATATAGGGCACTATTTTGCGGCGCCTTTTTTTAACTTCCAATTCTTCAAGCAGGGCGATGATTTTATTTTGTTCTTTGATCGTATGCGTTTTTTTGTTGCGCAAAGCGGTAATTTTTTCTTCCAGCTCCATTATTTCTTCGGTGCGGGGACGGCGCAGGCACAAACGGCGCGCAAGGCTATTGCGCATGGTAAGCTTCAGGTTGAGGTTACTGGGCGAGCCCTGCCGTTTGTATCCGGCGCGGCTATATTCATGGGTGACCTCTTCTTTGATAGATTTTTTGATGAAATCAGGAAGGGCCATATTTTCAAAGAAGATATCCAGAAATTCATCACGGGTCAGGGTAAATTGAAAGCCATCTTCGCCTTCACCGTCTTCGCTGGCATCATGGCCTCCCTGGCCCTGACCACCCGAAGGGGGCCGGTTGATTTTATCGCCGGGCATGAAGTCTTTGTTGCCGGGCATGACCCTGTCGTGAATGCCTTTTTGCGCGTCGCCCGTAAATCGCGGCTCATATAATCCGTCAGAAGGTATTTTTATCCGTTCGCCGCCATCGGTGTTGCTGATTTTACGATTTGTGATGGCGTCATTGACCGCTTTTCTGATCTGCGTTCGGGCACGATTAAGGAAGCGTTGACGATTGGACAGGCTTTTACCTTTCGGGTTTAGCCTTCTGTCGATTATATGCATCATAGAAATTACTCCTAGCCGGCTTTATTGACGCGCATATACCATTCAACGAGCCTGTGAACCTGCCGCTCGCTATAGCCGCGTTCGGTCAGGCGAGAGACGAAGTCATGATGTTTGCTTTCGGTGTTTTTATCCTTTTTGGACCCAAAACTAATGATCGGCAGCAGGTCTTCCACGCTGCTGAACATGCGTTTTTCGATCACTTGACGCAATTTTTCATAGGAGGTCCATTTTGGATTATTGCCCGCGTTATTGGCCCGTGCGCGCAGGGCAAATTTGACCACTTCGTTCCGGAAATCCTTTGGATTTGAAATGCCCGCCGGTTTTTCAATCTGTGACAATTCCTGATCCAAAACCTTAGCATCCAGCAACTGCCCTGTATCAGGGTCTTTAAAGTCATGACCTTCGATCCATGAATCCGCATAGGAAATATAACGATCAAAGAGATTCTGGCCAAAGTCACCATAAGATTCAAGGTAAGCCTTTTGTATTTCATTGCCGATGAATTCCGCATAACGGGGCGCGAGATCCCCCTTGATGAAATTCAGATATTTCTTTTCCGTCTCTTCCGGCAATTGCTCCCGCAGGAGGGCCTGTTCCAGAACATACATCAGATGAACGGGGTCGGCGGCCACTTCAAAGCTGTCATAATTGAAGGTCTCGGCGAGGATTTTAAAGGCAAAACGCGTGGATATTCCGCTCATGCCTTCATTGACACCTGCGGCATCTTTATATTCCTGCATGGGCTTGGCTCTGGGGTCTACATCTTTAAGATTTTCCCCGTTATAGACCCGCATCTTGGAATAAAGATTGGAGTTTTCATGCTCTTTCAGCCGCGTTAGAATACTAAAACGTGCCATCATATCCAATGTGCCGGGGGCGCAGTGGGTTTTATCCAGTTCCGATGTTTTGAGCAGTTTTTCGTAGATATGTCCTTCTTCGTCGGCGCGCAGGCAATAGGGCACCTTGATGACATAGACGCGGTCGATGAAGGCCTCGTTGTTTCTGTTATTTTTAAAGGTCTGCCATTCGGACTCGTTTGAATGGGCAAGAATGACGCCCTGAAAAGGAATGGCGCCCATATTTTCCGTGCCGATATAATTGCCTTCCTGAGTCGCGGTTAATAAGGGGTGCAGCATTTTTATGGGGGCTTTAAACATCTCGACAAATTCCAGAATGCCCTGAGTCGCGGTATTCAGACCGCCGCTATAGGAATAGGCATCGGTGTCATTCTGGGAGAAATATTCAAGCTTGCGGATATCCACTTTACCGACAAGCGTTGAAATATCCTGATTATTCTCATCACCGGGTTCTGTTTTGGCAATACATATTTGCCGCAGTTTGGAGGGATGCATCTTCACGACACTGAATTTGGAGATATCCCCGCCAAATTCATCCAGTCTTTTTAAGGCCCAGGGCGACATTAATCCCGTCAGCCGATGGGGGGCAATGCCATATTTATCCTGTAGAATATCACTCATGCTATCCGGATTAAACAAACCGAGCGGTGATTCAAAAATGGGGCTGATATGATCGCCGGCTTTCAAGACATAGATGGGTTCTTTCTCCATAAGGGCTTTGAGTTGTTCCGCCAAAGATGATTTTCCGCCGCCGACCGGGCCAAGGAGATAAAGAACCTGTTTTCTTTCTTCCAGCCCTTGCGAGGCATGTTTGAAAAAACCGACCATACGTTCAATGGTTTCTTCCATGCCGTAAAATTCTTCAAAGCCGTTATAGCGTTTTATGGTTCGGTTCATAAATATGCGCCCAAAGCGTTCATCGCGGGATGTATCAAACATTTCCGGCTCACCAATGGCCTGGATCATGCGCTCGGCGGCAGAGGAATACATGGTGGGGTCTTCGCGGCATCCTTTGAGATATTCTCTCAAAGACAGCTCGGATTCTTTCTGGGCATCATATTGGCTGGAATAGAGATCAAAAATATTTTCTGCGGCGGACATAGGACAACTCCTCGGTTAATAAGGTTTTGAATATATGTCAGTTCAGATCAGGACTTTTTCAGATGGTCTTCAGGCGGCCCGTATTCTGTTCTGGCATAGCTCAGAAGGGAAGCGCCGCAAACTCACTGTATCAAGAATTGTCATAGGAAGTCAGCGGTTTACGCAGCTTCCCTCCCCATTATTTGCGTTTATCGCAATATAAAGGACATCTTTTGTATGTTAGCTTAAATACTAAAATACAATAGTTATAAATTGATTAATTAAATTTTTATCTGTTGAAAAAGCAGGTCACTTTTCGGCGATATAACAAATCATATTATAACATGCATTATGCTGCCACGCAATATCTGCAAACCCTTGTATGCGGGCAAGTAATTTATATTGTTTAAAGATCATTTTATGATACTGTTCAAACATTACCTTTGGCCCAGCACCCAGAATCCACGTGGGTTATTTTTTTGGCCGGATAGTCGCCTTTTTAAAAGTAGATGTTTCAAATGTTAGATAATCGCGTTAAGTATTTTTTGAGTTTCATCATTTTGGGCATTCTTCTGACGGCGATATTCGTCTTTGTGAATATTAATGGAGAATCGCACACTAAATTTGTGCAGACTATTGATGTGGCCGGGGGACAGCGTAAACTTTCGCAAGAAATAATTAGTATTTCCAATCAGTTGAAACTATGTGATTTTGAGGCCTGCGGTGCCCCCAGACTCTCCTCATTGCGGGATGATTTGCGCCATACGAAAAATCTTTTCCGGCGTTCATTCATCGGGTTAAAATCGGGGAAGCTTGATGAAATGGAACTTGTGCCGCTTGATGATGACATCGTCACAAGAGCCGGAATCAATACCAGGATATTAGAAGATCAAATGGATATTTTCCTGAAATCTGTTGATAATATAATGTCCCCGGATAGCGATGTTCGAGAAACAGCATATAAAAATATTAATCAGTTTGCGGGCCCCTTGCTGGTAAATTTAAATCTGATTGTTGGCGCGTATGCCGTGAAGGCCCGCGATATATCCGAACTGTTAAGGCTGTCCAAAATATTAACGCTTATACTCCTTGTCGGGGCAATTTCGATCACGGCTTTCTTAATTTTTCGGCCTATGGAGAAAAATATTCATGAAAGTCATGACGTCATCAAAGAACAAAAAAACTTTATGCAAACGGTTATCAGGTCGTTGCCTGACCCCCTGTTGGTTGTCGATGCCGAGGGTAATATCCAGATTGCCAATGAAGCGGCGGCAAAAATGTTTGGCTGGCGTGAAAAGAGCCTTTTAAAAATGAATATCTCTGTTTTGCTGGAAGGCCCGGAAAGAAAAAACCATGAAGAGATGGTAAGGCGTTTTGTCAATGATTTTAATCATACAGAAGCGCGCGCAATGTCGGATGCCCGTATGGTTTACATGATGACCAAAACAGGGGAGAAGGTGAAGGTCTCTATAACATTGGGACAATATAAGTCCGATGGAAATAACCTTGGGATTGCGGTAATCCGTGACATGTCATTACAGGAACAATTGATTCATGCGCTGGAAGACCGCGTTGCCGCCTCCCGTATAGCCGAAGAAGCCAAAGAGGCTTTCATAAGAAATATATCCCATGAATTAAGAACGCCTTTGAATGCGGTTATTGGCTTTAGCGATCTTTTGAAAATACAATTAACCAAAACTGAAAATGAAGGTTATGCCGAAGATATTAATTCTGCGGGACGTCAATTATTAAAGGATGTCAACAGGCTTATTGACGTCGCCAGCAAGGAGCCAACAAAAGAGTTTTCAAGCCTCTCCCATATCAAAATTCTGGACTATATAGATCAGATGAAAGATGTCTGGGCCGAACAATTGGCGGACGGCGGCCATCGTCTGATTATCGATGATATTGATCCCGCGCTATCTGTTGAAATTGATCAGGCTATATTGTCGTTCGTTATGAAGTCTGTTATCGAAAATGTGGTCACCCATTGTTCCAGGGGATGTGAGGTCAAGATCGGTGCGACGGAACAGGAGGGGAGAATTTCTCTGTTTGTCCGCGATAATGGCCCGGGCGTTCCTCTAGGCAGCCTTGCCCTCATTGGGCATCCTTTTGAGAAAATGGGCAGCGGGTTGACGTCCGTGAATGGGGGATTGGGCCTATCCTTATTTCTGGCGTCGCAGCAAATAAGATCCATGGGCGGAGCCATGTCCTTTTATAGTGAAGTGGGGCAGGGCTTTGAGGCAAAAATCACCCTGCGCTCGCATAGTTCACATGATTTAACCTAGAATTTCTATTCCTTTGCGTTGCCGCGCCATGGTAAACTTGTTTTACCGAATAATTAAAAGGCTATGAATGACCGATCCTTATGCAGAATATATAAGAATATTGGGCCGGGGACCGACGAAATCCCGCCATTTAACGCAAGAAGAAGCGCATTTTGCTTTCAGCGGCCTATTGTCAGGCGAGATGGCAGATATGCAGGTCGGAGCGTTGTTATTACTGCTCAGATACCGCAGCGAAAGCCCGGAGGAACTGGCCGGAATTATCGCGGCTATTCGGGATTATATCAGCTTTGATGCCAACAAAAGCCCTAATGAATTTATAGATTGGCCCAGCTATGCATCGGGTAAAAGCCGGCGATTGCCATGGTTTTTGCTGTCTGCAAAATTATTGGCAGAAAATGGCCTTAAGGTTTTCATGCATGGTTTCAACAGTCATCTGGAAAATGGCTTGCCCACAGAAGACTGTCTCTGGGCCGTGGGGGAAGCGCCCGTATCTTCGCTGGCAGAGGCCCGGAAAAAATTAGAGGTAGATAATTTCAGCTATCTGCCGCTGCGAAGCTTTTGTCCAAAATTGCAGGAAACATTGGAAATAAGGTCGGTTTTGGGGGTACGATCCATTGTGAACACGGCGGTGAAGCTGATCAACCCATTGGGGGCAAAATTGATATTTCTGGGGATATTTCATCCCGCCTATATTGCCTTGAATATTGCGGCGGGGAATTTGCTGGATCAGCCCGGCCTTGGCGTCATCAAAGGCGGCGGCGGCGAGGCTGAACGCAATATCCAGAAATCCATCAAGCTGTATCAAATCAAGGAAAAACGGGAAGAAGTCACCAATTGGCCGCCGGATGCCCGGCTTAAAGGGAAGCAGGATTATCCCGTAACAGCAGAATATCTTGCCGCCGTCTGGCAAGGAAAACTGCGCGATGAATATGCCGCGTCCATGATCACCGGCACGGCGGCGCAGGCCTTATATCTGACAGGCCGCGCGGCAACAGTGGATGCGGCGGAAGATATGGGCAGGTCATATTGGCAAAATCATCTTGATAAGATTTAAGACGGGGCCTTTACGGCCATATCCCGAACAGACCGCATGACCCAGATATAGGCAATGATCCCGGCCAGCAGATTGGAAAAACTGGAGGCCGCATAAACATATTGCATGTCATCAAAGATAAAGGCCGCAACCAACACCAAAGGAAATTGGAATAAGGCGACTCTTAAGCTGGAAACGATCACGCCGGGAACAGGATGCCCGATGCCGTTAAAAGTGGCATTGGCGATCATCACGAAACCATAAGCCCCATATGAAACTGGCATGATATACAGGTAATCATTAGCGTAATCCTGTATGGCAATGATGTCGCTGAACTGCCGGGTTATGGCCGGGGCAATGACGGCAATGGCCGCCGCCAGAAATATCCCCCAAATAAGGGCAAATAAGGCGCATTGCTGCAGGGCCTTTTCAACTCTGTCATGTTTTCCCGCCCCAAGATTTTGTCCGACAAAAGGCCCAATGACAGCGGACAGGGCATAGAAGACGATAATAAAGACGGCCTCAATCCGCATGGCCACATTGGTGCCGGCGACGGCCTCATTCCCGAATGTGGCGATGACGGCGATGACCGCCCCGCCAGCTATGGGGATAATCATATTGGTGCCCATGGCGGGAATGCCCACATGCATGATTTTGGATATGGATGTCTTGAAACTTTTTAAAACCTCGGCATTGAAATTAATCACATGAAAGCGAAAGGTCAGATAATACATGACGGCAATAAAGCTTCCTGCTCTGGTGATTAAGGTGGCATAGGCGGCCCCGGCCAGCTCCAAACGGGGAAAACCAAAAAGGCCAAAAATCATGATAGGGTCAAGAATCACGTTGGCCAGCGCGGCCAAGATCATTATCTTGCCTTGCAGGGACGTATCCCCCATGGCCCGTATGACCCCCATGGCCACCATCGGAATAATGATGAACAGGGGCGACCAATACCAGATAAGCATATAGTCCCGAATGAGCGGCAAGGTATTTTCATCAGCCCCCATCATGGTGAACAGGGGGTCGATCGTTAATAAACCGATCAGGGTGAAGGCCAGGGATATAAGTACCGCAAGGATAAAGCTGTTGGTGGCCAGCTTGACCATGGCCTGTTGATCACCGCTGCCAACGGCGCGGGCCAGAACCGATGATGTTCCCGCGCCAAGCCCGATAGAGGCGGCGACAATGACCATGGCGATGGGCCCGACAAATCCAATGGCGGCCAGTTCATCCGGTCCGAGCATGCCAATAAAGAATGTATCCGCCAAAATAAACCCCATGGAGGCGGCAATACCAATCATCATCGGCAGAGCCATGCGGATCAGATGTTTGTGAATCGCACCTTGGGTGAGGTCAACGCTGGGGTTTTTTTTCAAATTGGAATGAGGCAAGCGGCGGCGGTTTCCTTGAATAATATGAACCAATAGAATAGATGGGCCTAAAGGACGGCCCTGTCAATAGCGCGCATGGATTTCTTAATGTATGAATTAGCGGGTTGTCATTCAAGGGGCAGGCTTGCTATGGTGATCGTTATTCATCAAAACTGGATTCTGATTCCAACATAGGAAATTATATATGCTGATTGTCACGTCACCTGCTAAAAAACTTGATTTTTCAGAAGATGTCACTCGCTCTGGCTGGTCGATTCCGGCCTTTCTTGAGGATAGTGAAGAATTGATTGCGGCGGCTAAAAAGCTGACAAGGCCCGAGCTTGCGAAATTGATGAAGATCAGCGATAAACTGGCAGATTTGAATTATAATCGTTACCGCGCCTTTGCGACGCCTTTTACCCCGGCCAATGCCCGGCAGGCGGCCTTCGCCTTCACCGGGGATACGTATGTGGGCTTGCAGGCAGATACATTAAGCGAGGATGATCTTGACTATGCCCAAGATCATTACCGCATTTTATCGGGTCTTTATGGTTTGTTGAGGCCCCTTGATTTAATGCAGCCCTACCGGTTGGAGATGGGCAAAAAGATCCCCACAGACCGGGGCCGGACGCTCTATGATTTCTGGGGGGATCAACTGACCCATGAACTTAATCGGATCATGAAAGAACAAGAGACAGATATATTGGTCAATTGCGCTTCCCGGGAATATTTTAAGGCCCTTGACGAGACAAAACTTGAGGGGCAGGTTATCACCCCGGTCTTTAAGGAAGTGAAAGAGGGGCATGCCCGTATCCTCAGCATGTTTGCCAAGAAAGCGCGCGGTATGATGACCCGATATATCATCCAGAACCGCATAAAAGATGTGGAACAATTGAAAAATTTCGATTTGGGCGGTTATATATTTCAGCCGTCCTTGTCAGACCATAAGACGTTAGAGTTTCACCGGATGATGGATTAAGGCGGTGGCAGAACCCCTGTGGTTTTTCCTGCTTGCCATACCGGTCGTCTTGCTGACGGGTATATCCAAAGGCGGCTTTGCGGGCGGATTGGGCACGTTGGCAGTGCCGCTGCTGGCCCTTATGGTTGACCCAAGGGTGGCGGCGGCGATTATGCTGCCTATTTTATGCGTCATGGATATTTTCACCGTATGGGAATATCGCAGGAGATGGGACGCCAGAACTCTCAAGATTCTGATCCCCGGCGCGATTGTCGGCATTACCATTGGCGGCCTTACCTTCAGCATGATGAATGCCGATATGATCCGGATCATTGTCGGCATTATGGCCTTATATTTTGTCGGCAATTACTGGTTCGTGCAAAGGCGTCAGGCGCGCGCGCTATTCCAGACAAATAAAATGAAACAAAATGCAGTGAAAGGCAGTATTCTTGGTGCTTTAAGCGGTTTTTCAAGTTTCATCGCCCATGCTGGCGGGCCGCCATTGTCACAATATCTTTTCCCGCTGAAACTGGATAAAACTATTCTGGTCGGGACATCGGTGATGTTCTTCATCATTGTCAATTATGTCAAAATCATTCCTTATGCCTGGCTCGGGCAGCTATCACTGGATAATCTGACAATGTCGCTTTATCTATTGCCTTTCGCCCCCATAGGGGTCTGGCTTGGCATTTGGATGCATAACCGTGTCTCAAATGTGATATTTTATATGATCTGTTATGGCCTACTGTTTCTGGTTGGCCTTAAATTACTGGCAGAAGGCCTCATGGGGCTGCTACAATAAACTGTAAGGATGGCGAAATTATGGGTTCTTTATGAAGGCGATTGTATATAATAAATATGGCTCACCTGATGTTCTGAAATTGCAGGAGCTTGAAAAACCAACGCCCAAGGACGATGAGCTCCTGATAAAAATTATGGCAACCTCGCTGAATGCTTCGGATTGGGAGTTTCTGACGGCCAGACCGGCTTATGTTCGGTTATGGGGGCTTTTCAAACCTAAAAAAAATATCCTTGGCTCCGACATTACGGGACAGGTGGTGGGGATTGGCAAGAATGTGACGCAGTTTCGCCTGGGGGATGAGGTCTTTGGGGATCTGTTGATGCATTGGGGCGGTTTTGCCGAATACGTCTGTGTCCCTCAGCGTAAAATGATGTCGAAACCGGCCAGCATGACGTTTGAACAGATCGCGGCCCTGCCGCAGGCGAGTACTATTGTCCTTCAGGGGTTAAGAGACAAAGGGCAGATAAAGCCCGGGCAAAAAGTTCTGATTAACGGGGCTGGCGGCGGGGCGGGTTCCTTTGCCATACAGCTTGCAAAATCTTTTGGTGCCGAGGTCACAGCTGTCGACCATGGCGAAAAATTTGACGTGATGCGCAAGCTGGGCGCGGATCATGTGATTGACTATAGTAAAGAAGATTATAGCCGTAAGGGCCAGTCTTATGACCTTATTCTTGATCTTGTGGCCTATCGTTCCATTTTTGATAACAAGCGGGCATTGAGTTCCGGCGGGCGTTATGTATTGGTTGGTGGTTCCGTGCCGAGCCTTTTACAGCTTCTGTTTCTGGGGCCGTGGATTTCAATATTCACGGACAAGAAAATGGGAATACTTAGCCACAGGCAGAATAAAGAAGATCTGGATTTTATGATCCGGCTTTTTGACGCCGGTAAAGTCGTGCCTGTTATCGATAAATGTTATCCGCTGCCGCAGGTGCCAGAGGCCCTGCGCTACTTGGGCGCAGGCAGTGCAAAGGGAAAAATTGTGATAACAGTATGGGCATGATGATATGACGCCTGATCATTCATGACCAATTCTCAAGGGGCAATCCTGTTAAATGCTTGCAATAAGCCCGGAAAATTCTAAAAAGGAATCCAGCTTCTTTTTTTGGTGAAATGTATATAGCCCAGATTGACACCGGCCCGCAGGCCAACCCCCACGCGAATGGGGGCGATGATGATGTCGCCGCGCTGCTGATAATTCATGCCAACACCACCGATATAATAGAGGCTGCCCTCAACGGCGGGAAAACGCTGATATAATTCTTCGACGTCGTGTAAATTATACACCAGCGCGAAAACCCGCGAGCCATTGACGCCCACATCAAAGCCGATGCTGGGGCCTTTCCAATAGAGACGGCTGTTGCCCTCGATCTTATGGGACAATGTGCCGTCGCCGTACCGAAGGCCGACCACCAATGCGGCGCTGCCCTCGGTCCCGATGATATAGCCATTGGGCCGTCCGTGATCTTTAAAAGCTTTTTCAATCACTTTTGCAATTGCCTCCGACCCCCCGCCCAGAAAGTCAGAGGCGGCATTTGCCACGGATTTCTCATCATAGGTATTGGCATAATTGGTTTCGTCCAGATTTTGACGATGCTGAAGCGATTCTGTGGGGGCAACGGTATCATTATTGCTGCATCCGGCAAGGGTCAGCCCCAGGATGATTAAAAAACTTTTTAAGAATATCTGCATTATGCCCTCTATTGATTATTTGGTTGTTTTGGTTTGTACCACCAGCGGATAAACCACATGGCCGGGAAAATCCAGATGAGGCCCGTGACCGCATAAAATAACATTTCTACGGCAGCATGCATGGGAAAAATGGCATCACCAAGGCGCACAATCAGCAGGATATAAATTATTAAAATAAAAAGACCAAAAAAATATCCGAATAGCTTTCTCATTACGTCATTCTCTTTATAAATTTTCAATTGCCCGAACCGCCCATATCAGAATATGGATAAGCCCGTATGCCGTCAGCCCGAAAACCACGGCAATCACTGCCGTTCGCAGATGCTCTTTGGCCGATTGTAATAATCGGTTTGGTGCATTATCACCCATCAATTGTATTTCTCATCAGGCCGCATTTTTATTTTATACAAATCTCATTATTCTGCTACAAGATAATGTTTTTTGAAGGATAGGCAAGCAAGATATGTGCGGCAGATATGCCTTGACACGGACAGCATATGAAAAATTTCTGGAGTCCATGGCTGTGGGCCATGGGCGTTCTGCTGTGGTTCAGGTCCCCGACCGGTATAATATTGCGCCGGCGCAGCCGATAGCGGTGATCAGGCTTAAAGGATCGGACAGGGATCAGCCCATCCTGCCGGATGAGCCATTGCCGCAAAAAGAAGCCGTCTTGATGCGGTGGGGGCTTGTGCCGTCATGGGCAAAAGAAATGACCCTTGGCCGGCCCATGATTAATGCCCGCAGTGAAACAATTGCTGCGAAACCATCTTTTCGCGGCCCCTTCAGGCGGCGGAAATGTCTGGTGCCTGCGAGCGGATTTTATGAGTGGAGGCGGGCCAGAACCCCCGGTGCCGCATCGGTGCCCTATTATTCCCGTCTGCCAAAAGACCATGTTGATGGCCGGGCTTTTGCCTTTGCCGGTATTTGGGAAATCTGGATGGGGCCGCACGGCGAAGACTGGCTGGAAACCGTGTCTTTAATAACGAAACCGGCAATACCGCTCATGAAAGTCATTCATCACCGCAGCCCGGTTATCGTGGATCCTGAGGATTACGACCTGTGGCTTCGGCCTATGGATCCGCTGGATCCTGAGATTTTCCGGCGGCTGTCCGCGCGAACCGAGGCAGACTTAAGGCTCTATGAAGTGAGCCCTTATGTCAATAATGTCCGCAATGACGGCCCGCAATCCATTGAAGCTGCTAAAGGCCGTCAATATGATTTATTTTAAAGACTGTTGATAAATTTATCTATTGTTTTAAGGGAGATATCTTCGAATAAATCCGGCGTATGCGCGCGATTGGGGACGGTAAGGGCGGTGAATTCGGGATGGCTCCGGGCCATTTTGAGCAATGTCTCCGATGAGAGAATATCACTATTCTCTCCGCGCAGGGTCAGAACAGGGATAGGGCTGATCGCGGCAAACATTGGCCATAAATCAAGGGAAATTGTGCTTTCGGCACTTTCTTTCATGGCTTTCCCAATGGCCGGATCGTAATTGGCAACAATGGTGCCGTCATCCTGTTCCCGAAAAGTATTCCGGGCGAACATATCCCATTCCGCATCACTATAATCCGGAAATAACCAGCCGTTTAATACTTTCATACCGCTTATGGCCTGTTGCCAATTTTGCAGGACATGGCCATTGCCCACAAAGCCCGATATGCGTTCGAGGCCTCTTGGGTCTATTTCAGGGCCAATATCATTTAAAATGATGCCTTTTAAAATACCCGAGTTCATCGCCCCGATGGCCATGGATATAAGGCCGCCCATGGAGGTGCCGACAGCGGTGGCCTGGGTGAGTTTCTCATGGGCAAGGAGCCCTAGAACATCCTGAATATATGTGGGAATCTGGTAATTCCTGTAATCCGGATCATATTCGGATTTTCCGCGCCCGCGAATATCCAGACTTATCACTCTTCGTTTTACGCCTTGGGCACTGGAAAAATGCGCGGCAAACCGGTCAAAGTCCTTGGAGTTACGGGTCAGGCCATGCAGGCAAAGCAGGGGGGGGTTATGGGACGATTCTGCGTTATAATCCCGATAATAAAGCTTGAGGCCATCATGGCTGCGGTAGTATTTTTCCAAAAAGAGACCATTACCCGTCATTGATTATTTCCTTACGATTACACCGGGATTCATAATATTGTGGGGATCAAGGGTATGTTTAATTTTTGTCATCATAGCCATTTCGACTTTGGATTTATACCGCAGCATATCATCGGTTTTCATGCGGCCAATGCCGTGTTCCGCGCTAAAGCTGCCGTTAAATTTATCAACCACATCATGGACAGATTGATTAAGACTTTCCCACTGGTCAAGAAACGCCTGCCGGGCCATATGTTTGGGTTGGCTGATATTATAATGCAGGTTTCCATCCCCCAAATGACCAAAGGGCACGGGCCGCGCGCCGGGGATGCTGGTCTCCACGGCCATGCCGGCTTCTATAAGGAAGGCCGGAATGGCGGAAATGGGGACGGAAATATCATGTTTGATACTGCCGCCTTCAAATTTCTGGGCTTCCGATAAATTTTCGCGTAACTGCCATAAATTATTACTTTCCGTAATATTTTTGGCAATGACGCCGTCCAATATCAGGCCATCATCAAGGCCTGTGGATAAAATCCGTTCCATAACCGCTTCAAGGTCAAGCAGGTCACGGCTTAGGGATGATGTGCCTTCCAGAAGAATATACCAGTCATAGGTTTGCGTCATTGGATCCCGCGAGCCGGGTATATTATCGGTGACCATGTCAATGCCAAGCCGCGGGATGATCTCAAAGGCGGTAAGGCAATCGCCGCTGATATTGCGGGCGATGCTCAGCAGATTAACTGCCGCATCAGGGTCTGGAACGGCGACAAAGGCGGTCTGTTTTTCATGGGGATGAGGCGATAATTTCAATGTGGCGGCGGTGATAATGCCCAGACTGCCCTCGGCCCCGATAAAGAGCTGTTTCAGGTCGTAGCCGGTATTGTCTTTGCGCAAGCCGCCAAGCCCGTGCCAGGTTTCGCCGTTTGGCAGCACCACTTCCAACCCCAATACAAGATTTCGCATATTGCCGTAATGAAGAACATTCACGCCGCCGGCATTGGTTGATATATTACCGCCAATCATACAGGATCCTTCAGCAGCTAAGCTTAGGGGAAACAGGCAATTCATTTCTTGCGCCAATTCCTGAATATGGGACAGGATGCATCCGGCCTCAACCGTTATGGTAAGATTGCGCGCGTCCTGCTGACGAATGGCCTTGAGCCGTTTCAGGCTGAGCAATATTTCACCGGTCGGAATGGCCCCGCCCACAAGGCCGCTGTTGCCGCCCTGGGGAACAAGGGGAATTTTATTCTGGGCGCAATAACGGACAATCTCGGCGGTTTTTTCCGTGCTGTCCGGCATTAAAATCAAAGGGGTATTGCCTTGATATTTATCGCGCGGCTCTCTTAAAAAGGACGGCATGTCCGTCTGGTCATCAATCCAGCCTTCAGATCCAAGGATTTTTTTTAATTTTTCAAGATGGATCGGGTTAATCGTCATTATTTACCTCTGGTATGGCGGCGGCGCGGGTCAATCGGTCATTGATGGCAATACCGATGGCCTTATTGGGGATGGGGCTGACGGCGATGGCTGTACAATCTGTATTGTCCAGCTCATGTAGCATGGAGAAGAGATTTGAGGCGGCTTCCAGCAGGCTGCCTTTCGTGCTGAGGTTTTTCAGGATTTGAACGTCTTTGGGGTAAAAGCTGCCAAAAGCAAGCAGGGCCTCCCCCGGATAAAGGGTCACGGCATTCAGCCGGATTTTTTTATTTGGGGCATAATGGCTTTTGAGCTGACCGGGCGCGGCGGGGTTTTCCCCGTCCTCATAATAAGTGACGCGCAAACCGGTAAGTTCTTCGATTTTTCCTTTGGTAATGCTGCCGGGCCGTAAAATCCTGATCTCACTGCCAACGACTTGGGCAATGGTTGATTCAATACCGTTTCGGCAGGGCGGGCCTTCTAATATCATGGCAACTTTGGCCGAAAGCGTTTCTGCCACATGTTCAGGGCGCGTGGGGCTAAGCTTGCCGGAAATATTGGCGCTGGGGGCCGCAATGGGATATTTAAAAAGCTGTAACAGGCCGGTGATCACCGGATGTTCCGGCACGCGCACCGCAACGGTATCGAGGCCCGCCGATACAAGCGGGGACAGGATGCTGCCGGGCTTTTTCTTTAAGACAAGGGTGAATGGCCCGGGCCAGAATGCCTCTGCCATCCTGCGGGAGATCATATCAAATTCGACATATTTTTCTGCCTCGGCAAGGGAGGATAAATGTATGATCAACGGGTTGAAATCCGGTCTTTGTTTGGCCGCGAATATCCGGGCTACGGCCTGATCATTGGTGGCGTCTGCCCCAAGGCCATATACGGTTTCGGTTGGAAAAGAGACAAGCTTGCCCTGCAACAAATATTTGCTGGCAAGATTAAGGTTGGCCGGAACGGCGGGCATTATTTTTTCATAGGTTGGATTTTTGTCATTTGGGGACATTGTTCTATGTTATTATCCTGTGTGCAATATTCTGGGTGCAATATATTATATGCGCAATCCGCCTAAATACTTGTGATTATATGGCGACTCATGTAGGTTTCATTTTTCAAACGACTGTTTTGTTTTTGTTGTTACTGCTATTAAATCTTGTTACATTAATAGTATATTACTGAACGATTTACGATCAAAATTATTTAAAAAATCCGGGAGTTCTTCTGTGGCCGAATATATTGCCCCTACGCGTGAAATGAAATTTGTTTTAAAGCATGTCATTGATATGGCAGAGATTTCAGAATTGGAAAGATTTCAGGATGCGAGTGAAGATATTGTCGACGCCATATTGGAAGAGGCTGGAAAATTCTGCGGGGAAATATTATCCCCTTTAAATATGGTGGGGGACAGGGAAGGTGCGCGCCTGACAGATGACGGTGTTATCCCCTCCCCCGGTTTTAAAGAAGCTTACGTGTCTTATGCTGAAAATGGCTGGACCAGCGTGAGCGGCGATATAGAATATGGCGGCCAGGGCTTGCCGATAACCCTGGCCTCTGCGGTGTATGAATTTGTTGATGCGTCCAATATGGCCTTCAGCCTGTGTTCCATGTTGACCACCGGGGCCATTGAATCAATCCTGGCCCATGGATCAGAAGAACAGAAAAACACCTATCTGGAAAAAATGATTTCCGGTCAATGGGCGGGGTCAATGAATTTAACAGAATCCGGTGCGGGCACCGATGTGGGGGCGCTGCGCACCAAGGCTGTCCCCTATGGCGATGGGACATACCGCATCAGCGGGCAAAAGATTTTCATCACCTGGGGTGATCATGATATGACGGAAAATATCATTCATCTTGTGCTGGCCCGAACGCCGAATAGTCCGGCGGGGACAAGGGGAATTTCCCTATTCATTGTGCCAAAATTTCTGATCAATGAGGATGGTTCTCTGGGGGCGCGAAATGATGCCAAATGTGTGTCCCTTGAGCATAAGCTCGGCATTCACGGCAGCCCGACCTGCGTTATGGCTTTTGGCGAAGAGGATAATTGTGTTGGTTATATGCTCGGGGCCGAAAATAAGGGCATGGCCGCCATGTTCACCATGATGAATAACGCGCGGCTGAATGTGGGTATTCAGGGTGTGGGCTGCGCAGAGCGGGCATGGCAAATGGCGATTGACTACGCAAAAGACAGGATTCAAGGCGTTGCCGTCGGGGCGACAAAATCCGGCTCCAGCGCCATCATTGAACATGCGGATGTGCGCCGGATGCTGATGACCATCAAATCCACGACCGAAGCCGCCCGCGCCATCACAATGCTGAATGCCAAGGCATTGGACCTTGGGGAACATCACCCGGATAAGACATTGCGCGAAAAATATGCCGGCCTTGCCGATTTACTCACGCCTTTGTCCAAGGCTTATGGCTCTGACATCGGGGTTGAAAATGCGTCACTTGCCCTGCAAATACACGGCGGCATGGGCTTTGTCGAGGAAACGGGCATCGCCCAGATTTATCGAGACGCCCGCATTAACCCCATCTATGAAGGCACTAACGGCGTACAGGCAATGGATCTTGTCGGGCGAAAATTATCCATGATGGGCGGCAGCCATTGGCGGGCATTTTTGTCTGAAATAACGGATTTCGCCCAAAATTTACCCCTAGAGGAAGAATTTTCGGACATGCGCAAAAGCCTGAATCTCGCGGTGGAAAGTACCAGAGAATGCGCCGAATGGATCGTGGCGCAGCATGGGGATAATATGCGTTCTGCTCTTGCGGGGTCTGTGCCCTTTTTGCGGCTTTTCAGTGTGACTGTCGGATGTTATCTTATGATCAAGGGCGCGGCGGCGGCCCGCGCGGAACTGAATAATGGCAACCCGGATACGGACTTTCTTGAAGTGAAAATCATCACCAGCCGTTTTTACGCCCAGCAAATCGTGCCTACAGCGGTTAGTCTGAAAGAGGTGATTATGACGGGGGATGATTTGTTTTTTGCCATTCCCAGCGAGAAAATGGGATAATATTCCGGTTTTTACGTATATTCCGGTTTTTTACCTATAATAGGTGACTTAAAAATTGATGGTAACGATTGAAAAATGATGAAACATCCATGGCTATCCAATTATCCGAAACATATAAAGTGGGCGCAAAATTATACGGCGAAGCCGCTCTATAGTCTGGTTGTGGATGCGGCGGATAAAAATCCTGATGCCATAGCCTATGACTTTATGGGCAAACTTGTCAGCTACCGTGATTTGCACGATCAGGTATGCCGAATGGCAAAGGGCTTGCAGGGGCTTGGGGTTGGCAAGGGGTCGCATGTGGGTATTTTTATGCCCAATTGTCCCCAATTCCCTGTCGCGTATTTCGGTATTCTAATGGCCGGCGGTACGGTTGTGAATTACAGCCCGCTTTATTCTGAGCATGAACTGATCAATCAGGTAGAAGATTCAGAAACCGACATTATGATCACGCTGGATTTAGCCTCCCTTTATCCCACTATTCATGAAGTGGCCCGCAAAAGCCGGCTAAAACATCTGGTTGTGGGGGGATTTAGCGATGCCATGCCCTATGCCAAAGCCCTGCTGTTTAAAATATTTAAATCCAGTATTATTTCAAAAGTTAACAAGGATGAATATTATAGTGATTATGGTCAGCTATTGCGTAATGACGGTAAATTCACCCCGGTTGAGACAGATGTCTTGAATGATGTGGCCGTTATTCAATATACCGGCGGGACGACGGGTATTCCAAAAGGAGCCATGCTGACCCATGCCAATCTCTATATCAATATCCTTCAGACGGTGGATTGGGCTGTTGATCTGAAATATGGCAAGGAAGTTATCATCGGGGTTTTGCCCTTTTTCCATGTTTATGCCATGTCATTGGTGATGAATCTTGGGATCTATATGGGGGGCAGGGTGATGATCCAGCCCAAATTCGTGCTTGATGACGTCATCAGGCTGATGAAAAAAATAAAACCCAGTATTTTTATCGGGGTTCCCTCCATGTTTACCGCCATATCGAATCATAAAGATGTTCCGAATATTGGCATGGAAAACGTAAAAATGTGTTTGTCCGGCGGTGCTCCGTTACCGGTTGAACTGGGTCAGGCTTTTAAAGATAAACTGAATGTATCTATTACGGAAGGCTACGGCCTGACCGAAACATCGCCGTCATGTGTGTCTAATCCTCAGGACCGGGACAACCGTTATGGTTCAATAGGCTTGCCCATACCCGCCACTGAGGTTTTTATCATTGACCGTGAAGATAAAACAACAATTGTTCCCTTGGGCGAAAACGGCGAAATCTGCATTCGGGGCCCGCAGGTGATGAAGGGCTATTGGAAACGCCCCGAAGCCACGGAAGACGTTTTGAAAGACGGCATATTTCACACGGGTGACGTGGGCTATATGGATGAAGAAGGTTATATTTATATCATTGACCGGGACAAGGACCTTATATTGGTTGGCGGCTTTAACGTTTATCCACGGGTGATTGAAGAGGCTATTTACGAGCATCCCGCTGTTCATGAGGTCACCGTGATTGGCATCCCTGATGATTATCTGGGTGAGAGGCCCAAGGCTTTTGTCGCCCTGAAAAATCCTGATGACAAGCTTTCCGAGGATGAATTGATGGCTTTCATCAAGAAAAAGCTGGGCAAGCACGAACGTCCTAAATTTATTGAATTCAGGGCAGAGCTGCCCAAAACCATGATTGGTAAATTGTCTAAAAAAGAACTGGTGGCCGAAGAAAAAATCAAATATGCGCAGAATAAAGCCAACAGTTAAAAATTAAGAACCCGCGCGCGATGGGAGAGCTTCTTTGTCCACAGGTCTATTTTACCATGCTGATTGTCTTGGGCATCACCCGCCGCAAGGTCATCCGGAGGCAAAGGAAAGGCTATCTGTTATTATGGATCGGCTCGCCCGGCCGGATTTTAATGCCCTGCGTATGATCACTGCCGGGGCAGCGGATCTGGACATGCTCTCATTGGTGCATACGGATGGCTATATCCGCAGTGTGATCGATCATATCCCGCACAGCGGAAATTACGGCCTTGACGGCGATACCTTTCTTTCGCCCGGATCATTGGATGCGGCGCTCCGGGGTGTTGGGGCCACTTGCGGGGCTATTGATCATGTGATGTCGGGGCAATTGGCCAATGCCTTTTGCGCCATTCGCCCGCCCGGTCATCATGCCGAGCCGGATCAGGCCATGGGTTTTTGCCTGTTTAACAATGTGGCTATCGGGGCGCTTTATGCCCAGAAAAGACATTTCTGTGACCGCGTGGCCATCATTGATTTTGATGTTCATCATGGCAATGGCAGTCAGACTGTTGCGGCGCAGCATGAAGGGCTATTCTATGCGTCGAGCCACCAGTCGCCGCTTTATCCCGGGACAGGCCATATTGATGATCCGGGGGGGATGAAAAGGCGGGGCATGATTGTAAATGCGCCTTTGGCCGCAGGCAGCGACGGGCAGGTTTTTCGCAGGGCCTATCAAGAGAGGATATTTCCGGTGCTTGAGGAATTTGATCCGGATTTTATTTTGATATCTGCGGGCTTTGACGGCCATGCCATGGATCCTCTTGCCGGTTTAAATCTGAGTGATGATGATTTTTTCTGGGTCACCAGCGAAATAAAAAATATCGCCGAAAAACATTGTAACGGCAGACTGGTATCTTGCCTCGAAGGCGGCTATAACTTAAATATATTGGGGGAAAATGTCGCGAGCCATATTTCAGCGTTGATGGGCTGAGGCAATTTTCAGTATAAAGAGACAATAAAGGGTCATGGATAAGGAATATATAGTGCCAAACAAAAACGATCAATCTGCGGCTATTCCAGATGATATTATTGCGATGAGCTTTGAGGATGCCCTCAGCGCGCTTGAGGAAATCGTCAAAAATCTGGAAAGCGGGCAGGTCTCGCTGGAGGAATCCATTGATATCTACACGCGCGGCACGCAGCTTCGTCAGCATTGTGACAATAAGCTGAAAGATGCCAGTGCGCGAATAGAGAAAATAACCATATTACAGAATGGCACCCTGGGGCTGTCTGCACTGGACGGGGAATAATTGTTTCTTCAAGCCTGATTGACGAGAAAGTCGCTTATGATAAAAACAAATAATGATCTGGCCCTAAATGATTTGGCAAAGGCCGCGTTGGCCCTTGCAGCAGAACAGGTTGAAGCAACACTTTTGAAGCTTTTGCCCGCTGCCGTTGATCTGGAACAGCAGGTCATTGATGCCATGGAATATGCCCTTATGGTTGGCGGCAAACGGATCAGGCCGTTTTTGGTCATGGAAAGCGCAAAATTATTTGGCGTCGGTCACAGTTCGGCCCTTCGCGTGGCGGCGGCGGTGGAATGTGTTCATACCTATTCTCTCATTCATGATGATTTGCCCTGTATGGATGATGATGACATGCGGCGCGGACAGCCCGCCGTTCATATAAAGTTCGATGAAGCCACGGCGGTTCTGGCGGGGGATGCTTTGCTGACGCTGGCGTTTGAAATTCTTGCTGATGAAAAAACCCATTCTGATGCGCGGGTGCGCTGCGAACTGATCAGCTTTATGGCGAAAGCCTTGGGCGTGAATGGTATGGTCGGCGGACAGATGTTCGACCTTTTGGCAGAGAATCAAAAGCTGGACAAGATTCGCATCACGCGCCTGCAACGGATGAAAACCGGCGCATTGATTGTCTTTTCTGGTAAGGCGGGGGCTATTCTTGGCAAGGCAGAGGAAAAAAGACGTCAGGCGATTAAAGGCTATTGCCATGACATGGGGCTGGCCTTTCAGATTGCGGATGACCTATTGGATGAAGAGGGGCGCACAGAAGAGATTGGCAAGACGGCGGGCAAAGATGCGGCGGCGGGCAAGGCGACTCTGGTATCCTTAAGCGGGCCGGATCAGGCGCGCCTGCAGGCGGATATGTTGATAGATCAGGCCTTGCATCATCTGGATGTTTTTGGGACAAAAGCAGAAAACTTGCGTATTCTGGCAAAATTCATTATTAATCGCACAAGTTAAGATAAGTAAGGGTATTTTCGTTTGGGTATAAAACCAGTAACAGATTTACTTGATCAGATTGTCTGCTCTGACGATGTAAGCAAACTTGATCATGACCAGCTTCAGCAGCTTGCGGACGAAGTGCGGTCTGACATGATCCATGCGGTATCTCAAACAGGCGGTCATTTGGGGGCAGGCCTTGGCGTTGTGGAGCTTACGGTTGCTCTTCATCATGTGTTCAATATGCCCAGGGACAAGCTGATTTGGGATGTGGGCCATCAATGTTATCCCCATAAAATCCTTACCGGACGGCGCGATCGGATGAAGTCTATTCGCCAAGGCGGCGGTCTTGCAGGATTTACCAAGCGCAAGGAAAGTGAATATGACCCCTTTGGCGCGGGCCATAGTTCGACGTCAATTTCCGCAGGTCTTGGCATGGCCGTCAGCCGTGATTTGCGCGGCAGTGATGAAAATATCGTGGCTGTCATCGGGGATGGCTCCATGAGTGCGGGCATGGCGTATGAGGCGATGAATAACGCCGGGGCCCTGAAGTCTCGCCTGATTGTGATCCTGAACGATAATGACATGTCCATTGCCCCGCCCGTGGGGGCCATGAGCGCGTATCTTGCGCGGTTGATTTCATCACGGTCTTTTTTAAACCTTCGGGATTTTGCCAAGAATATTGTCAAACATTTCCCGCGCACCATCAGCGAAAAAGCCAAAAAAGCCGAAGAATATGCGCGCGGCATGGCGACGGGCGGCACGCTGTTCGAAGAATTGGGCTTTTATTATGTGGGGCCGGTGGATGGTCATAATATGGATCATCTGTTGCCTGTGCTTGAAAATGTCCGGGATGCGGGCGAGGGGCCGGTGCTTATTCATGTGGTCACGCAAAAGGGTAAAGGCTATCGCTATGCCGAAGAGGCCGATGATAAATATCACGGTGTGTCCAAATTCAATGTGGTTACCGGCACGCAAAGTAAATCAGTCCCCGCCGCCCCGAGCTATACCGGCGTATTCGCCAAGGCCTTGATCGCTGAGGCCAAAACAGATGAAAAAATAATCGCCATCACGGCGGCGATGCCGTCCGGTACCGGACTTGATAAATTTGAGGCCGCCTTTCCGGATCGCTGTTTCGATGTGGGTATCGCAGAGCAGCATGCCGTGACCTTTGCGGCGGGCATGGCAACAGAAGGATTCAAGCCCTTTGTCACCATTTACTCGACCTTTCTTCAGCGGGCCTATGATCAGGTGGTGCATGATGTGGCCGTACAGAATTTGCCGGTACGTTTTGCCATAGACCGGGCGGGACTGGTCGGGGCGGACGGGCCAACGCATGCGGGATCTTTTGATGTTACTTATCTGGCCAGCCTGCCAAATTTTGTGGTTATGGCGGCGGCGGATGAGCGGGAATTGATGAATATGGTGGCGACCTCTGCGGCCTATGATACGGGGCCTTCTGCGGTGCGTTATCCGCGCGGCGAGGGCATCGGGCTTGAGTTACCGGAAAAGGGTGAAATTCTTGAGATTGGCAAGGGCCGCATTGTTCAGAAGGGCGCGCATATTGCCATTTTATCTCTGGGCACCAGATTGCAGGAGGCCTTGGCCGCAGCGGAATCCCTTAAAGCGCACGGCCTGACCACCACGGTCGCTGACGCGCGCTTTGCCAAACCGCTGGATCTGGATATGATCCGCGATCTGGCCCTGAACCATGAGGTTCTGGTGACCATCGAAGAAGGCTCAATTGGCGGCTTTGGCAGTCATGTTCTGGACTATCTAAGCAATGAAGGCCTGCTTGAAAATGGCCTTAAGGTCAGAACGCTGAAGCTGCCGGATATTTTTCAGGATCAGGACAGCCCGGAAGTCATGTATCAGCAAGCCGGCCTCTGCGCCAGTGACATTGTTGATGTCTCCCTGAAAGCCCTGCGCCGGAATGACACCAGCTCATCCTCGATGGCGTAATCCTGTAATGGTTAAGAAAATGCGTGTTGATCAGCTTGTGGTAGAACGCGGCCTGGCCGAAAGCCGCGCCCGCGCGCAGGCCTATATCATGGCGGGCAACGTCTTTAGCGGCGCGCGAAAGATTGAAAAATCCGGCACGCAACTGCCCGAAGATGCCCCGCTTGAAGTGCGGTCAAAAGAACATCCCTGGGTCAGTCGGGGCGGGTTAAAACTCATGCAGGCCCTTGAAGAATTCTCCCTGGATATTGACGGGAAATGCGTGATTGATGTGGGCGCGTCCACTGGCGGCTTTACCGATGTCTGTTTGCATCACGGAGCGGCTAAGGTCTATGCCGTCGATGTGGGCCACGGTCAGCTTGCGTGGAAATTGCGTAATGATGACCGGGTCGTTGTGCTTGAAAAAACCAATGCCCGTTATTTATCACAGGAACAGATTCCAGAGTCGGTGGATATGATTGTTTGTGATGCCAGCTTCATTGGCTTGCAAACCATATTGCCCGCGCCGATGTCTCTGGCGGCTGACGGCTGTATCCTTGTGGCCCTTATCAAACCCCAGTTTGAGGTGGGCAAGGGAAATGTCGGCAAGGGCGGCGTGGTTCGGGACAGCGAATTACATGAACAGGTCTGCCGGAAAATTAAAGGTTGGGTCACGGATGATATGCCGGGATGGACGGTGATCGGCCTGACCACCAGCCCGATAAAAGGGCCGGAAGGCAATATCGAATTTTTGATCGTAGCGGAATATAAAAAATGACTTTACGTGTAACAATAGATCATATCGGCGCAGGCGGTGACGGGATCGCGCAAATTGACGGCAGGGACATCTATATCCCCTATTCCGTGGACGGCGATGATGTTGACATTAAACTGTCTGGCAAGCAGGGCCGCATCACGCATATCCACAATCCGTCTGTGGACAGGGCCGCGCCAATCTGCAAGTATTTTGGCCGTTGCGGCGGTTGTTCCCTGCAGCATGTTTCGCCGGACTATTATGCCCGCTGGAAACAGCAACAGATCATCAGTGCCATGGGTCATCGGGGGTTCGATAATATTAATATTTTGCCGGCTAAAGTAAGTTCCAGAGGCAGCCGCCGCCGCGCGAGCCTTGCGGTTATGGGCCAGGGGAACGGCAAGGCCTTGTTGGGCTTTACCGAACGGGCAAGTCATGTGATTATTACGATTACCGAATGTCCGGTGTTGGCCCCTGAAATTACGGGTTTCCTCGCCCCGCTGAGAAAATTTTTAGGCGGCCAGCTCAAAAAACGTCAAAAAATGAAAGTACATATTAATCTGGCGGATAACGGCCTTGATGTGATTTTGGAAACAGCGGGCGAGCCGGATCTTGATCTGCGTATGGATATTGCGGCCTTTGCCGAGGCAGAGGATATCGCGCGAATCTGCTGGCTGGATAGCAAGCTGAAAAACCCCTCTCATGAAATTCTGTGCGAGCGGCAGAAACCCTGTGTCAGCTTTGCGGGCCGGCAGGTTTTTCTGCCGCCGGGGGCTTTCCTGCAAGCGACCAAGCAGGGCGAAATGGCCTTGACAGAATATATGCGGGATGCGTTAGAGGGCGCTGATAAGGTGGTTGATATTTTCTCGGGCTGCGGAACCTTTACCATGGCCCTGATCGGGGATCACGCGGTTCATGCGGTTGACGGTAATCTGGCCATGATCACCGCCTTAAAGAACAGCGCCCACCAAATGGGCAAAATTCGCGCGCTTACCACAGAGGTCAGGGATTTATTTCTGCGGCCTTTATTGCCCCATGAATTAAAAAAATATGATGCGGTTGTGCTTGACCCGCCAAGGGCCGGCGCAAGGGAGCAGGTCGCGGAAATCATCAATTCCCCCCTTGAAAAAATTGTGATGATGTCTTGTAATCCGGCAACCTTCGCGCGGGATGCAAGGGCGCTGGTTGATGGCGGTTTTGTCATGGGCGATATATTGCCCGTGGATCAGTTTCTCTATTCCCCGCATCTTGAACTTGTGGCTTGTTTTAACCGTTGAATTTTTCTTTAAATCTATCGGTTTGAAAATAAGAAATTCCCGCAAACAACATAAAATTTTTCATAGTTATTCATGCCCCCTTAAGGCAATAGGCAATATACTCTTATCAGGGCAAAAAATACCCTAAATTCATGGTTAATAAAACATAAATATTCGTTTGTTAATAATGTGTTAACCTATGATCGCAGAATTCAGCCGATTTTTGAAAGGAGAATATTGGCATGTTATTTGCTGTGTATTAAGGCAAATAAAAACATACAATGAAAGATGTGTCATGAATATTAATAAAATGCAAGCTGGTACAGAAGGGCTTTTTCGTCAAAATAATCTCAATCAGGCAGAGCGGGAAAAATTGAACATCGAAAAGTCAGACGCGGGTAAAAGTAAAGCCGTAAGGCCTCAAGAGGCATCCGCCGCTGTGGACAATGTTTCCATATCGAATGTCTGGCACGAGACTGCTCAGAATATTGACGTTAGGAATGCGTCCCCCCGCGACATTATTTCCTTGAGCAGCCAGCTCTATAACGCCGGCGCCATCAGTTATGATGATCATATAAATTTAAGCTTTCAGCCGGAAATAAATCTGGACACGCCACCAGAAAGCAAACCCTTCAGCCATGAGAAAAAAGACTATGTCGACCTTTGGCGCACCAAACAGGAAAATGTCATTCGGTCCGGCGGCGACCGCACCCAAATCGAAGACACCCACCGGATACAAGCCATCCTGACCTATGTGGACAGCTTAAGGTAACCGGCTTATCCCTGCTGCGCTCTATGCAACAGGATGTGGTCGGCGAGGACGCAGGCCATCATGGCTTCGCCGACGGGGACGGCGCGAATGCCGACGCAGGGGTCATGGCGGCCCTTGGTGATAATCTCGGTTTCCTTACCATGTCTGTCCACGGTTTTGCGGGGGGTGAGGATGGATGAGGTTGGTTTGACCGCAAATCGGCAGATAATTTCTTTGCCGGAAGAAATCCCGCCTAATATTCCACCGGCATGATTGGTTCGAATGGCCGGGTTGCCGTCATCATCTATATACATTTCGTCCGCGTTTTCTTCACCGGTCAGGCGGGCCGCGTTAAAGCCTTCGCCGATTTCAACGCCCTTTACCGCATTGATGGTCATCATGGCGGCGGCAAGGTCGCTGTCCAGTTTGGCATAAACAGGGGCCCCAATGCCGGCGGGAACGCCAAGGGCGCGAACTTCGATCACAGCCCCGATGGAGCTGCCTTTTTTGCGGATGTCGTCCAGATATTTCTCCCACACTGGCACCATTGATTTATCCGGGCACCAGAAAGGATTGTTGCTAATCTCGTCCCAATCCCAGTTGTCCGGGTTTATTTCATGGTCGCCAATTTGAACCAACGCCCCCTTGATCTGAATGCCCCCGCCCAATATCTTTCGCGCCACCGCGCCGGCGGCAACCCGGCAGGCGGTTTCGCGGGCCGATGACCTGCCGCCGCCCCGATAATCCCGAATGCCATATTTTTCCATATAGGTGTAATCCGCATGGCCGGGCCGGAATTTATCTTTGATGTCGCCGTAATCTTTTGATCTTTGGTCGGCATTTTCAATCATCAGGCTGACCGGCGTGCCTGTGGTCACCCCTTCAAAAGTGCCGGACAGGATTTTCACCTGATCGGCCTCTTGCCGCTGGGTCATGAAACGATTCTGTCCGGGTTTTCTTTTGTCCAGAAAATGCTGAATTTCAGCCTCATCAATGGGCAGCATGCTTGGCACGCCATCAATAACGCAGCCAATGGCCGGCCCGTGGCTTTCCCCCCAGGTTGTCACCCGAAAGATATGGCCGAAGCTGTTATATGACATATTCTTGCTTTCTTATTTTTTAGGCTTTCTTAATTGCTAGACGAGGCTTAAATCCGGCGCATCTTCCCGTTTCATCCCCATAACATGATAACCGCTATCCACATGGTGATTTTCACCGGTAACGCCGCTGGATAAATCACTTAACAGATAAACCGCGCTGTTGCCTACTTCATCGGTGGTCACATTGCGGCCAAGTGGGGAATTATATTCATTCCACTTTAAAATATACCGGAAATCCCCGATGCCCGCCGATGCCAGCGTTTTAATGGGGCCGGCAGACAGGCTGTTGACGCGAATATTCTTTGGCCCCAAATCACGGGCCAGATATTTAACGCTGGCTTCGAGCGCCGCCTTGGCCACCCCCATAACATTATAATGGGGAATGACTTTTTCTGCGCCGTAATAGCTCAGCGTGATCATGCTGCCGCCGTCCGTCATTAATTTTTCCGCCCTCTGGGCGATGGCGGTGAAGGAATAACAGGAAATATTCAGGCTCATGGCGAAATTTTCGGGCGATGTATCCACATACCGTCCGGTTAGTTCATTTTTATCTGAATAGGCAATGGCATGAACCAGAAAGTCAATTTTGCCCCAGTTTTCTTCCAGCTGCGCGAAAACGGCATCTATGGAATCGCCGTCGGTTACATCACAGGGCAGGATAATGTCAGACCCAATGGATTCGGCAAGCGGGCGCACACGTTTTTCCAAGGCATCGCCCTGAAAGGTGAAGGCGAGTTCCGCGCCCTGTTCTGCGGCCCTGCGGGCGATGCCCCAGGCAATGGAACGATTATTTGCCACACCCATGATGATGCCGCGTTTTCCGGCGAGAAGGCCATTATTCTGTGTCATTGTTTTTCCTCTGAGTTTATGTCTCATTTATTGGTTTTATTTACGTTATATATTATGGCTAATTCTACACATTTTTGTATGAGATTCAAATAGCCGGGTTCTTTTCAGCTATTTTTCTTGATCTTTGGTGATAAAGCGCCGCATTTACTTCTGCCCCCAGAATATAAGATGCGCCGATAAAGTAAAAGAACATCAAGGCGATAATGGCACCGGCCAAACTGCCGTAGGTGACATCGTAATTGCCGAAATATTTCAAATATATGGAAAATCCGCCGCCGATGATCATCCAGAGGGAAAGCGCCGTAAAAGCCCCCGCCATAACAGGGGAGCGCCGGCCAAGTTTTCGCGGCTTTAAAATATAATATGACAGGCATAATGCGCCAAATATCAGGCTGATACTGACGGACATACGCACCAGATTCCAAATCAGTTTCCAGTCGGTTTCGAGCGGAATATAGCTGATCAGGATATTCCAGGCCACAGGCCCAAGCACCAATATGGTCATGCCGATAATAATGCTGCTGGCGGAAAGAATGACCAGCATCAGACCTTCTGCGCGGCGGCGAATATATGACCGGCGGCTCACCGTTCCAAAGGCGCGGACGATCGCCAGCCTTGCCGCATCAATGGCCGAGGAAGAAATCCACATGGCGCCCAGAATACTGAAGGTCATGATGCTTTTGTCGGTGGTCTGGATCATTTTCTCGATGGGGCCATGCAAGACATTGCCCACATCTTCGGGGATATGTTCAAATAATTGCACCAAAGCCTGCGCGCCGGCATCCGACTGGCCAAAAAATCCGGCCAGGGACACCAGAAAAATAATGAAGGGAAAGAGCGCGAGCATGGTCAGAAAGGCCAGATGCCCCGCCATCACCATACCGTCATGCTGGGCAAAATTCTTCAAGGCGTCCAATAGAAAACGGAGATCTTTGCATTTTTCTTTCATATATTTGCATGCCTTCAGGCCATATGTGATCTGACATTTTGATTTTGGTTGTCTTTTGCCCATTTTTTAATGAGTTTTTCCAGAGCTTCGTCCGGCTCGTCCGGCAGCATGATTTGCAATTTCACATATTGATCACCGCGCTTTTTGCTTTTTGGGTCTGTGGCCCCTTTGCCTTTCAGGCGCAACACGCGCCCAGAGCTTGACCCCTTGGGAATGGTCATGGCGACCTTGCCATCAATGGTCGGGATATTGACTTTTTCCCCGAGGACAGCTTCTTGCAGCGTAATGGGCAAATCCAGATGAATATCATTGCCTTCGCAGCGGAAGAAAGCATGTTTTTTGATGGAAATTTCAATGATAGCATCCCCGGCCGCCCCGCCGTTCATGCCGTCATCGCCCTGTCCTTTAAGGCGGATTTTCTGGCCCTCTTTGACATTTTCCGGAATGGTGACATTGAGGCTTTTATTATTGGCAAGGGTTATGGGTTTTTTACCGCCTTTCACGGCGTCCAGAAAATCAATCTTTAACCGGTAGGCAATATCCTGCCCCTTTTGCGGACGTCTTTGCCGCCCGCCGCGCCCGCCGCCAAATATGGACGCAAAAATTTCTTCAGGATCAAATCCATCGCCAAAACGACCTCCTCCGCCCATGCCGCCCATACCACCCATGCCGCCAGAACGCGGATCGAATCCTCCGCCTGCAAAGCCTTTTTCTGATCCGTCGGCATTAATTTCCCCGCGATCATATCTGGCGCGCAAATCTTTATCCCGCAGAAGCGCATAGGCCGCCGAGACTTCCTTGAAACGTTCCGCAATTTTCTCATCGCCCGAATTTATATCGGGATGCAGCTTTTTCGCCAAAGTGCGATAGGTTTTTTTAAGTTCCGCATCGGTGGACGATTTGGGTACGCCCAATACGCTGTAGGGGTCTTTCATAATATCAATTCAACTTACGTTATTATTCCTGACCCTAATGTAGTCATTGATTGATGATTTTCCAAGTCCCATCTTCCTGACGGCAGGCGGTTCCATATGCGGTTTCGGTTTTGCCGGCGACGGTCACGGTCTGTTGATACTCTCTGCAATATTCATCTGCCTTGTTGCTATAGGCGGGCTGGGGTGTGATGGTGCCGGAATTTCCACTATCGGGATTATACCAGGTTGTTGCCTCGCCGGACGGGGTGTTTTCCAGAGAATATTGTGTTTTTTCCCGCATGGCCTGCCGATCGGCCCGATCCAGAGACTTGCCAATTTCACTGCCGATATAGGCGCCGGCCAATGTTCCTGCGGCAACGGCAATGACCTTACCTGTGCCCCCGCCCTTGCCACCAATGGCAGACCCGACAACGGCGCCGCCAATGGCCCCAAGAAGTGTTCCGCTTTCCTGTTTTGTACAAGAGGCCAACGTTATGGAAAATGCGATAACCAATGAGACCGTGATCATGGCCTTGCGGCGGGGGGAACTGTTGATTGGCATTTAAATCCCTTTCGATTCAGCAGATTATATTCGGCGGTTTAATAAATTGTATTCGGCTCTTTTTGCCATTATATATCATTTATATTACATATTCTAATGATGATTTTGGCAATTTTATGGCGTAGGCGCATATTAAGAGGTGTTGAGTGACAGATCCCATCGACTTATTCAAAAAATGGTTCAAAAAATCCTGTCAGGCGGAAGATCTGGGGGAGGCTGTCGCTCTTGCCACGGCAGATGCGCAGGGCCGGCCCTCTGTGAGGATGGTGCTGTTGAAAGCGGTGGACGAGCGCGGCTTTGTATTTTACACCAATCTGGAGAGCCGAAAGGGCCATGACCTTGCTGAAAATCCCTTTGCCGCCTTATGTTTTCATTGGAAATCACAAAAGAGGCAAGTCAGAATTGAAGGGGCCGTTACCCCGGTCAGTGCGGAGGAAGCCGATGCCTATTTTGCCACCCGCGCAAAGGACAGCCAGATCGGGGCATGGGCATCGAAACAAAGTCAGCCCATGGAAGGCCTCTTCGAATTTGAGGCCGCCATTGCCAAATATGCGGCCAAATATGCCCTTGGCAAGGTTCCGCGCCCGCCCTTTTGGTCCGGCTTTCGTATCATTCCCAGCCGCATAGAATTTTGGGAAGACCGGAAGTTCCGGCTTCATATGAGGCATATATATGAAAAGAATGCCAAAAATATATGGGTAATGAGGGAAGTTTATCCCTGATCTTTGAGATAATAAGACGGGTTTTGAGGTAATAAAATGAGTTTTGAGATAACAAAAGAAAATAAAAGGTCAGAGGTCAACCGGCTGATGATGCGGGCGGCCAATGCCGCAGTGGCGGTTGCCTTTACCCTGATTCTCATCAAGAGCTGGGCTTATAATTCGAGCGGAGCCGTATCCATGCTGGGGTCTTTGCTGGATTCCGTGATGGATATTCTGGCTTCGCTGGTCAATTTGGTGGCCATACGTTTTGCGGTGGTGCCTGCGGATGATGACCATCGTTTCGGCCATGGTAAGGCCGAAGCTATCGCGGGGCTTGTTCAGGCCATGGTCGTGTCATTATCCGCCTTGTTTCTTATGGTGGAGGCGGTCAAGAAACTGATGAATCCCGAACCCATAGTCAAGGCTGATGAAAGCATTGTCATTATTATTATTGCCATTATTCTGACCGTTGCTTTGGTGGGATATCAGCGTTATGTGATTCGTAAAACGGGTTCTATTGCCATTGCCGCAGATAATCTGCATTATTCTGGTGATATACTGATGAATTTTGGTGTTTTGACAGCATTGTTCCTCGGGGGATATATGCAGCTCTATTATGCCGATCCGATCATTGGGGTTATGGTGGCTTTTTATCTGGTGTATAATGTCAAACAGATCGCTTATACTTCTATTGATATGCTCATGGATCGGGAAATGGATGATCGCGATAAGACAAGAATTATCGACATCATTAAAACCCACCCCGAGGTCCACGGCGTTCATGATATGAAAACCCGTAAATCAGGCTTTAATTTATTCATTCAGTTTCACATGGAAATGGACGGCGCAATTTCCTTGAGCGAGGCGCACCGTATTTGCGATGATGTGGAGGCTGAAATTATGGCCGAATTTAAAGAAGCCGAAGTTCTGATTCACGCCGATCCGGAAGACCACGAAGAAGTGGTTTCATTCAAGGAATAAATATGGTCGTTGTCTATGGCATTAAAAACTGTGACACGGTGAAGAAGGCCCTGAAATGCTTTGGGGAGAAAAATATTGACCACAGGTTTCATGATTTTCGTAAAGACGGCCTTGCGCGGGTTCAGCTTGAACTTTGGGTAGAGGAACTGGGGCTGGATACTCTGTTGAACAAGCGGGGCACCACATGGCGCAAATTGCCCGAAGATCAGAAAAATAACCTGAGTGATCAGCAGATCATTGATCTGCTTTTAGAATATCCCGCCATGATAAAAAGACCAATTTTCGACTTTGGCCACATGAGACGCGCGGGCTTCTCAAAAAAGGATCAGGTCGAGATCTCCCTCATTCTGATGGGCGGCCTTGAACCATATGGGGATAAGTTTTGAAGATATATCTTCTGGATTTGGCGCATAGGCGAAGATCAGCCGGATGTTGTCGGTTTCGCCAATTATGGCTGGAACCGCGATTTGAACCATAAGATCGGCAGCTATATTCGTGAAATATAGCCGGATACCCTTATGGTTGCGGGCGGTCTAATATTGATCACGAGAACGAAGCCCGCATAAATTTCCTGAAGGAATTCAGCTTTCTTGATTTTGTCATCATTCTTGGCGGGGAGGAATTGTGCCATACGCCGGAACGTCCCCTTAAAAGATCATTGAGAATATTCCGTCCCCCTATTTGGCAGGCTCTGGTATTTAAGCGGCGATATCACAAGCCTGCAATGGCGAGAATTTCTGTGATGAAAGCCGCGTCCGAACGCGTTCTGAGTACGCCGGACAGATGCAGGCTAAGGCCGCCGTGCACCAACATCCAGTGGCGCATCACGGTGCGGCGGCGCTGGTCATCTGAATCGGGGCCCGCCGCCAGTGTGTCCAGCGAAACCTGTATCAACGCATCGGCGGCTTGCCGCAATGCCGGTACGGTCTCAAAAGCCTTGTAGTTTTGCTGCATCATCAGGCCATAAAGGCGCGGGTGCTTCAGCGCGAAACATGCATAGATTTTCATATGCTGCGCCGCGTTATTTGCATCAGTCAGCGCGGCGGCAAGGTCACGGTAACCAGAGGCGGCAACGGCAGAAAGCAGAGCATCGCGATCCGCAAAATGATTGTAGAGCGCGCGGTGGGTCGTGTCGATCTTGGCCGCAACCGCACGCAAACTAGTATGATCAACGCCAACTTCCTCGATCAAGGCGCGGGCCGCATAAAGGGCTTGTTTGGGCAGATCACCATGATGGTAAGCTTTGCGCGGCATCTGGGGCTATGCCGCCTTTGAGACATGCCAGTCAACAACCATTTCTGCCACGACCCGGTTGCGCTGGTCGCTCAGGCTCACATCGACCGTAAATATTGTATGGCCCTTGGCCTCAAGCTCCGCCTGCAGGTCTTCGCCGCTACGGGATGTCACGGCTTTCGCATAGATCGCGCCTTTGGCGATTTTTAGATATTTAATGCTTGCCTTGGCGGCAACCGGACGAACCGATAGCAATATTGGCGCAAAGCAGCCCGCCATAGCCGCGCCGGAAGCGGTTTCGCCAAGGGTGAATAAAGCCCCCGCATGTTGTGAACCAATGTGGTTTTGTGTCTCTGCCTGTTCACCAAGTTTTGCGCTGCCGCCGCCGTCGGTAAGCTCTGTCAGCGTTATCCCCGCATGTTTGGCAAAGGGCACATTCGCTGAAATCTGATCACGTATCATGTCGTAAAGGGTCACTTTAAACTCCAATATTCTATATATCCAGTGGATACATTAGAGAATTTATCATATGCTGTCAAGCGACCCGGCACTCTGGCTATAAATTGTATTAGTTCAGATTAGATCTGACAGTCGTTGCGATCGAAAAGGGTTGCAAGGATGAGAGTTACCGGTTTTGATGTTGGTGCTTATTCAACATTAAAACTTTAAAGAGGTAACTCTCATGATTAA
>JAKIUQ010000006.1 GCA_021647465.1 Emcibacter sp. | reverse complement strand
CAACTGATCCTACTGATCCTACTGATCCGACTGACCCAACGGATCCAACCGATCCGACTGATCCTACTGATCCTACTGATCCAACCGATCCTACTGACCCAACGGATCCAACGGACCCAACTGATCCAACTGATCCAACTGATCCGACTGATCCGACTGATCCGACAGAGATTCAACTCTTTGCTGATGCAGGGCCTGATCTAACGATCTATCTTGGGATGGACTTTGATCTGGGTGGATGTGCGCCTAACCCGTTTTCAATCTCAACAATATCTCTATGTGATATTGAAACCGCACTCGGTTCACCCGCATTTTATACGCTCTTTGATATTAGCTGGGAGCTTCAATTAGATAATGGCGATACAATCGTTTTAGACAATGATTCGCCATCATATGATGATTTAAACTTAAATAATGTGATTGCAAATAACGCCGACTTATTTCCGGGACTAGGAAATTACCTTATTGAACTGGTTATCGAATATACTGGCGACCCATTCACTTACGGGACAACAACCGTAACAAATAATGGTATGATATTAACCGCATCTGATGAAATGACACTATTCATTGTCAATATTTCTTCACCGCCTATGCTCGCTTTATTTGGACTTGGCTGGGGAATTGTTGCATATCGGCGCAAGAAGAACAAAAAGCACCCTCGTAAGGACAGATCATAATATCATTTTATAAGACTTGATAATATCTGCACCATCTGCAGCATAAAATTTGAGAGTTGCGCTACTTACCCGTTTCTGAGATTTTAAAATGACAGAATATATTAGCGAATAATTCTCCATTAAACGGTATAGGTCTGCCGTGAGCAAGCCTTACGGCTTCATAATATACAACTTCACCCGGCTTTAATAAAATATCATGTTGACGATAATAATTATCCTCAATTCTCAAAGGCCAAGCTTCGTTCAATTCTTGATCAACATTTATGATGACACCAATAATATGAGTGCCGTTACGGTCTCTATGAACTTTCAACGCGGTGCCATTATGATAAACCCGGATTCCATAAACGAATGTAGGGTCAAGTTTAAGACCGCTCCATATTTCAAGCACTGGCTTTAAACAATTCTGAATTTCTTTCTGGATAGAGTCAGGCAATTGAATCAAGCTGCTTTTAGTGACATTTGGTTCTTCATTTTTAATGAACCTCTCTGCTACGGTTTCTTTTACCTGATGTTTGAAATTTTCCCGATAAAAATTCACTATTTTTTTAAACAGAGGCTTGGGAAGTGTATCTTTCTCAAATCCTATTTTTGTATAATTTGGTACATTTTCCTTTTCTAATCGTTTGAATACAGGCAAGCCGTTTTGAGTGCGGAAATATTTTTTTATGACGGTTTTACTTCCTTTTTTAACGAGACCCTCATGATATATACAATGATCATTCACCGTCCCGTCCTTATGCAAATTATTCCAAATTACGGCCCGCCCCATTTTCGGTAAAATAGATCGGTTAATCTTCGGAAAGCTAATTTCACCGCCATCCTCGACATCATTCAGATATATCAGAAAACTATAACTCCGTTGCCCTGTACCACTTTCCTTAAGTTCATTTTCTTTTAAAAAATCCGTCTGATCCTTACACTCTTGCCCTTCGGTATAATATTGACCTTGCAAGCTATCCGAATGGGCAGCAGAAAGGCCTAATATGGAAGAAATTCGCCGATCTAAATCCCGAACGTTATCATTTCCAATCAATCCCATATCACAGGACTTTCTTTTGTTATTACTTTGTTCGGATTCATCATTTGTCATCAAAATTGATGGCTTTAAAGCCGTTTCTATATTAGCAATCAAGGCCTCACATTCCGTTTTATTGAGAAAATCATCAAGTATATACAGCTCAACCTCAACATGATCCAATCGTTTAGCATTTGGTATGAATGGGGGTGATGTTTTCTCGTTTTTTTTAACTTTTGGCCGCTTTAACGGATTAATAATCTGATCCACGGGAATAATCGGCTCAAAATTTAAAGCGTCCTTGATCAAATCATATTCAAACCCCTCATCAACCATGATTTTGAACATACCATTTTTATCACAGCCTGCCTTAATATTGGTGCGAACCCATTTTTTCCAATGGTCATTAAGTTTCTTTTTTGTAAGAAATTTTTCCAGATCCTGCCTATGCAAATCCTGTGTCATAATCGTATCGCAATCCCAAATTACGTTTAATGGCTGAAATGTTTGAACAGAATAATATTACATTAATAGCTGAAAAATCCATAGTGAATAACTGAATATTGATTATATGGGTCTTAAGTAGTAGCCTAGAGCAAAAATTAACATACGGGTAAAAACCATAAATGCTTTTCTGGTATTTAAAAATTAGGGGCGGCAAAAATATTAGATTTATTCACCAGTTATTTATTTTTTTTAAAAATAGGTTTCTTTCTGACGGCCCTGTTCATCCTGATCAGCAATATTGATGACGCCTTTGTTGATCTCTATTACATCTTATATAAAATCAGACGAAAACTCTTTATCACCCCTAAATACCGCGCCTTTCAACGCGAGGATATTTTATCAAAAAACGAGCAGTTTTTCGCGATCATGATCCCGGCATGGCAGGAAAGCGCCGTCATACAGGCCATGCTGACCAATTTATTTATCAGCTATAATTATAAGAATTACCATGTCTTTGTGGGCTGTTATCCCAATGACCCGGATAGCATTTCAGAAATTGAGCCTTTGCGGCACCGCTATAAGAATCTCCATATTTCCATATTGAAAACCGATGGGCCCACATGCAAAGCGGACTGCCTGAATCAGGTTTATGACGATATTCGCGCCTTTGAAAACAAGCAAAATATTGAATTCTGCGGCTATATTCTACATGATGCGGAGGATATAGTTCATCCGCTCGAATTAAAGCTCTATAATCACTTGATCCCGCGCAAAGATATGGTGCAAATTCCGGTAATCCCTTTGGAGCGGCCATGGTATGACCTGACCGGCGGGCATTATCAGGATGAATTTGCCGAAAATCACATTAAGGAAATGGTTGTTCGGGAAAGCCTGACCCACCATGTTCCCTCCGCCGGGGTTGGCACCGCGCTCAGCCGTCGGGCAATGAGGCTGGTCAGTGATAACCATAGCGCCCCGCCCTTTGATACCGGCAACCTTACCGAGGATTACGATCTGGCGCTCAGGCTTAAACAACATGGGCTAAAACTGATCTTTGCCCGATTTAAAACCGGGCCAAATGATATTATCGCGACCCGGGAATTCTTTCCGAATACGGTAAAGGCCGTTGTCCGGCAGAAAAGCCGCTGGTTAATGGGCATTGCCTTTCAGGGGTGGCGCAATCAACGCTGGCATGGCCCGCTCGCCCTGAAATATGCGCTGTTTCGTGATCGAAAAGGTATCATCACTGCGCAGCTGTCCGCAGCGGCTTATTTTATCATGCTCAACATCCTGCTTGTCTGGTTTATTGAATGGCTCATGCCGGATGGCTATCGTTATCCCCCCCTGCTCCGGCGCGGCGAGCCATTGGAATATCTGTTATGGGCCAATCTGTTGTTTCTGATCAATCGGGCCTTGCACAGATTTTATTTCACCTATCAAATTTATAGCTGGCGCTCGGCGGCCCTGTCATTACCTCGGCAGCTCTGGGGGAATATATTGAATTTTCTGGCCTCATTGAGGGCCATATCGCTTTACAGCGGACATATCCTGTTCAATACGCCCCTCCTCTGGGATAAAACAGATCATATATTTCCCGAGACAGATCAATTACAGCCCTACCAAAGGAAAATAGGCGAGATTCTCATAGAATATGACCTCCTGTCTGTCGATATGCTTCAGAATGCCCTGAATTATCAGTCAGATTCTGGTGTAAAACCAGGTCAAAAACTGGGGGAAATTCTCATCAACAAGGGCCATATCACCGATCAACAATTATCCTTCACCCTAAAGCAGCAGGCGGCGTTGAATGAGTCAGAGGCTTAAATTTTTCATATTATTTATCATGAGTTTCAGCGGATTTTCTGCGGCCATTCTGTTTTTTTTGGCAACCGATTACGCGAAACAAGAAAAAGCCTATTTCAAGCAATATCCCTATGTCGAAATGGCGGCCCGGCATGAGAAGGGTATTATTGTGCCAAAAACGAGCCCCAGAATGCCCCCCCGTACAGAAACCATACAGCCCGAAATACAAGTATTTCTGGCACCGCCTCTGCCCATGCCCGTTCCAAAATCCGAAAACCCAAAGCCCCCGGCAATTGTCAATCCCATAAAAGCCGCCTTAAATATCCCGCCGGACGAACCCAAAAAAGAAAAAAATCCTCTCGTTGCAGATACCCCCTCCGCGCCCAAGAATATCCCACCCCATAAAACCAAAGAACCCGCCCCATGGCGTCATGCCGCCGGTCAGGGGTATGATGCGTACCGCAGGGGCGACTATTCAATTGCCATTATGCATTTTGAACAGGCTTTAAAATTTGTCCCAGAGGATAAGCCATTGCGTCTGCAGCTGGCCTATGCCTATAAAATTTTGGGTCAGAACGACAAGGCGGCGGCGAATTTCAAGAAAGTCATTGATCATTCTGACAGCGGCAGTTTTGCCATAAAAAGGGAAATCGAACAATTGGAAAATCGCTTTAACATCACCTCATATGCCATTTATCGGGATGAATCCTCTAACCACCGTCAATTGTCCGGCCCTGATTTGACCCAATCTCAGGCAGGATTGGAGGTCAGCTATCAACCGGAAAAAATTGGCTTTAATAATGGCAGAAAACTCCAGCTTTATGGTCGGCTGATGTCCGGCATGACGCCGGGAAGATTTGAGCCAGATCCAGATAGCTTTCAAGCCGGATTGGGCCTGCGCCTGAAACCTTTGCCGGATCATAATCTGGTGTTTTCAGCAGAACGTTTGATAAAAATTGGGAATTTCGCCCGTAATGACTGGATGCTGCGGGCCGGATATTCGCGGGATTACGGCACGGATTTTCGCGAAGATAAAAACAATTGGTGGGGCTACAGCTTGTATCTTGATGCCGCAATGATTGATCCTTCAGACCCGGATATTTTTCTGACCGCGCAAGCCATAAGCGGCTATAATATGGCCCTGTCCTCTGGCTTGGTGCTTCAGCCCCGCATGACCGGATTAATCACTTGGCAAAAGGACAGTTTTGAGCAAGCAAGCCTGATTGAGGCTGGCCCGGGGCTGAATATAAGATATTATTTCAACGACACCAAATATGAAGCCTATCGGTCCCATATTGACCTGACCATCGAATATCGGCTAAAAATATCCGGCAACAGCATCGGCGGTTCCGGCCCGGTGGTAAGCCTGATGATATATTTCTAGAGTTGTCCCTCTATTTTAAACTTTTTGACACGATTTCATAAACATTTTCAGACAGGTTCGGCAAGTCCATGATTTCCTGCAAGGTCTGCCTCATCAATATTTGACGCGGGGCGTCATAATATTTCCAACGGCCAAGGGGCTGCACAAGGCGGCTGGCGATTTGGGGGTTTATGGGATCAAGCTTTTTAATCATATCGCCCAGAAATTCATAGCCCCTTCCTGATTTATCATGAAAGCAGGTCAAATTCATGCCGCAAAAAGGCCCGACCACGGCACGCACCCGGTTGGGGGTCGCCATATCAAAGCCCGCATGCAGAATTAAGGCCTGCACATGATCCAGCGTTTCCGGCTTGGCAACCGCCGCCTGAACAGAAAACCATTTATCGAGCACAAGATCTTCATGGTGCCATTTATGATAAAATTGCGCAAGCACCTGTTCCCGTTCTGGAAAATCACTATTCACCACACAGGAAAGCGCCGAAATCTCATCTGTCATATTATCGGCTGCCGTCAATTGATCCATACAGATTTCAAGTATCTCGCGCTCCTGCAATGTCATAAGATAAGACAGGCTAAAGTTTTTCAACCGCCGGTTCGCAACCTCTGTTGGCGTATATGCATAAGGCCGCCCCGTTTTGCAGGATTGATAGATCGTCATAAAATCTGCGCGGTGCGCCGCTGCCAGAGCCCGGCGGACAAATTCCCGGGCCTGATGAATGGCATCCACATCAATGGGTGATCTATATTGACCCAAAATGGCTTCGGACGGCAGGCTTAAGACTTCCGCGACGAACGCGCGGTCAAGGCTTGGGTCTTTGAGTATTTTACCAATGGCCCTGCTGAAATCCTCATCAAGGACAAGCGGCCGTCCCGCCTGAATATCATCGACCAAGGCCATGATCATATGCGTTGCGGATTCCTGTCCTGCCTCCCAGCGATTAAAGCTGTCGCTGTCATGGGCAAGCCGAAACAGGAGATCCTGCTGGGAAGAATTGCTCTTGATTTTTACAGGGGCTGAAAAACCGCGCAAAACAGATGGGACAGGCTTGGCAGAAGTCCCCATGAAAGTAAAGGATTGAACCTCTTTCTTTAGGTTTAACATTATGGTGCCCTCCTGATCTTTCGGAGCATTTTCACCGGCAAGTTTCAGGGGCAGGTCTTTTCCATCCGGCCCGATCAAACCCACGGCGATGGGAATATGCATCGGCTTTTTATCTGTTTGACCTGCGGTATCAGGAATAGTCTGGCTGAATTCCAAAGTGAATGTCTGTGCGGCCCTGTCATAGCGGCTACTTACTTTAACCTGCGGCGTTCCGGCTTGGGCATACCACAGGCTAAACTGAGCAAGATCAGCGCCCGAGGCATCCGCCATGGCGGCAATAAAGTCATCACAGGTCACCGCCTGCCCGTCATGACGGGCAAAATACAGATCCATGCCCTTACGATATTTCTCTGGCCCAAGAAGGCTGTGGATCATCCGTATGACTTCTGCGCCTTTTTCATATATGGTTACCGTATAGAAATTATTGATCTCAATATAGCTCTCAGGGCGCACAGGATGGGCCATGGGGCCACTATCCTCGGCGAATTGATGTTGGCGCAGGATACGCACGTCTTCGATACGCTTGACCGATCGTGAGCCCATATCGGCGGAAAACTCCTGATCCCGAAATACGGTCAGGCCCTCTTTTAAGGAAAGCTGGAACCAATCCCGGCAGGTGACGCGGTTTCCGGTCCAGTTATGGAAATATTCATGGGCCACCACGGCCTCCACAGCACAAAAATCCGCGTCCGTGGCCGTCTCCGCCTTCGCTAAAATACATTTTGTATTAAAAATATTCAGACTCTTATTTTCCATGGCGCCCATGTTAAAATGACTGACCGCCACAATATTAAATATCTCAAGGTCATATTCCAGCCCATAGACCTTCTCATCCCAAGCCATTGATTTTTTAAGGCTCTCCATCGCATGCTGGCATTTATCCAGGTCAGCGGCTTCAACAAAAATGCGCAAGGTGACCGGCTTGCCGGATAATGTTGTAAAATGATCCTCAAGATAAGTCAGATCGCCGGCCACCAGCGCAAATAAATAGCTGGGTTTTGGGAAGGGGTCATCCCATAAAGCAAAATGGCGGCCCTCTGACAAATCCCCCTCATCAACCTTATTGCCATTGGATAATAATACCGGAAAGGCGGCTTTGTCTGCCTCAATACGAACCTTATAGGGGGCCATCACATCAGGTTGATCAAGAAAATAGGTTATCCTGCGAAAACCTTCGGCCTCGCACTGGGTGCAATACATGCCATTGGATATATAAAGACCCTCTAACACCGTATTATGCGCCGGATCAATATCATTCTCTATCACAAGGTTAAATTCTTCTGGCGGGTTCAAAATAATCAACTGATGATCCATCAGATGATATTGATCTACGGTTAAAACGCACCCATTCACAGAAACAGATTTCAGGGTCATATCAGACCCGGCCAAAATAAGCGGCACATCCTTTTGCACCCTGCGCTTGAAACGGGATGTCGCCCGAACATGGGTCACATTTTCCCTCAGGTCAAAATCCAGCGCCGCCCGATCAATCAGAAAATCCGGCGCGGCGTAATTTTTTAAATACTTCACATCGGGAAGTTTTTTATTCTGATCTGTATCGCGTGCATCAACCATGATTCTGGCCCCTTAAACTATAGCGTTAAGGGATAGCAGATAGAAGGTATCATTGTAAAAATCAATTGAATTTCACGTTATTATTCGGAACTACCGATTACCCCTTATGCGCGTCCGCATCTTTCCAGTTTTTTATTTTGCGGTATAATGTCGAGGGATTAACCTCCAGATAACCCGCCGCCCGGGAAATATTGCCGCCGCATATCTCAATGGCTTCCTCAACCACTTCTTTTTCACATTGCCACAAGGGCCTGATCGACGTTACATCCCGTTTCTTTGGCGCTTTAAAGACATCCAAGAGTTCATTGTTCAGCACCCCTGAGCCAACAACATCATCGGGCTTTATACTCAGGAAATCTTTCGGCAACATGTCCTTGTCCACCACGCTGCCCTCGCTCAGCACAACAACATTGCGAATAATATTTTGCAATTGCCGCACATTTCCGGGCCAGAGATGGCTCATGAAGATTTCTTCAACCTCAGGCGTATATCCTGTAAAATTTTTACCTTCTTCTTCGGAATATTTCTTGAGGAAATTCAGGGCGATGGCCAGTTTATCCTGCCCCCGTTCCCGTAATGCCGGCAATTTAATGGGAATGACATTAAGGCGATAATATAAATCTTCTCTGAAAAGGCCTTTTTCGATCATTTCCAGCGGATTGCGGTTGGTGGCACATATATAACGGATATTCACTTTGATGGTTTTGGCACTGCCCACCTTCTGAAAGGTGCCGGACTGAATAAGTCGCAACAATTTGGTTTGCAGATTGATATCCATCTCCCCTATTTCATCAAGAAATAATGTTCCGCCATCAGCCCTTTGCGCCGCGCCTTCCCGATCCGAGGTCGCGCCCGTAAAAGCCCCTTTCACATGGCCAAATATTTCGCTTTCCATCAGATCTTTCGGGATTGCCGCACAATTCAGAATCACCAATTCATTTTTTTTACGATTACTCTTGTTATGAATAGCCTGAGCGCAAAGCTCCTTGCCCGTTCCGCTTTCGCCTGTGATAAAAACCGTCGCAGAACTTTTTGCAACATTCTCAATGGTATCATATACAGTCTGCATTACTTGGGATTTTCCGAGCATACCGTGAAATTCATCACGGCCAAGCTGATTTTTATAGCTGTCTACCATTTGCCGTAAATGCATACGTTCTATGGCATTTCGCACGGTCAGAATGAAGCGGCTTTCATCAAAAGGTTTCTGAAGATATTCAAAAGCCCCCAGCCGCATGGCATCGACAACCCGCGAAACAGAGCCATAGGCCGTTATAACAATGACGCAGCTATCCAGTCCCGCATCAGAAACATATTTCAGGATTTCCATACCATCGACATCAGGTAAATTCATATCCAGCAGAATAATCTGAGGGCTATTCTCCGCAAGATATTTATAGGCCTCATCGCCTGTCGTGACATGGGTAATTTCGACATTCTCACCTTGTAAATATTCAATATATACTTCGGCAAGGGGAACAACGTCTTCGATAAGTAAAATGGTCATTTTATTCACAGCATTACGCCTTTATAGGTTTGAAAAGACTTTACGCATATGGGATACTATAACGGCAAACGACCGAACGACTTAATATGCTTTTAAAATTACAACTGATTTTATGGCTAAAAACTCAGGCAACCTCACTAAACAATCTGTCGACTTCATCAACCATATCTTTTAGGTGAAATGGTTTCTGCAGAACTTTGGCATTAACGGGTCTGTCTTTTGCCGTATCCATTGCCACAGCGGCAAACCCGGTAATAAACATAACATTCAACTCAGGCTGCATTTTTGTCGCCCGGCGCGCCAATTCGATACCATCCATGCCGGGCATCACAATATCCGTAAGCAGCAGATCAAAACCACCGCCCGCAAGCAACGGCAGGGCATCCGTTCCCAACCCTACAGAAATAACCTGATATCCAGCCTTCTCTAGAGATCTGGACAGAAATCTTCTCATGGTGTCATCATCTTCAGCTAATAAAATACGCGGCACTCTTATATTACCTTTTGTTATATTTTTTTAATCCGGGCCCAGCCCTATATTTTTAATTCGGGGCGGGACCCTGTATTTTTAATAACGCAGCATGTATGAACAATTCAATAAATTATTTATATATTTTTCTTTTTGCGAAAAATATTTTTATTATACCAATGTTTTTGCCGTATGATCATAATCACAAATCAAATGGGCAATAGATAACATGCAGCCATACACAATATTCCGGCCAGACAATCAGACGAATGCCATTATCTTTAACAGCCCCCATAGCGGAACATATTTACCAGAAGATTTCCTGAAAAAGATTTCCATTGATCCAGAAATATTGCATTTTTCCGGCGATATACTGGTTGATCAATTGATAAATAGCGTCACTCTATTTGGGGCAAGCGGCCTCATAAATCATTTCGCGCGTACTTATGTGGATACTAACCGCGCGGCCAATGAAATAGATTCCGAAATGTTTCATATGCCGCCGCACGCCCTTAAATACAATAATGAATATCATAATACGGATAAAGTTGCGCAGGGTTTCGGTATTTTTTCACGAAAATCCTATAACGGGCTCAATATTTTTCCCGGAAAACTCCCCTTTTCAGAAATCAACCACAGACTTGATCACATATATCATCCCGTTCACAATGCCTTGAGCCATCTGCTTGATGCGATGCTGAAAAAACATGGTTATTATCTTTTGATAGATTGCCATTCCATGCCGTCCTATCATTTCATAGACCCCAGACTTTCCTCAAACATGCAAGCAGATCTGGTGATCGGAAATTACTTTAACAAGAGTTGCAGCGTAGAATTGAGCCGCCATATCGGGGCCTATTTTTCTGACCATGGTCTCAGCGTGACCTATAACAAGCCCTATTCCGGCGGCTTTAATACCCGGCATTATGGTCAGTCTAATCATAACGGCGCATATAAATGCCAAGCCATTCAGCTCGAATTTAAAAGATCACTATATATGGATGAAAAATCCCTGAAACCACATGATGGTTTCGGGCCACTGCGGACTCTGATCACTGGGCTTAGCGAAGATCTGAATAAAAATATACCCGGCTTATTTTCCTCTGAACAGAGCCTTTAATTCCTTCGGCTTCACCGCACCGGTTATAAAGATCATCGCAAGGTAGCTGCCGATACCGGCCAATATGAGAATAAGCAAGCCCGAAATTTTTTCCAGCAACTGCCCGGAAAATATATCTGAAATATGCCCGCTTATGATCCATATAATACCGCCCATCAAAAGGCTGGCCAGAAAATATTTGGCAACGCGCAATAAAACCTTTTTATCAAAGGCAAACTGGCCGCGCCGGATCAATCCCCCCGCCAGCAATGCCACGTTAACCCAGGCTGATATGGCCGTGGCCATCGCCAGCCCCACATGGGCAAAATACTGCATCAATATTAAATTCAATATGACATTCACGGCTAATGCCACCATCGCAAATTTCACCGGCGTTCTGGTATCTTTACGTGCGAAATATCCGGGGCTGAATATCTTGGCCAGAACATAGGCCGGAAGACCCGCCGCATAAGCCGCCAAGGCATAGGCCGTCTGCCAGCTATCCTGCGAGGTAAAAGCGTTCCTTTCAAATAACACATGGATCAACTGATAGGGAATAATCATAAAGGCAACCGCCGCCGGTATGGTTAGGAAAAGCCCAAGCTCTATGGCCCTGTTTTGATTGGCATTACAGGCTGCTTCATTTCCCTCGGCTATATTCCGGGCGAGCATTGGCAAAAGAACGGTGCCCAAGGCAACCCCGATCACCCCGATAGGCAGCTGGTTCAATCTATCGGCATAGAATAAAAAAGAGATGGAACCATTCGGCAGATGGGAGGCAATAATCATATCCAGCATGAGGTTAATCTGTATCACCCCGGCCCCCAAAGCCGCCGGCATCATGATGATCAACATCTCTTTTACCTTTGGTGTCAGGCGCGGCATGACAAGCCTGATTTTATAGCCTATGCGCCGGCACGCCAGATAGAGCCAGACCAACTGGATAAAGCCGGCGAATGACACGGCTATGGCCAGAGAATGTGCCGGCGTCTCGAATTGGTTCGAAAAGAAAATCAGGGCAGATATCATACAAAGGTTCAATATGATCGGTGTTGCCGCCGTTTCGGAAAATTTACCCAGAGCATTCAATACCCCGCCCAAAAGTGAGACAAGACTGATAAATAACAGAAATGGGAAGGTAATTCTGGTCAAAAGAACAGCCAATTGGAATTTGGCCTCATCATCCGTGAAACCACCCGCCAGAACATAGATTACCGCCGGCGCAAATATTTCCATAAGCGCGACAAGAACCAGCAACACCACCAACAAACAGGAAAAGGCACTCTCGGCAAAACTTAACGCTTCTTCCTTCCCCCCTTGGCTAAGGGTCGCGGTGAAAACCGGCACGAAAGACGCGCTGAAGGCCCCCTCGGCAAAAAGCCTGCGAAAAAAATTGGGCAGCTTCAGGGCAACAAAGAAACAATCCGCCACAAAACCCGCACCGAGTATGGAAGCCGCCAATATATCCCGCATAAAACCCAAAATCCGGCTTATGAGGGTGAAGCTGCTAAAGGTGGCAACGGCTTTTGCTAGGGACATATTAAGGACTAACCCGGTTGAGTTTTTTCTTGTTAATCTTTGGTTTTTTTTTGCCAACTAAAAGAGCTGCCATAAGTTTTTCCCTGATTTTTTTCAATTTATTTACATTGTCAATTTTATGGCCAAACAAGTCACAGACAAAGATAACCGTCACCGCCCGTTCACCAAAGGTGGCGATATGGGCGCTGCCGATGGAAAGTTTCAGGTCAACCAAAGCCTGTGACAGCATATAAAGAAAGCCCGGCCGATCAAAGCCATTCAGTTCAATGACTGTATAACGGTTGCTGGCCTTATTATCAATCAGGACACGGGGTTCAATGGTAAAGGCATCTGCCTTATTGGGCCGCGCACATAAACTGTCCAATTCTTTACGCGGCAGTAATTCACCGGAAAGTGTTCGCTCAATGGTTTTCTCAAGACGCTCAAGCTTGTGTTTATCTTTGAATATGCCGCCATCCGGCTCTTGAATCCTAAAGGTATCCAAGGCCATTCCATCCTTGGTGGTAAAGACTCTCGCATCCTGAATAGAGGCCCCGCTAACCGCGATAGCCCCCGTTATTCTGGCAAAAATTCCCGGGTGATCTTGTGCATAGATGGTTAATTCTGAAATATTTTGAAATTCATCCACATGAATATTGATGTTCAGCTTCTCATCCATCTTATCCGATTGCGCAATCAAACGCGCATTTCTGATTTGATTTTCGCCCTTAACCGCAAGCCAGTACGGCGCGTAAAATCTTTTGCAATAAGCCCTGAACTCATCATCCGTCCAGTCGGAAAGCTCGGCGCGAAGCATTTCCTGAGCCGCCTCTATCCCGCGCTTACTGCCGCCTTCAATTTGATCGCCCAAAAGATATCTTTCGGCCTGATAATATAGATCCCTAAGCAATTGCCCCTTCCAGCCATTCCATATTTTTGGCCCAACGGCCCGGATATCAACAACGGTCAAGACCAGCAACAGGCGCAACCGTTCAGGACTTTGAATGATTTTCGAGATATCCTCAATGGTTTTTGGGTCACTTAAATCACGCTTAAAAGCCACATGCGTCATAATCAGATGATGGCGCACAAGCCATGAAACGGTTTCCGTTTGCGCCGCCGTCAACCCAAGGCGCGGACATAGTTTTTGGGCCACCCGTTCCCCCAAAACCGAATGGTCACCCTTGCGGCCCTTGGCAATATCATGAAGCAAAACAGCGACATAAAGCACCTTTCGCGAAAGTATTTTATGGACTATTTCATGAGATAGCGGATGCTCCTCCGCAAATTTCCCCTGTTCCAGTTCGGACAAGAGCTCAATCGCTCTGATGGTATGTTCATCAACGGTATAAACATGATACATATCAAATTGCATTTGGGCCACAACCCGTCCAAAATCAGGGATAAATTTGCCCAATACGCCGGCTTCATTCATCAGCCTTAAAATAAATCCCGGCCCCGCTTTATAGGTCAGCATTTCAATGAACAGCCTGTTCGCCTCAGGATCATTGCGAAAATTTCGATTTATCAGCTTAAGGTTATGACGAATACGGCGTAATGCCCGGGGGTGAATATCCAGATCATGTTTTTGGGCCTCATGAAAAATACGCATCATGTTAATAGGATCGTCAATAAAATCCTTGGAAGTCGTCAGGGAAATACGGCTGCCTTCTACGGGAAATATGCCTATTTTCCGATTGCGAAGACCAAATTTAAGCATCCTGAGACGGGGTTTGCGCTTATGCTTGTCTTCAAGATAGGCACAATATATTCGCGTCAGATCACCCACGGTCTTTGCCATAAGGAAAAAATGCTTCATAAAACGTTCGACGCCGGATAATCCGGCCCGGTCCACATAACCAAGGCGATCCGCCAATATTTTCTGTACGCCAAACGTAATGCGTTCCTCCGCGCGGCCAGAAATATAATGCAAGTGAAAACGTACCACCGTCATAAAATTATGAGCTTTTCGGAACTGGCGATAATCATTTTGGGAAAATACGCCCTTTTCCACCACTTCGGATACACTTTCCACGCCATATAAATATTTGGAAATCCAGTATAAAGTTTGCAGGTCGCGCAGCCCCCCCTTACCTTCCTTGATATTCGGCTCTACCACATAACGGGCCTGACCCAGCTTGATATGGCGCGCGTCCCGTTCGGCAAGTTTTTGTTCGACAAATTCGGGTTCCGTTCCGGCAACAACCTGACTTTTATAGCTTTCCAGAAATTCTTCGTATAAAGTCTTGTCCGCGCAGATATATCTGGATTCCAGCAAAGATGTCCGAATGGTCAAATCTTCTTTTGACAGACGCACAGATTCCTTAATTGTGCGGACCGCATGGCCGACTTTCAAGCCGATGTCCCACAGCATATAAAGCATATATTCAACAACCTGCTCGCCCCATGCGGTTTGTTTGTAGGGCAATAAAAACAATATATCCACATCGGAATAAGGCGACATATCAATGCGGCCATACCCCCCAATAGCCACGAGGCTCAACCGTTCACTCGACGTTCTATTCTGTACGGGAAGAATATATTCTGTGGTGATTTTATAAATCTGAATAATGATTTCATCCGTCAACAACGTCTGCGCCGCAACCAAAGCTGCGCCATTTTCCCCCTCAGTACAGCGGCGCTGAATTTCTTCAAATCCATGCTGATAAAATTCCTTTAAAAGCTCTATCAGCGCCGGGCGTATATCGGAAGAGGACATATTCGCCTGAAGGTCACGCAACCTGTTTTCAAAGGCTTTACGATTAAAAATCTGGGAATTCTTTTTAACTTTAACCATCTTGCTGCAACTGCTTTAATTTATAGAGAATATCCATTGCCTGCCTTGGGCTAAGTTCATCAGGAAAAACATCTGACAATATTTTTTCAATCTTCACACCAGCCGAATTTTCATTGACTGACCCCTGATCGACTTTCGCCTGAAGAGCGGAAAACAAAGGCAAGTCATCGGCCAGATTATCCATTTTTTGCCCTCTGGCCGCGCCCTGCCCGTCTTGTTCGAGGCTATGCAACACTTGCTGCGCCCGTTCTACAACGACCTTTGGCAGGCCCGCCAGTTTTGCCACCTGAATACCATATGAGCGATCCGCAGAGCCCTTGGCCACTTGATGAAGAAAGATAATTTCTCCCTGCCAGTCCTTAACCTTCATATAATGCAGCGCCAAATCATCCAGCTTTGCCGCCAATGCGGTCATCTCATGATAATGGGTTGCAAATAAGGCCCGGCACATATTCACTTCATGGATATGTTCCACCGCCGCCCATGCAATGGACAGGCCGTCATAAGTGGCTGTCCCCCGGCCTATTTCATCCAAAATCACCAGAGAGCGTTCCGTGGACTGGTTTAATATTGCCGCTGTTTCAACCATTTCAACCATAAAGGTTGACCGTCCCCGCGCCAAATCATCCGAGGCACCGACCCGGCTGAACAAACGATCAACAATGCCCATATGCGCTTTTTCTGCCGGAACGAAACTGCCCATCTGGGCCATCAAAGCCATCAAGGCATTCTGCCGCAGAAAAGTACTTTTACCGGCCATATTTGGCCCCGTAATCAACCATAATCTGTTGCCGGGATTAAGGTCGCAGTCATTGGCCACAAAATGATCTGACTGATTTTTCTCCAAAGCAGCTTCAACCACGGGGTGACGGCCATTTTGAATATCAAAACTCAGACTGTCATCCACCAAAGGCCGACTGTAATTTTTTTCAGCCGCAAGTTCCGCCAGGGCGGTTGCCACATCCAGTTGCGCAAGTCCCTGAGATGCCAGAATTATTTCCTGCCAGCTATGAAGCGTGGCCGCGACCAGTTCTTCATATATTTCATGTTCCAGGACAAGGGCTCTGTCCGACGCCTGCCCTATTTTCCCTGCAAGCTCTGCCAGTTCGTGACTATTGAACCGTACCGCACTGGCCAAGGTCTGGCGATGGATGAAAGTTTCATTCAAGGGCGCGGCCATTAACTTATCCGCATGAAGCGCCGTGACCTCAATAAAATATCCCAGCACATTGTTATATTTCACTTTCAGGCCATTCACCCCGCTCATGTCCCGGTATTTTGCCTCTAAAGCCAATATCAATCTTTTGCTTTCACTGGACAGCACGCGAAAATCGTCGAGGGCGGCATGAAAGCCCTTGGCTATGAAATTCCCGTCCCGAATGATGGTCGGCAGGTCTTCAGAAAGCGCCCTTTGCAATAAATCAATAATCTCCTGATGAGAGCCTAAATTTTTGAGGATAATGTCAATGTCTTTTGGCCGTGATATCAGATGATCATCACTGGCGGTTTCATTGGCCACATCCGGCGATGTCGACCGACTTTGGAAAATATATTTAATATCCGCAGCCTGTATCAGGCCATTGCGCACAGCCGCGAGGTCACGGGGGCCGCCGCGCCCCACGGACAGCCGCGACATGGCCCGTTCCAGATCAGGACACCGCTTAAGCAAATCTCTGATTTTACGGCGGAATGCCTCATGTTCCTGGAAATAAGCCACCAGATCGAGCCGCCGGTTTATGGCTATATGATCCATTAGCGGCGCATTAAGGCGGCTGCTGAGCAATCTTGCCCCCGCGCCCGTTACCGTGCGGTCAATCGTATGGAGCAAGCTGCCTTGCCGCGACCCCGCCAAGGTATGGGTCAATTCCAGATTTCTGCGGGTCGCTCCGTCTATCATCATGGTGCCGCCTTCGCCGACGGACACGGGATTCTTAAGTTTGGGTAATTTGCCTTTTTGCGTTTCCAGCAAATAGGTTATTAACCCGCCGCAAGCGGATAATTCTTCGCGATTAAAACTTCCCAATCCTTCGAGGGTTTTGACGCCGTAAGCCTCTTTCAGGATAGCCTCCCCCCGCATACTGTCAAAATGGCTGCTTTCAACGAGGCTGAGCACATGTTCCCAGTCCGCAAGCGCATCCCCCAGATCGTCGCTTGCCAAAAGCTGTGACGACAGGATGATCTCTCCTGCGTTTAGGCGGGCTAATTCAGAACCCAAATTTTCCGGGTGAAGGGCGTTGACAAAAAAATCGCCTGTGGAAATATCAAGCCATGCCAGCGCAAATTTATTCTGCGACCGGGCCAAGGCGGCCAAAAAATTATTCTGGCGGGCATTTAACAGATTTTCTTCGGTGATGGTTCCCGGGGTGACCAAACGCACCACATCCCGCCTTACAACAGATTTGGCACCGCGCTTTTTAGCCTCTGCCGGATTTTCCATCTGTTCGCAAACGGCAACTTTAAATCCCCGCTTAATAAGGCGGGACAGATAATTTTCCGCCGCATGAACTGGAACGCCGCACATGGGAATATCAACCCCGTTATATTTTCCCCGTTTGGTCAGGGTAATGTCGAGGGCCTGCGAAGCCTTAACCGCATCCTCGAAGAATAATTCATAAAAATCACCCATCCGGTAAAAGAGCAGATATTCCTGATGTTTTTCTTTTAACTCTAAAAATTGTACCATCATGGGCGTTACAGCAGAATCAGATTTCGGCGCAAATTTCGCCATCGTCCGTGATGATTTATTCTTACTTTTTGTCAGAGTATCGGTCATAATGTCATCAATTTTAAAATATTAATAAAGATATTATATGTTTACAATTTGTTTAATTACAATATATATACAAATAATGTAATTAAATATGTTTCGAAAATTTGTTTCACTAGTATTTTTTAATATTCAGATATATGCTGCGGGTGCCATATCAAAGATACCTTATCTGCGCCATAGGTGGAAAGCAATTTTCTAAAACCAGACCAAAAGATTATAATAATCGTAGAAAGCAAAGTAATGAGTGATAAAAAAAATGATTTTGGCGATAAAGAAGCCCTTCATTACCACGCCATTGGCCGTCCCGGAAAACTGGAAATCCGGGCAACCAAATCCATGGCAACCCAGCGTGATCTGTCTCTGGCCTATTCCCCCGGCGTGGCGGCCCCTGTATTGGCCATCTCGGAACATCCAAGTATGGCTTATGATTATACGGCTAAAGGTAATCTCGTGGCCATTATTACCAATGGCACCGCCATCCTCGGGCTTGGGAATCTTGGTGCGCTCGCGTCCAAACCTGTTATGGAGGGAAAAGCGGTTCTGTTCAAAAGATTCGCCGATATTGACGGTATTGACCTTGAAGTGGATACCACAGATGTGGACGAATTCATCAATTGCGTGAAATTACTTGGCCCCACATTTGGCGGCATAAATCTGGAAGATATCAAGGCCCCTGAATGCTTCATCATTGAACAGGCCCTGCGCGAAAAGATGGATATTCCGGTTTTCCACGATGATCAGCACGGCACGGCAATCATTACCGCCGCCGGTGTTATAAATGCCATTGACCTTACGGGACGGGACATTAAAAATGTTAAAATAGTCGTTAATGGCGCAGGCGCGGCCTCTATCGCCTGTACTGAATTGGTCAAAGCCATGGGCGTACCCCATGAAAATGTCATCATGTGCGACAGCAAAGGCGTCATTTATCAAGGCCGAAAAGAAGGCATGAACCAATGGAAATCGGCCCATGCCATTGCAACAGAACATCGCACATTAAAGCAGGCGCTGGTTAATACCGATATATTTCTGGGCCTGTCGGTTAAAGGCGCCGTCAGCAAAGATATGGTCAAAAGCATGGCAGACAAGCCCATCATCTTTGCCATGGCCAATCCGGATCCGGAAATAACGCCCGAGGATGTGGCCGAAGCGCGCAATGACGCCATCGTGGCCACGGGCAGGTCAGATTATCCAAATCAGGTAAATAATGTGCTTGGTTTTCCCTATATTTTTCGCGGCGCGCTGGATGTGCGGGCCTCCACCATCAATGATGAAATGAAAATAGCCGCCGCCCTCGCCATTGCGAAACTGGCCCGTGAAGATGTGCCAGATGAAGTCGCCGCCGCCTATAGCGGAGGACATCCAAAATATGGCCCGAAATATATCATTCCGGCCCCTTTCGATCCGCGATTGATCAGCGCCATATCGCCCGCCGTCGCAGAGGCCGCCATCAAAAGCGGCGTCGCCAGAAGGCCGATCATTGATATGAATGCCTACCGCAAGGAATTGGCGGCGCGGCTCAATCCCACCACCGGCACATTACAAATGATCTATGATCAGCTCGGCAATGAGCCAAAGCGGGTGATCTTTACCGAAGCGGATGAAGAAACCGTTCTTCGGGCCGCCCTTGGGTTTGAGCAGAATGGCTATGGCAAAGCGGTTCTCATCGGTTATGAAAAGAAAATTCGCGATCACCTGGAACATATCGGACATAATCGAAATGACACGCTGGAAATCCATCATGGCCGGGACAGTGAAAAGACCACCAAATATGCGGAGTTTCTATTCTCGAAATTGCAACGCAAAGGTTATCTCTTTCGGGATTGCCTGCGTCTTGTCCGGTCAGACCGTAATATTTTCGGGGCCTGTATGCTCGCCTTTGGGGATGCGGATGCCATGGTGACCGGACATAACCGCCATTATGCGGCGGCACTCGACAGTATTATGAAAGTGATCGACCCCATCCCCGGCTGTGAAGCCATGGGACTATCTATTGTGGTCAAGGATGACCGGACAATTTTTGTGGCCGATACCGCCATCAATGAAATGCCCACCGCAGAAGAAATGGCCGAAATAGCCATCCATGCGGCAGCAGCCGTACGTCATTTTGGCATAGAACCACGCGTGGCCTTCATGTCTTATACCAATTTTGGCAATCCTGTAGGCGGTATTTTAGCCACGACTTCGCGGGCGGCGGTAAGCGTTCTTGACCAAAGGAAGGTTGATTTTGAATATGAGGGGGAAATGCATGCCGGCGTTGCTCTTAATCCTGAGATTATGAAATCATACCCCTTTTGCCGCCTGTCAGGCCCGGCCAATATCTTGATTATGCCGGGCATGCATTCGGCCCATATTTCAACCAAAATGCTGCGCGAACTTGGCGGGGGCACCGTGATTGGGCCCATGTTGGTGGGGCTTGCCCATTCGGTTCAGATCATCCCCATGGGGTCATATGCCTCAGAAATTATTAATCTGGCCGCCCTTGCCGCCCATAATGTCAACATGCATGAGAAAAAATAGATTTCACATTCTTGATGGCCGGTATGGTGCTTTTCTACCCCGCTCACTTATGTATCTTCAAAAAGTTGCGGCGTGGTTTTTCTCAGGCGATCCACAAGCAATAGAATTAAAACATCTGTGGTGTTGAACTGCTCATCTATCACGGCCCCGTCCCCGATATAACAGCCGAGGCGGGCATAACCGCGAACAAGAGGTGCCAACTGCCTTTTGGCCTTACGGATGTCAATATCCTCCCAGGAAAAATAATTCATTTTCTGAGCGCGTTCCGGCAAGGCGGGTATATTAAATTCATCTGGCGTTTTATATTTATGATGCAGATAAGACAAGGGCAGTTCCAAGTCCCCCTGAATGACGCCCGCAAGGCTCGCGCAGCCAAACAAACATCCCACATTATGGCGCGTGATATAAATAACAATGGCCCGCCACATAAGCTGGATGATATTATTGGATCGATATTCTTCGCGAACGCAGCTTCGGCCCAGTTCGAGCAATTGGCGCCCCGCCATTTCCTCCCGAAAGACGGCATTATCCATATTGCTCAGATCAAATTCCTGAAAAGAATAAAATTCATGGATGTCTTTAATTTTTTCTTCCCTGAGCAAGCGGTAAGTGGCAATGACCGCTTCATCACCGCTTTTTGTGGTATCAAATGCCAAGAGCTGATCACATATCAGGTCAAAATTATCAAAATCACGTTTTTGCTGCGCCATCTCGGGGCTGGGCCGGGCCTGCATTTCTTCATAAAATACTTTATAGCGTAACTTTTGCGCCGCCATCAGTTCTTCTGGCGAAGTGGCGATACGAACTTCTATGGGTCCTGCGGTAAGAATAATCGGCTCTGAATTATACAAGTCACTTATCTCATTTTCATTATTTTTATTTTATCCCAATAATTCTTATAAATCATCTTAACTTATCTGCAAGGCTAACCTATAAGAAAAGCTTAATCATACGCCAGAATTATAAACTGGAGAATTTTAAAAACAATATGAATTTATCGTCCGTGACCTGCCCCATATGCGGCGCAAAAATTTCAGGCTCCAATGATAAATATCATTTCACCTGCAGATTTTGCTCATTTAAGAAAGCGCCTGCCCTTGGAACAAAGCAGAATACCGAAAACTATCTTGAAAAATCCTTAAAGGACATTGGTCAAATATTGGCCCTGAAAGACATCCCCGAAATTTATGTGGACGGCGCGCAGGAAGAAGACCTGCGGCAAATCAAGAATGTACATCAGGTAAAATTAATTCCCTGCGCCGGCAATATTCAGAAGATTGATGGTATCTGGTCACCTATGACCCTGCCTTTTCAGGATGATTTGCCCGGATTTTTCAAAGAGAAATTCAGGCAGCTTAACCCCGGCGGAATATTGTATCTATCAACGCCTGTCGCGCGGGTTTTTCAAAGAAATCTGCCCTTGACCGGACAAATAAATTTCTTCACATCAAAAAATATCATGTTTCTCTTGGAACAGCATGGCTTTAAAATGGCTTGGCGCAAGAATAGATTCGCGCAGACCCTTAAGATAATCGCCCGGCGGAATTAATCACTTTTCACCCTGATGTCATTGGTGACATAGCCCATTCTTTTCATGACCACCAATAATATAATGCCCGGAATGGCCGCCAGTGTGGTCAGCAGAAAAAACTCGGTATAGCCGATGGATTCCTGCATAAAGCCGGACGGTGAGCCTATCAGCAGCCTTCCCAGAGACGCAAAAGATGTCAGAAGAGCATATTGGGTCGCCGTGAAAGCCAAATTACACAGCCCCGAAAGATACGCGATGGCGATGGTGCCGCCCATACCCGCGGCAAAATTTTCAAATCCTATGGTAAAAATCAGCAGGTCTAAATTTCGGCCATTTTCCGCCAATAAAGCAAAGCTCAGATTGGTCACCATCATCAGGATGGCCGCCACCATTAAACCCCGGTAAGTCCCAAGCCGGTTCAGAACCACGCCGCCGCAAAATGCCCCGATCAATACGGCGATGAATCCCACCGTTTTATTGGCCCAGATTATTTCATCTTTTGAGAAACCCAGATCCCCAATCAATGGGGCCGTCATGACCGCCGCCATGCTGTCTCCGACTTTAAGCAGGACGATAAAAAGCAGCACGACCCACCAGCCGCGCCGCTGAATAAATTCCTTGAACGGCACCACCACCGTCGTGAAAAAATTTTCGATCAGCTTCTGGAGCAGCTCCGGCATTTCCGCGCCTTTTGACATCCACCCCCTGACCGTTGCAATTTCCTTTTCCATAAGATGCTTGCCCCGGCGGGCTGGTTCGCCAAAGATCAAGGCTGGAATCAGCGCAAAAAGCAATAAAACCGGCATACTTAAATAGGCAATATCCCAGCCATACCAATCAGCAAATTTCAATGTCACGACCCCGGCGATCAAATTGCCAATACGGTAGCCAAATTGGGTCATCGCCGCCCCCGCCGGCATTTCATCGTCTTTTAAAATCTCAATGCGGTAGGCATCAATGACCAAATCCTGACTGGCGGACATGAAACACACCAGCATGGCCATCAAACCAAAGAAGACAGGATCTTCGCCGGGCGATGAGATCGCCAGACCAGCAATGGACAGCGCAAGCCCGATTTGAATGAGAATCAACCAGGACCGCCGCCGGCCAAATAACCTGTTTAATATGGGCAGACGCAAACTGTCCAAAGCGGGCGCCCAAAGAAATTTTAAGGAATAGGGGATTAAAGACAAGGTCAGAAGGCCGATGGTCGCTTTCGACACCCCCTCGTCAATCAGCCAAAATCCAAGGGATGATAACAGCAAAGTTAGAGGGAACCCGCTGGAGATTCCCATAAAAAAAACCCCGACCACCCGGGGATGACTATATTCCCTGACTGAGCCCCACCAATCATTGCCCTGCATATTTTCCATTCTTCCCCATCACTCATTCAACGTTTATAAGGGTGCTTTTGATTATTATAGACGATTATGAAATGAAAAATAGATCAAAAAAAGGCGACCTCCTGATAAATCAGAAGATCGCCTGTTTAAGTGCTTTCAGAATTTACGTTTACCCCCGACGTCTGCGGGCAAGGCCAAGACCAAGCAGGCCAAGACCCAGCAGGGCAAGCGGCGCCGGTTCCGGGACATCTGTCGTTATGGTTCCTCTGGCCGCATAGGCAATAATATTTGCCCTCAAAATAGCCGTCTGCGGATTGGGATATTGGAAATTATTCGTTGTCATACCGCCAGCCACGACAAGGCCTGATCCATATGTCAATTCACCAAGCACCGCATCAAAGCTAACAGAATCTTCGATAAGTGTGGTCAAACCCGCGCCAGTAACAGTCGCGTGGCTAAACCAGTTACCGGTAAAGGCCGTACCCGTTGCGCCGAATGGCCCATTAAAGATAGGATGTGCCGGATCAGTAGCATTCACAGCATTACTCGCAAAACTACTCCCCGAATAATTAAGCGTGATGCCGAAGCCAAAATCCATGCCGTCACCCTCATTGGGCGCCGCATTGATAAATAACCGGCCGCCAGCAGAAACCCAACTGTCCAAGGCCAAGGAATTTGTGGCGAGAAAACTTTCCAGTTCGTCGGCATTTTCATCGCCGCCTTCCATGAAAATAAATTCGTTACTGGCCGAAAAAAGCGAGGCCACATTAACCGTTTCGTAACGCAGATCATCCCAGTTTCCATTACCGAAAACAGTGTCCATGGCCGTTTCATTTGTGTTTTGACCCCATGGCGCACCAACAGTTGACCTCATATAAACCGGCGCTGCCGAGGCGCTTTGAATGATGATCGAACTGATCAGCCCTGCGGCCACCAAAAGGATCCCCCGTTTAAATTTTCCTACAATATCACCCACTGTACATCTAAATTTTCCTACAATATTACCCACTGTACATCTCCTAAATTTAAATTATTCATGAACACTACCCCTAACGCTACATCCTTCCAAACAAGCAAACATCATGCCAATCCTAAAAAGCGGTAGAAAACCTCATTTTTTTCGATTTTTATTTACAACAGATGACTTAAAACTGTAAAGAATCCTGACACTATGTCAGAATATTTTACAGTTTTAAGAAAAAGCGTTTTACCTGATATGTTTTCTTTGGCGGTAGCTTAAGGCTTCGGAGATGTGGATTTTACTGATATTATCCAAACCGGCCAGATCGGCCAGAGTGCGGGCCACACGCAGAATACGGTGATAACCGCGTGCGGTCAGGCGCATCATTTCGATGGCCTCGGACAGGATTTCCTTGCCGGCCTTATCCAAAGCAGCCACCTGTTCCAATGCCTCCCCATCCACATCCGCATTACAGCGCACACGGTCGCCAATACCCATGGCTTGATAACGCGCGGTTTGGATAGCGCGGGCGGCCATGACTCTTGCGGCGACATCTTCGCTGCCTTCCGATGGGCTGGGCAGGGTCAAATCCTGGGCGCTGACCGCCGGAACCTCGATATGAATATCAAAGCGATCCATCATGGGGCCGGAAATTTTTGATTGATAATCCACAGCGCATTTGGGCGCACGGCTGCAGGCCTGCGCCGGATCATCAAGATAGCCGCAGCGGCAGGGATTCATGGCAGCCACAAGCTGAAAACGGGCGGGATAAGTCACATGACGGTTGGCGCGGGCGACCACGGCCTCCCCCGTTTCGATGGGCTGGCGCAAGCTATCCAGAACCGGGCGATTAAATTCCGGCAGTTCATCCAGAAATAATACCCCCCGATGGGCCAGTGAAATCTCGCCGGGTTTTGCCTTCATACCACCCCCAACAAGCGCCGCCATCGAGGCCGAATGATGAGGATTGCGAAAGGGGCGCGTGCGGGTGATCTTACCCTCGGTCAAGAGCCCGGAAATTGAGGCGATCATGCTGACTTCCAAAACCTCTTCCGGTGTCATGGGCGGCAGAATACCCGGCAATCGTGCGGCCAGCATGGATTTGCCGGATCCCGGCGGCCCGACCATACACAGGTTATGACCGCCTGCGGCAACAATCTCCAGCGCCCGTTTCGCGGTTTCCTGTCCTTTAATATCCCGAAGATCAAACAGATCACCTTCGTCCATGGCAATTTCAGCTTTTGGCGGATTAAGGAGCTGACGGCCCTTCAAATGATTGATCAGGCCAAGCAGGTTATGGGCTGCAATAATTTCAACCTCCCCCGCCCATGCCGCTTCGCCGCCAGAGGCTGCGGCGCAAATCAGACCGCAATCCATTTCGGCGGCCTTCAGCGCCGCCGGCAATACGCCGGGTACCGGCTGAAGGGCACCGTCCAGCCCAAGTTCCCCCAAAACAATATAAGATTCCACCGTGTCACTGGCCACCGCCTCCATCGCCACCAAAACGCCAAGGGCAATGCCAAGGTCATAATGGCTGCCTTCTTTGGGCAGGTCAGCTGGGGCCAGATTTACGGTAATTCTTTTGGGCGGCAAAGAAAGACCGATGGCCCCAAGAGCCGCCCGCACCCGCTCCCGGGATTCGGCCACGGCCTTATCCGGCAATCCAACAATGGTAAAAGAAGGTAGTCCTGAGGCGACCTGCACCTGTACGTCAACAAGCCTTGCCTCTATCCCCACAAAAGCAACTGTTCCGATATGTGCGACCATCCCCATCCTTTACAGAAATTATATTTTATACTCATAACCTAGCAGTAAAGGGCCAGAGAGAAAAGGTAAGATTTCCGATTTGCACCAGAGTATTAAGGCAAAGGAAGTATGGTGGCCATTAAATCCAGAAAAAGGCTTCTGTTGTGTTTCTATTGCCGCTTTTGTCGTCAAGTTCAATAATATCTTCCTTGTCGCAGCTGTCGTTTTTCGAAAGATTCATAAGGGGTCTGTCATTATTTTGAGAAAATATTATGGATAGAGTTTCAATTTCCTGCAGGTTCTTTTCAGCCTTCTGCAATTGCAATTCCAGATTAAACAGAATATTTTCTTTGAGGGCGGTCGGGATCGCGGCCTTGGATGAAATTTCTTCAATGGCCTTGCTTATTGTCTCTACGGCGCTTAACCTGATTTCCATTAATCTTTCAAAATGTTCCATCTTTATGGATTGCAATAATAAAGACGACTGAACAGATTGAGCAGCTGCCCCACCCGTTTCCGTGATAATATCGAAGTCCTTATTCACTTGATGTGACAATGATTTTGAATGGCTGGATGGTTCAGCGCTGGCGATTTTATCACTGCGGAAATCCTGAGTCATCATCGTCGCAGCGCCCATCATCACCGCAAGCCCCAGGCCCGCACCGGAAAGCTTTACCAACAATCTTTTATAACTTCCTTTTTCCACTTCCAAAGTCCTCATGAGATATTATCTTAATATATTACTGCATATACATACTACGAATGATACAATATTGCAATTACTGATGAGCGGGGTCACATAAAGCCGGCCTCTGTTTAGAATAACAGGGTCAGAAATATCTGGCCAACCTGATTTGGAAGAAGTCATCACGGGACAGGGGGTATATGGGATCCATCACAGGAACCCCCATAAAAAATCTGGCGTCCAGCGTTATTTTCCAATCATCTCCAATACGGCGGCTGCCTTCGACATTAATAAATTTGGCCGATGAGTCCAGATCAAAAATGGCCCCAACAAGCAATTGCGTACTGTCGATATCATTTGCCGCCCAGCGCATTCCGATGAAAAGATCATCTTCAAATGCCGTGGTGGCTTGCGAGCCGCGATCATCATAAAGATATTCTGCCAGCAGGCCAATATCTGAATCACCACCGCCTATGCCATAAAAACTATATTCAATACCGCCGGTCATTGCCCAATAATCCTGCCTTATTTCTGAATTTTGACCAGATAAATTACCCGCCCGGCGAATGGCTTCAAACTTGATCAGAATATCGTCAAAAGTTCCCTGTATATCCAGCCCCGTTTGATCAATAAGATTATAGCGCGGGATCAGAATAGCATTATTGTTAACATCGGCCCCAAGGATCAATTCCGGCTCCCGGCTGGTTCCCTTAAAATGATAAAGACCGACATCCACATTTCCGATCACATGAGTCCAGCGAACCGCAAAGTCCGGACGCCATTTGCCTGAGGCCGACTCATATTGTGTCTGTGTATAATCAACAAGCAGAGGCAGCCGCAGCCGGCCATTGGCGCCCGGAAAACGCATTTCCCGAAAATAGGTCATTACATAGGTCGAAAAAACACCAAAGCGGCTGTCATACGAAGCCGAAATCATTGGCTGGCCAAGCTTGTCTTCCTGATCGATATCCTCAAGATTATCATTCTGGTTTATAATATCCACCAGATGGCTGGATTCTGTCACGCCCCAGAATACCGTATCAATACCCACGGTAACCTGCCAGCGATCCGCGGTTCCGGTCCAGTTTAATTCCCGAATATCAAAATGGCTGCGGCCCTTGTCATTAACATCAAACCGCCCGAAAGGACGGAACATAACCTGAGAATCCCCGGAATCCGAAACATATTCAAGCAGAGGCTCCAGAGCGAAAGACACCGTCCAGTCCTTTGGCTCCGAACTAAAGCTTGACTGCGTGAAACCGCGGCCTTCCACCTCAATATAGCCGGATAATGTAAAATTACTCTCTCCCGTCATCATATCATCATAAGTTTCCGGGGGCTCTTGCTCTTGCCGAGGTTCGGCAGGTGGAATTTCTTCTGGTTGCGCCGCTACTATGGGAGCCACTGCCGGAGCAGGAGAGATAATCGTCACGGGTTCTGGCTGTGGCACCTTTTCCTGAGGGGCTGTCAGTTTAACCTGCCTTGCCCATTCCGCTGCTGTAACAGCCTTTAAATCAAACACCAGACGATATTGAATATCTTGCTCGGGTTTTAACATGAAACTTCGATCAACCGTTGCCGCTTTACGAAGAAAAATACGCAGCCGCACGCCCCCCTCATAATCCTCTACAGATATTTTTTCCAGCAGGCCAATGACCTCTGCCTTTTTAACCAGAGAGGCGACCTCTGCCTTGCCCGGCGTTTCCCGCAGATCAATGATCACTTCTTTAAAATTACCCGGGGCAGAAGAATTGAGATAGCTGATCTGATAAAAAGCAACCTCGCTCAATTCAAGGACAATACGCGTTTTATCCGGGTGCAAGCCTGTACGCACATCAAGGATTTTTACCTCCGCCCGGGCAGAGTTCATAGCTTGAGCTATACTTGCAGGCAGGGTAAAGCTTAAAGACAGGGCAAAAAATACCGATGATAAGAGAGAGCTTCTGAACAGGGTATTTTTGTTCAGACAAAGCCCTCTATTTTCTATAGTATTTTTCTGTGTCTTATTTTTTAACAATTTTGCCCTCACATGCGATCATTGCGATTCCATCATCATTTATGACAATAAAACATCTAAAAGGGCCTAATAATCGGGTCAATTTAACGATTACTTAATTCATTTTTTTCTAAAATTGTAAGTAGTTACAGGAGCTTTCTGTCCAAACCTACCCTTTGTTAACCATAAAATTTTAAAAAAGGAAAATAAAGAGAAAATGAAAAAAAGGTCTCACCCTTAGGGCAAGACCTTAAAATTTCGCAGAAAACAAGGTGTTTCAAATATTATCTCGCGGTTTTTAACCGACTTTTGGAAAAATCATTTTCGGATAGATTTGTCCGAAAATCAAAACGACTCCAAACCAGCCTTGTTTTTTTGCCGGTTATTTTATTTTCCATAAATAAATCACGTGGCCGCCAATATTTATCCAGATATAACTTATAATCTGAGAACTTAAGAATTTTAAACAAGTCACCGCGCCGGTTATAAAATTCTGTTTTCCATGTTCTATATTCTGTCTTATCAATCCAGGATGTCAGCTTGCTATATCCGGATTTTGCATATTGCGGATAGGCTTCTATCACATAACACATGAGCTCGCCGCAAGGCTCATCCCGAAGCCATTTATAGTGATATTTTCCGACTTCCCGAGATGACATATCTTCATAGGCAAATTCACTCCCCATGAACGGGCCGGATTTATTACTGGAAGATATTCTTTTAATACGGCCAAGGGCGGGCAGATAAATCCACTGATCATCAGGTTCAAGAACCTTGGAATGGGTGAGGAAAGCCGTCCCCTTCACATCTCTTGGACTATCGAAAATGACCAGTGATTTGTCGCCCACGCCAACCCCTGTCATTTCAAAGGTCTTTATTTTAAGCTTCCGATGGCTTTTCGCGCCCTGCCGATTACTCAGCACCATTTCCAGAATAGCAACGGTATCCTGAAAGCCTTCATCCCTTCTGTCAATTTCCGCCGCTATGGCAAACCCCTTTTCTTCGGGTGTTTGTGTTTCTGCTCTGGCATGAGCCATTACCCCATAGGGAGCTATCATGGTCAAAGCCAACATCGGAAAAAATATTTTTTTAGTCATTTTATACATTCGAGGGTTCTTTCTTTTTATCAACATATAACAAAATAACCGGCAATAACAGAAAATCGATGATCAGAGCCACAGCAATTATCATCGCCGTCATGGCCCCCATTTTTGAATTCATGGTGAAATCCGAAAGCATAAGCGAGCTGAAACCCACGATTAATACCAGCGAAGATACCCATAAAGCCATTCCAACCATTGAAAAAGCATAGCGTATTGCATCTTCAGCCTGAAGGTTTTTTTCGCGTTTTCCGCGCTGATATTTACTTAGAAAATGCACGGTGCAGTCGACAATCAAACCCAGCGCTGTTGCCGTCACACTTGCGGCAAACATCCCAAGTTCGCCGTTAATAATCGCCCATAACCCAAAAGCAACAATGACAGGCATAATATTGGGGACAAGGCTTACAATACCCAGTTTAATATTACGCAGGGCAATCACAAGGCAAGCCGAAATCAACAGAAAAGCAAAGCCTGTTCCCCAAAACATACTGTCAAAGGTTCGTTTGGTCAGAAAGGCGAAAATCAGATTAACGCTCGTGGCCCCACGCGGCTGCATTTCGGGCGGTGCGTTTTCCTTGAGCCAGTTTTCTGAACGGTATTTCAGGTCTTTCATGGCGCCCGTATTGATATTGTCCAATATGGCCGTCAGGCGCGTGGCAGACTTTCTGATATCAATCTGGTTATTCAGGTCAAGGCCCACGGGCAGAGACATTTCATAAAGTAATAGATATTGCGCCGCCAATTGGCGATTATCCGGCAAACGGTAAAATTCAGGGTCATCCCCATTCAAATTCTGATTCAGTCTTTTCATAACATCGGTAAAAGACAGTATATGCCGCACTTCTGGTTGAAGGCGCAGCCAATTCGCAAAATCCTCCAGCTTTGCCAAATACGCGGGGTTGGCAATGCCGCCATCCTCGCCCGAAGGCATCGAGAATTCCATGGTATAGGTGCCCGTCAAATTATCCATAAGAAAATCCGTATCCTGCCGAAACTGAACATTCGTGCTGAAAAAATCAACAAACTGATCATTATAGACAAGTTTGGGTAGCATGGCCGCCGATGTCACGACAACGGCCAGCGAACCAATAAGTATGACTTTCTTGTGATGCACAACCCATTCAACATAACGCGACATAAAACTGCCTTCATATGACTTGTGGTTTCTTAGCCTCATCGGGATAATCGTCATTAATGCCGGCAGCATCGTAATGGAAAGAAAAAAAGCGGCAACCACACCCATGGCCGCAATATTACCAAACTCCCGAAAAGGCGGGCTGTCATTAAAATTAAGGCTTAAAAACCCGATAACCGTCGTTAAAGATGTGAGGAAAACGGGTTGAAAATTAATGCGCAGACTTTCGACTGTGGCTTTTTTTCTGTCCGCACCTTTACGTATTTCCCCAAAATAGGTCACCAGCAAATGTATGCAATCTGCGACTGATATGGTCAGTATGACAACAAAGGAATTAACCGATACGCTGTTCAAACCCCAGCCAATATGCCCGGCAACCCCAATAGCCGAAGCCACAGAAAGAACGACCACAACCATCGTACTGATCATGCCCGTGAATGACCGAATAAACAAAAGAATAGTCAGCGCGATCAAACCGTACATAAGGGGAAATAATGTTGTCATATCATGCTGGGCAGATTCCGAAAATGCATTGGACAACATGACATTTCCGCTCAAGGCTATATGGATATCCGGATTTTTTACCCGCGCATCCTCTGCTATTGCCCGAACATGCGAGACGATTTTATTTAATGTGCTTTTATGGCTGTTTGGCGTCTCAATCGTAATGATAATCTGCGTCGTTCTGCCATCTGCTGAAACAAGCCGATTAATCAATGCGGGTTCCGATAATGACACTTTGCGAATAAGGTCGAGCTGCTGTTGGTCCAGACTTTCCGGATCCTCCACAAGATCTTCGACGATCATGTCATCTTCTTCAGACCTTGTATGTTGGTAATTGGATAAAGAATCCACGCGGATCGCATAAGGCACCTGCCATGATTTTTCCGTAAGACTATATAACAATCCAAGAAATTCTTTGTTATAGATATCCCCATTTAATGGTTTCAGGATGACAGAAACCATATCCATCTTGGTATAGGTATTTTCCAATTCATCCTGCGCCGCAAGCTGCGGGTTATCAGGACCAAAAAACGCCCTGTAATCACTGGAGAAATAAATATTTTTCGCGCCATATGCTGACAGCAAAACCACGGTCAGAGAAAGAAACAACACCAGCCATGGCCGCCGGACAACAAAATTCCCATATGATACTACAGGATTATTTGAAGGATTATTCGACACAAAAGATGCTCTTTAATTAATAAAATTAACGGATGTTAACACAGATAACATTAAAGTCAAAAACATCGATTTTTATTTAAAACAACAAAAAACTATCTATTTTTGAGGCGTTACCAAACAATCTTTTCTATTCCTTCAAATTCAACAATATTGCCATCATCAAAAGTAATCGTTCCAGATGCATCATCTGAAAGCAACATCTCGTTTGCATCTTCATCCGTAGAAGAAATCGTTGATCCCTTATCCAACGTTAACGTCCAGCCCGCTTGAGCATCATCCCCCATATCATTTAGCTGAATGGTATCCGTCCAGCCTGAGCCGCCATCAACGGTGTCATTTCCCTCATCGGCGCCAAAAACGAATATGTCGCTGCCTTCCCCCCCAAACATCGAATCATTTCCGGTGCCGCCAATTAATGTGTCATCACCGGTTGAAGTCCAGAGCGTATCATTTCCTTCCCCGCCCTTTACAATAACGCCCTGATCATAAGTATAGCTATTGGAGGTCATATCAACAATATCATCACCGGCCCCCATATCAATCTCTTCAATGTTCTGTATTCGGGCCTGGGCACCATCGACAAAACCGCTATAGCTGTCATCAAGAAACAACGCATCATTTCCATCAGTACCCTGAAGCGTGTCATAGCCCTCACCACCATCAAAAACATCGCTCGAACGATTGTCATCGCGTAACGACACCCTTTCACCCGTCTCCACATTAAGGGCGGCATATTTTCCGGACCATGTGTCATCTGCATTATAATTTAGTGTGTCATTGCCCAGACCCCCCTCAATCAAATCCGCGCCAAGGCCACCCGCAAGCTCGTCGTCACCATCGCCGCCAACGATAAAATCATTACCCGCCGTCCCAACGGCATCCATTGCGTCGATCACATCAATCGTAAAAGTCTGGGTTGATGTATCCGTACCGTCTGAAGCCTGAATAATGATGTTGTGGTTTGCAGCAGTTTCATGATCAACCACCGCCCCATCTGCAACCGTTACAACACCCGTAACACCATCAATAGCGAACAAACCCCCGGCATCATCAAGCAGACTATATGTGACAGAATCACCGTCAATATCTGATGATAGGGCCGTAATACCAACAGCCGTTCCTGCAGCAGCACCTTCTACCACAGTATTTCCAGTATTGTTGTTGTCTATTGGTGCCGCCGGCCCGTCATTCACCGCAGAAACCTCAAGACTCACAGACCCCGTATCCACAAGTGTGCCATCACTTAACGTGTAAGAAAAACTGTCCGTACCGTTAAAATCCGCCGCCGGATTATAGCTGAACGTCCCGTCCGCCGCGATATCAACCGTGCCGCCGTTCGCCGTTTTGATCGTCTCGGCCACAACAGACAATGTATCTCCGTCAACATCCGTGTCATTACCAAGCACATTGCCCGTAATCGCGCCGTCTTCCGTCCCCGTGAAATTGTCGGAGCCCCCTGCCGAATTGCTTGTGAGACTTACCGTGACATCCATATTGATATCATCATATGCCAGATCCCCTCCGTCAGGGGTATCTTCCCAATTCTGATTTCCGGGGCCGGCTGAATCTATTAATTGATCAACACCACCTGGATTTAACAATGGGTCACTGAAAAGTGCCGACACATAGGTTCCGGACAGAGGAACTCCGTCAGACATGGCAGTCCAATTACCATCTATTTCCTGAAATGTTACCTGATCGCCATCTGCCAATGTAATATTATTATTATCTCCATTTGGGATCATAAAAAAGCCTAATGTAACACCGTCTGGATAGTCGTCAGTATTGATAGTTATGGTTTCCGCGCCAAAGTCCTTTACATTATCCTGTATTATTGCCCCGCCAATTGGATTTCCATCACTGTCGGCAATATAATAACCATGTGAATTATTAAAGCCTGCATCTGAGGATATATAATTGGCATCTATTGTAACCTCACCACCGGCAGAGATATCATATAGACCATTCTTTCCTGTGAGAACCTCCGTAATATCAGGTGTTGGGCCGTCCGCAACCGCTACAGGACCGTCATTGACCGCCGTCACATCAAGGCTTGCCGTGGCAGACGCTGTGCTTGTGCCGTCCGAGACCTCAAAGCTTAACGTCACATCATCGCCGTTATAGTTTTCAGCCGGGGTAAAGCTGTAGCTTCCGTCGCCATTATCCGACACTGTGCCAAACTCCGGCGCAACACTCACCGCTGTCACGCTCAAACTGTCGCCGTCAACATCCGAACTGTTGGCCAGTAAATCCGCCGCGCTGAAAGTCACGCTCGTATCTTCTGCCGTCGCCCCAAGATCAACCGCGCCCGCAGCAGGGCCATCGTTCACCGCACTGACGCTCACACTCAATGTGGTGCTCGTCGCGGCGCTATCCCCGCCGTCTGTGGATGTGGCGCTTACTGTCAGGTCAAAACTACCCGCATAATTTTCAGGCGGTGTGATGTTAAGGCCATCCAGTTGATCCGGCGTCAGGCTCCAGCTCCCGTCACCATTATTCTCTCCCGCTGAAAGCACCGCGCCGTCTGGCACACCGGAAATAGTAATACTCAGGGATTCAGACGCATCGCTCAACTCTGCATTGATATTCAGGGCAATTGCCGTATCTTCGCTGCCAGACGCCACAGGCCCCATATCAATATCACTCGTATCAAAGGACATCGTCCCCGTCCAAAACATTGTTTCACTGCCATCCGTGCCGGTTTTGTCATAATAGGCATCTTCGGCTTCAAGCGTGTATCCCCCAACAAAATCACCATTCTGATCCGCTTCGCCGCCAATATTGATTTTATCGACGATCAGGTTACGGTCTTCTCCGATAATACCATCCCCATCACTATCGTTTTTTCCATCCCAGGCATCATTGACAAATTTGACTTCAACACTGTTAATATCCGTACCCGGCTCTACCTCAAACCGGAAAAGCTCCCAGTCACCCCGCTCCGCATCAACGGTGAATGTGCTTTCTCCATCGACAAGCACAGCCTCCCCGTTAACAAAAACCTGAAACTGCGGCGAGCCGGCCCCCACATCCTCAACATTATTCGGGTCATAATGATCCCCGGATATTTTCAGAGTAACCGGAATTCCGCCGCTATCCCCAACTGTCAATATTGGCGCATCCGCAACCGCCGTCACATCAATAGAGGCCGTGGCAGACGCTGTGCTTGTGCCGTCACTGACCTCAAAGCTTAAGGCCACATCATCGCCGTTATAGTTTTCAGCCGGGGTAAAGCTGTAGCTTCCGTCGCCATTATCCGACACTGTGCCAAACTCCGGCGCAACACTCACCGCCGTCACGCTCAAACTGTCGCCGTCAACATCCGAACTGTTGGCCAGTAAATCCGCCGCGCTGAAAGTCACGCTCGTATCTTCTGCCGTCGCCCCAAGATCAACCGCGCCCGCAACAGGGCCATCGTTCACCGCAGAAACCTCAAGACTCACAGACCCCGTATCCACAAGTGTGCCATCACTTAACGTATAAGAAAAACTGTCCGTCCCGTTAAAATCCGCCGCCGGATTATAGCTGAATGTTCCGTCCGCATTAATATCAACCGTGCCGCCCTGCGCCGTTGTGATCGTCTCCGCAACAACAGATAAGCTGTCCCCGTCAACATCACTGTCATTACTCAGGACATTGCCCGTGATCACGCTGTCTTCCGTCCCCGTAAAACTATCCGCAGCCGCAACAGGCCCGTCGTTGCTGCCGGTCACCGTCACTGTTGCCGTTGCCGTGTCCGTCCCGCCCTGGCCGTCACTGATCTCATAACTGATTTCAACGTTCGCCGTCTCACCCTCGGCCAGATAATCATACGCACTTCCGGGGTTAAACGTGATATTCCTACCATCATGCGCCGCAGCACCAAGACCATCTTCTATGCTGACATCTGTAATAAAAAAGTTGTCATTATCAGCGTCTGTATCATTGGACAACACGTTCAACGTCAAAGTTTCATTTTCGTCCACCGTACCGACATCATCAACGGCAACGGGGTTTACATTGACCTCATCCGTTACAGAATTTTCATCATTTAATATCTGTGGTTGCACCTGATTTTCTTCAGGTGAAAGACTTTGCGTAGTTTGGCCGCCTTCACCATTTTCAGGAACCCCTATTTCATTCAGGGGACCAGCTTGCGCGACCGCTTCAAATTCAAGAGCAGATGTTGAGGTGCCTGAACTTTTACTATCATTATCACGAGAGGCATTATCACGAGCAGATATATCATCATCTGAAGCTTCCTCTTCGCTTAAAAAGCCTGATAATTTCGCTTCGGCACTATCGATGCTATCCTGCACCGGGGAACCTGAGCCTTCTATATTGTTCAGGGAAGCTGTTGGGAAGGCGGCCCCTTCCTCCTCATTTGAGCCTTCGCCTTCATCCGACCGACCGCCAAGGTGGATATTTGACCGGGTTTGCGTATCCTGCGTATCGTCCTCGCCAACAATATCAAGGCGACCTTCGTCTTCTTGTTGCTTTTGAACGCGATCCGCACCCTGTGTAATTGGGTCCACCTCTATATCAGAATCATTCTCCGTTGCATTATTCTGATTTTTATCAGCCATGATCGCATTCTCCGGTCAAAAAAATAAAAAAGCCTAACTAAACGGCCTTGCAAAATAATATTGCAGACCAAACTTAATTAAAATTCTAACAGGAAATAATAAATAAACTCTTGCGGCATATGGTTAACCAAGATTAACTTTTTATATAGGAATATACATAAAATATATAAATTTCAGATAGTTATATCATAAAAATCACATTTTATTTTCATAAAATTTGAACTATGCGCATTTCAGAGCTTAAAATTAACCATTATTCAACCCAAACATCGTATCAGAGGTATGAGATGATAATTTAGGTAAATATTTTCATAAGACAACCAAATAAACAAAATTAAATAAAAAAAGATTTAAAGCGATATTATGACTTCATCCAGTGTATTTTCGGGCCAAAGTTCAGATCAGGATTCTTCATCAAAAGACTCCCAAAACTCCGCACTTGTTCTAACGCCTATAATGAGGCCTGACATCCTGATTTCCTCATTATTCATAAATGTTTTATCCTTGGCATTACCAATGGTTTTATTACAGGTATACGACAGAATTATTCCTAACGTTGCTCTTCAGACTTTGTCTCTACTGGTCATCGGCTTGGTGATTGTGCTCATCATTGATGTTTTTCTGCGAACCGCGCGGTCTTATCTGTCTGGATGGGTTGGGGCCAAATATGAACATGAAATGAGCTGTAATGCCGTAGAAAAATTATTGCGCGCAGATTTACAGGCATTAGAGAAGGTCGCGCCGGGGGTTCATCTGGATCGCATGTCTTCAATTGATGCCGTGAGGGATTTCTATTCCAGTCAGGCTGGACTGGCCTTGGTTGACCTGCCATTCGTATTTTTATTTCTGGGCCTATTGGGATATATTGGCGGCGCGCTTCTTGTTATTCCGGTCATTCTGCTGATTATATTGGGCATCGTCGCTTTCATTCTTGGCGTGCGCCTGAAAGATACCCTGAAAAATGACACACTGTGGGAAGATCGCAGATATAGTTTTATTATCGAGGCCTTGTCCGGCATACATTCTATTAAGAGCATGGCCATGGAAAATCTTATGGGGCGTCGATATGAGAAGCTCATGGAAAATTGCTCCAAAGTATCACACGAAACAATTTTTCTAAATGGCCTGTCTCAAGGCGTTGGCAGCATTTTTTCACAAATCACAATGGTTGCCGTCGCGAGTATCGGCAGCATTCTGGTCATCAATAATGAAATTACGATGGGGGCGCTTGCCGCCAGCACTCTGCTCGCCGGCCGGACAGTTCAACCTTTGCTAAGAGCGCTTGGTATATGGACAAGATTTCAGCATATTCAGATTGCCAAAGAAAAATTACGCCACATCAATGATACACCCGTTGAGCGCTCAAAAGACACCATGGAGGTAAAAACCGTCAAAACCATTGAGATGAAAAATTTCACTTTCAAATATAACGAAAATGGCAAAGAAATTTTAAGCGATATCAGCTTAAAGTTAAATCATGGTGATACCATTGGCATTCGCGGCGGTAATGGATCGGGGAAATCAACTTTTTTATGGGCGCTTATGGGGGGGCTGAAACCCACATCCGGCGAAATACTGTTAAATGACCTGCCGCCGACCGCATTTTCTACGGACAGCTTGCGTTCACGCGTGGCCTATCTGCCTCAAAGTCCCGTTATGTTTAGCGGCACAATTTTGGATAATCTGACCATGTTTCGCGGCGACGAATATGTTGATGCCGCATTGGAAATTGCAGAGAAGCTCGAACTGAATAGAATTCTGGCCCGTATGCCCGACGGTTATGACACCATAATCGGCGATGGCGCACAGGGTGAAATTCCAACCGGAATTGCCCAAAGAATAACCATAGCCCGGTCACTTGCCTGCAAACCGGACGTTATTTTGTTTGACGAAGCCAATTCAGGTCTGGATTCACAATCTGACGATGACTTACAAAAACTGATCGAACAATTAAAAGGGACGGCGACAATCGTTTTGGTAAGCTATCGGCCCTCATTACTTCGTCTGGCTGATCGAATATATGATTTGAAAGGCGGCCAGCTTATTGAGCAGCCATCTCAACAAAGTAAGATAAAGTCCCCCTCCCAACCCGCAAGAAAAGACGGGGGGGAAAAATAATCATGCAAAATTCCGGACAAAATACTGAGCGTAATAATACCGCGCAAAAAGGTCCCGCGCGCGCGCTGATTGACGACCTTGAAAGCCGCGTGCAGGAGGGTGTCAAGCTTTCCGCCTCGAACGGCTCTCTATTAACGGACGCGTTAAAGACGGGGAAAATTGGCTCTTTTAATGCGAAATCGCCATTTGCGGCATGCCTTATTCCGTTACTGACTGCGCTTGGCTGGCGCGGAAATATACGTGGATTATTCGAAGCGCTCCCGCATTTCGCAGACAGCCTTGACATAACAGAATTTAGAAACACACTCGCCCACCTACATTACAGAACGGTTCGTTCAGCGGCTTGTGTTTCACAAATTGATGAACGGCTTTTTCCTTGTATTTTTGCCGCAAACGACGATCAACCCATGGTAATTCTCTCAAGGGAAGCCGAGGGCATACGCATATTTGACAGCGTTGGCCGTACTGAAAAAATTCTTGAGGATACTTCTGTAACCGGAACGGCCTATTTCATTTCTTCAGAATATACGACCCACACCAATAAAAAAAAGGTGGAAAAACCCGTTGAAAACTGGGTAGGAAGTCTGGCTTTACGTTTTAAGAGCACTATTAAACAACTTTTCTTTATGACGTTACTGCTCAATATTTTTGCGCTTCTCGTTCCCCTGTTTATCATGGCAATTTATGATAAGGTTATCCCCTCAAAGTCCGCTGACACGCTGGCCTACCTTACCGCAGGGATCGCTTTCGCCATCTTATGCGAAATTTTACTACGCATTGTTCGTTCAAAATTTGTCGCCTATCTCGGCGCACGTGTGGAAAATATTATAACGAATAGAACTTTTCAGAAACTATTATCCTTACCGCCATCAATGACGGAATCATCACCGATTGGGGCCCAAGTATCCAGATTAAAGGAATTTGATACGATTAAAGGATTATTCTCGGGTACATTGGTTAATATTGTTCTGGAATTACCCTTTGTGATAATTTTTCTTGTGATCATCGCCGCATTAGGGGGCTCCATTGCCTATATTCCTATCGTTATGATGGGGGTTTTCGGGCTTGTCGCCTTTATTTTATTGCCTTCGATGAAGCGGGCGGTTGCCCAGTCCAGCCGCCATAAGGCGGAAAAACACGGTTTTCTCGTTGAAAGCATGTCCAATCTTCGCACCATAAAACAGACGGCCTCGGAACAATCCTGGCTTGATCGCTTTCGTGATTTATCCGCGAACGCCGCCTATACTCATTTTCGCACGTCTCAGATATCACTGCTGATGCAAAGCATGGCTCAGGCAATCATGATGGCGGCGGGGGTTGCCACAGTTGGGTTTGGCGTTTTGAGAATATTGAACGGCGATATGACAATTGGCGCATTGATTGCCTGTATGGCGCTGGTATGGCGCGTTCTGTCCCCCCTGCAAAGTTTATTCCTGACCCTGTCCCGGCTTGAACAGATTATCAGTAGCGTAAAACAAATAAATCTTTTGATGAAGATAAAATCAGAAGAAGACCCCAGTCCATCGAACTTGTCAAATCGGGAATTTACCGGAAATATTATTGTAGACCGCGTCAGCTTCAGGTACCGGCCAAATTCAGAACCTGCCCTGCTCGGCGTGTCTTTTCAAGTCAGCCCTGGTGAAATGTTAGCCATTATGGGCCATAATGCTTCTGGCAAGTCAACGGCGCTGAAACTCCTGTTGGCCATGAGTCGGCCTCAAGCCGGTCAGATCATACTGGATGGTATGGATATAAGGCAAATTAACCCGATCACGTTACGAAGGTCAATCGCCTATGTCCCGCAGCAATCACATTTCTTCCACGGAACTATTGCGCAAAATATCAGGCTTGCCCAGCCGATGGCAACTGATGAAGATATGATCACAGCCTGCGAGAAGGCAAATGTCATGGATGATATTGCCGCCCTTGAATATGGTTTCAATACCCGCATAGGGGACCAATCCATCCAAAGTATGCCGTCGAGCTTCTTACAGAGGATATCTTTGGCGCGGGCCTATCTGAAAAATGCCCCAATTTTACTGCTTGATGAACCGGCCAAGACATTGGATTTTGATGGTGATTCCGCATTTATGCAATCACTTCAAGCCATAAAAGGTGACACAACTATCCTCATGGTATCACATCGCCCGAGCCATATTAAAATGGCCGACAAAGTTCTGGTTTTAGAAAATGGCATGGTGCAAAAATTTGGCCCACCAGAAGAAATTTTTCCCCAGCATTAATTATTTAAGTATTCAGTGTTAAAATATAGATGAAGTTTAGAGTATAAAAATGACAAATAAAAATAAAGATAGCCAAGAGAACAGGCAAGAGAACAGGCAAGAAAATACCCCAGAAAAGGCTCTGGGGAATAACGCAAGAATAACACTTGGCGATAATCCTTCCCTTGTGGCCGCGGGCGGCAATAAGCTTGAAAAATTCATGGAAAAAGCGACGGAACTTGCCAGTCAGAAAAAACAAAAACCCGTATCCTACTATACCCGGTTTTTATCCCGCGCCATCCTGCTTGAAGAATCCGGCCCGCCCAGAGCTGTTGTTTCCACAGTTGGCGTTATATCGCTTTTCATTTTCGGCATGATTATCTGGGCCTCTGTTACCACATTAAATGAGACCAGCATCGCCGTCGGCGAAATTCGTCCCTCCTCAAGCCTGAAACCTGTACAGCATTTGGAAGGCGGCATCGTTTCAGAAGTCCTTATAAGTGAAGGCCAGAAAGTAGAAAAGGGTCAGGTAATTTTAACCATGGCGCCATCGGCGGCCCTGTCCGACCTTAATCGGCTCAAAGCCCGGCATATCGCCCTGACCTTACAAATCGCACGGCTAAAGTCCTTTGCCGCAAATGATACAAATATTGATAAAAACGGGTTTGGACAGGATTTCTCCCTCTATGAAAAAGATTACCCCCTGTTAGTACAGGATCAACGTGATGTCCTTAGGGCGCAAAATCAATCACGAATGGCACAACAAAATGTAATATTGTCACAAATAAAGGAAAAAGAGAACGAGCTTGTCCTCCTCGATCGGCGCGAGGCAACAGAAAGCCGAACGCTGGCCATCATTGCCGAAGAAATGGCTATGCGTCAGGAATTAACCGATAAAGGTCTTGGCTCAAAAATAAAGCTTCTTGAGGTACAACGCGCCCACAATAAGGCGGAAGGCGACCTTAACAATACCCAATTAACCAAAGTCAGTGTCCGCGCAAGCATCGCACAGGTCAAAGGTAACCTTGTGGCATTAAATGAAAAATTCCGCAATGAAAGTCTGATGCAGATGGATAATCTAAGCAGCGAACGGGCGCAGGTTTCTGCCCAGCTGACCCAATTGAATGACCGCGTGAAAAGACTGTCCGTCCGCGCCCCGGCATCTGGCATTATCAAAGGCCTGAAATATCGCACGGCGGGAAGCATTATACCCCCCGGTGATGTTCTGGCCAAGATTGTTCCCATGTCTGATACCCTCATCGCCGAAGTAAAAATCTCGCCCCGGGATATTGGTCATGTGAATGTGGGGACCGAGGTGCTTGTGAAAATTGATACCTATAATTTTGCCCGCTATGGCAGCATTTCAAGCACGCTTTCCCGCATATCAGCCTCGTCATTCATGGATGAAAAGGGCGAAACTTATTTTAAAGGCATCATCAGCCTGCCCCAAAATTTCATTGGAACCGATCCCAAATCCAACAGAATTACATCTGGCATGACAGTTGTGGCAGATATTCAAACCGGCAAAAAAACCCTTCTGCAATATCTGGTCAAACCCATCAATAACGCCCTGAATACATCTTTCAGAGAAAGATAGAAAAGAGCAAAATTGACATTTCAGTATAAATCGCTTGCAATATTTTTATAAAAGCTTTCCATATGAGAATATGGATTAAAATTTTATAGAAAGAAAATTTGGCATGAGCATGACGGCGATGGATTTTAAAGCCCCCTATTTATTATTTCTTGGGTGTGAGAACTCACCGCTGGCGATTAAAATGTCTCGCGGTCTTGCCCAGTGGCGTCCGGAAGTTTGTATCGGGGAAGTCGCCGGGCCGTCATGCACGTTAACGCTAGGATTAAAGCGATTATCCATAGAGGCCGCCGTCGCCTCTGGCGCGCAAACTTTTATTCTTGGTTTGGCCAACAGCGGCGGGATAATATCAGAAAGCTGGCTGCCCTATATTCTCGAAGCTCTGGAAAATGGGCTGGATGTGGTCAGCGGCCTGCATCATAAATTATCCGATATCCCCGAAATACAGGCCGCAGCAGAAAAATTTGGCCGAAAATTATATGATGTGCGCCATTATGATGGCCAGCTTCGCGTCGGAACCGGTCAGAAGCGTTCAGGAAAAAGATTATTGACCGTGGGGACTGATTGCTCTGTTGGCAAGATGTATGCCTCTCTTGCCATTGAAAAAGAAATGATCAAAAAAGGCTATGATGTTGATTTCAGGGCAACGGGGCAAACCGGTCTCATGGTCGCTGGCTCGGGCATATGTATTGACGCCGTTGTCGCAGATTTTATTTCTGGCGCGGTAGAGATGATATCTCCTGACAATACGAAAAGCCATTGGGACATTATCGAAGGTCAGGGATCGCTGCATAATCCCTCTTTTGCCGGGGTCAGTACCGGATTGCTTCACGGCGCCCAGCCTGATCTGATTGTCATGTGTCATGAGGCCGGCAGGGAAACCATCAAGGGACTGCCAGACTTTAAAGTCCCCAGCTTGCGGCAAGCTATCGAGGCCAACCTTCAGGTGGCCAGCCTGACCAACCCAAAGGTTAAACTGGCCGGAATTGCTCTGAATTGCCGCACCATCGGCAAGGAAAAAGGCATGGCAGAAATGACCCGGCTCGCGCAAGAATTTTCCGTCCCCTGCTTTGACCCGATCATAACCGGCGCGGCTTCTCTAATGGATAATTTATAAGGGTCTTGAAATGTTAAATATCACCAAGGAAACATGGACGCTTAAAGAGCCGTTTATCATTGCCCGTGGCTCAAGAGTTGCAACAGATATCATCACCGTTGACCTCAGGTTTGATAGCCAAAAACATTCCGGGCGCGGAGAATCTGTTCCTTCGCCGCGATATGGTGAAAATATTGACAGTGTATATGAACAATTAAAAACAGCCGGCCCTGAATTGCACGGCAGGTTCAGGCGAGACGATCTCTATGATCTATTACCGCCCGGCGCGGCGCGAAATGCCCTTGATTGCGCCTTGTGGGACCTTGAGGCTAAAGAAAAAAATACAAGCGTGAGTGAAATTCTGGGTTTTCTGTATCCGGATAACATCCAGACGGTGCAGACCATAAGTATCGGCACGGCAGAAGAAATGGGCAAAGCCGCCAAAAAACTCAATAAATTTCCCATGCTGAAGATTAAATTAAATGATCAGGATATTGTGAAAAGAATCGAAGAAATTCACGCCAATGCGCCCCAATCCAGATTATTGATTGATGCCAATGAAAGCTGGTGTTTTACCCTGCTCAAAGATATCGCCCCTGCCCTTGCAAAACTTAATGTCGTTATGATCGAACAGCCTCTTCCTGCCCAGAATGATGAAGAATTGCGCGGTTATCAATCCCCGATCCCCCTTGGCGCGGACGAGTCCTGTCATACGTCGGAGGATGTGAAAAGGTTGCGCAGCCTTTATGACATCGTCAATATCAAACTGGACAAGACCGGCGGCTTGACCGAAGCCATAAAACTGGCCGCCAAAGCCCGCAAGGCAAAGCTTGGTGTCATGGTTGGCTGCATGGTTGGCACATCCCTGTCCATGGCCCCTGCCATGGTTCTGGCAACTCAGGCCGCCTATGTGGATCTTGATGCCCCGGCCCTGCTGAGCAAGGACAGGGCATATGGCCTGATCATCAATAATGGCCAAATGTCCCGCCTGGATGAAAGACTTTGGGGCGGAGCCTAAATCTCGCCATTATTAGATTTGCCCCGCCAGTATTTTATTCAGCGAATATTTCGTTCAAAACACCGGCCAGCCTGACGCCGCCTTTGCGTAGCTGCTCGCGAATTACCGGACGGTTTTTATAGATATAATCCCAGGAAAAGCTCCTGTCTCCAATATCATAAGCCATATCGCGAAGGACAAGCCCTTCATGAACCCAGTCAATGGGCTTGGCTTTTTGATATTCGATGATTTCTTCCGGGCTGGCTTTATCGAGAAAATTGGCCATTTCCGTGAAGGACAGATTTTCCTGCTCCACCAGATTACTGTCCCAGACGGCATGAAGGTTGGTGATCTCGTCAAACCACATCACTTTGGTTCGATTGCCGCCCTGATCCTTGCGATGGCCAAAATGCATAGGCTGATGCATGTCGCCGACAATATGAACCAAAAATTTAAGGGCATGTTCTTTTTCAGCGCGGGTGGATGTTTTGGACTTAAGGGTTGCTTCAAAATCTTCATAGGCGCTTAACATATCGCCTTTCGGATTTCGGACAGACCCTTCAAAAGTTCCCCCGGGCGGGACATTAATATAATGAAAGACATTTGCCGCGCGCCAATATTTATCGGGATTTGATTTCATCTCATCGGCCCAGAAAGCGACTTCGGCAAGAGACTGGTCCCCCAGTATTTCCTGAATTCTTTTGCGCGCCTGCGCTGTCAGATGCCGATCTGCGATTTCCGCCACGACACGGTGCCCCTTATTGCCATATGCCCCGGCTGTTTGCACCCCGATCAAGCTGAAAATCATGAGCAGACTTAGAAATTTTCGCATATTTTTTCTTCCTGTATTTTAAAAAACCAATTCCATAAAATGTTTTCGGCACAGCACTTCATAGCGGTCATTGCCGCCAATTTCTGTTTGCGCCCCCTCTTTAATGACTTTTCCCGTCTCATCCATACGCAAATTCATTGAGGCCTTGCGGCCACATTTGCAAATGGTCTTCAGCTCTTTCAATTCATCGGCCAAAGCCAAAAGATGCATGCTGCCTTCAAACAGATTAGCCTGAAAATCGGTGCGGATACCATAGGTCAGCACCGGAATGCCAATGTGATCACAAATGGCCGCCAATTGGAAAACCTGAGCGCGATTGAGAAACTGGGCCTCATCAATCAACACGCAATTTATTTTGCGAATTTTCAGCTCATTGGCAACTTCATCATATATATCTGTTGCAGCATCAAATACATGGGCCTTTGCCTCCAATCCAATGCGGGAGGCAATCACGCCCTTGCCATAGCGATCATCAAGAGCCGCCGTAAACAGCATGGTTCCCATGCCGCGCTCCTGATAATTAAAACTGGACTGCAGCAGGGTTGTTGATTTTCCGGCATTCATTGATGAATAATAAAAATATAATTTTGCCATATATTTCCCTAAAATATAATTGGTCTTTCATATTGAGTTCTTATGATTTTTACCATACGGTAAATAAAGATTTGTGACAAGATAGCGCAATAGAAATTTCATCCCTTTTCAAAAGCAGACACTCTATGATTCAAAACGCCATGACATCCGAAGAGAAACTTATAAAAGCCGCGAGAGAAGCCAAGGAGAATACCTATTCCCCCTATTCTAATTTCCCTGTTGGCGCGGCGGTTTTGCTGGATGATGGTCAGATATTCAAAGGCACCAATATTGAAAATGCCAGTTACGGCCTGACCTGCTGCGCCGAAAGGGTTGCGTTATTTTCCGCCCGCACCGCCTCCCCCGCCAAAGTTATCGGCCTGGCCATTTCCATTGGTCATAATGAGGCAGGCTTGTCAAAAGAATCGCTGGTGCCTTGCGGGGCCTGCCGGCAGGTTATGTCAGAATTCCTCGGCCCCGAAGTCCCCGTCCATGTGGACGGCCACCGCACATTCACCATGGATGAACTGCTGCCCCATGCCTTTAAACTAACGTGATCCTATTTATCAGCCTCTTTCAAGGCTTGGGAAATACGGCTGGCCAGTTCATTGGCGTTTGCCCGAACTTTTTCGGCATCCAATGTAAGAAATCTACCATCTTCCATCAGGATATTGCCATCAACGATGGTGGTCACCACATCACTGCCGCTTACCGCATAGACAAGATGCGAAATCACATCATACAGCGGGGTCATATGCGCCCCCGTAAGATCCATCTGAATCAAGTCTGCCCGCTTGCCAACAACAATATCCCCAACCAGATGATCTAGCCCGACAGCCTCAGCCCCGCCAATGGTTGCCATGCGCAATACGGTGGGCGCAGACATGACCGTCGGATCATAATTGACGCCCTTATGCAGCAAGGCGGCCAGGCGAATTTCTTCCCACATATTCAAATCATTATTTGAGGCCGCTCCGTCCGTGCCAAGGCCCATGCGCACCCCCTGCTTTAACATTTCCGGCACCGGCGAGACACCTGCCGCCGTTTTCATGTTGGAGGTGGGGTTATGAATAACCCCTACTTTTTGTTTGGCCAAAATCTTGATTTCTGCTACTGTGGGGTGAACCACATGGGCCGCGATCACTTTATTGCGAAATAGTCCCAGGCCTTCCACATGGACAATGGGCGTGCTGTCATAGCGTTCTTTAATCAGGGCAAGCTCCACACGGTCTTCGGCCAAATGAATGCTGATGGGCGCCTTCAGGGCCAAGGCAGTCTCAGATACCTGGCCCAGATGTTCCGGCGATACCGTATAGGGCGAATGGGGGCCAAAACCCGCGACCACCCTGCCGGATTTGCTTTTATAATTCTTTACAAATGAAACCGCTGCCCCGTGGGAATCATCCCAGCCTTTAAAGCCGGGGCTTGGAAAATCAATGGCGGGGGCGGCCATTATGGCCCTGAGGCCACAGGATTCAATGACTTCTGCCCCCTTTTCGGGATAGAAATACATATCAACAAATGATGTCGTTCCGCCACGAATCATCTCCAGACAGGCGAGATTCATACCCGTTTCAATGAATTCAGGGTCAACAAACTGCCCCTCCATCGGGAAAATATATTCTTTTAACCATGTCATAAAGGCCAAATCATCCGCCATACCGCGGAACATGACCATTGCCGTATGGGTATGGCCATTGATCAACCCCGGCAGTAGAACGCGGTCTTTTCCGGTGACGGTTTTTGGCGCGGTATATTGCGCAGTGATATCATCGGCGCGGCCCACGGCGACAATCACGCCGTCCCTAACCGCAACAGCCCCATTCTCAATGACCGGATTTTCAGCATCCATCGTCACCACATAGCGGCCCTGAACGATAAGATCGACATTTTTTTGTACTTCGGCATTGGCCTGTGCGGCATTAGTCTGTGTAAAAATTGACATTACTACCCCTAAAAAAAGCATTTTTACATAATACACTCGGCCAGATTTATAGGTCATTTTCATGATGATCACTTTTCTGTATGTTTGTTTGAACATGTTGTTTTTGAAATGCTTGCGGTTATTGTTTGCGGCACTATATCCTGAAATTTCATTACTCACAATGGCTATCACAACAGATATTTTTCTCCATTTTCTATATTTTATCTAGTTTCAATATTATCTATAACTCACAATTAATAACGCAACATATTGAAAATAAAGAATTTTTAATATTATTTTAAATAGATGTTGACTATTATTGCCATGGTGTACTATTATTCTACAACACTTAAACACCACAACGGTTATTGTGCCAACTTATTAAAGGTCGGCTTAGTTAAAGATAGGAATTTACCGTGACAACACAGTGGAAAAATGACCAGCCAATCTATCTGCAGTTAAAAGAGCGGATATTGGCCATGATAATTGACGGAGCCTTAAAAGAGGGAGAGGCCCTCCCATCAGTCAGAAAAGTTGCCGTAGATTATCAAATTAATCCTATTACCGCCTCAAAAGCTTATGCCGAGCTTGTAGACGAAGGACTGGTAGAAAAAAGAAGAGGTCTTGGAATGTTTATACTCGAAGGTGCCAGAAAAAAACTATTGAATACGGAACAGGAAAAATTTCTCACCAAAGAATGGCCCGAAATCATCAAACGGATTTCCCTTTTGGGCCTTGATGCCAAAAAACTAATTAAATCTGCCGAACAAAACGGTACAAATTAGGGTAAGGATTTAGCAATGACAAATATAATAACAGCCAAAAACCTCAATAAGTCCTTTGGATCATTTCAGGCTCTGAAAAATATTAACCTGACAATTCAAAAGGGACAAATCGTTGGTATAATCGGGGCGAATGGTGCCGGTAAAACAACTCTGCTGAACAGCATTCTGGGCCTGAGCGCTTATGATGGGGATTTGAATGTTCTGGGGCTTGATCCCTATAGCCAGCGCGACGAACTGATGAAACAAATCTGCTTTATCTCAGATGTGGCAACCCTGCCCAAATGGATCAAGGTTTCCGAGGCTATTGACTTTGTCGAAGGCGTACATAAAAGCTTCAATCGGGAAAAGGCACTGGCCTTTCTGGCTGGCACAACAGTTCCCCTTGATAAAAAAATCCGCCAATTGTCCAAAGGTATGATCGTTCAGGTTCATCTGGCTTTGATCATGTCCATTGATGCCAAAATTCTGGTTCTTGATGAGCCGACACTCGGCCTTGATATTATCTATCGCAAGAAATTCTATCATCAACTGCTCGAAGATTTCTTTGACGAAGACCGGACGATCCTGATCACAACTCATCAGGTGGATGAAATTGAAAATATCCTTTCTCAGGTCATCTTTATCCGCGAAGGGGAAATCGCCCTCGAGGCAAATATGGAAGCGATTACAGAAGACTGGATGATGCTTAATCCAACCGCGCAGAATATTGCGGCCGCGCGGGCCCTGTCCCCGGCCTCCGAACAAACCATGCTGGGGCGCACATCCTTTATATTTAATGGGAAATCCCGCGCGGAACTTGAAAAATTAGGTGATGTTAGCCGCGTAAATTTATCAGATTTATTCGTCATTCTTATGGAGGGGAAATAACAATGCGCAACAAAAATATGAACCAAACTGTCGGCTCGGATGTCGGCAAGAATATTAAAATCAGGGCGCTGATCATTGCCGGATTTATGTCCGTCCTTTTGATCACCGGAATTGTTAACCTGTCCTATGCCAATCAGCAGAGATCAGTTTTGGAATTTGGCCCGCCGCCCCCCCTTTGCTCATTTAATTTTTGCAGTCTGCTGTAATCCATATTGTGTATCACAATCACATATAATAAAAAAACGGAGAATTAAAATGCTCGCCTCCATCATAAAAATAAACGGCTATAACCCCTTCAAAGCACTGATGCTCAGAGAATATTGGGAAAACCGCCGGGCCATATTTACAACGCCGCTGGTGATTACAGGCATCTCCATGGTTCTGATCATAATCAGCATGGGGTTGTTGGGCCGATCCATTAATATAGATGGACACTCCTATACCTTGAATGAAATGATTGCCAATATGTCCGCTCAAAAAGCTCAGGATATTAGCGCCCACATTAATCATATACTGATGGTTTCTACGTTACCAATTATGATTGGCGCGTGGTTCTGCATGGTCTTTACGGCTCTTGGCGCGTTATATGATGAACGAAAAGACAATAGCATTCTATTCTGGAAATCCATGCCCGTCTCAGACCTGCAAACAGTTCTTGCCAAATTACTGAACGTGATGCTGGTGATCCCTTTTGTTGCCATCGGGTTCACTGTTATTTTTCAAGTCTTTCTGTTGATCGTGGGCAGTTTTACGACCTTGGGCACGGAATATAGTGCCTGGGATCTTCTGTGGTCTTCCACCAATTTTCCGCTAATGGTCTTTAGCGAAATGACCTATATGATTATATATGGCCTCTGGGCTTTGCCGATTTTCGCCTGGTTTATGCTCGTATCTGTTATTGCAAAACGTACACCATTATTGCTCGCAACCATTCCTGTTGCCTTGGTGATATTATTTGAAACTTTGTTTTTTCAATCGGAATATCTTGCGCGCTTCATCGGCATGCGTCTGACGGGGGCGCATATTTTTGGAACCGATGACGGCTTTGGTCTAAATTTCACCAGTTTGGGCGCCCACACACCACTTGATATTATTCAGTCCGCCGCTCAGCCGGAATTCTGGTTCGGGCTTGCTATTGCCGCAGCGATACTCTATGCGACCATATTACTCAGGAAACGCAACAGCCTGTGATTTACCTTAATTTCTTATTAGGCGGTTCGGGCCAATGCCCTTAACCCTGATATCTTCCAACTGCCCTGGCTTTTTGCCGGGGCATTTTTTTGACCTGACCACAGTTTTGACTGAAGAAAATTATTTCACCTGACATTAAAGGTCTTTTAAATTATTGTCCTTAAAAAGAAATATTAATAATGACTGTAAAGAGGAAATCCTGAAACCATGTGCGGTATTGCCGGTATTATAACGTCGCTTGACAGAAAGCCTGATCAAGCCATCCTTAAAAAAATGACCGACGCCATCATCCACCGTGGCCCTGATGAGGCCGGAATATATGTGACAAACGGTGTTGGGCTTGGCCATCGCAGGCTGTCCATCATTGATTTAAAGAGCGGTCAGCAGCCCATGACCACAAGCGATAATGAAGTCACCATCACTTACAATGGCGAAATCTATAATTTTATGGAAATCCGCGCCGAATTAGAGGCAAAAGGCTATCACTTTAGAACCCGCTGCGATACGGAAGTAATCCTTTATGCCTATCATGCCTGGGGGCCGGACAGTGTCAAACGCATTCGCGGCATGTTCGCCTATGTCATTTATGACAACCGCGATAAAAAAATCTTCATGACCCGTGACAGGCTGGGGATCAAGCCATTATTTTACGCAGCTTCCGGGGAAAGAACCATCTTGTTTGCTTCTGAATTAAAGGCTCTTGCGAGCCATCCGGAATTTGTCAAAAACTTGCGCAAGAAAAGCATGGAAGACTATTTTGCGCTGGGCTATGTGGCAGAACCAAATACGATTTATGAGAATGTTTTTAAGCTGGAGCCGGGCCACAGCATTATCATAGATTTGAACAACGGAAATTTAACCAAAAACCAATATTGGGACGTGCAATTCACCGGCAGCTATCAAGGCAGCTTCGATGATGCCAAGAATGAATTACGCGAACGCATTCACGAGGCGGTAAAAATTCGCATGGTCGCCGACGTTCCGCTTGGCGCATTTTTATCTGGCGGCGTAGATTCCGGCGCCGTTGTTGCCGATATGGCAGATATCAGTGATGACCCTGTCAACAGCTGCTCAATCGGCTTTTCCGACCCCAATTTTAATGAAAGTGATTATGCCGACAGGGTCGCTGAACGTTATAAAACCAACCATTGGTCACGGATTGTCGACCCCGGAGATTATTCTCTGGTGGAAAAACTGATTGATATATATGATGAACCTTATGCCGATAGTTCGGCTCTGCCCACCTACCGCGTCTGCGAATTGGCCCGTGAGAAAGTGATTGTTGCCCTGTCTGGTGATGGCGGCGACGAGAATTTGGCCGGATACCGCCGTTATCAATTACAGATGTTTGAACAGAAAATTCGCGGCATATTACCGGACGCCATCAGAAAACCGCTTTTTGGACTATTGGGCAAAGTCTATCCAAAGGCCGACTGGGCACCGCGCATATTCAGGGCCAAGACAACCTTTCAGGGCCTTGCCCGTGATCATGTGGAAAGCTATTTTCACGGGGTCTCTATTTTTAAAGGCGACATGCGTGATAAATTATTCAGCAGGGACTTAAAAAATGACCTTCAGGGATATAATACGCTTGAGGTTTTTAACAAATACGGGGCCAGTTCCGGCAGCGATGACCCACTGTCTATCCTGCAATATATTGACCTGAAAACCTATCTGGTCGGTGATATCCTGACCAAGGTAGATCGCGCGTCCATGGCCCATTCATTAGAGGTTCGCGTCCCCCTTCTGGATCATAAGCTTGTCGAATGGATTGCCACCCTGCCTTCTGATTTTAAACTTCAGGGCGGTGAAGGAAAATATATCTTCAAAAAATCACTGGAAGGCCGTTTGCCCGAAGATATTCTTTACCGGCCAAAAATGGGCTTTGGCGTTCCTCTTGGCAAGTGGTTTCGGGGGGAGTTAAAACAAAATATCAGAGATGCCGTCTTAAGTGAACGCATGCTGGATAGTGGCTATTTTAATGCGGATTATTTGCATGACCTCGTTAATCACCATCAAAGCGGGATGCGGGACTATAGTGCGGCGCTCTGGACATTGATGATGTTTGATCAATTTCTGTCGCGGCAGAATGAATTCTCATGATTCTGACCATTAAGGAAAATACTTGCGGGTTTTAACTTTCACATCGCTGTATCCCAACAAAATAGACCCCCGTCACGGCATTTTTGTTAAAAACCGCATGACCTATTTTGACCAGATAGAGAATATCTCCCGCAAGGTCATCGCCCCTGTACAATATTTTCCGCTGCTCGGCCTTTTCCCCGGCAGTAAGTTTCATCGCTATAGTCAAGTACCAAAAGTGGAAACCCAAGAGAATGTTGCCGTCTATCATCCGCGCTATATGACCATACCCGGCACAAGCCTTATTGATGCCGCAGGGGCCATGACCTCTGCCGCAGAAAAAATATTACCTAAAATCTATACCGATCCGGAAACCTTTGATCTGGTTGATGGGCATTATCTGTATCCGGACGGCGTTGCGGCCTATAACCTCGCGCAAAAATATGACAAGCCTTTAATATTGACCGCGCGCGGCAGTGATGTGAATTTCTGGATGACGCAGCCCGCGCAAAAAGAAGAAATTCTGCGGGCGTTAAATTATGCCAGTAAAATAATTTGTGTCAGCGCAGCTCTGAAAAGCCGCCTGATCGGGCATGGCATTCCAGAGGATAAAATCACGGTTATCATGAACGGGGTGGACAGGTCGATATTCAATGCGGATCAGCGGCCCGTAACAACCGGCGAATATCTCTTGAGCATTGGTAACCTGGTGCCGTTAAAGGGGCATGAATATATTTTGCACGCGCTGGCAAAATTACCGGATGAGAAACTCGTCATCATCGGCTCGGGTCCGCTTGAGGCCCGCTTAAAAAATCTGGCCCAGCAGTTAAAAGTGACGGATAGAGTGACCTTTCTGCCCAATATCCCTCATGATGAATTACCCAATTTCTATAGAAAAGCCAAATGCACGATTCTCATGTCTTCTATGGAGGGCATGCCCAATGTCATTTTGGAAAGTCTCGCCTGCGGAACACCTGTCATTGCCACCAACGTCGGCGGCATTGCAGAAGTAGTGACAAAGGATAATGGCCTATTGATTGCCGAGCGCACGGCAGAGGCCCTGACGGACGCGCTGAAAATCGCCTTGCAACACCCATGGGATCATAGCCGGATTTCATCAGACATGTGTCATCTGGATTGGCATGAAACCGCCCGGAAATTACATCTATGCTTTGTGCAAGCCCTTTAGAGCAATGTCTTTCTACGGTTAAAATTCACTTGACTAAGTAATAAATTAATGTTTTACATGAAAAAATCAAAAAATTATTAATAGGTTTCGGATGACTTCAAATAATAAAATCCAAATGCTAAGCAAAATTCTTGCCCATATCTGTTATGGTTTGCTCTTCATTTTACCCATCGTGTCATTTAGTATGTGGTTAAATCTTGATTGGTTTCCCATTTTCTTCAATGATCAATATGATCCTTCGACTTTTGATATAAAAACTCAGGCTTTCGGCATTATATTTTCCTTGCTGCCTTTATCAATCTGGATGTATGGCCTGTTCAATCTGCGGCAATTATTTAAAAATTATGCGGCGGGATTAGTATTTCTATCTGAAAATGCGACCTATATTAAACGCTTCGCCTGGATGAGCATCATTGGCGGCGGTCTGTCCCCATTTTTCGGTGCGGTTTATAGCCTGATCCTTTCCATGAACCATGCTGAGGGGGAGCGTTTGTTACAAATTAGTCTAGGTACAACAGAAATTCACACCATGTTGCTTGGCTTTGTTTTTGTGATCATCGCCCATGTCATGGAAGCGGCCCATAAATTATCCGAAGAGAACAGTCAATTCGTATGATTCAAATTTTACGGGAAAAACCCCAAAGCTTATGGAAATAACATGGCAATAATCGTAAATCTTGATGTGGTCATGGCCAAACGTAAGATGCGCTCAAAAGAACTGGCAGCTCAGATCGGCATCAGCGAACAGAATCTCTCGCTGCTTAAAACCGGAAAGGTCAAGGGTATGCGCTTTGATACCCTACAGAAAATATGCCGGATATTGGACTGCCAACCCGGGGATATTCTTGAATATAGCGATCAGGATAATTAGGCGATTTTGACGATCTGCTTGCCGAAATTTTCGCCCTTAAGCATACCGATGAAGGCTGACGGGGCATTTTCAAGCCCTTCCGTCACAGTTTCACGGTATTTTAATTTGCCTTCCTCAAGCCAAACGGCGGCTTTGCGGACAAATTCCATATTTAATTTTGGGTTGTCAAAGACAATGAACCCCTGAATTTTAAGGCGTCTCTGAATGATAATGCCCATGCCGCGCGGCCCCGGCGCCATATCCGTGTCATTATAATTTGAAATCATCCCGCATAACGCAATCCGGCCAAAATCATTCATATTCCATAAGGCCGCTTCCATGATTTTTCCGCCGACATTTTCGAAATTAACATCAATACCCTTTGGGCATAACTCGGCAATTTTTTTCGGAATAGAGCCACAGGTTTTATAATTAAACGCCCGGTCAAAGCCCAATTCATTGATCAGAAAATCCACCTTGTCATCAGAACCCGCGCAGCCAACGACTTCGCAGCCCATGATCTTGGCAATCTGTCCGACCACGCTGCCCACCGCGCCGGACGCCGCAGAAACGAAAACCGTCTCGCCCTCTTGAAGGTTCGCCACATCCACAAGACCCGCATAGGCCGTCATGCCCGGCATACCCAAAATACCCAAATAATAAGACAGCGGCACCGGCCCCCGTTCCACAGTCAGCAAATCAGCCCCATCCGATTTGGAATAATTCTCCCAGCCGAGCATACCGACCACCACATCACCTTCTTTAAATTTTGAATTTCGAGATTTCACCACCTCCCCCACGACACCGGCTTCCAGAACTTTACCGATTTGAAAGGGCGGCACATATGATTTGGCATCATTCATCCGCGCGCGCATATAGGGATCAACCGACATATACAGATTTCGCACCAATATTTCACCGTCACCGATTTTGGGGATTTTCGCCTCGATAAGTTTAAAATTTTCTGGCGCGGGCCAACCATCGGGGCGGCTGTTCAGTATGATCTGCTGATTAATGTCGGTCATGCTATTTATCTTTCTTCGTTGGGGGTATAAAGTCGATTAGTGACAAAGAATGGCGTGAAAACCAGAATTTTTACCGTTATATAATATTTTTTTATGTTGCGAAACCAATAGTATGAAACATTATCTATTCATTTTATTTTTATCCTTCAGTTTTTCTCTTCCTGCTTTGGCAATTGCAGAAACAAGGAACGATATTTCTTTTGACAGAATCTGGAATGTTGCGCATAAAAAATTCATAACAAAAAGAGACCTTTTCAAACAGCTCGATAAATCACAAACTATTCTGCTGGGCATAGGGCAGGATAATCCCCGCCATCAGAACCATGCTGCAGATATTGTCCGGCAGCTGCTCAAGGCCAGACCCGGCATTTTTGTCAGTAATGTGGAACGAAACAAGCAAAATGCCTTTGCAATATTTACCAAAAGACATCAGGAGAAAGTCGTTGAATTCGACGCCACCGGCCTTGACATGCTGTTGAACTGGGCCGTTAGCGGTCAAGCCGCATGGGACATAGCAAGACCAGTTTTTGATGTGGCTATGCTCAATAAATTACCGCTACATGCCCTTAATCTTTCCCGTTATGAAATTGGCCAGATCCACCGGAAAGCTTTAGGGGGATTGCCCCCTGACATAAAGCCAGATCTTGCGGCTTTATTATCCAAACCCGTACCAGAAAAACTGGCGGCACAAATAACCGAAGGGATCGCCAAAGATTTTTGCGGCATCCTGCCCCCGAATTATTTGGAAAAACTCGCCCTGATCCAACGTGCGCAAACTGGTATTTTTGCACAAGAACTGATAAAATTTCACGAAAGAGCAGCGGATCAAAAAGCCATCCTTATCTCATCGTCAAAACATATAATGAAAGATCTGGGCGTCCCCTATTACCTTGAAAAACTTAAAGATCAAGCCCCGTCCATCAGTCTGTTATTTTTAGAATCTGAGACAAAAATACCTTCCCCCGGAGAATTGGATATAAAGGTTGACTTTATATGGGTGACCCCCAAAGAACCAAGAATTTCTCCTTGCGAAAATTTAAAAGAAAAATCGCCTTAATCTATCATTTGAAAATGTAACATTGCCGCCGCGATTGGCTTTTTCTGGTCAATTTGCCATGCTTCGGAATGAAGGGTCGCAAATCGCCGCCCTCGCCGAAAGACCTTTGCCCGCGCGTAGGTATCAACAGGCTTGCCGCTTCTTAAGTAATCAATGGTAATATCTATGGTTTTGGGGAATGGCTGGCGGTTGTCGGTCATATCAATCGTCCAGATTAATTGCATTAGCGCCGCCATCTCCAATAAAGACGCGATCGTACCGCCGTGCAAGGCCGGGGGGAAAGGCGAGCCCACCAGATCCGCGTTAAATTTCATGACCGTGGTTAATTCGCTCTGCGCGCGCGTCAATCGGAAACCCATCATTTTTGCATAGGGGCTGATATCCAGACTTTGGTCAAATTCTTCGCGTTTTTTTAATTTTATCAGGAAATCCTGTATCATAATATTTACCCAGCATCCCCGGATGATATTCCATCCAGACGTTTTAAAGTGTCATCCACAGAAGTTGTCATTGCCTCATAGGAAAATACAGCAACAGCATGCGCGATTGGCGTGATTTCATCTTTGCTAAAGGCATCCCCTTGCACGAACACGGCCTGTTCTGTTATTTTAAGGCAGCGTGTCTTTACGATTACCGAAGAAAAGGCCTCTGGTTTTTCAAAATAATCAACCCGCAGGTCAAGTGTTACAATCTTTTTATAGGTTTCGAATTGATCATAAGCCGCCGCCCCAAGCGCCGTATCCAAAAATGCCGTGATGGCCCCATTTGCAATTATTCCACCGCCTGCTGTAACCTCAAGTTCGGGATTAAACGGCATCTCAATCATAAGATTATCCCCCTCTTTCCCCAGAAGCCGCAGCCCAAGCCGCCGGGCATGGGGAATCAGAAACACCAATTCATTAAGTTCAATATCGTTGGAAGAAATAAGTTATTTCCTTTCTGATGTAGTTCAGGTCATTCAGGCGATCACTCCGCCGCAGGAATTCCGGCATAGGCCGACGCAATAGATTTTATTTTTGCCACCATGGAAAAAAGTCCATTGGTCCGCATTGGTGAAAGATGTTTTTCTAGGCCCAATTTATCCAGCGTGTCTCTGGCGTCAATAGTTAAAATTTCTGCCGGCGTTTTACCGGAAAAAATCATTAAAATAAGGCTGACCAAACCCCGTACAATATGCGCATCACTTTCCCCTTTAAAAATTACCTTGCCGTCCACAAGTTCATGTATCAGCCACACGCGGCTTGTACAGCCATGAACACGATTTTCTTCGGTCATATCTTTTTCATCAAAAGGCGGCAACGCACGGCCAAGTTCTATGATATATTTATATCTGTCTTCCCAATCTTCCAGAAAATCAAATGTCTCGATCACATCATCGATTGTTTCACTCATATTCAAATACTCATTCATAAATTTTCTTTATAAATAGTCCCATATTCCTCTATTCACCAGTTTTATTAATAAGAAAATACAAGATTGATTCATCTTCGGCCATTTTTAGAATGTCATAATTATTTTCCTGACAAAAATGAGGGATATCAATCAAGGTCATGGGATCCGTTGCCAATAGCTTTAATACCCCGCCCTTAGGCATCCCTTCAAGTATGCGCCGAGCACGCAAAACCGGCACCGGGCATTTATGTCCCGTCACATCTAGCGTCTCCGAAAAAAAAACGTTTTTCATTCTGGCCCTTCGTGAAAAAAACAAAATATATGCTCAAAAAAATAGACTGAATTATATATTTTCATAAATAGTGATTCAGACTTCTTCCATATATTAACGCCCTATTAAGGGACAAAGGCTACACTATCCGTAAAATTAGTAAAATAAAATTGAGTTTTCTGAGATGAATGGAAAAGTAGTTAGCGTAATTCAGAATCAAAAAGTTCCGGGGAATAGTAAATTGCAAGAAATACTGGATAGCTTGCCTCACGGCGTAGCTGTGTTTAATCAACAGCTTATTTTAAAGCAATGGAATAAAAAACTATTCACTCTTCTCGGCCTTGAGAATGAATCCTTTGACATAGCCACAGATTTAAATGATATCCTCCATATCAACTGGTCCAACCAGAAAAGTGATGGACGGAACAACTTCGCTGCTAAAATATTATGCGAACTTTCAAAGGCAAAAACGTCCGAGGAATTATTTCCTTTCAGTTATGAATACCACATAAGCCAGGAAAAAACCCTTGATATCAAGGGGGAGGTTATGCCCGATTCCGGCATGATATTAACTTTCTCGGATATCTCATTACGATCAAATCCAAATTATTACCTTCAATCCACGCCTCCGCCGCACGATAATGACATTTCCGGTTCAGATTCAACATCCATCTTAGAAGCGCGCTCTGACCGTGAAATCATGGAACAAGAGGCGGTCAAAGCCATTCAAATGGCCGAAGACCTGGCGATTACCCGTGAAATTGCCGAAAATACCGCAAAACATATTGAGGCCATTTTAAATGCCATTTCCGATGTTCTTATCACGATGGATGCCAAGGGCAACATCTTAACCTGTAATCATGCCGTAAAAAATATGTTCGGCTATACTTCCCATGAATTGATCGGGAAAAACCTGCTGTTCATATTAAAAACAGCGCGGGTGATTTCCGAAAAAGATTTTGAAGCATTCATCACCTCACTCGAAGAAGAAGAACAATTAAAAAGACACAATGGTACAGGCTTCAAAAATTGCGGGACGTCATTTCCCGTTGAACTGAATATACGGGAAGTGAATATCAGCGGAGAAAAACAATTTACCATTGTTATTTCAGATGTGACTGAACGTCATGAAGCAGAAATTCTGATACGCAGAATGGCGCTCCATGATAGTTTAACAGGGCTTGCCAATAGAAATCTTTTGCAGCAACGGCTGGATGAGGCCTTGCGTATGGCCCTGAGAACCAATAATAAATTATCCGTAATGTTCCTTGATCTGGATGGCTTTAAACCGGTTAACGATATTTATGGTCATGCTACTGGCGATAAATTATTGCGTATTATCGCGGACCGGTTGGATGGCTGCGCGCGGGAAGTTGACACCGTTGCCCGGCTGGGCGGTGACGAATTCGCAATTATATCAACCAACATAAGAAAAGAAATCGACACCGTTAAAGCCGCGCGACGGGTATTGGATAGCGTACGAAAACCAATCTTGATCAATGGCAACACCCATTGTATTGGCGCCAGCATAGGCATAAGTTTTTTCCCTGACGATTCCCAAAACCCCGAAGAATTATTCAGAATGGCTGATGTGGCGCTCTATGAGGCTAAAAACAACGGAAAGAATGATTTTCGTTTATATAATCTGGAAATGGATGCCCAATCGAAAAAAGAAAAGCAAATTGAAGTTGACCTGGAAAAAGCCATCCAGAATGATGAACTTCTTTTACATTATCAGCCCATGCTGAGTACAATTGATGACAGTATTACAGGTGCAGAAGCCCTTGTCCGTTGGCAGCATCCAGAGAAGGGAATGATCCCGCCATTCGACTTCATCCCTATTGCAGAGAATTCCGACTTAATGCTGACTTTAGGACAAAAAATTCTGGAAATGGCTTGCCAGCAGGCCAAAATATGGCAAGAAATGGATTTGCCGCGTTTTCGCGTATGTGTGAATATTTCTGCGCGGCAGTTCCAGTCAAAAGATTTTGTCGATAATGTAAAAAATGCGCTTGCGAGCTCTCAGGTTGATTCAAGTGGTATTGAGCTTGAAATTACAGAAGGCATGGTTATTGGAGATACTAAAGCTGTAGCGCGCAAGCTGGAAGTTCTCGCAGAAATGGGGATTTCCCTTGCCATTGATGATTTCGGCACGGGCTACTCTTCTTTGGCTTATTTGAAACGCTTTCCTGTACACCAGCTTAAAATTGATCAATCCTTCATCAACGATATTACAGAAGATCACGATGATGCGGCCATAACGGATGCGGTGATTCGCCTTGGTCACAGCCTTGGTCTGACGGTTGTCGCAGAAGGCGTCGAAACTATGGAACAGGCCCAGATCTTGCGTCAGAAAGGCTGCGATGTCTTGCAAGGTTATTATTTCAGCAAACCAATTCCCGCAGATGAGTTTGAACAATGGCTTATCACGCATGCCGAACGAAATGACCATTAGACATCCCCTTTACCAAGCCGCGGGGTTCCTGTTTTTTGGATTACGCTCAAGCGGCCGCTAAAGGCTGCGCTCCCGCTTGGTCGCTGAGTCGCTATGCTCCTTCCAGATTAAAAATAATTTAAAACACAGAACCAAACCGGATTAAAACACCCGTATTATCGGGGTTTTCCCGGTTATGATTTGGGTTGATTTGATGCAGGATATTAAAATCTACCTGCGCGCCAAACAAGTCCGCTATGCGGTAAGCCAGCTCAAAATCAATTTCCCGTCCTGACGGCGATAATGATACCTGATTGCTGATAAATGACAGGCTATCCGTTTGATAGTTTCGGCTTGCCACATAAGATAGGTTTGCCTGACCGCTCATAACCCTTAGAGGCTGACTGACTGCCAAGCTCAAACGGTCGCCTTTTTGCAACAGAGAGTTTGCCGTAATGCCAATGGAAAAGCTGCCGGAAGTCAAACTATCAATCTGTTCAACCAGGCTCAAATCTGCCGCCTTCACATTGGTCATGCCGTAAGATGCTCTGGTGAAAAAATTAAAGTTTTTGGCAAAAGCCATATCAAACCGGGCATTAATAAATGCGGTAGAGGCGCCCTTTCCCAGTGATATCGCCCCATCAGACAAGCTGCCCAGAACACTGCCATTCTCATTCATCAGCCCCAGATCAATACTAATATTGGCAGAAGGGAGCAATTGATGTTCCACCCGAGCCATCATGACATAGCTATCTGATTTCAAATTATATTCTTGCCATTCCTGCTGACTTCGGCCAAATAAAATATTCAATCTGCTTTTAGAATTCAGCTTCTGGCCCCATATGGCATTTTGGCTTTTATCCCGCCCAATCAACGCCATGAAATCTTCTTTGCCGATACTTAAGAATTCATTCTGATCATAATCCTCCAGAGCCTCTTTTAAGGAAAGCCCTTGAGAAAATGTCATATTCTGATTGCTGCCCATTGCCATCGTCAACTTCATACGAAGCCCAGAATAGCGGTTACGGACGTTATTTTGATGGGAGAAATATTGCTCTTCCACTTCCTGAAAACGCCAGTCTTCCTGCCATGAGAATTTCACCTCTGTCGATTGATCAAATTGTAATGACGACGTTCGGCTGCCTCTTTTGGATTCTATAAGGCCGCCAAGTTGAATATTCTGCCCCCGATCAAAAATCTGCTGCCCCAGATCCACGCGAAATGACCGGTTAAGACCGTCAAGCATCATGCTGTTGCTTAAGCCATCAGAAAAACTGGTGAAACCGCCAAAAGCATTGCCGCCCAATAAAACGCTGCTCTCCAGCGCAACCACCTGAGTATCACCAGCAGCGGTCCTTACGGCAATAGAAGACGCCCCCTGAGGCTGGAATGCCGCCTCAATATTAATCAGCCCCCTGCCAAAGATTATGTCAGGCCCCACGGCCCCCAAATCCGTCGCCGTACTGAATAGCAGATCGGCCACCTGTTTCCCTGTTAAATTTGGAAAAGCCTGCATCAGTAACGCCGCCGCGCCAGAGATATGGGGCGCGGCAAAGGACGTGCCGCTCCACAGGAAAAAAGCTTCGTCGCCATTCTCATCAATACCAATTGATAAAATATCCTCAGCGCCGGCAACCAAAAATACATTCTTTGCGATCTCTCCCGCCCGATGGCTGCCGTCCCAAAAAGCGGATGTTGCATCAACGCCGCCGGCCAGAATAATCTGCCCATTGGCCCAATCCGCCCAAGCCACAGCACCCGATCTTTCTGGCTGCGCCATATCAAGCTCTGTATCGGCTTCATCCCGGTTACCTGCAGCCAGAATCATAATCATGCCAGCCTCAACGGCTCTTCTGTAGGCATTCACCAGAATTGGCGAATTAAAATCATCCCCGCCCAAACTGATATTGACAATTTTTACGCCGCGAACACGGGCATAATCAAGGGCGGCGGCGATATCACTATCAAAAAATGAACAGCCATCCTCGCTTTCACAACTGCCCACAGATGCCGCGTTAATGGCCATGATCTGAGCATCAAACGCGACGCCATGCGTATTCACATTCGTGGTGTTAGAAGGATTCCGAACCGCCGCGATCACACCCGCGACGCCCGTACCATGGCCAGCGATATCATTCAGGCCTGATTTCTGACCTGTGACAATATTGGTGCTGTCAGGATGAATATTGGCGACTATCTGCGAATTATCGACATCAATACCGGAATCGATAACGGCAACGGTAATGCCCTCACCCGTAGCTTCATTTTCATAGGCTGCAATAGCATTTATTTGATCCAGACCATAATTATTGCGATATTCAGTTGTATTATAATTCACAGGCCCCGGCGGCGGCGTTGGCGGCGGCGCAAGAGGCGCAGAGTTTCCGCCTCCGCCCCCGGGTGAAGACCCGCAAGACGCCAGAAATATACTGCTGATTATAAGAAGATTTAATTTTAAAAAAGTCTTCATTTAATAAATTATCTCTATATTAATTAAAGGTGCCTGATGAATGAATTTTATTCTTCTTCTGGATTGACAAAGTGAGCTATGTTTTTTCTGTAAATAAAGTCGAATAATGTTTGCCATATGTCTTCTCCCTGCTTTTGACGCCGGGCAATATGTTCAACCGTACCGTCTTTTTTCTGTTGCCATGTTAATTTATATATATGGCCCATGATGGGTGTTTCTGATGTCAAAATAAGCTTATCCCCCTCAAAATTGCCTTTTATAACTTGCGAGCCCGCCTGATTATCCACCCAGAACTGAGTCCAATTCTGGCCATCAAAAGCCGTCAGGCTTTTGCCATTCATGCGGAACGGCACCATGGGTGATGAAAAATGATCATCCAGAGATATCCAGCTTTGTTGTATGGCGCAGCCTTTTAAAGTACGTCCCACCCGATCGAAACCGGCAAGTTTTCCGCTGTCTTTATGATAGACCTGCCAATCACCAACCCAAAAGTCCAATGCCCGAAACATGGGATGGGCGCAGGGCACAATTATTTTATTTTTATCTGCAGCTTTATCCTGAGCATAAGATGGCGAAACAAGGACAGCCAAAAAACTTAACAATATAGAGACGTAAAACAAAAAATTTTTCAATTGTTTTTCCTTTTAATTTAGAACAGTCTAAAGGCAGATGACAATTAACTCAATAGAAGAAAAATGACAAATATAACTGCTCAAAGGCAAAATAACCAACCGCCTGCAAAGCCTTGGTTTCATCGCCCTGTCCCCTTGGAAAAAGGCAGTAGAATTGCCGTCATCGGCGGCGGCATAGCGGGTCTGACAGCCGGACTGGCCTTACAGGAAAATGGCTATCACGTCACCATATTTGAGCATGACCATGTCCCCATGAACCGGGCATCCGGCAACCCTGCGGGAATTTTAGACCCCAGCCTCACAAGCCGTGAAAGCCTTGAGGGCCAATTTTACCATACTACCATGTTTCGGGCGCTTGATTTTTATTCATCATTGGGCCGGCAGGTTTTCCTCTCCCGTGGGTTGTTAAAATTTACCGATGATTCATCGGATGATAACCTTTATTTTCCCGATCCAGGGACTATTTCACCACCCAAAATCAGAGATATTCTCAGCCAAAAGCTCCGCATCAAAAACAATGTAAATATTACCAGCTTTACCCATACCCAAAAATGGCATTTATTTGAGGGTGATAAACCACGGGCCACGGCAGATGCCATCGTCCTGTGCGGCGGGCCGCTAGCGCGCGGTTTTTCACCCACAGATCACCTGCCCCTTGAACCGGTCAGGGGCCAGATTACGTATCTGAATGCCGAAAAAAACGATGACCTGCCCCGTAAGACTTTATGCGGAAAATCTTATATCACCCCGGCATTTGATATGAATGGTCAGATGACCATAGTCACCGGAGCCAGTTTCAGCCGAAATGACACGGATATGTCCCTGCGCGGGGATGACCATCGGGAAAATCTTGGAAATGCGGAAATATTATGGCCCGGCATTAGCAAACGAGACATTACCGGGGGGCGGTGTGCCATACGGGCCTATAGCCCGGATCATATGCCAATCTGCGGCCCCATAGCAGATCAAGAGCAATATCAAGCCGCCTATAAAATGTTAAAGCATGGGCCAAAGCATCAAAATTTCATCCCGGCGCCCTATGTGCCAAATCTTTATGCCGTGACGGGCCTTGGCGCGCGGGGGTTTATGAGCGCCCCTCTCCTTGGAGATTTAATGGCGGCCTTGATTTCCGGAGATGCCTTACCAGTAACCCAAGCCGTATATGAAAGCCTGCATCCCGCAAGATTCTTGATCCGCGCCCTAAAAAAGGGGAAATAAAAAAGGCGGCCTAAAAGCCGCCTTTTCCCTATTTCTGTGTATATCTACCAGATTTTCACGCGATCTTCTGGTGCCAGATATAATTTATCTTCCGGCTTAACATCAAAGGCTTCATAAAATTCCGGAATATTCCGCACCACGCCATTCACCCTGAATTTATTCGGCGAATGTTTGGCCGTGGCAATCCTCTGGCGCATAGCCTCTTCACGCATTTTACCCATAAAGGCCTGCGCCCAACCGATAAAAATGCGCTGCTGCGCCGTAAAACCATCAATGACCGGGGCCGGTTTGCCGCCAAGAGAAAGGCGGTAAGCCTTAATAGCAATGCTTAATCCGCCCAGATCACCAATATTCTCGCCCAGACCATATGCGCCGTTCAGATGAAGGTCATCAAAAACCTTAAAACCGTTATATTGCGCCACAAGTGCCCCGGTGCGCTCCTTAAATTTCGCTTTATCCTCTGCCGTCCACCAGTCTTTTAACGCGCCGTCACCGTCAAAACTGCTGCCCTGATCATCAAAACCGTGACCAATTTCATGACCAATTACGCCGCCAATGGCGCCATAATTTATGGCATCATCTGCCACAAGATTAAAGAATGGCGGCTGCAATATGGCCGCAGGGAAAACAATTTCATTCAGGGACGGATTATAATAGGCATTCACGGTCTGCGGGCTCATATGCCATTCGTGGCGTTGAATAGAACCGCCAAGTTTCGCCACTTCGCGGTCATGAACAGTTTGATTGGATCGGACAATATTACCGAATAGATCATCAGCCTTGATATCCAATGCGGAATAATCTTTCCAAATATCCGGATAACCAATTTTTGGGGTGAATTTACTCAGTTTTTCAAGAGCCTTAAGCTTTGTTTCCGCGCCCATCCAGTCCAAATCTTTAATGCTGACTTCATAGGCCTTTGACAGATTGCCCACCAGTTCCAGCATTTTTTCTTTGGCTTCTGGTACAAAATGCTGCGCAACATAAACCTTGCCGATCACTTCACCCAGATTGCCATTAACCGTGCTGACCGCCCGTTTCCACTGGGGCTGTTGTTTGGGCACACCCCGCAGGTTTCTGGCATAAAAGTCAAAATTTTGCTGATCCAGTTCGGCGGTTAAATATGTCGCCATACTGCCCAATGCCTTCCATTTAAAGAAGGATTTCCATGCATTGATGTCTGTGCTGGTGATAATATCGTTTAAGGCCTCAAAATAACTGGGCTGAGAAATAACCATTTCCGTCGTATCAGGCACCTTAATGCCCGCGAAATATACATCCCAGTCAAAGTCCGGCATCATTTGCGCCAATGCGGCGCGGTCACGTATATTATAGGTTTTAACCGTATCCCTATTGTCTTCTTTCTTCCAATGAGCGGCGGCAATCCGTGTTTCCAACGCCATAATTGCTGCAGCCTGCTGCGCAGCATTTTCCATACCGGCCATGGTCAGCATCTTCTCCATATGGGCTAGATAATCAGTCCTGATGCTTAACGATTTCTCATCGGTTTTCAGGTAATAGTCACGGTCCGGCAATCCCAGCCCGGATTGAAAGTTATATATGGTATATTTCGTCGGGTCATCCGCATCCCCATTGACATAAAAATCAAAGGGTGCGCCAAAGCCTGACCGCATTGATCTGGCAAAATAAGCCGAAAGCGCCTTATGATCCGCCACGGCGTCCACCTCGTCAAAAATGGCCCTTATGGGCGTCGTACCAAGGGCATTACGCCTGTCCATATCCAGATAGGAATTATATAAATCCCCCACTTTTTGTTCATCAGAACCCGGGGCATTATCCCCCGCAGCAGATTGTTCAATAATGGCTTTCACAGCGGCCTGGGATTGCTCATGCAGCATATATGTCGTGCCAAAGCTGGCCTTGTCATCCGGAATGACAAAACGGTCGAGCCATGCGCCGTTGACATAGGCAAAAAAATCATCGCCCGGCTTCACGGCTTTATTCATATTTTCTGTAAGCACGCCAGAAGCAAGCGGTTCGGCAGCTTTTTTCTCTTCGGCTTGTTCTGCGGAACAGGCTGATAATAATGCCGCCGCCGCAAACATGCCCATATATTTAATTCCTGTATAAAGTCTCATTTAGTTTTTCTCCTGAGGGATAGAGGTTATTTCTTATGCAGTTTGTTAATTTGTTCCTGCATTGCGGCCAATTGCGCCTGAAGATCAGTCAATTGGTCATTATCTACCCCGGCATTTGAGCTATTGCTCACATTTTTTTCATGCTGTGCTGTCTGTTGATCTGGTTCTTTTATCTCTGCTGCCGCCTCTTGATCGCCCCGGCCTCTGCCAAAGGGTGAAAACATCGACATGGACTGTTCAAAAATTGCCATATTCTGCCTTGCCATTTCCTCGAAAGGCTTTAAGGGTGCCATAGAGATGCCGGATTTTGCGAGATTTTCTTCAAAGTAACGGCGAAATTTTTCCTGATTTTCTGTTAAAGCCGACATACTGCTTTCCAGATAGTCCGGCACAACTTTTTGCATGCCATCACCATAAAAAGCAATCAATTGCCGCAGAAATTTTACCGGCAACAGGGTCTCACCCTTGCTTTCTTCTTCAAAAATAATCTGCGTTAATACGGAATGGGTGATGTCATCCCCGCTTTTGGCGTCTATGACAATGAAATCATCATTGTTTTTGACCATCACGGCCAGATCATCCAAGGTGACATAACTGCTGCTATCAGTATTATATAATCGCCTGTTCGCATATTTTTTAATGATAATCTGTTCGCCGTCCTGTCTATTCTTTTTTCCCATACCGCTCACCTTTTAAATTTCCATTCATTTCAAGCCCCACATATCACGATAAAATGCTGCAGAGCGCAAGAGGAAATGCTGCGCAACAATAAATAAATGCGATAAAAGAAATATTTACTGCAATTATTCACATTTGAGGGTATATTTAACCCATGCCAAAGCAAAAAAATACCCCTGACAAAATAACGAAAATTCAAAAAGACCTGAATTCAATTGCCGAACGCTATCTGGATTTATGGCAGAATAACATCCGGCTCTGGGCCAGAAATCCTGACAACAGTGACCCAAACACCCCAGATAAATGGACCGCAAAGAACGCCCAATATACCGATCCATATAAAAAATAATCTAACGAAAATTCATCCTAATAAATTTTTCAGCCTTATCACTCTTTACTGCCCAATCATTCCTGTGGCTTTGCCCCGCCTCTTAAAATTCCATATCGTTTGACAGTATCTCTTAAATATATTATATTATGTTATATTATCACATTACACATAGGGGTGGTGTTTCATGCCAGATAAACTTCAGCTCAAAAACATCATCATTGACAGACATGTCATTCAGCGATCGTCATTCTTAGCGCATATTTTATAAAAACCACTTCAGAAAATCTGCATGGCACAAAAATTTCACCATAAGGAAATCTAGTACCGTTTTTAAATCGTAATCTTAGGAGACAATCATGTTCAAAAGATATTCCGCATCAGTTGCAGGGGCCTTTGCCATTACCTTTTCTTTGTTCTTAGGCATGAATTATCTTGTTGCGCCGGGAAAGGCCGAAAAGCCGCAAGTCAAAAAATATATGCCATTTGAAATTGGCAAGGTTCGCGAGGCCACAGACATTCGCGAGAAAATTAAAATACCCGATAGGATCACCAATCCAATTGAGCCCATAAATATACCAAGCCCCCATGAGGAGAAAACGACCAGAAATGTCATAAACCCAAATCCCTACACAGGCCCGAAACCAACCTCAAAATTTAAACCAACGAGGATCGGTCTTTCCAATGGGGATATCCAGCCTTTGCGGAAATTTGCCCCCGCCTATCCGCGCACGCAAGCCTCAAGGGGGATCGAAGGCTATGTGATCGTCCAATTCACGGTGAATAAAATGGGCGCGGTTGAGAATATTGTCATTGTTGAATCCACCAATGCTGGTTTTAACAAAAACTCAATGCGGGCCGTGAGTAAATATAAATATAAACCGCGTATCATTGATGGTGTCGCCGTAGAAGTTCACAATGTTATAGAAAAAATCAGCTTTAAACTGGAAACAAGTTAAGGAAATTTAGATTTATTTTTAAAGGGTCGCGCCTTATAGTCATTCCATGACGGATGAAAAAACCAATGACGGTTGTAAGCAGATCAGAAACGGGCCTAAACCTCTGGGCTTGCATGTGTCTGGCGCAATGAAAAACTGGGCTGGCGCAGCAGCGGCCTTTCCTTTATTTCATCTGGGCGGCTTGCAGATACATCCCGATCTGAAATCAGCCGCTGATGACCTGCGAAGAGACATGGCCGGATATGACCGGCAAGAATTACAGCTCATCATCATGCAAAAGGCACAGGCAAGACTTGCGGGTACGCTGGCCGGAATCACAGATTATCAACAGCATCCCTTCCAAAGGAAGGTCACGCCCGCCGCGTTATTTGACAAAATTGGCACCACCGAAATCAGAGACTATGGCCCAGCCGTAAAAAAAGATGCCCCCATCGCCCTTGTCGTTCCGTCACTGGTCAATCCGGCCTATATCCTCGACCTCGCAGAAGATCATAGTTTCATGCGCAGATTGGCCGCCCGCAATATCCATCCCTATCTCATAGATTGGACCAATCCCGGAACAGAGGAAAAGGCATTTGGGCTGGAAGATTATATCCTGCACCGGCTGATCCCCGCAATCCACAAGATACGACAGCGCCATCCTGCCAGAAAAATTCACTTGGTTGGCTATTGTATGGGCGGTAATCTATCCCTCGCAGCGGCCCAGATATTACAATCTGAAAATGTCATCAAAAGCCTGACCCTTATCGCAACGCCATGGGATTTTCATGCGGGTCAGCCCGCGCATATGTCAAATTTATTAGATTATTTCCTTAAGACGATAGTTTCCGGCCAAAGCGCACGGGCCATCCCCATGGATATTCTGCAACTGTTTTTCTTCAGTCTGGACCCCACATTGTCAGATCGGAAATTTCGGAAATTTTCCGGGCCAAAAACAGAAGATATGCGGCATTTTATTGCCATTGAGGATTGGGCAAATGACGGCGCGCCGCTGGCAATGCAGGTCGCCCATGATTGCTTGTTCAAATGGTATCAGAAAAACCAGACTCAAAATAACGGCTGGCAGGTCGGCGATCATGTGATCGACCCCGGAAAAATTATCCTGCCCGGCCATATCATCACCCCGAAAGCCGATCGTATCGTTCCTGCTGCATCTGCGATGGCCTTGCAGGAAAAATTGCCGCATTTTACCCATACCAACGCAAAAGGCGGCCATGTCACCATGATCGCCGGCGGAAAGAACAACGTAATTTTATGGGATAAAATAGCCTGTAATTTAAAATAATATTACAAATATTTAGTATTAAATGTAACTATTGCAAAAAAATGCCTTGCGTTTTATATAATCCTCCCATAGACAATAATGTCTTAAAATGACAGGTAAGTTTAATTTGCTATTTCATGGTGCAGTGCGGTACTATAGGTCAAATTTAAGAATGGATCATCTAAAAATTTAAGGAAAAAAACATGACTGAAGTTGCTATTATCGCCGCCCTGCGTACCCCTGTTGGATCTTTTAACGGTGCCTTGAGCCGCGTCCCTGCCCATTATCTGGGGGAGGTTGTGATTAAAGCTTTGCTCGCCGAAACAGGCGTCGCTCCCGAAGATATTGATGAGGTAATTCTGGGTCAGATATTAACCGCCGGCGCGGGGCAGAATCCCGCACGTCAGGCGGCGATCAATGCCGGCCTTCCCGTTGAAACAACAGCGCTTGGTATTAATCAACTCTGCGGCTCAGGCCTTCGGACTGTGGCCTTTGGCTATCAGGCCATTCTGTGCGGTGATGCGGATATTGTCATCGCCGGCGGGCAGGAAAGCATGAGCCAGTCCCAGCATTCAGCCTATCTTCGCGGCGGCTATAAAATGGGGTCCGCTGAATTTAAAGATACCATGCTTTGGGATGGCCTTACGGATGTGTTCGGCGGAACTCATATGGGCATTACCGCAGAGAATATTGCCGAGCAATGGCAGATTTCCCGCGAGGATCAGGATCAATTCGCCGCAACGTCACAAAATAAAGCCGAAGCGGCACAGGCCGCCGGGAAATTTGAAGATGAAATTGTAACCGTAACCATTAAAAACCGCAGAGGCGATGTGGAAGTATCAGAGGATGAATATATCCGCAAAGGCGTGACAGCAGAAGGATTATCTGCCATGCGGCCCGCTTTCAAGAAAGACGGCACTGTAACCGCAGCCAATTCCAGCGGCATTAATGACGGTGCCGCCGCCGTCATGCTCATGTCTGTGGAAGAAGCCAAAAAACGCGGCATCAATCCGCTCGCCATCATCAAATCCTGGGCCACCGCCGGCGTTGATCCTTCTATCATGGGTATCGGGCCTGTCCCTGCCAGCAAAGCAGCTCTTGAAAAAGCCGGATGGACCATGGATGATCTGGATCTGATCGAAGCCAACGAAGCTTTCGCCGCCCAGGCCTGCGCGGTTGGTCAGGACCTTGCCATTCCAGCGGACAAACTGAATGTTAACGGCGGCGCTATTGCCATCGGTCACCCCGTTGGGGCCAGCGGCGCGCGCGTATTAACCACCTTGCTTCACGAAATGAAACGCCGGGATGCCCATAAAGGGCTTGCCACTTTATGTATTGGCGGCGGTATGGGCGTTGCCATGTGTGTTGAACGGCCATAATGGCCAAGATCCAATAATCAACTGATAAGGGTATAAAAACTATGTCTAAAGTCGCACTCGTCACTGGGGGAACCCGCGGAATCGGCGCCGCCATTTCCATCGCCTTAAAAGATGCCGGTTATACGGTTGCCGCCTCTTATGCCGGCAATGATGCCGCAGCGGCAGAATTTAAAGAGGCCACAGCCATTCAGGTTTACAAATGGGATGTGGGTGATTTTGATGCCTGCGCCAAGGGTGTGGACAAGGTGGTTGAGGAATTGGGCGCGGTTAACATTCTAATCAATAATGCCGGCATCACCCGCGACACCAGTTTGAGCCGAATGACAAGGGAGATGTGGGATGCGGTCATGGACACCAACCTTGGTTCCAACTTTAATATGTGCAAGGCTGTCTATGACGACATGAAGTCAAATAAATTTGGCCGCATTGTCTGCATCAGCTCCATCAATGGCCAGAAAGGCCAAATGGGGCAGATTAACTATTCCGCTGCCAAAGCCGGCACGATCGGCTTTGTCAAGGCACTGGCTCAGGAAGGCGCCCGTTACAATATTACCGCAAACGCCATCGCGCCGGGATATATCGCGACAGAGATGGTTAAGGCCGTACCAGAGGAAATTGTGGCTAAAATCATTAAGGGCATACCTCTTGGGCGCCTTGGTGAGGCAGAGGAAATTGCCAATGCCGTCGTTTATCTGGTTTCTGATGGGGCAAGCTTTGTCACGGGTTCCACCATGACCATTAACGGCGGACAATATATGATTTAACATCAATCATCTTTTAAAACATCTAAAAATCCGCTAGCATATATCTTATATTTGGGCCTGTGAAAATGCCTAATATTTTATATGAGAGCGGATTTTATGTATCAGGATATTGGTGAACTGCAAGCTTTTTATGATACGCCCCTTGGACGGGTTACGCGGCGATTAATCGGGCGCCAGATCACGGCTTTATGGCCCAACATAACCGGTATGGATATCGTAGGCCTTGGATATAGCGCGCCATATCTTGACATATTCCGCAGCCGTTCCAAACATGGGGCCAAACATGTGATCAGCATCATGCCCGCCCTTCAAGGGGTCATTCGCTGGCCCCGGCATAACGATGATATAGAAAGTGACGGGCCTCATGGTTACAAAGGCAACCTGACCGCCATCGCCCATGACGGCAATCTGCCGCTGATGGATGCGGCCATTGACCGGATATTAGTGATCCACACCTTGGAACATACCGAAAGCAGCCGCCATCTTCTGCGGGAAATATGGCGCAGCTTGGCCCCGGGGGGGCGCGTTATTATTATTGTGCCAAACCGGCTTGGGTTTTGGGCGCGCACAGACCGAACGCCCTTTGGCTACGGGGCGCCTTTTTCAGCTTTACAGCTCAGGCAGCTTCTGAGCGAAAATATGTTGACCCCGACCCAATCCACATCAGCCTTACATTTACCACCCTTTAAAAGCCGCTCATTGTTATCCTTGATGACCACATTTGAGGGAACCGGCCAAAGATGGTGGCATAATCTTGCCGGGGCCTTAATCATCGAAGCAGAAAAACAGATCTATGCCACCGGCCCCAAAATCAAAGCCAGAAAACGCGCGCCCCAGCCCGCCATAGCCGGAAATCATATGGATTCAAAAAATATAACAATTGATTAACTGCAGCTTAAAAAATATATTAGATCTGGTTTCAGTCTTGCAGGTAAAAAATGATGAAAAAAATCCTAATTTCCATCCTGATTTTTCTTATTGGCGGCGCGGTATATTACATTGGTCAACAAAATACACCTTCAGGCAATAACCGGGGGGGGCCAGGAGTCATACAGGTTAAAGTCGCGCCAGTCATTTCAGATGTCTTTACAGATTCGATCGAAGCCTTGGGAACGACAAAAGCCAACGAATCCTTAAATATCACCGCAACAACCACGGATAAGGTTTCCAAAATAAATTTCACGGATGGCATGTCCGCCCAGAAAGGTCAAATTCTTGTTGAATTGGTCAGTGACGAAGAAATCGCCAACCTGCGTTCCGCAAAAGTAAATTTTGAACAACAAAAAAGAGACCTTAAGCGCATCAAAGGGCTGGTTAAGGCGCGTACCCTGCCCACAGCCCGGCTGGATGACCAGAAAAGCTTATTTGAAAAAGCCAAAGCCGACATTCAAGTGGCAGAGGCCCGCATCCGTGATCGTCAAATCATTGCCCCCTTCGATGGGCAGCTCGGCATCCGCCAGATCAGCCTCGGGTCCTTGGTCACGCCGGGAACGGTGATTACGACGCTTGATGACCTATCCACAATAAAACTGGATTTTACGGTGCCGGAAGCTTTCCTTGCGGCCTTGAAGAATGGTCAAACAATCAATGCCCTGACCGAAGCCTATCCAGATCGGCAGTTCATCGGCACGGTCACCAATATAGGCAGCCGGGTGGATCCCGTATCACGCGCCGTTAGCGTCCGCGCAATGATCGCCAATGATGACAGGAGCCTTCGGCCCGGAATGCTCATGCGGGTCAAGCTTATTAAAAACAAACGCCAGTCCATTATGATTCCTGAAGAGGCCCTCCTCACCTCTGCAGAAAAAAAATATGTCTTCCTCATACAGGACGATAATTCTGTAAAACAACAGCCTGTTATCATCGGAAGTCGCCGGCCTGGTTCCGTCGAAATTCTGGACGGTTTGAACATTGGACAAAGCGTCGTTATCGAAGGCGGCATTAAACTTCAGGATGGCAGCAAGGTTACCATTATAAATTCAGCGATATCACCAAAGATATCCCGTGATGGGGCCTCCCAATGATCCTGTCCGATATATCCGTTGACCGCCCGGTATTCGCCACCGTCATCAGTCTTTTACTGGTTGTCTTTGGCGTTATGAGCTTTATGGATCTGCCGCTTCGGCAATATCCTGATGTCAATCCTCCCATCGTGTCGGTTTCAACCACCTACAGAGGCGCATCGGCAGATATCGTAGAAAGCAAAGTCACCCGCCTGATCGAAGACAGAATAAGCGGCATAGAGGGCATCAAAACCATATCCTCAACCAGTCAGGATGGCCGGTCCCGCATCACTATTGAATTTAAGATTAATCGTGACATTGACGATGCCGCCAATGATGTTCGCCAGCGCGTATCGCGCCTCTTGAACAATCTGCCGGAAGAAGCCGACCCGCCAGAAATCACCAAGGCGGATACCAATGACCGGGCGATTATGTGGATCAGGCTGAAATCAGACCAAATGTCCCCCCTGGAGCTGGGCGATTTTGCCAAACGTTTTATCGTGGATCGCTTTTCATCCATAGATGGTGTCGCCCGCATTCAAACCAACACCCGCAGCTATGCCATGCGTGTCTGGCTGGATCGTCAAAAACTGGCGGCGCGGAATATTACCGTAAATGATGTGGAGCGGGCCTTAAGGTCTGAGAATATAGAACTGCCGGCGGGCCGTGTGGAATCCACCGAACGGGAATTCACCGTAAAAATTGAACGCAAATATAAATCGCCGCAGGATTTTGCCCAATTGGTCATCAGCCAGGCTGCCGACGGGCATCTCATCCGGCTGGGCGATGTTGCGAATGTAGAGCTGGGCGCGGAAAATTACCGCAGTGAAATGCGCGGCAACCGTGAATTTATGGTCGGGCTTGGCATCATCAAACAATCCAAAGGCAATACATTGGATGTTGCCAGATCCGTTAAAAAGGAAATGGCAAAAATAAATGAAAGCCTGCCGCCCGGGGCTTCCCTTGCGGTCATGATGGATCAATCTATTTTCATTGAAGCGTCAATCAACGAGGTATATAAGACTTTCTCTATCGCCATGCTGCTCGTGGTGTTGGTGATTTATCTGTTTTTAGGCAGCGCGCGCGCCATGTTTATTCCGGCCATTACCGTGCCTGTATCCATCGTCGCCTCCTTCATTCTTCTGAATTTATTCGGCTTTTCCATCAATTTATTAACCTTGCTGGCCCTCATCCTGTCCATAGGGCTTGTGGTGGATGATGCCATATTGGTTCTTGAAAATATCTATCGGCGCATTGACCGGGGGGAGCCGCCTTTGCTCGCGGCTTATTACGGCGCAAGGGAGGTTGGCTTTGCCGTGATTGCCACAACCCTTGTTCTTACGGCAGTTTTTGTGCCGATCATCTTCATTGAGGGTCAAACAGGGCGATTATTCACAGAATTTGCCATGGCCATGGCCGCCGCCGTGATATTTTCCTCTATAGTTGCCCTGACGCTGACCCCGATGTTATGTTCCCGCATATTGCGCAAAGAAAGCGACAGCAATAAATTCCATAATCAAGGCATGAAACGCCTTAAAATTATCGAAACGGCCTATATAACCTTCTTGAAACGTCTTTTCAAAAGACCTGTCCTTGTCCTCGCAACCTTAATACCGGTATTGGGCATTTCCTATATTCTCTTCATAACACTGCCATCGGAATTCATGCCGCTGGAAGATCAGGGCAGATTCTTTGTCATGGTCAAGGGCCCGGAAGGCACCAGTTACAACAATATGAAACGCCACATGCATGATGTGGAAGATGACATGATGTCCCTTATCTCTGAGGGCAAAGCCAAGAATGTACTCGCCCGTATTCCCAGCTTCGGCGTTGCCGCCTCCGTTAATTCAGGCATCGGTATTATCAAGCTGGAAGATTGGGGCAAGAGAGATCAGTCCGCACAGGAAATTCGCATTGAATTATCGCGCAAACTCGCCAAACACCCTAATGTGAGAGCCTTTGTCATGATGCCGCGCGGCATTTCCGGCGGCACCGGCAGCCCGGTTCAATTTGTTCTTCAAGGGACGGATTATGCTGAGTTATCCCGTTGGCGTGATGTCATGATGGCGCAAGGCCGGCAATATCCGGGCCTCGTCGGGCTTGACAGTGATTATGAGGCGACCAAGCCTCAATTGCTCGTGGATATTGATACAACAAGGGCCGCAGACCTTGGCGTATCCGTGACCACCATCGGCCGGACACTTGAAACCATGCTCGGCAGCCGCCACGTCACAACCTATATCCAACGGGGAGAAGAATATCCGGTCATACTTGAGGGAACCAAGGCAGAAAATCAAACGCCAAATGACTTAACCAATATTTATGTCCGGTCCGACCGGACAGGCCTATTGATCCCCTTGTCTAATCTGGTGAGCCTGAAAGAAACCGCAAGCCCCCCTGATTTAAAAAGATTCAACCGCATGCGGTCAATCACGCTTACCGCAAACCTTAAAGACGGCTATAGTCTGGGGCAGGCTTTAACATTTTTGCAGGAGACGGGCCGGAAAATATTGCCAAGCCACGCAAATTTCGATTTTAAAGGCGAATCCAGAGATTTCAAAGAAGCCGGCAATTCTATTTATTTGGTATTTGTCATGGCATTGGTCACCGTTTTTCTGGTATTAGCCGCACAATTTGAAAGTTTTCGCCATCCTTTTGTCATTCTGTTGACGGTACCATTTGCCATGGTCGGCGCTTTGCTTGGATTATATCTCACCGGGCAGACCATTAATATCTACAGCCAGATCGGCCTGATTATGCTGGTCGGGCTTGCAACCAAAAATGGCATCTTAATTGTTGAATTTGCCAACCAGCTTCGTGATCAGGGTGTTGAATTCACCGAAGCTTTGCTGGAAGCTTCCCGCAAAAGACTTCGGCCGATTATAATGACCTCCTTCACTACTGTGATGGGATCTGTTGCTTTGCTGCTCAGCAGCGGGGCCGGTTCTGAAACACGGTTTGTTTTGGGAATTGTGGTGATATCCGGCGTGGCGATGGCGACTTTCTTCACTTTATTTATCGTGCCTGTGGCCTATCTTGTCATTGCCCGCAATTCTTCCTCCCCAAAAGCAGTAAAGAATCTGAGATTGAAAATTGAAAAAACTTTTTCTTCCAAAAACTCTAAAGTATAAATAATTGTTTATCAGCCCCCAAAATGATACAAAAATGGTGGATATATTTAACTATAAAAAAACAACAGATATTATATGACAATAGCGCAGCATCTCGAAAAACTCATAGAAGACTTTCAGAATCAACAACCCCTCAGGGTGGGGTCATTGATTATTACGGTTTACGGCGATCTGATCGCCCTGAGGGGCGGCAGCGTATGGCTGGGCAGTCTAATAAATCTGCTGGAACCCTTAGGCATAAATAGCCGCCATATCCGCACCGCTGTCTCCAGATTAAATAAGGATAACTGGATCAGCCCCAGGCAGATAGGCCGAAAAAGCTACTATAGCCTTACCAATTCCGGGCGTCAGCGGTTTCAAAATGCCACACCACAAATTTATGCCGGGCCACGCAGCGATTGGCATAAACGCTGGACGATTGTCATACTTCCTGACGATAAAAATATTAATAAAGACCTTGTGATTAAAGAATTAGGCTGGCTTGGTTTTGGCAAAATCAACAAAGGAATTCTGGCGCATCCCATGCCGGATATGCAGCCCCTGGAACAAACATTGACGGCCCTTGGCATCAGAGAAGATGTTATCATACTTGATCAGGCCTCACATGATTTAAGCGCAGCCACAGCCTTGGATGTGATGGTCAAGACCTGCTGGAATATGGCAGAATTGAGTGAAAAATATCAGATTTTTCTGGAAAAATACCGCCCTGTTCTTCAATATCTTTCTTCACTTAACATGAGCCAGAATGCGCCGCCGGCCAACGAATGTCTGCTCATTCGAATTTTAATGGTTCATGAATATCGAAAAATATTACTCCGCGATCCAAGGCTGCCAGACATGCTGATGCCAGACCATTGGGAAGGCACGGCAGCTTATGAATTATGCCGCGATATATATCAGCTCCTGCTGCAAAGATCAGAATATTGCCTCAGCCAAACCATGGAAACAGAGAACGGAAAACTGCCCGGTGCCTCAGCGGATTTTCACCTGCGTTTCGGCGGTTTAAAAGCAAAATAAACGTGATTATTCTTTAATTTTTTTATAGTTCAAATGCCCTTAAAAAAATAATATGCCCAAGTGATACATTTTTTCTTGATTTTAAAAATTTTATGTTACATATTACGACTTATTACAGACGTTAAACAAATATCAACCCGTTTTATCTTGTTACCAATATGGGAAATACTTTCCCTTTTAACATTAAGAGAGGCCCCCAATGTACGGAGACACATCGATACAGAAGCCCATTAAAATTGCTGAGCCGACATCGGCGGAGCAAGCAAGGCTGGAAGAGATTTTCCAACAGAAAATCGACGATGATATTAAAATTGAACCTCAGGAATGGATGCCTGCGGCCTACCGGAAAACGCTGGTTCGTCAGATGTCACAGCATGCCCATTCGGAAGTGATCGGCATGCAGCCGGAAGGCAATTGGCTCACCCGCGCCCCAAGCCTGCGCCGCAAAGTTATTTTACTTGCAAAGATTCAAGATGAAGGCGGACATGGCCTTTATATTTATTCTGCAGCGGAAACATTGGGCACCTCCCGCGCCGAAATGATTGAACAGCTTCAAAGCGGAAAAGCGAAATATTCATCCATCTTTAATTATCCGGCCCTCACATGGGCTGATATGGGCACGATTGGCTGGTTGGTTGACGGCGCGGCCATCACCAATCAGGTGGCCTTGTCCCGCGGTTCTTACGGGCCTTATTCACGGGCCATGATCAGGATCTGCAAAGAAGAGAGCTTTCACCAACGTCAAGGCTATGAACTTCTTCTTACTCTTTCCAAGGGAACAAAAGAGCAAAAGGAAATGCTGCAGGAATCCGTCAATCGTTTCTGGTGGCCTTCGCTTATGATGTTTGGGCCAAATGACGCCAACTCGCCCCATAGCGCCCAATCCATGAAGTGGAAAATCAAGAAAAAATCCAATGACCAATTGCGGCAGGAATTTATCGACGCCACAGTGCCGCAGGCTGAATTTCTGGGCATTACCCTGCCTGATCCAGACCTGAAATGGAACGAAGAACGCGGCCATTATGATTACGGCGCCATAGACTGGGAAGAATTCGGCAATGTCATTAACGGCAACGGCCCCTGCAACAAACAACGCTTGGCCAATCATATCAAAGCCCATGAAGACGGCGCCTGGGTACGCGAAGCCGCCGCCGCCTATGCCGAAAAACAACAGAAGAAACGCGTCGCCTGAATAGCAGACCAGATATTTGAAAAATTTAAAAAAGGATCTCCAAGATGCCCAAACATACAACCGAACAAATAACCGAAAAAGAATGGCCCCTTTGGGAAGTATTTATCCGCAGCAAAGCGGGATTAGACCATAAACATTGCGGCAGCGTTCATGCCAGCGATGCAGAAATAGCGCTGGAATCAGCCCGTGACGTCTATACCCGCCGCAGCGAAGGCATCAGCATCTGGGTTGTGCCGTCCAACGCCATTACGGCGTCCAAACCAGAAGACAAAGAAAGCCTGTTTGAGCCTGCAGACGATAAAATATATCGCCATCCAACTTTTTATGACATCCCCAAGGGTGCTGGCAAAATGTAATTTTCCTTATCATCTTTAGGAAAAAAATATTACAGGAGACGATTAAATGACCGAATTGAATAAAGTAAATGATCTTGTGCAATATGCCGCACAGATTGGCGATAATGGATTGATCATCGGCCACCGTATGTCCGAATGGTGTTTCCGGGCCCCTTCCATTGAACTGGAAATGGCCTTGATGAACTGCGCCCTTGACCTGATCGGTCAGGCCCGCGAATTATACAGCTATGCTGGCAAGGCCGGCGACGAAGGTAAAAAAGAAGATGATTTTGCTTATCTTCGGGACGAGCAGGATTTTCGCAATGCGCTTCTTGCCGAAGTGCCAAATGGGGATTGGGGGGATACCATTGTCCGCCTGTTCTTCATGAGCGCTTATAATAAGTTGTTTTATACCAAGCTGGCAAAATCTACAGATGCAGAGCTTGCGGCCATCGGGGCAAAATCCCTGAAGGAAGTCACCTATCACCTGCGCTTTAGCAGTGAATGGCTGATCCGCCTTGGTGATGGAACCGAAGAAAGTCACCGCCGCGCACAGAAATCCATTGATGACCTATGGGCCTATACCGGTGAATTATTCACCATGACCGATGCGGAAAAACGGCTACTCGAAGACGGCATATCCGTTGATGTTACCGCCTTGAAAGCGGATTGGGATAGATTAGTCGGTCAGATTCTGGATCAGGCAACCCTGTCTGTTCCCGAAAATGACTGGATGCAGTCGGGCAGCAAATCAGAAGGCCGCCATACGGAGCATTTCGGCTATATCATTACCGATATGCAATATATGCAGCGCCGTTATCCGGGATGTGAGTGGTAAAAGCCGTGATATCAATCCAGAAAAACTTTGACCCCGCTGTGATTTGGGCCATCCTCGAAGAAATCAAGGATCCTGAAATTCCCGTATTGTCAATTGTTGACCTTGGCATCGCCCGCGATGTGAAGGATACAGAAAATGGACAGTTGGAAATTGTCATTTCCCCGACCTATTCCGGCTGTCCTGCCATGTATATGCTCGAAGAACAAATCAAAGAAACCCTGATAAACCATGGCTACCCGGATCCGATTGTCACCACCAGACTGTCACCGGCATGGACCACGGACTGGATGACGCAGCAGGGCAAGGAAAAGCTTGAAGCTTACGGTATTGCACCGCCAGAAAAAACAACCCAGAATAAGGCCGTATTATTCGGCGGGCAAAAAAAAATTTCCTGCCCAAGGTGCAAATCTGATAATAGTGAACAAATCAGTGAATTTGGCTCCACAGCCTGCAAGGCATTATATCGTTGCCTTGACTGCAGGGAGCCTTTCGATTATTTCAAGTGCATCTAAAATAAATAATTCAAGGTAAAAAATAATGCCCGTATTTCATTCGTTAACGATTTCAGATATTCGGCAGGAAACCGATGACACGGTGTCCATCTCCTTTGATGTGCCGCCCGCATTGCTTGAAGAATATAAATATAATGCAGGCCAGTATTTGACCTTGAAAACCGTCATTAACGGCGAAGATACGCGGCGGTCTTATTCCATTTGCAGCGGCCTTTTTGATAATGACCTTCGGGTCGCGGTTAAAAAGATTAAAGGCGGTCTCTTTTCCAGTTTTGCCAATGAAAAACTCAAAAAAGGCGATAATCTTGACGTCATGACGCCCATGGGGAATTTTTTCACCCCTTTGGACAAGGCTCATGAAAAACATTATGTCGGCTTTGCCGCAGGCAGCGGTATTACCCCCTTAATTTCCATTATCCGCACCCTGCTCGCTTATGAGCCAAAAAGCAGTTTTACGTTGGTTTATGGCAATAAGAACCGAAAATCCATCATCTTTCGGGAAGATTTGATTAATTTGAAAAACAGCTACATCAGCCGTTTTAATATGATCAATGTCCTCTCCCGCGAAGATCAGGAAATCGATTTATTCTCAGGCCGCATTAATGGCGAAAAAGCCGGTCAGGTTATGGATAAGCTGCTCCCCGCTTCTGGTGCCGACGAGGTTTATATTTGCGGCCCCGAAGGCATGATCAATGATGTGTCCGATACACTGCAAAAACGCGGCTTAGCCCAAGACAAAATCCATTTTGAATTATTCACCTCGCCTTCTGTTGCCCAAGGCAAGGGCGCAGATACAGAAGATGAAAAAGCTGACCTTACCGGCAAGATGAGCAAGGTGACCGTAATTGTGGACGGCGATGAATTTAATTTTGACCTTGATATGGGCGGCAACAATATTCTGGATTCAGCCCTTGAACAGGGCGCAGACCTTCCCTTTGCCTGCAAAGGCGGTGTGTGCTGTACCTGCCGTGCCAAATTAATTGAGGGGAAAGTCAATATGGACGTCAATTATTCGCTGGAAGAAGATGAAGTCGAAGCAGGCTTTATCCTGACCTGTCAATCCCATCCATTGACCGAAAAGATTGTCGTTGATTTTGATGAGCGATAATTCATAATTTTCTCTCAATAGCGTCCCATAAAATTTTGGCGATATCCGTGCCGTCGAAACGGCGGATTTCCTGTATCCCGGTGGGGGATGTAACGTTAATTTCGGTTAGGTAATCGCCAATAACATCAATGCCGACAAATAACAGGCCCAGCTCACGCAATGTGGGCCCAATGGCTTCGCAAATCTGGATCTCCCGCGCTGTTGTCATCTCTGTTTTCCGGGCAACACCGCCCACATGCATGTTGGACCGGACTTCACCCGCTTGCGGCACCCGGTTTATGGCACCAACGGCTTCGCCATCAACCAGAATAATCCGCTTGTCCCCCTGAGCAACTTCGGGCAGAAATTTCTGCACAATGAAGGCTTCGGGATAGAATTCCTGAAACATTTCAATCAAACTGTTGAGATTCTGATCATTATGCCGAATTCGGAAAACGCCTGCGCCGCCGTTGCCATACAAAGGCTTTACAATGATATCTTTATGTTCCAGACGAAATTCTTCCACATCCCGCCTGTTGCGCGTGATCAATGTCGGCGGCATCAGGTCCAAAAATCGTGTCAGAAATATCTTTTCCGGCGCATTCCGCACCGACGCCGGATCATTTACCACCAGCGTTTTTGGATGAATATGTTCCAGAATATGCGTGGCCGTAATATATCCCATATGAAAGGGAGGGTCTTGGCGCATCAAAATCACATCCGCCTCTTCGCCGAGGTCTATTTTCACCTCTTCGCCAAAAGAAAAATGGTTGCCCATCTCGTGCTTAAGGGTCAAGCCGCGGGCATAAGCCGTTACCCTGCCATCCTGAAAAGACAGATCATTCACATCATAATGCAATAATTTATGACCGCGCCTCGATGCCTCAAGGCCCAAAGCAAAACTGCTGTCACCGTTTATATCAATAAGTTCAATGGGGTCCATTTGCAAGGCTACCATAAGGCTCATATGATCTTCTTTCTATTTCTGACGCTTCATTCTATTTCTGGTAATTTCAGAATATTGGATCTTTTACTTTCCATATCCTGTTTATCCAAATCCAGCAATATATTTATAACCTGTTGCTCTATAAGGTCATTCTGTTTTATTTTATCAATATTATCCCGGCAATAACTCAGGCTTTTCCGCGCCGGCTCATTTCTTCCGACATGCGCGAGCAACATGCCCAATTCATAATGATGTTGTATATCTTCTGGATCAATCAATACCAAGCGCATCAAAATATTTATCGCCTGCCCAAGGTCGCTCACCTTCAGGCATCTGATTTTAATATTTTCAAGCAGACGAACCAAAATCTGGCGATCTGTAATGGGCTCATAATATTCAGGCCTTAAATCAGGATTTTTATACTCAAGCCCCTTAAATTCCTGAATCATCTCCCGCAGATCTTTGGCCTTTAATATATTGCCGTCATTGAAAGGGTCAATAATTACCTGAGCATCCACCGCAGATGATGCGCCGTAAAGCCGTATCAGGAAATGTTGCGGGAAATTCAAACCTTCTATGTGCCAACCCTGACAGCGGGCAACATGAATATACAGGATACTCAAAGACACCGGCAGCCCTTTTCTGGTATCAATAACCGACATGAGGTTGGCATTCTGCAAATCCTCATAAAATTCTTTATTTCCGGTATATTCGTGGCGCGCGTTTAGAACATCGGCTAAGGCCATAGCCCGCTGCGTCGCTGACTGCGAAGTAATATTCATGCCCTTAAGGTCGAGGGCCAATATCTTCAGATGATGTTCATATTTTTGCAATGAAACGCCCGGCCGATCCAGTGATGCCAGTGCCAGCGCCGCACTGGCCAGATCAGCAATACCGCCATCCCCGCGCCCCACGGCCTTTAATTCCGCTGGGTAATTTGCACTATTTTCAATCATATCGCTATTTCCATCTGCCAGGCATCCATTACATGGGTTGGCATGCGCCATGGTTCAACCGCCATCACATCAAAGCGATAGATATTATCATCATGTCCGTTTTTGGCAATATACCATTCTGCGGCCTTTGATATACGCCTCTTCTGCTTATGGGACAGGGCATATAAAGCGTCATGGGTTGTTTTACGGGCTTTCACCTCAATAAAACAGATCAAATTTCTTTTCTGGGCAATCAAATCAATCTCGCCGGATTTACATTTAAACCGCCGGGCAAGTATCCGGTAGCCTTTCAGGGTCAAAAAGCAAATAGCCAGCCATTCCGCGCCCTGCCCCCAAAGATAGGCTTTTTTCTTTTTCTGATAAATCTTATCCGTCATTTATTTCCTGATATTTTCAAGGCCCGTTCATATACCTGCTTGCGTTTCAGGCCAAGGCTATAGGTAACAGACGCCACCGCCTCTTTTACCGATAAATTCTCCAGCGCCCTGGTCAGCGCATCATCAAGCTTGTCTATGGTAACCTCTGTTTCGCCTGCTGGCCCAATGACAATAACAATTTCCCCCTTTGGCCGGTCATTCTGGTCGTAATATTCCACAAGTTCGGCAAGGCTGCCTCTTCTGACTTCTTCAAATAACTTGGTTAATTCCCGGCAAACTGCGGCCTCCCGATCACCAAGAACATCGAATATATCTTTAAGGCAGTCTTTCAATCTCTTGGCGGATTCGTAAAAAATCAATGTTGCCTTGATCGAAGCCAATTCCGCCAGACTTTTACGCCGCGCCTGCGTCTTATTGGGTAGAAAACCGGCAAACATAAACCGGTCTGTGGGTAATCCCGCAGACGTCAAGGCGGCAAGGATCGCGCTGGCCCCGGGGATGCTGCTCACAAAATGGCCGGCGGCGTGCGCTTCTTTCACCAGATGATAGCCCGGATCTGATATAAGCGGCGTCCCCGCATCACTGACCAGTCCCACGATTTGCCCGGCGTCCAGACGTTCCAATAATTGCGGCAGGACTTTTTTCTCGTTATGATCATGATACGATATTGTCGGCGTCCTTACCTCAAAATAAGCCAGGAGCTTGCCCGTCACTCTGGTATCTTCACAGGCAATGATATCGGCCTGCTCAAGGACAGTTTTTGCCCGGTACGTCATATCCCCCAGATTACCAATGGGGGTCGAAATAATATATAATCCCGGCAGGATTTTCTTCGTTTTTTCGACTTTTTTGCTCACCGCACCATACCCTTGCCATATTTATTTATCATATTTCTATTTATGATATGAGCATAAGTGTATTACAAAGACTATGTAAGAAAAAAACACAGAAAACGAGAAACTATTTTGAGGCGACTTTTGGTGAAATACTTTAGCCTAAAATATTTGGGAGCAATATTTCTTGCCCTTGGCCTAACGGCTTGCGGCGGCGGGACAGGCCCTATGGTTCGGGATGCGGCGCAGGTTCCCCAAGTCCCTATGGCTGAAATTCCGCAGGATATGGCGGAAGACGTCCGTGAAGCCCGCACCGAGATTCGCCTTGGACTACTCCTGCCGCTCACCGGGCCGGATGCGGCCATTGGCAAGGCGCTTTTTAATGCGGCCGCATTGGCGCTGTTTGATTCCCGCGACCAAAGGCTTGTACTGGTGCCTTTCGATACAAAGGGCACGGCAGAAGGCGCGGCAGCGGCCATGACGCAGCTTGTGACGCAGCAACCCGATATCATCATCGGGCCATTATTCTCCCATTCCATAACGGCCATTAAACCCATGGCACAAAAGGCCGGGATTAATGTCATTGGCTTTTCCAGCGATCATAGCGTTGCAGGGGATGGTGTCTTTCTGCTCAATTTCAGAATGGAAGAACAGATCGAACGGGTTATCCGCTATGCCTCGGATCAGGGTTACGCCAAATTTGCCGCCCTTGTACCGGAAACGGCTTATGGTACCCGCGCATTGGAAATATTTGGCAAAAGCGTTATCGAGCAGGAACGTGAATTAATCTCTGTTGAATATTATCCCGCTGATAGCGGAAAACTGGTGGCACCCGTAAAAAATATTGCCAAATATAATGACCGCCGACGCAGATATATGCGCGAGATAGAGTTTCTGGAAAGTCTTGGCGAAGAAGATGATCTGGCACAAGAAATGCTGGATGAAATTAAAAATATAGAAACCATCGGCAGCGTTGAATTTGATGCTATTCTATTACCCGAAGGCGGCGCCATGCTCACCACGCTGGCCGCCTGGGTCTCCTATTATGAAATAGATCCGGCAAAAATAAAAATTCTTGGCACCGGGCTTTGGGACGATAGAATGCTCTTTTTTGAGCCGCAGCTCTATGGCGGCTGGTTTGCCGCCCCCGATCATTCCACAGCCAATATTTTTCTGGATCGCTACCAAAAGATATATGAGCAGGACGCCCCGCGCCTGATCACCCTTGCCTATGACGCGGTTGCCTTGGCAGCGACCCTTGTCCGGTATGAAAAAATTCCTGATTTTACGAAAAATGCCCTCACGGATGAAAATGGATTTTTCGGAATCGAAGGCCTGTTCCGTTTTACCCGGACAGGATTGATTGAGCGGGGCCTTGCCGTCTATGAAGTGGGCCCGAAAGAATTTACCGTCATTGATCCCGCGCCGGAAAACTTCATTGAGCGGGATTTACCCTTATCTATAAATGAGGTTAATGCGCCAGAATTTGAGCCAGCAGACTATTCAGAAGAGGCCGACCTTGCTTCGTTGCCCGCAAATGATGCCCCGGTTGATTCCCCTGTTGATACACGCCCTTTTCCATATAACCCAGTTCAAAAAGATGCTGCAAATAAGTCTGATTAATAAATTTATCAATTTTCTGGCCAATGCGCTTTTCAAAAGACTTCAGATCAATGCCATCGCTGAGTCGCAGGCCCATCATGATCATTTCCTCGGCCCTCATTTGCACCGTCAGACAATCTTTCTGAGCGGTAGCATGACCTTGAGCCACGGCATTAGCAAGCCATTTTTCCGGACTTCTGTCCTGACAGAAACTATAAATTTCACCGTCTGTTTCCAAACGCCCATGGGCGCCGGGGCCGATGCCGATATAATCCGCATAATGCCAATAGGCCAGGTTATGGCGGCTCTCCTCCCCCTTGCGGGCATGGTTGGAAACTTCATAGGACGGCAAGCCGTGGGCATCACATATCGCCTGCGTCAGGTCATACATATCCGCTGATAAATCCTCGCCGGGCAAAATAAGCCGGCCCTTGCTGTGGGCCGTGTGAAAAGCCGTGCCGCGCTCTATAGTCAATTGATAGAGCGACAAATGCCCCACGGCCATGGTCAGAGCCTCTGTCAATTCTTTTTCCCAATCACCAAGGCTCTGTCCCATGCGGGCATAGATCAAATCAAAACTGGATCTTTTAAAATATTTCTGTGATAGATCAATAGCCTCTCGGGCTTCTTTCATGTTATGCTCGCGGCCCAGAGCTTTAAGGTCGGCATCATTCAGGGCCTGAATACCAAGGGATAATCGATTGATACCTGCGGCTGAAAAATCCCTGAATTTGCCGGCCTCGGTGCTGGTTGGATTGGCTTCCAGCGTGATTTCAACATCAGGGGCCATGGCCCAGTTCTGCGCAATTCTATTCAACAGTTTTTCAACCAGACCGGCGGACATAAGTGATGGTGTCCCGCCCCCGAAAAATATGCTTGATATGTTTCGCGGCCCCGATAATTTCCGGTAATGGTCAAGCTCTTTCATAAGCCCGTCCGCCCATATGTCCTCGTCAATAACGCCGCGCACATGGCTGTTGAAATCACAATAAGGGCATTTGGACAGGCAGAAAGGCCAATGGATATATATGGCCAGATCACCCATGGTAATATTTTTACTCAAAACAGGCCTTGATCAGTTTTTTAAACGCATTCGCCCGGTGGCTGATGTCATGCTTGCGGGCCGGGGCCATTTCACCAAAGGTAATGTCATAGCCATCGGCCTGGAACATGGGATCATAGCCAAAACCATTTTCCCCTCTTATGGGCCAGACCAGCGTGCCATTGACCCGTCCTTCAAAGGAGACAACATGCCCCTCTGGATAATCTTCGCAGGGCGGCCATGCCAGCGTCAAGACGCAGATAAAATAAGCCTCGCGCGAACCATTCACTTTTTGCAATTCTTCTTCAAGCCTGGCCATGCCATAAACGAAATCACGCTGGCCGGTTTCGGGATTTAAGGCCCATCTTGCCGAATATATGCCGGGTTTTCCGCCCAAGGCACCCACCACAAGGCCGCTATCATCAGCAAGAGCCACCAATCCTGATAAGTTGGCCGCGCTTTTCGCCTTGATTTCCGCATTGGCGATAAAACTGTCACCGTCTTCAATCGGTTCCGGTAAATCAAGGTCAGCCGCAGAAATACTTTTAACGCCAAAAGGCTGCATCAAGGCGGCAATTTCCCGCACCTTGCCCGCATTATGGCTGGCCACCACCAGTTTATCTGCGTTAAACTTGCGCATTAGAGGCCCAAGGCCTTATTTTGAAGTTTTACCAATTGATCAACACCGATCCGTGCCAACCGCATCAGGCGCAAAAACTCTTCCTCGGTGAAGGGATTCTCTTCTGCCGTGCCCTGAATTTCAACGATTTTATTATCACCGGTCAGGACAAAATTCGCATCGGTTTCTGCCGCGCTATCCTCATCATAATCAAGATCAAGAACAGGCGTTCCCTTATAAATTCCGCAAGATACCGCCGCCACAGGCGTTTTAATGGGCAGGCTGTCCAGTTTGCCATCCGCGATCATTTTCTGAAAACATTGCACCATGGCCGCATAGGCCCCGGTGATCGCCGCCGTACGGGTGCCGCCGTCCGCCTGCAAGACATCACAATCAAGGCGAATCTGACGCTCGCCGAGCTTCTCCATATCAACAACCGCGCGCAATGACCGCCCGATCAGCCTCTGGATTTCCTGTGTCCGGCCGGATTGCTTGCCCCGCGCCGCTTCGCGTCCCATACGGCTGTGGGTTGACCTTGGCAGCATACCATATTCCGCCGTGACCCAGCCCTTGCCCGTATCGCGGAGGAATGGCGGGGCTTTATCTTCCAGAGTTGCCGTACATAATACATGGGTATCGCCAAATTTAATCAGACAAGACCCTTCGGCATGTTTGGCAAATCCCATTTCAAGGGTTACGGTGCGAAGCTGGTCATTGGTACGGCCTGAAGGGCGCATATATTCTCTCCTGATAAATCTGTTTTCACTATAGCCCCCTTCTAGCCTGTTGCAGGCTTTAAGGAAAGAAAATTTCCTCAACGCATTGAACTTTCCCCTCAGAATCCTTACATTTGAACCTAATGGCATTTGACCCTGAAAGAAAATGTTGATTGATGAATTAAACCAGAGGTCGCGGACCATATTCCGGCAGATTGTGGACACCTATATCTTAACGGGTGAGCCGGTAGGCTCGCGCACCCTGAGTCAAAGGCTGAATAATCCCCTGTCCCCCGCGAGTATCCGTAATGTTATGTCCGATCTGGAAAATAGTGGCTTGATATTTTCGCCCCATAAATCTGCGGGCCGGATACCAACAAATACCGGCCTCAGGCTTTTTGTCGATGGCATGCTGGAGATGGGCAACCTCACCCGGGAAGAACGCACCAACATCCGCGTTGAGTGTCAGGAGAATGATAATAGCGTAGAAGATATGCTCACCCGTGCCACAGTGATGTTATCTGGTCTGTCCCAATGCGCGAGCCTTGTGATTGCGCCCAAAAATGATTCCCCCTTAAAACATATAGAATTTGTTTTTTTAAGTCCGGGAAAAGCATTGGTGGTCATGGTGAGTGAGGGCGATGATGTGGAAAACCGCATCATTAATATTCCCCTTGGCCTGACGCCTACCGCCTTGACCCATGCCGGAAATTATCTGAATGCGCGGCTTGTCGGACGAACTTTTTCCGAGGCAAAGCGGCAGATCGAGCTGGAATTGAAAAATCAGCAAGCCGAATTGGATGTCCTGACACAATCCGTTGTGGAACAAGGGCTGGCCGTATGGAGCGGCAATAGAAATGCCACGGATAATGCGTCGCAAAGCAATTTAATTATCAGGGGGCAATCAAAATTACTGGATGATCTGGGGGCGATTAATGATCTGGAACGCATCCGCCATCTTTTTAAGGATCTGGAGAATAAAAAGGATCTCGTGAACCTTCTGGAGAATGCCCGGGAAGCCGAAGGGGTCAGAATTTTTATCGGTTCTGAAAATAAACTCTTTTCCCTTTCCGATTCTTCTGTTATCGCTTCCCCCTATATGGACGGTAAAAATAATATACTGGGCGTGATTGGAGTCATTGGCCCCACCAGACTGGATTATGCGCGGATTATTCCCCTTGTGGATTATACCGCCAAGGTAATTGGCAAAATATTATGAACACCAAGGTAATTGGCAAAATATTATGAACACCAAGGTAATTGGCAAAATATTGTAGATGCCAAAGTAATTGGCAAAATTTTATAACATCTGAGAAGTAAAAAATGACAGACAATAGCGAAAACAACGATGTGAATCCTGAATCAGAAAACCCTGAATCAGAAAATAATGAGAATGACATTCCTGAGAATACCGATGCTGGCGCCCCGGAGGGACGGCAGGAAGATGACAAGCTTGTTGCCGCCGTCACGGAGATAGCCGACTTGAAAGACCGGCTTTTAAGGGCGGTTGCCGAAACGGAAAATCTGCGCCGCCGCGCGGATCGGGAAAAGGCAGATGCCGCAAATTATGCCATGACAGCCTTTGCCCGGGATTTACTGAGTGTCGGGGACAATCTACGCCGTGCCCTGGATAGTATTCCCGCAGATACCGACCTTGGCGACAATGCGAAAACACTGGTTGAAGGCATTGAAATGACCGAGCGGGAACTGCTCAACATGCTGGAGCGTCACAATATCAAAAAGATCGATCCTCTGGGTGAAAAATTCAGCCATGACCTGCATCAGGCTATTTTTGAAGTGCCGGATACAGGCGAAGAAGACGGCACCATTACACAGGTCATGCAGGTGGGCTATGTCATCAAAGACCGCTTGCTGCGCCCCGCCATGGTCGGCGTCGCCAAAGGCAGCTCCTCAGAAAAGCCCGAACGTGTGGACACAAAAGTATAGGCGGCGTAATTTTCATCCCCTATTCCCGTCATTCCTATTTAGTCAGCCCTAAAAAAGGTCATTCTGCCCTTGATATTTTTGTGGGTTGAAGAATGAAAGCAGGATTTCAAGCAGCCACAAAAAGATCTTCCTGAGGATCTTTCTCATATTGAAGCCGATGGCCATGGCTATGGCGTTGATTTTGTCGCCGATCTTGCCTTTCAGCCAGTTTCTGGCCCCGACTTTACGGTCATTCTTGCAATGACCGATGATGGGTTCAATGGCGTTGCGCCGTTTCATGCGTTTTTTTTATTGCCGGGGTGATCCCGCGCTTCCTTCGCGCCAGAATGATCGCCGTAGCATCATCTTTGATGCCGTGACCACGATAGCCCAGGTCAACCTGAACTTCGCGGGGTTTGATGCCCGTAAGATGAGTGATCTGGCTCAGGACACCCTTCAGGGTGTGGCCGTCATAGGGCGCGCCATCGCCCCAATGACAAAGTTGCTTTTATTGGTGTGGTGGCATAACTGGCTTTACAGCCAAACTCGTAACGTTTGTGGGCTTTGCCTTTGGCAATGCACTCCACCTCCGGCGCATGCCAGCTGTAAAGCTTGGTCTTTGCCTTGGGGTTCAGGGCCTGGTTATAAATGATTTGCGCCTTGCCGAGGGCCGCCTCAAGAGCAGGCGATAACATCTGCCCCTGATCAGCCGCAGATTTGATATTCCGCATCACCCGACCCAGATAATTCCTGACTTCTTTGATCTTGCGCCGCGCCCGCTTCATCTGCCGCGCCGCCATGGTGCGGTTGGCCATGAACTGGGCCTGTTTGCCTTTGCGGCGGTAACTCTGGCGCAGAAGAATATTCTGCTCTTGCGCCAGACCGCACAGACCTCCTCATCGGACAAGCCTTTGATGTCTTTAAGGAAACAAAGCCCCGTCATCAAACGGATTGATCCGGCAGGGCGACCATTACCCGCACAGTAAAAGCGGGAAAGGTCAAATTCCAGACCATCCCAGTCAATCAAGACCGCCAGCTTCACCAGTTCATGACGCGGGTCGATGATATTCTCCAAACGGGGACGAAACAGGTCGTCCTGACGGTCTTGGCGCGGGCTCTTCTTGAGCATAAACTGCAACCTTTTAAAGGGGAATATTATATTTGTTGCAGTTTACAACATGCCAAGAGCCATTGGGAATCCTTATTCCATAAGACTTTGAAGACTTTTTTAGGGAAGACTCATTAAGTATTGATAAAGTCATTAATCTTTTCTTCTTAGAACCAGAAAATAGTTAAATTATGGCACGATGACACAGCCGCCGGGAACGGTGTTAAAACAAGAATTTTTTACCTAATCTTTGGGGCCGAAAAGGGGGTTAGAGGTCAGATAATAAGCGACGCCAATGAAGCCTGCCCCCCCGATAATATTGCCCACCGATACCCAGGCCAGATTATAGACCCCGCCCATGAGCGTTACGCTATCTGGATGGCTGCCGAGCATTGAAATGGTGAAAACCGTCATATTGGCAATGCCATGTTCAAAACCCGCAGCGACAAAGGCAAACAAGCACCAGAATATCAGAATGCATTTTGCCGTGTCATTTTCGGTTTTCGCAGACATCCATATGGCAAGGCAAATCAGCCAGTTACAAATGATTGACCGGGCCAGCAATTGAATAATACCGCTGTTCATTTTGTCGCTTGCCGTAACATGGATAAGGCTGGAGGGATCATCAAGCCAGCCCCCGCCACCGCCGGCGACAAATAATATCGAAAGCAACAATGCGCCAAACAGATTGCCGTACCAGCAAATGATCCAGTCTTTGATTACAGCGAACGCGGTGATTTTTTTATAGAAGAATCCAAAAGTCATATACATGGTGTGACCAGAGAAAAGCTCGGCTCCGGCAAAGATGACCAAGGTTAAGGTAATACCAAAAAAACTGCCCATGATCAATTTTCGCGAGGAGGGGTCGGCCTCATTGCCAAGGGTCATAATCAGGACAATCCCAATACCGACATAAGCGCCCGCCATTATGGTGGAAATAAAGAATCCCAGTGGGTTGCGCCTGAAATAATCGACTTTATCGACAGCAATTTCTGAAAATTGTCTGGTTAAATCTTTATGCACCTGATATTTCCTCGCGGGTTTGATACAGGGTAGCGTAACCTTACAGGGCGGATCGCGTCAATAGGAGATTAGGTCGCATCTTTACTTAGGATAAAGATCCTCAGGGTCAATTTCCACGTCACGCACGGTCTTGATGCCACTTGATGTTGTTTCATAGAAGAAACAATTGCGGCGGCCCGTGTGGCAGGCGACGCCTTTTTGATCCACAAGGAGAAGAATGGTATCCCGGTCGCAATCATAACGGAAATTCTTGAGCATCTGAATTTGACCGGATGTTTCGCCTTTGCGCCACAGGACGCCGCGAGATCTGGACCAATAACAAATGATGCCGCTGTGGAGGGTCTCACGCACGGCATCCGCATTCATCCAGGCCATCATCAATATTTCGCCGCTATCATATTGTTGGGCGATGGCGGGAATCAGGCCCTGAGATGAACTTTGGGACGAACCTTGGGATGAAAATGTTAATTCGTCCAGGGTTTTTGTGATGATTTCTTCTGGAATGGGAATAAAAGTTTGATTTTTCATGTGCTTCTCGTTCAACAGGGCTTGTAAATTTCTTACATTCAGGCCAATATTACTTTAGGTAGGGAAGATATAACATATCACAAAAAAGAAAAAATGATAATGTCGACAGATATTCATGATCATGACAAATGTATTGAGAGTGCGCTTAATATAGCGCGGGATATATGCGCCGAGCGCGATACCCGTTTTACGCCGCTGCGGCGGAAGGTTCTGGAACTGGTCTGGGAAGGCCATGCCCCGGTTACCGCCTATGAACTTCTGGATATGTTAAGCAATGCAGGTAAAAAAAGGGTTGCGCCGCCAACCATATACCGGGCGCTTGATTTTTTAATTGAAGAGGGATTTGTCCATCGGATAGAATCATTGAATGCCTTCATCGGCTGTCCTGATCCGGCCCATACCCATCAGGGACATTTCCTGATCTGCCGGAAATGCCGGAATGTCAGCGAAGTGAATGACGCAAAATTAATGTCACATATTTCAAAGACGGCGGCATCCCATGGTTATAGCTGCGAGAATAGCATGTTGGAAATCATGGGACTTTGCACGAATTGTCAAACTTGAGGACGCCTATAGCCTATGTCCGATGCGCCCATACCCGATGACCTGAAACCTCTTATCGCCCTTGAAAAAGTCTCCTTGTCTTTTTCTGGACGGCCTGTTTTGTCAGAGGTGAGTTTTTCGGTAAGCCGGGGCGAAATTGTCACCCTGATCGGGCCAAATGGCGCCGGAAAAAGCACGGTTATGAGAATTGCTCTTGGCCTGCAGGAGCCAGACAAGGGCTGTGTCCGCCGGGCGCCGGGAATTTCCATTGGTTATATGCCTCAAAAAATTACCATTGAAGATATTTTGCCCCTCAGCACCCGGGATTTTCTTATGCTGAGGCCGGGAACTACCCTTGCTCACGTGGAAGCCGTGATGGATCTTGTGCGTATTTCCCATGTGGGGGCAAGTCCCGTTCAACGGGTATCCGGCGGTGAAATGCAGCGGGTTTTGATGGCGCGGGCACTCCTTGGCGAACCAGACTTAATTGTTCTGGATGAACCGGTTCAGGGCGTGGATATTGCCGGCCAGGAAGAACTTTATAAGTTGATAGGTAAAATCCGGCGCGAGAAAAACTGCGGGGTTTTGATGATTTCTCATGACCTGCATATGGTGATGGCCGGGACAGACAAGGTCGTTTGCCTGAACCGCCATATCTGCTGTAGCGGCGCGCCGGAAAATATTCAGGATCACCCGGAATATCATGCATTGCTTAAGGGACAACCCGAAGGCATTGCCCTTTATACCCATAATCATGACCATACCCACGACAGTCAAGGCAATGTGATATCAGCTCATAAGTCTGGCCAAATTCATGGAACTGGCCAAGGTCATAAGTCTGGATGTGACCATGATTGATGGTTTTATCCTCAATGCGATCATGGCGGGTATCTTTGTGGCCCTTGCGGCGGGGCCTTTGGGCTGTTTTCTGGTGTGGCGTAAAATGGCCTATTTCGGGGATACGATATCCCATTCAGCTTTGATGGGGGTTGGGCTTGGTATCGCCCTTGGCACCGGCAGTCCGTGGGTGATCATGGTGACCTGCGCGCTCGTATCCGGGGCTTTGTTATTGCTTCAAAGGGGCGGCAAATTTTCCAGTGATACTTTGCTGGGCATTCTGGCCCATAGCGCCCTGTCCATTGGCTTGATTATCATCGCCTTGCAGGAAAGCCTGCGGCAGGATTTGATGTTCTTTTTGATCGGAGATATTCTGGCCATTGATACGGGGGGGATTTTTGACATTGGCATTATGTCGATCGTCGCCCTTGGGGGATTATTTTATATCTGGAAACCCTTGCTGTCCCTCACCGTACACGAAGATCTGGCACGGGTCGAAGGGGTCAATGTGCTTAAGGTCAAAATTATTTATATGCTGCTGATCGCTTTGCTGGTGGCTTTTGCCATGCAGGTTATCGGGGCGTTATTGATCACATCACTGATGATCATTCCGGCGGCGGCCGCGCGTAATTTTTCGCGCTCCCCTCTGCATATGGTGTTTTATTCTATGATACTGGGCAGTATTTCCGTGATTATGGGCATCATGATGTCCAGCATCTGGGATTTGCCCGCCGGCCCGGCTATTGTGCTGTCGGCTTTCATCCTGTTTCTTGCTGGCCGAATAGTGCCGCGCCGCTTTAGGGCCTAGATTTTCTGCGCCTAGATTTTCTGGTTGAACCGCTCAAAGGCGTTTTCCAGGTCGGCGATCAGATCATCAGGGTCTTCAAGCCCCACATGCAGGCGTACAAGCGGGCCTTTTGCCACCCAACCTGTGGCCGTACGGTAGCGATTTATACCATGATAAGTCAGGATCAGGCTTTCATATCCGCCCCAGCTAAAGCCCATTTTAAAATGCTTCATGCCCTCCATCATAGCCGTGGTCGCGGCCTCATGGCCTTGTTTCAAGACAAAAGAAAACAGGCCGTTTGCGCCCGTAAAATCCCGTTTCCAATATTCATGGCCCGGACAGCTTTCAAAGGCAGGGTGGCGGACATGATCGACTTCGGGACGGCTCTTCAGCCATTTGGCAATTTTCAGGCCATTGATTTCATGTTGTTTCAGACGGATTTTCAGGGTCCGAAGGCCGCGCAGGGCAAGATAAGCATCATCTGGCGACAGGCAATAGCCCATCTGATAAGACATATTGCAAAGCTGTTCAAAATGCTTTTCTCGGGTGGATACCGTGCCGAGCATAGCATCTGAATGGCCGACGATATATTTTGTTCCCGCATGGATGGAGATATCAACGCCGTGATCAAAAACTTTGAAATGCAGCGGCGTGGCCCAGGTGTTATCCATCATGACAAGAGCGCCGCGTTTATGAGCCGCCCTGGCAATGGCTGGAATATCCTGTATTTCCATGGTGACGGAACAGGGCGCTTCAACAAAAACAATTTTGGTATTATCCTGAATAAAACCGTCAATTCCAGCGCCAATCATCGGGTCATAAAATGTGGTCTCGATACCCATTTTTTTTAATATTTTATGGGCAAGGTTGCGCGTTGGCTCATAAACGCCGTCCGCCATCAGAATATGATCGCCGGAACCCGCAAAGGATAAGATGGCTCCGGTGATGGCCGCAAGGCCGGAGGGATACAGAAAACAGCCATCCGCTCCTTCCAATGCGCACATGGCATCGCTGAGGGCATAGGTGGTGGGATTGCCGCGACGGCCATAGGAAAGCCCGCCGGTATGAAGCTTGGCATTGGCCCTTTTCATATCCTTGACCGTCTCAAATATCAAGGTTGAGGCATGATAGACCGGCGTATTTACTGCGCCGTGGGTATAATCTTTATTTCGGCCAACACTGGCAATAAGAGTATCTTCTTTCATGGGTTACTTGCTCACTGGCGTATCGGGATGACTGCCCCATTCGCTCCATGAACCATCATAAAGGGCGTTTTCCTGATGACCAATCAGATAGAGTCCAAGCATCAGAACAGACGCTGTAATGCCTGACCCGCAACTGGTGATGATGGGTTTTTTTAGATTTAAGCCAGCGGCCTCAAAAATTTGCCGAATGTCATCTGCGGCTTTAAAGGTTCCATCTTCCGCATTGAGCAGGTTTCTGAAGAAAACATTGTAACTGCCCGGAATAGAACCGCATTTCATATCTTCTCGGGGTTCAGGATCGGTGCCTTGAAAGCGTCCCGGGGCGCGGGCATCAACCACTTGTTCTTTGTTATGGTCAAGATTTGCCATCATGTGATCAAGGCTGCGCAGTTTCGTTGTGTTAAAACGGGCCGTGAAATGCCGTTGGCGCGGGATGGGCGGAATATCTTCTATCGGGCGGCGTTCATTTTTCCATTTTTGAAATCCACCGTCCAGAATGGCCACGTCCCAAAGGCCAAAAGCCTTTAACATGAACCAGACACGGGCGGCGCTGCGCACGTCGCTATTGTCATAGACAATCACTCTGTTGCCATCACCAATGCCCAAGCTTCTCATGCGGCTGGACATTTTTTCAAGGCTGGGCAGCATATGGGGCAGGGGATTATCCAGATCGCATATTTCATCAATATCAAAGAAAACTGCCCCCGGAATATGGGCTTCACCGTACTCTGCGCGGGCATTGCGATCGCTGCCTGGCATGTGCCATGTGGCATCGACAATCCTGATATCCGGGGCGGATAAATGTTCTTCCAGCCATTCGGTCGAGACTATTGCGGGGCTTTTATCAGACATGATGTTATTCCTTCAGTGTATCTTGCGGGGCTTTTTAAGGGGCAATATATTACAGCCAATCGGGATAGGGCAGGCCTTGTTGTTTTAAAAATTCCGGATTGAATATCTTGCTCATGTAACGGGTGCCATAATCGCCGAGCAATGTTACAATCGTATGACCCGGCCCCATATCACGGGCAAGGCGAATGGCGGCGGCCACATTTATGCCGGATGAGCCACCAAGGCATAATCCTTCGTGTTTCAAAAGGTCAAAAATGATATTCAATGCCTCGGCATCGGGGATTTGATAGGCATCATCAACGATCACATTTTCAAGATTTGCGGTGATGCGGCCTTGTCCGATGCCTTCGGTGATGGAGGATCCCTCGGCTTTTAATTCGCCGTGTTTATAGAAATTATAGAGGGCAGCTCCCATGGGGTCGGCAAGGACGATTTTGATGTCTTTGTTACGGTCTTTCAAGGCCATGGAAACACCGCCTAATGATCCGCCGCTGCCGACAGCACAGGTGAAGGCGTCTATTTTTCCATCCGTCTGATCCCAGATTTCGGGGCCGGTGGTTTCAAAATGGGCGCGGCGGTTGGCGATATTGTCAAACTGATTGGCCCAGATGGCGCCATTTTCTTCGGTTGCCGCCAGTTCTTCGGCCAGCCGACCTGAATAGCGCACATAATTATCCGGATCGCGGTAGGGTTTGGCGGGCACAAGCCGCAGGTCGCAGCCGCAGAGCCGCAGCATGTCTTTCTTTTCCTGTGACTGGGTATCCGGCATGACAATCACGGTACGGTAGCCAAGGGCGTTGGCCACAAGTCCAAGGCCAATACCGGTATTTCCCGCTGTGCCTTCAACGATCACACCGCCGGGTTTGAGCAGTCCCTTTTCCTCGGCATCGCGAATGATATAGAGCGCGGCCCGATCCTTGACCGATCCGCCGGGGTTCAAAAACTCTGCCTTGCCTAATATGGTGCAGCCTGTTTCCGCTGATGCTTTTTCGAGCTTAATCAAGGGCGTATTGCCGATGGTGCCAATAAAGCCGTTTTTAATATCCATATATTTAGTCCTGTTTAATTCTATAAAATTAAATATAAGGAGCCTGTCCTCAGGAAGCAAGTTTGCTGCGCCTGTTTATATGTAATATTTCTTCGCGGACATTCTGAACAGAAATCTGCGCATCAAGTTTATGGCGGATAATATCCTGTTCTTCGGACGTGAGGCCCGTCACATGAATATCAATGCTGATAGCACCTTCATGATAAGAGCTTTTGCTGTATTTCCTGACCTTCACCAGATCGGGGGTGATGTTACGCAGGGCGAATAGCTCTAAAACACGAGGCAGCGCCCCCGGATGGGCATCGGCGACTATAGCATAATGGATAATGATGGGCGGCAGGTTTCTTTTTGGTAATTCAACGGGGGGTAATTCAACGGGCGAGGTCATGTCACGCGCTCCTCTTTACAAAAATGATAGATCAAATTGGACGTTGCCTTTTGGATACAGGCAATTTTCCCGGCTCTATTTAAGAACCGGGGTCATAATTCGCATCTTTGGCATTCGTAAAGAGTCTGTCTGTGTCATAATGCAGATGTTTAGCGGCAAGAGATTAAAAAGTCAATAATGACTTTGGCTGAAAAATACTATAATCATTATCTTGTAACGCAACAAATGATCACAGGAATATGATGACCAAGGATATTTATAAAGACCTATCACAGCTCGGCAGAGACATTAAGGCTCCGGCAAACCCCGAAGAGGCCGAACTGGACCGGGTATCAAACCCGCGGCGTGGTTCTGATTATTTCGTGCGATTTACCTGCCCGGAATTTACGTCGCTTTGCCCGGTGACCGGACAGCCCGACTTTGCCCATATAGTCATTGATTATGTGCCCGATGAATATCTGGTGGAAAGCAAGTCGCTGAAATTATTCATGCAATCTTTCCGTAATCACGCCGCCTTTCACGAAGACTGCACGGTCGGCATCGGTGAAAGGCTTGCGCAAGAATTAAAGCCCAAATACTTGCGTATCGGCGGTTATTGGTACCCCAGAGGCGGCATTCCCATCGACGTCTTTTTCCAAACCGGCAAACCCCCCGAAAATGTCTGGGTCCCCGATCAGGGCGTTCCGACTTACCGTGGACGGGGATAGGATTTAAAGTGGTTTGTCCTCACTTAATCCATTTTTGATAATCCAAGTAAGATACTCTACGCCTAAATTAGTGATGTGTAAAACGTCATTATTAAATACAATTAGAGGCTGAGCACGCAGAAAAGCAAGATATTGATTAATTGTCCAGCCGTTTAATTCTTCTGTATGTGTTTCTATTTTCGCTTCTAGAGACCTCTGCGTAAGGTCTGATTTATTTTATAATTTCATATAACGGGCTTACAGGCCAGTCTTTATGTCCCGCCGGGCGGGTTTTTCTGTGATTTCTTGGGGCATTTCCGGATTTTGCTGCGCTGTCCTTCGGGTCAGGCACTGCTATCCCGTGGGTGCCGGGTCAGGCAGGCCATAGAGCATCAGGAATTTGGCGGCCTTTTTGATATTACTCGCCATGGCGGCAAGTCCGTAAAAGGTCAGATTCTTCGCAAGTCCCATAAACCGCGTCCGCCCAAGGCCATACCTGCATTTATAGGTGGCAAAGGGTCGCTCGCTTTCCTGATTTTGGCAACTGCGGGTCACCGCGATTTCCGCATTCCGCTTCTTGTCTGCCTCGGATATGGGATGACCCCGATAGCCCTTACGTTGAACATAATCCTTAATGCCAGGCCGCCTGAACTTGTCACGGTTCCGCGCCGAGCTATAGGCCGCATCGGCGTAAAGCGCTTTTTTTATCAATAGCGATATTGGTTTCGCCCATCGCCTTGATTCCGGCCTGGGTTTCAAAGCGAACTGGACACAACGCTTATACGAGGACGATTCATCCGATGCGGACAGGCGTACCCTTTCAGCCAGCGTTAATTTTCGCAAACCCTGAAATCTTTTTGGTAAGAAGGTCAGGTATAAAGCAGATGTATCCCTTACCGACTTTGACAGAACATATATCAGCCGCATAACAAGCCTGACAGGGTCATTTGGCGGCAATCCGTTGCCGGATCGTTTTGATTCCAACTGGGTGAATGCGAAAATGGGGATCGAGTTCTTCATCAATGATAAATTCCAGCTGGAATTTGCAGCGGACGGCAGAACACGTAGCTATCACGATTATACCGATTTTAACGTATCCAATCTGGACCATGACCAATGGTCTATGCGAACAAAGCTTACCTTTAAACCTGATGCAAAAAATGAAATCACCGGTTATTATAGCTTCCCCCAGCGTAATTTCGATGACAGAGAGGGCAAGGCATTGGACAGATCCTCGGTTCCCGGTTCATCTCTGAAATATGATTATCATATTATGGTCGCCACTTGGGAATATGATTTTGCCAAACGGCATAGCCTGAAGGCTTTTGCATATCTTGAAAAACGCACAGGCAATGTTTCTGGCTTCTATGATACAACATGGAAAAGGTTACGCCTGAGATATCGAAATAAAATTTCCAAAACACAAAAACTGGAAGCCATCATCACATATCGTGATTATGCCTATGATAATAACGATACTTTCAATGCCATTGAAGGCGAAGAACCCGTCAATTCTAAAAAGGGTTTTAAATATAAATTATCATATGCACACCGTCTGTCCTCTTCCGATAGTATGTCCTGGTGGGTTGTGGCCAATGGCGCTTATGGCAATTTCGACAGCGTGAATGCAAGTTACATTTATGATCAGTCTGTCATTCACGTTGGTCTGCAACTAGATTTTTGATAACCCGTAAATAACTAAAAAAAAGCTGCTGCAAATTTTCGTTGCAGCAGCTTTTTTTTAGATCAGCATCCCCCTACCATAAAACCCTCCTACTTTAACAGATATTATGGTATATCCTATAGGTACCCTATTCATTTCATTCGGCCAATCACAGTAAGTCATAGGTTAGAAACAGGAAGCATAGCGTGACCAGAAAGGTAAAGCCCAAGTTTATCCCAAATCCGGAACAGATGGCCTTGATGCCGGATATTTCCGGAAATGTCATTAATGGCTTAGACGAGGAAAAACCGCGAAGGCCATCGCCCATTTATTGGCAGACACCGGAATTAACCCCGTTTGGGCCGCTCATGGAATGGTTCTACAGTCAAATTCCCGACGATGAACGTATGAAAGCCGCACAACGGGATAGAGCCAAAACATTGGCCGTGAAAATTCCGCCCGTTGCCCAAAAGAAAATTAACAAATCGCCAGAGGCATGGGCGCGGCTGGTTAAAGAGATTGGTTTAAAAAATGGGGCAAATATTATCGGCATTGCCAGAATGCGGCCGGAATGGGTCATTGAAACCTATGACGTACCCCATAAAACCGTTATCATGGTTGCTGTCGCCATGGATTTTGAAGAACTCAGAACGGCCCCTGAAATCCCCGCCGCCGTTGAAGTGATCCGGCAATATGACCGGGGACATAGAGTGTCAAAAGCCATTGCCACATGGATCCATCAACAAGGTTGGGCGGCACTGTCTTATGGTGGCTCCGGCAATGTGCCCATGCTGCTCATTCCGCCGGCCCTGGAATGCGGTTTCGGGGAATTGGGCAAGCATGGCTCAGTCATCAACCGGGACTATGGGTCAACCTTGCGTTTAGCCTGTGTCGTCACGGATATGCCCATTAAAATTGACCGCCCTGATGCCTTTGGCGTAGATGATTTTTGCATCAATTGCCGGGCCTGTGAAAATGGCTGTCCGACAGACGCCCTTGCCCCCGTCAAACAACTGGTTCGGGGGGCCAACAAATGGTATGTGGATTTTGATAAATGCCTGCCTTTTTTCAATGAAAATATGGGCTGCGCAATCTGCCTTGCCGTCTGCCCCTGGAGCCGTCCCGGCGTACCAGAAAATTTAATCCGTAAACTTGCCCGAAAAAATCACAAAAATCATCTAAATAATGTCGAGTGAGATAACCGTAAAATACAGTAAAAAAAGCGTCAACGTCTGAAACAAGATTAAAAAAATTGGTTTCCATCCCAAGGAAAACATGGCTCTCATAGAAGTTTTCATACCCACCGCCGTAATGGCCATGATCAACATCAATTTGCTGATATCTTGAAGTATGCCTGAGATTTGCTCTGGAATTAAATGCAGTGAATTCAACAGAACAAGGCCCGTGAAACCAATCAGAAAATAAGGGAAAATGAATCGGCCCGAAGATGTTTTCTCTTTGTTGTTACGAAAGCTAAAGGCGAAAATCAACAAGATCGGCACCAGCATGAAGACCCGCATGAGCTTGACCAATATTGACGTATCACCCGCCTCCTCAGATATGCTATATCCCGCGCCAACCACTTGGGAAACATCATGAATACTGCCGCCGATCAACAGGCCCGCATCATGATCCCCGATGCCCAGGAAGCCGACAACAACAGGGTATAGGATCATCGATAATGTGCCCATGGCCGTCACGCCGACCACGGCAATTAACGTATTATGTTCCAGCGTTTTTGATTTTGGCATGACCGTGGAGAGGGCCAGCGCCGCCGAGGCTCCGCATATGGCCGTTGCCCCTCCGATGAGCAGGCCTTGTTCCCTATCCATTTTTAAAACCCGCGCCCATAGGACGCCCAGCAGAATAATACCGCCCGTGGCCAGAACAACCAAAAGCAGGGTCGGCCACCCAAGTGCGGTAAAATCGGACAGCATTATGCGCGCGCCAATGAGCGCCACACCGATCCTCAATATGGTCTGAGAGGTGAATTGCACGCCCTTTCTGGTGGGGCTTTCCTGAGACATGAAGTGAAAAACCATGCCCAGAAGCAGGCAAAGCAGCATGACCGGCACCGTATAATATAGCGCAATAAATTTGGCGGCAAAAGCCACAACAGCGCAAACCATAATGCCGGGAATTAAGGCCCGGGCGCGGCGCCATAAGGGGTCTTTGTAATCCTTATCAAAAGGCTGAAAGCCCTCAATAGAATCCAGATAATCATATTTACCGAAATCTTTGCGTTTGTTCATGGCTGAACTTACGTGAATTGGTCATAATTTATCGGCTTATGGCAATCGAGCCAATTATCGCTGCCGGGCATGGGATATTTAAGGCCGGTGGCACAATTGAATAACAAAACCCGCTCCTCTTTACGCACTTGCCCCGTCTTTAAAGCCTCTTGCCATGCGGCAAAGGTCGCCGCGCCTTCGGGGCAGAGCAAAAAACCGTCTTTCAAGGCAACGTCGTCCCGGGCTTTAAAAATATGCTCATCCGTCACCGCGATGGCAAAACCGCCACTTTCCCGCACGGCCCGCAATATCAGAAAATCACCAACCGCCGCCGGCACCCGAATGCCAGAGGCAGCGGTATAGGCATTTTCCCATAAGGGCGCATGCTCTACGCCGTCCTCCCAGGCCTTGACAATTGGGGCGCAGCCCGTGGATTGAACCGCCACCATACGGGGACGCTTGGATCCGATCCAGCCGATAGCTTCCAATTCCTCAAAGGCTTTCCACATACCAATCAGGCCCGTCCCCCCCCCCGTGGGATAGAAAATCACATCTGGAACATCCCAGCCATATTGTTCCGCAAGCTCCAGCCCCATGGTTTTTTTGCCTTCAATCCGATAAGGCTCTTTCAAGGTGGAGATATCACTCCAGCCCACAGCTTTCTTGCCGTCCAGAACGATCTTGCCGCAATCATTGATCAGGCCGTTGACTTTAAAAACTTCTGCCCCCTGAAGGGCGATCTCACGAACATTGATTTCCGGCGTATCATCGGGACAGAAAACCGTTGTTTTAAGGCCGGCATAGCTGGCATAGGCCGCCAGGGCCGCCCCCGCATTGCCGTTGGTGGGCATGGCCAGATGCGATTGGCCAAACTCCTTTGCCATGGCCACGGCAAGGGCCAGCCCCCGCGCCTTAAACGATCCGGTTGGCAACCGCCCCTCATCCTTGACGATGACTTCTGCGCCGTTTGGAACAGAATGTTTCAAGGGCACAAGCGGGGTCATGACTTCGCCCAGGCTGATCATATTTTCTGCTTTTTGTACCGGCAGGAATTCGCGATATTTCCAAAAACCCCCCGCCCGGCCCTCAATATCCTGTTTGGTCACCGCCTTGGCAATTTTGGCCAGATCATAGCGGACAAGCAACGGTTTTCCCGCCATGGATAACCCATGAGGCCGCCCCGCTTCATAGCGATTCCCTTCCATTGAACATTCCAAATGGGTGACAAAACCCGGGGAATTTTCATATAACGCTTTTGTCTGTTCGGCCTCGAGATATTGTGCAGGCATATTATTTTTATCCTTGGGTTTCAGGTCTGAGACAATATCCCGTCCCTCAAATGAAAAATCTGATCAAAGCGATCATATATCTTCTCGTCATGGGTTACTACGATAACTGCCGCCTGTTGGTCAATGGCCACTTTGCGCAGCAAGTCCATGACAATGCCCGCGCGGTCTGAATCAAGGGCCGCCGTTGGCTCATCCGCAAGAACGATACGGGGCTTGTTAGCCAGCGCCCTTGCTATGGCCACCCTTTGTGCCTCGCCGCCAGACAGGCTGCCGGGGAAAGCCTCGACACGATTGCCCACCTCCAGATATTCAAGCAGCTCCCCCGCCCGGGTGCGGGCCGCAGAAGCGCTATATCCGGCCAGATCCAATACCACAGCCACATTATCCATACTGGACAGGAAAGGCATGAGGTTATGGGCCTGAAAGATAAAACCGACTTTCTCCAGACGCAGCCCCCGCAGATCGGACCGCAGCCAATGATCATCGTAAACCAGCTCCCCGTCCAGCTCTATCTGGCCCGTGGTCGGCTCCAGAATACAGCCGATAACATTGAGCAATGTGCTTTTTCCCGAACCGCTTGGCCCCAGCAGGCCAACAACCTGTTCGGGAAAAATATCAAGATTGATATCCCGCAGGGCATCGACCCGGGTTTCGCCCTCGCCAAAATGCTTGGAAAGATTTTTGATGGAAATCAATGGTTTTTTATTTTCTGTCATCAACTTAGCCCGCCAGTGCCTTGGCCGGATCGACCTTCAATGCGGTGTAAACACCATAAATGCTGGACAGAAGACAGATAACCACAACCACCCCGGCAAGGCTCAGACCATCCATCGGCTGCAAAACAAGCCGCTTGGGGAAGAAATCCTGAATATTGAATATGAGAAAGCCGCCCATGGCAAAACCGATCAGGCCCATGGCCAGAGCCTGCTGAACAATCAGCCCGATAATAACCCTGTCGGGCGCCCCGATCAGTTTGAGCGTAGCTATTTCGCGAATTTTATCCATGGTCATGGTATGAATGATAAGCGCAATAATAACCGCCGATACAAGGATCAGAATCGCCGTAAACATGCCGATCTGCTTGCGGGCCTTTTCAACGACCGACTGGGTGAGGATGATGCCCTGCTGCTCCTCTGTCATGGCGGCAAAATGCTTCCAGCGCTCAATGGCTTTGACGATATTATCATTGGAGGCATTGGGCGATGTCCTGGCAATGACGGCACTGACCGTGTCGGTGGAATTTACAACCACCGCCCCCCGCGCCCTTTCCCGTCTTGTGGCGGATGGCGACAGATCAAATTGTAATTTCTGGGCATCATCCAGCGAAAGATAAATTGCCGGTTCCCCGCCGGAGGATACCGCATTCACTGTTGTCCCTACGATAGTAAAGCCATTACGGCCTAATTGAATATGATCGCCAATATCCAGCCCTGTCCGACTGTCAACAACGGCTTCGAAATTGCGCCCGGTCAGGCCCCTGCCCTGTGTAATATATTTCGGGCCGCCCAGCTGTCCCGGCTCGTAACCAATGACATAAAGCCGAAGCTTCTTGCCGTCGCTTTCGGTTTCTATGGACTGAAAGGTCACCGCGCCAACCGACTTTACACCAAAAATCCGGGCAACAGATTCGCGGGTATCACGGGGAATACGCGAACTTTCCGCAAAAGGGCCGCGCGTGCCTTTTTCAACCACCCATATATCCGCATCAATGGTATCCACCAGCTCCAGTGCGTCGGCAATGAGGCCGCGGTAGATACCGATCATGGCAAGAACCACCCCCAGCAGCAGGGAAAGCCCAAGGCAGGTAACCATAAAACGTCCAAAATTATGACGTACATCGCGATAAGCCAGATTCATGAGCTTTTCTCTGTCTTTGCCTTGGCATGTCGGCCTTCTTTCAACAGTTTCGGCAATCGCGTTAATACCCTTGCCTTTTCCGGAAGGCCTTCAATGATGCTTAACCTGGCATCAAGTGTGCGATGGCCGAAAATGACATTTTGCCGTTTGAGCTCGCCGTCAAGCAGCACCCATACCGTCCCCCTCATCTGTCGCTCATCAAAGTCATCAACGGCATTCTCAGGAACCAGAAGGGCTTTATCCAGAATTGCCGTCTGCACGTAAATTTCTGCCTGCTCTCCCAGATTAAAATTTTTCATACATGCCGCGCAGGAGGCATAAACCTGACGTTCTTCGGTCACCCGGTCGCTTTCAATATCTATGCGTTGAACCGTCCCCCTGAACAGGTCATGCGGCCGCGACCGAAGCCGGATTTCAACGGGCTGCCCAAGGGAAATCAGTCCGGAACGGCTTTCACTGATATGGCCAAGAACCCAGACCGTATCGGGATCAACCAGGGTGAACAGAGCCTCCCCCGCCTTGACGACCGAACCCAGTTCCTTGTGCCGGGCGACGATAACTGCATCATAGGGCGCTTTCAGCGTATGTTGCTCAAAGGTGACTTTCTCCAGTTCCAGCTGCGCGCGGGCATTATCCAGCGCGGCTTCTGCCGCCAGAAGATTGCTGCGGGCAATCTCAAGATCGGTCTTGGCAATATCCAGCTCCAGCTTATATTGCTCTGCCGTTTCCTCGGAAATTGTTCCCTTTAAATACAAGGCCCGCTGACGCTTGTTGGTGCTGGCTCTTTTCGCCACAACGGCCTTTGCATTATTAATGCCCGACCCGGCCCCTTTTATCGCAGCCTCGGCAGCTAAAACGCCGGCTTCGGCCCTGATAAGACGGGCTTTTTGCTCAGCATTACTCAGACGGGCGAGGACATCTCCCTGACGTACCTGATCGCCCGCATCAACATTCAATTCCGTGATGGCGTTGCTGACGGTGAAGCCTATTTTCGAGGCGATGCGCGCCTCAACCGTGCCAAGGCCAAATACCTTGACCGGAACCTGTTGCTCGACAAAAGCAACCTCGACCAATAGCGGGCGTTTTCTGGTCAGATACCAGCCAGCTATAACGACAACAACCAACAGTAATATAATTATTATTTTAGAGTTTTTCACAGTTGCAGACTCCTGTCATTATATCTTCATTTAACATATTTTTTTTGTAAATATAAAGTATAAATACCACCACTCATGAAATATTCAAGAGGCACAAGCATAATTCGTGAATATACTGCCAAATCTGACAGCATCATATTATTTTACAACAGAAGAATTGCTATCCGGGGGGATTTTATCACTGCCCCATATAAAGGGTATCGTTATCAGTGACCATAAATCAGTCTTTTCAATATTTTGGTAATCCTGCAACCCAATCGTCATCCCGTCATGCCCTGCGGCAGGCTGCGCACGGTAGGTGCCAAAAACCCTGTCCCACCAGGGCAGGTTAAAACCAAAATTACTGTTGGTTTCGCTTGGGATTACCGAATGATGTACCCGATGCATATCAGGCGTCACAACGAACAGCCTGAGCAGCCTGTCAACAGATTTTGGCAAATTGATATTCCCATGATTAAACATGGCCGTCGCATTCAACAGAATCTCAAATATAACCACCGCCAATATGGGCACGCCCAGCAACACTACCGCGGCGCATTTAATCAGGGCTGAAAGGATCATTTCAACAGGATGAAACCGCACCCCTGTCGTCACATCAATTTCCTGATCAATATGGTGAATTTTATGCAAACGCCAAAATATGGGCACATGATGAAAAATCACATGCTGCAGATAAATCAGAAGATCCAACATCAATAATGACATAACGACCGCAACGACAAAGGGGACATCAAGATAGTGCAGCAGACCAAATTGCCGATCATATGAAAAAGCCGCAGCCCCAACAGCGGTAAAAGGAATGACAAGCCTCATCGAAAGACTGCTCAATATCACCAGAGACAGGTTATGAGTCCAGCGGATACCCCGGCTGATCAGCCGCACTCTCTTTGGGCTCAGGGCCTCCCAAATGGCAACGGCCGCAAATATACCAACGAAAAAAAATATCCGCAGCGCCAGTTCATTTTCCAACATGATTTTTTGACTTCTACTTAGTTTAATTATTGCGTCAGTATAGAATGTTCACTCTCAATGGGAAGTCTTAAAGCAACCTCCATGATTTTATGGCGCATCCAAAGGTTGGCCGGATCAACATCCCGGCTCTTATGCCAATAGAGATGTAATTCCAAATCAGGCAGATCAAAAGGCAGCTCAACAATATGGGCATCATATTGCCGAACCAGAGCCAAGGGAGCGGTCAGAGCCAGATCAGACCGCATCGCGACCAGAGGGGCGACCATATAATGCTGAAGCCGCAAATGAACTTGACGGCGCAGGCCAAGGACATTAAGCGCATTTTCCACATAGCCCTGCCCGCTTCGGCGGCTGGATACATGAATATGGCTAAGCTTGAGATAATTTTCCATGGTAAGCGGCTCGCGGGCCAGCGGATGATCTTTACGCATCATGCAGACATAGCGTTCTTTAAGAAGCGGCGCATGACAAAGCTGTGGATCATTTAACAAAGGCACATCTATGGAAAAATCCATCGTTCCCATGGCAAGTTCTCTGGCCAGCTCCTGCCTCGGGATATGATAGCTTTCCAGATTAACCCCCGGCGCCCTTGATCTGGCCATCTCATCCACGGGCGGCAGGATCATCGCAGCAATCAGGTCAGACATATTGATCCGGAATATCTTGTCGGATTTTTCCGCATGAAAGGCGCCCTCATCATGCAAGCTGCTCTTCATCAAAAGCAAGGCCTTGCGTATGCGGCCAATCATATTTTCTGCGGCAGGGGTCGGCACCATGGTTTTTTGCATACGAATGAAAAGCGGATCATCAAATGTCCGGCGAAGACGGGCGAGTGCGTTGCTCACCGCGGGCTGGCTCAAATATAATATTTCTGCGGCCCGCGTTAAATTGCGTTCAGTATATATGGCATCAAAGACAACAAATAAATTCAAATCAACCTGATTAAGCCGCATGAGGGGCCCCTCTTAACTATTAGTTTCATGAATATATTATCATATATATAATAAATTTCACAAATAATAATTCTTCCTATATTCTCAAAACCAACGATGAGGATATCAATGGCAGAAATATATCTGGTCCGGCATGGACAGGCATCTTTTAATTCGGAAAATTATGACAGGCTCTCTGATCTGGGGCATCAGCAATCCGCCTATCTTGGGGTTTATTTTGCACTACGGAATATTACCTTTGATCATATTTTCACCGGAACCCAGTTGCGGCACAGCCAAACGGCCGAAGATATTTTTATGGCCCAGCCCCATAAAGTCAGCCCGGTTCGCCAAGAAGGCCTTAATGAATATGATTTTAAAGCCCTGTATCATGCCTTTATGGCCCAACATCCCCATGAAGCCCCCGCATCGCCTGAGGGAGATCGACGGATTTTCTATCAACGTTTGAAAAAAGCCTTGAAATTATGGTCAGAAAATAAACTTGCCGGTGACCTGCCGGAAAGTTGGGACAATTTCAAATCCCGGGTGGCGGATGCTTTCAATCAAATTCAAGAGAATACCCGAGGCAAATGCCTTGTGGTCAGTTCCGGCGGCGCGATTTCAATGGCCCTTGGACAAATCCTTGACCTGAAGGCTCAAAAAATCATTGATTTGAACCTGCAGATTAAAAACAGCAGTTTCAGCCATATTTATCTCGGTCATGACAGAATGCATCTGTCCAGTTTTAATAATATTCCGCATCTTGATCGACAGGATCGATTGGATGCCATAACCTTCAGTTAACAGGAAAAGAATATGAATTTCGACCATAGCCCAAAAACACAGGAATTATGCCGCCGTCTGTCGCAATTCATGGAAAATTATATTACGCCCCGCATTCGTGAGCATCATGATGAACTATCGGCGGGCCGTTTTCCGGTATCCTTTATGGAAGACCTGAAGGCCTTGGCCAAATCGGAGGGGCTGTGGAATCTGTTCCTGCCCCATTTGAAAGATGATGAGGACGGCACGCGCCTGAGTAATCTTGAATATGCTCCGCTGGCTGAAATCATGGGCCGTGTGCTATGGGCATCAGAGGTCTTTAATTGCAGCGCCCCCGATACCGGCAATATGGAAGTATTCCATATGTTCGGTACAAAAGCCCAAAAGGCACAATGGCTTGCCCCTCTTCTGGAGGGCAAAATCCGTTCGGCCTTTGCCATGACCGAACCGGATGTCTGCTCGTCCGATGCCACAAATATCCAAACCATCATCAAGCGGGACGGCGATGATTATATCATTAATGGCCGCAAATGGTTTATTTCCAATGCGGCGCACCCCAATTGCAAAGTCATGATTCTTATGGGAAAAACTGATCCCGAGAATGACGATCGCCACCGGCAACAAAGCATGATCATTGTGCCCATGGATACGGACGGCGTGACAATAGAGCGTAATATTTCCATCATGAACCACCATTCCCCCGAGGGGCATTGCGAAATTCTGTTCAAAGATGTCCGCGTCCCTGCCCGTAATATTATCAGCGGCGAAGGCGATGGCTTTATGATTGCACAGGCGCGGCTCGGGCCGGGCCGGATTCATCATTGTATGCGCTCCATCGGGCAATCCGAACTGGCCCTTGATTTAATGGTGGAACGGGCGCAGGAACGTAAAGCATTCGGCAAATATCTGCATCAACACGGCGCGGTAAGCGAATGGATTGCAAGGTCCCGCATGGAGATTGATCAGGCGCGCCTGTTTGTCCTGAAAACCGCCGATATGATTGACAAGGTCGGTGCCAAGGGGGCGCGCAAAGAAATATCCATGATCAAGGCCATTGTTCCGCATATGCAGACCACCATTGCGGATCGTGCCATGCAGGTCTTTGGGGCCATGGGTATTTCGCCGGACACGCCGCTTGTCGACATCTGGACCTGGGGCCGGGCCTTGCGTTACGCCGATGGCCCGGATGAGGTACATTTGCGCAGCATTGCCCGGATGGAAATAGGTGAATCTCTGGAAAATCCGGGTTTCACCCTGCCCTATCTTACGCCGCCCCTGCGTAATAGTGAATAGGAATGGAAAATGATGATAGATGAGCAAAAACTCAACATTTATCTGGAACGGCATATGGATGGCTTCAAAGGGCCATTGAGCCTGAAGAAATTTGCGGGCGGTCAATCAAACCCAACTTTTTTGATGACGGCCCAATCCGGTAAATATGTTCTGCGCAGCAGGCCGCCCGGAATATTGCTTAAATCCGCCCATGCCATTGACCGGGAATATCGGGTAACCAGGGCGCTCTGCGATACAGACGTGCCCATTGCCCGCCCCCGTCACCTGTGCCTTGATGAGGAAATCATCGGCAGTTGGTTTTATGTGATGGATTTCATGGAAGGCCGCATTTTCTGGGATCCTGTCCTGCCCGATGTGGGACGTGATGACCGCACCGCCATATATCATGAAATGAACTGCGTCCTTGCCGCCATTCATTCTGTGGATCTTGCCGCAGAGGGGCTGCTCGATTACGGCAAACCGGGCAATTATCTTGATCGGCAAATAGGCCGCTGGACCAAACAATATAAAGCATCAGAGACCGAACATATTGCCCCCATGGAACAATTGATCAAATGGATCAGCGGAAATATTCCGGAAGATGATGGCAAAGTGAGCCTGATCCATGGCGATTTCAGGCTGGATAATTTTATTTTTCACCCGGAAAAGCCAAAAATCATCGCCGTAGTCGACTGGGAACTTTCCACATTGGGCCATCCCCTGGCAGACCTCGCCTATCAATGCATGCAATGGCGCATGCCCCATAACGCCCTTATAAAGGGGCTCGGCGGCATTGATCGCGCGGATTTGGGCATCCCCACCGAAGAAGATTATATCGCGGAATATGCCTCTCGCATGAAATTAGGCCATATTGACCATTGGTCCTTTTATCTGGCTTTCAGCTTCTTTCGGCTCGCCGCCATTGTCCAGGGGGTTATGAAACGCAGCCTTGACGGCAATGCCTCCAACAAAAAGGCGCAGGATGTCGGGAAGCTAACCCGCCCCCTGGCCGAAAAGGCCATCGAAATATTAAAGGAATATCAAAAGATTTAAGGAGAAGGCTATGGATATAAGGTTTGACAATAAAGTCGTCCAAATCACCGGCGCGGGATCAGGATTTGGTCAGAGGGCCGCCCTTGAATTTGGCAAAGCCGGGGCTAAACTGGTGCTGTCGGATATTAATCAATCGGGCTTGGCCGAGACCATGAGTCAGCTCGCCTTTGGGCCTGACCGCGCCATTGCCGTTGCGTGCGATGTGAGCAACCCCGGTGAGGTGGCCGCGATGACCAAAGCCGGCATTGATCATTTTGGTGCGCTTGATATTGCCATAAATAATGCGGGCATTGCCAATGAATTGGTGCGGCTTTGTGATATAAGCCTAGAAGATTTTGACCTGATGATGGCGGTCAATGTCAGGGGGGCGTTCCTTTGTATGCAACAGCAGCTTAACCAGATGATGGTTCAGGGATCAGGTGTCATCGTCAATGTGGCGTCCGTTGCGGGCTTGATCGGCGCGCCCTATCTTGCCGCCTATGCCGCCAGCAAACATGCGGTCATTGGTCTGACAAAATCTGCGGCGCTGGAATATGCCCGCAAGAATATCCGCATCAATGCCCTATGTCCGGCATCTTGCCACACCCCAATGGTGGATCAGGTTCTTCAAGGAGATAAAGGCGAAAAACGCGGGCAGGATATCGCCAATAGCATCCCCATGGGACGGCTGGGCAGTGCAGACGAGATTGTCCATGGCATGATGTGGCTCTGCAGCGATCAAAACAGCTTCACAACCGGTCAGGCCCTGGCCTTTGACGGCGGATTATCGGCAGCATAACGCGGCAATAAAAAACGGCTGAAGAAAACTTCAGCCGTTTTATTTTAGATATTTCTATAAAATCACAGTTTACGCCGCTAAACGCTTCCTGCGCACCAAAGCCACACCAATCAGGCCAAGACCCAGCAGGCCAAGCGCCCCTGGCTCCGGAACGGCCATAAGTGTAAGGCTTCCACCGAATGTACCCATTGCCGTAGTCGCCGGCATGCCTGCATAACTCAGTCCAAGAGTCGAAGCAAAAGCTACTGTATTGCTGCCAATCAAGGCAAAGAAAATATTATCTGTAATGGCCGGTGATACCAATCCCGGGATGGCAAAGGCGGGGTCAAGTATACCATTCAGAGCCGTAATAATATCCGTCAATGATGGCGTGCCTGAAAGAGCCCCGGCAAGAGCCGGCAGGATATCGCCGTAACCAGTGATCGTCCCATTAAACAGGTCACTTACAGAGCCATTTCCAAGAGATACCGGACCAAAACTGTCCGCGTCCGCACCGCCACCAGAAGTCTGGCCATTAGAGACCACATAATCATAGCCCCCCTCACCGGAAAGATACCAATTTACATCTTCGTTAAAGCCAGGCGCTGTGCCTGTCATGGAAGTGGAAAAATCAAATGATCCCGTCCATGTCCAGTCATTATCACCAAATAGGCTATCAACAGCTGAGCCGCTTCCATCACCAGCCGCGTCATACTCAACATAGCCGTCAACAGACAATGTTGCCGTCATCGGAACCGCATAGGCCGATACAGAAAATGCCATAAAGGCAATAGTCGTTAAAAGTATTTTTAAGAGTTTCATCAAGGAACCCCTTTCTAAATTAAAGTTCATAATAAAATACGCTCCCCACTATAACTCCATACGATAACGTGTGCGCATGCCATAGGACATGCAATTATTGCGCCAAATAAAAAATCCTCTGTTTTCAGTTGTTTACAAAAATGCCCCAAACGGGGCCTTCAAAAACTGTAAAGAATTCTGACGGTTTTTTATTATATTTTACACTTTTGCTGTTTAACAACATAGCGGCTTTATCACGTTTCCGCTTATTCCAAACCGCTTATTCCACCAGTTTTTCCAAGGCATAACCTTTGAAGCTTTTGCTGGTGGCGAGGGCAACATGGCTGCTGATATTGGCAACCCCCTCCATACTTTCGATCAATTTATCGTTCAATTCAAGATAACGATCCATATCAGGACAGACAACCCGCAGGAAATAATCAAAATTTCCGCTGACCGTATAACATTCAACTATTTCCGGAAAATCATTAATCACTTTTTCAAAAGTCTTGAAATTGACGTTGGTATGATCATGCAGGCTCACCGTCAGCAATACCGTAACCGTCCGGCAAATCTTATTCAGATTAATCACCGCCATATAGGACTCCAGATACCCTTCATCCTCCAGACGGCGCACCCGCTGCAGACAGGAACTAGGGGACAAATTCACTTCGCTGGATAAATCATGGTTGGTAATACGGGCATTACTTTGAAGAATTGAAAGAATCTTCAGGTCAATTTTGTCAATGGCTCTTTTTTTGGTCATTATTTTTTACTCCGTAGAAATATTTTTCATCTAACTTATTATTTTTCAATAATTTAAAACAATATACCGCGACAATCAAGTTCTCCGCATAATATTCGGCAATTTTCTGAAAATAGAAATTTCATTTTCCTTTTTCCATGTAAAACTATGCATAAATATAACGAATCTCTACAAAACAGGGTTTTTTATTTCATGACGAAAAATATATCTTTGATTGGCGTACCGAGTGATACAGGTGCTGGTGACCGCGGGGCCACGATGGGACCAGAGGCACTTCGTGTTGCAGGAATAGCCGGCATGCTGACAAAATTGGGGCATAATGTGACAGATACAGGCAACCTGTTCGGGCCTAAAAACCCTGAATCTGCGGCAAAAAGCGGCTATCGTCACCTGCGGGAGAATGTCATCTGGTGCCAAAATATACAGGACGCCATTTTCAACGAAATCTCTGAGGGCAGTCTGCCCATCATGTTGGGCGGCGACCATGCCATGTCCATTGGTTCCATCGCTGCTGTGGCGCGTTTTTGCGCTGAACAGAAGAAAAAACTTTGCATCATCTGGATTGACGCCCATTCTGATTTTAACACCTGTGATACCAGCCCATCGGGTAATATTCATGGGATGCCGGTTGCTGTTGCCGCGGGTTATGGTCCGCAGGAATTGCTCGCCATCGGGCATAAGATACCCATGGTCGAAGCCGCCGACATTTATCAGGTAGGCATTCGTTCCGTCGATATCCACGAGAAAAAGCTTGTTCTGGATTCCGGTGTCGCAGTCTATGACATGCGCCGCATTGATGAAATTGGCATGCGCGAGGCCATGCAGCAAATTCTGGCTGATGTGGCAAAAAAAGACGCCTATATACATATCAGCTTTGATGTGGACAGCCTTGACCCAACCATTGCCCCGGGGGTCGGCACCACAATTCCCGGCGGGTTAACCTATCGCGAGGCACAGCTATGTATGGAAATGATCCATGATTCAGGGCGCATGATCTCCCTTGACCTTATGGAAATAAATCCGGCTCTGGATTTCCAGAACAGCACGGCAAAATTGACCATAGATTTGACCGCGAGCCTTTTCGGGCGGCAAATCTTCCCGCCTCACTCTCCTGATCGGAAAAAGTAAAAATATGACAAATCAATCAGATATAATCGATCAAACCGATCGCAGAAGCGCTCATAATTATAACCCGTTACCCCTTGTTTTAGAAAGAGGGGAAGGCATATGGGTATGGGATACAGACGGCAATAAATATCTGGATTGCCTCAGCGCTTATTCGGCTGTCAATCAAGGCCACTGCCACCCCAAAATCATTGATGCAATGGTAAAGCAGGCGCAGAAAATTACCCTGACCTCCCGGGCTTTTCATAATGACAGAATGGGGCCGTTTCTTGAAAAACTATGCCAAATGGCAAAAATGGACAAGGCCCTGCCCATGAATACGGGGGCCGAGGCCGTTGAAACAGCCATCAAGGCTGCCCGTAAATGGGGGTATGAAGTCAAGGGCGTTGAAAATAACAAGGCTGAAATCATTGTGGTACGTGATAATTTCCATGGCCGCACCATCACCGCCGTCAGCATGTCTTCAGAACCCGAATATAGAAAAAACTTCGGCCCTTTCACGCCCGGATTTAAACTCATTGACTATGATGACCTGCCCGCGCTGGAGGAGGCCATAGGCCCTAATACGGTAGCGCTGATCATGGAACCAATTCAGGGGGAAGCCGGCATTATTATACCAAGTGACGGCTTTCTGACCAGCGCGCGAAAAATCTGCAAGAAAAATGATATTTTGTTCGTTCTGGATGAAATTCAGACCGGCCTTGGCCGTACCGGAAAAACATTTTGTTTCCAGCATGAAAAAAATGCTGTGCCCGACATTCTGATCGTCGGCAAAGCCCTTAGCGGCGGGGTCTATCCCGTATCTGCCATCCTTGCCTCTAATGAAGTGATGAATGTTTTTACCCCCGGCATTCACGGCAGTACTTTTGGCGGAAACCCCCTCGGAGCCGCCATTGGCCTCGCCGCGCTGAATGTGATCGAAGAGGAGAGACTGGCTGAGCGCTCACAGATCGTTGGCGCTTACCTGATGCGCAAGCTTCAGGAGATTAAAACCAATAAAATTTTCGAAATTCGTGGCAAAGGTCTGTTTATCGGAATAGAACTTGATCACTCATTGGGCGGCGCGCGCAGCTATTGCGAGGCCTTGATGAAACGGGGAATTCTATGCAAAGAAACCCACGAACATGTGATCCGCCTTGCCCCGCCCCTGATTATCGAAAATGAACAGATCGACTGGATGGTTGAACATATTGCCGCTGTTTTACAGAATTAAGGGCAGCAAGCCTCATCACCCGCCTGAATAGGTGGACACGGGACATCACCATAAGAGCAGAATACACAACAATCCCCGGCCAGTGGTTTAAGCAATATCCCGCAGCCCGCGCATTCATAAAAAAAAACACAGGCGTCCGTCGGCATTGTCTCTACAGACCGACGGGCGCAATTGGGGCAGGTCACAGTGGATTTTAATTTAAAATTTTCATTCAATTTATGATCACCTTTAATAGCGAAGATTATTCGACCCAGTCCAGCCCCATGTTATCGTAACGCTCTTTATCGTCGGACCAGTTTTTTCTGACCTTGACAAAGATGAACAGATGAACCCGGCGGCCCAGCATTTCTTCCAGTTCCTCGCGGGCCATTTTACCAATTTCTTTCAGGCTGCGGCCGCCCTTGCCGATCACGATGGCCTTTTGAGTTTCCCGTTCCACATAGATGATCTGCTCTATGCGCACGCTGCCGTCTTTCTTTTCCTGCCAGTTTTCGGTTTCTACCGTGGCGGCGTAGGGCAGTTCTTCATGAAGCCGCAGGAAGAATTTCTCACGGGTGACCTCTGCGGCGAGCATACGTTCCGTAATGTCGGTCATCTGGTCTTCGGGATATAACCAGGGGCCTTTTGGCAGGCGCATGCTGATCATATTTTTCAAATCTTCCAGGCCGTCCCCTTTGAGCGCAGATATCATCAATGTATCGGAGAAATTACCCGCCGCGTTCAATTCCTCTGTCAGGCTAAGCAAACTATCCCGCCGAATGGCGTCAATCTTGTTAATGGCCAGAATCACCTTTTGGCCTGATTCTTTCAAACCATCAATAATACGGCGGGTATTCTCATCAATGCGTCGCTCTGCATCCACAAGCAACACCACCACATCCGCATCACTGGCCCCGGTCCAGGCCGCAGATACCATCGCCCGCTCCAGTCTTTTCTTGGGCGCAAAAATCCCCGGCGTGTCCACAAAGATCATTTGACTTTCTTTATGAAGGGCAATGCCGATAAAGCGGGTACGGGTCGTTTGCACCTTATGGGTTACAATGGAAATCTTGCTGCCGACCAGCGCGTTCATCAGGGTCGATTTACCTGCATTCGGCGCGCCGAGCAGGGCAACAAATCCACAATGGCTTTGATTATTTTCTGTCACGTTACTCAACGTTTATTTTCACTTTCTAATCGTTTTAAAAGTTTTTGGGCCGCGACTTGCTCGGCCTCTCTTTTGGATTTGCCTTTGCCGAATTCAGGCGTCATATTCATAACGCAGGCTTCAATGGTAAAATAAGGCTCATGGGCGGGGCCTGTGCGTTCAATAACATTATAGGCCGGCGTGGGGATTTGACGGGCCTGAACCCATTCCTGAAGTCTGGTTTTTGCGTCCCTTCTGGCGACGGTATCATGGGAAATATATGGTTTCCAGAACTTGCGGACTAATCTTCGGACATTTTCATAGCCACCATCCTGATGTACCGCGCCAATAATCGCTTCACAAACATCAGCCAGAATTGTGGCTTTTTGCCGTCCGCCATTATCCTGCGTGCTTTTTGCCATATGTATATATTCAGGCAAATTCATTGAGACAGCAACTTCGGCCAACGTTTCTTTGCGAACCAGATTAGTATGACGGCTTGCCAGCCCGCCCTCATCTATTTTGGGATAATATTCAAACAGCCATTCGGCAATGACCAACCCCACGACACGGTCCCCGACAAATTCAAGTCGCTGATACTGCTTCCCGCCCTCAAGGCTTGGGTGAGTCAGGGCCTCGCGCAAGAGTGCTGCATTTTTAAATCTGTAGCCCAAGATTTTATACAGCGGCGCATATTGGCCTAAGGCACCGGTAATATCTGGTTGGGGTGATACGGTCATCTTATTTAATGCCTGTGAACATACGTTCCCTGCGTTGCTCAGGAAACCATTTCCAAAATTCCCACAGGCGGGCGTTATTGTCAAATGACACCCAGATGACTTCTGCCCGGCCAACGATGTTTTCCGATGGCACATAGCCCACGCCTTCACTTCTTTTCCAGCGGCTGTCCTGCGAATTATCACGGTTATCCCCCATGGCGAAATAATGGCCTTCCGGGACTAAGAAGACATCTGTGTCATCGCCTTGTCCGCCTATTTTCCAGCCTTCATCCAAGGTCATATAAGATTTTCCGCCGGGCAGGGTTTCCTTATATTTCGGGTATGTTTCTTCCTGACCATATTCATTTATAATTTTAAAATCGCCGACATATTCTCGCGGCACAATAGTTCCATTCAGATAAAGGCGGCTTTTACGCATTTGAATGGTATCCCCCGGAATGCCGACAATGCGTTTAATATAATATATAGTTGGATCACGCGGCAGCCGGAAAACCACCACATCCCCGCGCTCTACCGGGCTTTCAAAAAAGCGCCCGGAAAAGATGTTCGGGCTGAAAGGAAATGAATGGTGGCTATAGCCATAAGACATTTTTGACACCAAAAGATAATCCCCGATCAGAAGATTATCCATCATTGATTTTGACGGTATTTTAAACGGCTGGAAAAAAAATGTCCTGAAAATAAGGGCAATGATCAACGCCCAAAGCAGAACACTGATCCAGCTTTCTTCTTTTTCTTCCGGCTTGGCCGAGGCTTTGAGGGCTTCTTCATTCTTTATTTCAGACATATAATCCGTTCACTATCCGTGTTTTTTATTCAAGTCCTGATGCTTTATCTCATAAGTAAGATAATTCCTACTGTTTTTCAACCAATTGCAATGGAATAGCGGTAATAAGTACAACCGCCTGCGCCCAGGGATAATCATCCGTCAGAGTGAGATCAACCTGCGCCGCCATTCCATCCGGCGTTATTTCCAGCAACCTATTCAATGCCCCGCCTGTCAGCCGGAAATGCGGTTTTCCGGATATGTGCCTTTCAACGCCGACATCCCGCCAGAAAACACCCTTGGCAAAGCCTGTTCCGAGAGCTTTTGCGCAGGCTTCCTTCGCGGCAAACCGCTTGGCATAATTTGACACACGGGCCGCTTTTCCATTGCAATAATCCTGCTCGATTTCTGTGAAAATTCTATCGATAAAACGTTGGCCGAATTTCGTGATAGAGCGATCAATCCGATCAATATTCACCAGATCATTACCTAAACCAATGACCCGCATCATTCCTGTTCCCTATTTTTATGGTCCACATTTTTTCGGCCAAGATCCATAAGGCTTTTCATTTTACCCATAGTTTCCGCAAGGCCAATAAAAATTGCCTCCCCGATTAGAAAATGACCGATGTTTAATTCCGTAAATTGGGGAATTTCCGCAATGGCCTGAACGGTTTCATAATTCAGGCCATGCCCCGCATGCACTTCAAGGTCAAGCGTTTCGCAGAGCGCTGCGCCGCGCCGCAATCTTTCAAGTTCTACCAAACGCGCATCACCTGTTTTATCGACATAGGTTCCCGTATGAAGTTCCACCTTATGCGCGCCAATATTTTTTGAAGCCCTGATCTGTTCTTCGTCCGGATCAATAAACAGGCTCACACTGATATCAGCCTCTCGTAATTTTAGCACAAAAGGCATCAGATCATCATAGCCCCGCACCACGTCAAGCCCGCCTTCCGTCGTAAGTTCCTGACGTTTTTCCGGGACAATACAGGCCGAAGCGGGGCGATGCTTTAATGCGATATCAAGCATTTCAGTCGTAGCGGCCATTTCAAGATTAAGCGGCACGCTCAATTTTTCCATCAACCTGTCAATATCATGATCGGAAATATGGCGGCGGTCTTCCCGCAAATGCGCCGTGATACCATCTGCCCCCGCCTTTTCAGCAAGCAGAGCGGCACTGACAGGATCAGGATGAACCCCGCCGCGCGCATTGCGGATAGTGGCCACATGATCAATATTCACGCCCAAACGTATTTTTTGCATCTTCATTTCACCCACGCCTTCTCTTCACGGCTGCGGCCCGTTTCAAATAACGTTTATGCTTATATTCCCGCACCAGTTTTTCCAAAACCCAATATAAAATAATCCAGACAACAGACCCCAATAACAAGCCGCCAATAAACATCGGCAGGATGGTGGCTTGCAAAAATGGCCCGAGGGTATCCAAAGGAGACCGCAAAATTTCCATTAAGCTATACCGCCCCAAAGTGTCATTAATTTGTGCCAGAAAATCATCCGCAGCGGATACCCCCAGCAACCAGCAACCCACATAATATGTGGCAGGCAGAATGATGGGGAAAGTCCATGGGTTACCCATGATCGTCCCCATGGCAGAGGTTAGGATATTCGCCCCTATGAGCCACGCAAACAGAGCGGCCAATAAAAAATGAAACCCCAAAAAAGGCGTGAAGGATACCGCCGCGCCACAAGCAAAACCCGCCGCAATCGCATAGGGCGTTCCCGGAATACGCGCAAGCCGGTGCCGAAGATAACTTGACGCACGCGCCCAACCGGCGGAAGGCCAGATATATTCACGGCTTGCCGCGAGTATATGTCTCTTTTTACGGCGTTTAAACAGGTCTTCATTCCTTTAATGGTTCAATATATTATTTTAGGGAAAAAAATTATTTCAGTCCCCTGCTGCCCGGTTTAATGGCCGGAATTCCGGCCAGATCCTTTGGCAGATTATCTGCCTCATATGACGCGATTTCAAGTCCGGCCAGTGATATCAGCGGCACACCAATATCAACGGCGCCATTGCTGCGGTCAATCAGGCAACTGGCGGCAACCACATCCCCGCCATATTCCCTGATGACTTTGATACATTCCCGGGATGACAGTCCCGTGGTCACGATATCTTCCGCCATCAGAACGCGGGCATTCTTCGGTATCTCGAACCCGCGCCGCAGTATTAGCCCCTCTCCAACTCTTTCCGTGAAGATCGCCTTAACCCCCAATTGACGGCCCATTTCATAACCAACCACAACCCCGCCCATGGCCGGCGAGACAACAAGATCTATCGTAACATTCAAATTTGTCCTGATTTTGTCGGCAAGCGCCCGGCATAATTTTGCGCCGACCACCGGATCCATCATGACCCGTGCGCACTGCAAATAACGGGCCGCATGCAGCCCGGAAGAAAGGATAAAATGCCCTTCTAACAAAGCATCTGCATCTCTAAAATACCCAAGAACTTCTTCACGGTCCATTTGATCACCTTTTAGTCTTAAATTACCTGAAAGCACGCTCAACGGAACTAACGCTTTCGCTCACTCTTAATGCCGCAATTATGCTGGTTAGATGTTTAACATCCCTAACTTCAATATCAAGGGCAATCCTGAATAATTCAGGAGCGCGTTCAATAAATTTAATATTGCTGATATTGCCCTTTTCTTGCGCAATCACTGTCAAAACGGACGCCAGCGCCCCGGGAAGATGTTGCAACAATAATTCAATACGGCTGACAAAAATGGAATTTTCATCTTCGAGAGGAAACCAGGACAGATCAAGCCATGCTTCGGGGGTGTCACTATAAACATCCAGCGATTCGCAATCTATGGTATGAACCATAATTCCTTTTCCGGTGGTAACGATACCAATGATGCGGTCGCCCATAATCGGGTGACAGCAATCGGACATATGAACGGCAAGGCCGGGGATAAGCCCCTTGATAGGAATAGAGTCACCGCCGACTCTTTTGCTGCTCTGATCGACCATTTTTGCGGGCAATATGCTATGCGCACTATTCAGTTTAATACCCGGATATATCGTTTCCAGCACTTTTCGATCCGACAATTCACCCTTGCCCACTAATTCATAGATTTCCTGAATTGACTGCAGCTGCATATTCTTAACGCATATTTCCAATGCCTTATTATTCAGTTCACGCTCTTCTATCTGGAAGGCGCGCTCAAGCAATCTTTTGCCAAGCCCCTGATATTCATCCTTTTTCTTATGGCTTATGAAACGGCGAATGGCGGCTTTGGCTTTCCCTGTAATGACAAAACCAAGCCAGTTCGGAGAAGGTTGCTGCGCCTTTGATCGCAGGATTTCCACCTGATCGCCGTTGCCCAAACGACTGCGCAATTGCACCGGGTTGCCGTTTACCTTACCGCCAACACATGAATCCCCCACATCCGTATGAACGGCATAGGCAAAGTCAACCACCGTTGCCCCCTGCGGCAAATTAACCAATTGTCCTTTTGGCGTAAAACAAAAAACCTGATTTTGATACATGGCAAGCTTGGTATGTTCCAGAAATTCGTCGGGACTATCCGCATGTTCCATAATTTCCAAAAGATCCTTGAGCCACTTATATTGCTCGCCCTCCTGATCTGATGAATGTTGTTTATAGAGCCAATGAGCCGCCACCCCCTTCTCTGCGATCGCATCCATGGCTGATGATCTTATCTGTATCTCTATACGTTTTTTCTTGGGGCCAATGACGGCCGTATGAATGGACTGATATCCATTGGGTTTGGGCATAGATATATAATCTTTGACCAATCCCGGTATCGCTTGCCATAGGCTATGCACCACGCCAAGTGCGCGGTAACATGTTTCCGCGTCATCAACAATAATACGAAAAGCAATAATATCCGCCTGATCATCCAGACTGACATGGCGATAGGTCATTTTCCGCCAGATAGAATAAAGTTTCTTCTCACGGCCAAGAACCTCTGCTTCAATGCCGCCCTGTGCCAAATGATGTTCAAGTTCCGATACGACCAGATCTTTGACACCATCCGTATTCGCATGGATCTGCTTCATGCGTTTTGTGATTGATTCATAAGCCTCTGGATAAACATGGGGAAAGGCCAGAGCTTCCAGCTCTTCTTTGATTTCCTGCATCCCGATACGTTCCGCAAGAGGCGCGTATATATCCAGCGTCTCCCGGGCGATGCGAAGACGTTTCTCTGGTTTTTTGATATGGTGAAGGGTGCGCATATTATGAAGCCGGTCGGCGAGCTTCACCAGTAATATCCGAATATCATGAGACATGGCGAGCAGGAATTTACGAAAATTATCAGCCTGTTTCGCGCTTTCCGATGAATATGTCAGCTCAGACAATTTGGTCACGCCATCAACCATCTTGGCAACATCAACGCCAAATAATTCTTCTATCTGTTCATGGGTTGCGATGGTATCTTCGATCGTATCATGAAGCAACGCTGTCACGATCGTGTCGCAATCCATTTTCATATTCGTCAGAATTCCCGCCACTTCAAGCGGGTGGGAAAAATACGCATCACCGCTGGCGCGTACCTGTTTTCCATGGACTTTCATTGAAAAAACATAGGCCCGATTCAACATATTTTCATCAATATTCGGATCATATTCCTTGACCCGTTCCACGAGTTCATATTGTCTGATCAACGCATCATACCCACTTAAAATATATTTCTTTTCTTACTAATCTCCTAATACACTAGATAAGCAGAATATGGTTAAAAAAAAGACCTGCAATGAATTTCATCGCAGGTCTTGGTATTCTCTATACACAAAGGAGAATTATTCAGCCCTCTTCCTTATCCTGCTCACCTAATTTAGAGAACATGGCTTCTGCCTTCATTTCCGCAGAGGCCTTGGCCAGATTCTCTGTGGTTATTTCCTGCTGGTTTGCTTCCAGTTTTTTGCCGGCAAGCAATAGTGAAATATCATCTTCTTCCGGCTCATCAACTTCTACGTTTTTCTGCAAGCCGTGAATGAGGGACTCATGAAGTGCCTCTGCGGTGATCTGTTCCCCGGCAAGCTCCCGAAGCGCAACAACAGGATTTTTATCATTATCCCGTTCCACCAGAATCGGCGCACCTGAGGAAATCTGGCGCGCCCTGTGGGCCGCCAGCAAAACCAGTTCAAACCGGTTTGGTACTTTATCTACACAATCTTCAACGGTAACGCGTGCCATGCCGTTCTTTCTCCAATTTTATAAGTTCGCCCAAGCCAGATCTGTTATCAAATCAGGCTGCAAAAGCGGACATAATTCCAAACGCGGCTTATACAACCCAAATGCTTATCTGTAAAGTCTGATATATCATAGTTTTCCAAAAAAAGACATTTGATTATATTTGCCGAATTAATCCTTTATTTTCCTGATCTCCCTGCGCCGCCAATTCGCGGGCAAAGGATTTTGCTGTTTTTCCCAAAACCGGATGTATCCATTCCGGACATATATCCATAAGGGGCTTCAAAACGAATAGTCTTTCATGCATTCGGGGGTGGGGAATGACCATAACCTGCTCCTGATTCTCATCCTGATTTTGGCGCGTTATATGGTCATCTCCTGCGGCGACATGCCAACCATCAGGCCCATCACCTGATGATGGATAAATACAATCATCATAGGCAATGATATCCAGATCAATGATCCGCGCTTCCCATCGGATACGCCGCGTTCGGCCAAGTTTTGTTTCAATGTCATGAAGGTTTTTCAACAGGCCTTCAGGTGAAAGGCGCGTTTCCACGGCGGCTACCGCATTGATAAACCATGGCTGGTCTGATTTTGGCACAGGTTCGGATTCATAAAAATGTGATAATTCAACAACGTCAATACCGCATGCCGCCATTTCGCCAAGGGCCGCCGCCAACATTGATCGCGGCGTGCCTGATTTACCCTCACTTAAATTACTGCCTAATCCGATAAAAATCATAATCTTTTCCCGGTAAAAATAGTTATATGCCAAAATAATCAGAAATATGCTACAATAGCCTCATATTTTATGTAATTTTTTAGGATTTTTGAAATGATGTATTTTCATCCCAACGAAAAGCTGGCCCTGTTTATTGACGGCTCTAATCTATTTGCTACTGCCAAAGCCTTAAGTTTCGACATTGACTATAAAAATTTAAGAATATTTTTTTCGGAAAAGGGTATATTATTGCGGGCCTATTATTACACGGCCCTATTGGAAGATCAGGAATATTCGCCGCTGCGTCCTCTGGTCGACTGGCTGGATTATAATGGGTTCACTTTGGTCACCAAACCAACCAAGGAATTCACCGATAGCAGAGGCGAAAAAAAAATCAAAGGTAATATGGATATGGAGCTTGCCATTGATATGATGGGCATGGCCGATCATGTGGATCATATGGTGCTTTTTTCCGGTGACGGCGATTTCAGGCGTCTGGTTGAATCCGTACAGCGCAAAGGGGTTCGCGTCACGGTCATCAGCAGCACAAAAACCTCCCCGCCCATGATCGCGGATGAACTGCGCCGGCAGGCGGATAATTTTATTGAATTATCCGACCTGCATAATTATTTCGGCAGACCGTCTCAAACGGGCCATAATCATGACGGTCATCATTCCCATGATTCATCTGGACCAAAGCCCGAAATAAAACCTGAAATAACTAATGGACAAGCTTAATGTCAACCTCCCCTGTTAAAGCCGCCTTCATGGCGGGTGATGCCCCTGAAAACTGCAACATTTGCCAGCGCCTGACTAATTTCCGGGCCGGAAACAAGAAAAAACATCCAACCTTTTACAATGGCCCGGTGCCCTCCTTTGGTGATCCAGATCATGAACTGCTGATTGTTGGCATGGCCCCGGGCATGAAGGGGGCCAATCAAACCGCCCGGCCTTTTACAGGGGATTATGCCGGTGATCTGTTATTTGCCACGTTAGCCAAATTTGGCTATACGAACGGCATTTATAAATCCGTGGCCAGCGATGGTCTGACCCTTAAAAATACGCTCATCACCAATGCGGTGCGCTGCGTACCGCCGCAAAATAAAACGGTCGCCGAGGAAGAAGATAATTGCCGGCCTTTTTTGATTAATCAAATCAACAATTCATCACGGCTTCGTATCGTCCTTGCCCTTGGGCTGGTGGCGCATAATTCTGTTTTACGCACATTCGGCAAGAAAAAATCCGCATTTAAATTTGCTCACGGCGCCCTTCATCCTCTGGGCGATAATTTTGGCAAGAATATTACCTTGATCAACAGCTATCATTGCTCGCGCTATAATACCAATACCAAAAGGCTGACCACGGAAATGTTCGAAGATGTTTTCCAGAAAATAGAAGATTTTTTAACCCTAAAGAATTGAGAAATAATATGAAATATATAATTGCTTTAACGGCGGCCCTTTTCATCGGCTTAACCAATAATCTATTCGCCCAGAACCAATATGATTCTGTGGAAATAAAAACGATAAAAGTGGATGATGGCCTCTATATGCTTCAGGGGGCTGGCGGGAATATCGGCATCTCTTCGGGGGAAGATGGCATTTTCATGATTGATGATCAATTTTCCCCGCTGACCCCAAAAATTCTGGCGGCAATCAAAGAAATCTCCCCTAAATCTGTAAAATTCATGATCAATACCCATTGGCATTATGACCATACGGGCGGCAATGAAAATCTTGGTAATGAAGGCGTGATTATCGTCGCCCATGATAACGTTTACAAAAGGCTCAACAGCGACCAGTTCATGAAAGATTTCAACATGAATATCCCCGCATCACCTAAGGCCGCCCTTCCTGTGGTCACATTTAACGACAGGGTTTCCTTCCATATGAACGGCCTTGAAATACAGGCCCTGCATTTTGCAAGCGCCCATACGGACGGCGATAGCGTGATATTCTTCAAGAAAAAAAATACCATCCATACGGGCGACATATTCTTTAATGGCCTATACCCCTATATTGATAGCGGCGCGGGGGGCTCTATATACGGCGTGATAAAAACAGTGAAAAATATTCTCGGCCAGATTGACGATCAGACAAAAATCATTCCCGGTCACGGCCCGCTGGCAAATAAACAGGATTTGCAGAATTACCAACAGATGCTGACCGAGGTTGTGAAAAGTCTGGAGCCTTTGGCGCAGGAAGGATTGCCGCTCGAAGAAGCCATCAAACGTGACCCCCTAAAGGACTTGAATGAAACATGGGGAAACGGGTTTTTGAAACCTGAAAAATTTATTGAAATAATTTACGCAACCATTCAAAAACATACAAAAAAATAAAAGCGTAAAATGCTGTTCATCCATCATTCAGTTTTAAAAGGTTATAGTGATGCAAGATGTAGGTGAGGCTACAAAATGTGAAGGAATAAAATGATGGGTAACATTAACCGAATGATGAGAACAACCATATTTATACTGGGGCTGACAATATTTGGACTGGCCCCGGCAGCGCAAGCCTTGGCCGATCCAAAATATAATAAACACCGTAGCCACTATAGCTACAGCAATTACGACAAGCATAACTGGCGGCATAATTATCGTAACAACCATCGGCGTGATCATAGCTGGCGTCATAATTATCGCTATAACAATAATCGCGGCAACGAAATTGTCTTTGGCATGCTCGCAGGGGGGCTGCTGTTCCATGCCATGACCAGCAATCAACGTGGCAGCAATTATGGCCGGACAGTTTACGTCCAGCAACAACCCGTCCTTATGCAGCCCAGACAACAGCAATGGACCCATAAACAACCGGTTCGGGGACAAAGTTTGGCACAAAATAATGATGCCTCCTGCCGGCAAATACGGGAATATCAAACCACCATTACCGTCGGCGGGCAGAGCGTACCGGCATATGGTCAATCCTGTCTGCAGCCTGATGGTTCATGGAAACTCGGCCCGGCTATTCCAGAGCCCGGTTATTAACAGATCTTCTCTTCCCTCCTGGGCTCCCTCACTTCGGGAGCCTTTTTTTTGCCCGCAGGCCAGTGCTGGCGGCGGGTATACTCAGCATTTAGACCTGTTGCTTAATCTCTCATTCATGGTAAGATATTATGATATAAAGGGGAATTATAATGCCATTAGAGATTAAACATATATATTTCACTGAATCAGAATTAAGAAAAGCCCTCGTAAATTTTTCTGTTTTGAATAAGAAACATATCCGATTGGAAGATATTCAAGAATCCATCGTTGATAGTGCGGAAAGCGTGCAAGTATCTTTTCTGGTGGATCGGGCACTTCAACTTGAAAATAACACGGTTATTTTTTCAAACAGTGAAGTGGCAGCAGCATTATTGGCTTTTTGCATGGTGTCTAAAATCCCCTTACCCCGAAAAGGCATCAAAGAATTACACGCGAATGACGAAAAAATTTACCTAAAAATCCAACTTGACCAAGAAATAAATTTTGAAAAATATAACATCAATAATATGATTCAGAATTCTTCCGGTGCCCATAATAAATCAAAATAAACCCGGCCTTGCCGAACTTACAGCCACCCTAGTTGTGACAAGGCCCAGGGGGCATTCCAAATCTTTGTCATTTTTATAATTTCGCCCCCTTTAGGCCTTCACAAGCATGAAAAAATCTGGTTGCAACTTCAAAATTTGTCATTATATATCCTCTATATCCTCTATATCTCTCTGGCTTCCCTAACGCCTTTCATGGCCATCAGCGCGGGGCGGATGTGGGGGGTAACCTTGTATTTGTCTTTAAGTTCGATGTCGATGTCATATTCATCTTCGTCCATGACATTTATTTTAAAAGTGATATAGCCGCGCCCGCCTTTGTATTTTTCCAACAGGTCATGAATGGCGGCGATGGGACTTTCATCACTCAGGAATATTTCGAGGCCCTTGGCGGCGGCGGCGGCGACAACCTCTATGGCGGCGAAGCTTTTGGCGGTAACCCGCAGGCCTTTTTCCGGGTGGATGCTGGCTTCGACCGTCGTGATGACGGATTGGCCCACCTGTAAAACCTCCTCCGCGCTATCGAGCAATTCAGAAAACACCATACATTCAAAGCCGCCAAAGGCATCAGAAAGACCGATGAAGGCGAATTTCTTGCCGCGTTTGTTTTTCATGATGCGGATATTTTGAATCGTCCCGGCAAGCCGAACCGTTACCCCGCCGCGCGCTTTACGTTCAAGTTCGACAGACGGCGTGATTTTTTGCCGCTCCAGAACTTGGGTATAGGCATCAAGAGGATGGGCGGACAGATAAAAACCGACGGCTTCTTTTTCATAATTCAGCCGTTCAATCAGTTGCCAGTCAACCATATCCGGCAGGGCCAGGGCCTGATCCGATACCACATCACCAAACAGGCTAACCTGACTGCTGTTGCGTTGTTCGGTGGCGAAACTGGCTTGTTTCAAGACCATTTCGACCGCGGCCAGCATCTGCGCGCGGTTAGGGTTAAGGCCGTCAAAGGCCCCGGCTTTCGCCAGATTCTCCAGGGCGCGTTTATTGATATGTTTGGTATCAAGCCGACTGCAAAAATCCGCCACATCCTTAAAAGGGCCATTTTTTGTGCGTTCGGCAATCAGGCCTTCCATGGCACCGGACCCGACATTTTTCAGGGCCGCCAAACCATAGCGCACACCGCGCAAAATACCATCGCCTTTTGCGCCGCCCACGTTATCCTCGTCTTTTTTACCGACGATCACTTCCACGGAAAATTCAACGTCGGACTTATTGATATCGGGCGGCAGAATTTCCAGCCCCATGGCTTTCACTTCTTGTTTAAAAATGGCCAGTTTATCCGTATTGGTCAGGTCAAGAGACATGATCGCCGCCATGAATTCCGCTGGATAATTGGCCTTGAGGTAAGCCGTATGATAGGAGACCAGAGCATAGGCCGCCGCGTGACTTTTGTTAAAACCATAGCCTGCGAATTTTGCCACCTGATCAAAAATGCTGGCGGCTTGTTTTGTATCGACACCTTTTTTATCTGCGCCCTCCTGAAAACGGGCCCGTTGTTTATCCATCTCTGCGGCAATTTTTTTACCCATGGCACGGCGTAAAAGATCCGCCTCTCCCAAGGAATAATCCGCCAGAATCTGCGCGATTTGCATCACCTGTTCCTGATAAATAATCACGCCGTAGGTTTCGGTCAGAATTCCTTCGAGCAAAGGATGCAGATAATCCGGTTTTTCATCGCCGTGCTTACAGGCAATATAGCGCGGAATATTATCCATTGGCCCCGGACGATACAGCGCCACGACCGCAATGATATCCTCGAAACAATCGGGTTTTAACTGGGACAATACATTCTGCATGCCACTGCTTTCCAGTTGGAACACGCCAGTGGTCTTGCCGCTGCTGAATAAATCGTAGCTTGCCTTATCATCAAGCGCGATCTTTTCCAGATCAACATGAATATCCCGCAAGCCGATATACTCAATCGCCTTGGCCAGAACGGTCAAGGTCTTCAAACCCAGAAAGTCAAATTTCACCAGTCCGGCCTGCTCAACATATTTCATATTATACTGAGTCACCGGCATGTCAGATTTGGGGTCGCGGTAAAGAGGCACCAGTTGATCAAGGGGCCGATCCCCGATCACCAAACCCGCCGCATGGGTTGAGGCATGACGGTTCAGGCCTTCTAATTGCAAAGCCATTTTAATAAGATGGGCCGTGGAGGGATCGTTATCCCGCTCATAGCGTAATTTTGCTTCGCTTTTCAGGGCCTCTGCCAGGGTCATGGGATTGGCGGGATTGACCGGAATTAATTTCGACAAGCGATCCACCTGCCCATAAGGCATCTGAAGCACGCGGCCCACATCGCGGATTACCGCCTTGGCCTGAAGCTTTCCAAAGGTGATGATCTGCGCCACTTGGGCCTCGCCATATTTCTCTTGGACATATTTAATCACCCGTTCGCGTTTGTCCTGACAAAAATCAATGTCAAAGTCGGGCATGGATACCCGCTCAGGATTAAGGAACCGCTCAAACAAAAGGCCAAAACGCAGAGGGTCAAGATCGGTAATCATCAAGGCCCAGGCCACCACAGACCCCGCCCCGGATCCCCGGCCCGGCCCCACCGGAATATTATTTTTCTTTGACCATTGAATGAAGTCGGCAACAATCAGGAAATACCCCGGAAAACCCATTTGATTGATAATCTTCAACTCAAATTTTATACGTTCCCAATAGGGCTTGGCCAAGTCCTTTTGTGCTTCCGGCCTCTCTTCCCGGTTATAGACATGGGCCATCAATCGCACTTCAAGGCCTTCATGGGCCATTTTTTCCAGGGCTTCTGCCTCGCTGGCAGAACCATCCGTGAAATTCGGCAGGATCGGGTCAACTGTCGGCACCTTAAAGGCACATCTCTGGGCGATAACAACCGTATTGTGAATGGCCTCGGGCAGGTCGGCAAAAAGTTCCGTCATTTCCTCTGCCGATTTGAAATAATGTTCCGGCGTTAATTTGCGCCGGTCATCCTGTTCCACATAATTGCCGCCGGCAATACACAGCAGGGCATCATGGGCCTGATACATTTCCTTTTCAGGAAAGAACGCCTGATTGGTGGCCACAAGAGGAATATCCAGCTTATAAGCCAGATTGATGAAGTTTTCTTCGGTTTTTTCTTCGGTTGCCATGCCGTGACGCATGATTTCCATATAAAACCGTTCGGGAAACAGCTTTTTAAGTTTTTGCGCCATATCCTCGGCCTGCGATAAAGCATGGCTGCTGCCCACAGCAAGATATTTACCCACCGGCCCTTCTGGCCCGCCCGAGAGGCAAATAAGGCCGTCCGAAAAGCCTTCTATTTCCCCAAGATTAATTTGCGGGGTTTCGGACGGTTCACTTTCCATATGAGCCTTGCTGACCAGATACATCAAATTCTGATAGCCCTGCTTCGTTTGGGCCAGCAAAATGATCCAGCCCGGCTCCGGTTCTTTAAAAGACCGCGAATCCTGCGTTATCTCGTGACGAATGGCGAGCGAGCAGCCAATGATCGGCTGAATACCCGCCTCTGGCAAGGCCAAAGACGCCTCTAACGCGCCAAACATATTATTGCTGTCGGTGATGGCAACGGCCGGCATATTATGCTTATGGCAGAGCTTGCCCAAAGCCTTCACATGGATCGCCCCTTCGGAAAGGGAATAGGCTGAATGTAGCCTAAGATGTATGAAATTCACGCCTGTGCTCATACCGGTCATCTTCTAGCTCAATAATCCATTATGCAGCGTAACGCAGCGATCCATTTTTCGTGCCAATTGCGTATTATGGGTGGCAATCAGGGCGGAAATGCCCTCTTCCCGTGACAGGCGCAAAAGTTCATTCATAACGCCGTTGCCTGTGGCCTCGTCAAGATTGCCTGTCGGCTCATCAGCCAGCAGAATTTTGGGCTTGTTGATTAACGCGCGCGCAATGGCCACCCTTTGTTGCTCCCCACCGGATAATTCAGACGGCCTGTGATCAAGGCGTTTCCCAAGACCCAGTTTTTCAAGCATCCTGCTGGCAGATTTTCTGGCCCGGCCTTTGGAGCGACCCGCAATGATCCTCGGCAGCATGACATTCTCAAGGGCCGTGAATTCCGGCAACAGATGATGAAATTGATAGATAAAGCCAACATCATGACGGCGAATGCGGGTGCGTCTGTTATCGGTCAGGCCGCCGCAATTTTCGCCGTCGATGATCACCTCGCCCTCCCCCATGGCATCAAGAAGTCCGGCGATCTGCAGCAATGTGGATTTTCCCGATCCGGACGCGCCCACCAGCGTGACTACTTCGCCTTTTTTCAGGGTAAAATCCACGCCTTTCAGGATATGCAGATCTTTATTACCCTGAATGAAATGCCGGTGAATATTTTTAAGTTCCAGAATATTATCGCTCATGACATGCCCCCTATTCATACCGCATGGATTTTACAGGATCGAGCTTTGCCGCCCGCCATGCCGGCAGCAATGTGGCAAAAAAACTTAAAATCAGAGCCATGCCAACAACGATCATGATTTCCCGGGGCTCGACAATAGATGGCACCTCTGACAGAAAGCGTATCTCCCCCTCCCACAGGCTAAGCCCTGTCCATTTTTCGATGAAATCCATAATAGATTGAACATTATAGGCAATCGACAGCCCCATAAGCGTACCCAGCATCGTGCCCAGCACCCCGATGCAAGAACCGACGATGAAGAATATTCTTAATATTGACCCGCTTGTCGCCCCCATAGTGCGCAGAATAGCCACATCACGGGTTTTATTCTTCACCATCATGATCATGGTCGAAATGATGTTAAATACCGCCACCAGAATAATGAAGGACAATATGATAAACATCACATTTCGTTCCACCTGCAGCGCATTAAAAAAGCTCTGGTTCAAAATACGCCAGTCAATCAACCGCCCGCCCGGACCAAACTGGCGGGTCACCTGCTCGACCTCATCAAACATTTCGGTGATCATATCAGGATGGGTCAGGATAATTTCCAGGGCCCCTGCCTCATCACCATATTGAAAATAATTTTGGGCCTGCTTTAAAGGCATGAAGAAATAACTGCTATCGTAATTATATTCCCCAACCTCAAAAATAGCCCCGATTTGATAATTGGCAATACGCGGCACGGTACCAAAAGGCGTAATCCGCCCGCGCGGACTGACCAAAGTCACCAGATCACCCACCCCAAGATCATATTTATCGGCAAGCCTTTTGCCAATGATAATATCATTATCCCCCTGACCATATTCCGCCAGAGACCCAACCTTGATATTATCCGAAATCAAGGTCATCTGCCGCAAATCATCGGCCCGCACGCCGCGCACCAGGGCGGGAACGCTATAGCTGCCAAAGGTTGCCAGCGCGTGCCCTTCAATGATGGGCAAAACCTTGGTCACATTGTTGATCTGTTTCAGTTTTGCCGCCGCATCGTCATAATCGCTCATACGCCCGCCCGCAGGCTGATACAGCATATGGCCATTAAAACCGATGACCTTGCTGAGTAATTCTTCGCGAAAGCCATTCATCACAGACATGGTGACAATCAGCACCATAACCCCGATAGCAATGCCAAGAAGGGAAAAAAGCGCGACCAGAGTGACGAAACCTTCGTTGCTTCTGATTTTCAGATAGCGCAAGGCCACCATCCATTCATAGGTTTTAAACATGCCCTATGCCCCCAGCTTGCCAATGGCATCTTCCAGGGTCAGCTCCTGTCTCTCCCCGGTGGCCCGATTTTTCAATTCGACCAAGCCATTTTTCAAGCCGCGCGGCCCGACGATCAATTGCCAGGGCAGACCGGCTAAATCCATATCGGCGAATTTGCCGCCAGCGCCTATATCACGATCGTCATATAAAACCTCAACAGATTTATCCGTCAGCCGCTGATAAATGTCATCGCAAGCCGCCGCGCAGGCCTCATCCTTGATGCGCAGATTAATCAATCCTATTTTATAAGGCGCGACCACTTCGGGCCAGATAATGCCGTTTTCATCATGATTGGCCTCTATCAAAGCCCCGACAAGGCGCGACACACCAACGCCGTATGAGCCCATCTCAACGGGCACCAGATTGCCGTCCGGCCCGGTGACCCTGGCGTTCATGCTTTCGGAATATTTGGTGCCAAAAAAGAAAATATGCCCCACTTCGATGCCCTTTGCACGCCGGAGGTTTTCCGGGGCAACAGGACAATTGTCCGCATCATGTTTTTCTTCTTCCATGGCATAAAGGCTTTGCAGTTTTTCAATAGTATCCGCCTCAATATCACCGGTCAGGCTCGCCAGATCGAAATCCTCAATCGCCTTGTCATAATAAAGCGTACTTTCGCCGGTTTCGGCCAAAATCTGAAATTCATGGCTCAAATCACCGCCGATGGCGCCCGTATCCGCGCGAACAGGTATGGCCACAAGCCCAAGGCGGGCAAAGGTTCGCAGGTAAGCCACATACATTTTATTATAGGAAATACGGCCCGCTTCCTCCGTCAGATCGAAACTGTAATTATCCTTCATCAAGAATTCACGCCCCCGCATAATCCCGAAACGCGGGCGAATTTCATCGCGGAATTTCCACTGAATATGATAAAGCATCAAGGGCAAATCTTTATAGGATTTGACATTATTGCGAAACAGGTCTGTGATCATTTCCTCATTGGTTGGCCCATACAGCATTTCGCGGCCATGGCGGTCTGTTATCCGCAGCATCTCTTTACCATAAGAATCATAACGGCCGCTTTCCTGCCAAAGCTCCGCTGGCTGGATCGTGGGCATCAATATTTCCTGCGCCCCGGCTCTATCCTGTTCTTCCCGAACGACCTGTTCGATTTTACGCATGACCCGCAGGCCCATAGGCAGCCATATATATATGCCCGCGCTGGTTTGCCGGATCAGTCCCGCCCGCAACATCAACCGATGGGAGGTGACCTGCGCATCCGCCGGATTTTCTTTAAGGGTGGGCATAAATAGGGATGAAAGACGCATAATAAAAACCTTGTATGTCATATAACCTAAGCAAAATAATAACTTTATATTTTATAGACGGATCACGCCATTATGAACAGGCTTTTAATGCCCTGCGATTATCTTTTAGCTGTGAAATGACTTTTACGGGGAAGGTTTTTTATTTTTTGCGCAAAACTTATATAATGCCGCCTGACTTTTCCCGGCGAGCGGCTTTCCGTCCAGCGTGACGTTACCATCCTTTACGATAATCTGGCCCAAATTCAAGTAGCCTAACAAGCCGCGATATTCCTGAAACTGTTTTTGCGCATTTGCGCTGCCTCTATTTTCTTTAGCCACATCCAGAATCAGTTGAAAAATAATTTCATCTTTGAGGCCAAGATCAGGACTTTCATATAAATCAGCGGATTTGACGGACTTGCCACGCACATCCACACCGCCTTTATATGATACGTCATCTGCGGGAATATGTTCCAATAGAATACGGCAGGATTCAACCGTTATATAGGCTTGCCTATCTTCTGAAACGCTTGAAAATATTAACATTTTATACATAAATACCGTTGCAAAAATACATCGCCATATAGTTTTTTCTCTTATAAGTCGCATAAAATAAGCCCTTATCTGTTGTTGTCCATCCTAATAGACTTGTGACATTTTTGTAACAATACCGTAAAAATTTATCCAAACAGATTATTTGTTGATGACAACAAGCGCCTGCTCCCCTATTGTCCAATGCGAACGTGAGGCTCAAGTCTCGGGAGGGAAAAATCTACACCGCACCAACTGCACGTCGATAAAAAAATAATTTAGTAATTAATGTTCGACTAATGATAATATATTAAAAAATATATAGAAAAAAGCAAGGCTTGCAGGCCTTGCTTTTTTTTGCCTGTTTGCCGCCTTAAAATACTCAATAACCGGAAGCCTGTCCGTCTTTTCGCATTTCAGATGCAGCCTTATAAACCCCTAGCTTTTCATCCCATAAGATCATTTGATAGCCGCCGTAACCGCCTTTGCCGACCTTGACCGTATGTCCGCGCCGCCGCAATTCCTCCACAACAGAATCTTCAACGCCAGATTCCACATTTAAAATACCGCCGTCTTTCATCACCTCCCCTGTTGGCTCACTTGAGCCGTCATGGCGGTAGCGTGCCACGTCACCGGCCTCCTGAACATTCATCCCGAAATCAATCATATTCGTTATGATCTGGGCATGGCCCTGTGGCTGCATGCCGCCGCCCATGAGGCCGAAACTCATCAGAGGATTCCCGTCTTTCATAACAAAGGCCGGAATGATTGTATGAAACGGCCTTTTGCCCGGTGCGTAAACATTGGGATGGCCTTTTTTCAGGGTGAAGAGCTGCCCCCGATCCTGAAGCATAAAACCCAGTCCGTCCGGCACCAGACCAGAGCCCATGCCCCGGTAATTACTTTGAATCAGGCTAACCATCATGCCGTCCTTATCGGCCACCGTCAGATATATGGTATCACCGTCCCTAAGCACATCAGGATCAGGATATTTGACCTCATTAATAACACGGTCCATGGCGATCATTGCCCGGCGTTCAGCGGCATATTCTTTTGACAGCAGCCGCTCAAGGGGCGCGTCATAATAATCCATATCCGCATAGAATCTCGCCCGGTCCTCAAAGGCAAGCTTCTTTGCCTCCGTATGAACATGCAGATAATCGGCGCTATTATGCCCCATGGCTTTAAGGTCATAGCCTTCCAGAATATTCAACTGCTGCAGGGCGGCAATGCCTTGCCCATTCGGGGGCAATTCAAAAACATCATACCCCCGGTAATTAATGGATAGCGGCGTCACCCATGTGCTTTTATGGGCCGCCAGATCTTCTTTGCGTAAACTGCCTTTAATACGCCTCATATAACTGTCGATCACATCCGCAATAAGCCCCTTGTAAAAGGCTTCCCGCCCGCCTTCTGCTATCATAGAGAGGGTATTGGCAAGATCTGGATTCTGAAAAATCTGCCCTTCAACGGGCGGTATGCCGCCGGGAAAATAAGTTTTCAGGAAATTTGCCGTTTCCTCTACCCCTGATTTCGGATCCAGAAAACGCGCGCCAGCCATTTTCATATAATAAGCAATCAATTGGGTCAGCGGAACCCCTTCCCGCGCATAAGATATGGCCGGTGCCAGATTTTCCGCCATGGATAATTTGCCAAATTTACCATGAAGTTCATACCAGCCATCCACCGTTCCCGGCACCGAAACCGGCAGCGCGCCATAGGGCGGAATATCTGATCGTCCCCGCCTTTTTAATTCTGCGGCAAGATCATCATAGCTCAGGCCCATGGGCGAGCGGCCAGACCCGTTCAAGCCATAGAGTTTCCGGGTTTCAGGATCCCAGACAATGGCATATAAATCACCGCCAATGCCGTTCCCCGTGGGCTCCATCAAGCCGATGGCCGCATTAGCCGCAATGGCCGCATCAACGGCTGAACCGCCCTTTTTTAAAATATCCAGCGCCACTTGCGTCGCCAGAGGAATACTGGTCGCGGCCATGCCGTTCTTTGCGATAACCTGTGATCGTGTGGCAAATTGCGCCCCCACATTCCGATCCCCCCGGTGGGACTGCGGCCACTTCTCAGACACGGTTGTATTTTTTTTAACGGTCGTATCCAGCGTCATATTTTCCCCCATCTGCTTTTTGTTGCCTTCTTCTGCCCATGTCGAAAATGGCAAAAAAACCAGAAGCCCGGCAAACACCATAATTTTGAGTAAGTTTTTCATCAGCTATCCCTGTATTATAATTTTATCATTACCCGCTATCAGGGACATATACTGGCAAAATAACTTTCATAAAGCAAGCAAGCTGTATATGGTTGTAAACTCATAAAATAAGGGAAACATCAATGAATAAATTCTTTCTTCATAAAATATCGGGCGTCATAATAATCGTCCTTGCATCGCTGTCATCAACATTTGCCGCGTCAAAAGACGAAGCCGCGATCACACAGATCATTTTTGACCTGAAAGACGGCTGGGAAAAGGGCGATGGCGCGCCTTTCCGCGAGCATATTCTGGATTTTGACGGTTTTCGCAGCATCGAAAGCGGCGGGCAGAATACCCCGCTGGATGACCTGATCATAAGGCATGTGGAGCCGGAAAAAACCGCGCTGGAATATCTGACCATTGATATTTTAAATATCGAAATCAATTTTGAAAAGGATTTTGCCTGGGCCATCGCCGATCAGCGCGTCAAGGGCAAGGTCAGAAAAAACGGAAAAACATTCGATAAAGGCGGCTATCAAACCTATCTTTTCCGGCTCGTTGAAGACAACTGGAAAATTGTTCACAGCCATTCATCTTCCAGAGATTACAACCCGAAAAGACATGGGACGGCCAAAGCCATGAAATAACCATCGTTAAAATACACAAGCAACCCTATCGCGCCTGCCCCTCAAAGGGCATGGCCCGAAGCCTGCCTACCAGCGCCTCAAGGCCGGCAGCCTTGGCAAAATCGGCGGCTGTTCTATTGTCGTCTGATTTCACAGATACATCAGCCCCATATTCCAGCAGCATATCCACCACCGGCGCATTGCCAAGGCTGGCCGCCGCCATAAGCGGGGTATAGCCCCCGGCCTGAATCACATTGACTTTCGCCCCGGCTTTTAACAACAGGCTCACAATGGGGCCCTGTCCGGCAACGCATGCACTATGAAGGGGTCGAAGATCCGACATGTTATCCGCATGAATATTCACATTTGCGCCCATTTCTATCAACAGGCTCGCCGCATTCAATGAACCAAAGAAACAGGCCAGATGCAAGGCCGAAAAACCATCTCCGCTCAGATGATCAATATTGCTTGTCGCCTCAAGAAACTGCGCAAGTTCATCCGGCATATCAAGGGCCGCAAGATCAAATTGATCCAGTTCCGGCTCCTGCTCCAGAAGCGCCCGGGTCAGATCATATTTGGCCAGATAAAGCGTAAATAATATCGCCGAAACGCCGTCAGAGCTGCGGCTTGAAGCCAGTGTTTTGTCTTTTGCCAGAATGGCCCGAAGCTTCGCTTCGTCCGCCACATCAATGGCTTTGAACAGATCATTTCGTGACATGCCATATCCTACGAGTTAAATTGATATTCTGCCATTCCCTGGCGCGCCAGTTCATCGGCCTTTTCATTGCCGGGATCACCGTTGTGGCCCTTGACCCATTTCCAGGTGATATCATGGTTGTCTACCTCGGCGTCCAAGGCCTGCCACAGTTCGGCATTTTTAACGGGTTTCCGGTTTGCCGTTCGCCAGCCGTTCTTTTTCCAGTTATGAATCCATTTGGTAATGCCGTCCTTGACATAAACACTGTCGGTATAAAGGGTCACATGGCACGGGCCTTTTAAGGATTTCAGCCCCTCGATGGCGGCCATCAATTCCATTTGGTTATTGGTGGTCTCTGCCTTTCCGCCGGTCAATTCCTTGCGATGTTTTCCAGAGATCAGCCAAGCGCCCCAGCCCCCCGGGCCCGGGTTTCCGGAACAGGCCCCATCCGTATACATAACGACTTCTTTCATATATCCAATCCATATTCAATCAGGGGCCATATTAAATCAGGCCATATTCAGACGGTTTTTCCACCGCCTGATGAAATTTAAGTTTAGCGATATATTCCGCCGGTTCCTTGACCTGCACCAAGGCGCCCGGCACCTGGTTAAGCCAGTCATAAAGCCGCGACAACAGAAAACGAAATGCCGCGCCCCGACATAAAACTGACAGAGCATCCTTTTCCTGTTCTGATAAATGCCGCACGCTTTCATAGCCACGCAACAAACGGTTGGCTTTGGTCACATTGAAGGCACCGTCACCCTCAAAACACCAGGCATTTATGCAGATTGCCAAGTCATAGACCAATATATCATTGCAGGCGAAATAATAATCAATCAGGCCGGAAAGCTCCCCATCCATAAAAAATACATTATCGGGAAATAAATCCGCATGTATAATCCCTTCGGGCAGGCCCGTTGGCCAATGGGTTTTCAAATAAACCATCTCTTCAAGGAGCAAGTCTTTCAGACCTGCCATAGCCTCATCGGCGCGACCCCCGCACAGGGTGACAAGATCTTGCCAACCATCAACTGACAACGCATTCTTGCGTGTCAGATCAAAATCCGCCGCGGCTTCATGCATTTCTGCCAAAGCACGGCCCAACTGATGACAATGTATATTTTTCGGTCTGTTGATAGACAGGCCGGGCAAAAAGCTGATCAGCGCGGCGGGCCTATCGCATAGATTTTGCAGAATATTTCCATTCTTATCCGGCACGGGCGCGGCGCAATTAACCCCTTTATGGACAAGATGATCCATCAGCCCCAGAAAGAACGGCAAATCATCAGGATTAACCCGCTTCTCATAAAGAGTTAAAATATAAGAATTCATATTTGTCTGAAGGATATAATTGGAATTTTCAACGCCTTCGGCGATGCCCTTGAAAGAGACAACTTCCCCCACATTATAACCGGCAAGAAACGCGGCGATTTCTTCTGCATTAACGTGGGTGTAAACGGCCATTGTCAATTCTCCTTCGTCAATAAGGCCGGTAATTTGAACTGAACATCCTCTTCAACCGTCATGATCGTTTCGAGCGTAATATTATAGCGCGCGCGAAAGGCCGATATTACCTCTTCCACCAAAACTTCCGGCGCGGACGCCCCCGCTGATATGCCAACATTCGTCACCCCCCCAAGCCAGGCCCAGTCAATATCCGCAGCCCGTTGTATCAACATGGATTTACAGCCTTCTCTATGGGCAACCTCCACCAGACGTTTTGAATTGGAACTATTGGGTGCGCCGATAATCAGGACGGCCTCGGCCCTTGTCGCCAGCTCTTTAACCGCCCCCTGACGGTTGGTAGTCGCGTAACAAATATCTTCTTTCCTCGGATCACTTATACCGGGAAATTTTGCCTTAAGGGCGGCAATAATTTCTGCGGTATCATCTACAGACAACGTGGTCTGCGTGATATAAGCCACATTGGCCGTATCCGGAAATTCAAGCAAGGCCACATCCTCGGGCGTCTCCACAAGCGTGATCCGGCCTTTGGCAACCTGCCCCATAGTGCCGACTACCTCTGCATGGCCGGCATGACCGATCATGATGATTTCAGAGCCTGATTTCTCATGCCTCTCGGCTTCTCTATGCACTTTGCTTACCAATGGGCAGGTGGCATCCACATAAAGCATATTGCGGCGGCGCGCCGCCTCCGGCACTGATTTTGGCACCCCGTGAGCCGAAAAAACCACCGGTACGCCTTCGGGGACTTCATCCAATTCATCTACAAAAATGGCACCGCGTTGCTTGAGCCCTTCGACGACAAATTTATTATGGACGATCTCATGACGCACATATACCGGCGCGCCATATTTTTCCAGCGCGATTTCAACGATCTGAATTGCCCTATCCACCCCGGCGCAAAAGCCCCGGGGGTTGGCAATAAAAACATTCATATCTTTCGTCATACGTAAATATACTTTTAAAAAGAATCCTGGGTTTATTTACGGCTACCTAACATACCCCGGCAGCTAAGACACAAAACATAAGCATGGTTTGGGTCGTTCAACTGACCGAATATGGACAGGCTATCCAGAATTTTTGCCGCCAGAACATCTTGCGGACGGCTTGTCCTTGCCAGCAACATCGCCCCAATAGTTGCATTTCTCTCCATTATATCAGCCACCAGCTTCATCTCCCACGGGATTGGATCTTCCCAGAAGACAATTTTATATTCTGTTATTTCGGCGCGCGTTGCCGCTGATGCCACGGCATCTTCAAAACTGCCAAGCTTGTCAACCAGACCAAGTTCAAGCGCACGGCTTCCGGTCCAGACACGGCCCTGACCAACCTCATTCGCCTGTTCCACGGTCATATTGCGGCCTTCGGAAACAATTTTCAGAAATTTATCGTAAATATTTTCAACGCTGCTTTGAACGATAACCTTGACCTTTTCGGGTAAAGGTTTGGTGACCCCCGTGCCTGAAAGAGGCGTCGTTCCCACACCGTCGGTCGTAATGCCAATGGCCGCCATGGTGCCTTCAAAATTCGGAATGGCGCCAAAAACACCGATGGAGCCTGTGATGGTGGTTGCAGACGCCCATATTTCATCGGTATTGGCCGAAACCCAATAGCCGCCAGATGCCGCCAGCGCCCCCATGGACGTCACAACGGGTTTTCCCGCTTTTTTCAATAAAAGAACTTCCTGCCGGATTAATTCAGACGCAAACACACTGCCGCCGGGGCTATCGACGCGCAGGACTATGGCTTTCACCTTATCATTCAGCCTTGCTTCGCGCAGATGACGGGAAACCGTCTCACCACCAGCCGTTCCCTGTGGCTGATGACCATCCATAATCGTTCCATTGACATAGACCACGGCTATGATCTTTTTTGCCGGCAAGACATGATGTGCGTTTGCCGCCAGATACGCATGATAGCCGATGGTTTTATCTTTTAATTCAGCGCTTTCAGCCCCCAGTTTTTCTGCCACGAATTCCCGCCATTCAGCGCGATTTTTCAGACCGTCCACCAAGCCATATTGCATCGCAAGCGCCGCCATATCACCTTTTAAATTTACAAGATCGACATCCACCCTGTCAAAATCAGACATTAAACTATTGGCGATTAAATCACGTTGTTGCTCAACATTCTGCGTATATTCCGCCCAAAGGTCACCGATCAATGCAAGGTTCGCTTCTTTTGCCGCTGGTGACATATCACTGCGCATAAAAGGTTCCATGGCTGACTTATATTTTCCGACCCGAAATATTTGCATTTCTGCCTTGATTTTATCAAGAAACCCTTTGAAATAATTTTGATATGACCCATAACCATCAAGCAAAATAGCCCCATATGGGTGTAGATATATTTCATCGGCATAAGAGGCAATCAAATACCCTGACTGACTGAAACTATCGCCGTAAGCGATAATTTTTTTACCTGATTGCCGAAAACGGGACATGGCATCGCCAATATAATGTAATTTTGAGGGCAAGGCACCCGCCATTTTTTTGGTGTCGACAATCAACAAGGTAATCCTGTCATCATCTGCCGCAAGGTCTATGGCTTTAACCACATCCCTGAGAATCGTTTGTTTTTGCGGCTTGCCGCCGGCAATTGCTTGCAAAGGCGATTCATTATATTTTTTTTGTTCCTGTATAACCCCATCCAATGACACCACCAGCGCCCCATGTTCCGGAACCGTTACCTTGTCGCCTTTAAATAGTGAAACGCCAATGAATAACACCAATATCATAAATAACAAGGTGCCCACCACAGACTGAAATTTTCGAAAATATTTCCAGAATACTTTAAACAGCCATCCAATAGATGAAAATATCATTTTTATAGCATTCATTTCTTCAAACTTTCTTCATTTAAGCGTTCGGTTGGCATCAATATTTGATAAAACGGACTTTAGAATAAAGGCCATCAGATCCAAGTTTGTTTATTTATTGCAGATATCCCCCCCATGATCAATATCTTATCTCTTTCTGTTGTTCCCCCGTTGACTCTGTAACTATTAAGGTTATTATGCGCGGCATGCTAACAGACCCTGCGGGAGAGACTGTTTATGGCAGCGCCGAAGGAGCAACCGCCCCGGAAACTCTCAGGCATAAAGGACCGCAGGATTTAATGGCACTCTGGAAAGCGGGTTTTTTAATAAATCCCACCGACGGGGTAAGCTTTATGGTTTGTACCTGCGCTCAAGTAACGATAGTGATAGCGTAGATTAAAATGCGCTCAAGTAACGATAGTGATAGCGTAGATTAAAATGCGCTCAAGTAACGATAGTGATAGCGCAAACCAAATAAAGTCAAATCTCTCAGGTACCTATGACAGAGGGGGCACCAACGGCGCGGGTTTGCGCGCGATTAGTGCTTGCTCTGGAGAAATATATTGAGTGCCGATACCAGCCATCCTTTAAACACTGGCGATCTTTTAAAAACCCCTCTTTTTGCCTTGCATGAAAAGCTTGGCGGCAAAATGGTTTCTTTCGCCGGCTATGCCCTGCCGGTGCAATATCCCCTTGGCGTTATGGGGGAACATAATCATACCCGCAATGCCGCCGGCCTGTTTGATGTGTCCCATATGGGTCAGGTGATCATCACCGGCCCGGGCGCTGATATCTGGATAGAAAGCCTGGTTCCCGGAAATATTAAAGACCTGGCCGTCAATCATATTCGCTATAGCATGTTCACCAATGATCACGGCGGCATCATGGATGATCTGATGATCACCAAACGGAAGAATGATCTTTTTCTGGTGGTCAATGCCGCCTGCAAATCACAGGATATTGCCCATATGAAGGCCCATCTTCCTGAAGGCTTCACCTTGACCGAAATTACCGACCGCGCCCTTGTCGCCTTGCAAGGCCCAAAGGCGGCAGAGGTATTATCACGATTTTCCTCTGGTGCCGATCAAATGAATTTTATGACCTATGCCGAGGTGACTATCTGCGGCGCAGAATGTTATATCAGCCGATCTGGCTATACCGGTGAAGATGGCCATGAAATTTCCATCCCTGCCCATAAGGCCGAAGACATCTGCCGCGCCCTTCTGGCAGAAGAAGAAGTCGAGGTCATCGGCCTTGGCGCGCGGGACAGCCTGCGGCTTGAGGCCGGCTTATGCCTGTATGGTCATGATTTAACCACAGATACGACGCCTGTTGAGGCTTCTCTTCTCTGGGCCATCGGCAAAAGACGCCGCGAAGAAGGCGGCTTTCCCGGTGACCATATCATTTTGCCCCAGATAAAAAACAAAAATTACGCCAAAAAACGCGTCGGCATTCTGCCCGCTGGCCGTGCGCCTGCGCGGGAAGGCACGGTTATTGTGGATGCCGAAGGCCATGAAATTGGCACCATTACCAGCGGTGGTTTTGGCCCCACATTTGGCGGCCCTGTTGCGATGGGCTATATCAAGCCGGAATTCGCCGCTGTTGGCACAGAGGTTTTTCTTGTCGTGCGCGGGAAATCACGCGCCGCCCATGTGGCAAAGATGCCCTTTGTTCCACAACGATATTACCGAAAAACATAAACCAAATAGGTGAAATACTATGACAACATATTATTCAGAAGAACATGAATGGATTTCCATAGAAGGCGAAACCGGCACCATTGGCATCACCGAATATGCCCAGAATGCCCTTGGTGACATCGTTTTTATCGAAGTACCGGAGGTTGGCAATAATTATGACAAAGGGGATGAGATCGCCGTCGTCGAATCCGTCAAAGCCGCCAGTGAAATCTATACGCCTGTGGGCGGCGAAGTGATCGCCATCAACGAAAGTCTGGAAAGTGATCCTGCCCTTGTCAATGCCCACCCCGAAACCGATGGCTGGTTTTATAAAATCTCGATTTCCGACAAGGATGAGCTTGACGAGCTTATGAATGCAGCGGCCTATAAAGCCTATATCGACGGATTAGAATAGTTACATATTAAAGGCATTAGAACCCATGCGTTATTTACCGCTTAGCCCAACAGACCGCAGCGAGATGCTCGAAAAAATCGGCGTCACCGAGGTCAATGATCTCTTTAAAGATGTGCCTGAAGCCGCCCTGTTAAAGGAATATGTCGATCTGCCCGCACATATGTCGGAAATGGACATCGACAGAGACTTTCGAGCCATGGCGGGAAAGAATATTCCGGCGGGGTCTGTGCCTTTTTTCTGCGGCGCGGGGGCTTATCGCCATTATGTGCCAAGCACGGTCGATCATTTGATTCAGCGCGGGGAGTTTCTGACAGCCTACACCCCCTATCAGCCGGAAATTTCCCAAGGCACCTTGCAGGCCCTGTATGAATTCCAGACACAGGTCGCCCAGATCACGGGGATGGAAGTCTCCAACGCCTCCATGTATGACGGTTCCACCGCCTGCGGCGAAGCCGTCCTGATGGCGCGAAGAGCCAGCCGCAAGAAAAAAGCCATTCTATCAGGCAGTTTGCATCCTCAATATATTGAAGTGACCCGATGCGCGACAAAATTTACCGAAGATATAACCCTGATCAATCCTCCAAACATCTATTTAGCTGATGACCTGATTGACCAGATAGATGAGGAAACAAGCTGCGTCGTGGTGCAGAATCCTGATTTTTTTGGTAACCTGCAGGATTATACAAAATTGGCAGAAGCCCTGCATGCCCGAAAGGCCCTGCTGGTTGTGGTTGTGACCGAAGTTGTCTCACTTGGCGCGGTGCGTTCCCCCGGTGCCATGGGGGCCGATATCGTGGTCGCCGAAGGACAATCCATCGGCAATGGCCTGACATTTGGCGGGCCTTATGTCGGCTTGCTCGCCACCCGCCAGAAATTCGTGCGCACCATGCCGGGCCGCGTCTGCGGCGAAACGGTGGACGCGGACGGCAAGCGGGGCTTTGTCCTGACCCTGTCCACCCGCGAGCAGCATATCCGCCGCGAGAAAGCCACCAGCAACATCTGCACCAATGCGGGCCTATGCACATTGGCCTTTACCATTCATATGACATTGCTTGGTGAAAAGGGATTTCGGCATCTGGCCCGGCTTAATCATGCCAAGGCCGTGCAGCTTGCCGACAAGGTCGCGCTCATTGAGGGCGTTAAGCTCTTGAACAAAACCTTCTTCAATGAATTCACCGTCGAATTACCGATGGACGCGGCAGAGGCCATAGAGCGGCTTGCCGATATGAAAATATTAGGCGGCGTGCCCTTATCGCGGCTTTATCCCGATGATCCTGATATGAAAAACAGATTACTGATGGCGGTCACGGAAACCGTGACAGAAGAAGACATGGATCATCTGGTCTGCGCCCTGAAAGAACTGATAAAATGATGAATAAACAAGGTCGTCCCACAGACATCAACACCGCCGCCAGCCTATCCCCGGAAAGCTTCACTACCCATACGGGAAACCGCGGTCTGGAACAGGATGAATTGCTCATTTACGAAATTGGCGATACGCAGCGCACGGGCGTTGACCTTGAAGATTTGCCGGTTTTCGAAAGCCGTCTTTGCGGCATTACCCGGGATAACGAGATTGGCCTTGCCGGATTGTCCGAGCCGGAAGCCCTGCGCCATTATACACGGCTCAGCCGGAAAAATTATGCTATCGACATGGGACTATACCCGCTGGGTTCCTGCACCATGAAACATAATCCGCGTATCAATGAAAAAGTCGCCCGCCTGCCGGGCCTTGCCGATATTCATCCCCTGCAACCCATTTCTACGGTTCAGGGGGCGCTCGAGCTTATGGACAGGCTGGCCCATTGGTTAAAGACGTTAACCGGCATGCCCGCCGTTGCCATGTCGCCAAAAGCCGGCGCCCACGGCGAGCTTTGCGGCCTGATGGCCATTCGCGCAGCCCTGGATAAGCGCGGCGAAAACCGTACCATCGTTCTGGCCCCTGAATCGGCCCATGGCACCAACCCTGCGACCGCGGCCTTATGCGGCTATAAAGTAAAATCCATCCCCGCCAATAAAGCGGGCCGCGTTGACTTGCGCGCCCTCAAAGACGCCCTTGGCCCCGATGTGGCGGCCATTATGTTGACCAACCCCAATACTTGCGGCCTTTTTGAACGCGACATCATTGACATTGCGGACGCGGTTCATGCCGCGGGCGGATATTTTTATTGCGACGGGGCCAATTTCAATGCCATCGTTGGCAAGGTGCGCCCCGGCGATCTGGGCGTTGATGCCATGCATATCAATCTGCATAAAACCTTTTCCACGCCCCACGGCGGCGGCGGCCCCGGCGCGGGCCCGGTTGTCCTGTCCGAGGCCTTGGCCCCCTTTGCCCCGGTGCCTTATGTGGTTCATGGCGAAGATGGTTTCGCGTTGGTTGAACATGTGACGGGGGGCGGAGACAGTTTTGGCCGCATGACCGCTTTTCATGGGCAAATGGGCATGAATATCCGCGCCCTGGCCTTTATGATGTCACATGGATCAGATGGCCTTGCCCGCGTGGCCGAAGACAGCGTGCTGAACGCCAATTACGTCATGGCGTCACTGCAGGACATCATGACCTTAAGTTTCGAAGGACCGTGCATGCATGAATGTCTGTTTGATGATCGCTTCCTGGAAGGCACCGGCGTGACGACTCTGGATTTTGCCAAGGCAATGATTGACGAAGGCTACCACCCCATGACCATGTATTTTCCGCTGGTTGTCCATGGGGCCATGCTGATCGAACCGACGGAAAGCGAAAGCAAACAATCCGTTGATCAATTTATCGGTGCCTTACGTCATTTGGTGGCGCAGGCAAAATCGGGAAATTCGGCACTCTTTACCGGCGCGCCCTATCTTGCGCCCCTGAAAAGACTAGATGAGACTTTAGCCGCCCGCAATCCTGTGCTACGCTGGCGCAAAGAGGATTAAAAAATATACAGGGAAAGTTATGGCTAGATTTTTGAAAATTACCGGCGCAACATTGTTTCTTGCTCTGATTGTCTTCGCGGGGATCGTGGCCTTTAATCATGAAAAGGCAAGCCGACTTTATGGCACTATGACCTTGTTCGAGAAGGAGAATATTGTCCATAACTTCTCTCATATGGATGAAATATTCTTAAGCAGTCCTATAAAAAGATCCGGCGATATTTTTAAATTTGGTACGTCTCCTAGTGAGTTACCTGATAGCTTCACTTATCGCGGCGAGACCGTTAACCGTGATGAATTTTTAAGCCGGCGCGCAACAACGGCGCTGCTGGTCATCAAAGATGACAAAATCAATTTTGAGCAATATTACCAAGGCACAGGGGCCGATGATCTGCGGATTTCATGGTCCATGGCAAAATCCTTCACCGTGACATTATTTGGTATCGCCGTTCATGATGGCTTGATCGACATTGACGCGCCCGTGGAAAAATATCTGCCCGAAATGATCGGCAGCGGCTATGAAGGCGTGCCCATTCGTGATGTGCTGCAAATGTCGTCCGGCGTTTTATGGAATGAAGATTACGGCGATTTCTATTCCGATATTAATCGCATGGGCCGTATATTGGCCATTGGCGGATCACTGGATGAATTCACCACCACTCTGGTTAAAGAAAAACCACCGGGTCAGGAATTTCATTATGTCTCCATGGATACGCATGTCATTGGCATGATTGCGCGCCGCGTTACCGGCAAAAGTCTGATCCAGCAGGCCGAAGAGCATATCTGGTCCAAAATCGGCATGGAATCGGGCGCACGCTGGCTAACGGATTCCGCCGGCGCGGAATTTGCCCTTGGTGGCCTGAATGTGACAACCCGTGATTATGCCCGTTTTGGCCGGCTTTACCTGAATAATGGCACTTGGGCGGGCGAACAAGTCATTCCGGCGGCATGGGTCAAGGCCGTAACCAGCCCCTCTTCTGACTATAACAAGCCGGGAAAAAATAAATTCGGCTATGGTTTCCAATGGTGGCTGGCCCCGGACGCGCGCCCCGGAGAATTTTTTGCCGGCGGCATTTATGGCCAGTATATTTATGTTAACCAGCCAGAAAATATTGTTATCGTCAAGAATTCAGCCGATCTAGACTTCATGGATGAACGCGGCTCCAAGCATGAAACCATATCCTTTTTCAGGGCAATAACGGATAGTCTTCATGAAAATTCGGGGACAAATGAGGGCGGCGCAGAATAATCATGCCTGCAACTCAAGCGTCTTCAACCTCACGGGTGATATCCTCAATACGCTTGATGGTGCTCACGATTGTTTTTTCCATTTGGGCGGCCTGATCCTGATCATCCTTTAAGGCCATAGGCTTGCCGTCCCGTGCCTCATCCAATTCATCGGCCAGCAATATGGCCGTCATCAATAACAGGCGAATATCCGAGACGGCCCCCATGGCCTGTGCGATTTTATCGGCCTTGCCATTGACATAATCGGCCAATTTCAACAGCCTTTCACTTTCACCGTCCTTGCAGGCAAGATGGTAATCCTGACGGTTAAATCTTACAATTACATTAGCCATATTTCTTTCCTAAGGTGATTCTTTTTATGAATCTTAATGCAAACTTTTCTGTGCAATCAGCTGGTCAAGATCCTGCAGGGTAGTGGCCAATTCTTTTTCCGCCGAATCATTGGCGTCTGCCAGAGCCTGACATTTTTTTTCCAAACTCTCATAACCATTTTTCAAGGCAATACAATGTTTCTTCATTTCCGCCAGATCACGGCTCATTTGCTTGTTTTCACTTTCAAGCCGTTCGATATAAACCGCTTGCTCGCCTGAACTGGTCACGCCTTGTGCCGCACGGTTAAGCACACTTCTTTCCAAACGTGTCAAGGCCGCCTCCATGGCCGCCCGGGCCTGTTCCGCACTCATCGCTTTTTTACTTTCCCGCATGCTCTTCCCCTTCGTCATAATTATAGAATCACAGCTTTCTTTTTACTGAAGCAGATGAAAACCGCAAAGGACATTGTTACAAATTAAAACAGCTTTTTGAAGTCAAATAATTAAAAACAATTCAGAAGCCCTAAAAAACATAGAAAATCATACAAGCCGGTTGACGAAAGGGCCGCAAACGTTCATTGTGCGGCCATAAACAGGATAAGCTATCCGGGTAAGTTAGCTGGGCATTTTTCTTCAATTTATATATAGCCGGTAAGAATAATATGACAATTTCACAAACCGATATGGCCAATGCAATTCGTGCTTTGTCCATGGATGCCGTGCAGGCGGCAAATTCAGGGCATCCGGGCATGCCCATGGGTATGGCCGATGTGGCAACCGTTCTTTTCACAAAACATCTGAAATTCGATCCCAAATGGCCGGAATGGCCCAATCGGGATCGCTTTATATTATCCGCCGGTCATGGCTCGATGCTGCTTTATTCTCTGCTGCATCTTACCGGATATGAAAATCCGACCATGGATGACATAAAAAATTTCCGCCAGTTGCATCAGCCCTGCGCGGGCCATCCGGAATTCGGCGAACTGCCCGGCATTGAGATGACCACGGGGCCGCTTGGACAGGGCCTTGCCTCTTCCGTTGGTTTTGCCTTGGCCGAACGATTGTCACAGGCCTGCATGGGCGACATCATTGATCATCATACCTATGTGATCTGCGGTGATGGCTGTTTGATGGAAGGCATCAGCCACGAGGCCATATCCATGGCCGGACATTGGAAACTTGGCAAAATGATCCTGCTATGGGACGATAACGAAATTTGCATTGATGGCAGCACCAGCGCCACCGTATCCGATGATCAAATGGCCCGCTTTACGGCCTCTGGCTGGCATGTTCAAGCCATTAATGGTCATGACATGGAAGAGATCGACGCGGCCATTGAAGCCGCCAAGAATGACAATCGCCCGTCCATGATTGCCTGCCGAACCACCATTGGTTACGGCGCCCCGACCAAACAGGGCACCTCCGCTGTTCACGGCGCGCCTCTTGGGGATGCGGAAATTGCCGCCGCCCGTAAAATGCTCAACTGGCCCTATGCCCCATTTGTCATTCCAGAAGATATATTGGCCGCCTGGCGTGATGCGGGCAGCCGGTCAAAGGCATTGGCCGAGAAATGGAAAATGGCCTTTGACGGTTTGGATGAAGCCATTAAAGCCGACTTTACCCGCCGGTTAAATAAAGACCTTCCGGCCAATTTTGACGCGGCTATTGAAGCCTTTAAAAAAGATCTGGCGGAAAATCCGGTGAAGGTTGCCACCCGTAAGGCCTCTGAAATGGCCCTTGAGGTCATAAATCCTATCCTGCTGGAAACCATTGGCGGCTCTGCGGATTTGACAGGGTCAAATAATACCAGGACCAAAGATCAAAACCCGATCACCGCCGATGACTTTGCGGGCCGTTATATGTATTACGGCGTGCGGGAATTTGGCATGTCTGCGGTCATGAACGGGCTTGCGCTGCACGGGGAATATATCCCCTACGGCGGGACATTCATGGTCTTCACCGATTATTGCCGTTCTGCCATTCGCCTAAGCGCCCTGATGGGGCAACGGGTGATTTATGTCATGACACATGACAGTATCGGCCTTGGCGAAGACGGGCCGACCCATCAGCCGGTTGAACATTTAATGAGCCTGCGCGTGATGCCGAATCTGGCGACTTATCGCCCCGCCGATGCGGTTGAAACCGCCGAAGCCTGGGCCTGCGCCCTGCAGGATAAAACCCGCCCAAGCGTACTGGCCCTGACCCGCCAGGGGCTTGAGCCCGTGCGCCTTACCCATAGCCGTGAAAATCTGGTGGCCAAAGGCGGTTATGAATTGCGCCCCGCAGACGGCGCGGCAAAAGTTACCATCATTGCCACAGGATCAGAAGTTGAACTGGCCGTAAAAGCCCGCGAAACTTTACAGGAGGACGGCATTCCAACCCGCGTGATATCCATGCCCTGCACCGATATATTTGACGAGCAGTCAGAAGAGTATAAAGCCGAAATCCTCGGCAATGCCGCCATTAATGTTTCCATAGAAGCCGGATCAACATTCGGCTGGGAACGTTATGTCGGGCGAGATGGCATTATCATCGGCATGAACAGTTTCGGGGCTTCTGCGCCGGCAAATGAGCTATACAAGAATTTCGGCATTACGGCAGAGGCAATCGTCACGGCGGTAAAAAACAAACTTTAATTTAAAATAACGGAGAATATATTCATGACTATTCGTGTTGCAATCAACGGCTTTGGGCGGATCGGGCGTTTGGCCCTTCGGGCAATTTATGAATCCGGCAGAGACGATATTGAAATTGTCGCCATCAATGATCTTGGCGCCATAGATATGAACGCCTATTTGCTCAAAAGGGATTCTGTCCATGGCACCTTCCCGTTCGATGTGAATGTGGATGGTGATGTCATGAATTTAGGCCGCAATCCCATCAAGGTTACCGCTGAACGCAACCCCGCTGATCTGCCATGGGCGGATCTTGATGTTGATATTGTTTACGAATGCACAGGTTTCTTTGCTTCCGACGAAGGGTCCCGGGCCCATCTTGATGCCGGTGCGAAAAAAGTCCTTATTTCTGCCCCCGCCAAGAATGTCGCGAAAACCATTGTCTACGGTGTGAACCATGATACCCTGACCGCTGATGATGTGATTGTTTCCAACGCCTCCTGTACCACAAACTGTCTGGCCCCTGTGGCTCAGGTATTGCATGATACGGTTGGCATTGAAAAGGGAATCATGACCACCATTCATGCCTATACCGGTGATCAGCGGGTTTTGGATACCCTGCATAGTGACCCGCGCCGCGCCCGCGCTTGTGGCTTGAGCATGATACCAACCTCAACCGGTGCCGCGCGCGCGGTTGGCTTGGTGCTGCCGGAACTTGCCGGTAAGCTGGACGGCACATCCGTGCGCGTCCCAACGCCGAATGTATCCATGATTGATCTGACATTCGTGGCCAAGAAATCAACGACTATTGATGAAATTAACGGCGCCATTCAGGAAGCCGCCAATGGCCGCCTGAAAGGCGTATTGGCCTATGTCACGGAGCCAACAGTATCCATTGATTATAATCATGATCCGGCGAGTTCAAGCTTTGATGCGTCTCAAACATCCGTATTGGACGGCAATCTTGTTCGCATTTTAAGCTGGTATGACAATGAGTGGGGCTTCTCCAACCGTATGTCCGACACCGCCAAGGTTATGGCTGGCCTATAATTCATGACACACTATAAAAACATTGCTGATCTGGGCGCGCTTGGTGGCAAGCGCGTCCTTATTCGTGCCGACCTTAATGTTCCCATGGGCAAAGACAAGAACGGCAATCCCTATGTCACCGACGATACCCGCATTCGCTCCGTAGCCCCCACCATTCTTCACTTGATGGATAAAGGCGCGCGCGTGATCGTCATGTCCCATTTTGGTCGCCCCAAAGGCAAAATTATGCCGGAAATGTCGCTGGAACAGCTGGCGCAGCCCCTGTCCAATGCCTTGAAAAAGGCCGTGGTTTTTGTCAATGACTGCACCGGTGATATTGTGGCAGAAACCCTGGATGCCATGGAAGATGATGCGGTGCTGTTGCTGGAAAACCTGCGGTTTCATCCCGACGAGACAGCCAATGATCCGGCGTTTGCCAAGGCCTTGGCCGCAAATGCTGATTTTTATGTCAATGAAGCTTTCTCCTGCAGTCACCGCGCCCATGCCTCGACCGAGGCTATTGCCCATCTCCTTCCCTCAGCGGCAGGCTTATCCCTTGAAAAAGAATTGACCGCCCTTGAAAAGGCGCTTGGCAATCCGCAGCGCCCCCTGTGCGCCGTTGTGGGCGGGGCGAAGGTTTCAAGCAAGCTGGATGTCCTGACCAATCTGGTGGAAAAAGTTGACCATCTGATCATCGGCGGCGGCATGGCCAATACGTTTCTGGCCGCAGAAGGCATTGATGTGGGCAGTTCGCTCTGTGAACATGATCTGGCCGGCACAGCCCGCGCCATCCTTGCCAAGGCGGCAGAGCAGAATTGCGTGATCCACCTGCCAACCGATCTTGTGGTGGCCAAGCTATTCAAGGCGGGCGCAGAAAATCGTGTCATTTCCCTTGATGATGTGGCTTCTGATGACATGATTTTAGACGTTGGCCCGGCCACTGTTGCGGGGCTTGCCAAGATGCTGAAAATCTGTAAAACTCTGATCTGGAACGGCCCGATGGGAGCCTTTGAAATTTCGCCCTTCGATGCGGCAACCGTTGCCCTTGCCAAGGCCGCCGGAAAGCTGACCGCAGAGGGATCTATGGTTACCGTTGCCGGCGGCGGCGATACGGTCGCGGCCCTGAATCATGCGGGTGTGGCAAATCAGTTTTCTCATATTTCCACCGCTGGCGGGGCCTTCCTCGAATGGATGGAAGGCAAAGAACTGCCGGGCATCAAAGCGCTGGAGAAATAGGTAACATCATGACCAAAACGCAGCTCTATCTGATCTCGCCGCCGGCATTTAATCTGGATGACTTTGCCGGAGAGTTGAAAGAAGCTTTGGCAGGCGGGCCTGTCGCAAGCCTGCAATTGCGCCTGAAAGATGCCGCGGATGAAGAGATTATCAAGGCAGCAGAAATTCTGATGCCGATCTGTCATGCCCGTGATGTCGCCTTTATCCTCAATGACCATGTTGATATTGCCAAAAAGATTAACGCTGACGGTGTTCATCTGGGCCAAGACGACATGGATTACGGTGATGCCCGCGCCATTATCGGCACTGATATAGCTATTGGCGTGACTTGTAAGGACAGCCGCCATCTGTCCATGGTCGCGGCAGAGAAAGGCGCGGATTATGTGGCCTTCGGCGCGTTTTTCCCGAGCCAGACCAAGAAAAATACCGCGCCCGCCGATAAAGAAATATTGTCATGGTGGGTTGAATTATTCGAGGTGCCTTGCGTTGCCATTGGCGGTATTACCGTGGAGAATGCCCAAGAATTAATAGATACAGGCGTAGATTTCCTTGCGGTATCCGGAGGGGTCTGGAACCACAAAAAAGGACCAAAAGAAGCCGTAAAACAGTTCAATATATTATTCAACGCCTAATGTCCTGCGCGGGCCTGTTCTGTTAACGGCGCGGGCTGATCTCTGCCTTGCCTGCTTTTTCTTCTGTTTTTTATGGGTAGTTTTTTGCTGCTTTCTCCACCAGACCGCGCCGCCAAGGGGAAGGCCAAGCAAGGCCAGCCAAATCGGCCCCTGAGACAATGTTTTTTCCATTGATGCCGCTTGTGATCCCATAATATGGCCTTCGTAGGTCACCAGGGCTTCTACAAAGATATAATCCCCTTGCCCCCCCAATTCAAACGGGATCAAACCCGAGCGGGCAATATCCTGAACGGCAGATAAATCCAGATATTTATGGCGCATTTCAAAAGAACCGTCATAGCCATCCCGCCGGGTTTCCATTATTTCATCGGTTATCCTGTAATGTTGCCTTAAACGCGCATTGTCACCGGGATCACGATAGGTCCCCAGCATTAAGCTCTTTTGGCCCATAGGTTCCTTGATGACATCCCGACGGCGCATGGTCGTGCCATAAAATACATTCCGGCCAATGGTTAGCTGCGCCACTTCCCCCTCGTTAGTCATATCAATAACGCTGCGAGAGATATAATGATAATCCGTTTGGCCCGAAATTGATTTTTTGTGAAAGGCCGACCCCGCATGCCGCACAATTTTTCCAGTATTTTCCAGACTGGTTTTACCAACCGTACGCACCCATTCCTTGTCATCCTGAAAAATAAAATTAACAATCACTTTGGTGAGTACAAATTCATCGCCCATCGGTAAATATGGCCTAAGATCAATCTGTCCCTGATATTTCTGAGGCCCTGAAATCAAAATATTCTGGTCAGAAAGCTGAACCTTGCCGGACAGGCTTTCTGCCCCGGCGCACAGTGGAAAAAGCAGCATTAATATAAAATATCCGGCACTCTTAATATTCATACTTCTCTCTCAAGATTAAAGAAAGCCATAATAAAAAAGAGATGATATGCGCAATTTCTTCACCTTTTGTTAAGAAATTGAGAGACTTTTATCCAATTGCTAATTAATCGGGATAGCCCTATAAATGGACCATGAACGAGATAAAAATTATCAAAGTCACGTCAGAAAAAAACCTGAGCCATTGTTTCCATATCCGCACCATTGTGTTCGTTGAAGAACAAAATGTGCCCATGAATGAGGAAATTGACGGATTAGACGCAGAGGCCGACCATTTTCTATTGTATCTGGGGCAGATTCCGGTCGCAACGGCCCGCGTACGTTATCTGAATGATATCGCCAAAATTGAAAGGGTGGCCGTATTAAAGGGCAATAGGGGACATAAAATAGGTCACCAGTTAATGGGTTTTATCATGGCAGATATTAAGAAAAATCCGCACATAAAGCTCATGAAGCTCGGCGCGCAGGTCCCGGTCATTGCCTTTTATGAGAAGCTTGGCTTTATCTGCCACGGCGATATATTCCTCGACGCCGGTATCAGGCATCGTTGGATGAGCCTTTCTTGCGGGCTGATCAAACTTTAATCTGAGACGCCCATTTTTCGGCGAGATCCCCGGCATAGGGCAGCTTGTATTTTTCCCCTTGAAAACCCTTAATGATCAGTAATATCCACAGAATAAATCCAATGATTGCCACAATCGGGGTCAGAGGAAGGCCCACAAGGCTGATAGAGAGCGCAATCTGCAACAGGCTGATTCCGCCAAAAACCACTATGGCCTGCATGGCGTGGAACCGGACGTCCTGATCTTCCTTTTCCAGCAAGAAAAAAATCAATCCCGTTACCCAACCAAATACATAACATAAGCCTGAGGCAACATTTTTATCCAATCCCGTAGATGTTTTACTCATTTTCTTTCCCTTTATTTTTGATATAATAAAACTATATAGCAATTTCGCCAAAAATTCCACTATATGAAGATCAGACAATTTATGACACATAACCTGCCCATATTATACAGCTTTCGGCGCTGCCCCTATGCTATGCGCGCGCGGCTCGGGCTGCAATATGCCAAAATCACGGTTGAATTACGCGAGGTGATTTTAAGGCATAAACCGGCTGAAATGATCGCCGTTTCACCAAAGGCGACGGTGCCCGTTCTACTGCTTCCGGAGCAGGGCATTATTGATGAAAGTTATGACATCATCAAATGGGCCATCAGCCAGAATGATCCTGATCATTGGCAGGAGTCTATTGCTCAAAGTGATGATCTGGTGAAAATCAATGACGGGACGTTCAAAACAGCTCTGGATAAATACAAATATTCATCCCGTTTTCCCGAACAGGAACCCGCATTTTATCGGTCGCAGGGAGAGGTTTTCCTGAACCAGTTGGATCAATTGTTACGGCAAGGCCCTTTCCTGCTTGGCGGGCAGGAAACGCTGGCTGATATTGCTATTTTCCCCTTCATCCGGCAATTCGCCCATGTGGATAAGGCATGGTTCTTCGCTGCGCCCTACCCTCAATTGCACCGATGGTTTAAAGGCTATCTTAACAGTGGGTCCTTCAACAACATCATGCATAAATATAGCCCATGGCAACAGGGTAATCAGGAAATATATTTTCCTGATTCGCTAAAGTAGCACCGTTAAACATCTTATTTTTCTGATCTGTATCAAGGCTTTCCTGCATCTCTTGGCGCATTCTTCATATGATGGTAAACTTTGCACATGAATGGAGAATAACGATGAATATATTAAGTCTGGATAAAGTGGAATTCATCATTTCAATGGCAAGAGAAGTAAGCGAATCATCCCGCGCGATTATTGGCGACGAACTGGCCGATGACACAGCGCCGCGGCATTATTCTGAATTTACCCTCGCCGCCACGGCTGATACGGCTGTCAGCGAAGAGAATGCCGGAGATTCGGTCTATCAAGAATTAAAATCCGTCATTAATGGCATGAATGAAGAAGAGCGAAGTGAACTTGTCGCTTTAATGTGGTTGGGCCGCGGCACTTATACCTCATCTGAATGGAATAGCGCCGTAGAAGATGCGCGCGCCGCCGGGAATGACCATACCGCCGAATATTTAATGCGCACCCCTTTATTACCTGATTATCTTACCGAGGGTTTGGCCCTTGTGGCAGATGAATAGGCTTGATAATGCTCTAATTTCCGCTTAATTTTCCTAATGCCGTGCGATCCAGGCGGTATCCCGTCCATTCCGTCTCTGCCTTCGCGCCAAGGGCTTCATAAAAATTAATGCTCGGGGTATTCCAATTAAGTACCGCCCAATCCATACGCCCGCAGCCCTCATCATAGGCCCTGACAGCCAAATGAAGGATCATTGCCTTGCCCAGCCCACTGCCCCGACTGGACGGGGCGACAAAGAGATCCTCTAAATATAAGCTCGGGCGGCCTAAAAATGTGGAATAGCTGTAAAAAAACAACGCGAAACCTTTCGGAACGCCATTTATTTCCCCGATGATCACATAAGCGGCGGGACGTTCTCCAAATAATGCCTGCGCAAGCCCCTCTTCTGTGGCCACGACTTTATGCCGTAATTTCTCATAATCCGCCAGTGCCTTGATAAAATCCAAAATCAAGGGGATATCCTGTTGTTGTGCGGGACGAATGGACAATTGGCAGTCTGTCATTTAAAGTTTTTCCACTTTTAAGACCGTAACATCTATGCCGATCACCTTGACTTTATCATTTTCTTTTGCCTCAAAATCGCCCTCAACGCTCCAGTTGCTATCACCAATGCGGACTTTGCTTTTGCCGTTTTTCATATCCCTGATCAAATTATAAGTCTGACCAATATATTGATGGCCGCGCTGATTTAAATTTGCATCATCCGTTTCAATTGGGTTTCTTTTCAAAAAAGTGCGGCCCGCAAAAACGCTTATGATACTTAATATCGCAAAGATTATAAATTGCACTTCCCAGGAAATGCCCGGGTCAAAAAGCATAATGCCGCCCACAATGACACTGGCAATGGCCATCCATAAAAATACAACGCCCGGGACGGCCAATTCCAATCCGATCAACAGCAATGCCGCAACAAACCATGTCCAGTGATTTAATATAAGCTCATCCAGAAAATCCATCTCTCACTCCTTTAAAGTATTTTCACCGTCATGGCTTGTCTATCTTAAGAACCTGACCTTGGCACAGAGCCTGATGGCGTATTTGGTGCTTTGCTGATATTTTTCAGCATATCCGTCATACCGCCCAGAGCCCCGATAACGCCGCTGGCCTCCAGTGGCATAAAGACAAGCTTTTCATTAGGTGAATTGGCAAATTGGCCCAATGTTTCCACATATTTTTGCGCGACGAAATAATTGATGGCCTGGGCATCCCCGCTGGCAATGGCATCAGAAACCATGGTTGTCGCTTTTGCTTCAGCTTCGGCTTCTCTTTCCCGGGCTTCGGCATCCCGAAAGGCGGCTTCACGGCGGCCTTCGGCTTCGAGGATAATCCCCCGTTTTTCACCTTCGGCCCGTAAAATTTCCGCCTGACGAAAACCTTCCGCATCCAGAATATTCGCCCGCTTTTCACGTTCCGCCTTCATCTGGCGGGCCATCGCATCGACGATATCCCTTGGCGGTTCAATATCCTTGATTTCAATACGGGTTATCTTAATGCCCCAGGGCTGGGTGGCTTCGTCCACCACATCCAAAAGGCGGCCATTAATTCTGTCCCGCTGTGACAAAAGCTCGTCAAGATCCATCGACCCCATCACCGTACGCAGATTGGTCATGGTCAAATTCAGAATGGCGAGGATCATGTCATTAACCTCATAGGTGGCTTTGGGGGCATCCAGAACCTGAAAGAACACCACACCATCCGCCCGTACCATGGCGTTATCTTTGGTGATCACCTCTTGTGAGGGAATATCCAGAACCCGTTCCATCATACTGACCTTCGAGCCAATCCGATCAAAAAACGGAATGATAATGTGAAAGCCCGGATTTAGGGTTTTTGTGTAACGGCCAAATCGTTCAACCGTATAACTATACCCCTGCCGTACGGTTTGCACGCCCATAAGAATAATCGTGACGCCAATGACAAGAAATATAATACCGAATATTGCAAAACTGCTCATGTTATAATCCCCTTAAAGTAAAATGAATGTTTAAAATCCCACTGTAGCGGAACATACCCTGAATAGGAAGTGGACTATGCATAACCAAATCCACTTTAAGGGCAAAGCCCCGGAAAACAGTCGTTTTCCAGGGCTCATCTAGGGGATTTAAGCGGCCCCGGCTGCATCATGCACAATTGTGGGGAGGGGAATGTTCATAAGTTATGCCAAAGCCGCTTAAAACTTTATGCGTGCATTTTTTGCACCAAGAACATTATGTCACGATCTTCCATGTGCCGTCGGGCTGACGGCAGGCTTTGCCGTAAGCTTCTTCAGCCTTGCCGCCGACAGTGATGGTTTGTTGATATTCCCGGCAATAAGCCCCTGTTTTATCCTGATAAGCGGGCTTGGGCGTATAGCTGCCCGAATTGCCGGAATCCGGATTATACCATGTTGATGTCTGTCCTGATGGATATGTTTCCAGAACCATTTGCTGATTACGAACCATGGCCTGCCGGTCTGCATCATCCAGCGACTTGCCAATGCTGCTGCCAATCGCCGCGCCGGCCATAGTGCCCGCCGCAACCGCCAGAAAATGTGTCGCGCCGTCGCCGTTATCGCCAATGGCAGACCCGATGGCCGCCCCGCCAATAGCCCCAAGAAAAGTACCAAAACCCTGTTTTGATCCGGGCTCACATGCCGTGAGTGTCAATAGGCTTGCCAGAATAACGACTGTTTTTACTTTTTTCATTTCACATCCTGCTTGTTTGTTATGAGGATATATTATGATATGAACCATGAACCATTCCTGAACAAAATGTTCAGCTATGGTGATTATGGCGATATATGTACGGCGGGAAGCAGAAGGCGGGCTAATAGTCCGTGGGGCTCATTATCCATAAGATAGATTTTTCCGCCATATAACCCCGTCAAGTCCTTCACAATAGACAGGCCAAGCCCCGTACCCGGCGTATTTTCATCCAGACGTTCCCCGCGCATAAAAACCGAATCTCGTGCCTTCTTATCTATACCCGGCCCATCGTCTGCCACTTGAATGATGATCGACTCCCCTTCCCGCATGCAGGAAATAACGACTTTTCTTTTCGACCATTTCGCGGCATTTTCAATGAGATTACCGACCATTTCCTCTAAGTCCTGACGTTCCCCGCGAAACAGAAGGCGGGATGGGTCGCCGGTCGTCAGAAAACTGAATTTCTTATCGCTGTAAATTCGCGCCATAGCCCGGCAAATATCCTGCAATACAGGCACGGTTTCTGTACGGCTCGTCATGATTTTTGTGCTGGCGGCCACCCTGGCCCTGCGCAGATAATGGTCCACCTGACGCCGCATCATTTCCGACTGTTTGCCGACCAATTCTGACAAAGCCCCCTTGTTTAAGGCTGATTCATTTGACAATACAGCCAAAGGCGTTTTCAGGGCATGAGCCAAATTTCCAACCTGCGTGCGCGAGCGATCAATGATCTGGTTATTATGATCTAACAAGGCATTTAATTCATCGGCGAGCGGCTGAATTTCAGTCGGAAAATCTTCCGGCAAATGAACCGCCTCTCCCGTGCGGATTTTCTGCAAGGACAGACGAATATTTCTTAGGGGTTTTAACCCCAGATAAATCTGTAAAAAAGACGCGGCAATCAACCCAAGGCCAAGGGCGCTGAGCGAATAGATCAAAATATTGTCAAACTGATCCAGTTGGTCGTTAATTTCAGACCTGTCTATGGCCACCGTAAAGCGAAAAATGGTTGGATCCCCCGGTATGGCGACATCCTTTTCGACCATACGTAATTGCTGATCTTCAGGCCCTGAAATAACAGAAAACCGGCTCTGAAAAGCGGGGTTCTGCAAATCCGGTTCAAGGCTTTGATCCCAAAGGGAGCGCGAGCGAAAGGGCGCCTGATCTTCTGCTGATATTTGCCAGTACCATCCGGAATAGGGCTGCTCAAATCTGGGGTCGACCATGGCCCGGTAAAAACTGACCTGACCATCAGAATTGCTGCTGCTGATACCAATTAAATTTTCCAGCAACCCATTCAGACGTTCATCAAAATTATCCTCAATTGTCTCTTTAAACGTCAAGGATAATAGATATCCCCCGAACATCAGCGCAAAGAATGTCCAGACAGCCGAATAGGACATCAGCCGGAACCATAAAGACTTGTTGCCTTTATTGGGTTTTCTGTTCTTCTGGATCAACAAGCTGGTATCCCAATCCCCTGATTGTATTTATAATAGCCACCCCCAGTTTTTTCCGAACGCGGGTCACAAAAACCTCGATTGTATTTGAATCCCGATCGAAATCCTGATCATAAATATGTTCCGTTAATTCAGTTCGTGAAATAATTTTCTCAGGATGATGCATCATATATGACAGCAGCTTATATTCCTGCGCCGTCAATCGAACGGGCATGCCATCAACGGCCACCTTGCTGCTGTTGGTATTCAGCGTCACTTTGCCGCAGGTTAATTCCGGTGAAGCCTGCCCTGCCGCCCGGCGGATCAAGGCGCGCACGCGGGCCAACACTTCTTCTATTTTAAAAGGTTTCGTCACATAATCATCGGCACCGGCATCAAGGCCTGCCACCTTTTCAGACCAGCCATCCCGCGCCGTCAAAATCAATACCGGCGTTGATATGCCCGCACCGCGCCATTTGGTTAAAATGCTGACGCCGTCCATAATGGGCAAGCCAAGATCAAGGACGATGGCATCATAGCTTTCCGTTTCCCCAAGGAAATGACCATCCTCCCCATCCATGGAAACATCAACGGCATAACCATCCTCTTCGAGGATGGCTTTCATTTGCCGTGACAGGTCAGGGTCATCTTCAACAAGCAACAGACGCATTAGCGATTCCCCTTCACACCAACAATCTTGGCGGTGGCGGCATTTAAATTAAGCATCAATAATTTGCCATCTTTTCTCAGCACTTTTACCCTGTAAATATACGGTAAGTTTTTATTTTTAGGCTCCAGCAAGCGAACATCAATAATTTTCCCGGGAAAGCTTTGCCGAACCTGTTTGCGTATGACCGACAAGGAAACAATATGGCCTGATCTCATCGCTTCCCGCGCCTTGTCCTGCCGATAAATCTTATTCCGTAACGGGTTAGCCCGTACCGCAGGCTTGATCAGGCTGTTTTCAACAGGCTGTCTCCTTTCTTGAGCAATATATTTACTTATAACCTTGATATCAATCCCCTGTGATTTCGCGGCCTTGCCCTGCGGCGCAGCAACAACATCAGGCCCCGTCCCCATAAGGAACAGCACCATCAGTCCACAGAAAAAACCTTTGCCATTTATATACATGTTACAAACTTAACTTATTTCGGCTTAATAGAGGATGAATAACTTTAACCCCATTTCCCGGCGGCGCAATAATCACCCGCCCGTTACTTGTCGGCAATACCAAGCCTTTCCTGAAAAACGCTATTGGTTGTTGTATAGCCGCCGGCCATCTTTCGATCCGGGAAAGCATATTTAAAGGCTGAACGCACCATCACGGCGGCCTCATAAAACCCTGTCAGAATTAATTTTATTTTCCCGGGATAAGTACAAACGTCTCCAATGGCATATATGCCTTCTGCCGTCGTGACAAAACTTGCCTGATCGACGTTCACATGCCTTTTATCCAGATTAAGTCCCCATTCGGTAATGGGCCCCAGACTGACTTTCAACCCCATGAAAGGCATCAAATAATCACATTCAACCTTTAACTCTTCCCCCTTAAGGGTTGTAACCTGGACATGGGATAATTGGCCATCCTTGCCGACAAGGTCCGTAATATTACCGTAAAGCACATTAAGTTTTCCGGCGTCCTGCAATTTCAAGACCTGCTGCACTGTATCATAGGTGCCGCGAAATTCTTCTCTTCTGTGGACAAGCGTTAATGATTGCGCAAGAGGTGAAAGGCTGATGGCCCAATCAAGGGCTGAATCACCGCCGCCGACAATGACAAGTTTCTTGTCCCGGTATTTTTCCATTCTATAGACAGCATAATCAATAGATTTTTCCTCAAATTCATCGCGCTTCTTATAGGGCGGTTTTTTGGGGACAAAGCTACCTGCCCCTGCCGCGACCACGATAATCGGCGCTTCCAGCAAAAGTCCGCGCGACGTGGTCAGGCGCCAATTACCGTTTGGCTGCCGGTCAAGGGAGGAGGCTTGCTGGCTAAGATGAAAAGCCGGCTCAAAGGGGCTGGCCTGCGCCATCAAATCATCGATAAGCTGTTTGCCGGTAACCGTCGGGCGGGAGGGGATATCATAGATTGGTTTTTCTGGATATAGTTCGATACATTGCCCGCCGGGACGATCCAGATTATCAACCAAATGACATTTCAACCCCAAGAGGCCCGCTTCGAAAACTGCGAACAGACCAACCGGCCCCGCGCCAATAATGATCATGTCTGTGATGACAACCTTAGAGCTCATATCCCATCTCCCACTTTTTTATGATGATTCTAATATGAAATTCCACCGCATTATTTGCTAAACTCTAAAAACTATGTAACCATTACTCGCTATGAACATGCAATCAAAAAAGAAAAAATAGACTATTTATTCACGGTATTGGCCTAAATGAGAAAATTTTTCCCCAAAATAATCGGCTTTTTTATGCTGATGACCATCACTCTATTGGCCATACCGGCTTTCGGCTTCGCCAAAATCTGGCTGGTTGGGCCTGATTTTCAGCTTAAAAGCCCGCATGCGGCCATACGGCTTGCAAAGGACGGCGACACCATCAAAATCATGGCTGGCCTTTATGAGAATGATTATGCCGTAATTTCACAAAATAACATCACATTGGTGGGCATGAATGGTTTCGCGCACCTGAAATCATCCGGGCCCGTGCCCGGCGGCAAAGCCATGTGGACCATTAACGGCGAAAATGTAAAAATACAGAATATTGAATTTTCCGGCGTGAAGGTTCCTGATAAAAACGGGGCCGGCATTCGACTGCAAAATGGCTCATTAACCATAGATAATTGTTATTTTCATAGCAATGAAATGGGTCTGATGACCTCCAACAATCCGGCAGTTAATTTATATATTCATAACTCGGAATTTAGCAACAACACGCAAAACTACGCGGTTACCGGAAAATTATCTCATAATATTTATGTGGGTAAAATTGGTCTTTTTGCAATGGAAAACTCCATCTCACGCGGCGCAAAATATGGCCATTCCATAAAAAGCCGCGCCAAAAACAGCATCATAAAGAATAACCGTATATTCGACGAAGGCCCGATTTCAGCAAGCTACCTCATAGATATTCCAAGCGGCGGAAATCTTTATATTGAAAATAACTATCTTTTCAAAAACAAGGGCGCCCAAAATAACGCCTTTATCAGCTATGGCGCCGAAGGGATGAAACATAACGAAAATTCGCTCACCATACAATTTAATACAGCCATAAATGAAGGCGGGGCAGCATTTCTCTTAAGAAATCATTCGGAAATTACCGCTAGGATTGCCGGAAACAATATGACAAATGTCACGATCAGGGAAATACCCGGTATTAAAAAAGACGGCTTTATGAATAACATGAAAAAGACGCTTCAGAATTATCTAAAATGAAGGCAACAAAAACATTAGAGAAAAAAATGCGGAAAATATTTGCCTTCTTTATTTTTATCATCATTTATGGTTCGCTTTTTCCGTTCACATTCAGTTCTCACGAGGGCTCTTTTGAACAGTGGAATATATTTCTGCGCAGCTATCACCCCCTTACCTCGCTCGGTGATATAGTTGGCAATATCGCGCTGTTCATTCCTTTTGGCTATCTTGGCATTGAATCTATGCGCCCATCCATGCGGGACAGGCCGGCGTATCTCAAAATTCTGTCCGCTGGAATTTTCCTCGCCTTTATCCTTCAACTCATGCAAGTTTATATTTCATCCCGTTCCCCGGCTATTGCAGATATTTACTGGAACGGCGCAGGTATCATAGCTGGTTTTATACTGCTGAATTTTGTTAAAAAATACTTCCCTAAACTCTCCATAACAGAGACCGCCAATACGCCGGTTATTTTATCGTTTTTCTGGTTGTTATATTTGTTTTTTCCTTTTATCCCCACATTGGATTTTCAGGAAATAAAGAATGGCCTGAAACCACTCTTGCTTAGTCAAGGCTTTCGCGCTGATGGTTTTCTGATTGCGGTATCCGGCTGGTTGCTGTTCGCACATTTTACCCGGGATTTCTTTCATCAAAAACATTTCAACAGACTGATACTGCCCCTAATATCTATAATGAGCTTACCCTTACGGCTTATCATCCTGAATAATTCACTTGATCTGTCGGATGTTATGGCCGTGTTCGCGGCTCTGTTAATATGGTTTTTATTTCTAAAAAATCACCAGAATACCGCACGAACACTTGCCTATTTGCTGTTTTTTTCCATAATTATTTACAGTCTGGGTTCAATGGATTTCAGTCCATACGGCTGGCATTTTTCAATGATCCCTTTTTCCGGTTTTCTGGAAGGAGACCTGTTCAGAAACACAAAGGCGCTCTTTTTTAAATTATTTATATTTGGCAGTATCCTATGGCTCCTGAAGGTCGGCTGGCCGCACCTCAGGCTCAAAACAGTCTGGCTGTTTTTATTCATTCTCATGCTGGAAATCCTCCAGATTTTCATGGCGTCCCGCAGTGCTGAAATAACGGATCCATTAATCATATTACTTCTGGCATTTGTTATTAAACCAAAAACAGAACCCTTCTCAACAATCAAAAAAACTTCTGAAATAAAGCCACCCGACGCCGGGCCAGAAAACAACTGGAAAAAACCACAAAAAGACCTGTGGTATCTTTTAGGAAGCGTGGCATTCATCACCATAATAATGTCAATTGCCATAAAATTACCCGGGGTGCCTTATAACATCAGGGAACTTTTCAAACATGACGGTTCCTTGATGGCTATCATGCCCTTTGTCCTGTTTATCCTGTGGTTCGGCATGAGCATCCCTCTGATCAGCAGGCGAATGCAGAATATTCCGAGCAGGCATTTCATCCGATTTCCCCTATGGGTTATCGCCGCAGGTCTTGTCAGCTTTTTTCTGCTGGAAAGCAGCGTCACAGAAGAGTCCCTGAAAGATATTCTTGGCGCACCGACCATATACCGCCATATTATCTCCCACGGCATATGGGGCGAGCCGGGACGCATCTTCACCAATTATTTTCCCAATCCCGATCTTTGGAATTTAATTGAATATGTCATACGCTTCCTCGCGCTTTTCTCACCCGTAACTTTCCTGCTATGTCTGTTTTATTATAGCGGTGACCTTATCAAGAGATATGAAATACGGGGCATTGCCAATAAAGGCCGTCTCATTGCCCTCAGTCTGGCTCTGAATATTCTTTATGCCCTGCCCTGGCTCTATTTATCCAAATATATCGCCTTTGATCAGGCCAATACGGACAATCTTAGCGAATTGATCTCCCGGCAAGGATTCTTGGGCGTCGGCGGTGGCGGTTACCTTTATTTGCTTATTCTGCTGTTAACCCTGAACAGCGTTTTAATCCGCCAAAGTCTGTATCACTGGGCAATCAAGTTATTATTTACCGTCATAGCCGGCATTGCCGGATGGTATTTACTCAACCTTGGTCTTGAACAGAATATTGAGAAATACAGGACAAGCTTTTCCGCAGTTGATTTTTTGCTTGGATCTGACCGCCAGAGCAGACTTAGTCAATCAACACTGTTCATGCGCTGGATAATTTTATATATAGGTTGTGTCATAACATTGGTCTGGGGGATGAAATTTAACCTTTTGTCTCTTATGGCTGATATTAAACAGAAATTTAAACAAAATTCTAAACTGGCAGGCGAATAATGGACAAGAATAGTTTTAATGACTTTGTTACGCTCCTTAACGATGTATGGGAATATGGCTTTTACGGCGTGGATATAGGCAAAATTATTTTTGCTTTTTTGATTTTCTTTTTTTTCTTGCTGATCCGCCGCCTATTCAGCAAGCTTATTATTAATCGCCTGAAAGCCTTAGCCCGCAAAACAGAAACTGACCTGGATGATCTGGTAATTGATGCGCTGGAACATCCCTTGCGTTTCATCCCTATCGTCATTGGTGTGTTTTTGGCCACCGAGGTACTTGTTTTAACGGAAAGCCTTCAGCAGGGGGCCTATAACCTTAATCGCTCGCTCATTACGTTTAATGTCTTCTGGATATTGTATAAACTGGCTGGTCCCTTAAGCCGGGCTTTTTCGGGATTGCGGGGCGTGTTTACCGAAAGCATGATTGTCTGGTTGATCAAGGCAATGCGGGCGTTGATTTTCTTTCTTGGCGCGGCCTCTGTTCTGGAAATATGGGGCATTGCCGTTGCGCCCCTGATCGCCGGTCTTGGTTTGTTCGGCGTTGCCATAGCCCTTGGCGCGCAGGATGTCTTTAAAAATCTGATTGCGGGCCTGTTTATCATCGGGGAGAAAAGATTTCACCCCGGCGACTGGGTACAGGTGGCTGGCGTCGTCGAAGGCACCGTTGAAGACATTGGTTTTCGTACCACCACCATCCGCCGCTTTGACAAGGCACCTGTATTTGTCCCGAATTCCACGCTGTCCGACAATGCCGTGATCAATTTCACCCGCATGACCCATCGCCGGATATATTGGAAAATCGGACTTGTTTATCACACCTCTATAGATCAATTGCGCGACATCCGCCAAAAAATAGAAGCCATCATCCTGAATAATGATAACTTCGCACAGCCGCCAGAGGTCTCAACTTTTGTGCGTATTGACAGCTTCAATGACAGCTCGATTGATCTGATGCTCTATTGTTTCACCAAAACAACCAAATGGGGTGAATGGCTGGAGATCAAAGAAAATCTCGCTCTGGAGGTTAAGGAAATTGTCGAGAGTGCCGGCAGCAGCTTTGCCTTCCCAAGCCAGTCGCTATATCTGGAAACAATCCCCACCGGTGCCGAGGAATTCCCCATCCCGAAAGAAAAAAAAGATAAGAAAATAGTATCTTAAGGGAATAGCAATATTTTAACATTATCTAACGATATATGAATATGCCCGTACAGAAAAAATACGCGCCGGCAACCCTGCGCAACAGAGAGCCTATTTTAGCGGTTCTGAAAGACTGCTTGCCGCCGCACGGGACAATTCTGGAAATTGCCAGTGGTTCCGGCCAGCATGCCAGTTACTTTATTGAACATCTGCCCGGCAATTATTGGCAGCCGAGCGACCCCGATAGCAAAAGCCGCAACAGCATCAGTGCATGGTGGTGGGAAGTCCAGCTCAATAATATCCTGCCGCCACTGGACATCAATACGCTGGAGGCTGTCTGGCCCATAGAATCCGTTAAGCTGCCCCAGCCGGTCACCTCTATTGTTTGTATCAATATGATCCATATCTCGCCCTGGGAATCAACTGTCGGTCTGATGGAGGGGGCCGCGCGAATTCTGCCAAAAGACGGCATTTTATATCTTTATGGCCCCTATAAAGAAAATGGCATACATACGGCACCAAGCAATGAACTTTTTGATATTAAGCTACGTGATCAAAATCCGGATTGGGGCATCCGGAATTTAAACGATGTTAAAGACCTTGCCCAAAAAAATAACCTGACATTCGAAAAAACCATAGAAATGCCCGCCAATAACCTGTCGGTTATTTTCAGGAAAACGGACTAGTGCAATGTCCAATTTTTTAATTGAATGTTACCCATAGATTTTTTAATTGAATGTTACCCATTCAGGGTATCCTGAAACCGGATTGGCTGGCCCGTGGCTTCTTCGGCAAGCGTGCCTTCCCACATAACTTTCCTGCCGCGTACGAAAGTTCCCACGGGTTTACCTATGATCTGTCGGCCTGTGAAGGGGTTCCAGCCGCTTTTGCTTTGCAGCCAGTCTTCCTCGATCGTCCATTTTCGTTTCAGATCAACGAGGGTCAAATCCGCGTCATAACCAACGGCAAGCCGGCCCTTGCCCGCAATGTTAAACAGTCTGGCGGGGCCGGAACTGGTCAAATCCACCAGTCGTTCCATGGACAAAAAACCTTTGTTCACCTGATCCAGCATGATGGGCAACATGGTTTGCACGCCCGGCATTCCGGAGGGGCTTTGGGGATAGGGCAAGGCTTTCAATTCTTTTTCATGGGGCGCATGACCCGACCCCAAGACATCAACAATCCCCGCGCTCAATGCTTTCCACAGGCCAATACGCTCTTCTTCATCCCGGATCGGTGGGTTCATCTGAGCATAGGTACCAAGTTCTTCATAACATTCCGGCGCAGAAAGACTTAAATGTTGCGGGGTTACCTCTACCGAGGCCACGTCTTTATAGGCCGCAAGCAGGGCCATTTCATTCTCTGTCGACACATGAAGCAGATGAATTTGACGCCCTGTCCGCCGTGCAATCTCCAGAATACGGTCCACAGCGATATAGCCCGTTTTAGCATCACGCCAGATGGGATGCTGGCTGACGCCGCCCTCTTCTGACAGATGCCTGCGCTCGATCAGCCTGTCATTATCTTCTGCGTGAATGGCTATTCTTCTGGTGCCCTTTGACAGGATGTCGGCTAACTTTTGATCATCATTAATCACTAGATCACCCGTAAAATCCCCCATAAAAATTTTAATACCGCAACAACCGGGCAATCTTTCCAGTTTATGAAGGTTTTTGATATTTTTTGTCGAAGCCCCGACGTAAAAAGCAAAATCGCACCACAGGCGATTAGTCCCTCTTTTCACTTTATCATTCAGTGCCTTTATCGTCGTGGTTGGCGGTTTGCTATTCGGCATGTCAAAAACTGCCGTCACCCCGCCCATAACGGCGGCGCGGCTTCCGCTTTCCATATCTTCCCCGGCCTCATCCCCCGGTTCGCGAAAATGAACCTGGGTATCAATCACGCCGGGCATAAGATGCAAACCCGTTGCATCAATAACCTCATCAGCGTCAAGATTATCAAGAGGGCCGATGGCAACTATTATATCATCCTTGATCGCCACGTCGGATGGTTCTATCCCGTTATGTGAAACGCAGATTGCATTTTTTATAAGAATATCAATGGCCACGAGTTTCATTCCTTTGTTGACGTTACCCTAAAAGCAATACTATTATTTACCAAATTCAACAAGAAATCCTTAAAATACAAGAGGATTAGAACCATTTTCTTGCCGCACAGGGGGCATATTACATATGAGCATAATGCGTAAAGCCTTAATCTGTTATGGCTCACGGCCCGAGCTGATAAAGCTGTCCCCACTATATCATAAGTTGAGGCTTTCCGGCAACATCATGCCTATTCTGTGCAATACCGGGCAGCATAAGGATCTTTTGCCCCCCCATATGAACAGTTTAAATCTTAAGGCAGACGTGCAATTAAATGTGATGCGCAAAGGGCAAAGCCTTGATCAGCTCATGACGCAGCTTTTCGCGCAATTACCAGAGGTTTTTCAGAAATTTCGCCCTGACATTGCCATTGTTCAGGGAGATACAGCGAGCGCCCTTGCCTGCGCCATCATTGCCCGGAAAAAACAATGTCCCATTGCCCATATTGAAGCCGGCCTGAGAACCTATGACCATAAATCCCCCTTTCCCGAAGAAATATACCGGCAAAATATTTCTAAATTGACCCGCTGGCACTTCTGTCCTACGAAAAAAGCCCAGAAAAATTTATTACAAGAAGGCTATGAGCCAGAGGCCATTTTTGTCACCGGCAATACTTCGGTGGATATGATACTGGACATGCAAAAAAAATTGACTGATGACAGGGAAATATCCGTATCCTGCGGCCCGAAAGAACCCCCCCAAAGAAACCCAAAGAGACAAAAACATTTTTTCTTAATCACCCTTCATCGCCGCGAAAGTCAGGGCGCACCATTGGTCGAGATCATTAACAGCCTTCTGGAATTTGCCAATAGCCGGCCAGAATTTGATTTTATTTTTCCCCTTCATCCCAACCCGGCCTCTTCTGACATGATCAAATCTCTGCTCGGCAATGCCGATAATATCCGACTGATCGCGCCCCTGGCCTATCCTGGGTTTGTCCAGCTTATGTCAGAGGCATTTGCCATCATTACCGATTCCGGCGGCATTCAGGAAGAAGGCCCCGCGCTAAACACCCCCGTCATCGTTATCCGAAATAAGACGGAAAGGGCAGAGGGTGTGGAAAATGGCTGCCTCAGGCTTGCGGGTACCGATAGAAATAGCATATTATATGAACTTAACTTACTCATTGACGACAAGGCGCACTATAAAGCAATGCAAGAGGCCCCAAATCCCTTTGGCGATGGCAAGGCTTCTGACCGAATAACCCGCCATCTGATAGATATAATAGAAAGAAATTTTCCAAAAAATGCCGCCCCAGAAAATATCCCTGCTGAATAAACCAGCGCTCTTGGAAAATCGCGCTATTCTGGCCCTGTCCGGCTCAGACCGCAAAAATTTTCTTCAGGGCTTAATCACAAATGATATTAATGCAATATCTGATAATTCTGCAATCTATGCGGCCTTGCTAACGCCACAAGGAAAATATTTGCATGACTTTTTTATCATTGAGAAGGATGATACCATTTTTCTGGATTGCGAAAGAGGGCGAATGGCAGATATTCACAGACGGCTCATGATGTACCGGCTGCGTGCAGATGTGAATATTATGGATTGCTCAGAAAAATATGCCGTCCTGGCCTCTCCTGAATTATTGTCCGAAGGCCTCATATCCTATCCTGACCCGCGCCATCCGAACATGGGCTTTCGGACAATAATAGTCCCGCCGGTCTCTTATCAAACAGATGATCATTATGATGAATGCCGCCTTTCGCTTGGGTTGCCCGACGGCGCGCGGGATTTTGATGTGGATAAAACCCTTATCCTTGAAGGTAATATGGAAGAATTAAACGGGGTTGATTTTACCAAAGGCTGCTATGTCGGGCAGGAAGTCACCGCCCGAATGAAGCATCGGGCCATTTTGAAAAAGCGCCTGCTGCCGATTACTGTCGATGGCTCCCTTCCGACCAGAGGGACAGAAATCATGGATAATGACGGCAAAAAAATTGGGGATATCCGGTCTGGGCTAGGCAATAAAGCCATCGGTTACTTTCGGCTCGCAAAGATGACTTTTAATCAATCCTATCACTGCAGCGATGCGACGGTCACACCATGGCAACCGGATTGGTACCCAAAAACAAACGATTAACAGGCCCCGGCCCTAAGGAGATTAATATGAAAGAAAGATGTAGCTGGCCCGGTGACAATCCCTTATATGTTGCCTATCATGATACGGAATGGGGCGTGCCCATTTACGACGGGCGCGAGCTGTTTGAGAAGCTTATTCTGGATGGTTTTCAGGCGGGCCTGTCATGGATCACCATCTTGCGCAAACGGGAAGCTTTTCTGAGCGCCTTTGACAATTTCGACCCCGTGATAATTGCCCAATATGATGATCAGCACATAGAAAGGCTGATGAAAGATACCGGCATCGTCCGCAATCGTCTGAAAATTCATTCAACAATCACCAACGCCCGGATTTATCTTGAAATAGAAAAAGAAAACGGCGGATTCTCGGACTTTATCTGGAGTTTTACGGGCGGCGAAATAATTCATAACCAATGGCAGAATATGGAACAGGTTCCTGCGGCAACGACCGAATCAGAAGCCATGAGCAAAGCGTTGAAAAAGAGGGGATTTAAATTTTGCGGCCCGACAATCTGTTACGCCTTCATGCAAGCCGTAGGCATCGTGAATGATCATTTCACTCACTGTCATCGTCATGCTGAATTAACGTAATTATTCCCTAAAAATAAATTGATTCTAGCCTGTTGATTTTAAACCACCAAAAATAAAAAGAGACTAGAGGTCAGGACACCGAATAAAACAGCTTTAAGAAACTCTCTGCGAACGTGCGAACGTTCAATTTGAATGCGCATTTTTTCTCTCCGCGCCCATTCTTGGGCTATAAAACTCATTCTGAGTTGATATTATTGAAATGAAAATGGGGTCTTTTTTAGGGCCGCCCCGAGTCGATATAACAAGAGGCTATTATAGCATAATTTAGGGAAAAAAGCCACGCCTCAGATAGACTAGTCTATATGGCTTATAAAGCTTGAACAATCCATCAAACCACCAGATTAATCACGCAAAAGCCCCCCCGCGAGAGATCGTTGTATCCCGATGGATCGCCGCACATAGAACAAACCCAATACCAACAAGCAGGGTTAACATGGCGGATCCCCCGTATGAAACCAGAGGCAGCGGTACGCCAACAACGGGAACCATTCCCAAGTTCATGGCAATATTGATAAACATGTAAAGGAAAAAGGTAACTGCCATACCAAAGGACAATAAACGACCAAACTGGCTTCTGACGCTCATACAGACAATAAGCGCGTAGGCCAGCAGGATCATATACAAACCAAGGAGCATCACGCCCCCCATCAATCCAAATTCTTCCGCCAGAACCGTAAAGATAAAATCCGTCTGTTTTTCGGGCAGGAAATTAAGCTGACTTTGGCTGCCTTGAATGAAGCCTTTGCCATAAACACCGCCAGACCCCACAGCTATTTTCGCCTGAATACTATGATAGCCCGCGCCGAGAGGGTCTCTTTCCGGATTTAAAAAGGTCAAAACTCTATCTTGCTGATAAGGCTTCATGAAACTCCACGCGCCAATGGCGGTTGGAATTATCGCCATCAACCCCACGATGAAGAGCCATAATCTGGCGCCGCCACAAAATAATATGGCAACGCCGCCCGCGATGATCAACAAAGAGGTTCCCAGATCAGGCTGCATGACCACCAAAGCAACAGGGGCAGCTATTAATAATATGGGCACAATCAATCGCCGGTATTGTCCCGACTCCTCCTTGGTCATACAATGATAATAACGCGCCAGTGCCAAAATAAGGGCAATCTTCATAAGCTCCGATGGTTGCAAATTCATAAAACCCAGGTTTATCCACCGGGTTGCCCCCATACCGGTCTGTCCCATTACGCTCACAATTATCAATAAAATCAGCGACAGAAAATAAAATGGATAGGCGAGAAACATCCAGACCCTGATATCAATCACGGCAATCACAACCATACCGAACATGCCAATTACGAAACGAATGATTTGTCTTTTGGCCCAGGGATCCACCGATCCACCCGCCACAGAATAAAGAAGGACAAAACCGACCATGGCGATCATGATCACCACAACAACAATAAAAATATTAAGTTCAGAAAGTTTCTGAAACACAGATTTTGATTGTCGCCGCCCCTGTAAACGCCCCGCCATCATACATTGGCCCCTTGTTGCTGTTTTTTCTCCTGCTCAAAGATATATGTCAAAACATCCTTGCAAATAGGGGCCGCCTTTGTCGAGCCACCGCCACCATGTTCGACAATGACACTCACCGCATAACGGGGGTTCTCCAGAGGGCCATAACCGACAAAAAGGGCATGATCCCGTTCTATCCACGGTTTTTCTTCATTCTTGCGGACTCTGACATCCCGTTCTGCCTGCGTAATGCGCCGCACTTGCGCTGACCCTGTTTTGCCGCCAAAAGACATGGTTTTATCCCGCATCCTTTGGGCATAGGCAACCCCTATGGGGCTATTAATCACGGCCGCCATACTTTTTAAAATTATCGCCATATTGCGCCGATCAAAGGCTATTGTTTCTGGTGGAGCCTCTGGTTCAAACCCTTCCTCATCTTCACGAAGATTCTTTTTGGGGAATAATATCTTGGGCATCACGGCCTTGCCGCCATTCACCAGGCGGGCGATCATGACGCAAAGCTGCAGCGGGGTCATCAACACATCTCCTTGCCCAATACCCACATTAGCCGTATCCCCGCCTTTCCAGCGAACGCCGCGCCGGGATAATTTCCAGCCTTTCGAAGGATTTAGGCCACTTTTTTCACCCGGAATGTCAATGCCGAATTTCCGGCCAAGGCCAAAGCGCGCCGCCATATCATGAATTCTGTCAATGCCAACCCGGCCAGCGATTTCATAGAAATAAACATCGCATGATGCGGCGATAGCCTCCACCATCGCCACATGACCATGGCCTTCCCGCTTCCAGCAATGTTTGATCGTATTACCGATTTCATATTTGCTGTTACAGAAAACTTCTTCATGCTCATCAATGACGCCGGCCTCCAATGCCGCCAGTGCCACAATCATTTTAAAGGTGGATCCCGGTGGATATTCCCCCTGAACGGCCTTATTCGTCAAGGGTTTGCGAACATCATTCAGCAAGGCGTCATATTTCTTATGGCTAATCCCCAGATTAAAATCATTGGGGTCAAAAGCCGGTGTGGAGGTTAGAGACAAGATCTCCCCTGAATGGATGTCCATCACGACGACAGCCGCACTTTCGTCACGCACGCGGTCGGCGGTAAATTTTTGAATATCCCGGTCAATCGTCAATTTTAAAGTTTCGCCGGGGACACTGTCATTTCTTGAAAGCTCGCGGATCATACGGCCCATGACATTCACTTCGACCCTGCTGTTACCCGCCTTTCCGCGCAGCCTTTTATCCAGAACGCGCTCCATACCATTCTTGCCAATTTTAAAGCCGGGTAACTCAAGCAGAGGATCCTCACCAATTTCATTTTTATTGACCGAACTGACATAGCCGACGATATGAGCCAGCAAATCCTTTTCCGGATAATAGCGCGTGATCCCCATATCCGGCTGGATACCCGGCAAATCAGGAATATTAATATTCACGCGGGCAAAAGTTTCCCAGTCCAGATTCTCGGCAACAATCACCGGCAAAAAAGCCCTTTGACGCTTAACAGCCTTAAGAATTCTGGCTTTCTGCCGTGCAGAAATGGGCAGGATCGCGTTCAATGCCTCAAGGGTTTCCTCAACATTATCGGCCTCTTCCGGAATGATGTTCACCCGATAATCTGTTCGGTTAATGGCCAGATCATAGCCACTACGATCCAGTATTTTACCTCTTTGCGGTGCCAAAAGGCGCAGGCTAATGCGGTTTCTATCGGCTAAAAGCTTATATTGGCTCTGGCCAACAACCTGCAAATAATACAAGCGCCCAAGAAGTCCCGACGTTAAAACCATCATACCGCCGGCAATCAGGCCTGCCCGGCGTGTGAAAAGCTTGTATTTCTGGTCATCGGAATCTGTTATCATGGGGCTATCTCTTCTCTGCGACCAACATAAGGCGAAATAAACCTAATCCCCATACGATCGCCGGAAAAATAGCTATGGTCAGCATACTCTGTCCCAAGGCATCCCATATATATTGAGGCTCTCTGATATATATTGATGATATTGCCCATGTGGCGAGCCCAAATATCAGGGCAACAATGATAAACACCAACCAGCTAAATAAAAATTCCCGTTCAAGAAAACGGCGGCCCTGCTGAATCACAAACAGGCGTACCAGAATCAGTAGTAAAGCCATCATACCCAGCGGCCCGCCACTTAAGATATCCTGCAGCAGCCCCAGAAAGAACACTGCACTGACCGGCAGCAGATTAGGTTTGAATATGCCCCAATAATATACGGCGGCCATCGGTAAAAAAGGCAATAAATTATCCAGAAAAGATATTCTATAGGGCAGCTGCATCAGAATGATCAGCCCTAAAATACTGATGGAGGGCAAGGCCCATCTAAAGCCTCTCTCCGATTTGCTTTCCGGCCCTTTCATCATTTTTTGCCCTTCGATGAACGATCATCCCTGCGGGTGACCGAACTTCGGATAATTTCATACCCCACAATACTGACATAGTTCAAATTATATAATTTAGCGGATAATTTTATTTTTATGCCCTCTTCGGTAATCTCCAACACCTGTCCTACTGGCAGATCAGGCGGGAATACCATACCATAACCAGAGGTTAAAATCAGGTCTCCGACCGAAATTTCTTCCCCAATGGGCAAGAATCCCAGCTTTGGGTAGGGTGAATTATCCCCCTCAAGGATCATATTAATCCCGCTGGAAGCCAGTTTTATGGGAATATGACTATTAATATCCGTGGCAAGTAAAACCCGCGAAGATGAGGAACCTGCATTAATAATTCGGCCCACAATACCATCTTCATTTATAATGGCCTGGCCTTTTAATACCCCGTCATCTGTACCGCGATTAATCAGGACGCTTTTAAAAAACGGGCTTTCACTGTCCGATACGACCCTTGCGGCGGCAATAATATTCACTTGGCCTTCGCCAACATTCAACAGCCTTTTTAAACGCTGATTATCAATGGCCAATTGAGATGACGTAATTTGAGCCTGTTTAAGCTGGGCATTTTCCGCCAAAAGGCGTTTATTCTCTGAAAATACAATGGCAACCTGCTGAGTCCAGTCGATCAGGTCATCCACGGCTTGTAACGGACGAGAGGCCACACTTAATATTGGCACAAAAAAATCCGTAATCTGCCCCCGAACAGCATTCACAAATGACGTATTATTACTGCCGAATATCAGTAAAGCAAGGGCCAGAACGATGAAAAAGCCAGAAGAAAATCTATGCTTTAGCTCCTTCATAATAATCCTCGTTTATATGAATATCGATTCATGTAACCTTAATATGAGTCAAGCAGAACATGCCGCAAAATCTCATCTTCCAATGCCCGGCCCGTCCCAAGCGCAACGCAGGTCAAAGGCTCATCCGCAATAATCACCGAAAGACCCGTTGCCTTGCGGATAACCTTGTCCAGATCACGCAAAAGCGCACCGCCGCCTGTCAGTACAATACCTTTTTCCACGATGTCCGACGCCAATTCAGGCGGCGTTTGTTCAAGGCCGTCTTTCACACCTTCCACGATGGCGCTTACAGGCTCGGTCAAGGCTTCTGAAATTTGAAGCTGGTCCACGATAACAACTTTCGGCACCCCATTCATCAAATCACGGCCTTTTATTTCCATCGTCTGGCCGACGCCATCTTCCGGCGGCGCGGCCGTACCGATTTCTTTCTTGATACGTTCGGCGCTTGCCTCCCCAATCAAAAGATTATGATTTCGGCGGATATAAGATATGATGGCCTCATCCATTTTATCGCCGCCAACCCGAACAGAGGCGGCATAAACCACACCGCCAAGGGAAATCACCGCAACCTCGCTGGTGCCGCCGCCAATATCAACAATCATGGAACCTGTTGGCTCTGTCACAGGCAGCCCGGCGCCAATGGCCGCAGCCATTGGCTCTTCAATAAGAGACACCCGCCGCGCGCCCGCTTCCAGAGCGCTGTCCCGTATCGCCTTGCGTTCCACGGGCGTTGACCCGGACGGCACGCAGATAACAATATGCGGGCTGGCAAACATGCTGCGATTATGAACCTTACGGATAAAGTCTTTAATCATGGCCTCCGCCACTTCGAAATCAGCGATCACGCCGTCCCGCAAAGGCCGAATAGCCTCAATATCACCCGGTGTGCGGCCCAGCATCATTTTTGCCGCCTCGCCCACAGCGATAACGGATTTGACCCCGCTTTTATTCTTGATGGCCACGACCGAAGGCTCATTCAGGACGATACCGCGTCCCTTTACATAAACAAGGGTATTCGCCGTTCCCAAATCAATTGCCATATCGGATGAGAACATCCCCAAAAGCTTTTCTAACATATGTGATCGCCTATTTCTAACTTCTTAACATGATTTATATGGGGTCATTAACCCTGATTCTTGCTACTTATATATTGTTTGTATTAACATAGCATTGTGAAAGCAATTTTTTTGTGGAGAAACTAAGGCATTTACTGTTTTTTCCACTATTTTATCCCGTAAGTGAAAAATAAAGGCTCAATATGTTCACATGGCTTCGTGAAAAGATATCAAACTATATCATCCGATATTTGCATAAACCTGTTTGGAAATATGAAAGTTTTTCCGTGACAAGCCCGGAAATTCTTGAAAGCTACCTTGAACCGGGCGATGTTCTTTTGATCGAAGGAAACCAGCGGGTCAGCAGCATTATCAAATTCCTGACCCAATCCACCTGGTCGCATGCCACATTATATATTGGAGATCAGGCCAGCAATCATATTAATGGCGCGCGTCTTGATCTGATCGAAGCCGAAGCCGATGGCGGCGTCAAAGCTGTGCCTTTAAGCAAATATAAATATTATAATACCCGTATTTGCCGTCCGAAAGATTTGAGTAAAGAGGAAATAACCCGGCTCATTAACTATGCTATCAACCGTATAGGCCATCAATATGATATGAAAAACATCATTGACCTTGGTCGTTACCTATTCCCCTATCCCCCCGTGCCAATCTTTGTGCGTCGGCGTATGCTGGCCCTTGGCAGCGGCGATCCGACACGGGCCATATGCTCAACCCTTATTGCTCAGGCCTTTCAATCAATCAACTACCCCATACTGCCGCAAATCACCAAAGAAACTGTTGAAACCAGTAAACAACATTATATTGAAAGAGAAATATATCATATCCGGCACCATAGTCTCTTCACCCCAAGGGATTTTGACCTGTCGCCATATTTTGCCGTGATTAAACCCACAATAGAAAAAGGCTTTAACCATAAATCCATTCAGTGGGAACATCGTAAAAACAGCCCCGAAAAAAACGGGGCTGCTTAAATCTCAAATGCCTTATCCTAGTCCGATATAGCCGCAGGCGCTGTTTTTTCCCGCTTTACCTTCAGCTTGTTCAGGGCGTTGATATAGGCCTTGGCAGAAGCAACCAGAGTATCTACATGCGCGCCGTGACCATTAACCGTCTTGCCATCCTCTTCCAGCCGAACGGTGACTTCCGCCTGCGCATCTGTGCCACGCGTTACCGCATGAACCTGATAGAGCTCCAACGTCGGCACGCCGTCCGTCAGGCCGCGCAAGGCCTTGAAGGAGGCATCAACCGGCCCGTTGCCTTCGCTCGTAACGGTGATTTTCTTGCCGTCCACTTCCATACCAAAAGTCGCACTGCTGGCTTGCCAGCTATCACAGATGAAAGACCAGTTCATCAATTTTATATGGTCATTATCCCGCATATCCTCGTCGACAATCGCAATGATATCATCATCGTACAGGGTCTTTTTCACATCGGCCAGATCCTTGAAACGGGTGAAAGCACTCAGGAATTCATTGTCCCCCAATTCATAGCCCAGATCTTTTAACTTGTCCCGAAAGGCATGACGGCCGGAATGTTTGCCCATCACCAGTTCAGATTTTTTCAAGCCAATGGATTCAGGGGTCATAATCTCGTATGTTCCGGCATTTTTAAGCATACCGTCCTGATGAATTCCACTTTCATGGGCAAAGGCATTGGCCCCGACAATGGCCTTGTTATTCTGCACATCAAGGCCCGTTACCGAAGATACCAGCTTGGATGTTTTCATGATATTCTCGGTGATAATATCGGTATGGAAAGGTATGGCATTTGGCCGGGTACGAAAGGCCATAACGATTTCTTCGAGCGCGGCATTGCCCGCCCGTTCCCCAATACCATTTATGGTACATTCCACCTGACGCGCGCCGCCCTGAACCGCCGCAATGGAATTTGATACGGCCAGCCCCAGATCATTATGACAATGGGTCGAAAAAATTGCCTTATCAGAATTGGGGACATTTTCGATAATTTTCCGCATCATGATGCGATATTCATCGGGCGTGGTATAGCCAACTGTATCCGGTACATTGATGGTCGTGGCCCCGGCCTTGATCGCGGCCTCGATGGTACGATACAAAAAATCTTCTTCGGTTCTGGTGCCATCTTCGCAAGACCATTCCACATCATCACACAGGTTTCTGGCATAGCTGACGCTGTCAATAATCCGGTCAACCACTTCATCCGGCGTCATATTCAACTTATGTTCCATATGAAGCGGGCTGGTGGAAATAAAGGTATGTATGCGCGGACGTACGGCATTTTTAAGAGCCTCTGCCGCGCGGTCTATATCCTTGTAAGAGGCGCGGGCAAGCGAGCAAACAATCGTCTTCTTCAACATCGCCGCCACTTGGCTGATGGCCTCAAAATCGCCGTTTGACGCTATGGCAAACCCCGCCTCAATAACGTCCACCCCCAAATTTTCGAGGGCCTGAGCCACCCGCAACTTTTCGCTCAACGTCATGGAGCAGCCCGGCGACTGTTCCCCGTCACGTAATGTGGTATCAAATATGATAACCCTGTTTTTATCTCTGGTCATTTCTTAGCCTTAATTTTAACTGTTATGAATGAATTTCCCGCCTGGGGAATGATCTGTCTCTATCTCCCCTGAACGTCCGCCATAAATGGCTTTAAAATTCCAAAACGTCAGGGGCGGCTAAGTCGACCCAATAGGCGTGAGAGTAGAAGGAGGGCGGCAAGCGGCAACAAACGCAGCAGGGCAAGTGACTTGCCCGCGACCATCATCGTTAGTGATGTAATGTTTGTTTGTTTCATATCTGATCTTGCGACTATTCTTGGTATAATGTTTCAATTCTCAGCCCTTATAGACAATTTTATTTATCCTGTGAACCAATAATATGAGAAAAGGTAATTTTTCTTGACGGTCGTTATTTTATATCCTAGAACATAAAGAGAACAAAACAGCCACAAGGAAAAAATTATGCTCGGATATGTAATGGTCGGCACCAATGATATTGAAAAGTCGGCAAAATTCTACGACGCTCTGCTGGCAGAACTCGGCGTGAAAAGAACCATGGAACACGACAATTTCATCGTGTGGGGCGGCGAAGACGGGGCCACAAGTTTCAGCATCAGCAAACCCCATGACGGCAATCCCGCTACGGTGGGTAATGGCACCATGATGGCATTATTTGCCCCAAGCCATGAAATGGTCGATAAGATTCATGCCCTTGCCCTTGAGCTGGGCGGCACCTGCGAAGGCCCTGTCGGCCCACGTCCTGAATATGACGAAAAATTTTATGCCGGCTATTTCCGGGATCCCGAAGGCAACAAACTGAATGTCTTCAACTTTCCCCTGTCATAAGAAATTTAGAAAACATCAATCCTCGAACGGATCATGCACCAGAATGGTGTCTTCCCGTTCAGGGCTGGTGGATAGCAAAGCCACCGGCGTTTCGATCAATTCCTCAATCCGGCGGATATATTTTATCGCCGTTGCCGGCAGATCCACCCAGCTGCGCGCGCCGTAGGTGCTGTCAGACCAGCCTTCCAAAGTTTCATAAATCGGCGTTACCCGCGCCTGTTCTTCGGTTGACGCCGGAAAATAATCAATGCGCGTGCCATCCAGATCATAGGCCACGCAGACCTTCAATTCATCCATACCATCCAGAACATCAAGTTTGGTCAGCGCAATCCCCGTAATACCGCCAATTTTGGTGGCCTGACGCACCATAACCGCATCAAAATAACCGCACCTGCGGCTGCGTCCTGTGACAGTGCCAAATTCATGACCGCGCTCGCCCAAACCTTGCCCGACATCATCTGTCAACTCCGTCGGAAAGGGCCCTTCGCCGACGCGGGTGGTATAGGCCTTGGTAATGCCCAACACATAATCAAGCGTTCTGGCCCCGGTTCCACTGCCGCCGGCAGCTTGCGAGGCAATGGTGTTTGATGAGGTCACAAAGGGATAAGTGCCATGATCCACGTCCAGCATGATGCCCTGCGCCCCCTCAAACAGGATACGTTTGCGGTCGTGACGCATTTTATCCAGAACGCGCCAGCTATCCCCAAGGAAAGGAATAATTTTCGGGGCGATTTCCTTAATTTCAGCAATCATTCCGGCCCGGTCAATTTCCGCGACCCCAAGACCGCGCCGCAGGGCATTATGATGGCCAAGCAACACATCAACGCGGTTTTCAATGGCCCTGTCAGATCGAAGATCACAGCCCCTGAGCGCCCTTCGGGCAATTTTATCTTCATAAGCCGGGCCAATACCCCGGCGGGTCGTGCCAATTTTTGGCCCGCCCTTGGTGCATATATTCGCCGCGTCTTCGCGGATACCGTCAAGAGCGCCGTGCAAAGGCAATATCAACGCGCAATTTTCCGCAACCATCAGATTATCTGAATTAACGTCAACACCCTGTGATTTTAAAAGGTCAATTTCCTTGAGCAATGCCCAGGGGTCAACCACAACGCCGTTACCAATCACAGAATATTTTCCGCCACGCACGATACCGGACGGCAGCAGGCTTAATTTATAGACTTTCCCGTCAATAACGAGGGTATGACCCGCGTTATGTCCGCCTTGAAACCGCACCACCACATCGGCGCGTTCAGACAGCCAATCTACTATTTTACCTTTACCTTCGTCGCCCCATTGGGAGCCGACTACGACCACATTTGCCACACTATCGCCCTTTCAAAAACTATCGTTTTAAATCTTTATCACTGTTTCATTCTGCCAGATATACTGACAATTCAATCTCCTGGCTTCCGCCGTATCATTCTTTGTCGGCTCAAGACCGCATATGGTTCGATACCCTTCAAGGCGAACTTTATTCACATCCGGCATATTCATATTATAGGGACAATAGATATATTTAATTTCTGTCATCTTTGGTACAGCCCGCATCAAGCTATCCAGATAGAGTGAAAAACCTGTCGCAGGTTCGCTGACTGCATCCTTGCTTTTTCCGTTACCTTCGACCAGATATCGTCCCCCCCGGCCAAGTTCACCGCGCACGCCTTTGACAAAAAGCGAAAATCCAATACCGGTTTGAAATTCAAATCCGCTATATTCACCGGGATCAACCGTCACATTAAGTTCCGGTGCCACATCCTTCAGACGGGCCAGAATTTCTTTTAATTCGTCGCAGATCTTCTGCGCCTCTGCCGGTAATGACAACTTGCCAATTATGGCCATTGCCTTGTCAGCCGCGCCGCTAGCCGAAAGCAATTGGCGGCTGATTTCGCCAATATCACCATCCAGATTATCTAATTCACCGATATCTTTGACATTCAGCGCATGACGCACGGCCTTTGATATTTTATCATCAAGGCCAAGCCCCCGGCAGATGGCCGGCACAAGCAAAGGCATGGTCAGATCAATGCTCGCATTTTTAATACCGACGGTGCCAAGGACATCCCGCGCAAGCAATATTATCTCAACATAAGCTTCGCCGCTATCGCTGCCGATCAGTTCGATTCCCGCCTGTTGAAATTCACGTTCAGGACGCAGCTGGCTGCCGCCCACCCTCAAAACACTTCCGGAATAACTCAGCCGCAGCGGGCGCGGGGAATTTTGCAGGCGCGTGCGGGCAATCCGTGCCACCTGCCCCGTCATATCGTTGCGCACGGCCATCATGCGCATGCTGACTGGATCCATCACCCGAAACATATTTCTGGATTGGGCTTTGCCGGGGCCGCAGAGCAGGCTTTCCTCGAATTCAAGCAGCGGCGGCACCACACGTTCATAACCATAACTGGCAAAACACTGGCGTAATTTCTCGACAATGTCGGCTTGATATTCCGCATCATTGGCCAGGGTATCATGCAGCCCCTCCGGCAAGAGAGCTGTCTCGTTTGGTTCATCTTCCGGTCTGGGCATATCACGTCCATTTGCGTATTGTTTATATCGCCGCCGTGCTTATATCCCAGCTCTTCTATCCAGTCAATTAAGACACATGCTGATACATAAAAAAAAGAGGCCATTAAAACCCATGGCCTCTTAATATTTTTATTCTGGAGCCATATTAAAAGGTCAATGCCTTTACCTGTTTGACATGCGGCAGATTTTCCACGGCAGATATGGTTGCCGCATCGGCCTGCGCGTCAATCGCAACCAGCGCGATGGCCTCGCCGCCCTCTTCTGCGCGGCCCAGGCTGAATGTGGCTATATTCAATCCCGCACGCCCCAGCGCCGTACCCAGCGCGCCGATAAATCCCGGCAAATCTTCATTGGAGACATAAAGCATATTCGGGGTCAATTCTGTCTCAAGGGCAATATCTTTAATGCTGACAATACGCGGACGTTTATCCGCAAACAACGTCCCCGCAACACAGCGCGTTTGATGGTCTGTGGTGACCGTAACCTTGATATAAGTGTTATAATCCCCTTCTGCATCATGGCGCGTTTCAATGATATCAATATCCCGTTCCTTGGCAACGGCCAGAGCATTGACCATATTAACGCAATCCATCAGGGGCTGAAGCAACCCTTGAACCACAATGGCCGTCAGGGGGCGCGTATTAAGCTCCGTCACATCCCCTTGATATTCAATTTGAATGGTTTTCAAGGCATGTTCCGTCAATTGCCCCGCAAAACTGCCCAGCTGCTTGGCAAGGGACATATAAGGGCTGAGGCGCACGGATTCTTCCGCCGTAACCGACGGCATATTCAAGGCATTGGTCACCGCCCCGTCCAGCAGGTAATCTGCCATCTGCTCGGCCACCTGAACCGCGACATTCACTTGGGCTTCGGATGTCGACGCGCCAAGATGGGGGGTTACCACAACCTTTTCATGACCAAAAAGAATATTTTCTTTTGCCGGTTCCTCAGCAAATACATCAAGAGCCGCCCCGGCAACCTTGCCGCTGTCAAGGGCGACAAGCAAGGCTGCCTCGTCAATAAGCCCCCCGCGCGCGCAGTTAACGATTCGCACGCCGTCTTTCATTTTTGTAAAAGCTTCCGCATTTAAAATACCCCGCGTTGTATCGGTGAGCGGCGTATGAAGCGTAATGAAGTCAGCACGTTCCAGCAATTCATCCAGTTCAACCTTCTCAACGCCCAATTCTTCGGCGCGTTCCACAGATAAATAAGGATCAAAGGCAACAACCTTCATTTTCAGGCCCAAGGCCCGTTCAGCGGCAATGGCCCCAATATTACCGCACCCGATAACGCCAAGGGTTTTGGAGGTTAACTCAACCCCCATAAAACGGGACTTTTCCCATTTCCCCGCATGGGTACTCGCGTTAGCCAGCGGGATCTGGCGCGCCAGAGCAAACATCATGGCAATGGCATGTTCCGCCGTTGTTATGCTGTTGCCGAACGGCGTATTCATCACCACAATACCATGACTGGTCGCCGCAGGAATATCCACATTATCCACCCCGATTCCGGCCCGGCCAATAACCTTAAGATTGGTTGCCGCCGCAAGAACCTCTTTGGTTGCCTTGGTTGCAGACCGAATGGCCAGCCCGTCATAACGGGGGATTGCTTCGATCAACTGTTCAGGGGAAAGACCAACAATCTGGTCAACTTCGATGCCGCGCTGTTCAAATATTTGTTTTGCAAGCGGACTTAACTTATCAGAAATAAGTATTTTTACCATTTCAGAATACCTTTATAAAAATATAAACTTATTTTGCATGAGACGCTTCGACTTGACCATGGGCCCAATCGAGCCACGGCAGCAATGCCAACAGGTCCGACGCCTCAATGGTTGATCCCGCCCAAATGCGAAGGCCCGCAGGGGCATCGCGGTAGGCACCAATATCAAAAGCGGCCTCTTCCACATCCAGCAACATGGCCATTTCCTTGGCAACCGCAGTCTGCTGCGCCTCTTCCAAAGCTGTGAACCACGGCGCGACGATCTTGAAACAAACCGAGGTATTGGATACCGTCTGTGCATCATTGGCCAGAAATTCGACCCAGCCAGTGCGCGCGACCCAATCGCGCAGCACGTCAAGATTTTCTTCCGACTTTGCGATCATACCACGTAGCCCGCCAATGGTTTGCGCCCAGTTAAGCGCGTCCAGATAATCTTCGACGCAGAGCATGGACGGCGTATTGATGGTGGCCCCGCTAAAGATACCCTCAATCAATTTCCCGTTCTTGGTCAGCCGGAAAATTTTCGGCAATGGCCATGGCGGCACGTAACTTTCCAGCCGCTCCACCGCGCGGGGACTGAGGATAATAACGCCGTGGGCCGCTTCGCCGCCCAAAACTTTTTGCCAGGAAAAAGTGGTGACATCCAGTTTTTCCCAAGGTAAATCCATGGCGAATGCCGCGGATGTCGCATCACAAATGGTCAGGCCCGCGCGATCATCACTGATCCAGTCCGCATTGGGCAGCTTAACGCCCGATGTGGTGCCGTTCCATGTGAAAACAACATCGCGCGCCGGATCGACTTTGCTTAAATCAGGCAGGTCGCCGTAATCAGCCGTCAATGTGCGGATGTCATCCAATTTCAGTTGCTTGGCCACATCCGTGATCCAGCCAGCCCCAAAACTTTCCCAGGCCAGCATGTCAACACCGCGTGCGCCGAGCAGGGACCATAAGGCCATTTCAACAGCGCCGGTATCAGAACCGGGCACGATGCCCACGCGATAACCTTCGGGCAGGCCAAGAATGGCCGCAGTCAGGTCAATAGCTTGTTTAAGACGGGATTTGCCAATTTTGGCACGATGAGAACGGCCCAAGGGCGCATTTTTCAAATTATCAATCGTCCAGCCTGGGCGTTTCGCACAGGGCCCGGACGAAAACAGCGGGTTCGCTGGTTTCTGTAAAGGTTTCATTTTATCTCCTACTCCTTGCAGAATAGACGTCCCCCGTTGGGGAGGGATAGCCCGCCGCCGAACATAGGGATAAAATTCTTGCCGTCAAGCAAAGATTATATAAAAATTGCGGCACTGCACAAAAAGTTAGACGTTATAGTGATGTCATATGAATGAAGGCGTTTTATCTGGCTGCGGAAAAATAACTGGTTTGAGCCTGAGGTTATCCCTATTGTAAAAAAACGCGTGTAGGATATATTACAAGAAACCCCATAGCAGAAGGAGTGAATCATGCGCCTGTCTATTTCCCTATTTGTGGTTTTTCTTGCGGGATTTAACACCCTGCACGCCAGCGAAGTCAATGTTCCCGATGAAAAGATGCTGGTTCAGGAAGCCCGTGTTCTGATTAAGGGATATGCAGGGCAGTTAAAGTCTGCTCTGGTGCAATCCATGAAAATGGATGGCGCGGCTGCGGCCATAGATGTCTGCGCGCGCCTATCCCCGGAAATCGCTTTCGCTCTGGGGGAGGGCAGCCCCTGGACCATTGGCCGCACCAGCCTGAAAGCCCGCAATAGTGCCAGTGAACCGGATGAGTGGGAACACAGTATCATGGAAATCTTCCTGCAACGTCAGAAAAATGGTGAAAAACTGGCCACCATTGACCATTATGAAATGACCGAAAAAAACACCGTCTTTCGTTATATGAAGGCCATTCCCACCGGCAATCTCTGCCTCACCTGTCACGGGGACAATGTGGCACCGGATATTAAAAAACGCATCGCCGACTATTACCCGGATGATATGGCCACCGGTTTTAAAGCAGATGATATGCGCGGGGCTTTCACCCTGCAAAAAATACTGTCAGAGTAAACTCAGAAACTGCACCGCCGCATCCAAATCTGCCCGCATATTTTTCTGCCGAATCACTGCCTCATCATCCAGTCCCCATTGCCGGGTCTGATAATTCTCATCCAGCTCTGCGGCAGTCCAGGCCTGTTCTGCTGAAATATTGCCGCCAAGGACATTGAGCGCGATAGAAACGGAGCCACAAAGGGTCGTGATATTGTGAAAGGCCGCAAGATGGAAGCTATCCAGCCCGCCGAGGAAAACACCAAGCTTTTCAAGTTCATCCGCATCCTGCGGCACATGCAATATCCCTGTGGTAACGACAAGTTTTATGTCATGATTTTGACCCACCCAGTCCAGTAACGGTTGCCATAGGCCCGCTTGCTGCTGCGCCAGATCTTCGGGGAATTCCGCGCGGTAACACAGCAGGTCGGTACCGGCATATTTGACCAGTTCGGCAATCAGGTCACTGCGCCGCGTATGGACACGGTCAAGGGCCGTATTCTGAAGCTTTGCCATAAGCATGCTCGCGGGGTCAATTTTATCACCCTGTTCATTCCATTCTGCACATATGGCCTCTGCCAAGGCCCTTGTCGGGCTGAGATTAGGCCTTTTTTCCGGTGTTTTTATTTCCTTGCCGTCAAGTTCAATAATAAAGCCCTGCTCTTGAGAACCCTCTGTAGCAACCACCGCCGCAGCCTTATAAAATCGTTTCATTTAATCCCTGCCTTATGTGCGAAATATGATCCAATATATGATGCGCCCCCGCACCAATAAGCTTGCCGCGGTCATGATAGCCCCACGATACACCGATGGCGGCGACTTTGGCCGCAAGCGCCATATGAATATCAAACGTGGTATCGCCAATCATGACCGTATTTTCAGGCTCTGCGCCCACCTCATTCATGGCATTAATTAACATAGAGGGATGCGGTTTTCCCGGCCCGTCATCGGCGGTATTCAGGGTCATGAAAAAATCGCCGAGACCATGGTTCTTCAAGGTATTTGTCAGGCCGCGCCGGGACTTTCCCGTGGCCACGCCAAGGATAAAGCCGTCGCCATGCAGCTTCTCCAACATGTCCCTCACGCCGTCATAGAGGGGTTCTTGATCCTCATCGCGCTGGCGCAATTCCTGAAAGCGGCTGATAAAGGCGTCTTTCAGGGCAAGGTGGGTTTTTTGATTTTCCTGCGGGTGACAAATTTCGATGGCATCCATAAGAGACAGCCCGACGATCTGCCGCACGGCCTCATCACCGGGGTAGGGAACCTCGCAAGCCACACAAGCCGATCCCATGGCGTCAAGGATCAAATGCTGGCCATCAACCAGAGTCCCGTCACAATCAAATATAATCAGCTTCATCATAGTTCCAGATGTTTCAAACTTATTCTTCCCCATCAAAAGGATTATTTTTATCATTCTTGTCAAAACCGAACATATCCCAGCTTTCTTTCATATGGCGCGGCAAACCTGCGGTTATGGAAAGAATGCCGCCATCCGGGTGATCAATCTCGATACTGCGGGCGTGAAGATGTAATTTCTTGCTGACGGCCCCGTCAAGGAAGGCTTCTTTCCCACCGTATTTACCATCGCCGACGATGGGGCAATCCAGCACGGTCGCATGAACCCTGATTTGATGGGTGCGTCCGGTCACCGGCTTAAAAGCCACCCAACTGGTTGAGCGCAAGGCGCTGTCCATAACATAAAAGTCGGTCACGGCTTTTTTGCCTTTGTCGGCGACCATCATCCGCTCGCCGCGCGTGCCCGGCTCCTTATCGAGAGGAGCATTCACCGTGCCTTCGGTGCGTTCCGGCCGGCCCACGACCAGAGCCCAATATATCTTGTTGGTTTTACGGTTCCGAAAGGATTCGGTCAGGCTTTTTGCCGCAGGGCTGCTTTTGGCGATGACAAGCACGCCGCTGGTATCCTTATCAAGCCGGTGGACAAGTTTTGGCCGTTCGGGGTTATCGCCCTGCAGGCAATCGAGCAGCCCATCCACATGGCGGGTGATATTGCTGCCGCCCTGCACCGCAAGACCGGGAAGTTTATTCAGGACAATAACGCTGTTATCCTCATAAATAACCATGTCCCGTATATAGCGTTTATCTTCCAGACTCGGGCCTTTTTTGCTGTTCCGAGGGCTATAGCCTTTGCCTTCATTGGGGTTTACCCCAATGGGCGGCACGCGAATTTCCATGCCTTCTTGTACCCTGAAGCCCGCCTTTATTCTTTTGCCATCGGCCCTCACCTGTCCTGTACGTATTAATTTTGACAAACGTCCAAATCCCAAACCTGGGAAATTAACTTTGAACCATTTATCGATGCGCCAGTCATTTTCAAACGACTGAACTTTATGGTGACTTACGCCAGACATATATTTTCCTATCAGGATATGTGATCTTTGGCCCCCTCTTAAGCCAAATAACGCCCCGCGTAAAGGCCCATGAACAGGGCGGCGACCCCAAAGGACAATGACCCCATGGCATAAAGGGCGGCATTGGCCATTTCATGACGTTCCAGCATCAATCCCAATTCCATAGAGAAGGCCGAAAAAGTGGTGAAGCCACCGAGGACACCCATAATCAAAAAACCTTGCCAATGGTGGCTCAGGCTATACCGGCTTGCCAATAATGCGACCGCCAGACCAATGATAAAGGAGCCCGCCATATTCACCGTAAACGTGCCCCAGGGAAATCCCGGCCCCATAAGCCGCAGCATCATCTTGCCCACCAGATAACGTGCAGCCGATCCCAAGGCGCCGCCGGCGGCGACGGCAAGAATCATTTTCATTTTACGCTTCTCTCTTCATGTGCCATTCATGTACCAGAATATATACAGACTCTAAATATAATCTTGCACACCATAGGACAAAATGGCATGATCACGCAAACTATAATGGGGAGAATATATGTTTTTACTGGCCTTTTTTCTTAAAAAACTTATCCGTGAAGGTACGTTGCATATCATTGATGCCTCGGGCAAGAAGCATAGTTTTATCGGAACGGCGCAGCCCGAAGTGACCGTTCGCTTCCATGACAGTCTGCTGCCACTGAAACTCTTTCTTAAGCCCGACCTGAAAGCGGGCGAAGCTTTTATGGACGGGTCACTGACCATTGAGGGTGATCAGGATATTTTTGATTTCCTGTTTCTGATTACCAAAAATATGGAATGGCGCAAGGGCAATGCCATGCATTTAACGGGCGGCGATCCCTATAGCCGTTTCAAAAGCTGGCTCGCGCAGATTAATCCCATAGGCCGGTCGCAGAAAAATGTTGCCCATCATTATGATCTGTCCGGCGAATTATATGATCTTTTCCTTGACCCGGACCGGCAATATAGCTGTGCTTTTTTCAAGTCCGAAGAAGACAGTCTGGAGCAAGCTCAGGAAAATAAGAAAAATATCATTGCCGCCAAACTGCTGCTGGAAGAACATCATGAGGTTCTGGATATTGGCTGTGGCTGGGGCGGTCTGGCCTTGCACTTAAATAAATTATCCGGCGCGTCTGTGACGGGGGTGACCTTAAGCGAGGAACAGCATGAGCTTGCCAACAGGCGCGTAAAAGATCATGGGGCCAGCGGCAAGGTTCATATCAATTTTCAGGATTACCGCAACGTCACCCAAAAATTTGACCGTGTGGTCTCCGTTGGCATGTTTGAACATGTGGGGCGGCGGCAATATCAAACCTATTTTGATAAGGTTTATGATAGCCTGAAAGATGACGGTGTCGCCTTGATCCATACCATCGGGCGCGCCGATGGGCCGGGCTCCACGGATCCCTGGACCATCAAATATATTTTCCCCGGCGGTTATGCCCCAAGCCTGTCCGAAATTTCGCCAATCATTGAGAAAGCCGGGCTTTATATTACCGACATGGAAGTCTGGCGGCTGCATTATGCAAAAACCCTGCGCGAATGGCGCCGGCGGACATGTGCGAATAAAAAGGCCATTGTTGATTTATATGATGAACGGTTCTTTCGTATGTGGAATTTCTATCTGGCCAGCGCCGAATGTGCCTTTCTTAATCTGGGCCATGTGGTATTTCAATTTCAACTGACCAAGAAGGTTGATACGGTTCCCTTAACACGGGATTATATCTATAAATAGCCTTTGTTCATGGCCTAAACGCCTCAATCATTTTTTTCAATGTGGGTCGCAGCTTATTGGCGCGCTCTTCCTGAAAGGCAAAGGTTGGCGCTTCATCCATATAGGTGATCTGGGATATTTCCAGTTGGAAAGCGTGGATATTACGCGCAGGATTCCCGTAATGGCGGGTAATATATCCGCCTTTAAAGCGAC
>JAKIUQ010000040.1 GCA_021647465.1 Emcibacter sp. | reverse complement strand
GAGAACACCAATGCAGACTTTGATTGATGGAAAACTAATCTGGATGGACAAATTTGTAGACCAAATTTAACCTGACAGTCACCAGCTGAGAAATCGGTAACTGTCAGATAGAGTCTGAACTATTACAAATTATCATCGTTAACCCTTTCAATATTTTTTTGAATTTTTAGTTAACGGCTAATTCATTTTGTTGTCTTACCTGCAATATCTCTCTGGATAACGCTTCAAGTTCAGGTGTAAACAGATCCTGCGCCGGGAGAACATCAGGAGTAGACGTAAACAACAGATCTGGCTCCTGCCCTTCATACCAACCAAGATTTGGTCTGTGAACTTTGTAGCCTATCAATCCTTGCAACTGCTCTGAGAAATGTTTAGCAATATGAGGGGGATAAGCAAGATATTGGTTCTCTGCTTGCCTTAACCACCCAAGACAATAGCTTATTGTAAGTCCTGCTCGCGATTTGGTGGTGTTATTGGCTCCGCCTGAATGTTGGGTTGACCCTAACCAAATAAGAACAGAGCCGCTTTCCATTGTGGCACGGATAGTTTCATCGGCAGGCATTTCCCTCAATGAGGGCTTGCGATTACTGCCCGGCCAAACAACCGTTGCCCCATTATCTTCTGTAAAATCATCAAGTGCCCACATGGCATTCACCATAAATTCAGCACTGGATTTCGGAAATGGAAAAAGTTCATCATCTCTATGTAAGGGTTGTTCAACCTCGCCGGCGCCAATTTGAATGGCTTGCGTCAAATTTATCTGAATTCGCTCACAATAAGGCTCTAGAATCTTATTCATAATACCAAGCACAAGGGGGTGGACCGCAAGATTGCGCGCTTGTTGGGATTTGCTAAATATTCTACCCATTCTTTTTGTTTTTAAGCCCCAGAAATTTCCTTCCGATTTAGGAGTAAGATTAAAGTGATGATCAAGTTCTTCACAAAGATCGGAGAGCATTTTTCCTTTAATTAAGTTTGGGATAATCACAAACCCATTTTGTTTTAATTGTGCAATATTGGTTTCAATATGTTTTTCAATTGTCATAATTTTGTCCTAACTTTTTTTGATAATCACCAACCTCTAGGTTTGATAATTCTCCAGCTTCAACATAATCCTCTCTTAAACATTCGGCTGCTTTCTCTATCAATGAGACAACAAGTACACGGTTATTTCCGGACAGGCCTAGAAGCGCATATCCCATACGGGCAAATAAAATTTCCATTCTTGAATCATCCGTATCTTTCATATCGCCACCCTTTCATTTTCTGGAATTGTTTGCAGTATCGAATGTGTTATATTTCTTCGCTTGCGATAAATCTGTAATCCAACAGGTGTCACTTGAAGAGAAATAGAAGATACCATCTCGTTACCAACGACTTGAGGAAGGCCAATTGGCATTGTCAAAGCCCCTGAGTTTAATATCATCGGAAGCACTTTATGGTTTGCCAGAGTGACAATCTGCTTAATGCCATACAAAAGAGTAACCTCTACCATAGCGGCCCCCAATGCCGCCCCGGAACGGCTGAGCAACCCACTTTCTTTGCCGGTGCTGGTAATCGTATAAAATCGTGAACATTCCCATATTTCGTCAGACCTGGAAACATCCCCATCAATTAGGTGAGAGAATATTTCTGAAAATAAGTGTGGTTGTGTTGTTGGCAGAAAACGCAGACTTCCAATAAGGTTATCGTCATCATCTTTAAGCAATAAATATATTGCATGATGCGTATCAAACTGGTCTTTCTCAACTTTTCTGTCATGATCGGCCATGGGTAAATTCCAGGCCATTTGCTCAACAAAGACAGAATATCTTTGTTGAAACATAAGCTTTATATCATCGGAAAAAACATGCTTGTTTTCATTTGTTACTATTGTTGCGTACATTCTACACTCCCTTGTGGTTTCGTGATAAGGGAATGATGCATTATTATGTTCGAAAAATAACCCACCTACCTAGATAGGTGAAAAGTATAATAATAAATGATAAATGAGAAACCATTCTGGAGAACTTAACGCCAAATCACTACGGCATTATCTTTCCACTGTAAATAGCCTTGACAACGGTCTGAACTCTGGTGGGTAAATTAAACTTGCGCTTTACGTTTTCAATATGGAAATGGACTGTATTTTTACTGATATCAAGAATATCAGCAATAACGCTGTCGCTCTTGCCGGCAGCTACCCAGTGCAAGCATTCCTTTTCCCGGGCCGTTAATTCAAGGTCCACATAAGATGTGGCACTTTTTATAGACCTTATTCTCAAAATAGCCTCATGAAAATACATTGCAAGCATATGAAGTATTGGAAAACAATTCGTATCAATATCCTCTTCTTCTCCGGATATGCTAAAGGTTGTTGGGCAAATGCCCGGTACGAAGATAGGTAATGATATTCCATTCACAAGGCCAAAATCAACCGCCTCGTTTAATATTTGAGCTTGTTTTTTTGTTGGGGAACTGAGTGTAGACCATTCAACTGGCGTAAGGGTTAATGCCATTTTTTCCATGATGATATCTGCCTTGTGGTACTCTTTACGTAGATAACGATCCATCCACTCTGTGGGTAATTCAACAATATCAAGGGAATTAGGATCTGGATTATTGAAATCTGTTAAAGATAGACAACAGAAATTAGTAAATCCAAAATGGGCTATTGTCCCCTCGAAATAAGAAATTAATCCTTCTGAGGATGTTGCCCGTAAGGAATCGGTGACAAATTTTTGAACCACCTCAAAATCACGCATTTCTACCCCTCCTTATACTACCTGTGGACTATTACAATTTAACATTAGATATTTATTTAGTCTTAAATCATATTAATTCTTAATTGTATAAATTGTCAATATAAGGAGATTGCACGACCCTTATGTGCGATTCTTCTTACTTGGGCCTGTCCCATTTTAGTTCCGCTCCTTGTTCTCATTTAAGCAGCTTCCTTTTCAAATGCCAAGGGGCTTTTCCATCCCGACGCTGAATGTTTTCGGCGTGAATTATAAAATCCGTTTATATACTCAAAAATTGCGACTTCTGCCTGGCGTCTTGTTTGCCAGGGGTGCCGCCAAATCAATTCTGCTTTGATGGTTTTGAAGAATGTTTCA
>JAKIUQ010000026.1 GCA_021647465.1 Emcibacter sp. | reverse complement strand
TACTTTAAGCCGCAATGGCTTTTATCTTCTTGAGTTCCCGGGCTTCTGCCTTTGCCGTGACAGACAGGTCATAACCCATTTGCAGGTTCATCCAGAATTCTGCGGTGGTGCCAAAGATACGGGACAGGCGCAAGGTAACACGGGCCTTAGGGTTGGCCACTGGTGGCCTTCCCCGTCCTCTTGGGGCTATCATCCCAAGTTCTTTGAACACTTATGGCCGGGGCGCAATCGCTTGACCTCATCATTGGTAAGCGGTTTATTGTCCTCATCAACCCTGTAGGGATCAATTTTATGTTTAAAAGCCATAGCGTTTACCTTCTTTCTCATGAACGCGTTGTTATCTGTAATGCTTTAAAAGCCGCTTCTGGATCGTTCTTGATTATGGTCAGTAATGCCCTTGCCGGGCCTTCCGGGGTAGTGCGCCCTTGTTCCCAATTTCGCAGAGTGGCCGGTTTAATGCCAAACATACGGGCAAACTTAACCTGACTCAAATTAGAGGTGGCACGAATTGCCTTAACATCTATTTCAACAGGAAGCAGGGCCGCATCGGGGTTGCTTGCCACCTGTGCCGCAATGTCCTCATCCGTCATGGCATCAATGGCCTGCCAGTCAGTATTTTTAAGGGCTTTCAAGGCTCCCTTTCTGGTCGCTTTCTTAATAGTGGTCATTAGCTTCTCTCCTGTTGGCTTTACGCAATGAAATAACACGCAGGGCCTTTTCACGTTCGGTAAAAACACAGATACATTCACGGCCATTGATATAACCGTAGGCAATCTTCCTGATTTCCCCGTAATCTGCCCGGCCATCAATTATGACTGTGTGACTTTCTTCAAAAAGCAATATAGCCAATTCCATATCAAGTTTATGGGTTGCTTTGTTGGCTTTATTCTTTGCCCAATCATATTCAATATCCATAGAGTAACTATACGCTACTAGCTTATACTTATCAAGTGCGAACAAATAGGAAAAGATAGATATGCTTGAAATATCGGGGGTTAAGTTGCCCAGAAAGCCATTAGACGGGCTATCATGTGATTGAATTATGCAAGACATGGTCGAGCCGCTAAATGCTCTCGAATGAGTAAAAAAACAACACTTGAAAAAATGCAATTTCTAAATGCGCTGTTTTAGTCACGTTATTACTCTATTTTAAAACATGGCGCAGGGGGAAAGGTTTAAAAAAGATGCTGCTTTTTTATTTTTAATTATGTTTTTCTCTATTGGTTATTTGCTTGTCAGGGGTAACAAGGGGGATAGAGTAGTGTAAGTAAGTATTATAGGGATATTTTCCCTATAAGGTCATCATACGATATTGTTTAGACTTGCCGGAAATGCCGCCTTTGCCAACATATTGAAGCAGTCTTTTATCAATAAGATTTTGAATTGCTTTTCTTATTGTTTTGGGGTCTTTTATACCAATAAGAGGACAAACCTTTTCTTGATCAATGAAAAAAATATCTCTCAACCTGGCATGTTTTTTTGTCAGGAAAGTCATCAGGTAGAAAGCCTCTGGGTGTCCTACGAGTTTTTCAAATATTTCAGTTTCAATCAAAATTGCATTTCTCCCGGTTAAATTTTTTCCTGATATTTCGTAATTCCACGCCGATTGTACAATTTTATGAACTTCCTCTACATCCAACGGCTGGTTAAATTTTGCGCTTTCTGTCAGCGCAATTTCTGCCAACTCATTTTCGGACTTTACACCTCTTGCCGCTTTCAGGCAAAAATTGAAAAGGTTATTATTTCTGGTGCCGCTTTTGCCTTGTTTGGTGGCGGTGTTATTAATGGGATCAGGTAAGGCATTGGCCTTGATTGTGGGCAGATTTGGAATATCAGTTACATCACCCTCAATAAAGCTGTAACAACCGCCTGCTGGTTTGATAGAGGGCGGGGCGACGGCAAAGCCACCTTTTCCCAACAGATCCACCGCTTGCCCATTTATTCCAATCCGCCGGGCCTCCCCATTTGATTGATACCACAAGTGAAACCCTCCGCCGGGCGTTTGGATTTTAATAGGCGTATCACCGAAACGGTTAAGGCATTTATGGAATAGTTTGGGATCATCAATATCAACAATGGTAAGCGTTTTATTGACGATACCGATGTTATCATTATCATATTTTGAAGATAGCTTTTCCCATGTGCGCGGGCCGAATTTACGCCAGTTTTTAACTTGGGGAATTTTACCGTTTTCACCACCGACCGGAAAAACGGTCAGACCGTATTCGGCATAATCAGGGGCATGACTGGAAAAAAGACGGGAGCCGAAACCCCCGCCGTTTTTTAAGTGGATAGCCACTATGCGGCTTCCGAATCTGAAAGAATTTTGACAGAGGTGTGCAGAAAATACCGACCATGCCAGCCTTCCCCGGCGGGGCCGCCATGCGGTTCCCGCACCATCTCAATTTCAAGAAAATATTCAGTTCTCAGAATGAAAATATAGTGCGATAAACGTAAAGCCCAGCTTGAAATTTCAAGGGCAGTAACACCACTTTTCCCGCCTTTAATCAGGGCTGAAAGCGTCCGGGAATATTGGCCTTGCAAGGTCGTGATTTCCGTTCCTTCCGGGCGGGAAATTTGAAAGGTGAGTTTTAAGCGTTTACCCATTTGTGGCACCCCCCAAATTAAGAATGTCTGCAATCACCACCGCATGAGGATGGGAAATACGATACCGCCGGGCAAGACGAGCTTGCGCGGATTTTTTGGATGAGTTATAAAGACTTACTGAAAATTTTGAATTTGCCCTGTGAGCCGTTGGCGCGGCTCCGGGGTTTTCTTTTATCCGGAGCATATAGTTTTCCCCATTTTTGTAGTATTTGTGCGGGTTGCGCTGTCAACATAATCAGAAATGTCATCGGGGTGGTAGCGAACACAGCCGCCGATTTTGCGAAATTTGGGACCAGTTCCTGCCCACCGCCACCGCCGTAATGTGGACGCTTTAAAGCCAAAAAAACCGGCAACCTCCTGTTCTGTTAAGAGTTTTTGCAAGTATGTAGTCATTCTTTAATCTCCATGGTTGGTTAACGATGGAGGTAGCTTAATATTTTTTTAATGACTAAAAAACTGGGGCGTTGTGCAAGGCGCTTCCCCACACATAACTTATTGAAAATACTTACTTTTTTAGTGGGACGTTTTCAATAATATTATTGAAAATTGTTTTCCACTCGTCAGTAAAACCGCCAGAAATAGAAGAAATTTTTGACCATTTACTATATTTCGGCATTTTCCTTTTAGAGCCTTTACGCCATCGGTCACTAACCGTAGGCAGGCTCCCCTTATATTTTACGTAGCCTTGAAGGTTATTAAGCGCGGTGCGCAACTCTATCTTCGCCACCAAAGGGTTTTGTTTCATTTCCTTTATAGTCCGCGCCACCCATTCGTCTTTAAGCCAAAGTCCTATTTCTTTTCTGTTATCTTGGTGTGAGTCTTCCACATAATTCAGTACCCTATTGTAATAACTTATATTTTCTTTTCTTTCTTCCATATCGGAAATTGCTATAAATGCCGTTATAAACCGTCGCCTCATTGTGTTGCCCAAATTTTGGTGAATATATTCGGGAAAGAGCAAGGCGCACCCTAAAACATGAAAAATTGCAGGCAACTTATTTTCATAATTTTCTAAATCTTCATAATATAAATGATATTCGCCATAGCTATAAAGCATTAACAGGTAAGTCTTTTTGCAAAAACTATTTACCTTTTTACCTCCACTATCAAGCAATGGAAGTAGTAATTCACTTATTTTTAAAACATACTCCGGCCTTCCAGTACCGACAGCTTTATTATAAAGTTCAATATTTTCTTTCCCAAGCAACCGCTTCACTTCCTCCTCTTTTGGTTGGTGCGGCAAAAAGTCCAATAGATGAAAGCCTTCCAATCCTTTTTGCATAATTATTCACCACCCGGAAATTTTACAATATTGCTGTTTCTTTTCACGCCCTGCATAGCCGCCGCAAGGGTGCGCCCCACCGCTTCCGCCGCTTCCCTTACCGGGTCATCAGCAAGGTGAGCGTAACGGGCGGTGGTTTGGGTCTGTGTGTGGCCTAATAGCTTGCCAATGAGGGGGAGGGTTTGACCGCCGCCAACAGCAACAGACGCATAGGTGTGACGCAGGTCATGTATCCTTACGTCCAATAATCCGCCTTGCAAAGAAACATTGGCCGCCTGTGCGGCATCCTGAACGGCCTTAATCTTTGGCGGGTTGCCATCAGTCCCGGTCAGGGCATCAATGATATGCCTTACCGCATGGTCTTGTTGCCATATCTCTAATGTTGTTCTTTCCCTTATTCTGAGCCAAGACTTGCGCAAATTAACCAGATTTTGTCCTTGTTTCTCTCCAACAATAACATAGGCGTTATTTTTATGCCTCTTGATGTTTGTCAACACTTCCAAGGCCGGTGCAGTCAAGTAAACCCGTTTCTTGCCTGTCTTACTGTCTGGAAGATTAAGGCAGGCTTTTTCCATATCCACATAATCCCATTTCAGAGTCAGGATTTCCCCGCGCCTGCATCCGGTGAATATCAATAATCGAATTGCAGGAACCACCCCGGGCAATTCCACGGCTTCCTGTTCCACTTTTTTTAATATGTCAGACAGGTACGCAATCTCCTGCATGCTTAAAAAGCGTTCCCTTTTGTACGTTTTGTATTTCTGCACCATATAACAGGGATTGGTATGTTCTGGCCTGTCCCCCCATAATTCCGCCAGATTGAACATTTTTGATAGCAGGGCTAAAATATTATTGGCGGCATAGGGTGTCTTTTTCATGTTCTGATGAAGATTAACTATATCCCGCCGGGCCACGTTTGCAACTTTCAGCCTGCCAAGTTTTGGAATCACATGCTTGTTTATGTTGTACCGATCCTCTTGGACGCTGGAAGCTTTCTTCTTTATCTCTGCGTATTGTTCAAGATACCGCTGACAAAATTCCGTAATTGTTTCGCCTTGTCGCTTATCTTGCCGGTCTTGGCTGGGGTCATTGCCATCGGCTACCTGTGCCAGCCACTTCTTGGCAATCGTTCGGGCTTCTTCTGGGGTAATTTCGCCATGAATACCAATTTTAGGCTGCCTCTGTATCCCGTCCCCTGTCCGGTAATAAAGATAATAGGCTTTTGTGCCGGATGGGTTGATACGACACTGAAAGCCTTTAATTTCAGAATCACGCAGGATTATACGCGCAATTCCCGCCTTGGTGTTTCCCACAACTTTCTTCGTAATTTTAATCCCCGCCATAATATTCATCTTTCAATATTGCCGTGAGCTGGCTCACATATGGCTCACGGCAGGCAACAACTTGCAGTAATTTACATCTACAATAACTCTACATTACCATCATTGTTAGTCTATGTAAAACAACAAGTTATCGCTTTATATCAACAAGAATGAATTTTGGGAAAAATAGCTCTTTTAAAATTGTGATTCTGGAGGTCGCGGGTTCGAGACCCGTCACTCGCCCCACTATTTCCCGTGCTATTCGCAATGGCTTAACAGGCATGATATTACCCTAAAGTCACAATTGCTTTAGAATATGGTGATTGATTTGGTTCATATCCAGATTATTATGCCCCAGTCCCGGCAGCCTGATAAATTCTTTTTCTCCTTGGGCTGCATCATAGACTTTTAAACCATAGGGCAATGGGATGATTTGATCCATTTCCCCGTGAAATATCAGCAATGGCGCAGTGATGTTTGCTATTCTGTCCAGATTGTTAAATCTGTCACGCATTAAGAGCGAGACCGGAAAAAAGGGATAATGTTCGCTCGCAACCTCTGGCAGACTGCTGTAGGCGGAAATGAGAACCAAAGCCGCGACGTCATATTCTGCGGCAAGAAAGGTCGCGACCCCCGTGCCAAGCGACCGGCCCATGAGAATAATATCCCGCACATTCACGCCCTGTTTAATTATCTCACCCATCAGCCGGCGGGCATCCATATTCAGTTTATCTTCCGATGGCTTTCCGGGGTTGCCGCCATATCCGCGATATTCGGCCAGAACCACTGAATGTCCGGCTTTCAGCAGGACCTCCATAGCTGGCATACGATCCGCCGCATTACCCGCATTGCCATGAAAAAATATAAAAGTCTTTTTTTCCGGATCACCTTTTGATTGCCAGGAGCGCAAACTCAATCCATCATTTGTCGTGATTTCTAATATGGTGAAGGGGGCGCTGTTGCCCATCTGATATTCTGACAGCGGTGTGGGAAAATACAAAAGCTTACGCTGAAATACAAACATCAGAGTGAGCAGCGCGATATAAAGAATGACCAATATGTAAATTATTTTTAGCATTGTCTTTCCTTCCTCACTTCACCATCCCCGTCATCCGGGCCATTATTCAGTCGATATTCTTTCCATGGCTTCCTGCATTTCCAGCCATTCCCGCTCGAATTCTTCCAGATCCAGTGACATGTCGAGTTTTTCGGCGGTGAATTTTTTGAGGGCGGCAGCGGCCCTGACATCCCCGTGGACATAGAGCTTTGGATTTTTCAGGGCGCGGTCATATTTTACGATCTCTGCGGTGATACGCTTGATTTTCTTTTCCAGCTTTTCCAGATTTTTACGCAGTGAGGTCAGCTCGGGACTCTCGCTTTTGACCTTGTGAGTTACATTTGTTTTTTTCTCTTTTTTCCGCGATGTTGATCGGGATTTCAGGGTCATTTTTTTATAATCATCCATATCGCCGTCATAGGCTGTCACCGTGCCGTCATGGACAAGCCACAGGCGATCGGCGCAAGCCTCAATCAGATGGCGATCATGGCTGATCATGATGACGGCCCCCTCATAACCATTGATGGCATGGATCAGGGCTTCGCGGCTTTCCACGTCTAAATGGTTGGTGGGCTCATCAAGGATCAGGATATGCGGGGCGTTCAGGCTCATGAGGGCGAATAGCAGCCGGGCCTTCTCCCCGCCGGACAGATCTTCGACGCGGGTATTGGCCTTGTCAGCCCCAAAACTAAAGGCCCCCAGCTTTGCCCGTACGCGGCTTTCCTGAACATTGGGCATGCGCGCTTTTAAATGGCTGAGCGGCGTACCATCCATATTTAATTCATCAAGCTGATGCTGGGCGAAATAACCAACTTCAAGTTTGGACGATTTTTTTAGTTCGCCGTTCATAATGCCAAGCCGTCCCGAGATTAATTTGGCAAAAGTGGATTTGCCGTTACCATTCTGGCCCAGCAAAGCAATACGATCGTCCATGTCAAGCCGCAGGTTCAGCCGCTTGAGAACAGGATTGCCCTCTGAATAGCCGACTTCGCCCTGATCCAGCGTGAAAAGCGGCGGGGCCAGTGGTTTGGGGTTGGGAAATTCAAAGGAAAATGTTTTATCCTCAAGAATACTATCCAGAGGCCCCATTTTTTCGAGCATTTTTACGCGGCTTTGGGCCTGCTTGGCTTTAGACGCCTTGGCTTTAAAGCGGTCAATGAAGCTTTGCAGATGTTTTTGGGCGGCTTCCTGTTTGACGATTCCGGCCCTGCGATGGGCGAGCTGCTCCCGGCGCAACTTTTCAAAATTATCATAATTTCCCGTATAGAGCTTTAATTTCAATTGATCCAGATGAAGGATTGCGGTCACAGAGCTGTTGAGCAGGTCCCGGTCATGGCTGACAATGATAATGGTGAAGGGGTAGGTCTTGATAAAATTTTCAAGCCACATCACGCCTTCAAGGTCAAGATAGTTGGTTGGCTCGTCCAGCAGCAGCAAATCGGGCTGGGTGAATAATGTGCAGGCCAGAGCCACCCGCATACGCCACCCGCCGGAAAAGGATGAACAGGGCCGCCTCTGGGCCTGCCCGTCAAAGCCAAGGCCGGATAATATGCTTGCGGCGCGGGCTTCTGCTGTATGGGCTTCGATGTCAGCAAGCCTTATGTGGATGGCGGAAATTTTTTCGGGATCGGTTTCGGTTTCAGCGGCCTTTTGCAAAGATTGCAATTCATGGTCGGCTTCCAGAACGGTGTCCAGCAAACTTGTTGCGCCGCCCGGCGCTTCCTGTGCCACTTGGCCAAGCTTTGCTTTATTGCGTATTTTAAGGGTGCCTTCATCGGCATGAAGCTCGCCGGTGATTAATTTCAGCAGAGTGGATTTTCCGGCCCCATTTTTACCTACGATGCCTACCTTATGACCGGCCGGTATGCGCGCGCTGGTATTCTCAAGCAGGGTTTTCCCGGCAATACGAAATGTGATATCCTGAATTTGAAGCATAAATACACCTTGGGTAGAAAAATCCTCTGGGGGGAGGGTAAAAAATATCCTCAGGGTTTAACAGGATTCGCTAAAAATACAACGGATGATTTCTTCTGTTGCAGTTCTGGCCATAAAATATTATAACGCCCCCAAATTTAAGCTGCTATAATAAGATATACTCAGATCAAGGAATGAATGATGACTGTTACCCGTACTTTTTCAATTATTAAACCAGATGCCACGCGCCGCAACCTGACCGGTGCGATCGTTAAAATGTTCGAAGACAACGGTCTTCGTGTTGTGGCATCAAAGCGTATCCACATGACCCGCGCTCAGGCCGAAGGTTTCTACGGCGTTCATAAAGACCGTCCTTTCTTTGGCGAACTGGTTGAATTTATGATTTCTGAACCTGTTGTGGTTCAGGTTCTGGAAGGTGAAGACGCCATGAACCGCAACCGCGAGATTATGGGCGCAACCAACCCGGCGGATGCCGCAGAAGGCACCATTCGGAAAGCACATGCGCTTTCCATTGGCGAAAATACCGTTCATGGTTCCGACAGCGACGAAAATGCCGCCATCGAAATTGATTTTTTCTTTAATAAAGATGAAATCGTCGGTTAATTCCCGGATTAATTTTCTGGCCGAATAATTTTAAAAAATCCGCTGATCATTCAGGTCAGCGGATTTTATTGTCATACCCGCGAAGGCGGGTATCCAGACCAGAAAACACAAAGTCATCTTCGATGTCATAATTTTTAAGAAACTGGTTCCCCCCCTTCGGTGGAATGACGAGAGGGCGTATATTAAAGTATCTCCGGGCTGATGAGGCCGCCTTTGGGATAGGCGGCTTTTTCTATGATGGCTTTGTTGCCGCTGATGGAGACACGGCCCATGGCCATGAGTTTGAGCGCCTCGGGATAGATGATATGTTCAAGTTTAAGGACCTTTTCCGATAGATTCTCGGCGGTATCCTCGGGGTCGACAGCCACGGCGGCTTGCAATATGATTGGCCCGTCGTCCATTTCCGGACGGACAATATGAACGGTGCAACCGGTGAAGCGCACCCCGGCCTCCAGCGCCCGTTCCTGCGTATGTAGTCCTTTAAAGGCGGGCAGCAAAGACGGGTGGATATTCAATATTCTGTCTTTCCAGTGATTGACAAAGCGGGCATCGAGTATGCGCATAAATCCCGCAAGACAAATGAATTTGGCCTTATGGTTTTTCAGTTCTTCGTCAATGGCATTTTCAAATGTTTCCCGGTCTTCGAAATCACGATGATTAATCACGGCTGTCGGAAGGCCGGCCTTCTTGGCCCGTTGCAGACCATAAGCATCCGGGTTATTTGAGATAACAACCACAATACGGGCCGGAAAATCAGGCTCTTCGCAGGCCTCTATCAAGGCTTGTAAATTACTTCCCTGGCCCGAAATCAATATAGCAACGTCAAGCATGATGCATTATCCTATTGAAGAAACTAAAGTGATGAAAGAGCCTGCCACGGCGCATCGTAACCCCAGCTTCCGGAATTTCCGTTAACAATGGTTGCCGGTTCATTTTCTGATCTTTTAACAACATGGCCAAGACTATAAACCGTTTCGCCCTGTTGTTCGAAGATTTTCTGAACTTCATCGCTGCCGCTTGCCTTTACAATGATCACAAGCCCGATACCGCAGTTGAATGTTTTCGCCATTTCAAGGGGCGCGAGGTTGCCGGCTTCGCGCAGCCAGTCAAATACTGGCGGCAATATCCATTTGCTGGCATCCACATGGGCTGCGACATTTTTTGGTAAAATGCGCGGAATATTTTCCACAAAACCGCCGCCCGTAATATGGGATATGGCCTTGATATGCCCTGTTTTCAAGGCGGCCAAGGTGCTTTTGACGTAAATTTTTGTGGGCGCGAGCAGGGCCGTGCCAAAATCTTTTTTCTCATCAAAGGGGCAGGGGTCGTGATAGCCAAGCCCTGAATCTTCCACCAACCGCCGCACGAGGGAGAAACCGTTTGAATGAACGCCGCTGGAGGCGAGGCCCATAAGTATGTCACCCTCTTCGACGCCGTCCCCTGTCAGGATATTTTCCCTGTCGACCGCACCAACGCAAAAGCCGGCCAGATCATAGTCGCCGTCCTTATACATACCGGGCATTTCAGCGGTTTCGCCGCCGATTAAAGCCGTATTGGCTTGACGGCAACCTTCGGCGATCCCCTCAATAATGGCGCGGCCCGCGTCAACGCTTAAGTGGCCTGTGGCAAAATAATCCAGAAAGAAAAGCGGTTCTGCGCCCTGAACGATCAGGTCATTAACGCACATGGCCACAAGATCAATGCCGACGGTATTATGTATTCCGGATTCGATGGCGACTTTAAGCTTGGTGCCCACCCCGTCTGTGCCGGATACTAAAATCGGGTCTTTATAGCCCGCCGCCTTTAAATCAAATAGCGCCCCAAAGCCGCCAAGGCCTGATACGCAACCGGACCTTTTGGTCGAAGCCGCTGCGGGTTTGATGGCTTCGACAAGTTTATTTCCGACATCAATATCAACGCCGGCATCTTTGTAACTATAGGACTTTTTATCGTTCACACTATTCCACCTGAAAAATACAATTTACGCCATTAGATATAGGGCCCTGCACAGAAAAATGCCACAGGAAATTGCCATCTGATTTTTTTCATATTATAAAATATAAAATACTTGCCACAGTGATGACAAGATGCCCTATTATGATTTTCAGCATAAACAAGAATGTAATTAAGACAGAATTGGCGAAAATAATTGATTAAAATTACGGCTATTACAACCTGTTATATCGTCTTTCAAATGTTTTTGATGAGTTTCGGAACCGCTTTTCCCTGGGCTGATGACCGGACTGATGATATCTCCGGCACGCAAATTCTCATACCTAAAATCTATACCATATATAATATTTCAATGGATGAAACGGCGGCGACTTCGCGCCGCGCCAGCTTGGCAGCCCTAAGAAAGGCAGAACGAATTGCGTTGGACAAATTATTCCGTAAAATCATACGTGAGGAAGACCAGGCCAGATTACCGGAATTAAGCCCGGGGCAGATAACCGAGATTGTCAGCGGTATTGAGATTGCCAATGAGAAAAGCTCTCATGTCCGCTATATGGCAGATTTTACCGTTCATTTCAGCCGGGCGAAAATTTATAATTTTTTATCCGTGTTGCAAATTCCCTTTGCAGAAACTTTATCCAACGGGGTTAGCATCCTGACCCTGCTTGAAAAAGATGGTGCAACCATATTATGGGAAAAAAATAATGACTGGCGCAAGGCCTGGGAGGCCTATGATACGGTGAATAATCTTGTGCCGGTGCGGATCATTGCCCCCTCATTGGCCCATCGTATGGCCATCACGGCATGGCAGGCCAAAAATGGTGATATATCTCTGCTCCAGAAATTTGCGGAGCAGAAAAACATACGTCATCTCTATGTCATGAATGCCCGGGTAATATATGATTTCAGTCATAATAAAAATATGATCGAACTGGTGATTATCGGTAATGACGGCAACAAGACTGTGCATAAAAATATCGTTGTCGAAGGCGCGACCGTTACTGAAACCGGCAGGGATGAATTATCAGAATTATATAATGAGGCCATTAAGAAGGCGACATATTGGTTGGATAATCGCTGGAAAGAAAAGGTGATGATCCATTTTGATTCATCTTCACATTTGACTGTTGATATTCATTTCAATCAAAGTGAGGATTGGTTCGAGATCAAAAAAAGACTGGAGAATATTTCGCTGATTCGTAACATGGTTATCAAAAGAATGACGACGCATAAGGCCATGGTGGAAATGGAACATTCAGGGGATGTGGAACAAATCACGCTGGCACTGGATCAGAAAGATCTGGAGCTTGTTCGGGATGAGCCGGCCTTGACAGATCCGGCTGATAATATGAAAATTCAGAATAGAGACCCTTCGGTTAGACATTCCTGGATTTTGACGTTAAAGAAATGATTAAAAATGCCCTCTGTTCAAATTCCTTTTGATATTCCCGTGCGCGAAGCGTTCGAGGCCGAGGATTATCTGGTGACCTCGTCCAATGAAGCCGCCGTGAAATGGGTGGATAGCTGGCCTGCCTGGCCCAATAGCCATTGCACCATAGTTTACGGGGCGGCAGGATGCGGTAAAACCCATTTGTCCCATGTATGGCAGCAAAAATCCGGCGCGGAAAGGCTGGCTATAGAGGATATCGATGTTACCAACCTTCAAGGGCTGCCAAATTGTTTGATCATAGAGGCTGTAGATCATATTGTTGGCCGGACTGATATGCAGGCGCCGTTATTTCATTTGTATAACTGGCAAAAGGAGAATGAGGGATCATTGTTGATGACAGCCACGCAACATCCGAAATGTTGGCCGGTAACCCTGCCGGATTTAAGGTCACGCCTGTTGGCCTCTATGGCGATTGAAATAGGCCCGCCGGATGACGAATTGCTTACCGCCATCATTGTAAAACAATTTATGGACCGGCAGATCAATGTCCCCATGGATGTGATTGCCTACCTCTTGCCGAGGATCGAGAGATCCTTTGAGGCGGCCCGTAATATTGTCCGAAAAATTGATAAATTGTCGCTTTCCAGAAAACGAAAAATTACCATTCCTCTGGTGCGGGGTTTGCTGGGCTAGGATGCGGCAAAATTTAATGCTTGGATATTTCACAAATATGAAATATTTTGGCCTTAAGATCATGCGGATGTATTTGAAACTTGAAGGTGGCTATGCCCAAAACTAAAAAAGAGAAAATATTTCCATTCTATGATTTTCCTGTGAATGAGCAATTGATAAACCGGGAATTATCCTGGCTAAGATTCAACATGCGGGTGATGGAGGAAGCGGATAATCCCAATCACCCCCTTTTGGAACGGCTGAGGTTTCTGTCCATATCGGGGAGCAATCTTGATGAATTTTATATGGTGCGTGTCGCGGGAATCAGGGGGCAAATTACCGCAGGTGTCGAAAAAATCAGCAACGAAGGCTTGAGCCCGTCCGAACAGCTTGACCAGATTAATGCCCTGGCAGATGACCTGATCAAGGCGCAGCAAAACCGCTGGGCAACATTGATTGATGGTTTGAGAGCTGAAGGTATCGATCTTATTGATGCAAATGACATTACCGATCAGGATAGGGATTGGCTTGAGCAATATTTTCTGGAGAATGTTTTTCCAATATTGACGCCGCTTGCCGTTGATCCGGCTCACCCCTTTCCGTTCATTCCAAATCTTGGATTTTCCATCGTTCTTGAGCTGGAAAATAATGATGATGGTAAAATGCTGCTGGCGCTGCTGCCTGTGCCCCGGCAAACAAAAAGATTTGTTCGCCTGCCGGGTAAAAAGGCACGTTTTATTTCCGTTGAAAATTGCATTACGTTGTTTCTTGGGCTTTTATTTCCCAATTATTTCATTAAGGCAGACGGGATCTTTCGCCTTATCCGCGATAGCGAGATGGAAGTGGATGAAGAGGCGGAAGACCTGGTCAGGGTTTTTGAAAGCGCCCTTAAACGCAGGCGGCGCGGCCATGTTATTCGTCTTGATGTAAATGCCGAAATGCCGAAAAACCTTTTGGAAATGGTCAAAAGAGAATTAAAGATTACCGATAAGGAAATCATCAGTGTCGACGGCGTTCTGGGCATAGCCGAAGTGGATCAATTGATCGTGGATGATTTTCCCCAGCTTAAATTTAAATCACTGGAGCCGCGTTTTCCCCAGCGCCTGAAAGAAAAACGCGGGGATTGCTTTGCGGCTATTCGGGAAAAGGACTTTATTGTTCATCATCCCTTTGAAAGCTTTGATGCGGTGATTAGCTTTCTGCGTCAGGCCGCGCAGGATCCTGATGTGGTGGCCATTAAGCAGACATTATATCGTACCAGCGATGATTCGCCCATTGTTCGCGCGTTGATTGACGCTGCGGAGGCTGGAAAATCAGTCACGGCACTGGTGGAGTTAAAGGCCAGATTTGATGAAGAACGCAATATTAAGTGGGCGCGGGATATGGAGCGGGCAGGGGTTCAGGTTGTTTATGGCTTTCTTGAATTAAAAACCCATGCGAAAATATCGGTCATTGTGCGCCGGGAAAACGCGCATCTTAGAACATATGTTCATTTTGGCACGGGAAATTACCACCCCATTACGGCGAAAATATATACCGACCTGTCCTTTTTCACCGATGATGAGGCCTTAGGGCGGGATGCCATTCATATCTTTAATTATTTAACGGGCTATGCCAAACCCAAAGAGCTTGAAAAGGTGGTGATTTCGCCCCATGGCATTCGCAATAAATTGATTGAGATGATTGATTGTGAAATTGATTTCGCCCAGGCCGGAAAACCGGCAAGCATATGGGCCAAATTGAACGCTATTGTGGATCCTGTTGTGATAAAAAAATTGTATGAGGCATCTTGCAGCGGCGTATCTATTGATCTGGTGGTGCGGGGCATTTGTTGCCTGCGTCCCGGTGTGAAGGGAATGTCCGAAAATATTCGGGTAAAAAGCATCGTTGGGCGGTTTTTAGAACATTCCCGAATTATCTGTTTTGGCAATGGTCATGTGATGCCGTCCGATCATGCTTATGTTTATATTTCTTCTTCTGACTGGATGCCGCGAAATTTCGAACGGCGGGTTGAGGCTTTAATCCCTATTGATAACCCGACGGTCAAGTCACAGGTTCTGGGGCAAATCATGGTGGCCAACCTGAAGGATAATATGCAAAGCTGGCATTTGGGCGAAGATCATTCATATCACCGGCCACATCATCATAGCCGCCGGCCCAAAGAGGCACCTTTTTCGGCTCATGATTATTTTTTAAAAAACCCAAGCTTGTCTGGCATGGGAAAAGCAATAGAGGGCATGGAATTGCCCTTGCATTTAATAGAGTAGAGATTACCTTTGAATAAATTTGCCGTAATTGACATTGGATCAAATTCTGTACGCCTTGTGGTTTACGAAAGCCTGAAACGTGCGCCTTATGTGATTTTTAATGAGAAAATTCTATGCGGTCTTGGGCGGGGGCTACAGGAAACCGGTTTGATGCAGGACGGCGCTATGGATTCTGCTATTGAAAGCCTGAAACGGTTTCATTTGATGCTTGATAAAATGTCCGTGAGAAATTTTAGTGTGGTGGCAACCGCTGCGGTAAGAGACGCCCAAAATGGCCCTGAATTTGTTAAGAGAATTAAAGAAGACTGTGATTTGGATGTCACCGTTATTTTCGGCGCGGAGGAAGCGCGTCTGTCGGCTCTTGGGGTTTTATGTGCTCTGCCGCGTGCGCATGGCATTGTCGGTGATTTAGGGGGCGGCAGCCTTGAACTTGCCAAAATTCAGGACGGGGATATCTCGGAAAAAGCCAGCTTTGCCATCGGCCCAATGAAATATCAGTCTCTGGATGGTCAAACCATATCTTCTCCCAAGGCAGATATTGACAAGGCTTTGCAATCTCTTGACTGGGCTCTTGATGGCAGTGAGAAAAGGCGCGAAAATTTTTATGCGGTGGGCGGCTCTTGGCGTGCCTTGGCAAAAATCCATATTATGGAGACGGGCTATGTCCTGAATAATGTTCACCATTATATCATGAGCCGGGAAGAATGCCTTGATCTGACAGAGAGGCTGTCAAAAATGCATTTTGCAGAGCTGACGCGTTACAGGGCATATTTATCATCGCGGCGATTGAAAGTTCTGTCTCTGTCGGCATATATTCTGAACCGACTGGTTAAGAAATTAAAATCCAGATGCGTCGTTATTTCCGGATATGGCCTTCGGGAAGGACTGTTGTTTGAGGCAATGGACAAGGATATTCGGGCCTTGGATCCCATGCTTGAGGCCTGCCACGATATTGCGGAGAAGAATGGCCGGTTTTCTGAGCATGGCAAACGTATCCAAAGCTGGATTGATCCCCTATTTCAGGGCGAAGATTTTGAGCCAAACCGCCTAAGATATGCCGCATCAATTTTAAGCGATGTGGGCTGGCGTGGGCATCCTGAATATAGAGCGCAAAAAGTATTATATGAAATATTGCATGGCCGGTTATTGGGCCTCACTCATCGGGGTGCCGCCTTTATCGGGCTGGCCCTTTATATTTGTTACGGCGGTGTTTCCGGCGAAAGTGGAACGGCTAAGGTCGAAACCCTGTTGAGGCCCGGTGATATTCAATATGCCAACAAGGTTGGCCTTGCCTTGCGATTGGTGCAAAGGATTTCCGGGGGAACTGAAAAGGGCCTCAAATCAGCTTCTCTGGCGGTTAATGACGGTATTCTGTATCTTGATATTCGTAAAAAGGATGAAGCGATTATCAACGAAGTGGTCTTGAAGCGTTTCAGCAAAGTCGCCCGGGAATTTGATTTAACAGAAAAAGTCAGAATTATTTAATAGGTTTTAATTGTCCACAGGCTCCAAGGGAATCAAGCTGACCGCGCCATCTTTCATGGCAAAGGCCAGTTCGCCATGTTTTACGGCAAGAGCGTGCTTGCCAAACAGGTCATATCGCCAGCCGGACAATGCGGCTATTTCCGCCGCATCATTCTCTGCCAGTTTTTCAAGGTCATCGACAGTTGCGATGAGTTTTGGCGCGACATTTTCATACTGACAGATCATCTTCAACAGAACTTTCAATAACTCCATCACGGGGTCCGTATTTTGTGAAGGAGGACTTCTGTGCTTTAGAACAGGCAGGCTTTCAGCCGGCAGCGCCATAACCTCTTTGACAATGGCGAGAACCTGCGCCCCGTATTTGCTTTGGCTGAACTGCGGAGAAAGGCCGCGAATGCTGCCCAGGGCATTGGTATGTTCAGGCCGTACAGCAGAAATTTCGAGGAGAACTTCATCTCTCATCACGCGGTTTCTCGGGATGTTACGGCTTTGGGCCTGTGTTTCGCGCCATTCGGCCAGTTTGCGTGCGATACCGTTGAACAGGCGGTTGCTGCTTCTGATTTTCAGTCTTTTCCATGCATCTTCAGGTATGATGATAAAGGTATCCGGATTTGTCAAATCGGCCATTTCTGAGTCGAGCCAGTGGCTGCGGTTGCTTTTTTCGAGCTGCTTTGTCAGGTTTTTGTAAATGACGCGAAGATGGGTAACATCCCCTAAAGCATAATCAATCTGTCTTTGGGTCAGGGGGCGGCGGGACCAGTCGGTGATGCGTGTGCTTTTATCAAGGGTCGCACCGGCCATGCCCGTCACGAGTTTTTCATAGCCAATGCTATCGCCGTAGCCACAAACCATGGCCGCCACTTGAGAATCGAACAATGGTTTTGGGACAACGCCTTTTTCATTGACGAAAATTTCTATATCCTGACGGCAAGCATGAAAAACCTTCAGAATATTTTCATTTTGCATCAGAGCGTAAAAGGGATCAAGATTAATGCCGGGCGCCAATGTATCTATGGCATGATATTCTTCTTCGTTGGCGACCTGTATCAGACATAATTTGGAATAATAGGTGCTGGTTCTTAAAAATTCTGTATCAACGGTGATATATTCTGATTTCTCTAGCCGTGCGCATACGGCAACTAACTGGTCATTGGTGGTAATTACACTCATAAAATCTCTTACCTAGAAGTTTGTTATTGGCCTAGAAGTTTGTTTTTGGCTCAAATTTGAAGGAGCCACACAAAGAATAACTTGACAAGTGGGCAATAAAGCACAAAAACACCATGAATTACATATTAAAATTAGATGATTTACATTTAGAAGATTTACCATGCACGAATATAGAACACATACCTGCGAAGCCCTGCGCGAAGAGAATGTCGGGGAAGTCGTTTTGCTCTCTGGCTGGGTTCACCGAAAACGGGATCACGGCGGTCTTTTGTTCATTGACCTTCGGGATCATTATGGGCTGACGCAATGTGTGATTGATACAGATAATGCCGGCTTTAAAATAGCCGAGTCTTTAAAAGCAGAATCCGTCATCCGTTTGAAAGGTAAAGTGGTTTCGCGTAGTGCGGACACCATAAATAAAAATCTTCCAACCGGTCATATTGAGCTATTCATTGAGGAACTGGATATTCTGTCAACAGCAGACGAACTTCCTTTGCCGGTATTTGGTGAACAGGACTATCCAGAAGATGTTCGGCTGACCTATCGTTATCTGGATTTGAGAAGGGAGAGGCTTCACAAAAATATTGTGTTGAGATCCGACATTATTTCCAGCATGAGACGCCGTATGGTGGATCTTGGCTTTCGGGAATATCAGACCCCAATTCTGACCGCAAGTTCACCGGAAGGCGCCCGTGATTTTCTGGTGCCGAGCCGGCTTCATCCCGGCAAATTTTATGCGCTGCCCCAAGCGCCGCAACAATTTAAACAATTACTGATGATCGCGGGTTTTGACCGTTATTTTCAGATTGCCCCGTGTTTTCGGGACGAAGATGCCCGTGCGGATCGTTCGCCTGGGGAATTTTACCAGCTTGATGTGGAAATGTCTTTTGTCACGCAGGAAGATATCTTTGCGGCAATTGAACCCTTGATGATTGGCTTGTTTGAAGAGTTTAACAGCAAGAAAGTGACGCAAACACCGTTTCCGCGCATTCCTTTTAAGGAAAGCATGTTGAAATATGGTAACGACAAACCTGACCTTAGAAACCCCATCGAAATTTGTGATGTGACAGAGGTTTTCCGGGGGTCCGGATTTGGGATTTTTGCCGGGGCCATTGAAAAAGGCTCGGTCGTGCGCGCTATTCCGGCACCGCAGGCAGGCGGCGCGCAAGCGCGTAGTTTCTTTGATAAAATGAATGACTGGGCCCGCTCGGAAGGTTTTGCCGGTTTAGGCTATATACGTTTCAAGGACGGGGAAGCCTTGGGGCCAATTGCCAAAAATCTTGATGATGATCGTTTGGCGCACCTTAAAAAAGTTGCGGATTTAAGCGAGAATGACGGCATATTCTTTGCGTGTGGAAAGCCGGAAGACGCCGCTAAGCTTGCCGGGTTCGCCCGCACCAAGGTCGGCGTTGATTTGGATCTGATCCGTGATGATGAGTTTAAATTCTGCTGGATTGTTGATTTTCCCATGTATGAATATGACGAAGTCGAAAAGAAACTTGATTTCAGCCATAACCCGTTTTCCATGCCGCAAGGGGGCATGGAGGCTCTGGAAACCATGAAGCCGGAAGATATACTGGGCTATCAATATGATATTGTCTGTAATGGTATCGAATTGTCATCGGGGGCTATTCGAAATCACAAGCCGGAAATCATGTATAAGGCTTTTGAACTTGCGGGTTATGGCCCGGAAGTGGTGGAAGAACGTTTCTCAGGCATGCTCAATGCCTTGAAATACGGCGCACCGCCCCATGGCGGGATTGCGCCCGGGGTTGACCGTATTGTGATGTTGCTGGCTGATGAGCCTAATATTCGTGAGGTTATTATTTTCCCGATGAATCAAAAAGCGGAAGACCTTATGATGAAAGCGCCCAGCGAAGTTTCCAATAAACAATTGAGGGAATTGCATCTGCGGACGATTGTTCCGGATGCGGATAAGAAACCACAATGACAGGACGATTATTGTGGCAATAATAAAGGCGTGAGACGAAAGCACGCGCCTGAGCTGGTCCCGGATTTTTGTACAATCTGTTAAGGTGTATCCGATTATAGATTTGGAGACACAATATGACGAAGAGACGACGCTTTACACCGGCCTTCAAGAAGAAGGTTGTTTTTGCGGTTTTGCGGGGAGACCAGACCATTCAGCAGATAGCCGCCCATTATGAAGTTCACCCCAATCAGATCAGCGGCTGGAAACGTCAGGCTATTGAGGGCATGGAAGATATTTTTGACAGCAAGAC
>JAKIUQ010000039.1 GCA_021647465.1 Emcibacter sp. | reverse complement strand
CAAAACCGCAAAAACAACCTTCTTCTTGAAGGCCGGTGTAAAGCGTCGTCTCTTCGTCATATTGTGTCTCCAAATCTATAATCGGATACACCTTAACAGATTGTACAAAAATCCGGGACCAGCTCAGTCTGGCGACGATTCTCACGCTGGGTAATGTGATGGGGGTGGTAGGAAATCACCAGCCTTGCTAATCTGACCATAAGAAATACCTAGCAGAAATACGCCTAAAGTTAATTAATAGATATTGTGTCCCCCCGATTTTTTGATAAATTTTAATGATTCTAATTTGTACTTTTAGGCGGGCTGCTTTATAAAATGGTATAGATTGCGACTCATGATGATTATTCAACAGACTAGACATAAGGAAAAGACCATGACCAGAGTACCTGACGTAACTTTTAAAACCCGCGTGCGTAATGATGCCTTGGAAGGCCCAAATCCCTTTGAATGGAAAGAAGTGACTTCGGATGACCTTTTTAAAGGCAAAAAAGTTGTTCTTTTTGCCCTGCCCGGTGCCTATACGCCGACCTGTTCCACCACTCATCTTCCCGGCTATGAAGAACATTATGAGGAATTCAAAGCATTGGGCGTTGAGTCCATCATTTGCCTGTCCGTCAATGATGCCTTTGTGATGTATAACTGGGGTCAGGCACAGAAGGCAAAAAATGTCTTTCTGCTTCCGGATGGCAGCGGCGAATTTACCCGTAAAATGGGGATGCTTGTTGATAAGGACAATGTGGGCTTTGGTTACAGAAGCTGGCGTTATTCCATGGTTGTGGAAGACGGCGAGATCACAAAAATGTTTGTGGAGCCCGGCTTTAGCGACAATTGCCCATCGGATCCCTTCGAAGTCTCCGACGCGGATACCATGCTGGCTTATCTGAAAAGTTAATCCGCTTTCTGACAAGAGTTTAAAAGGTCGTGATCTTTGGGTCGCGGCCTTTTTTTGTCGGCCTATTCATCGAAGCAATAGATAATTATTTTCTGTGATTGACTCTTTAAAATGATATCTATATGATATCATTATTATATCAAAATTCATAAAGGGAAAATCAATGACACAGGAGTCAAAAGCCAGAACATTATCGGGATATTTAATGGTGTTTGTTCTTCTCTCGGTTTTTATAGTGGCGATCTATTTTTTCGTTGTTATGGTCAAAAGTTCTACTGTGCCAATACTGCCAATGGTAATATTGGTTCTTGATATTTTCCTTATGACCGGTTTTTTTATGGTTCAGCCAAATATGGGCAGGATTTTGATGTTGTTTGGTAAATATGTCGGCACGGAGAAAAAGGTGGGTTTGCGCTGGGCCAATCCGTTTTATTTTCCCGCTTTGGAAAAGCCGATTTCGCTTCGGGTGCGTAATTTCAATGGTGATACGATAAAAGTGAACGATAAGCTGGGCAACCCTATAGAAATCGGCTGCGTTGTGGTTTGGAAAGTGGTTGATACCGCAGAAGCCGCTTTTGAAGTGGATGACTATAGTGACTTTGTCACAATCCAGAGTGAAGCGGCCTTGCGGAATATGGCCGCATCCTACCCTTATGATCAGCATGAGGAGGGCGAAATGTCCCTGAGAAGTCACGCTCAGGATGTTGCAAAGAAACTCCAGACAGAAGTGCAGGAACGGTTGAAAAAGGCTGGCGTGGAAGTATTGGAGACCAGAATAAGTCATCTGGCCTACGCGCCGGAAATTGCCCATGCCATGTTGCAGAAACAACAGGCCTCCGCGATTATTTCTGCCCGAAAACTGATCGTGCAGGGGGCTGTGGGCATGGTAGAACAGGCTCTGGATCAACTGAGTAAAAAGCAGGTGATCAATTTGGACGAAGAGCGTAAAGCGGCTATGGTAAGTAATTTGCTTGTGGTGCTATGTAGTGACAATAATGCGCAACCCATCGTTAATACGGGCACGTTATATTAAGTTGTAAGGCGTTAATATCATGGCAAAACGCAAAGCATATGCGCTGAGAATAAGCGAGGATGTCCTGAAAGCGACCCAACGCTGGGCCGACGACGACCTGCGAAGCCTTAACGCCCAAATCGAATATATCCTTCGTGATGCCTTGGTAAAATCAGGCCGGGTCAAACTTACCCAAAAAGTCATTACCGAAGTGGTGGATGAGGAGTAGCTTTTTTTAATAGAGCCTTGCGCCCTTATTCCATCATGCCGGATCAAGTCCGGTATGACGGACGTTAAATGCCCGTTTGCGACCTAAAGTGGACATTGTTTTAGAGGCCGTATGTTTTGACATTTTTTAGTTTAAGTCATTCAGGTATTTTCGCGCTTGTGTCATGTTGCCGCGATCTTCAGCGGAATTGCCGGCAAGATTAACGAGCTGCGTAGAATACTTTTTGGCGGCCTTATTATCTTCCATGCCCACCGCTGCTTTTCCCAGACCAACAAGACTATTATATCTTTTAGGGCTGCGTTCCCACGAAACCTGATAGGCGTCAAGTGCCTTTTGAAACTGGCCCGCATCTATCAGCATATCACCATATAATTCATAGGCAGGAATAATTGCGCCGGGCGTGATTGCATGCTTCTGCGTAGAAGCTTCCAGCGCTGCTGCCTCGTGCATTTTCATCAAACCCCCTTGCGTATCCCCACGGGCATATATCTGCCATGCTCGCGCGGCTTTCATTTGAATTTCTATTTGTAAGGCCCAGTATTTGTTGTTTGCTGAAATGCTCGTCTGCAGTCTTTCAAGTTCCTCAATATCCTGTGTGGCTTCGTCAGGACGCCCAAGGCGTGAGAAAGCAATCGCGCGCGCGAAATGAGTGATGGCTATATAGGGGGCGTGGGCTACTTCCCAAGGAAAACTGCTTGGCATTTTGGGTTTTAATGCGATCGCTTGTCTCCAGTCCTGCCTTTCCATGGCATAACGTGCCGGAAGAGCTGCCAAAGCATAGGCCGATGCATTGCGGTTTGTTTTGCTGTAGGGCGGTTACAATTCAGCCGTTGTTTGAATAATTTCAAGAACATCATTATCATTGCCAAGTTGTAAGTGGGCATAGGCCAAATAATCAAGCGCATGTGTGTAATGAACATTTATTTCGCCCGTAGAAACACATATTGCCCATGCGGAATCTGCTGAGATTCTATTCCATTTAATCGCCTTATTCCATAGTCCGAGCCGCGTATAGATATGGGTCATCATATGAGCAGCATGGGGAACATTAGGGGCTATTTCACCATAATTATCAGCAACTTTTAAGGCATTTCCTGCGAGTGAGCTGGTCCCGGATTTTTGTACAATCTGTTAAGGTGTATCCGATTATAGATTTGGAGACACAATATGACGAAGAGACGACGCTTTACACCGGCCTTCAAGAAGAAGGTTGTTCTTGCGGTTTTG
>JAKIUQ010000013.1 GCA_021647465.1 Emcibacter sp. | reverse complement strand
AGACGCGGGAGACGGTAAGTATTGCCCGGCTGGCCACCGCCATGAGACTAACACAGCAAGCCAAATACACCACCAAGGCCGCCGGAACTGCCTGCAACAACGCAGGATCAGGCCCCAAGCCGTGGGAGCCATTAACCAAGGCATAATTGGTCACGTCCCACTATATCCCATTTATCCCATTTTGTGCATGTAAATTACCCGAAACGCTACTCCGAACGGCCTTGGAAAATACCTGTAGAATAATCAGAAATATTTTTCTGCTGTGAGCCATATGTGAGCCAGCATAAACGGTTCAACCCATGAAAATCGGCTAAGTCATTGAAAATAGTGGGGCGAGTGACGGGTCTCGAACCCGCGACCTCCAGAATCACAATCTGGCGCTCTAACCAACTGAGCTACACCCGCCGTAAGTATAAGTGAAGCTCTTTTACGTTCAGTTTGCCATAGGGTCAAGAGAAGAATTCACTTTTTCCGCTTAGGGCATATTTGTCCACTATAATAGAAATTAATGCGCTATTTCAGGCCTAAAATACATCACCATTTTCTCTGCCTTATTTTTAATCATTCCGTGCCTGTTTTTTGTGCATATTATGCGTGACCTCCCTTGTAAATACGCGAATTCAGCGGTTTCTCTGTCTGAAAAAAGTTGGCATGAATAATGCTTTAATAGTAGTATCTATAACCCTATATTGAACTCACGCATCAAGGTGTCCCGGACGTTATGAAAAAAATTGAAGCAATTATTAAGCCCTTTAAACTGGACGAAGTCAAAGAGGCCCTTCATGAGGTCGGCCTTTCGGGCATTACTGTGACCGAAGCAAAAGGCTTTGGCCGCCAGAAAGGCCACACAGAATTATATCGGGGCGCCGAGTATGTTGTGGACTTTCTACCCAAAGTTAAAATCGAAATAGTGCTGAGCGACGATCTTGTCGAAAACGCCGTTGAAGCCATTCAAACGGCCGCGAAAACAGGCCGCATTGGTGACGGAAAAATTTTTATCAGTAATGTTGAGCAGGCCATTCGTATCCGAACCGGCGAAACCGGCGACGATGCTATTTAATTCCCCCCTTTAAATTATCCAACCAATTCAGGAAAAAAGAAATTATGTCAGATATTAAAACTGTCCTTGAGATGATCAAAGAAAAAGATATTGCTTTTGTAGACCTCAGGTTTACCGACCCCAAGGGGAAATGGCAGCATCTTACTATGGATGCCAGTGTCTTTGATGAAGACATGATGGAAGAAGGCGTTATGTTTGACGGCTCTTCCATATCAGGCTGGAAAGCCATCAATGAATCAGACATGATTCTGATGCCTGACCCCAGCAATGTGACGATGGACCCTTTCATGGATCAACCGACTATGGTGCTTTTCTGCTCAATTCTGGAGCCCGCCACAGGAGAAGGCTATGCCCGCGACCCCCGCTCCACAGCGCAGCGTGCAGAAGAATATCTGAAATATACCGGCATTGGTGACACGGCTTATTTTGGGCCAGAGCCAGAATTTTTCATGTTTGATGATGTGAAATTCGATGTATCTTATAACAGCGCGTCATATACCCTTGATGATATTGAGGGGCCCTATAATTCAAATCGTCAGGAAGACTTTGGCAATCAAGGTCACCGGCCATCCGTCAAGGGCGGTTATTTCCCGGTGGCCCCGGTTGATACCTGCGCCAATATTCGCGGCGAAATGGTTACAATCATGAAAGAACTGGGCCTGCCCATGGATAAACATCACCATGAAGTTGCCCCGTCCCAGCATGAGCTTGGGATGATGTTTGGCACACTTGTACAGACGGCTGACCGGATACAGATCAATAAATATGTCACCCATCAAGTGGCCCATGAGCATGGTAAAACAGCAACATTCATGCCCAAACCAATCGCTCAGGATAATGGCTCCGGCATGCATACCCATATGTCTATCTGGAAAGACGGCGAGCCTCTCTTCGCGGGAAGTGGCTATGCTGACTTGTCAGACATGGCGCTTTATTATATTGGCGGCATCATTAAACATGCCAAGGCTCTGAACGCCTTTACCAATGCCTCCACCAACAGCTACAAACGTCTGGTGCCAGGTTTTGAGGCACCTGTATTGCTGGCCTATTCCGCGCGCAACCGCTCTGCTTCCTGCCGCATTCCCTATAGCACAAGCCCTAAGGGCAAGCGTGTTGAGATTCGCTTCCCGGATCCGACAGCCAACCCCTATCTTGCCTTCTCTGCAATGATGATGGCCGGCCTTGACGGTATCGAAAATAAGATCCACCCGGGCGATGCAATGGATAAAGACCTGTATGCGCTTCCTCCTGAAGAATTAAAAGAAGTGCCGACAGTCGCCACCTCCCTTGATGAAGCACTGGAAGCCTTGGACAAAGACCGCGAATTCCTCAAGAAAGGCGATGTCTTCTCCGATGATCAGATAGATGGCTATATCGAACTGAAACAGGCCGAAATTGATACTATAAGGATACTTCCTCACCCGGCTGAGTTTAAACTCTATTATTCAGTGTGATATCGCCTCACATAAATAATCTAAAACGAGTATTGCCCCAATCTTCGGATTGGGGTTTTTTATATGGCGATTGAATTTTCCTTAGTCTTATGTTAAGGCCTAGCTTATATTATTACTTGAATACCGTTTTACCGGCATTTTTGGGGGGGTATGTCGGACAGATACAAAAAGAAAATTAGTATTTTGACAAATTATGAAACGCTCCAAAATAAAGTAAAGGATGAGAATATAAATTCTCAAACCTTGCTCGCAACGGACTATATAAATCATTTTAATGAAGTCCATATGCTGTTAGACATGCTGCCTTCAATGCCCGAATGCATTGAAGATATTCTGGAATGGTCACCCAAGAATTATCAAGAACATTTTGCCGACAGTGTTTTTGCAGCCAAAGATCTTGCCATAGAAGCCTATAATCATTCCCCCGATGAATATCGTCTGCCCTTTGAGGAAACCATTGCCAAAATGGATGAGCTTGTTTTGTCCACCATCGCGCAAGTATCCCAATATCTGGAAGAAGATTCCCGTGAAGAATCCCAAAGAATAATCGATGATTATGGCCCTCAAATGATCACTCTTATCGAAAAATGCGGTGCCATTATTAACGGCGAAAAACACGTGGCTCCGAAAGACAGCATTGATCATTATTTTGATAAGGATACAGATAAATTAGACGGCGAAGATCTTTCTCAAAACGCCATAGACGACTTATTCGGATAAATCCTTGGGCTATGCCTTAAAAACCTTCACAACAGAAGGCAACCATACGATCTCTTGTCTGCTCACGTGTTTCAACACGGCACGCCGTATGCGATAACAAACCAATCCGATCCAAATGATTGATGGTATGATGCATAACGCCCATGATAAAATGAATGCGCCAATATATGTCTTCTACGGTCAAAGATGGATTTACTTCCTGAAAATAAGGCACAAATTTATCAAACACATCCACTTCCTGGCTTAACACATTCTCCATATCACTGGCCGCCTCCAGATAGGCGCGGGCGAGAAAGCGGATATAGCCTGAAAGCCCTTTTTCTTTTTCATACAGCCAAAAAATAGGGGGCGTCAGCATGGCATTGATCAACTCCCTCACCGATACAGCTCGCCCTTCTTGCTGTGCCTTGCCCACGGCCTCCTGCAACAAACCTAATCTCTCATGGTTCATCAAGGTTGCCCGGCGCACATATACCGATTGAAACAGGCCTTTTTTCGAACCGAAATAATAATTAACGGCGGATAGATTGACCTGCGCCGCGCTGGTTACGGTTCGAACGGAAACACTCGCAAAGCTGCCCTCGGCAAACAGTTTTTCGGAAACATCAAGAATACGTTCTTTGGCGTTCTGCCCTACGGACTTTTTATACTTCATTCTTTATCTGCTTTTAAGATATGATAACTAAGCAACAATATCGTTTAAAACATACGTTTAGAAAGAGGTAAGTGCAAGGTTATTTTTATTGGATGGATTCTGGCAGAATTATTTCTCAGGCTCTATATCCTTTTTGGATACAGTCTGCGAAACAGTTTTTTTCTTGCTGTTTTTTTGCTTATGCTGGCCATATTTTCGCTTATGCTGAAACGCGGCGATAGGAATAGTCAGAATATAAAGCAGGCCAACCACCGACATTGTCGCCCAAATCTGGGTCACCAGCAATGTTGCAAAAATCGAAATCCCCAGTAAATAGAATAAGACATATTTTCTTTTAATGCTCAGCCTCTTAAAAGAAAAAGTCGGCACACTGCTTATAGTCAATGCGGAAATGCACCCAAGGTAAATCACACAAAAAATGGGATTCCGGAAGAATTCAATATCCGTTAAAAAGTATAAAATCATTGGCCATAGCGCGAGCGCTGCCGCAGCCGGCGCGGGGATACCCGCGAAATAATCCCTTTTTTCCTCTTTATTGGCGTCTTCGTCGTGGCTCATGGTGTTAAACCGCGCGAGCCTTAAGGCCATTGATGTCGTATAGATAAGGGCAAGCAACCAGCCAACCCCCTTCACATCCATCAAGACCCAGGAATATAAAATGACCGCCGGTGCCACACCAAAACTGACAATATCAGACAGGGAATCCAATTCCGCACCAAATTTGGAAGCCCCCTTCAGCAACCTTGCCATTCGGCCATCCAAACCATCCAATACGCCCGCGATAAGAACCGCAAGAACCGCCCCTTCCCAACGACCAAGAATAGCAAATCTGATGGCCGACATGCCGGCGCATATGGCCAACACCGTTATGGCATTCGGCACAAGACTGCGCAGCGGGAATAAATGATGATCATTTAAATTAGGCATATTATATTCCTGTGGCTGAGACTCAATTATTTGGCCCTAGCGGATTTCACCTTCGCGGTCATTCTCTTTGGTTTTCTCGTTGGCAATGATGGTCTCTCCGGCTACGGCACGCTGGCCGACACAAACCATGGAATGAACGCCTTTAGGCAAATAAATATCCACACGGCTGCCAAATCGAATTAAGCCAAATCTTTCACCTGCCTTATATTCCTTGCCATCTTCAGCCCAACAAAGAATGCGCCGCGCGACCAGACCTGCGATCTGGACAAAGGCATATTGCTTGCCGGAAGAGGCTTTGAGCAAAAGAGAATGCCGTTCGTTATCCACGCTGGCTTTTTCAAGAGAGGCATTAAGGAATTTACCCGGCGTATAAACCTGTTTTATGATCATGCCATCAATCGGAACGCGGTTCACATGCACATCGAAGACATTCATAAAAACACTGACGCGCGTGCGCAGTTCATCGCCAAGCTCCAGTTCCTGAGGCGGTACGGCCATACAGACAGATTGTACAACACCGTCCGCCGGGCTGATAACCAATCCTGCCTTTACCGGCGTCACCCGTTCTGGATCGCGGAAAAAATAGGCACACCAGATGGTCAATATCAGACCAATAACGCCCAAAATATCCAGACCCAATAAATAGAAAAGTATGGTAACGGCCCCAAAACCCAAAATGAATTTATGCCCTTCCCGGTGGAAATAGCCTAAAAGCGGTGATATTTTATCCATAATTTTGTCCATTTTTTTCCTCACAAATCATTTGTAAAGCAGTCTGCGATAACCATCAAATCTTTTTATCAAAATCCGTATTAAACTCATCCAGCTCTGCTAATTTCTGCATAACTTCAGAGGCTTCTTTCTGTTTCTGCCACATACTGTAATAAACCCCCCTTTGTTCCAGAAGATCATCATGACGCCCCCGTTCAATAATTTCCCCCTTTTCCAGTACGATTATCTCATTCGCATTAACAATAGTCGATAATCTATGGGCAATAACAATCGTTGTCCGGCTCTTGGAAATTTCCTCCAGAGCCATTTGAATATCAAGCTCCGTATGACTATCAAGCGCCGATGTCGCCTCATCCAATAATAATATTGCCGGATCCTTCAGGATGGTTCGCGCAATGGCAACCCGCTGCTTCTCCCCGCCGGACAGTTTCAGGCCCCGCTCGCCAACCTCGCTGTCATATTGATCCGGAAGACTCATAATAAAATCATGTATCTGCGCATGTTTTGCCGCATTTTCCACATCCTTATCCGTCGCATCCGGGCGGCCATATTGAATATTATAACCGATCGTATCATTAAAAAGAACGGTATCCTGAGGCACAACACCAATTTGGCGGCGCAAAGTTTTTTGGCTAACCTGACGAATATCCTGACCATCAATCAGAATTCTTCCCGACGTCACATCATAGAAACGAAATAGAATCCTTGAGATAGTTGACTTGCCCGCGCCGCTGGCCCCCACGATTGCTGTGGTTGTGCCGGCGGCAACCTTAAAGGAAATATTCTTTAATATGGGCCTTGCTTCATCATAATGAAAGGAGACTTTGTCAAATTCAACTTCCCCGCCGTTAATGACAAGGCTCTTTGCATCCGGCGCATCCATGACGTCTGATTTCTTTCGGATCATGCCGAACATTTTTTCCATATCAACAAGAGATTGCTTTATTTCCCGATAAACCATGCCAAGGAAATTAAGCGGCATATATATCTGGATCAGCAAAGAATTAATCAAAACAAATTCACCAATCGTAAATTGACCCTCAATCACCCCTTTTGCAGCCATCAACAACACGATCACAAGGCCAGTTGAAATGATCACACTTTGCCCCACGTTCAGAACAGCCAGTGACGTCTGGCTCCTGACCGAGGCCGACTCATATTTTGCCAGGGCAACATCATAACGCCGGGCTTCATGTTCTTCATTGGTAAAATATTTTACCGTTTCAAAATTAAGCAGACTATCAACCGCCTTGCTGTTGGCTTCGGTGTCTTGCCTGTTCATTTCTCTGCGAAATTTCAACCGCCATTCCGTAATCGATATGGTATAAAAAACATAAGACGTCAGGCAGATAAAAGTGACCAATGCATAATAAAATCCAAACTTGGTCCAGAAAACAATGGTGATCAGCAATATCTCCAGCAACGTCGGTAAAATATTGAACAACATAAATCGAAGCAGGAAATCAATCCCCCGCGTGCCCCGTTCAATAACGCGGCTTAACCCCCCGGTTTTACGTTCCATATGAAATTTCAGCGACAGGTTATGCAAATGGCGAAAGGTACTGAGCGCGATATTCCTTAGGGCATTCTGGCCTACCTTGGCAAATACTGCATCACGTAGTTCGCCAAAAAACAGGCTTAAAATTCGCGCCAACCCATAACCAAAAATAACGGCAAAGGGCACCGCAAGCGCGACTGTCCCCATATCCGCCTTAAAGCTTCCCTCAGGGCCGCCTGTCAAGGCATCAATGGCATCTTTGAACAAAAACGGGACATAAATACCGATCAATTTTGCGATTATGAGAAAAACAAGGGCGAATATCACTCGCGTTCTGAGATCCCACCGTCCCGCCATCCATATGAAAGGCAACAAGGTCTTTATGGTTTCCCAATGGTTCTCTTTAGCGCCACCGTCATTTTCTTCATCTGCGGCATTATAAGAGGGTTTGCCATGTGCCATATTTCTTCCCTGTTGGTCTTTTGTCATACATATGATCAAAACTATACTGAATATGAGACATATTTACAGTTTTTTAAGTCTCTTTAAATATTATTCCCCATATGGAAACATTCTGCCAATAGGGAAATTAATGTGCCGAGAGTGAATAAAAGTACAAAGACAGACGATATGGAGAAATCCCCTCCCATAGATTTGCAAGAATTAATGAATGATGTGGCCCTTCAAACGACAGATGTGGCGATCAAATTCCCGTCACGCTTTACCTTCTCATGGCAGAATATTAATTTTTCCGGCCAAATATTACGCTCAGAGAATCCCGGGAAATTTTCCATGAATCTGGTCGCCAGCCTTGGTTATATTCCCTTTAGTTCAGAAGATAAAACACGCAGAAGAGATCTGCTGACAACTTTCACGCCGTCTTTCATCAAAGGTGATTGCAATCTGTCCGTGAATAGTCAGATACAGATGGTTTCGCTCACCGAATTTACCGGGCCTATGAATGCCAAACGGCTCATGGAAGCCATCACCTACACCTTGATTGACATGCGTGAGAATTTTAAATCAACCCAGGAAGCCATCACAAATTAAATCAGAAGTCATTCCGTAACAGGCGCCTGTGGCAGGGTAAATTTTTGTCCCGGATAAATCAAATCGGGATCTTTTATCAAGCTCTTATTCGCCCCGAAAATAAGCGTATAATGGAAACCTGAGCCATAAAGTTTACGCGCAATATGCCATAAGCTGTTGCCGGGGCGCACAATCACCTCTCCTGTGGCCTTCAGGGGGTCAAGGGCTTCGCCGCGAATGAACGGCTGTTCAATACGCACTTCGACATCATCCCCTTCGAGCAATTGGTCAATACGAATAATATGTTCTTCAAACCCAAGATCCTTAACAAAAGAATAGGTCCAAATCCCCTCATCCGATGCCCTTACTTCACCTATAAAATCATTGTCCAGATAAATCCGCAGACGCGTATTTTTAATTGCTGACCCGGAGACAATCGCATTTGCCTTTTCATCATAGTCCAGAGAATCCAACGAAAGACCCTTGGTCAATTCGGCGAAATTTACCAAACGCGGTTTTTGCAATACTCTTGTGGGGCCGCCGCCTGTACGCGGGCTTAATATGGCGACAACACCATTTTTTTCATCTTCGTTGAACCGTTCTTCATCTCTTCTGGGGACGGCAACGATGACCACATCACTGGAAAAAACCTCGAATTTGCCGGGCATTGTTGATTTCAGGCTAAGTTCGGTCGGCCCGTTAGGCAGCGGGTCATCATACAAGAGTACCCATTCACCGTTTCGGTCTGCCACCGCAGAACCAATTTCCTTGCCATGAGCGTAAATATAAATATCACTATTGGGTTCGGCGCGCCCCGCGATAACACCTGTGCCATTTCGGCTGATCCGTACAACATCAAAACTCGGCAATATTGTTTTTTGTATGATAGGGCCTTGCGGCGGCCCGGCGCGGTCCTTTTCTACTGCGGCCTCTTCTTGCAGGGGACTGGACGTAAAAAATTCATTACCCTTATCATCCGCAAAAAACAATATCCATACGACGGCGCAGGCGGCGACCAGTGCCAGCAGACTAATGCTGCCGCGCACGACCCAGTCCGACCTCTTCTTTTCTCTTTTCTGCGAATTTTCTGAATGATGCTCTATCAACTACTTACCAAATCATTTTTGTAAAAGCGCGAAAAACTATATACTGCATAAGAGAGGCGATGTCAGTAGTATTTTAAGGCTTAACCTTTTTTATAATTTTTTCTTTAACATACTTGTTGTAGAATAGGGAATGAATAAAATTAAAAATTGTCAAAACTATGACCATAAGAAAAAGCAAGTCTTCCTGATTCAAATCAGCATCAATTTACCAAGTCAGTATCAATTTAAAAGGATTCAACGATTAAATGGCTCATATTAATTCTATTTGCGTATATTGCGGCTCGCGGTTTGGCCGAAATAATTATTTTAAAAAAATCGCAGCGAATTTTGGCGATATTCTGGCTCAAGAAAAAATTCGTTTGGTATATGGCGGGGGAAATGTGGGATTAATGGGCGTCATTGCCAACGCCGTTATGCGCGGGGGCGGGCAGGTTACCGGAATTATACCAAGGCATCTTGACGAAGAAGAGGTTGGCCTGAAGGAGGCAACAGATTTTTACATTGTCGATAACATGCATGAACGCAAACGCATGATGTTTGACCATTCTGACGCCTTCATTGCTCTTCCGGGCAGCATTGGCACTCTGGATGAAACCATCGAAGTCATTACATGGAAACAATTACAATTGCATAATAAGCCCATTATAATTGTCAATGTTGATAATTACTGGCAGCCATTTTTGGCCCTCATTGATAAATTCATCCATGAAGAATTCACCAGCGCCAAGACCCGTGATCTATTTTATGTGGTTGATACCGTAGAAGATGTTGTTCCCTTGCTAAAATCATTACCAGAAATTGATCAGGAAACAAAAAACACCCTGATTTAGGTTGTTTTTTTTGTTTCTGCTCTTCACTTTATGGCTAAGCAGTGGTAGTTTCGCCAAAATATTAATGAAGTATCTTGTTAAAAATTTCTTCTCTTGCAAATACCCGCTAACCTAGGCACAAGAATTTTGTGCCGTTATTCAATAAAGGCATATTATGGCTAAAATCAAAGTAGAAAATCCTGTTGTCGAACTTGACGGCGATGAAATGACTCGCATCATCTGGGCATGGATCAAAGATAAACTCATTCATCCTTATCTGGATATAGATCTGAAATATTACGACCTTGGTATCGAAAAACGTGACGAAACGGATGATCAGATTACCATTGATGCTGCGAATGCCATCATTAAATACGGCGTTGGCGTAAAATGTGCAACCATCACGCCGGACGAAGAGCGGGTTGAAGAATTTGGCCTTAAAAAAATGTGGCGTTCGCCCAATGGCACCATCCGCAATATTCTGGGGGGAACGGTATTTCGTGAGCCTATCATATGTTCCAACGTGCCGCGTCTGGTACCCGGCTGGACCGACCCGATTGTCATTGGCCGTCATGCTTTTGGTGATCAATATCGTGCCACTGACTTTCTTGTCCCGGGGGCCGGAAAAATGACCATAAAATTTGTTCCGGAGGACGGCGGTGAGACCATAGAACGCGAAGTTTTTGACTTCCCGGGCGCAGGGGTTGCCATGGCCATGTATAATCTTGACGAAAGTATCCGCGATTTTGCAAGGGCCTGCATGAATTATGGCTTAAACCGCGGCTGGCCGGTTTATTTAAGTACAAAGAATACGATCCTGAAAGCCTATGATGGCCGGTTTAAAGACCTGTTTGAAGAAATTTTCAAAAGTGAATTTGCCACAAAATTTGCAGATGCGGGCATCACATATGAACATCGCCTCATTGACGATATGGTCGCCTGTGCCATGAAATGGAGCGGAAAATTCGTCTGGGCCTGCAAAAATTATGATGGCGACGTTCAATCCGACACCGTGGCCCAGGGCTTTGGCTCTCTTGGCCTGATGACATCTGCGCTGATGACGCCGGACGGTGCCATCGTCGAAGCCGAAGCGGCCCACGGCACAGTAACCCGCCATTACCGCATGCATCAACAAGGCAAGGAAACCTCCACAAATCCCATCGCCTCTATCTTTGCGTGGACAGGTGGCTTGACCCACCGCGCGAAACTGGATGGTAATGACGCATTGAAAGAATTCTCTGAAACATTGGAACGCGTCTGTGTTGAAACTGTTGAGCAGGGCTATATGACCAAGGATCTGGCCCTTCTTGTTGGTCCTGATCAGGCCTGGTTAACATCGAAACAATTCTTTGACAAGATTGATGAAAATTTACAAAAAGCGATGGCATAATTTTTTCGCTCTAAATTCATCTATCCCGCGCCTCTTGATCGGGGTGCGGGATTTTTTACGTCTATTCACATAGAAATTCCTCTGGATCACAGGCCTGGCCGTAATCTGTGTGCGGTATATTGCCATAGGCCTCTTCTATACGCTCCCTCAGTGCCGGATTCTCATCCAGAAGATGATGAAATTCCCGGGCATCCAGAATAAAAAAATGGCATTTTGATACAGCCATATAACTGGCAGAATAATGTGTTTTTTCCATAAGCGACTTTGCCCCGAAAAAGCCGCCTTCTTTCAGGATTATTTTTCCAGCCCCATCCTTTCGCGCCACTTCACCGGACACGATGAGATACATTTTGTCGGCCTGATGTCCTTTCACCGCAATAAGGCTGTTCTTTTCCACGACACGGGAGCGCAGATACTTGGCGATGACTCGAATAAGATTGGCATCCAGCCCGTTAAACAGCGGCACATTGGCCACCAGCCCCCAGCGAATGACAAAATCCCGCTGATGGATTTCATTGGCAAAACCAGAGGCAATAATGCCTATGGGCAAGGCATACATGCAAACACCAAAAATCATTACAATACCGCCAAATAGGCGCCCCGCCCAGGTGATCGGGACAATATCCCCATAACCAACCGTGGTCAATGTGGCCAACGCCCACCATAAAGCATCGGGAATGGTGCCAAAGGCTTCCGGTTGCACATAACGTTCCAGATAATACATTATAGTTGCCGCGAATGACGACAGGCCCAGCATAATGATCAATGTCGCCAGCAAGGCACGGCGCTCGGAATATAAAACACTGCCCAATGAGGCAAGGGCCGGCGAATAACGCATTAATTTAAAAAGCCGCAATAATCTGAAAATTCTCAATAACCGCAGATCAACGCCCAGCGCGAACAAGATTGACGGCGCAACAGCCAGAAAATCAATCAGCATCAATGGCGATGCCATAAAGCGAAGGCGAAACCCCATATTGTTTTTTGTATTCGGATTGGTTCGATATTCAACGCAAACCCAGATACGTAAGAAATATTCAACAGAAAAGATAATCAGAGAAAATATTTCAAACGTAACCAACAAATGACGATAGTGATCCGATATTTCTGGTACCGTTTCCACGGACACCGCCCCCACATTCAGAATGATCAAACCAACCATAAAACCATCAAACAGACTTGCCGCACGGCTGCCGCTTAGGCCCATTTCGATAACTTCAAATATTTTCCGGCGTCTTGTTCTCTGAATTTTAGCCATAGAATTGCGCCCTATAATTATAATTTCTCCAAAATTTCTTCAATTGCTTTAATGGCCCCTGCGGCCTTTGCCCCATCCGGTCCGCCAGCCTGCGCCATATCAGGGCGCCCGCCACCCCCCTTACCGCCAACGGCAATGCTTCCGGCCCGCACCAGATCAACGGCGCTGATACTGTCCTTCAAATCATCGGTAACAGCCGTCAGAATGCTGGCCTTGCCATCATTCACCGTAAGCAGGGCAATAACCCCTGTGCCTATTTTCTGCTTAGCCTCATCAGCAATACCGCGCAGGTCTTTCGCCTGAATCCCATCCAGAATACGCCCAATAAATTTAATTTTACCAATGGTTTTAATATCTGAACCATCCCCCTCTGCCCCACCGCCCATGGCTAGTTTTTTACGAAGTTCCGTATTTGCCTTTTCTGCCGCCTTACGCTCTTCAAGCAAGGCCATGAGCCGTTCCGGTAATTGCACCGGCGTTGTTTTCAATAGGGCAACGGCTTGATTTAAATAATTTTCCTGTTCCGTCACATAATCGCCTGCGGCGGCCCCTGTTATGGCTTCTATACGCCGCACGCCCGAGGCCACGGCCCCCTCCGAGATAATTTTGAATAAACCAATATCACCGGTTCGCTCCACATGCGTTCCCCCGCAAAGTTCTATAGAATAATTTTGGGGAGAATAATTTTGGGCATCCTGATCTTCATGCCCCATGGATACGACCCGAACCTCATCACCGTATTTCTCGCCGAATAATGCCATGGCCCCCGCGTCTATTGCTTCATCCGGCGTCATAAGCTTGGTTCCCACAGGGTTGTTTTGCCGGATGACCTGGTTAACCTGTTTCTCAATCAAGGCCTTCTCGGTTAAGGTAAGTGCCTTATTGTGGCTAAAATCAAACCGCAGCCGATCGGCAGAAACCATTGAACCTTTTTGGGTTACATGATCCCCCAAATGTTTACGCAACGCTGCATGAAGAAGATGCGTTGCAGAATGATTACCCCGCACATGGTCACGTTGCCTGCTGTCCACTTTCATATCAATAATATCGGAAGAGGAGAATTTTCCCTTGGTGACTTTTGCCATATGGACATGTAATTTTCCCAATTTTTTCACCGTGTCCGTGATCGTTGCCATCGCCCCGCTTGTCACATTCACAATCGCTCCCACATCACCGATTTGGCCACCTGACTCAGCGTAAAAAGGCGTCTGGTTGGTCAGAAAAGCGACTTCATCCCCTTCAACCGCCGTGTCTTGCGCTTTGCCATTTTTAAGAATCAAGAGAATTTTACCTTCTGCCCTCGTTCCCCCATAGCCTAAAAACTCCGTCGCCCCATGAGCATCCAGGGCATCAAACCAGATAGCTTCGGTCGCTTCACTGCCAGAGCCTTTCCATGCTGCGCGGGCTTCGGATTTTTGTTTTTCCATGGCTGTTTTAAAGCCACCCTCATCAACAGACAGATTTTGCACCCGAAGTACATCCTGTGTCAAGTCAAGGGGGAAACCATAGGTATCATAAAGGCGAAAGGCCACGTTACCAGCAAGAATGCCCTTCTCAGGTAGTTTTTTTACCTCATCCTCCAAAAGCTTGAGCCCCCGCTCAAGAGTCTTCTTGAACCGTAATTCTTCGAGCTTCAGCGTTTCCGTAATCAGGGCATTCGCTCTGAATAATTCAGGAAAGGCCTGTCCCATTTCTTGCAGCAGCGTTGGCACCAGTCGATACATCAAAGGTTCCCGGCATCCCAGTAAATGCGCATGCCGCATGCCGCGCCGCATAATCCGCCGCAAGACATAACCGCGGCCTTCATTAGACGGCAATACCCCATCGGCAATCAAAAAACAGGCTGATCGCAAGTGATCTGCAATGACCCTATGAGAGATATTTTTATCGCCATAGGCCTCGACACCGCTATATTTCGCGGAGGCTTCAATCAATGTCTTAAACAGATCGGTTTCATAATTATCATGTGTGCCCTGCAATACCGCAACAATTCGCTCAAGCCCCATACCCGTATCTATGCAGGGCTTTGGCAATTTTATGCGTGTGCCGTCCGCCTGTTGATCATATTGCATGAAAACCAGATTCCAGATTTCAACAAACCTGTCGCCATCCTCATCAGCGCTGCCGGGCAGCCCGCCGGGAATATGATCGCCGTGATCATAAAAAATTTCAGAACATGGCCCGCATGGCCCCGTATCCCCCATGGCCCAGAAATTATCAGATGTGGCAATGCGAATAATCCGGTCATCCCCAAGGCCTGAAATTTTCTTCCACAGGTTATAGGCCTCATCATCATCATGATAGACCGTCACGATCAAACGCGCAGGATCTATACCATATTCCCTGGTCAGCAATGTCCATGCGTGATAAATGGCTTCTTCTTTAAAATAATCCCCAAAAGAGAAATTACCGAGCATTTCAAAGAATGTGTGATGGCGCGCGGTATATCCGACATTATCAAGGTCATTATGTTTTCCCCCTGCCCGAACGCATTTCTGGCTGGAGGCAGCCTTTTTAATAACGCGGGTTTCCGTACCAATAAAAACATTTTTAAACGGTACCATACCAGCATTGGTAAACATCAGAGTCGGGTCATTATGAGGCACCAGCGGCCCACTCGCCACAATCTCATGCCCCTGTCCTGCAAAATAATCCAAAAAAATCTTTCGGATTTCGTTCGTACCCTTCATCTACCAATACCCTTTCCAATCCACATAAGACAATTATGTCCTTTAACTTTAAAGTTTTAGCGGTTGCACCTGCCCCTGTCTAGGGTCAGGGGCAATCTATTATAAAAATAGTCCCCCTGCGTCATATGCGTAAATAAAAAAATGGACGCCTTGCAAAGCGTCCATTCATAGTTGGGCAGTAGGGTTATTAGGTTTATATAAGTTAGCAGATCAACTGTCGTCCGCTTCACCATCTTTAGGGCGGCCAATACCTTCTTTCAACATCACCTCATCCAGAACGCCTTCGTTCTTGCGAATATGATTTTCAAGTTTCGCGGCTAATTCCGGATTGTCCTGCAGGAACCGCTTGGAATTTTCCCGGCCCTGACCAATCCGCTGGCTATCATAAGAATACCAGGAGCCTGATTTTTCTACCACACCAGCCTTCACGCCAAGATCAATAAGTTCCCCATTTTTGGAGATGCCCCGGCCATACATGATATCAAATTCAACCATTTTAAACGGCGGCGCGACTTTATTTTTTACAACTTTCACACGGGTTTGATTACCCACAATTTCTTCTTTTTCCTTGATGGCGCCAATACGGCGAATATCCAACCGAACGGAAGAATAAAATTTCAGCGCATTGCCGCCAGCCGTTGTTTCGGGGCTGCCATACATAACCCCGATTTTCATGCGAATTTGATTGATAAAAATGACCATACATTTCGATTTGGAAATTGATGCCGTGAGCTTACGAAGGGCTTGTGACATCAGGCGTGCCTGCAATCCCACATGTGTGTCGCCCATTTCACCTTCAAGTTCCGCGCGCGGTGTCAGCGCCGCCACACTATCTATGATCAGCACATCCACAGCACCAGATCGGACCAGCGTATCGGTGATTTCAAGGGCTTGTTCCCCCGTATCAGGCTGTGAAATCAAAAGTTCATCAATATCGATTCCCAAAGCTGTCGCATATACCGGATCAAGAGCATGCTCCGCATCAACAAATGCGGCCACGCCGCCTTGGCGCTGAACTTCTGCAGCCACATGAAGGGCCAAAGTGGTTTTTCCTGAGCTTTCCGGCCCATAAATTTCGACCACACGGCCTTTTGGCAAGCCGCCTATTCCAAGCGCAATATCGAGCCCCAGAGAACCTGTTGAAACGGCCTCTACCTCCATTGCGGCCCCCTTGCCAAGCTTCATAATGGAGCCTTTGCCGAATGCTCTTTCAATTTGACTTAATGCGGCATCTAAGGCCTTTTGCTTATCCATACTTCTCTGTCCCACGAGTTTTAATTGTGCTGCTGACATCATTTGTCTCCTTTATATCCCATAGTCAGTTGAAGGTTTCAATCACAGACAAATGTACACATTTTGTTCTTTTTGGCAAGAACATTTTTAACCTATTGTAATATAAAGATAATATTTGCAATGGGCCCGATATGTTCTTATAAATTTATTTTAAATTACCCTTTGCGTCCTTCTGACAATAGCCTGATTCATATGAATCAGGCCCCATCAAGAACTTCTTTAACCTGCTCTGCCAATTGCTTGAGACTGAAGGGTTTTGGTAAAAAATAGAAATCATCTTCGCCGGGGGTCTTTTCAAAGGCGTCTTCAGCATATCCGGAGATAAAAATCACTTTTAGCTTACGATTTGTTTCGCGAATTTTTCGAACCAATGTCGGGCCATCCATAATCGGCATCACCACATCGCTAATCAGCAAATCAAGCTCACTTTCAATCTTTTCAAACAAAATAAGCGCCGCTTCCCCGCTGTTGGCTTCATAGACATTATAGCCCTTGTTTTTAAGCGCTCTTGAGGCGAACATTCTGACGGCATCCTCATCCTCTACCAGCAATATTGTGCCTTTGCCCGTAAGGTCCACTGTCGCCTTTTCTTCAATGGCCTCTTTAACTTCCACTTCATCTTTTGAGCTTTCCTGATGAACCGGCAAATAAATACTGAAGATTGTCCCCTTATCGATCTCGCTGGTAGGAAAAACAAAGCCACCCGTCTGTTTGACAATGCCGTAAACTGTTGACAAGCCAAGGCCGGTGCCCTTGCCCACTTCTTTTGTACTGAAAAAAGGTTCGAAAATTTTGCCCATATGCTCCTTGGCAATACCGCAGCCCGTATCTTCCACCTCCAGAAGCACGTATTCATTGGGCGGCATGACCTGATAGCGCTTATTTAATATTTTTGATTCCTTTAAATGAATATTTCGCGTTCGAATGGAAATCTTTCCCGTGTCATTCATAGAATCACGGGCATTGACGCACAGGTTAATGATCACCTGTTCCATCTGTCCCTGATCCACCTTAACATGTCCCAATTTGCGACCATGGGTCATTTCCAACGTAATATTATCACCAATCAGCCGCCGAAGCAGGTTGGCGAGTTCCGCCAGAACATCGGTAATAAGGAGCACCTTGGGCCGTAATGTTTGCTGCCGGGAAAAGGCGAGCAACTGCCGCACAAGATTTGCCGCGCGATTGGCATTTTGCTTGACCTGAATAATATCCGAAAAAGACTGGTCTCCCGGCCCATGACGCACAAGAAGCAAATCACTGAAGCCAATGATTGCCGTGAGCAGATTATTAAAGTCATGAGCAATCCCCCCGGCAAGCTGCCCCACGGCCTGCATTTTCTGGGATTGAGCGAATTGTAACTCCAGGTTTTTCTGTTCCGTCGTATCAATCAAATACAGAATAACAACCTTGTCATGATCATCAAACTTATGAAGGCGGGTAATATAAATCTGACCATGCTTTTCGCCCTTGCCCTGAAAGCCGATATCGACAAACGAGCTGGCATGGCCCGTGCTGAGGGTCTTCTTTATATTGTCGTAAAATTCTTTATATTCATCAGGGTCAATTATATGTTTCAGGCTGCGGGTATTTTTAATATCTAATTCCTGAATATATTCGCGAAAAACACTATTCCTTTCCAGAACATCGCCCTGTTCTGTAACGATGGCAATACCAATCGGGGATTCCCGGAAGAATTTATCAATATTGATATTCTCCGCGCCGGCCTCTTTTCCAATGGCCTCGGCCTGACAGGAGAACACCTGATATATTGCCCCTATTTTGCCATTAAAGTTACCTGCAAAACCAACATGATTAAGGTCTTGTTTCTTATAATCCCCCAATATGGCCTCAACGGGCAGAAATTCCAGCAGAATATCTTCTGCGGACAGTGTTTTCACTTGTATCTGTCCATTTAGCTGCGGCGGAGCAACAGCACAAAAATCCGTAAAAGGGCGCGGCAACTGTAAATCCTCTGCCGATTGCCCCGTCAGCCAGTGAAGCAGAATATCATTGCCATAAATGACCTGCCCGTCTTCAGACAGGGCGATAAGTCCACTGTCACTGCAATCCAAAAAACGGCCTAGCTGGTCCAGATTAAATTCTTTGTCACCATAATGATCGACGTCGGCCTGAACTTCCGAGGTCGAGCTTGAAAATGTCCAGCCGATACAATCTTCATGGTCGCTATGCCGGTTCAATTTCACCTCGGCATATTTTTTTTCACCCTCTTCTGAGATCAGCGGGACTATTCTGGTCTCTTCTGCCCCTATCGCCAGCGCAGCAAGGACAGGTTTCATTATTTTCTTTTGCCCGGCATCCATAAGCTCAAGCGGCCCCTGATTTTCTTTGCTCAAATTTTCTTTAAGAAAAGTACGATACGGCAAGTTACCATGAATCATCTCCCCCTTCAGGGACGTCACCACATGCGGCTTTTCTATATGTGATACGGCAAGAGATGCCGCAAGAGATTCAGGTAATATCCGCGAATCCTGAAAGCCGCTATACAGAATTTTTCCAATGATAAATGCACTTATGGCAAGGCTAAAGGCCGCCAGATAATATCCCGCAGTGTTAAGGCCGGTCGCCGCAGCGAATATGAGGCAGGCCATTGATACCATAATCCCTATACCCCCGATGGCAATCAGGAAAGCATAGTCAATAACTTTTATTTGGCCAATTTTATTCATCGTCGTATTTTCCCATATTCTTTGTCACCACTATATTCAAAATGGGTCCGGCCTCAATATCTCATTTCTGCTTTTCTCAAATTTTTACAATCGGATCAGGCTATTCACATGTTTTTAAATACTGCTTCTTCACTCAAATCATGTCTCTGTCGGCGCATAGGTCGCGGCCTGGCCCTTTTTCAGGCGCATAATATATCCGACCACTTCGGCCACGGCCTTATATTGCGGTTCATTAATTTCTTCGCCCACCTCTACCGTTGCAAATAAGGCACGGGCAAGCGGCGGATTCTCCAGAATGGGGATATTATTCTCTCTGGCCACTTCGCGGATCTTCAGGGCAATATGGTCTGCCCCTTTGGCAATGACTGTTGGTACTTGCATTTTCAAGTGATCATATTTCAAAGCAACGGAAAAATGCGTGGGGTTTGTCACCACAACATCTGCCTCTGGCACAGCGGCCATCATGCGGGTTCGGGCGCGTTCCAGACGAATTTGCCGTAATCTCGCCTTCACATGAGGGTCGCCGTCGGTTTGTTTCATTTCATCTTTTATTTCCTGTTTGCTCATCCGCATTTTTTTAGTGAATTCAAACTTCTGAAACAAGAAATCAAGGCCGGCTATGACCGCCATAACCGCCACCACGCCGCCAAAAATTCGCAATACCAAAATATAAATAAGATCTGCCATATCAGCAGGATCCGTGGATACCATCTGTTCAAGACGTTCACGTTCCGGCCACACCAACAACACAACAACACAGCCGACAATGATGATTTTCAGAATTGATTTGGTTATCTCAACAAAATTCTGCAGAGAAAACAGTCTCTTAAGGCCGGCAAGCGGTGAGATTTTATTTAATTTTGGTTTTATTTTTTCTGCGGTCAATACGGGGGCATGCTGGACGACGGCCCCAAGAACGGCCCCAACCATAATAATAATGATCGGTAAAATCATATAAGAGAAAACACCGCTGAGAATTTCTTCTGCAAAATCCTGAAGGCTCCCTGTATCCATTTGCACACGATAAGAGGATGAGAAGATGCCCCCCAGAATTTCTCGTATTCCCGCCATACTCGATTTTGCAGAGATCAGGATAATAACGGTTACGGAAAACAGGATAAACCAATGACGAATTTCCTGACTCTTGGCCACTTCACCCTTTTTATGGGCATCCTGCAGCTTTTTGTCCGTGGGTTCCTCGGTTTTTTGGGACTCATCCTGATCGTCTGCCATCGCACCTACCTTGCTATAAGAAAAGCGCCAAGGCTGCTTTCCATATTCTGTAAGAACCACATCATACCCGCCGGCAACACAATGGCAAGAATCATAAAGCCAATCAGAATATTCAACGGCATAGCAATGAAGAATACCTGAAGCTGCGGCATAAGACGGGCGACAATGCCTAGTCCCACATTAAAAATCAATCCATATACGATGAAAGGCGAGGCAATCTGAATGCCGATCAAAAAAGAATTCGCCACCGTACGGATCACGATTTCCGCAAAATCACTTGTGTTGATTTCTGCGCCGACCGGAAATAGACTATAGCTGTCAAGCATGGCGGCAATCATCATATAATGCATATTCGTTGTGAATATCAACACGACAGCCATCAGGGTCAGGAAGGTGGACATCAGGGCACTTTGGGCGCCTTGGGCCGGGTCAAAAGCCATCGCCATCGCCAGACCTGTCTGCATGGCAATGATCGTGCCGGCCGTATGAAGCGCGCTCAACAGAAGTCGAATCGCCGTACCAATCATAATGCCGATAAAAATTTCAATGATAATCAACAGGCTCAACATAAGGGGTGAGGCAGGGATCCCCGGCAATGATGCGCTAACCAGCGTATAGATCAAAAAAGTAACGGCCAGTGCCATAACAAGCCTGACACGCATTGGAATGGCCGTTTCACCAAGGGCCGGCAAAAGCATAAACATGGCCCCGAGCCGCGAAAAAACGAGAAGAAATGCAAATATCTCAGTAGGTAAAAGATCAACCAATACCTATAATCCGTTCCACGATTAGCGCCATCAAGTCTGATATTGTTTGTCCCATGAAGGGTAAAAGCATAAACAGGGAGACAAAAATGGCAATGATTTTAGGGACAAATGTCAAAGTCATTTCCTGAACCTGCGTCAAAGCCTGAACCAAGGCAATACTAAGTCCGACGGCTAACGCGACGAACATAACAGGACTGGCGACCTTGATTAAGACCCATATACTTGCCTGAGCAATTTCTAGTACGTCCGCCCCGTTCATGGCCTGATCTTTCTGTGATACTATAGGAAAAATTGCAATATATAGAGCCAAAATACAATGAGGAACATCCCGTTTTTTCCATCGTTAGCCAAAACTCATCATTAAATCGGCATTTTAATAATATCTTGATAAGCCGCAATCACCTTATCACGAACAGCGACCACCGTTTCAAGAACAATTTCAGCATTTTGCACAGATGTTGCCACATCCACAAGATCCATATTACCATTTAACGCCTTGATACCTGTATTTTCACTGGTCTTTACGGCATCTGCCGTATTGCCGATCGTGGCTTTCAATATTTCTGAAAAAGACCCTGCGCCCTCACCGCCCACAGCACTAATACCGGAAATACCCTCAATCTTACCCACGCCGTTGCCAACAGACTGGCCCTTCAAAGCATTCGCGTAAGCGTTTGCGGCATCAATGGCTTTGATATTCATCTTTTAATTCCCATTCATTTTTTCCTCAAAACGCGCCAGAAACTGGCCGAATTTTGGCCTCAATAAATTATTTTATCTCAATAAGTCAAGAGTCCGCATCATCATTTTCTTTGATACTTCAATAGCATTGAGGTTCGCTTCATAAGATCTTTGCGATTGTTTCATATCCATGGCTTCTATGAGGCCATTCACATTCGGGGTCTTGATATAACCATTCTCATCCGCGGCAGGATGACCCGGCTCAAACCGCATGCCAAAATCAGACTGATCAAGAGTAACTTTATTGACTTTCACTCTGGAAAAGCCAAGTTCCCGATCCACTTCGTTACTAAAGGTGACGACTTTACGCCGGTAAGGGTCAGAATCCGGTGATAGGGCAGCAGACTTGGCATTCGCTATATTCTCGGAAATAACGCGCATACGTGTGCCTTGCGCCTTCATGCCCGCTGCTGAAATCATCATTGCCTTGGATAGATCCATTTTTAAAACACACCTTCTCGCTATCGTCTTTTAGGGTTACGCTCTTTTGCCAAGAGCCAGTTTTAACATGCCGACATGTTTACGGTATAAATTAACCGCCGTGGCATATTCCATCTGTGTATCAGCCATTTTAATCAGTTCATCTTCAAGAACAACCGCGTTACCATCCGGCGCCCTCACGGCAATATGCGAATCCTGTTCCTTGATTTCAAACCGGCTTACAGGTGCGCCTGCCCCAAGCATATGTCCTTGCTGCGATGTTTGCATAGACAAGCCACCGGTTGCATTTGTTTGGTCCAATTGTGCCTTGAAACTGACTTTCTTCAGATCCCTTGGGCTATAGCCCGGAGTGTTGGCGTTGGCAATATTCTGTGCCAGGACCTTTTGCCGTTCTGTGAGCCAGTCCATTTTCTGACTTAAAGAACTGAAAAGTGAAATAGATTTCAGGTCCATTTTATTTTATCCTAAATATCATATACCATACAGATTAGGCTAAAGTTTATTAGAATGCTTATTAATTTTAAGCATACACCATATTTATCCTATTGTGGAGACGGAAAATTAACATTTTGTTAATATTATAGGATAATATACAATATTCCCTATTAGATAAATAAATTCAATAGCTTAAAATTTAGCTGACATTATGGGGTAGCTGTGACTATTATCACAGCTTTAAAGATTTTATACTTAACCGGATTATTTAGCATCTGATGGCAATGAACGAAGAAACCACCCCAACCACGCCAAAAGCCGTTGCCCTCAAAGGAGATGGCAAACATACTGATATTCCGCGAATCACGGCTATTGGTACAGGCAAGAATGCCGAAAAAATTCTGAAAATTGCTTTTGAAAATGATGTGAAAGTCAGAACAGATGAGGAATTGGTGGAAATTCTATCTACTTTTGATGTCGACAGCCATATTCCCCTCAAAGCATTGCAGCCTGTTTCGGAAATATTAAGCCATCTATATAATGAAAATATTCGCCTGAAAGAAAATCAGAATAGAGATAACAACGCCCCAAAGGAAGACAAAATTTGACATCGCAAACCATTATCAGAAAGCCCCCGCCATGGAAGTAAGTGCATATTTCCAATATATTCTCGCCTTGATGTTTGTCCTCGCTTTGATTTTGATCATTGCTTACGGTGCCAAGAAATTGGGTTTAATGGCCCGCGTAACAACGGGCTCTGCAAAGACCCAGAACAAACGCCTTAATATCGTTGAGATTTTACCCGTTGACGCCCGAAGGAAGCTCATGATCATCCGCAGAGATGACGTTGAACATCTTATCATGCTCGGGTTGGACCGGGATATTATCATTGAACAGAATATTCAAAAAAATCCATATAAAACAACAAGAAATATGTCAAACAATATTGGGAACAGAACTGAAAATTCATGATGAAATTTATCAAAAACCATAAAATAACCTTAGGCCTATTTGCCACATCGTTAAGCAGTTTTTTTCTGATTTTCCTCATCAGCAGTCCGGCGGCTTTTGGGCAGGAATTCTCTCTGAATATGGGAGAGGAAGGCGCACTTTCCGGCCGCATTATACAATTATTAATGCTGATGACGGTTTTGAGCCTCGCACCGGCCATCATCATCGTTGTCACCTCATTTACCCGTATCGTTATTGTATTTTCCCTGCTCAGAAGCGCAATGGGAACCCAGCAAACGCCGCCCAATGTGGTGCTGGTTAGTCTGGCGCTTTTCATGACAGCATTCATCATGGCCCCGACGATCAAAGAGGCCTATGACAACGGCATAGCCCCCCTGGTGGCCGAACAGATTTCTGAAGAAGAGGCCTTTGACAAGACCACGGCACCATTTCATAGCTTTATGATGAAACACGTCCGGGAAAAAGATCTCCTGCTGTTTCTGGATTTATCGGAAACGCCGCCGCCGGCAACGCAAGCGGATACCCCATTCCAGATTTTGGTGCCGGCCTTTATCATCAGCGAGCTAAGGCGGGCCTTTGAAATTGGTTTTTTATTATTTGTGCCTTTCATCATCATTGACCTTGTTGTTGCTTCCATATTGATGTCCATGGGGATGATGATGTTGCCGCCCGTAATGATCTCACTGCCTTTCAAGCTGATATTCTTTGTTTTGGTTGACGGGTGGCATCTTGTGGCTGGCAGTCTGATTCAAAGTTTCAATCAGGGCCCCCTGCCCGGATAGCGCAGCCCCATAAAAACACTATGGGGCCCTGAATTCACGCGGTTATAAATTCTATGTTTAATTTTGGGCTTTAATTCTGGACAATATCTTTTGTGAATTCCGCCTTATAGGATTCCATGAAGACTTCCAGCTTTGATACGCTTGCAATAGATCTTGTCAGGCGGCGCACATCAATATCTGCCAATTGTTTTTCTGCCGTAATCACTTCAAAGGTATCGCCGTAAAGGCCATTATCCATATGAACTTTATATTTATTACGCAGCGCCTTCACCCCCTCTTTATCATTATTTATGACATAGGCCACCGAAAGGCGCAAAACAGCAAGCCTTTCTTGCGGGCTAAGCTGTGTATCATCCTGATAACGCTTGCCCAACATTTGATTGCCCAGCCTGATATATTTATCCCAATTTTCAGATTTCCAATATATATCGGCGCGTAACTCGTCGGCTTCTTCGGTTTTATATTCTTCGAGCATAACTTCGGCTTCTTCATATCGGCCCAGCTCAATCAAGGCCCGGGCTTCGATCATATTCCGGCGCAGGATAATATCATCCGGAATTTGCGAATCCCGGGTTGCTCTTAGAATCCCCATGGCCATATCCGGTTTTGAATCCAGCATGTAAATCATGGCCAAGCGCTCCGCAACAACCGATTGCGCCCCCCCTTTAAGGCGAAATTTTACCTGATGGTTCAATAATGCCGCGGCTTCTTCAAGCAAATCCAATGACACGAGCCTGTCCGCCAGCCTTCTGGTCATATTGTCACCGTCATTGCCCAGAGGAATAAGCTCCCGAAACTCAGAATAAAGGGCCACGGCCTTTATCGGGTTCATGACCGACGCACCGCCATTCAAAAATAAATCACTATAGATGCGATTCATTTGATGGGTTAATGCGGCAGTTTTAGGTGATCCCTCAAAAAAAGTAACCGCGAGCCTTAGGGTTTGAAGGCCGGTATTAAAATCATTCTGTTCAACATAAAGATCCCCAAGCCGGGACAGCAACCCTAATTCAAATTCATCCCCCCGCCAGGAAAAACGCAGCTTTTCCAATTGATCAATCGCCTCGATACTATCAATTTTCTTAGCTTCGAAATCCATATTAATCAGATCCAGCTTTGCCCATGCTGCCGTTTGCCTTACGCCGGCCTTGACAAGACCCCTCAGCATCTCTTCGGCTTGCAGAATATCACCGTTATCCCGCGCCAGAAGCGCTTGCCAATAATCCACTTCTGTATATTGGGCCGCCGTAAGGGGCAGGCCTCTCAAAAATGACAAACCAAACTCTATGAAGCTTTTATCCCCGACAACATAGGCCGAACGAATTGCCGCAAGTAAGAATATAACTTGGTTTTGAGGGTCTTGCCGCGCAAGACTGTCTGCGCCCTTTTTATAATTTTTAAACGCCCGTTCATGATGGCCCAGGGCACTATTTGCCACGGCACTCCATAAGAAAGCATCCTCTTCAGCCATAAGAGCCTTATGATTCAGAAGTTTTTCCCCTTCTTCGTAACGGCGCATTTTTATATTGGTCACGGCAAGAACTGTCCTGAACTCAGGATTATCAATAAGTCTGGAGTCTTCATCCAACATCACATTCAATACACCAAACGCTTCTCTGCTGCGTCCATTGGCAAGATAAAATCTGGCCAGTCTCCATCGGATTTCATTTCGGTTGGTATCTGTTGAATTGGCCAGCATATAAAGAAATTCATGTTTATTAACATGATAATCTTCCCCCTCTAACGGGCCTTTTTTCCATTCCGCGAAATCAACGAGTTTTGTCCCCGCAGCATCGCCTTCTGCCTCAGTTATCACCCCGAGTTTTCCGGAAAGCAGGCTGCGTGAAAGGGCTAATCCCTGTTTGGCCCCTTCTTTAGCAGCAACACTAACGCCGGTTCGATAGCTATTTATGCTCAAATTATCCGCGATTAATTGAACGGCTATCCCTTGCGCCGTCGCCAATGACTGGAATTCTGCAAATTTTTGTCCCTCTAATACGCCCTGCGATGAAAGCATGACCGGCACAATGGCCAATTCATCCCCGATAACCGGGTCTTCAATGATTAAGGCCTGCCCGGCATTCTCCACAGAATAGAAGAAATTTTCCCCTCTGTTGCCGCTAGCTCGTTGATTGCTGCCGGAAATTAAGCGGGCCGGTTGGGTGGCGGTATTCTTCAGATCAATATGCCATGCCCGATCTATTTTTTGAACTTTGACATTCTGCCCCGGGGTGACTTCATATAATAATACGGTCATTGTCGGATGTTCAATCTGCCGCGCGGATATTATCCGTAACCCAAGAAACCGGTTCAGATTTTTTTGATCCACTATTTTCTTGCCCTCAAAGACAACCCAGAGAAGATTATGGCGAATGAAGGCTGCGGCCCGAACATCTTCATGCCACTGATAACTCAACCTTATATTATCCCACACATTGTTAATCACCAATTTTAAAGGGCCATTTTCAGGTTGCGTGGTTGATGTGCGAATCCGCGCCGATGAATTATCTGCATCATTTGCAGAAGGCGGCGTTAATTCCCTATTCTGTGCCGCTTGTTGCCGGGGAGATATTGACCCTGAATTATCGCCAGAGATATCAAAGGAAATATCAAAAACGATTTTGGTATCAAGCCTGAAATGCTTGAGCTTAGCGGGTTCAGTCAACGTAAAGCTGACAATTAAATTGCCGCCATCAATCCGGTATTCAGGATCAGTCAATAAATTAATCGGGTGGCTCATCAGGCCGCTCAGGTTTGGTGTTGCGGCCTTTTGAAAAGTTATTTCGAGCTTACCCTCCGCCAGATGCGGCCTATAATCTACATTTTCCTGCCAATCAAAAACCATCCGGCTAAAAGTTGGATGATTAGCGAACCGCACATTTACAGACTCCGGCACCAGAGCCGGTACAGACTCCTGCGCCAAGGCCGGTATAATGCTGCCAAAAGCCGCAATGACAACAATGATCAAGCTTAATGCACTCATGCGATTACTCATAATCTATTTGCTTCATTAATATTGGGTCGTTTTTTTCTCATAAATATCCTCTGGCTGACCCCTGTCCTCCCGGTGGATGATTATATCCACACGGCGGGCCAGTAAATATCTTTCATTAAGCGGAATATTCTCATCCAGATCATCGAAACGCGATGCCCCGTTGCCAAAAATCTCAATATTTTGCGTATAGCCTGCTTGTTCAATCAGTTGCGCGACAGATATGGCCCGCACCAAAGACAATTCCCAATTGGTTGGATAAAATCGTCCACTTGTCGGTTCCAGATCCGTATGCCCCACAACCGTAATTTTATTCTGAATAGATTGCAGTGCCGCCCCCAGCTCCTGCATTGATTTATAGGCATCCCCGGAAAATCTGGACTGACCAGACTCAAATATCAAATCGGCCGGCAAAGTGATCACAAGGCGGTCATCTAAAACATATACGCTGCTGCGCCTTAAAATAAGATCATATTGAAGTTTATCAACAAAGATTTTTTTCAAATATTCCAGACTAAGCGCTTCTTTTTGCGGCACCATGGCCGCTTCAATATTCTGCCAGTCGACTTCCTGTATTTGCGCCCGGCTTGGATTAAGATTCTCGCTCAAGGATTCAACAATGGCTTCCCATTTGGAAATTTGGACGGAACTCATTGAAAATAATAAAACAAAAAAAGTCAACAAAAGCGCCAGGAGATCTGAAAAAATGATCAGCCAGCTGTCTGATGGGCCTTCGGGTGCTGCATTGCCAGAATCAAAACCAGAATCAAAATTCATTATTGCGTCCCCTGATCATTATTATCCGTGATGGGTTGGCGGGGTGTGCGATCCGGCACATCCTGTATCAACAGGTCTTGTCCGGATTGGTCTTGTCCGGATTGTTCGTTTAAAGAATCTTTAGGCCGTTTTTTTGTTTCATGGTCTGCAAGACCCTGAACAGAGGTCTTTACCTCCCTGTTATGAAAGGTTAACGTCACTTGCTCTTTTGGGCCTTTCACAACCCCAATGGACATTTGATTCTCTGCCACATTCATTTGGGTTAACTTATGGACAAAAGCGCCTGCCCTGAGAATAGTCAAATCCTGCCAATATCTTGGCCCTTGGGGCAAGCTCATGCCAGAAGAAATAACGAAATTAATTTCCCGTCTCTCACTGCTGCGTCCGCCGGCAAGGAAAAAAGATAATTGTTTCAGGAACGGCTGTTGATTAGGCTGAAATTCACTGGAATTATCCATAAATAAATCATTTGGATTAAATTGCACCCTGACGACATCACCGCCCTTAGTCGCAAATTTTCCGTCAAACCCTACGAGCGAAGCAAACACACCAAGTATCTGGTCATGAAATTCGTCATTGGGCGTCACCGCCTCTTCATTTGCCGCGACATCAACAAAATCAGCTTCAGGTTCAAAAGGGTTTTTAAAAGCCCGCGTCACACTTTCTGTTGCGGCGTCAACTTTATTCTGATCCTGATTTGAAATTGAATTCATGACCACAAAGAATGCCAAAACAATCAAATATAAAGAAACAAAAAGTCCCGTTGTATCATCAGATTTTTTCTTTTTTGCTTCTAAGGGGGTCGGCGCCCCTATATTGCCAATAATATCGCTCATTTTTTAGGGTATCTTACCGGATATTCTGTTATTGAGTATTTGGGCGGATAGTCTGCCAGATAATCTTTCGGGCATATCTGAAAGACGTAAAAATTAACCATAATATTTCAAAGCCTACACAATACGACCCACGGAATCAATCAAAGCTATCGAATAGGGCGTCAATAGAATCCTGATCATTAGCCGTCACCTTACATTGTGGGCCTTGAAGTAAGTTTTTATCATTTTCTAAATTCTCGGAATCATCATTTTTTTCATGGGTAAGGTGAGAATCAGTATCCCCAATGGCCGTGGCAAGTTGCGACAGCTTTTCTTCCAGAAAATTTAATGTTTTTACCACCTTATTCATACGCTGCCCGGTAATATCCTGAAAGCTGGAGGCTTCAAAGATATTGGTGGAAATCGTCATAAGTTTATCCGCAACCTCCCCTTCAAGGGTCATGGCCAATTCGGAAATTTCTTCGGCGGAATCCATGATTTTTGTCGCGGCCTCCTCCGTCGCATCAACGACCTGTCCCAATTGATTGCTCGCCTCGGGGATTTCATTCTCACTAAGATGTTTTGGCTGAATATTCGACAAGTCGGCCTTGGCTTTCTCGATGAAACCCAGCAATTCGCGAAGTTCGTCCTGAAAATGGACTTCTTTCAGATCAAAATCACCCTCAAGTGACCCCATCACTTCACCGACAATAGAGGTGACATCGCTGACATCAACCTTATCACCCAGTTTTTCCCGAATACTTTCGATCCTGTCTTCTAGTGAAACCGTATTTAAGTGCATTGTTACCTCTTCATTTTAGGACTATCTTATATGTGATCAAGACGGTAAGTAAGCCACTATAACTTTCAGGGGTTAATAGCAGGTAAATCCTTTAAAATAAGAAGAAACTGGTCATCCGTCAATTTTCGGCAATTGTTTCCGGACAGCAAGATCAGTGGTCAGTTTTTTCGCCTTGTTGATATTCATTTTAGCCAAAATAGCCCCCATTTTAGACTCTTTCATATTTTCAACGATTGAAATTAAGACGTCTGAATCAAGGCTGTTGAATATGCCTGCGGCCTCTTTGGGTTTCATCGCAGAATACATTTTAACGAGGCTTACAAGCTGCGCTTTTTCTATTTCATCATGTTTGGCAAGCAATAGTTCTATGGTCTCTTTGATTTTCTTCAGAGAAGCCGTCCGCTCAACAATACGTTTTTCAACAGCCTCTAATAATTTTTCCCGATCATCCATTTCCCTTGCACGCCGATCCAGTTCCTGGCGGCGTTCGGCGAGTTTTTGTAAATATTCTATTTCTTTCCGACTTGGAATACCGCTAAGCTGCATGGGGGCCGCCTCAACAGCTGATTGATCATTATCTTCTTGCTTCGCATTTTCTTCATTCTCTGCCGGGGCATCTTCTGTTTCAGGCTCAGTGACCTGCGCAACGGCATTTTGCACCCCAAAGGTGAAATCAACTATTTTGATCCCAAGCACCATCGACATTAGAATAATAGCCAGCGGTATCAACCGGAATTTCTTCAACATATTCTTTCCTTTGGCCTAAAATAACCTTGGATAAACTTGATAAAAAGCACAGCTACCTGACTTTTTTTAGTGTCTCCAACATTTCATTATCTTCTTCATCATGCATTTTTTCATCAGAACGGCCCTCATCAAAATGATCGTCTGCATCAAAATTCTGTAGCGCAGTATTTTCTGCTGGTATCAGGCCGCGCTCAATCCGATCCGCCAGACTTGAGCCGCTTTGTATTATAATTTCCAGCTCATCCGCCAGAAGCCGTGATTTTGTAACCAGATTTTCAAGACGGACTTCTTCTGTTTGCGCGGCGTTTTTCAAGGCATCAACGCCTTTCTGCGCCTGTGAAATCGCCTCATTCAACTTGCCGACCAAATTCGCCATTTCATTCTGGGCATTACGAAAGACTTTCAACTTGATATTCAGGACAACCGCATAAGAAATCATGACAATAATCAAAATAATAATAACACTGTCAATAATCAGCTCCATATCAAATTCCCACATTTTTATGGTCAAGAATTTTTTCTATTTTTACCGCCACATGACGCCCAAGCTTGCCTACTCTTCCGGTCATCATGGGAACGCCGCCGCTGCGCATTTCAACAACGCTATCTGATTGAACGTTGAGCATCATGGTCTGCCCCACTTCCAACCCCAAGACTTCTCCCAATGTCATGACATGCTCATCCAATATGACTTCCAGAGGAACCACCGTATTGAACAGCTCTTTCATCAAATGGGTTTCCCATATGGAATCGCGGCCAAATTTTTCTCCCATAAAACGTTGGAGTAATAATTCCCGCACCGGCTCAATAGTGGCATAGGGCAATACCAGCTCCATACGCCCGCCCCGATCTTCCATATCAGCGCGCATTCTGATCAAAAGCGCCGCATTTGTAGGTTGCGCGATGGTCGCAAAGCGCGGATTTGTCTCCAAACGATCCAATTTGAATTTCACAGGGCTTAACGGCTCAAAAGCATCACATAAATCATTCAACATGACCGCCAGCATTTCTTCCACAAGCGTATGTTCGATGGTGGTATAGGGCCGCCCTTCGATCCGCATCGGGGCCGTCCCGCGCCGCCCGCCCAGAAGAGCATCCACGATTGAATAGATGAGATTACTGTCGATGGTGATCAAGCCGTAATTGTCCCATTCCTCAACATGGAAAACCGCGAGCATCGCCGGCAGGGGAATGGAATTCAGATAATCCCCAAACCGGATTGAGGTCATATTATCGATGGAGACTTCAAAATTATCTGACGTGAAATTCCGCAGAGACGTTGACATCATCCGCACATAACGGTCAAAGATAATATCCAGCATCGGCAAACGTTCATAAGCCACAAGACCGCTGCTGATGAGGGCTTGAATACCGGATTTCGTACCAAAATCCTCTTCTTCGCCATCAAAACCCAAAAGACTGTCAATTTCAGTTTGGTCCAGAACCCGGTCCGTCCCGCCCATGGCAGCGGCCATATCATCTTCGCCATCATCCTCGGTTATATCACTTTCAGGATCCGCTTCGCCTTCCGCCGCCATGGCTTCCCATTCGGCGGCTACGGCATCATCATCAATTTCTTCTTCGTCAGACATAATTATTGATTATCCGTTAATCAGCATTTCTTTAAACAAAACATCATTCACGCGTGTTGGATAGACGGCGTCATTCACCTTGATCAGCAATTCTTCTTTCAAGCGGAACATGCCAGCGGAACCATTCAGATCTTCGATGCGCAATTGCCGCAAGTAAGTTTGAAACTGGTCAATAATGCGCGGCATCTTGGTCGTCAACTCATCCAGAGAGGCCTGCTGATCAACCTCCAGCGAGATTGTAAGCTTCAAATATTTTGGTTTTCCCCCCGCTGTATCAAGATTGACCAGCATGGGCTCCAACTCCAGAAACAATAATTCTCTTGGTTCGGCCTCTGCCAATTCAGACTCCTGACCCCCATTCTCCAAATCAATGGCATGTTCTTCTTCCCCGCCGGACAAAAAGAAAAACGCGGCGGCCCCGCCCAGGATAAGCACAAGAACAGCAACAGCAACAATAATTATGATTTTCTTGCCGCTTGTTTTCTTTTGCTCCAGGCCGTCTGCAAGATCGTCAGCACCTGCTTCGGTATCATTTTCTTCACTCATATCACCTACCTCTTAATTTTCGTCCACCGTACCTTCGTCCACAGTAGCATGAGGTCACTCGAGGCCGTTCCATAAAATAAATATAAAGTTTTTATGTTAACAAGTCGTTAGGAATTACTTGTAACCCCAACGCCGCCAATCTCCAAGAAAATTATGGTTAACGTGACAAGACATAACATAAATCACCCCCCGCAACCAATATAAAGGAAAAAAATACCGGGCAAACTCTGCCGTTTTTCTAGAAGCCCTCACCTAAATACAACTTAATACCTTGTTTTTAATGAATTAAATTATTTGGCACAAGATATGCATTGTATTGACCGGGAAAATCAAACGGCCAGAAAGGACCTAAGATGGACACAACATTATCAGTAGCACTTTCGCATCAGGTCGCCATGCGGCGTCAGATGGATATTATTGCAAATAATATTGCCAATATGAGCACAACCGCCTTTAAGCGGGAAAATGTCATGTTTGGTGAATATCTTAAAGAAGCCGAGGGGGATAGTGACAAAAGCCTCCGGCAAATTTCCTATGTTCAGGATTTCGGCATTTCTCGAAATATGACAGATGGCCAACTGGAAACAACCGGCAACAGTTTTGATATTGCCCTGAGCGGTGACGGCATGTTTCAGGTGCAAAAGAACAACGGGGAATTGGCCTATACCCGAAATGGTCATCTGGCCCTATCGGATGAAAATATCTTAATTACCTCTACAGGACAGGAAATTCTGGATCAGGCCAGCAAACCTATACAGCTTCCGGAAAATGTTACGGATATTGAAATCTCATCCGACGGGACGATTTCTTCCCGAACGGCGGGACAGATTGCCGTATTGAATGTGGTTGCTTTTGCCGATAATTCAAAATTGAAAAAAATTGGCGACAATATGTTTACGACCAATTCAGCAACCCAGCCCGCAACGGACTATACAATCCTTCAGGGCATGACCGAAACATCAAATGTACAAGCCATCATTGAGGTGACCAAAATGATTCAGGTTAGCCGGTCATATGTTTCAACCGCGAAACTGATGGAAAAACTTCAGGAATCAGAAAGCAAAGCGATTAATCAACTTGCTAAAATTGGTTAGACAAATATTGATTAAACCAGCATTGAAAAGACAGGATATTCGTTATGAAAGCACTTAGTATAGCCGCGACAGGCATGATCGCTCAGCAATTGAATGTGGAAGTTATTTCCAATAATATTGCCAATATGAACACCACCGGTTTCAAACGCCAGCGGGCGGAATTCCAAGACCTGCTTTATCAGAATATTGAACGGGTTGGTGCCGCGTCCTCCGATACGGGAACCGTTATTCCAACAGGCATTCAGGTCGGTGTCGGCGTTAAAACCGGCGGCGTCTACAGGATCACGGAACAAGGCAGTGTCATCGGTACGGACAATGCTCTTGATCTGGCGATTAATGGCAAGGGCTATTTCCGCGTAACGCTGCCCAGCGGCGAAGATGCCTACACCCGCGCCGGCTCATTCCAATTGGGCCCCACGGGTCAAATTGTAACGATGGAAGGTTATGTGGTCGGCCCGGCCCTGACAGTTCCACAAGAAGCGACGGATATCTCCATCAACCCCGAAGGTGAGGTTCTGGTCAAATTGGAAGGCCAGATCGACCCGACGAATATAGGCCGCCTGGAATTGGTATCTTTTCCCAATCCCGCCGGACTTGAAGCCATTGGCAATAATCAATTTCTTGAAACACCGGCCTCTGGCGCCGCAAGTGTCGGCGTGCCAAATACACCCGGATTTGGTTCCGTATTACAAAAATTTCTGGAAAATTCCAATGTGAATTCCGTAACGGAAATTACCTCACTCATCACCGCGCAAAGGGCTTACGAAATGAACAGTAAAGTCATCAGTACAGCCGATGAGATGATGAGCGTAACGTCGAACCTGAGATAGGGGTGAAACCGTGAAAATCATATTTTCCATAAAAACCATATTTTATAGTGGCATAATGCTGATCTTATCCGGGCTATTGTCTTCGCAGGCGGCGATGGCGCTCGCAGAAGTCAAGGCAAACACGATTGTCAATAAATCAACCATAACATTAGGCGACCTGCTGGATAACCTTGAATTTGGTCACGACATATGGGTCATGAACTCTCCGGCCCCCGGGCAGAAAACATCTGTTTCAACCCGGTATCTGGCCAGCCTCACCCGGCAACATGATGTCTATTGGCAGAATAGCCGAGGCGTCAGTCAAATCACGGTGACCAGAAAAGGTAAAAGCATCAAGCATGCCCAGCTCGAACATCTGATCGTGCAGGAACTCACGTCACAAAATCTCTCTGACAGAAAAAATGGCATCAATTTCAATAATAAGAATGCCCTTATTTACCTGCCGGAAGATAGCGCCGTTGAAGATATTTCCGTAGAAAAATTCACCTTTCATCAGAAAACAGGCAAATTCTCCGCGGTGCTTTCTGTACCAACTGATGACGGCGCTTATAAAAACGCAATGGTCACCGGGCGAACCCACGCCATAAGCCAGGTACCAACATTACGCCGGCAGGTGCCGCCCGGACAGGAAATTACGGCATTGGATATTGGCTGGACTTCCATACCAACGCTTCGTATCGGGCGTAATATTATCCGGACAAAAACCCAGTTGATCGGCATGACCCCCCGGCGCGGCGTAACCCTTTCGGCCCCGATAAAACTAAGCGACCTGAAAAAACCGAATATCATTGATCGCGGAACCCGCGTCAGCATAGTTTTTCGTTCCGGAAAAATAAATCTGACGGCCACGGGCAAGGCCATCGAGGACGGAGGTCGCGGTGATATAATCCGTGTGATGAACAGCAAATCCCACAAAACCATAGAAGCCATGGTCACAGGCCCCGGTCAAGTACAGGTTTTAACCGGCTATAACAACATCGCGCAATTACAGTAATCATCGTGACGAGAAAATGTGACGAGACGATATAAGGATTAGAAAATGACTTATAATTTGGACAAGTTCAATTTAGAAAAGCCCTCAAGGCACAGAATATCTCATCACGGCGGCTATAAAATAGTAAAAGCCATTGCCTTGACGGGGATATTTTCCCTGCTGCTTACAGGATGTAGTGCCATCAACAGAATAGGTGATATCGGCAAAGCCCCTGACCTTGCCGCAATTGAAACAACCCGGGTCGTTCCGCAAAATAATACCCCGCAACAAAGCATCATTCAAATTCCGGAACAACAGGCAAGGCATGTAGAGAATAAGGCAAATTCTCTTTGGCGCATTGGTTCAAAGAATTTCTTTCGCGATCAGCGGGCCAGCATGATAGGGGATATTCTCACCATCAATATCATCATTGATGATAAGGCCAGCATTGATAACCAGACCACACGCACAAGGTCGAACACAGATTCAGCCAATGCAACAAATTTTCTGGGACTTGAGAGTCAACTCAGCCAGATTTTGCCGGATGCGGTCAATCCCTCATCACTGGTTAATATGGGAAGCACGACATCCAATGTCGGCACGGGTCAGGTCAACCGCAGTGAATCAGTGGATTTGACTCTCGCGGCTGTTGTCACGCAGGTTCTGCCCAATGGCAATATGGTCATTCAGGGACGCCAGGAGGTTCGCGTGAATTTTGAGGTACGGGAATTGACCGTTATGGGGGTTATCCGGCCAGAAGATATCAGCTCCACCAATACGATCCAGCATACTCAAATCGCAGAAGCCAGAATTTCATATGGCGGGCGGGGCCAACTCACCGATGTCCAACAAGCCCGCTATGGATCACAATTGTTTGACATATTGTTCCCCTTCTAAAGTCGGAACATACTATTTCAAGGCTTGTGTTCGGCAGATGGGCTACGCCATCTTCCGTTTCCCGCACAAAGCAAAAGGACCGCATCAGAAGAATGCGGTCCTTTTTAATTTTGTCCGTCCAAAATCTCATTTATGAGGTTCTGTTATGAGTCTCTGTGAACTTTTTCAAATTTTTCATGTTCTTCCTGAGCTTCCAAACTCATCATTGCAATGGGGCGGGCTTCGAGCCGCTCCAGCTTTATGGGCTCTCCGGTAACCTCACAATAGCCGTATTCGCCCTTATTTAACCGCTCAATCGCCGCATCTATTTTCGTGATTAACTTACGTTGACGATCGCGGGTTCTCAGCTCAATTGACCAGTCTGTCTCTGATGAGGCCCGGTCGGCAATATCAGGTTCTTTCTGACTGTCTTCCTGAAGATGAGCTAACGTTTCTTTTGATTCACGCAGAATTTCTTCTTTCCATACCAAAAGTTTGGTGTGGAAATACAAACTTTGACGTTCATTCATAAATTCTTCATCTGATGAAGGTTTATATCCTTCTGGCAACTTCGTCGTCATCAATAACCTCTTATTTTATCATCTTAGAAAACTCGGCTAAAAACTGGTTTCTTTTGGATGACAAACTACTCAACTCAACTCTACAATTCAAGCGCTAATATCGCCTAAAGTAATTTAGAGCAATGCCAGACCTATTTGCCTCATTTTGTTGTGAATTAGGTATAGTCTTTTACAGATTACAGAGATGACTGGAAGCCCGTCAGCCGAGCATTTCCAGTTTTGCAAGTTCTACCTTAACGCGCAATTCCACGTCATTGAGGATTTCGTCCAGCGCCGGGTCATTAGACAGCTCTTTTTCACGCGAGACAATGGCCACCACATCTTTAAGCCGCCGCTCGGGGATTTGTCCAGCCAGCAGTCCATGACGTATGAGTTCCAAATGCCCGAGCATTTCTTCTACTCTCGCCAGTCCCTTTGACTTTCCTTCGCTGCTGGTCGGCATTTCTTGCAGGGACAGCAGGGAACTCACTGCCGTCAGGGGGGATGTGCCGCTTGGCGGCAGCGCGGCTGCGCTTTCCTCTGATGAGAGGATCTCGTTAAACCCCGATTTATTAGCGCCGCTTTTTTTTCCCTTACGCGACACACCGGGCGTCGTAATTCGTCCTGGTCCTTTTATTTCCATAAAGCCCTCATCACCTAGAATATAAATCAATAGATATCAGAATTTGAGGCCTCTTCATAGACATAATATGATGAATATTTTACTCGGCAATCATTACCCTCTGCGGTATTTTTTTCTGCCCGCACCCGGTCAAAACGGCACTATTTTTGAGTAGTCACAAAAAAATCCTTTTAAAACAAGCCATTAATTTTTTTGTTGCAAGCTCTTTTATTGGCACGAATTTCGCATAATCAGATATGAGAATTTATAACTATTTTCTGAAATGGAATGTAAGTATGCGGCAGAAGTCCCAAAAGCAGAAGCGATATCAAAAACTCCTTACAGTCATATTGATGGGCGTGATTGGCATGGGGCATATTCTGCCTGCGCAGGCGGCTTCTCGCATTAAAGACCTTGTGTCCATTGAAGGCGTAAGATCAAACCAGCTCGTTGGTTATGGCCTTGTGGTCGGCTTGAACGGCACCGGAGATTCCCTAAGAAACGCCCCCTTCACAGAGCAAAGCCTGACGGCCATGTTAGAGCGCCTCGGGATAAATACGCGCGGCGCGAATATGAAAGCAGAGAATGTTGCGGCGGTTATGGTCACGGCAAGCTTGCCGCCCTTTGCCCGCACGGGAAACCGTCTTGATATCAGCGTCAGTTCCATTGGCGATGCCGATAATCTGCGCGGCGGCACCTTAATCGTGACCCCGCTTAAAGGCGCAGACGGCGAGGTTTATGCTGTTGCCCAAGGCTCTATTCAGGTATCCGGATTTTCTGCCGGCGGCGATGCCTCAAGCGTAACCCAAGGCGTCCCAACAGCCGGACGGATTCCAAACGGCGGCATTGTTGAAAAAGAAGTCAATTATTCCATGCTCACCAAAAAAGAAATCTTTTTCTCCCTGCGCACGCCTGACTTTACAACATCCCGCCGCATTGCCGCAGCCATTAATAAAGAAATGGGGATAAAAACGGCAATGGCTATTGACCCTGCAACCATTCTGGTTATCAAGCCTGAAACTTACGCTGATAATATGGTCAATCTGGTCACGGATCTGGAACTTCTATATGTTAAGACCGATCAAAAGGCCAAAGTTGTCGTTGATGAACGATCCGGCATCATCGTGATCGGCAGCGAAGTTCGGGTCAGCGAAGTCGCCATTGCCCAAGGTAATTTGACCATTCGAGTTACGGAAACACCGCAAGTATCCCAGCCCAATCCGTTTGGCGGCGGAGAAGCCGTCGAGGTTCCAAGAACAGAGCTTGATATTGATGAAGGCGAAGGCAAGAAATTCGCCCTTCTGAAACCTGGCGTAAATTTACAAGAACTGGTTGACGGCCTGAATGCTTTGGGTATCGGCCCCCGCGATATGATTGCTATTTTGCAAGCCTTAAAAGTATCCGGCGCGCTGCATGCGGAAATTGAGGTGATGTGATGGATTTAAAATTCCTTAGCGTACAAAGCCAGCAGCCCCAACTACAGCAAAATCCGGCAATCGCCAGGAGCAGGCAAGGACAGCCTTCTACAGCCTTCGAAAGAAAGGCATGGGAAACGGCCGAAACTTTTGAAGCTGTTTTTCTGGCGCAAATCCTGAAAAGCATGTCTATGGACATAAAGTCTGATGGCCCCTTTGGCGGCGGTCAGGGTGAAGAGGTCTTTCAGGATCTTCTAAGTGAACAAATTGCCAATCAAATTTCGGCGAATGGCGGCATCGGACTTTCCGATTCAGTTTATAGGGAAATTTTAAAAACGCAGGAAGTGAAAGATTAAAATGTCAAATAACGAGAATTTTTTTCCTGAGGCTTCAGAAAACCACAGCCTTTTAGTGCCCCTCATCCAGACAACAAAAGACCTCACAAAAGTCATTTCTGACGAAATCATCTTGCTGCAAACGAACCGGCCAAAAGAAATGGAAAAACTTTTGCCCCTTAAAAATCAACTCATGGCCGCCTATCATAAAGAAATGTCTGAATTAGGCGCGCGCGGCGGCCTGCCTGCGAGCGGCAATGGCACAGCTGTGCGCAGTCTGAAGCAAGAATCCCGACTTTTTCAAACCGTTTTAACGCGGCATACCCGTCTGGTCAAAAGCTTGAAGACAATATCAGAAAATATGATTCAGGCCATCAGCCATGAAGTGATCAAGACCCAAAATAAGGCGGCCCGTTATGGGGCCAATGGCACCCAATCTGTCAATAAATCCCCCACATCAATCACGTTAAATCAAACTATTTAACCTTTCAAAAACAGCTTATCTTCGCCAATGATCCGTGATGTTTTTGATGTCATAGAATCTTTGGCGCAATAAACTTACCCGCAAACCATAATCCTCTGCCCTTTGAAATACGGATGTAGGAAATCCTGCTGCAAGCTTTGCCTAGTTGATGGCAGAATCTTCCTGCAAACCCATCATGGTCTAAAAAATATGCCTAATTTATCTTTACTTTCCAGAGGCTTATGGAAATAAAAAAACTGGCACAGCTCTTGCATTTTACTAATCGGTATATCTCATATGTGGGATACGACAAATTCAGAATGCAACTCATGAAAGGAAAGCGGAATGTCTTTCTCAGTAAATACAAATGCCAGTGCCCTGTCGGCTCTGCTTAATTTGAATAGCACAACAAAGGATCTGGAAACCACCCAGACCCGGATTAATACCGGCTTGAAAATTTCTTCCGCGAAGGATAATGCGGCGATCTTTTCAATCGCTCAGAAACTACGCGCGGACTTAAGGGGCTATAATGCGGTCAAGCAAAGCCTGGATCGCTCCATCAGTACAACGGACATTGCGCTTACCGCTGCGGGGGCCATTTCAGACCTGCTCATTGAAATGAAAGAAAAATCCGTTGCGGCGGCTGATGCCGGACTTGATGCCACCAGCCGAACCGCCTTGAACGAAGATTTTGAGGCCTTAAGAGATCAAATCACGATCATTGTGGCCAACTCCGAATTTAACGGCACCAATTTAATTGATGCCGGCACAGATGCCATTGTGGCCATCACCAACCCCAACGCCTCACAGACCATTACCATTCCCCACCAAAATCTGACATTGGGCGGCGGCAATGTAACAATCACGGCGGCGCAAACCATCACAACCCAGACCCTCGCGTCAAGTGCGCTTACCGATATTGACAACTCACTCGCTCTGGTCAACGCGGTTCTGACCAAATTGGGGGCCGGCGGGAAGGCTCTGGAATCTCAGCGGGCCTTTGCGGATAAGATTTCAGATACCATAGAAGTTGGGATCGGTAATCTGGTGGATGCCAATATGGCCAAGGAAAGCGCCAATTTGCAATCGCTGCAAGTTAAGCAACAGCTTGGTATTCAGGCGCTATCCATTGCCAATCAGGCACCGCAGTCAATCTTAAGCCTATTCGGCGGGTAAGCGATATATCGCCGTCCGCATTCTGAATGGCATAATTCTGATCGGAAGTAATCTGGTTCATTGAAACCGGCCCTTCCGGTCAGCCGCTACAACAGGAATATATTTAAAAGTTATTTTAAGACTAACAGGATCAAGAATATGGCCTTTTCTGTAAATACCAACGCAATTGCCCTGTCGGCCCTTTTTAACCTTAATAAAACGACAACCCAGTTGGAAACGGTGCAGAATCGTATTAATACCGGCCTTAAGGTTTCATCGCCCAAGGATAATGCCGCCATATTTTCCATTGCCCAGAAACTTCGCGCAGACCTGAAAGGATATAATGCGGTCAAGCAAAGCCTGGATCGTTCCATCAGCATTGCCGATATTGCGCTTGCCGCTGCCGGGGCCATTTCAGATCTGCTCATAGAAATGAAAGAAAAAACGGTTGCCGCTGCGGATGCCGGGCTTGATGCCACCAGCCGGACAGCCTTGAACGAAGATTTTGAAGCCTTAAGAGATCAAATCTCCATCATCGTGAATAACGCGGAATTTAATGGCACCAACCTGCTTGATGCCGGAACCGATTCTATCGTCGCCATCACCAATCCCAGCGCAAGCCAAACCATCTCCATTGCCCATCAGAACCTGACATTGGGCGGCGGCAATATCAGCATTACAGCGGCGCAAGGCATTTCAACGCTGGCCCTCGCCTCTGTGGCACTCGCGGCTGTATCCGCCTCTCTTGCCGCTGTGAGCGTGACCTTGACCAAACTTGGTGCCGGATCAAAATCCCTGGAAACCCAGCGAATATTTGCAGATAAAATTTCCGACACCATTGAAATCGGCATTGGCAATCTGGTGGATGCTAATCTGGCCAAGGAAAGTGCCAATTTACAAGCCCTTCAGGTCAAACAGCAGCTTGGCATACAGGCGCTGTCCATCGCCAATCAAGCCCCGCAGTCAATTTTGAGCATCTTTGGCTAACCGCCTATTCATTATTGGTCTTTTATTTTTTGAGGTCTGTGCTACCTTAATATCGGAAAATACATAGGGGACGTTTTATGACAGACCATAACCCACAAGATGACGATATTTTTTTGCAAGGGCACATTGTTGCGCTGCGTCAACCGAATATCGAGCAGGATATAATCAAGGGCCATTGGCATAGCTGGTTCAATGACCCCGTCACCACACAATATCTGGTTCACGGCACTTTCCCCGTGAATAAAGCGCAGCAAGCGGAAATTATCGCCAATGAAATGGCCGATCCCACCTCATTATTATTGGTCGTCCTTGACAAGAAAACCTCCCGGCATATCGGCGTGGTCTGTCTGAAATTTATCAATAGCATTACACGTTCTGCGGAACTCAGCATTGTTTTTGGGGACAGATCCCTTAAAGGCGCCGCATTGGAATCTGTTGCCTTGCTCACCAGACATGGCTTCGACCGGTTAAATCTCCAAAGAATTTCCGGCGCACAGCATGCGGACCTGTGGCAATGGATGAACAGTCTGGAATTAATCGGTTATCAACTGGACGGTTATCACCAGCATTATGGCGTCCGGAACGGCGAAAAATATGACGTTGCGAGCTATGCCATAACATCGGAAAGATTTTACGAGCTGCAAAAACACCGGGGCGGCAATATCTGCACCGCTGATTTTGAGGGCCTGCTAAAGCAAAAAGGCATTGAAAACCGCACTGAAATTATGAAATTGTTTTTTGAGAATCTTTACACTTCTTGACTAATGGCCCAAGCGCCAGAATACCCACCCCCAAAGCTTTTGCCTCATTCAGCAGGGACGAGCCAAGACCCGTCACCAGATCAGCCGATGTAACCGCCTCAAGAGACGCCCCTATACTGCTGATTAAAATGGTCAATTCCCGCGTGCTTTTCTGGGGATAAGCCTCATATTTTCCGGGCGTATCCTTTGGGTGGGGCCGAATGATCAAACGATAGGGCCCGCAATGCCCCTTCAGATATTCCCGCCTCTCACCCGTGGTTAAGATATCAATCAGGCGATCAAGACATTCGAACTCCGTTACCTCAAACGTCAAGCCCATAGCCTGCATTTCATGGATATAGTCAGAGGCAAATAAAATAAGGCTTTCGCCTTCTTGCCCCCCCCATTCGCGGGCCGCAAGGCTCTTATACCTTTTGCTGCTGATAAAATAATTCTGATATAAATCCCCCGAAACAAAGATATTTTTCTTGGCAAATCCAAGAGAAATAAGCGCGGGCATTGCGACCTCATCTATCACGGATACCTGATCCGGCAAAATCACTTCGCCCTGATCATCCTTAAAACGAACGGCAATATTATGATGCGAATCCAGAAAAGCCGTCACTTTGATCGCAAGCTGCCGGGCCACCCGCCAAACCATCTGTTCCGTCCGGTCATCCACATGACAGCTGCTTGTTATAATGTGATCCGGCGAAAAACCGGCCAAATAGCCGGCAACCTCTTCTTCCGACAATATATCAGGCCAATCCAGAGCCTCAAACCCATTTTGCCGCCATATGACATGGGCATAATCCTTGGCGACCACGATAATATTGGGCTTGCCTGATATATTTAAGCGATCAAATAAAGGATGGTTTCTGCCCCCTTCATCTTGTTCAGATAATATTGATCGCAGGGCAACGAGCTGATTGGTGCCACCGGGGTCACGGCTGAAAAACAAGATTTTGGTCATGATAATCCTGCCTTTCTGCGAATATCATCGCATGTTTCAAGCGCCAATAAGCCATTACGGGCTTTTGACTGCAATGCCGCGCCCTGCGTTAAATGGTCATAAATATTGGATACCGCATTGAACATTTCTCTGTTCTGCCCCGTCTTGATTATCTTTTTGGGGCCATTTTGAGGTTTAATCACTAATGTTTGGCTAAAATCAATTAAGCTGATGATGGCTTGGTCAAAAATAAGCTCAAGGTCAAAAATCATGCCCGTTCGCACGTCCGAGCCCATCAAATCTATAGGGCCGCCATTTGCCACTTCGAGTTTAGCGGATATGGTTGGATCATCCGGCCAGAAATCATATATGATGCCTGAGGCGGCCTTAACCATGACAGGCCCCAACAGCATATGGATAAGATCGGTCATATGGGAGCCATTATTATATAGGCCCTTATTATAGCGCGCCTTTCCAGATAAAAAGCTGCCGTATTTATGATCTTGAATATCCTTGGCAAGCTGCCTGATTTCAGGATCAAAACGCCTGATATAATTCACCGCCATATTATCCGGATAGAATGCGGCCATTTCACGAGCCGCCTTTAAGTTATCGGCAATGGGTTTTTCACAGAAAATAAAACGGACATTATAATTTTGTAATTTTCGCAGATATATTTCATGGCTGGGGGCGGGCGTACAAATAGAAACAATGTCGAAATTCCGGTCTTGCATGGCCTGCTCAAGGCTTTCATAGGCCTTGTCCACCCCCCAAATATTGGCAAAATTCTGCGCGGTTTTCAAGTCCGTATCAAGGCAGCCTGCCAGATTAAAACCCGCATGGGCCTTAAAAGCCTTGGCATGGGTCAGAATATTCGGCCCCTTAATATCTTCCTGATCATAGCCGCCCGCAATGGCCCCGCAACCGATAATCAACAGAGAAAAAACTTCCTTGGGGTTTTCTATCATCGCGATACCTTTATCTGGTATTTATCTGGCCAGCATCCTGATTAATGCGCCTGATGTCAGGATTCTGGCTGAGGAATTCAACCACGTCTTCTATGGTGAAATTCGGATTTTTCGGCGTGAGCGCTTTCAGGACGCGGCAGATAACCTGAAAATCCTGCCGGGTATCCAGCGTGACCGACATTTGCGGGCCGCGCTGTAATATTGGCGCCGGTAAATATTTCACCCTGTAACGTTCCGGCGTCTGGTATAAATAACGGCTGACATGTTCATGGTCCAGCGGGTCCTCTGTCCGGGCGTAAGCATCCGCCAGAATAGCCGTGCTGAAAACCTGCACCGCATAACCCAGAGGATGGGCCAAACCCGCCTTAAATTCTGTAATTTCAAGATTGCTCAGGTAATCAACGCCGCTGCTTGAATATTGGGCCAGCGCATAATCAATCAGCGCAGGATCCATCAGCGGACAATCACCGGTAAGTTCAACAATGATGTCTGCCTTAAAATTTTGTGCGGCTTCCAAAACCCGCAGCATAACATTATCCTCACTACCGCGAAAATATTTTACATTTAACTTCGTGGCCTCTTCTGCGATCACGTCATCTGTCTCATTGAGGGTCGTCGCAATGATAATATCATCCAGACAGGCCGCCCGCTTTACCCGGCCCACCATATGTTCCAACATGGTTTTGCCAAGGCATGTCAACATCATTTTGCCGGGCAACCGGGAAGATGTCATGCGGGCTTCGATGGTCGCGACGATGCGGGGTTTCTGTGTCATGCTGGAACGATACCAGTGATGATATCCGAGATTTGCGCGGTCACATAATCCACATCATCCCGTGACATATTCACATGCAAGGGCAGGGATAATGCGCGGGCATAATATTCTTCCGCGCCGCACCTTGTTTGCGGGCCATATTTTTCCCGGTAAAAAGGATGGGCATAGATGGGCATATAATGAACCTGACTGCCCACATTCCGGGATGATAATTCACGGATAAAATCAAGGCGTGAAATGCCCAACGCCTTAAAATCAATCAAAACCACATACAGATGCCGCGCCGCAGAACAGCCGCGCGCAGAATTGATTGGTTTTACATGTGCAGATAAGCCCATAAATAATTGATCATATTTCACAACAAGCCTGCGCCGGTGAGCCGTAAATTCAGGTAATTTATCAAGCTGGCTTAACCCAAGGGCGCAGTGAATATCGCTTTGACGATAATTATACCCCAGAATTTGCATTTCATAAACCCATGGCGGCGGATTCTCTATTTCGCTCTTGGATTCAGAAATCCATTTTTCCGCATCCCTTTCAATGCCATGATTTCGCAAAAGGCAAAGCCTGTCGTATAAGTCCTGATCATTGGTCGTAATCGCCCCGCCTTCGCCCATGGCAATGGTCTTGACCGGATGAAAGGAAAAAACCTCCATATCTGAAAAATAGCAGTCCCCGACGGCAAGTTTTTTCCCATCACGCGACAGGTATGTGGTGCCCAAAGCGTGGCAGCTGTCGACAATTATTTTCCAGCCATATTGCCGGGCGATTATGCTGATGGCTTCGATTTCGGCCACTTCACCGGTAAGATTAACCGCCGTGATCGCGGCGACAGACTGAAGTTCTTCGGGGCTTAAAGTTCCTATCAAGGCCAGAACATCCTGCGCGCGCATCATGCCCGTATCCGGATCAACATCCGTGAACAGAATATCCGCGCCGCAATATACCGCCGCGTTCGCCGTCGCAACGAAGCTGATGGCGGGGACAATGACCCGGTCACCCGTCCCGATATTCAGCGCCATATAAGCCATGTGGAGCGCCGCCGTACCGCTCGAACAGGATACCGCATAATCAGATTTCACAGTCTGGCGTAATTTATCTTCGAATTTTTGAACAGTCGGCCCTGTCGTCAACCAGTCACCCTGCAGGACGTCCACAACAGCCTGAATATCATCATCATCAAGATATTGCCGGCCATAAGGCAAGTATTTATGATCCCGCAAGGTCATATCCTCGTTAACAGCTCACGAAAATGGGCATCATCCAGCCATTCTTTATTTGTATCACTGGAATAATCAAAATCTTCCGCCACATGCGTCGCATCATGATCCGTATAATATTTATCTGACCAGAATCTGAATTGCGGTGTGATGATATAACGGTCTTCCAAGGCGATTGTCTGACGGCCATCATCCCGCGTAATCATCTGTTCATGAAGTTTTTCACCGGGACGAATGCCGGTTTCCCGAAGTTCAAGCTCCGGGGCGAGGCAGCGCGCCATATCGCTGACTTTCATGCTGGGGATTTTCGGGATATATATCTCGCCGCCCTGCATCATGTCCAAATTACTGAGTACGAAATCAACCCCCTGACGCAGCGTAATCCAGAAACGTGTCATACGCATATCTGTGATAGGCAAGTGATCTGCGCCACCCGCAATCAGTTTGTTAAAGAAGGGCACAACAGACCCGCGAGACCCCAAAACATTGCCGTAACGCACCACAGAACAGGTAAAATCCTGTTCGCCGCCAAGGGCGTTGGCCGCGACGAAAATTTTATCCGACGCCAATTTGGAGGCCCCATAAAGGTTAATGGGGCTGGCGGCCTTGTCTGTCGACAGCGCTATGATCTTTTTTACCCCGCAGCCGATCGCCGCTTCTGCCAAATTCTGCGCGCCAAAAATATTGGTTTTAATACATTCAAAGGGATTATATTCCGCGATGGGGACATGTTTCAAGGCCGCCGCATGGATAACGAAATCAACGCCGCGCAGTGCCATGTCCAAACGATTTCTGTCCCTTACGTCCCCGATAAAAAACCTCAGACAACGAGATTTTAGGTGGTTTGAGAAGGACTGCTCCATTTCATATTGTTTTAATTCGTCGCGGGAAAAAATAATCAACCGCCGAAGATTTGCCCTGTCCAACAAAGTTTGTGTCAACATTTTACCAAATGATCCGGTACCGCCGGTTATCAATAAAGTGGCATCATCCAGAAAAGCAAGATCAGATTCAAACGACCGGATTGATGTTATACTCATGGCTCTGTCCTATCTTTTCTCAAAAATCCACCAGGTGGCATTATCCATACCGGTCATAACCTTCCATTCAAATCCATAGCCAAGGCATTTCAAGTCCGGAAAATTTTCCAGCCAGAAAGAACCATAATCCCGCTTGAATAATTTGTCCCCATGATCGCGATATTGAAGAATTTCGGGCTTGTCTGAAAAATATTCATTACAAACGATATATTTGCCGGTCGAATTATAGATATTTGTGCAAGCCTCCAATAGATCATCATGATGGATATGAATCATCACGCCCGAGGTAAAAGCCAAATCCACCGGTTTTTCAGGTACGGCAAAATTGCCCGCAAAGGCATCTTGCACATTGGATTTTGGTAAGACCCCGTCTTTTATCAGAACCTCTCTGGCTTTCGCGTTGGGCTCAACCGCGAAATATTCCGCTTCGCATAACATCTGCATGGCACGAAGATTCAAACCAATATTCGGCCCGACCTCCAATATGGATTTGGGCATGTCATGTGCCATATGGTCAAATATTTTGACCCACAATGATATTCTCATCCTCATCTGTTCAAAAGAAACGGCATTCCGGTCGACATAATCATCTCCGAAATTACCCTGCCAGAATTTAACCTGTTCCGTTTTATCTTGTGACATTATATTGGGTCCTAACCCTAAAATTCTTACGCTGCGAATATTATATCGTTAAAAGAAGGTAATTTCACTAACTTCTTTTAAAAATTAAGCTTTTACGCTTCTTTAAACCTGATTTCCCATGTCGAAATATCCTTGGGGCGTTATTCTTTGAGGCTCTTCTGTTTTATGGCACTATTGATTGTCATCCAATCTGGATTACTATCAAAATATGTTAGACATTCTTGCCAGGAAAAATTATCTTTTCCCTTAAAGGCCGTTAGAATTTTGGTGATTAAATCAAAATCTTCCGGTTCATCCACACACCATCTATGATGTCCCAATTTATGATCAGATGGAAAAACGCCGCAGCTAAATTCACTATTCTCGCGGTAAATATAGGGGGTGACATGCTCGCGCTGATGCATTTCATGACCATGCAAATAGGCTTTTTCCAATGCCCTTGCCGAGAAAACCTCCACATCAAGGCCGCGCGGGAAATTTATCGGCCCTAATGTAATATAATCATATCGCTCTCTATGATCCCTGTAATATTGGATCACTTGATCCATCAAATCCGGATCAATCAGAGGACAATCCGATGTCACGCGCACAATGATGTCAGCGGGAAATTCTTGCAGAGCCTGATAATATCGTGCCAAAACATCATCCTCGGAACCGCGAATATAGTCAATATCAGCATCTATGCAAAATTTTTCCAGAGGATCATCACTGGCATTGGTCGTGATTGCCAGCACAAACCGATTGATGCGGTGGCTTTTCAATATGCGGCTTACATGAAAGTCCAGCAAAGTTCGCCCGCAGACTTGCTTCATTATCTTGCCCGGCAGCCGCGTGGATGTCATGCGGGCCTGCGAAATACACAGAATATTATCCATCATTATTTTTCATACAAAAATGGCCCGCACCAAAAGATACGGACCAAATACGGTAAATTAAGGTCATCACAGTCAAGCCTTTTCGTCAACCACAATACCTTCAACACCATCACGCTCTCTGCTGAAAGCGATCATTTTTAAAATATCTTCAGAAGGGAACTGGGTAATCACGTCACCCGTATTAATATCAACCCCCTGATAGATAAATTTTCCTGAACTGTCATCCAGATCAATACGCAGTTTCGTGCCCGGCGGTTTATTGGGCAATGACGCGTCAATAAATTGTTCCGCAGCCTTTAAAAAATCACCGGCATTTCCGGAAATAAGCGAATCCAGACGCCTCTCAGCGGATTGTGAAATCACTGATGAGACATCTGCCGATGCCGTGCGGCTTACCTGGCTGGCAACAGCTGAGGGCTGTTTCCCTGATGCATTATCCGTAACAACGGGTGCTTTAGGTATAGCCTCACTTTTTTCGCCAACACCAGATAAACGCGGACTGGTTATGTTAATAGTTTCAACCATTTCAACCTCTACATATACCCATCTTTCTATACTCTAACCATAAATAAATCTATGGCTTACACGTAAAAATACACTACAATAAATTACAAAAAAAATATATCCAAAAAAATGAAAAGTCGAAATTTGGTGGAGGCAATATATACCCCCACCAAAAATCGTATAATAAAATATTATCTGAACAATGCCAATACGGAACCAGGTGCCTGGTTCGCAATTGACAATGCCTGAAGGCCTAGTTGTTGCTTAACCTGCAATGATTGCAAGTTCGCACTTTCCCGGGCCAGATCGGCATCAACCAGATTACCAATACCAATTTCGATGGCATCGGAAAGCTTGTCGGTGAATGCGCGCTGAATATCAACACGTCTTGCACCCGCACCAAGCTGAGACAAGAAGGTGTTCAATGTACCTTCCGCCGCCGTAATCGTTGTCAGCGCCGTAGAGGCCGCTGCGGCAGAGGTGATCACCTGACCTGTTGTCAGTGCCAGACCAGAACTTGCGGAAATATCCGTCGCCGCAATCGTAATGGAATATGTCGCCGCTGTACCAGAACCATCTGGGGTCGCAACCAGAGCCTGAATACTCGCGCCGCCGTTTTTCACAGCATTAACGCCGTTGAATTCAGCGTTATCAACAACCGTGTTGATCTGGGCAATCAGGTTTTTAAACTCGTCATTCAACGCCGTCCGTGAGGCGGCATCGGCACCGGGGTCAGCCGCGGCACTTGCTTTTGCTTTCAATTCGATCAAAAGATCAGAAACCGCTTCGGCCGCCGCAAGCGCAACATTCAAAGAGCTGGAAGCACGATCAAGCGAACCTTTTACGGAGTCAAGACCCGCAAGGTCAGCCCGCTGCCCTTGGGCAATCGCGAAAACCGCAGCGTTGTCTTTTGCAGAGCCCACTTTCAATCCGGTATTAATTCTGGATTGAACCGTGTTAAGTTCTGAATTTGTTCTTGAGAGGGATTGCAGCGCAAAAAGAGCACCTGCGTTTGTATTAATTGAAAAAGACATTTATATCTCCATTCTGAGAGTACTTAAACTAAAGAGCATTTTGCTCCATTAAAGGGCCGAAGCCCATTCATATCAGCTTATAAAATTGATGCCTTTCTGGCGATCTAACTGACCTGATAAGAATAAGTTATAATCTATTAAGGAATGGTTAACAAGGTTAATCTGTTGGAGAGAATAGGATTCATCTTTCAGAATCAAATTGTTACGCAACTACTCGTCATTATAGTTAACAGGAATTAACCATAAAAAGCCCTAAAGGCCGGTAAAAAATTAATAATTATACGGAGTAGTTTGTATCAGTTGCCCGGTCGGCCCCTGCCTCTTCCGCCACCTTATTCTGGGCTTGGGCTGACAGGCCTTCCATGATATTTTTATTAATATCGATCAGCGCCTGAATATCCTCTTCCCCCCGCGCGACTTGCGAGCTGTATCTGCCGACCCAGATGGAAATAGAGATGATCGACGCCCGAAGTTGTTTCGGCAACATGTTACCCTCAACGGCGCAATCTGTGGCCAATGTCGACCATAATTGACGGTTCCAAAGCAGCGCATCATGTAATTTCACATCAAGTTTCGCAAGGCCCTTTGCCCCCATTAACGCCCGCGTTACATCGGCGAAAAGTCGATATTCAGTCTGGCTCGTGGATTCACTGGCCTTCTGGGTTGTCTGATAAGCCTTCAGGGACATAATTCAGTCTCTCACTCTCATATTCGAACATCTTTTTACATTTTAGCAAGGCCCTGTAAAATTCACTGTCCATGACATCCTTGCTGATGGCAACGCAAAGTGCTTTTGCTATAGGGTCTTCGATAACACTTAAAAATTCTGTCATGCGCAAAACAAACTGCTCATGATATTTGTTAAATCCTTTTTCATCCATATACATAAGCATGATCGGAAAATATATATGCTTTACTGGCGTATCCACATCTTCGGCAAGGAGAATATCTTTTTCCCGCAACAAAGAGACTTTATTTTGCAGGATCACTGTTGACCTTCTGTCTCCATTAACAATGACCGCGCCATTAACGACAATCTTCTCACCTGGTTTCAACGATATTTTTAGGGCCATGTTTCCTCACCTGTCTGAATATATATGACCTGATTCAATATCAAACTATGGCCATTATCTCAAATTTTGTGTTAATAAAATATGAACTAAGTAGAATAACTATAGTATTAAAATGAATTTAGTTACAATATTTTCATAGAATAATATCCATATCCTGTAATTTACAGGGTTATAGCACGGCATAGGTAATGACAGATGGCCAATAAAAGAAAAGAAATCAGCAGCCCAAAAACGGTAAAACAATATGAAAAGCTTATTCAGGCAGGGACAGGCCATTATGAGAAAGGTGACTTCACAGAAGCCTTGCGATATTTCTCAAAGGCATTGGATTATAAAGGCTATCACCCCAATACATTGATCCTGATGGCAAGATGCCTGTTTGGCCTTGGCATGAAAAACAAAGCCATAAATCTTTTGGAGCATGCCCTAGAGCAAAGTGCGGAAAATCCGGCCATTTGCGAGTCTCTTGGCAGCGCATGCCTGTCGATGGAATTTACGGAACTGGCCGTCAAATTCTTCACCCTCTATTGTCAACTCGCCCCGAGTGAGCCTATTGGCTATAATAATCTCGCCACCGCGCTGCGGGAAAATGGCCAAATTGATGAGTCAATTCAGCTTTTGCAGGACGTGCTTCCGATTTATTCAGAGAATGCCTATCTATGGAATTCCCTTGGCGCAGCGGTCTCTTTTCGGGATGGTTATCCCGCCGCCCTGCCCTTTTACGAAGAAGCTTTTCGCCTTGACCCAAAAATAGCCTTATTCGCCAGCAACCTGTGTCTGGTTTATGCCAACCTTGGCCAATTGGAAAAGGCATGGGAATTTGCCAAGGAAACCGTAAAACTTGCCCCAAAAGCCGCCTATAGTTACAGGGCGCTGGCGCATAGCAGTTACACCATTGGTAAATTTGACGATGGTTTTGATGCGCTGGCATGGCATAATCACCCTTCTGATCCAAATGCCGTTTTTATGCCTTACCAGATTGATAAATGGGAAGGGCAAGACCTGAAAGGCAAAACCATCCTGATTGGCGCGGAACAAGGCATTGGGGATGAAATATTAATGTCAAGCCTGTATCCCGACTTAATCCGCGAAGCCGGACATGTGATTATCGGCTGCGACAAACGTTTGGTGCCGCTTTTCCAAAATAGTTTTAAGGACGCGACCGTGCTGCCCTATATTACCGGGCAGCATGATACCGGTTATAGCGTCAGGCTTTATGAGGGTATAGAGCCTGAGAAAATTGATTATATGTGCCTTTACACAGAATTGATGCGCTATAAATGGCGCTCCCTTGATGACATTCCTGATATGACAGGCGGGTTTTTAATGCCCCCAAAGGATAAAACCGCCTATTGGAAAGAAAAACTGTCCGCATTGCCCCATAAAATTAATATTGGCATTTGCTGGCGAAGTGGTTTGCAGCAGGCTAAACGTAACATGTTCTATGCCGAACTTTTTGAATGGGTGCCAATTCTACAGACCAAGGATGTCAATTTCATCAATGTCCAATATGGGGAGAGCGCAGATGAGATCAAACAGCTTTTTGAGACCTATGGTATTACGCTGCATAATTTTGAAGAACTGGACCTGAAGGATGATTTCGAAGGCACAGCGGCCCTGATGAAAAATCTTGATCTGGTTATGGGGCCCGGCTCCTCGCCCGTTATTCAGGCCGCCGCCGCCGGCACCGAGGCATGGTGGGTTTTATATAACACCACCGGCTGGTGGAATTTTGGCATAAAAAACGGCAACCCCATCTTTCCAACCTATAATATGACCATCAAACCCGCGACCTTGGAATGGACAGAATTTATGCCCTTGTTTGTTAAGGAAAAATTTTCCCCCTGGGTTTCAAAGAAATTAAATGAGTTACGAAAAAATTAAATGGGCTGCAAAGAAATTAGGCTTTGACCTTTAACGCCTGCGAATATAGTTTATAGACACAGAAATAAAACGGATGTTTGGTTATGAAATTTACGGGTACAGATACTTATGTGGCAACGCCTGATCTAATGATAGCGGTGAATGCCGCCGTCACGTTGCAGCGCCCCCTTCTTATCAAGGGCGAGCCAGGAACGGGAAAAACGGTGCTTGCCCATGAAGTGGCAAGGGCGATGAATAAAGATCTCCTGGAATGGCATATTAAATCGACGACCAAGGCCCAGCAAGGCCTGTATGAATATGATGCGGTATCGCGGCTGCGGGACAGCCAATTGGGCGATGAAAAAGTTCACGATATTAAAAATTATATTAACAAAGGTAAATTGTGGGAGGCCTTCACTGCGGATGAAAGCCCCATTTTGCTTATTGATGAAGTTGATAAGGCCGATATTGAATTTCCCAATGACCTGCTTCAGGAATTGGACCGCATGGAATTTAATGTCTATGAAACCGGCGAAACGATCAAGGCTGTCAATCGCCCGCTGGTGATTATCACCAGTAATAATGAGAAAGACCTGCCGGATGCTTTTCTGCGGCGATGTTTTTTCCATTACATCAAATTTCCCGACAAAGAAACCATGATAGATATTATTAATGTCCATTTTCCGGACATACAAAATATTCTTGTGCGCGAAGCCCTGAATTTATTTTATGATGTCCGCGATGTTCCGGGCCTGAAGAAAAAGCCCTCAACTTCGGAACTTCTGGACTGGCTGAAGCTCTTGATGGTGGAAGACATGCCCGCAGATGTTTTGAAAAGCCGCGATCCGAAAAAACTCATCCCGCCCCTGCATGGCGCGCTTCTGAAGAATGAACAGGATGTCCATATGCTGGAGCGGCTGGCCTTTATGAATCGCCGCGAAAACCGGTAAAAACAATGTTCACAAATTTTTTCCTCAATCTTCGTGATCATGGCGTTCCCGTATCATTACGGGAATATCTTACCTTGATGGAAGGTATGCAGGCGGGAATCGCCAATCATTCCCTCGAAGATTTTTATTATTTAAGCCGGGCGACATTGGTTAAAAACGAAAGCAATCTGGATAAATTTGATCAGGTTTTTGGTCATTGTTTCAAGGGGCTGGAGGCACCTGAGGGGCAAGATCTTACCTCTGAGATTCCCGAAGACTGGCTGCGTAAAATGGCTGAAAAATTCCTCAGCCCCGAAGAAATGGCAAAAATCGAAGCCATGGGAGATTGGGACAAATTAATGGAAACCTTGAAAAAACGCCTCGAAGAACAGGACAGCCGCCATCAGGGCGGCAGCAAATGGATTGGTACTGCCGGCACATCGCCCTTTGGCGCTTACGGCTATAATCCAGAAGGCGTTCGTATCGGCCAAAAAGAAAGCCGCCACCGCCGGGCCGTTAAAGTCTGGGACAAAAGAGAATTCAGGAACCTTGATGACAATGTGGAGCTTGGGACGCGAAATATCAAGGTTGCCCTGAAACGGCTGCGTAATTTCGCCCGCCAAGGCGCCGCAGAAGAATTAGACCTTGATGACACCATCCGTTCCACGGCCAAGCAGGGTTACCTTGACATAAAGATGGTGCCCGAACGGCATAATGCCATTAAAGTTCTCATATTCTTTGATATTGGTGGCTCCATGGACCCGCATATTAAATTATGTGAGGAATTATTTTCTGCGGCCCGCAGTGAATTCAAGCATATGGAATATTTCTATTTTCATAATTGCCTCTATGAAGGCGTTTGGCAGGATAATAGCCGGCGGCATCAAAACCGGCTTTCCACTTACGACATTCTCCATAAATACCCCCATGACTATAAGGTAATTTTTGTCGGTGATGCCTCTATGTCTCCCTATGAAATTGTTTATCCGGGCGGCAGCGTCGAACATTGGAATGAAGAAAGCGGCGAAGTCTGGATGAAACGTGTGCTTGACGTTTATCAAAGTGCAATCTGGCTCAATCCGACGAAAGAATCTCATTGGGACTATACCCATTCCATTTCTCTCATGCGCGAGCTCATGGACGACCGGATGTATCCGCTCACCATAGGCGGCATGGAACAAGCCATGAAAGAGCTTAGCCGCAAGAAATAGATTTTTCCAAGATTTTCTCTATGTGAATTTCTTAATCGCTGCCTCAAGGCCGCTTTGCAGCTCGCTGCCGATATCGCCGCCATCACCGCTGATTCGTGACTTTATCACCACACGCATGGCATCAATATGGGCCTTGATAATGTCAACATTTTTATCCGTTATGGCGGCATTAACCCCTGTAAAATCATAAAGGCCATCCGAGAAATTGGAAATCAGCGGATAACCAAACGTCCCGCCCTGCCCCCGCATATCATGCGCAATAGCGTGAAGCTGTTCAAAATGCTGAAATCTTTGCTCAGGCGTATCCACACAGCGGCGATGTACATCAGCAAGTTTCTGGATCAACGCGCCCACCCAATCCGGATAATCTTCGGACATTTCCTCCAGAGCCGCCGTTGCCTTGGCCATCAGGTCATCATCAAAGGATATGTCATCATCATTCACCGGCCCCAAACCAAGTGTTTTTTCCTTTAACTTATTTTTCATACGATAAAATCTTACGCTGACTTTAGCCATTGACGACCTCCACTTCTGGACTGTCATAATTAAGAACGCGGCGATCCGGCCCTTCGATTGCAATTTGCTGACGGCGCCTGTCCGGGCCGAAATAAGATGCCGTATGAACATATTGACGCGGTTTGTTAATAACGGAGAATAACTTGTCGGCCAAGGCGTTGACGGTGAACGGCTTTGACATAAATTCATTCACCCCCATATCCCGCGCCTCATGCACGCGCTTTGGTTCAGAATATCCGGTTAACATCATGAAAGGAATGAAACGATCCGGGCTATCCTTATGCCGGCGTATCCAGCGCAACAACATCATGCCATTCACCGGCGACATTTCCCAATCGGAGATAATTAAATCTATCCCCATCATGCCAGCTTTCATGGGATCATCATCAACCAGTTTGATAAAATCAATGGCCTGCGCCCCATGATCAACGGATTGAATGGAACCAATACCCATCACCCGAAGACTGTTAATAATAAGAGACCGTATGAACTGGCTGTCCTCTACCACAAGGACGCTAACGCGGCTTAAATCAATATTACTCATTTTTACCTAATTTATTTTTTGGATAATTAAAAATATTTTCTAAATTTTTCTATTGAAATTAACCATAATAAAACAGAGTAAATAAAAAGTGAATATTTCAACAAAAGACAAGAAATGACTTTGCGCTAAATGATCAACATATCAATTGATTGTCTTGTCACTTGTTGCTGGCGCGTGAGCCTGATAGAATGTCTCTGGAATTTACCTTAATAGAATAATTATTGAAGAAAACAGCAAAAGAAATTTGACATATGGCAGATGGTAAAAAATCTGATACTGAACAGGTCGTCACCTCATTACCCACGTCCCTGACTATGGCACATGAAAAAAAATCAGCAGGGGCCGGCAAACAAAGCTGGTTCAGACGGTTCTGGCCCCTCCTGCTCTGCACTGCGCTCAGTATAATCTGGATTGGCATATGCATTTGGTGGTTCATAACGTCCGGCAAAACTATTGCCCGAATGCCCCTTTATGAAGCCGGCGGATTGCTGGCCGGCGCATCACTGCCCCTCATTCTGATCTGGTTGATCGCCTTGGTTTATTTACGCACCGACCCTTTGCGGGAACATCGCACCGCCCTTACCCATGGACTTGATGGCCTGCTCGCCCCCCTTGAGGTGGCCCAAAGACGAGTAAATTCAATCGTTGCAGAACTTCATAAAGAAATCCATCATGTGGAATCCGCCAGCGATATTGCCACCACAAGGATTGGCAATCTGGAAAAACGTTTTCAGAATCAGATAAGCAATTTATTTGAAGTTACCACAGATGCCGAAGCCAAAGCCGCCAATCTTCAAACGACATTATCAACGGAAAGGGAGGCCTTTGCCCGTTTAATAGTCGAAATCACTGATCATACCGACAGGCTTGAAAATCAGTTCAGGCAAATAAAATTTGACAGTGAAAGCATTACCAACATCACCCGGCAGAATTCCGAGAAAGTCAGCAACGAAATAATTTTTCAGAATAAAACCCTTGATGAAAGATCCAAACTGATCGAAAAGCAATTGGAAAAAATGTCCATTGAATTGATTACAATGTCTGAGGTTATATCCGATAATTGCATCACATCTGAAAATACATTAAGCCATCTTAGTCAATCGCTCATGGATAAACAGGCCATCCTTGCCAAAGGCCTGACAGAATTATCCGAAAATACCGATGGCATCTGCGAAAAAATGGATAAACAATCCCATATTATTAGCGCTTTAAATCAAAAAACGGCTGAAGAATCCGAAAAAATCACGCTAACGCTTGTTGAGCAGGCAACGGCTCTAACCTCTGTCACGGCAGATGCCTTAAGCCAGACAAGTCAATGCGGGGAAGCCTTTCAAGGACAAGCCACTGCTATAAGTCATAATTTCTCCCGCTTCATGGCCCAGATCGAAGAACAAACTGATCAGTTTCAACTTTTTGCGGATAAGACAGCAGAACAGCTGGAAGACACAATATTATCCGTCGAAACACAAGCAACCAGAGTGGATCAGGCCGTCAAGCTCACAACAGACAGCCTGAAGGGCAAGACCGAATTAATGCAGGAACATCATTCATCATTCGAGCAGATGACAGAAGAATTCCGCGTTCAACTCGATAAATCCGAAGAATTTTTTAAAGACCACCATGACAATATCGCCAAAAGCCTTTCCCATATCACCAGCCAATTGGACAGCGCGGCGCAAAATTTAAAAAATCAGTCAAACGGTCTTGGCGAACACGCACAGGAAATAATCAGCGGCATTATTGACCAAACAGGGCATTTGTCTGAACATATTGACGATATACGCGGGCGCACTGAAAATACCATTCGTAATATCCAGGAGATGGGCGATACCGTCAGCACGCATTTTACCGCGACAGACAGCCAAGCGGCACAGCTGTCTGAGAATTGGCTAAAAACAGCTTCCCTTGTCGAGAATCAATGTTCAGATACATTGTCCAGATTAGATGAACTGGCAGAAAAGCTGATAGAAGTCGAAAAAGAACATGCCGATGCGGCGGAACAGGCCGTGGATAAATACGCCCATGTGTCCGATCAAATGCATCATGCCTCCGAGAATATATTTCTGGCCTCTGCCAGTGCGATAGAAGCCGCGGACGAGGCAAGTCAGGCCATTGATCAACATTCGGAGAAATTTCAGCAGCTCATCAATGCCATTCAACTTTCCAATAAAAGCATATTGATTGATGCCGAAGCCATTGAGCAAAAGAACCGGGATAAAAATGGAAATAATTTTTCCGACCTTGCCTCAAAAATAATCGAACAGCTTCAGTCCCTGTCCATTGATATCAGCCGCCATTTTGAAGATGATATTCCGGATAAGGTTTGGCAATCCTATATTGACGGCGACAAAAACACTTTCATTCGCAAGCTCAAGAAATTAATCGATAAAAAACATACCGATGCCATAGCTGAAAAATATAAATCCGACGGGGAATTTCGGAAATATGTGCTGGAATATATGCAGATTTTTGAAAATCTCATGTCCCAGTCCATGGCTTCAGAAAGCTATAGCACCTTCAGTGTGGCGCTTATTTCATCGGAAACCGGCAAAGTTTATTTGTTTCTGGCACAGGCAACCGAACGGCTTTCAACCAAAAAAAAATAGTCTCGTGAATATTCTGTTACGCGGCCTCGTTACCGTTTTTTGAAGACCCCAGTTTTGTAATGAAATAATCCAGATTTTCAGGGTCAAAATCATCTTCACAATTGGTCAACATACGCTCAAGCATACGTTGCTGGAATCTATCCCGATCTTCGCTGGCGCTGGTTTCCATATCTTTCGTGACACTTAAGGCGGCCTGTACGATGGGCAACATTTGCGGCGACAACTTACATTGACGGTAAATGGCTTCAATCCCCATGTTGCCGCGATCATGGATTAATTTATACGCACTGCTCACAGGAATATTGCATAATTTTGCAAGAGCGGCCTCGAAAAAGACGACGTCTCCCATGCAGATAGCCCGAAAAATAAGTGTTTCCGTCAGGCGGCCATTGCTGTGCAATTGCTCTACCAGACGCCGGACGTCCATGACATCTGCGCCGTCGCTGAGCAAGCTGACGGTGGCCCGTTCGCGCGCGCTTAAAAAGAGATCCATGACCATATTCGGGGTCATCTCATGTTTGGTGACCAAATGATCCCGCACTTTTTCAGAGACAAGTGACACCAGGCGTTCTGCGACACTTATGGGCAACTGGGCGCGACCCGCAAGAGAATCACTTACGGCCTCAACCTCCCCGTATTTATCCATGACCTTGCTCATGGTGCCTTCCTTAAGGTCAGCCCCTTCATTGGATACTAATGTCGCGATCACCTCTTCACTGTCACTATTTTCAACAATAGCGTCGGTAAGATCAGCCGACAGATTTTCCCGTCTTGCAATGGCAATCTGGCTATCTGCGCCTTGGCTTGTGATGATTTCTTTCAAATCCTCATCGGTCAGAACTTCTGAGCATTCGAGCATAGGCCCCGCAACGCCCACCACGTCATTGGCCAAGGCAACCGCAACATCATGGGGAATTTCTGGATTATCTTTCAAACTATCCGACAAGGCGGCGCGAACCCGTTCTTCCGCATCCCGAACCATAACCTTGAAAATATCCTGGGCGATTTCACGTTCACTATCGCTTAAGTCCCCTGAATTAAATTTCTCACTGACGACTTTCGCCGCTTCCGCGCGATTCTCAGGCGTTGGGTTGCTGAGTAACGCTTTGATGTCCGAGTTAGTTAAATGTTCAGTCATTGAATCCGTTGCCTTTATTTGGGGCAGTTGTATATTTCCTGCCGTCCCGCATGATGTAACCTTAAAAAATCATACGGTAACTTTAATAGTATGTATATTTCAGAGCCCTATTTTTCATAAAAGAGGTTAAACTGTCGTTAATTTACGCTATAAGAAGCGACATAATTAAAAATAAACAACATTATTCAGTATAAACTGTAATTTTTTAGGGGATATTTATGATATCAAATCTAAAACGAGCTATCATTAGTATAGCGTTATTTTCCGGACTGATGCCTGCTTCCGCTCATGCATTCAATGCGAAAGACTTTGACCAGGCGTTAAATGACTTTATTCAACCCTTCACCGGTTTCTATTCAGATGTTATTTTTACCGCTATTCAGGTTGACGGGCAATCCCTGCCACTGATTGTGCTCTGGTTGGCAGCGGGCAGTATTTTTTGTACGATTTATTTTAGATTCATCAATATTCGCGGCTTTACAACGGCCTTAAAAGTGGTCAGGGGGGATTACACCAAAAAGGAAGATGCCGGCGAAGTCACCCATTTTCAGGCCTTGTCTGCCGCATTATCAGGGACGGTGGGGCTTGGTAATATCGGCGGCGTTGCCGTGGCCATCAGCCTTGGCGGTCCCGGAGCCACGGTCTGGATGATCATCGTTGGCCTTCTTGGCATGTCCGCAAAATTTGCCGAATGTACGCTGGGCGTTAAATATCGTGTCGTCCATGAGGATGGCACCATATCAGGCGGGCCCATGCATTACCTGAAAGCCGGTTTCGCCGAAAAAGGCATGCCGCGCCTTGGCATGACACTGGCGGTTATCTTCTCTATCTGCTGCGTCTTTGCCTCATTTGGCGGCGGCAATATTTTCCAAATCAGCCAAACCATTGAACAATTTCAAATTGTTGCCGGCGACAGCACGAGTTTCTTCACGGATTATCGTTGGGTGTTTGGCCTTGGCATGGCAATTCTGGTGGGGCTCGTCATCATTGGCGGCATCAAATCCATCGCAAAGGTTACCTCAAAACTGGTGCCGATCATGTGTATTCTCTATCTGGTTGCCGCCCTCAGCATCCTGTTTGGATATTACGAGAAAATTCCAGAAGCCTTTATGACGATTATCAATGGGGCCTTCGCGCCTGAGGCCGCGTACGGCGGCATCATCGGTGTGATGATTCAGGGCATGCGCCGGGCAACCTTCTCTAATGAAGCCGGCATTGGATCAGCGCCAATTGCCCATGCGGCTGTGAAAACGAGCGAGCCTGCGACCGAAGGACTGGTTTCTCTGCTGGAGCCTTTTATCGATACGGTTATCGTTTGCACCATGACGGCACTTGTCATTGTCATTACGGGGGTTTATCTGGACGGCAGCGGATTGAGCGGCGTCAAGCTAACCTCGGAAGCCTTTGCATCGGTTTATGCCTGGTTCCCCTATATATTGGCCGTAGCCGTGTTTCTTTTTGCTTTTTCCACCATGATCACCTGGTCCTATTACGGTATAAAGGCATGGACTTTCTTGTTTGGAAAAAGCAAGCAGATGGAAATCGTCTATAAGCTGTTATTCTGCAGCGTCACCGTGATCGGGGCGACCATGTCCTTGACAGAAGTTGTCAATTTTTCTGACGCGGCCCTGTTTTCCATGGCCATTCCCAACCTGATTGGTGTCGTCGTTCTGGCGCCTGTTGTTCGGCAATGCATGATTTCCTTCATGGGCAAAATCAAAAGCGGTGAAATCAAATCCAACCGGGATATCTCAGCTTCTGAAACCACATAAAGTCAAAGAATATATCATTTACCAAAGGGGGCGTCATATGCCCGCTTTGGCATTTTCCCGCTCAAAGAACATGATTTGGTCATAAAGTTTTATCAATATAAATAAAACTTGAATTTTCCTCACTATTCGTTAAGAAGTGGAGTGTTAAAAAGGCGTATCTAAAATCTTTTTTTATCAAATATTGAATTGCAAAAGGACTAAGTAATGAAACGTATATTTCTAATGTTGTCAGTGGCTGTCATGGCAGCAATATCACTTTCAAGCGCTGCCTTCGCCGAAGGTGATGCCATTATAGGTGACCCCGTTAAAGGGGCAAAGGTTTTTAAAAAATGCAAAGCCTGTCACACCGTTGATCAAGGCGGCAAAAACCTTGTTGGACCAAATTTATTCGGCATTGTCGGCCTCAAGGCCGCTCATATGGAAGGTTTTAAATTCTCTGCCGCTATGAAAAAATCCGGCCTGACATGGGACGAGGCCACATTGGATCTTTTCCTGAAGAAGCCAAAGAAACTGGTTAAAAAAACAAAAATGAGTTTTGCTGGCTTGAAAAAGCCCAAAGATCGCGCGAATGTGATTGCTTACTTGAAAACACTTAAATAATTTTTTTTTAAGATAAATTTTTAAGCACTGGTGCCTGAGGTATCAGTGCTTTTTTTTCACCTGTCCCACCCGATCTCAACTGTCCGCCCCTTCGGCATAATAAATAATTTTACGATTTAACTAAAAAATTATAAAATAATGGCTATATAATATGTCACACTCACTATGGATGATGATGGAAATGCGGAAGACGCCAACAATGACGAATATACCCAGAGCGAAAACACTTGCCCCCAAAAGGCATTTTTTGAGAATGTTTATGTTAACACTCTCAACGGCCCTCTTGTTAACCACCCTGTTTTGGGCCCAAAACCTCTGGGCCATTGAGAAAAAAGAAAAACTTAACGAAAATCCTGAAGTACAAAAGGAAGCCGCTGACTTCATTCAGAGATTGGCCAACAAAGCCTTGACCAGCTTAAAAGACAGCGACAGCAGCATCGCAGATCAGGAAGTCCGCTTTCGCGGCATTCTGCTGGAAGGCTTCGATGTCAATTATATTGGAAAAATTTCCCTGGGCCGCCACAGAAAACAAGCCACCAAGGCCAATTTAGATCATTATTACGCCCTGTTCCCCGAATATCTGGTTAAGGTCTATACAAGCCGCCTGACAAAGCTTGATACCCGGGAAGTGCGTGTCGGCAAAACGCTGCCCAATGGCAAGAGAGACCTGTACATCAGAACCAAAGTTATCGACGGCGAAGAAAAATCTTATGATGTTGACTGGCGGGTTCGGCCTGTCATCGCTTCGACCCCTAAAGATACAGCAGGAGAAAATGCCCCTGAAGAACGCCGTTATAAAATCATTGATGTTAAAATAGAGGGCATCAGCATGGCCCGCACCCAAAGGGATGATTTTTCATCGCGTATTGCAGAAAGCGGTATGTCAGGCCTGATAAGTTTTATGCAATCCATTGTGAATAACAACATAATAGTTGCCGACGATAGCAAGGAAAACGATAAAACCGAGCTAAAATAAATCCCTATACGTTTTATTGACCTATTGCGCTGTATGGTGTTTAGCGTTATGTATTGCACAATTTTTTAATAAACCAGAAAATCGGCCGTCCGGATGAAATATTTCACTTGTTCCGCATGATTTTCAATGACCTGAAAGACGTAAGAATGGCCGACAATCTTTTACAGCTCGTATTTGGCGGAAAAGTTAACGACCCCCAAACATTAGACTTTGCAGATCCGGATAATCTGGATATCGTTGGCATCTTCTCCAGCTATAAAAAAGCCTATGAAGCCTGGAAAAGTGCAAGCCATGCCAGCGTGGATGATGCCATGACAAAATATGTGGTGGTTCATCTTCACCGCCTTATGGAACCGGACGCATAGACTTCCGACCCACCAAAACCAGCCGCCAATGCCCTGACCACCATGCTTTTTCACCCATGGTTATCTCCTGCCCTGTTAGAGGTTAAAATAAAAAACGCCCCCCGAAAATCGGGAGGCGCTGGAAAAATTGGCCATTAATTAAAGGCCTTAAAAACTATAGCCAAAGCCAACGCCCATAACCCAAGGGTTAATATCAAGTTCTGCCGTCACGCCGCCGCCGTTTATGCTGACATCGGTATTCAGCCAGATTTTCTTCAGATCTACATTAAAAGACCATTTATCATTCACTTTAAAGTCAACGCCCGCCTGAAGAACCAAGCCAAAGCTATCCTTAAGATCAATATCCGTAATGGCACCGCCCGCCGCATTTTCGCTATAGAAGAAAGTATAATTAATGCCGGCACCAACATAGGGGCTTACACCGCCCTTTGGATTAAAATGATATTGCAGCGTTAATGTCGGCGGCAATAGCATGGCATTGCCAAGCTCTACAGATGCCCCAAGCGCCGTATTAATAGCCGTTGCAGAATGTTTTGTTGTCGCCAGAATAAGCTCAACACCAACATTATCCGTCAGGAAATATGTAAAATCCAGCTCAGGAACAACGTCATTATTAAGGCCAACAGTGCCGCCAATAGACGTGGTCGCACTTTCGTCCGGTGCAACATAAATAACGCGCGCCCGCATCAATAAGTCACCCGCTTCCTTCGCTGCGGCGGTCATAGGAACAGCAGAAGCGATCAGGGCCGCGATGCTGACAGATTTTAAAAGTGTATGGGTCATTTTTAGTTTCCTCGGTTAATTGATTTCAAGAGAAACTTTTAAGGGGATAGCCTCATAACATCTTTGATCTGTGTCAAAAAATATAAAAACATTTAACATCATAAACAATACATGCATTTGAAATACATGTTGGTTTACGCGGGAAAACTTTGAATTAATAACTTTTTATGCAAAATATTTCACAATTTTTCCTTCAGATATCGTATATGTAAAATATAAAAAACAGGGGCAGAATATGCTATCTTCCGAACCACTGACACTCACATCTATCCGCAAGGAACTTGAAGAATTAAGTTCTGAGATGATCCTGCTCATTCAAAAATATGATCTGAATGCGACAAATTCTCTCGAAATAATATCCATTGCCAAAAAGAAAATTTCGAAGCCAAAAGATTATGTCCGTTTTCTCGAATTATCCCTGCAAGGCCGTATTTTAGGCGAAGCCGCCACCGCCCTAGAGAATGCGACCGTTACGGATTAAGAAGAATATTCCCGCAGATATTTTTCGGCAAGCTGCTGATAGCCGATTGTCCCCGCCATCATGCCTTCCAATGCCCCGTCATCCAGGTCACGTATTTTCCTGGCGGGCCTGCCGACCCATAATTCCCGCGCCCGAACCCGTTTTCCCGGACTGAGCAAAGCCCCCGCTGCCACCATGCCATCACCTTCGATCACGCAGCCGTCCATGGTCACCGCGCCAAGGCCAATAAAACCCCGGTCTTCGATAATGGTGCCATGGATCATTGCGCTATGGCCAATCAGAACGTTATCCCCAATCAGCGTGGCCGCGCCTTCGCCTTCCACATGAACGACGGTGCCATCTTGAATATTGCTGCCTCGACCAACACGGATATGATTGACATCGCCGCGCAAAACGCAATTGAACCAGATACTGGATTTATCGCCAATTTCCACATCACCGATGATACGCGCGCCGGGGGCGATGAAAACGCCCCGCCCCAAAGTTGGCCATATGCCGTTAAAGCTGTATAGTTTTCCGCCGCCGGGGGCGGGCCTGAAGTCTTCTTGTACCATATGGCTCTCTGCCTTCCATGGGGTTTTATGGGAACAATGGAGCCTGCTCCAGCGCAAGATTTTCTGTCAGGCCAAACATAATATTCATATTCTGGATGGCTTGCCCCGATGATCCCTTGATCAGGTTATCAATGACCACCACAATGATGGCACGGTTCGGCACCCGGTCTTCAAAAATCCCGATCAGGCATTGATTGGAGCCTCTCACATGGCGGGTCGCCGGAACCACGCCTTCTGCCACCACATGGACAAAATCTTCATCCTGATAAGCTGTGGCCAGATTTTCCCGCAGATCAGCGACCGTCTGCCCGTCCTGCAGGGTCACATAAATCGTTTCCAGCTCGCCCCTGTTCATGGGCACCAGATGCGGTGTGAAAGTCACCATAAGATCTTCGCCCCACGCGCGGGATAACTCCTGTTCGATTTCGGGAGAATGCCGATGACCCGCAATGCCATAAGGGTGCATACCTTCTGACACCTCGGCAAATAAATTGGCTTCTTTCAAACTGCGGCCCGCCCCGCTCGCGCCGGATTTTGCGTCAATGATAATACCGTCCTTTTTGATTATCTTACCCATAAGCGGCGGAATAAGGGCCAGCAAAGCCGCCGTGGGATAGCATCCGGGGCAGGCCACAAGCCGGGCGTTTTTAATCTCTTCGCGGTAATGTTCGGTCAGGCCGTAAACAGCTTCTTTTTGCAGTTCGGGGGCCTGATGATATTCAAGATACCATTTGGTATAAACCTCAATATCCCGCAGACGGAAATCCGCCGAAAGGTCGATCACCTTGACCGACCCCTTAATGGCATTGGCATAATCCGCCGGACGTTCAATGATCATTTCATCGATAAAATCATGCCCCGTGGCGTGCAGAATACCCTTGATAATTTGCTGAGATGTCGCATGGGGCAAGGCACAAAATACCACATCCAGTTCAAGCCCTGGCCATTCCACATCCTTGATGGCGATTAAATCCGGCAGACCAAGTCCCGTTAAATGGGGATAGACCGTTTCAACAGGCTGGCCCGCCTTGCGGTCAGCCGTCATCAGGACAATTTCCACATTGGGATGACGCACCAGCAAACGGATCAACTCCGCCCCCGTATACCCACTGGCGCCTAATATTGCAGCTCTGATTTTCTTGGATGTCTCAGTCATTGGAATTTTCCACGGTTAATAAAAAACATTACTATTATATAATCCTTTTAATAAGAAAACTCAAAACTATCTGTGGGAATATTTTTTTATAATATCCTATTTTCTGGGGCCACCTCTATGGCAATCACTTTCTGCTGATTAAATTTTCACATCGTCACTATGAAATTACAAATAGAGCTTAGAACCTCATGGTTGAAATTCTTCTCAATCGCGGATTATTAAAGTCATTTTTTCTAATGTCCTTAAGGATTTACGTAAAATTAATCTATTGAAATATATAGTCACAAAAGCATATGATGAAATGATGAGTATCTTATAAGTAACCAACCGATCAGAAATCGCAGCGCAGTATGACTTTAGAGCAACCAAATCTTAACGAGAAAATTTCTAATATTCTCCAATTATCCTACGTAAAAAACACAGAGGGGCGATCCCTGCTGTTCAATAAGATTACTGATTTCCTGGAAGAGCATCACACAGAATTGTCTCAAACCGAGCAGACCCTGATGTCGGAGATTCTGGATAAACTTCTCAACAATGTTGAAATGACTGTTCGCAAGAAACTGGCGGAACGCCTCGCGATGAGTGAGGAAGCACCGCTTGATTTAATTGTCTTGCTGGCGAATGACCAAATTGACGTTGCCCTGCCCGTATTGGAATTAAGCAAATTACTCTCCGATAGTGAACTGATTAACGTTATCCGGCATAAAACAGCCCAACATCAATTGAGTATAGCCAGCCGGCAAAAACTGTCTTCCAATGTTTGCCGCGAACTTGTCACCGTCGGCAATACCAAAACTTTGCTCGTTATGCTCAATAATCATGATGCAAAAATTGATAATAGTTCCTTTGCCGATTTGATTGAAAAATCGAAAGATGTGCAGCCTCTCCAGCCGCCAATCATTGAGCGACCAGACCTGCCACCAGAAATGGCCGCCAAAATGTATCAATGGGTATCGCATAATTTAAAACAATCAATATTGACAAATTTAGACTTGAATGAATCTGATATTGACGAAATTTTACTCACGACAATTGAAGAAGTCGCCAATGGTGGCGCAAATCAGGTGACCAGTGAGAAGTCTGAAATTATTCTTGTTAACAAATTATATCAGGCCAAGAAATTATCACCGGCGTTTTTAATGAAATGTTTAAATCAAGGGCAATCATCCCTCTTTGAGATTGCTTTTGCAAAAATGATCAAGGTACCCCGCAAAATAATGCGTTCTTTTCTTTATAACAGGGGCGCAGATGCCTTGGCTGTTTCCTGCTGCGCTGCGGGCATAGATCAAAGTGTATTTTTAACCATTTTCCAACTTACCCGCGCCGCACAAAATATCGAAACTGAAATTTCCGATGACGAAACGGCCAAGGCTTTTGAACATTTCAAGAGGCTTGATAAAAAGAAAGCCCATGTAACTATTCAAAAATGGGTTGCAGAAGCCACAGGCAGCTCTATATTCTAACCTTTAGCTCCATGAAGTTTAAAAATAGACAATAATGGCAGGATAACCATGGCTGATCGTTATAAGAATATTGCTCTTGCGGCCTCTAAAACAGAGGCCGCACAAAAGGCCGCTGCGGTACTGAGGGCACGTTATGAATTCGTTCCCCTATCTGATGCGGATATAATTGTTGCCCTTGGCGGGGATGGCTTTATTCTGCATCTTATTCATGACATCATGCCGCATAAGGCATCAATATTCGGCATGAATCGCGGCACAGTCGGTTTTCTGTTAAATGATTTCCATGAAGAAGGGCTTATTGAACGTATTAATAACGCCACCTCAATCACTCTGCATCCTCTTCGAATGACAGCCCAAACAGAAAATGGCCAAAAGATTGAAGCCTTGGCCATTAATGAAGTCTCCCTGCTCCGGCAAACCCGGCAAACCGCCACATTAAGGATTCTGGTGGACGATCAGGTAAGAATGGAAGAACTGGTTTGTGACGGCGTTATATTGGCGACACCCGCAGGCAGCACAGCTTATAACTTGTCGGCACATGGGCCAATCATTCCTATGAAAGCAGAAATTATGGCCATGACACCCATCAGCGCCTTCCGTCCAAGACGCTGGAAGGGGGCATTATTGCCGCAAAACTCAAAGGTCACTTTTGAAATTCTTGACCCTGACAAGCGCCCCGTCAGCGCTGTCGCCGATATTAAAGAAGTGCGCAATGTCACAAAAGTATCCATTGAACAAGACACCTCCATCAAAATAAATCTTATGTTTGATAGTCATCATACCCTGGAAGAAAGAATTTTAAACGAACAGTTTATCAATTAGAGCATTTATTCTATTCGTGTAAGTTGAATGTTACGGTAAACTCAGAGCCTTCGTTGATAACACTGCGCAGGGTAATATTGCCGCCCATCTGACGGGCCAGATGTTGTGAAATATGCAGCCCGAGGCCCGTACCTTCTTCTTTGCGGGAATAAATATTATCGGTCGCCTGATGGAATTTCTCAAAAACCAATATTTGCTGATCCGCAGGGATACCGATCCCCGTGTCCCAAACAGTCACCGCAACAGTGCCGGCATCTTTCTGAAAAACTTTAAGGCCGATTTTGCCAAAATCCGGGGTGAACTTCACCGCATTACTGAATAGATTAACAAAAATCTGTACCGCGCGTCGTTCGTCAACATGAATTAAAAAATCTTCCGGGACGGTTATTTCATCAATATCCAGATGCTTGCGATTGGCGCGTAACACGATAAGCTTCAATGCCTTGTCTATGATTTCCCGCAATGATCTACTCTCGGCATCAAGTTTAATCTTTCCGCTTTCCAGCACGGCCACATCAAGCACATCATTGATCAGTTCCAGCAAATGTTTGCCCGCTGACATAATATCTTTACTATAGGATACATATTGTGGATTTAAATTACCAAAAACCTCCATCTTCATGGCTTCTGCAAATCCGATGATCGCATTCAGGGGCGTTCGCAGTTCATGGCTCATCGCCGCAAGGAATTCACTTTTGGCACCAAGGGCCGCCTCTGATTCAGCAGACGCCAAATCCAGCTGAATATTCTTATTTGTCAACTCTTCAAGCGTATGTTCCAGCGACTTCTGGACGGCTAATGTTTCCTGCTGCGCCATATAACCTGCGGTCACATCCATTCCCGCACCGCGATAGCCCTGAAACTCACCCGTGGCATTATCGAAAATCGGTACACCGCTCAAATGATTATATATTAGGTCGCCTTCACTGTTTTTGATGAGAAACAGTTGATCTCGAAAAGGTTTCATTGCATCAAGGAAATATGTCCCTGACGGCCTTTTCTCTGGTGAATTAGACTGTAATTCCCCAATATCTTCAAAGCATTTACCCTTCATTAATATACCGGGTTTTCCGGTAATCGCCATCAACCGGTCTGAAACATAGGTAATATTAAAATCACGGTCAATTTCCCAATACCAATCAGATGTCGCACGGGCAAAATCACGGAATCTTTCCTGCATCAGGCTTTCATGCCCAAGAGTTCGGACTTTTTCCGTACAATCCACATATGTCCCGCCAACGGCAATTACCTTACCATCATCATCACATACAGGAAAATGCCGGGATCTGAATTGCCGGGGATTATTTTTAATTTTTATGACTTCTTCTACGGATACATTCTGTCTGGTCAATTGAACTTCATGCAAAATTGCCGTAAGGCTGGCGGGTAAATGCGTCTCATCCACAGCCTCCGCTTCGGGGCTTTCACAAGAAGACACAAGGGCTTTATAACCCTCGTTGACATATGCCAATTCACCCGAAACAGTTGATATATATAGCGGAACAGAGGGATCAAAGCTCATCTGACCCATAAGTTTATGGATTTTCTCCATAACCGCATCCGCCTTATTGCTGCGTTTGTTGGCCTTCGTGTTGTTTGAAATGTTCCGCACAACAGCCAATGGAATGATGGTTTGATGCTTCAGCTTTGGCACCGGCATTTTGCCTGCTCTCTTAACGCGTGCCATATCTGGATCCGATCGGCCAAACATCTTTATACTGCATCCTTCATAGACAATATGGAATCTTGGAAACCAAAGTCACGTTGCCAATGTCTCACAGCAACTTTCGCATTTATTACCTTGATCTCATCATACAATGATAAAATGGAATTTACCAGTCCGGTTGTTCTGGCCTTGCCGCCCGAACGAGACTGTATAATCAACAAGAAAATGGACGCAAAACTATCGCGATCTATTTCAAGGGATTTCGCGATGATGGCTAAACTTTCCCCTGTCCGCTCTCGCATGGCGCGCCAGAGGATTTTCACGTCCAGACCAGTCATTTCCGATAGGCCGGCCACGAATAAATTTACCTTTTCCTGTCGCAAACATTGCCGCAAAAATGTGATCGTCAATTTATTTTTGCTGGCCAGTTCCCTGGCAAGTTTGAGGGCTGTCCTCATAACGCTATCAGTAGAATCATGGCTCTGAATGGCTGATTTTGTCGCCATCTCAAGCATATCATCAATCATAGCGCTGTCCAGATTGAATTCTAACACAATTTTCCGCCGCAAGGCCGCTGAAACCCACCAATACATACGGTAAGCCAGATCAACGGGAAGGTCTTGACGGTTCAAAAGCGGCTCTTGGAAACGGTCAACATTTTTTGACTCCGCAACCAGATATTTTATGGCAAGTTCTGAAAGTTCTGCATTTTCATTGCGAATGAGGGCCTCGAGAACATCTTCGCTTCCCTTTTCAATCAATTCTCCGCTGACATCTTCACTAACATGAGAACGGATGGCTATGGCCATTCGGTGTGCATCAGATCTATTACGAATGATTTCAATCAATTGCTCGTCCTTGAGAACCCCGCTTTTCCGCAACATGGGTTCTGCAATTTCAATAGATTCATTGGCAAGTTTTGCTGCCAGATCCGGGGAAACTTCTTCTGCACTTGCTAAACGTTTGCTCAATTCCTTTTTAACGTTCTTTTCAACTGAGTTGATAAGTTTCAACAAAACATCATTCATGAGAGCGCGTTCATGTTCGTTCAATCGCCCATCAGGAGATAAAAACAAATCTGAAATGTTTTCACACAGTTCACTTCTGGCAGAAACAGATTTTTCCTGCGCCAGAATTAATAAATCCTTGGATGCTACTTTCGTGCTTAGCATTCCTTTTACGTCCTATCTACCCATGGTTCTTATAATTATATGACCCTGCGGGGCCTATCTGTTTATATTTCAATCCCATTATGTATACTTATTTCATTAACAAACATTAAAAAAATGCTTTAAATTATCTATATAGCGCCTTGGTCACGCAAGAAAACGGATGACCTGTTAATAAACATTCGAGTCCGAAAATGGCGTGAATCTCAGAATGCGTTCGGTTATCTATATTCAATCATAAAGGGAGATAGAGATAAAATTTGGACCATAAAAATTGTTATAAGGCGGTTTTGGCCCGCGACAGACGCTATGACGGGCGCTTCTTTACAGCTGTCATGACCACTGGAATATACTGCAGGCCAATCTGTCCTGCCAGAACGCCCCAAGAGAAAAACTGCCTGTTTTTACCCTCTGCCGCCGCCGCGCAGGCCGCGGGGTTCAGGCCATGCTTAAGATGCCGTCCGGAATTATCGCCAAATTACCCCGGATGGCATGGGACATCCGCGACAGTCACCAAAGCGCTCAAGTATATTTCAGAGGGTTTTTTGAATGACCATAATATTCCGCAGCTTGCAGAAAAGCTCGGAATTGGGGAACGTCACTTCCGTAGATTATTCCAGAGACACATGGGTACTTCAGCCAATATTGTGGCGCTTAATCGGCGGCTTTCAATAGCCAAACAACTTTTAACAGAAACCAGCCTTTCCGTAACCCAAGTCGCCCTTGCGTCCGGCTTTCAAAGCCTGCGCCGGTTTAATGACGCGCTGAAGAAACACTTCAGACTCAAACCAACAGAGATAAAAAAACACCATGCTGCGCCGCAAAATAATGCCGAAAGCCTGACTTTACAGCTGAGCTATAATCCGCCCTTTGATTGGGGGTATATGGTAAATTACCTCACCGCCCGCGCCATTCCGGGTGTTGAGGCCGTCGAGGGGAACCGCTATTCACGAAGTTTTCAGCTCAATGGAAAGTCAGGCAGTTTTACCGTGTTTCCCCACCCTAATAAAGAAATATTATGCCTGACCATTCATAATGCGGCGATACCATCAATCCCGCTCATTTTATCCCGCGTAAAAAGCCTGTTCGACCTTGATAGCAATATTGATATCATAAACCATCATTTATCTGCCCATCCTGATATGTCATGGCGCGTTAAAGCAACGCCGGGCCTGCGCGTTATGGGCGCGTGGGATCCTTTTGAGCTTACCATTCGCGCCATTTTAGGCCAACAGGTCACCGTCGCGGCGGCAACCACCTTATCCGGGCGAATTGTGGCCCGGCATGGTTTGATAACGGCTACGCCTGAAAAGAAAATAACCCATATTTTCCCCACAGCTCAAATTCTGGCTGATGCGGATTTATCCGGGCTGGGCATAACCAACAGCCGGGTTAAGGCCATTCATCATCTGGCCCGCATGCTGGTTGATGACCCCGATTTTTTTCAGCGGGCAACAAATCTGATGGATTTTGTCGACATATTATGCCGTTTACCGGGAATCGGTGCATGGACGGCAAATTATGTGGCGATGCGTGCCATGAAAGAGACGGATGCCTTTCCAAGTTCCGACCTTATCCTGCTTAAGCATATGCAAAAGAATGGCAAAAGACCGACAGCAAGAAAACTTGAAGCCATATCAGAAGCCTGGCGTCCGTGGCGCGCCTATGCCGCCATGTATTTATGGGCTAATGACACAGGAAATACGGAATAGGACATATGTCAAAAAAACTCATCATTGATTACCTCGACTCAGAAATTGGCACCATAATCACCGTTTTCTATGACGGCGCCTTATGTGCGCTTGATTTCAAGGATTATGAAGATCGCTGCCTGCGTTTGCTGAAGAAAAACTATCCGCAACATCATCTGGAACATAGAAATGACCCTTATGGTTTCAAGGCCTGTCTGGATCGTTATATGGCGGGGGATTTTTTAGCCTTTGACGCAGTGAATATCACTCTGACCGGCACCGGATTTCAGCAGGAAATATGGCAAAGCCTGCGCAAAATTCCCGCCGGTACCACAATGAGCTACGGTGCGCTTGCCCGCAATATAGGTCGCCCAAAAGCCGCAAGAGCCGTGGGCTACGCCAATTTCTTAAATCCCATTGCCCTCGCCCTGCCCTGCCACAGAGTCATTGGGAAGAATGGCGCCCTCACAGGGTTTGCCGGCGGACTGGATCGCAAAAAATGGCTTCTGGCACATGAAAAAACGAGACCAGGCTAGGCATTTCCGCTTACAAGATAAGAGGCCAGACTTCTTAGCTTTGCGAGCTGAACCGGTTTTGGCAATATCGTGAGGTCATGGCTTTGCGTTCGTTCCTGCACCTCCTCCTCAGCCAGAATAATAACGGGAATTTCATGCCCCGTTTTAAGGGTTATATTCTTCTGAATTTGCACGATGGCCTCAATGGCGGGCACGCCATTATGCTTTAAATCTGAAATAATCAGGTCTGGTATGAAGTCTTCAGAGTCAAGAAACGCCTGCCCTTCTTCACTGCTTGCTAAATTTGCGACGATATAACCCCAATGGCGCATCATCTCGCTTACATATTGTCGCATTTGCTCTTCATCGCTTAGAATAATAACTTTGGCTAGGGCCTCCTCTGGAAGATTTATAGATTCTGTTGTCGCCACCATATTCATATTCCCTTGCGGGACTTTTATTGAAAATACCGTACCAACCCCAAGTTCTGAATAAAGTTTTATGTCATGCCCAAGCAACCGGCATAACCCGTCCACGATTGACAGGCCAAGGCCAAGGCCCCGCGCCGTTTCAGACACATCACCCGATACCCGATAGAATTCCTGAAAAATTTTATGTGTATTTTCTTGCGCTATGCCTCTGCCGCTATCGGAAATTTTGATCGCCACCGATCCGCCTTCCCTGTCACAAGAGATATTGACAAACCCGTGATCTGTATATTGAACAGCATTGCTGACCAGATTACGTAATATTCTGCCGAGCATATCCATATCACTATAAACCGTTTGCAAACATGGTTCAAAATCAAGAGAAAGACCTTTGTCATATGCCTGATCTGCGAATTCCTGAGTAATATTTGTTAAAAGATCATTCAGTATGAAATGCTTCTTTCGCGGCTCCATAACACCGGCCTCGATTTTTGACATATCAAGCAACGAGCCGATTAAATCTCTGAGCAAATCAGACGATTGCGATACCCGCGCAATCAGATGCTGTATTTCAACCGGATCTTTCTCGTCTTTCAGGGCTTCGACGAAAAAGCCCATCGCATTAAGGGGCTGCCGCAAATCATGGCTGGCGGCGGCAAGATAACGTGATTTGGCGGCATTATTATGATCTGCAATTTTGCGGGATTCCTCAGCATTGCTTTTTTCATATTTCAGGCTTTTGATCAAATCTCTGTTCTTCTGCTCCAGATTAATACCCTTCAGGACACTAATTTGCGTAAGATGGCTGTTGAATAAATTGACCAATAGGAATAACAACACCAATATGCCAATGGCGACAAATATTTCCTGCTGCATCAAAATACACCGCAGAGCAAATGGAACTATACAGGGAATGGCAAAAGCAAAAAAAGCAATCTTATATATGGATAAATAGGGCACCGCCGCCGCCACGAGCCCGCACAACAAGGTGGCAATAAGAACCAAAAGAAAAATATCCGACGATATCGGTATGATCAGCCCAAGCATACCCCAGATTGATCCACCTGCAAAAGCAAAACCGACGAAAAATGCCAGATGAATCTTCGCGTTATCATCGTTAACGCCATTCTTTTGCATGATTTTATGATGCCAGAGCCGCAGAAAAATCGAAAGCGTCATGCTGAAAAACAACAGGACGGGAATCCATGTGGCAACATTTCCATATAATACCAATGAAATAATAATTACCGTCAGAAGCGTTAGCCACGCCATAGACGGCGTTTTATCAGCCAATAACTTTACTTGCTCAACAGAAACATCTTTATTTTTTACATCTGCGCCCATAGAAACTCCGTAGAACAGGTCGGTTTATTACTTCACATGATGAACCTTTATTAGAAAGGGCTTAGTATGGTGGAATCAGGCCTTCCTGTAAGGCCGTAAAAGCCGCTTCTGTACGATTATTAACCTTTAGAGCCTGGAAAACGGCTGAAATATGAACGCGCACCGTATTATCTGAAATACCGAGGATTCTTGCGATCTCTTTATTCGATTTGCCCTGAGAAATTAATGTTAAAATTTCACTTTGCCGTGTTGTGAGAATGATTTTCGAATGATTTGCTCTGCCGCTATCCTGCAAGACATTATCCGGAACATAGCGCCCGCCCTTCAGGATCAAATGAATAGCCTGAAGCATAATTTCACTATTAAGGGTTTTTGGTATATAGCCCATAACCCCTAAATTAAGAGCCTTTCTGATCAAATTCTGGTCATCGGAACCGGATAAGAAAACAATGGGAGCGCTGGGGTCAAGCTTTCGAAATTCCTGTAATCCATCCATGCCCGATATAACAGGCAAGCCAACATCCAGTAAAATAAGATCAAATCCACTATTTTTTTTGATGATCTCATAAGCCTCCGCACAAGTCCCGCATTCACTAATAAGGACATCATCCGCAATTTTTTGCAACACCAGCTTCAACCCGTCGCGGAATAAAGTATGATCATCCACCAATAAAATTTTCACCAACAAAATCTTTCATTTTTACGTATGCCGTGACCTGATTATAATGCGACATCAAAATAGAATGATCACAATAATCGAAATGGATAAACAATGAAATATATAAAAAATGCATTGAAATACCATTCAAGACCTATGGTATAGTACAAATGAACTATACCATAGTAACATTTGCACTATTTACGCCAGACATAAAACTTCATATAATGTGTGTGTACTTAGACAGATGCCCCTGCTCTGGAGACTTATAAAGCAAGCTGGGCGACTTTGGGGGAAATGGGGATACGAAAGTAAAGGGATGTTTCACAAAAATCTGTTGGGGGTCAGATTACGTAAAACATCCCTTCATTCATTCAAGCAAGCTTGAACAAGCCATTATATAAAGATTCTATTCTTTAACGCAAGCCCCCTTTTCCAATTAAAAATATAAAATCACATTTTACATCTTTAAATTATTTTGGGCCACCAGGAACTCTATTGAAAATATGTTTCTATCACCGGAAAAGGCAGAGTGGTGCGTCTGGCCGGACTTGAACCGGCAAGACCTTGCGGTCGGCAGATTTTAAGTCTGCTGTGTTTACCAATTTCACCACAGACGCATACTCCAAGCTTGTTTTACTGCTTTTTATCCGTATGTCAATGTCTATGTTTGCCGAGATATAGTGTTTCCGGAATGATTTTAAATTTCAGCCTCGCCATCAAAAGATTCCTTGCCCATCAGTATGATTTTCTGTTTTAACATGTCTAGAGCCAGATCAATATCCCCCTCTATTTGCGACCTTAATACAAAGCTTGCGCCAAATTCTTTATGGCGAAAAAAAGGGTAGCTGCCAAGAGTAACGCCGGGAAAGGCCTGTTCCACTTCTGCTAAAATTTCTGCAAAATGGCTTTCGCCTTCATAAACATGAATCGCTTTGGATAACATTTTATGACCGCCCTCTATCCTTGTTTCTATATCAAGCAACATCGCCTGCATAACCACGGGGATCCCCGCCAGAACAAAGACATTCTCCATTTGAAAACCGGGCGCTATACTGACCGGATTCTTAATCAGGCGGGCCCCTTCGGGGATCATGGTCATGCGTAATCTGGCATCCGAGATTTTGCCTTTACCGTTCTGGGCATCATAATGTTTCTGCAACAAGGCAAGGGACTCTGCGCTTTGTACAAAGGGAACATCAAAAGCTTTTGCGACATTTTCCGCCGTAATATCGTCATGTGTCGGGCCAATACCGCCCGTGGTAAAAACATAATCATACCGCCCCCGCAAATCATTGACCGCATCCACAATCATTTTGCCGACATCGGGGATCACCCGAACCTCCTTTAACTGAACCCCCATGCGGTTCAACCATAGCGACAAATGCGTTAAATTTTTATCCTTGGTGCGCCCGGACAGGATTTCGTCTCCGATAATAATCATGCTGGCGGTTACGGTCTTAATCATCTTGAATGTTTCTTATTTGCTTCATTGTTTGATTCATTGTTTGATTATGAGCTATTCATTAATTATACCCTGTCTTCATGAAATTTGAACATAAACTTATTCAGGGCCGCCTGATAAAGCGTTATAAACGTTTCCTGGCGGATATCAGGCTGGAAAACGGCGAGATTATCACCGCCCATTGCGCCAATCCCGGCTCTATGATGGGCCTGAAGGATAAAGGTAATATCGTCTGGTTATCACCCGCAACAAACCCCAAAGCCAAATTGGATTATAAATGGGAATTGGTGGAGGTGAATGGCAACCTTGTCGGCATTAACACCGCGCACCCCAACAGGCTTGTTCAAGAAGCCATTACCGATGGTACCATAACGGAATTGGAGGGATATTCCACCCTGCGCCGTGAAATGAAATATGGCCATAACAGCCGTATCGACATTTTCCTGTCCGGCAGCACCCACGGCGAGGCCGATTGTTACGTTGAAGTCAAAAGTGTTACCCTGTCGCGGCAAGCGGGAATCGCGGAATTTCCGGATTCTGTCACGGCGAGGGGAACAAAACATTTGCAGGCGCTGACCCAAATGGTCGCGGACGGATATCGCGGCGTTATGGTCTATCTCGTGCAGCGGAATGATTGCACAGAGTTTCGGGTGGCTGCTGATATTGACCCCACCTACGCTGCGGCCCTTAAGATGGCGCTATATAACGGCGTTGAGGCTGTTTGTTACGGTTGTAATTTAACCAACAAAGAGATATTAGTAAAACAACGAATTCCAATTCGTCTATAAATGGACAAATAATGAAATATATCAAGGCAAGTGATCCAAAGGCAGACCGCAGCACCGCAATAAAAATTTACGCGCCCGATGACTTTGATGGCATGAGAAAGGCCGGCAGGCTGGCCGCCGAAACGCTGGATATGATTACCGAACATGTCCAGCCCGGCATCACAACAGATGAGCTGGACCGTCTCTGCGCCGATTTTGTCGACGCGCGGGGTGCGATCAGCGCCCCCCTCAATTATCGCGGGTTTCCCAAATCCATCTGTACCTCCATCAACCATGTGGTCTGCCACGGCATTCCCGGACCAAAAAAGTTAAAAAACGGCGATATTGTCAATATTGACGTCACCGTTATTCTGGAGGGCTGGTACGGCGACACCAGCCGAATGTTTTATGTCGGACAACCTGCAATCAAGGCCAAACGGCTTGTCGATATCACCTATGAATGCCTCCTGAGGGGGATTGCCGCCGTAAAACCCGGCGCGACCATCGGCGATATCGGACATGCCATTCAAACCTATGCCGAAAGTGAACGCTGCGGGGTGGTTGAGGTTTTTTGCGGTCATGGGCTGGGCCGGGTTTTCCACGATGCGCCAAATATCATGCATTTTGGCAAGCCGAACGAAGGCCCTGAATTGAGGGAAGGTATGTTCTTTACCATTGAACCCATGATTAACCTTGGCAAGCCGGATGTGAAAATATTAAACGATGGATGGACCGCCGTCACCCGCGACAAATCCCTGTCCGCCCAGTTCGAGCATAGCATGGCCGTGACCAGCAGCGGTGTGGAAATATTCACCTCATCGCCCAAAGGTTATGACAACCCACCATATATATGATTAAACAGGGGGTAATCAGCTGTCCGTAGATCAAAAGAATAAACCACATTATAACGGCCATCGGCAACGCCTGAAAGATCGTTTTCGTAAAGGCGGCGTTGATGCTGTTGCCGAATATGAATTATTGGAGCTTTTGTTATATTCAGCCATTCCCCGGCGGGATGTCAAACCGCTTGCCAAGGAACTCATTGACCATTTTGGAAGTTTTTCTGAAGTTATCAGCGCCCCGGCGAAACGGTTGAGTGAAATTTCCGGCATTGGCGATACCGTTATTACCAATCTGAAACTGGTTGAGGCCGCAGCCCAAAAGCTGGCCTTGGGTAAAATTATGGATCAACCCATCCTGTCCAACTGGCAGGCTCTTGTCGATTATTGCCAGATTCAGCTTGGCCACCAAAAGAATGAGCAATTTCGTGTTTTGTTTCTGGATCGGAAAAATCGCCTGATTGCCGATGAAAAACAGCAGGAAGGCACAATAGATCATACCCCGGTTTACCCAAGAGAAGTCATCAAGCGTGCGCTTGAACTGCATGCCACCGCCATTATTCTGGTTCATAACCACCCAAGCGGAGACCCGACACCAAGCCGGGATGATGTGGAAATGACCAAACGCATTGAAGATGCCGGAAACCAACTGGGCGTCATGCTCCATGATCACCTGATCATCTCAAAAAGCGGTCAAACCAGCTTGAAAACAATGGGGCTTATTTAAAGAAAACGGCACCTCATATTTTACATGTTCCAAAATGATACAATTCCCCTAAAACTGTCAGTAAATTTTACATATTGGCCAGAAAAAACCTTATGGTTAATGAAGAATCAATAGGAAAACTGCGCCATAACACCCCTTTGGCATGGATGTTGCTTATATCAGTTATAGTAGTCATGATTTTTAGGAAATGTAAAATGCAAAATTTATCATCTGGAAAATTTGCCATTGGCATATTGACATTAATGACAACCGGAATTGTCGCAGGTTTTTTTAACCAAGACCCTATTGTCGTCAATGATTTTTTATATCGTATCGGTATCTGGGAATATATGAATTAGGCCTGATGTAACAAATCCTGATATTTTTTCCATACCCCCGTCTATTTACCCTGTATCTATTATCTTCTTTTATGGCCCATAAGGTGGGGAAGCACTTGTCCCCCGCGCCAATTCCTGCTAAAGCCTGCCCATACAAACTATTGTTAAACAGGTGATGCTATATGATTCCACGTTATTCCCGCGAAGTGATGACCGCCATTTGGGCGCCACAATCAAAATTCCAAATCTGGTTTGAAATAGAAGCCCACGCCTGTGATGCCTTGGCAGAACTCGGCGTTATTCCCAAAGAAAGCGCAAAGATCATCTGGGAAAAAGGCAATTTCGATATTGATCGCATCGACGAAATTGAACGGGAAGTCAAACATGATGTCATCGCTTTCCTGACGTCCCTTGCAGAATATATTGGCCCGGAAGCCCGTTTTGTCCATCAGGGCATGACCTCTTCCGATGTCTTGGATACCTGTTTTAATGTCCAATTGGTCAAAGCCGCCGACATATTGATTGACGGCCTTGAAAAACTGCTCGTGGTGCTGAAACGCCGGGCCTACGAACATAAGTTGGATGTCTGTATTGGCCGCAGTCACGCCATTCATGCGGAACCTGTGACATTTGGCCTTAAAATGGCCCAGGCCTATGCCGAAATGGACCGCAATCTGGAACGTATGAAAAATGCCCGCAAAGAAATCGCCACTTGCGCGATTTCCGGTGCCGTCGGCACTTTCGCCAATATTGACCCACGGGTTGAAGCCCATGTGGCCAAGGCTCTGGGCCTTGAAGTTGAACCGGCCTCGACCCAGGTTATTCCCCGCGACCGCCACGCCATGTTTTTTGCAACGCTCGGCGTCGTCGCCAGCTCCGTTGAGCGAATCGCCACGGAAATTCGTCATCTTCAGCGTACAGAAGTCCTCGAAGTCGAAGAATTCTTCTCCAAAGGCCAAAAGGGCTCTTCTGCCATGCCCCATAAACGCAATCCGATCCTGACCGAAAATCTGACCGGTTTGGCGCGTCTTGTCCGCGGCATGGCCTTGCCCGCCATGGAGAATGTCGCGCTCTGGCATGAACGTGACATCTCCCATAGTTCTGTGGAACGCATGATTGGCCCTGATGCCACTGTGACCCTTGATTTTGCCTTGGCCCGCCTGACAGGCGTTATGGACAAGCTTGTGGTCTATCCGGAAAATATGCAGGCCAATATGGATAAGCTGGGCGGACTGCATAACTCGCAGCGCATCCTGCTTGCCCTGACCCAAGCGGGCATCAGCCGCGAGAACAGCTATCGCCTTGTACAGCGCAATGCCATGAAAGTCTGGGAAGAAGGCGCAGACTTTGCCACCGAGCTGAAAGCCGACCCCGAAGTCTCCGCCAAGCTGTCCGATGAAGAGATTGACGATAAATTCGACATGGCCTATCATACCAAACATGTGGACACCATATTTGCGCGGGTTTTCAAGGACTAGGCCATTATCCGCCCTATTTAATCCCTAATATCATTTTTTTCAATTTTTCTATTGGCAGGATAAAAAACTGATTGTATAAGGTGCCTCGTTGGGTCGCTTGGTACCCTTCGTAAGATGCGTGATCCCTGATAGCTCAGTTGGTAGAGCAGTAGACTGTTAATCTATTTGTCGCAGGTTCGAGTCCTGCTCGGGGAGCCACTTCTCAAAAGGGTCGGAATCAATGATTCCTGCCATTTTATTATGATCATCAATGATTGCTGTTTCTGCCAACAAATCAAATGGTTGTCTGAACTTTGCGCTTAGAACTCCCCTTTTCCAAGAACAGTTCGAGTAAAATAAATTAAGCATCTTTGACTGATCTGCAGGGGATTGATTCTGGAACATCGAATGAGCATCTTTTGCAAGCCTCAATAGCTGAATCCCCTCATCCATGTATATGTTTTCAACATTCTGAAGCCGCTCAATATCCGAGAGGCATCGATCCTGTTGTTCACGCCACTCAAACCTATTTTTGTCATAGAAATTCTGATCAACTTTTTCATCCAACTTATCAATGTACATTCGATCAATACGATTTTGAAGTGTATGGTGCTCTTTTGTCAATCTCTCAATCGACCCTGAATATTCACGCTTTTCGTCAGAAAAACTTTCCGTCAGTGCTTCTTTGATCCATTCAAAGACGTCATCGTCAAATTTCAAACATGACAGATTTTCAGAAAATTGACGCCCTAACTCTTCTTCTCTGGTATAAGGCTCCTTGCACTTCCCCTTATTGCCAGTACAATGATAGTAGATATACTTATTTTTTTTGATTTCTCCAACCATGGCACAACCACAATGGCCACAGGATATTAACCCTGAAAATGCAAAATTATGCACAGAACCTCTTATTTTTGATACTTTACGTGTAATAGTTCAGACTCTATCTGACAGTTACCGATTTCTCAGCTGGTGACTGTCAGATAGAGTCTGAACTATTACAATTAATACGACATATTTTTTTCATGTTACACACCTTGTCTTGAGTAAACAGATGTGTTGCAGCTATTCGTTGATTGGTATCTTCCGTACTTCGTCTAGTGTAGCACAGCGCAGAGTGGATTCCCACTCCAAAATCGGAAGAACGACCCGCAGATCGCATTTAACTTAACTAGGGTGTGGACTCAATTGCACCAACATCTAATAGCGAATAAATGGACCATTGCGAGGAAATTCCGGCTGAGTTTTTCGTATCTTGTTGCCAATCTTCTCATATCCTTCATGGTGCAGAAGAAGCGTTCAACGACATTGCGCATGGCATAAAGAGCCGCGTCATGGGGGATATGTATTCTGGCGTTTGATTTTGAAGGGATCACGGCCAGCGCCCCCATATCCGCGATACGTTGGCGTATATCCTTGCTCCCATATGCCTTATCAGCGACAACAGCCTTGGGGTTTGCCTCATGTCCTTCGAGAAGCACGGGCATTTCCTTGCTATCATGGACTTGTGCGCCCGTTATCGTGGCTTTGACCAAGCGTCCCTGTTCATCGACTACCGCATGAACCTTGCTTGAACGGCCTCCGCGTGAGCGCCCGATATCCTGCGCCAGTTCCCCCCTTTTGCGCCGGTGGCGGCGCGATGGGCCTTAACAATGCTGCTGTCGATGAAAAAGAGGCTGTCCTCTGATGAATGAGCAAGGGCTTCAAATATCGCCTGCCAGACCCCGCGCCGGGCCCAGCGCGCATAACGATTGTAAACCGTGGTACGAGGACCATAACGTTCCGGCAAATCCCGCCAGGGAGCACCGGTTCTCAGAATATAGAAAATTCCGTTCAGGACCCGCCGGTCATCAACACGGCGAGGACCTTTTTGTTTTCCGGTAACAGGGGCTTAATAATACCCCATTCATCATCTGATAAGTCAAAACGCATGATAAAATCTCCTTCACAGAGATTGAATCATATTGCCATAATAATATCAATAAGTTAAATTGGGTTCACACCCTAGCAAATGACAACATCCAAATCATAATGAACCTGGCCAGGGCCTACTGCCTACAGAATGAGTTCCTTGAGTTTAGCAAACCAATGCAAGCTACTATCTGAAATCAGAATGTTCCCCCACAAGAAAAAGTTCTGCATAGCCCTAAATTTATAACATGGCACCTAAAAAAGTTGCTTGATTGTTTTCATAGGCAGAAACATACGACCCCGGTCCGGTAGTTGAATAAAGCCATACTGCGCATAAAAGGCTACCGCAGTTTTATCAAGCGGATCCACCACAACAGCGATAGACCCAATTTCCGAGCTAGATATATCATAGCTTCTTTTCAGCGCATCAAGAAGAAGCTGCTCCCCAAACCCCTGCCCCTGAAAGTTAATATCCACTGCAAGACGGCCCAGTAAAGTCGTTGGCAGGGATGTATAGGAAGAGGGCATTTTCTTTTGAATATTCAACGGCACCTGATCATAAGGAATATTATCGTTGGACAGGGTGTAATAACCTTTGACCCGTCCGGATTCTGTCTCTTCCGACAGGACAAATACTACGGACAGGCGGCGCTTCATATCCTGCCCGGCCTGCTTGTGCAAATACCGGTCCAGCATATCCTGACCGCAGGAAAAGGCAGACTTATCATGCGTGGACGCAAGCGGCACTGTAAGATACACCATTATACAGAGGTGGCCTTCCTATAACGTTCGGCAGCTTTACGTAACTTATCACCGGGAGTTGGAGGGTTCATAACGGCATCAAAGAAAATTTCCCTATCCCGATCAGATACAAGCAGGGATTCATAGCTGGAAATGATTTCTTTCGCCTTCTGTTGTGCTGAAGTAAACACAAATTCCGTCAGAGAACGATAGCCGCCAACCATAGCCGCTCTTTCAAAAAGAGCTTTTTGTTCTTCGGGCAATTGAGCATCAAATCGAGCCTTCACAGATGATCCTACCATTATTCTATCCTTTGATAACCATTTCAGATAATAATATACGGTATATTGCCGTAAAAGTCAATGTTATTACGGATAATTAACGTATAGTCAAAACAAACTAATTTGCGGGGTACATGCTGAAATGCCTTCCCCTCCAAACGATATCAATAGTAGAACCACAAAACAAAGCGCCTATGCAACCCTTGCATTGGGTCACCTTTTCATGCCACCGAACACAGTGAAGTGGTCCTGATTGTCTGCACAGTTTGGCAGCGAAGTTAAGGTGTATCCTGTTGTCATTTATGCTGCCTGTTTCTGTTTCACAGGGGATGGGGAATTCCCCATCCCCTGTGCTTTTGAGTAAA
>JAKIUQ010000025.1 GCA_021647465.1 Emcibacter sp. | reverse complement strand
AGATTCCTTTGCAATGGCAAACAGCTTTTGTTCAATCTCTGCCGCGCACGCAATGCCATTCCCCGTCCCGAGGTTAAGGGCCGTTAACGCCCCGTCAAAAAAGCGCGGCACATGACTTTGGATGGAATGGGCATCCCATAATAATGCATAGCCAAACTGCGCTTTAATCCGGTCAAGTTCACAGCGAATTTTATCATGGTAGGGCTGCCAATAGACCGCCTTACGGTGCAAAATCTCCGCCTGATCCGGCGCGAGGCCTTCTTGATAAAGCGGCTGATTATCGAATGATGTGGCGGGACATAGCTCTGTTTCATTCTGTCCCGGGTAAAGTAATCTACCGTCGGCACCCCTATTTAAATCAATCACAGTGCGGCTGTTATGGGCCATTAATATACTCACGCCCATATCCCCCAGGAAATTATACAGTTTATCCAGATGCCAGTCCGTATCTTTGACTTTCCGGCCATTTCCCGTCAATTTTGCCAGGATTTCCGGCGGCAAATATGTCCCAATATGCGGCATGCTGACCAAAATAGCCCCGCTTCCCTGACTGAAATGAAACACCGGATCGGCCATGTCAATCCCTTCCCGATGGCAGGATATCCATGATGGGGCCAGAGAATGCCCCATCCTTTACCAATGACGTTATGGCATCAATATCCGGGGCGAAATAACGGTCCTTATCAAAATACGCGGCTTTCTCTCGTATTTTAGCGTGCATTTTCTGAAGGATGGGAGAGGTTTTTTCCGGTGCCCTAAGGTCAATACCCTGCGCCGCCGCCAAAAGCTCGATCGCTATAACAGCAGAACTGTTAAAGGCCATATCGCCAAGCCTTCGCGCCCCAAATGTTGCCATACTCACATGATCTTCCTGATTGGCACTGGTGGGAATACTGTCAACACTGGACGGATGAGCCAGCGTTTTATTTTCAGAAACCAAAGCCGCAGAAGTCACCTGAGCAATCATAAAACCTGAATTAACCCCGCTGTCTTTCACAAGAAACGCCGGAAGATCGCTCATTTTCGGATCAACAAGAATGGCTTGCCTGCGCTCGGAAATCGACGCCATCTCACAAATGGCCAAAGCTAGCGTATCTGCGGCAAAAGCCACCGGTTCCGCATGAAAGTTCCCGCCAGAGATGACGTCGCCATTTTCGGGTCCATTTTCAGGCCCATTTTCAGGAAATATCAACGGATTATCCGTCACAGCATTGGCTTCGATATGAAGCGTTCGGGCGGCATTATTCATAATATCAAGGCAAGCCCCCATAACCTGTGGCTGGCACCTGAGGGAGTATGGGTCTTGTATCTTGTCACAGTCCCTATGAGATTTCATAAGGCCGCTGCCTTTCAGGAGCGCTAAATATTTTGGGGCCACGGCCATTTGCCCCGGCTGACGCCTTACCTGATGAATACGGGCATCAAAGGGCGCGCGGCTGCCCAGAAGAGCATCAATGCTTAATGCCCCCGCAACAACGGCAGAAGCAAAGATATCTTCGGCCTGAAAAAGCCCAACCAAAGCAAGCGCCGTTGAAACCTGCGTGCCATTCAAAAAGGCCAGCCCTTCTTTTGCGCCAAGGGTAATCGGCTCAAGACCTGCGGCCTTCAAAGCTGCCATGGCCGGCGTTTTTCGGCCCTTGACGCGGACAAAGCCTTCTCCCATTAAAGGCAATGTCATATGGGCCAGCGGCGCCAGATCACCGGACGCGCCCACCGAACCCTTTTCCGGAATACAGGCAATCAACCCCGCATTGACGAAATCGATGAAGGCCCGAACAGTCGAAGGCTTTACCCCGGAATAACCTTGGCTTAGGCTTGAGATTTTCAGGATATAAATTAATCGAACCACATCATCGGGCAAGTATTTTCCCACGCCTGTACTGTGAGACAGAACCAGATTTTTTTGCAGGTCTTCCAGCTTGTCATCGCGGATGCTGGTGCTGGCCAACAGGCCAAATCCGGTGTTAATGCCATAAGCGGTGCGGCCCTCTGAAATGATGTCTTCCACGACTTTTCGCGATCGCTCAAGAGCCGTAAAGGCGGCCTCATCCAGCTTGATTTGCACAGACTGGCGGTATATTTTGCGCAAATCAGACAGGGGCATCTTGCCCGGGATGATGGTGAATATAGTATCCGATATATGGCTCATGATTTTCGTCCTTATTCTTCTGTAAGCATGGGTAATTTCAGGCCCATCTCTTTGGCGCAGTCAAGGGCCATATCATAGCCGGCATCCGCATGACGCATGACACCGGTCGCCGGATCATTCCAGAGTACGCGGCCAAGTTTCTCCGCTGCATCATCGGTGCCATCCGCCAGAATTACCACACCGCTATGCTGACTGAACCCCATACCAACGCCGCCGCCGTGATGCAGGCTCACCCATGTGGCGCCGCTTGCGGTATTAAGCAACGCATTCAACAACGGCCAGTCGGAAACCGCGTCAGAACCGTCTTTCATGCTTTCTGTTTCCCGGTTGGGGCTGGCCACAGATCCGCTGTCCAGATGATCCCGCCCAATGACCACAGGGGCCTTTAACTCACCGTTTCTGACCATTTCATTAAAGGCAAGCCCCAGCTTGTGACGCTGCCCCAGTCCAACCCAGCATATCCGCGCGGGCAACCCCTGAAACTGTATACGTTCGCGCGCCATATCAAGCCAGTTATGCAGGTGGGGGTTATCGGGGATAAGTTCTTTTACTTTTTGATCTGTTTTATAGATATCTTCGGGATCCCCGCTTAGGGCCACCCAGCGAAACGGGCCAACGCCCCGGCAAAATAAGGGCCGGACATAGGCGGGAACAAATCCCGGAAAATCAAAGGCATTCTGAACCCCTTCATCAAAGGCAACCTGACGGATATTATTGCCATAATCAAAGGTCGGGACACCCATTTCATGATAAGCCAGCATGGCTTTTACATGTATCGCCATGGATCGTTTGGCATCCCTCTCCACAGATTTCGGATCTTTTTCACGCTTGGCCTCCCATTCCTCAACCGTCCAGCCAATAGGCAGATAGCCATTGACAGGGTCATGGGCCGATGTCTGATCGGTGACCACATCCGGCCTGATGCCTTTATTTATCATATCAGGTATAATTTCAGCCGCATTACCCAAAAGCCCCACAGATATGGCTTTGCCGCGACGCGTGGCCGCGTCAATCATAGCCATCGCCTGCCCTAATGTTTCGGCGCGCTTGTCCAGATATCCCGTGCGCAGGCGATAATCAATGCGGTCTGACTGACATTCAATGGCCAGCATAGACGCCCCCGCCATCGTCGCGGCCATGGGCTGGGCGCCGCCCATACCCCCAAGTCCGGCGGTCAATATCCATTTGCCGGAGAGATCACCGCCAAAATGCTGACGGCCCATTTCAACAAAGGTTTCGTAAGTCCCCTGAACGATGCCCTGACTGCCGATGTAAATCCAGCTGCCTGCCGTCATTTGGCCATACATCATCAGGCCTTTTTTATCCAATTCATTAAAATGATCCCATGTGGCCCAATGAGGAACGAGGTTGGAATTGGCAATCAAGACCCTTGGCGCACCCTTATGGGTTGGGAAAATACCGACCGGCTTGCCGCTTTGCACAAGAAGCGTTTCATCTTCTTCCAGATTTTTCAGGCTTTCAACGATCCTGTCGAAACAATCCCAGTTGCGGGCCGCCCGGCCAATGCCGCCGTAAACCACAAGGCTTTGCGGATGTTCTGCCACATCGGGGTCCAGATTATTCATCAACATGCGCAGGGGGGCTTCTGTTGACCAGCTTTTCGCGGTGAGCTTTGTGCCCGTGGACGCTTTTACAATACGGGAATTTTGTCTATTATCTGTCATGCTATCTATACCTGTCTATACAGCCTAATTCAGTATCTGCTTTTTTTAAAAAAATGTAAATAAAAAATATATACCCGGTGGCTTATGGCCGGAAACGCCCTGCTAATTCATAACGCGATCCGGGATGGTAAAGCCTTGCGCTGGCGGCCACCTGACCGTTGGTCCATGTCCGGCGTTTGATCAACAGGCAAGGCTCATTTGCCGCCATATGTAATTCGCGGCGGATTTCATCGCTTGGTATGATGGCCGTCACCACATGCTCAGCCTTTTGCAGGGGGGCTATTTTCATCAGATAATCATAAGGGGTAATCACGGTAAAATCCTGATCCCCATAATTGGGCGCAACGTCCTTATTCACATAACGGTCTTCCATTTGTATGGGAATATTTTGTTCTTTATGAACAATGATCGATCGAAATACCCCTTGGCCAACAGTAATATTAAGCGATTGCGCAATATCCTTTTGGGCGTCCACCCCTTCTGTTTTCAGGACAGCCGCAGAATATTTATGGCCACGCGCGCGGATTTCTTCGGCAATATTATGAATTTCAAGCGGGTGGCTTTGGGCTTTTAATTCAGCGACAAAGGTGCCAACCCCCGCGATACGCTCCAGATACCCTTCTGCTGTCAATTCCCGCAACGCGCGGTTGGTTGTCATCCGGGAGACATCGAATATTTTCACCAGTTCATTCTCGGAAGGCACCCGCGCAGAAGGTTGCCATTCGCCGGACGCAATGCGCGCAAGAATATGGTCTTTAATTTTTTTATACAGCGGGGCGACCTGATCTGGCGAATTCTGCATGGGTGATTATTTCCTTTTAAATCAGTTGAGAAGTTTTTCCATGGTGATTTGGAACTTCTGGTTTATATCCTGCTTTTCGCTATGATTTTCCCCACGAATGAGCCATTCCCCGCCGACCATCACATCTTTGACCACCGATTGATTGCCGCTGAAGATAAAACGATCCAGCAGATATTTATCCGGCGTCGCCACCATAAGAGGCGATACGGGATTTAATGTGATTAAATCTGCGCACCGGCCTATTTCTAGGGCACCTGCATTATGGCCTGCCGCCTGCGCCCCGCCTTTTAAAGCATTGTGGTACAAGGCATTCCCACTATGAGGCTGTATTTTCGTTGCGGTGATATTACGGCTTTGAAATTTTAGCCTCTGGCCATATTCGAGCAGCCTTAATTCTTCAACGGGACTGACCGAGATATGACTGTCGGAACCAATGGCGACCCTGCCGCCCTGATCAAGATAAGGCCGCAAGGAAAATAATCCATCCCCCAGATTAGCCTCCGTTGTCGGGCAAATTCCGACCACGGCGTCGCTAAGGGCCACGGCCTTTGTTTCTTGCGCTGTCATGTGGGTGGCGTGGATCAGGCACCAGTTCTCCGTCAATTCCTGATGATTGAGCAACCATTCCACAGGCCGCTGCCCAGACCATGCGAGGCAATCTTCAACCTCCTTCATCTGTTCGGCAATATGAATATGGAGCGGGGCATGGGCATTTTGCCTCTTCACATGCTGGATGACCTTGTCCATGCCCTCAGGCGATACGGCGCGCAGGCTGTGAAAGGCCGCACCAAGATTTTGCCGGGGGATATTTTTCGTTATTTTATCAAGCTGACCCCAAAGGGCGCAATAGTGATCAATGTCATGACCAAAACGGGCTTGCTCGCCGCTTAAGGGAATATCCCCAAACCCCGATGACATATATAATACCGGCAGATGGGTCAGGTGAAGACCAACATCCTTGGCGGCCTCTATAATGGCCAATGACATTTCCGCCGGATTATCATAGGGCTGCCCGCCCTTCTGATGATGCAGATAATGAAATTCCGCCACAGACGTATAGCCCGCGGTCACCATTTCCAGATAAAGCTGCCGCGCAATATGATAGAGGTCATCCGGCGTTATGGACTGGGCAAAGCGATACATCACATCCCGCCACGTCCAGAAACTATCCCTTTGTGACGTTGAAAATTCCGCAAGGCCCGCCATGGCCCGCTGAAAGGCATGGGAATGGCAATTGGGCATTCCGGGCAGGGCAAAGCCATCAATGACGGTTATATCGGGGTCAGGGTTTTCATTTCCCTGCCGCTCTATGGCCGTAATGAATCCTTGATCATCGATCTTAAGCGTCACATTATCATGCCATTGGTCGTTTAAGAGAGCCTTGGTGAATTTTACTTTTTGCATCTGTAATTTTATCAATTGCTTGTCTATACAGGTTCAGTTAATTATACTACGGCCCATAAGTCAATAAGATAAAAAGCTGGTAAATAATATGACGGTTAAAGTCTGGACAGATGTCACCCTCCTGACCATGTCAGAGAATGGCACCCCGTATGGCATGATCAAGGACGGCGCCATCATCGCCCGAAATGGCATGATTGACTGGGTTGGCAAGGCGGCCGCCCTGCCCGAAATCACCGATAATGCCCGCATCATATCCTGCGGCGGAAAATATATGACGCCGGGGCTCATTGATTGCCATACCCACCTGATCTACGGCGGCAACCGGATCGATGAATTCGAAAAACGCCTGCAAGGGGCAAGCTACGAAGACATCGCCCGAGGCGGCGGCGGCATTCTTTCCACGGTTAAGGCCACACGGGCCGCCGATGAAAAATCGCTTATATTATCAGCCAAAAAACGCCTGCGGCATCTGCAAAAAGGCGGGGTCACCACGGTGGAAATCAAATCAGGCTACGGCCTTGATCTTGAAACCGAACTTAAAATGCTGCGCGCCGCGCGGAATATCGGGCAGGATTCCGCTATTGACGTCGTCACCAGCTTCCTTGGGGCCCATGCGCTGCCGCCTGAATTCAGTGATGATGCGGACGGCTATATGGATTATGTAACGGATAAGATGCTGGAAGCGGTTATGGCTGAAAATCTCGCCGATTCGGTCGATGCCTTTTGCGAGAATATTGCTTTTTCCACAGATCAGGTAGAAAGACTTTTTACCAGAGCGCAGGAATTGAACCTGCCCATTAAACTTCATGCCGAACAATTGAGCAATAGCGGCGGGGCGAAACTTGCCGCAAAATATAACGCCCTTTCCGCAGATCATCTGGAATGTCTTGATGAGGACGGCGCAAAAGCCATGGCGGCGGCGGGCATGGTCGCCGTGTTATTGCCGGGGGCCTTTTATACGTTAAGAGATAACCGCATTCCCCCCATTGATATCTTCCGAAAATATAAGATTCCCATGGCCATTGCCAGTGACAGCAATCCGGGTTCATCGCCGGTGCTATCCTTAAGCCTGATGATCAATATGGCGTCAACATTATTTCATTTGACCCCGGAAGAATCCCTCATTGGCGTCACCCGAGGCGCGGCGATGGCGCTGGGACTTGACGATCGGGGCATATTGGACATTGGCAAGAAAGCCGATTTTGCGATCTGGAATATAAGCCATCCTGCGCAGCTCGCCTATCAATTGGGCGGCAATGCCTGCGCTGGCATCGTAAAAAATGGCGAAAGCGTCAAATTTTAAGGCAACTGACGGGGCCATTTCCGGCCGCGCCAATTTTTCTTGGATATATTTTGCTTACTATGGCGTTACAGCTTCTCAATTTCCTTGTGAACAAGCCGGTACAGGGCCGGCAACACCATTAGGGTGAGAATCGTTGAGGATATAATCCCGCCAATGACCACCGTGGCCAATGGACGCTGAACCTCGGCACCGGCCCCGATATTAAGCGCCATGGGTATGAAGCCCAGACTTGCCACAAGGGCTGTCATCAATACGGGCCGCAAACGGATCAAGGCACCGTCCTTGATCGCGGTTTCAAGCATGATCCCCTTGGCCCTTAGATCACGGATAAAGGATACCATCACCACCCCGTTGAGCACGGCCACACCGGACAAGGCGATAAAACCCACACCCGCCGAAATTGAGAAAGGCATATCCCGCAGAAACAAGGCCGCAACGCCGCCGGTCAAGGCCATCGGAACACCTGTGAAAACAATGGCGGCATCTTTCGCGGAACTAAATAGCATAAGCAGCAGGCCAAAAATCAACAGCAAGGCGGCAGGCACCACAATCTGCAATCTTTTGCTCGCCGAGATCAGCTGTTCAAATGTGCCGCCATATTCGAGCCAGTAGCCCGGCGGAATATCAACATTTTCCTCCACGGATTTCTGAACATCCTGCACAAAAGAGCCAAGATCACGGTCGCGCACATTTGCCGTTATCACAATGCGGCGCTTGCCATTTTCGCGGCTGATTTGATTGGGTCCGATGGTCGTTTCCATAACGGCCACTTCTGACAAGGGAATAAAAGCCAGGCCTGTCTCGTCCCGCGCGCGTATGTCCGCAGAAAGCGGGATAGGCAAACGCTGGATAGACCCCACATTATCCCGTAAATTTTCCGGCATACGCACCACAATATCAAACCGCCGGTCGCCTTCAAATATCTGCCCGACGACCTGCCCGCCAACAGAGGTTGAAATCACATCCTGAATATCGGCAATATTTAACCCATAGCGCGCAAGGGCTTCGCGGTCCGGAACGATCGACAACAAAGGCAGACCCGTGACCTGTTCCACGCTTACATCAGCCGCGCCAGAGACTTTCATCACGGCCTTTTCGATTGACTGGCCAAGTTCCAGAAGAATATCCAGATCATCGCCAAATATTTTAACGGCCAGATCACTGCGCACGCCGGCGATCAATTCGTTAAAGCGCATCTCGATCGGCTGCGTGAACTCATATTTATTGCCGGGAATTTTCAGCATTGCCCGCTCAATCTCGGCCACAAGATCATCTTTGGTCTTGCGCGGATCCGGCCATTGCTGCCGCTCTTTCATGATAATGAAGGTATCCGCCACATTGGGCGGCATGGGATCCGTTGCAATATCGGCGGTGCCAATTTTTGTCACCACCCGATCGACCTCGGGAAATTCACGCAGGCGCGCCTCCAGCACGGTCTGCATGTCAATGGCCTGAGACAGACTGGTGCCGGGGATGCGCAAAGCATGCATGGCAATATCACCTTCATCCAGTTGCGGCGCAAATTCCGCTCCAAGGCGCGGCAGGGACATCACCGTCACAATCACCAGAGCGGCGGCCATTGCAACAAAAACAATGCGCCATTTCAGCACGATAACCAACAACGGCTTATATAATGACTTTGCGCCGGAAATCAGGATTGAGTCTTTTTCACGCACTTTGCCGCCCAGAAATATGGCTGTTGCCGCAGGAACGAATACCAGCGATAAAACCAGCGCGGATAATAACGCGACAACCACGGTAAAGGCCATTGGATGGAACATTTTACCCTCAACACCCGTCAGGGCAAAGATCGGGATATAAACGATCGTGATGATCATAACGCCAAACAGGCTCGGTTTGATAACCTCAGCCGTGGCGGATGAGGCCAGATCAAATCTTTCGTCCCTTGATAATAATCGGCCAAGACGCTTTTGTTCCTCGCCAAAGCGGCGCAGGCAATTTTCAATAATGATCACGGCTCCGTCAACGATAAGGCCAAAATCCAAGGCCCCAAGGCTCATCAGATTGCCGGAAACCCGGTTCTGAACCATACCGGTAATGGTCATCAACATGGCAATGGGGATGACCGACGCCGTAATAAGGGCGGCGCGAAAGTTACCCAACAGCAGAAAAAGCACGACGATAACCAGCAGCGCCCCTTCAACCAGATTTTTCTCAACCGTCTTGATCGTTTTCTCCACAAGCGTTGTCCGGTCATATACCGCCGCGGCAATGATCCCTTCCGGCAAGCTGCGGTTAATGACCTCTAATCTGGCCGCAACGGCTTTTGAGACCGTTCGGCTATTCTCGCCAATCAGCATAAAAACGGTACCAAGAACCACCTCATTACCATTTTCTGTCGCCGCCCCCGTACGAAGTTCTTTTCCCATAAGCACCTCTGCCACATCGCCAATTCGCACGGAAACACCATGCCTCTGGGTGATAATAATCCGGCGCAGATCTTCCAGAGTTTCTGCTTGCCCCGGCACCCGCACAAGATATTGCTCTCCGGATCGCTCAATATAACCCGCGCCCATATTGGCGTTATTCCGTTCCAGCGCCTGAATAATATCAGCCAGACCAAGTCCATAGGATTCCAGCCGGTGCGGCCAGGGGGTCACATGAAACTGTTTCTCATAGCCGCCGATGGTATTGACCTCGGTCACGCCCGGCACTGTGATAAGCTGGGGTTTCACGACCCAGTCTTGCAATTCCCGCAAATCCACCGGTGTCCATGCGCTGCCGTCCTCCTTTAGCCCGCCGGGCAAGGCATCAACGGTATACATGAATATTTCCCCAAGCCCCGTGGCAATGGGACCCATTTCCGGCTCTATGCCCATCGGCAACTGGCCGCGAACAGATTGCAATCTTTCGGCCACAAGCTGACGCGCAAGAAATATGTCGGATCCGTCCTTGAAAACAACGGTGACCTGACTAAGGCCATAGCGCGAAATTGACCGGGTGTAATCAAGGTCCGGCAGGCCGGATATGGCCGTTTCAATGGGAAAGGTGATTCTCTGCTCCGCCTCCAGAGGTGAATAACCGGGGGCTTCGGTATTAATCTGCACCTGGACATTGGTAATATCCGGCACCGCATCAATATTGAGCCGGCCAAAATTATAAATCCCCAGTGCAGAGATCCCCAGAACAATGACAAGTACCAACCAACGTTGTCTGATCGAAAAACGGATTATTTTCTCAAGCATATTTTATTCCTAATGATCGTGAGATGCGCCGGACTTTTCGATGTCGGCTTTTATGAGGAAACTGTTTTTCGTGACATATTCCTGACCGGCAGTTATGCCGCCCAGGACCTCTGCCCAATGCGGGGTCACGCGGCCAAGCTCCAGCATTCTGACCTCATAGGTCTCGCCAACTCTGGCGAAGACAACCGTGAAATCCCTGAAACGTTGCAAGGCCTCGGTACGAACAGCCAGCGGGACGTCTTCTTTTTTGATAATGATGTCTCCGCGAACAGTCATGCCGGGCATCCAGATTCTATCCGGATTTGGCAAAGAGGCCCGTGCAATCACCGTTTGAGTCTCCAGCTCTTTCGTCGGCAGGAAAATATTGATTTCTGCCGCTGCAGTTAACCGGTCATCAATTGAGGTAATATTCACCTGTTGGCCCGGCTTCACGCGGTGAAGGTCTTTCGGAAAAACATGGAAATCCACCCGTAATTTCGTAAGGTCACCGACAATGAACAAAGCATTCAGCCCCGAGACATCCCCCACATTGGTCATACGTTCAAGAACAACCCCATTGATGGGTGAAATCACATCATAGGCCTGAAGGCTCTCATTACTCTCGATACGGGCCAGACGTTCCCCTGCCCGAACATTATCACCAACTGTTTTATAAACGGCAATAACCTGTCCCGGATAACGGGCCCGCAGTTTTACCTCGGCGCCCGGTGCCAGATCAACACGGCCCAGAACATCAATCATTTCCTCTATGATCGCGGGGCCGGCAGCCTCGACTTCAATACTGATGATTTGGGCAGTTTCACTGTCGATCATCGTCCGGCCTTCATAGGATTCATAGGCCCAGTTAATTTTTCTGCCGCCATATATTGCTGTAACCCGCACATCAAACGAATGGGGCTCAACCACAATGCCGCCGCTGGTAAGATAGGTATTTTCAGGGTGAAAAGAAAAATGATCAACCCTGCCGCCAAGCCGTCCAAGGTCAATGGTTACGTCAAGGCTCTCAGGGTTGACAGGCTGTCCATCAAGATAAGGAAAGACGCGAAATTGCGGCGGCGTTCCTGCCTCAAATATTGTTATTTCAAGGGCAAGCCGGCCACTTTTAAGTAACCGGCCGCCATTGGGGCCTCGCTCATATTCCCCCGTATCGGCGTGTTCGCCTGCGCTTTCCGGCTCCGGGTTAGTATCGCAGGCCGCAAGCGTTATCAGTGCCATAAGAACGCCCAACAGTTTCAGGGAGCTCAAACGTAATTTTCTCAGAATATTCATTGTATGTTTCCTTCAACGGATAGGGGGTCTTCATAGGCGGCGCTCAGACGGTCAAGGGCGGCAGCGGCCAGATGAAACCGCCGCAGGGCCAATATTTCGCGGCCCATATATTCCTGCAATGCCCTTTGTGCCGCCATGACATCAAGATATATAAAAGCCCCCCTGCCATAACCGGTACGGGTCTTGTCAAGCGCAAATTTTGCCTGAGGAATGATCTCGTTTCGAAAGGCGTCAATTTCTGCCCGGGCCGCATGAAGCGTCTCCAGATTGCTGTTATAATCCCGATCAAATTGCATTTTGGCATCCCGGACAAGCCACGCGCTGCGGCGGCGCTGCGCGGCGGCGCGGGCAATATTTCCGCGATTGCTATTGGAAAAAGAAAAAGGCATCGAGAAAGACATGACCGCCGCAACGTCGCCCGATTGCTGGAACTGGCGCACGCCTAACCTAACGGTGGGGTCCAATTTTGAATTGGCCTGCTCCAAAATAAGGGCCGCTGACGCATTATCCTCTGCGGCCTCTGCCAGACGCAGCTCCGGTGCGGATACCCTATGATTTAATTGCGCGGGCTTGGCTTGATACCGTGCGTCATAAAAAGACTTTTTATCAATCGTGAAATCATATGATCCATCGCCCCATAACGCCGACAAACGCCGTTTCGCGTTATTAAGGGCGTATTCTGCCTGAGCAACATCAGCGTTTTCAGCCATAATACGGGCAGTAAGCCGCTCTCCCGCAGCAGAGGAATCCCGCGCCGAACGGATACGAAGATTAACAACCTCAACTAATTTCTGTGTGGTTTCTGCGCGGCTTCTGGCATTTTTCAATACAGCGGCAGATGTCATCGCGTCGATATAGGCTTTGCGCACCTCAAAAATAATATTCTGGCGGGTGATCATGGCCGATAATCGCGTCATATGACGTTCGCTTTGCGCCAGCCCGATCCGCGCGCCGCGTTTCCCGCCGCGCTCTATTTTCTGATCCAGACTGAATGTTGTCTCTGTTTGATTAAAGCCATTGAAGACCCCTGTCCCTAAAATATTCTCCGCTTCCAGAGAAAAGGACGGCATGGGCCGTATCCCGGCCTGCTCCAGAGTGCCTTCACTGGCCTTCATGGCTTCTTGGCGGGCTTTTATAGCAGGGGCCGCCTCAAGCGCGCGAACCAAGGCCGCCTCAAGGGTCACCATAGGGGATAGTTTCTCCGGAATATCATTTTGCGCCCAGGCTTGAGAGGTCAAGCCATATACAAATGCGGCAGCGCAGGCCGCGATCAAAATTTTCATTTTCAGTCTCACGATGAAGAAATAGAATATATCTTGATCCAGCAGTACGCCGGATCATTCAAAAATATTTATCGGGAGATTATGACAGGGGGGGCGGCACAGGCGGCGACAGGGAAAGCCCAAGCCGAAGGTCAAAGATAGGCGACGACCGATCGGCCTCATACGACATGACAAGGGGCGTCATGCAACCATCAAAAAATACTATATTATTATTATCATGCACCAGATTATGATAGTCATGAGACAACTTATGCTGGTCGTGTGACAATTTATTATGTGCTTCAGAAATATGGTTTTTATGATGGGTATCCTTAACCTCCATGGTTTGAAAACTCAGGTGCGTATGATTATCCTCCACCACAGAAGCATGCGCTAACTGAATGAATAATAACGAAAATACGGCACATATAGCGGCAAAATTACCCATAGGGTTCCACAACATAAAAGGTTTTTTATTATGTTTCTTATAAATAATTTCCGGGCGGAAGCAAGAAAAATTTCATTGGGGAATTTATTTGCTCTAAATTAATTTATCACTACAGGCCGGTTTTCTGGTTGATGATTGGCACGTTTTCCCCTAAAAATCATCTGACGAGATTTGATGACAATATATATTTTCTGACAGAAAGAGCGCCCGATGGCCACAGAATTCACCCTGCCCCATTGGTATGACCTGCATACTCATTTCCGCCAGGATGAAACATTGCAGGCCACGGTAAAGGATCATGTCCGTATGAATTGCGCCGGCGCTTTGGCGATGCCCAATACCGCCCCCCCCGTTGGCAAATTATTCGAAGCAGATAAACCAGAAAATTATAAAAGCATTGAACAATATCACGCTGAGATTCTTGCCGCTTCGGGTGGCCGTTTCAAAAAGGTCATCGTGCCGCTTTATCTTACGAAAGACACCAGCCCTGACATGATTGAAAAAGGGGCTGCCGCCGGCATTCTCAAGGCCTGCAAATATTATCCGCCCCACGGGACGACCGGTGCAGAATCCGGGGCGCCGCTGGATACATATATGAAAAATGGTGTCTTTCAGGCCATGGCGGATACCGGCGTGACCCTCTGCGTTCACGGCGAGGAACATGGCCTTGACCCTGAGCATTATTTTGATCGCGGCGAGAATGCCGAAATGATTTTTTACAAGGAGCGGATGCCGCGCCTTGTCGATAATTTCCCCGGCTTACGCATAGTCGGCGAGCATTTAACGACAAAGGTCGCCGTGAATTTTATCCAGAATGCCCCGTCCCATGTCAAAGGCAATATCACGCCGCAACATTTAATCTATACGATTGGTCATCTGCTCAAAGGCCTTAAATACCATCTCTATTGCCTGCCACTGGTAAAATATAGTGAAGATCGCGCGGCCTTGAGAAAAGCCGTTACAGCCCCCGATAATACAAAATTCTTTGCCGGAACCGACAGCGCGCCACATGTCCAGAAAATGACCGCTTGCGGCTGCGCTGCGGGCTGCTATACCGGCCGTATCGCGCCGCAGCTTTACGCACAAGCATTTGAAATGGCCGGCGCGGACCTTGGCGATCAGGCCGGGCAATCGATTTTTAAAAACTTCCTCTGCACCATCGGACGGGAATTTTACGGCCTGCCGGAACCTGAAGAGACTTTTACCCTCGAAAAAAAGCCAGAGAATGTCCAGCCGTTAAAAGTCGGGGACCAAACGATCATTCCCCTGCCGCTTGGTATGGATTTTGACATGACCTGGCGGATTAAACCCTAAATCCGGTCAAGACTCTAAAAACGCGCGCATCAATCCATTGACCTCTTCCGGGCGTTCCATAGTGCTGAGATGGCCGCAATTCGGAATAATATGATATTGGGCGCCGGGGATAAGATCCGCCATCTCCTGATGTACTTTAGGCGGGGTGAGCCTGTCATCTTCGCCGCAGATGATCAGCGTTGGACAGGCAATAGCGGGCAATGCTTCCCGCGAATCTGGCCGCGTGATCAAGGCATGTTGCTGCCTTTGAAACCCCTCAGCCCCCACCTCCGATGCCATATCCAATATTCTCTCGCATAATTCCGTGTCATTTAATCGATCTGGATGGATAAGATATGGCATTAATTCCTGTGCTATGCTGCGAATATCTTCTGCTCCGGCCCGCTTGATCAAGGCTTCGCGCATATCAATCTGTGGCTGGCGATCGGCCCGCGCATTTGTGTCGAGCAAGATCAGCGTCTCCACCCTTATCCCTGCTTGCCGCATGATTTCAAAGGCAATATAGCCGCCCATGGACAGACCAGCCAAATGGAAACTGTCCGGCGCATCGGCCAGGAAAAGACGCACCATATCCGGCAGATTATCATGTTGGGTATGATCAAAAATCATCAGGTCATAATCTTCTTCAAATTCCCCGATTTGATCAAGCCATAGATCATGACTACATAATAATCCCGGCACTAAAACCAGATTTCCACTCATAAGACACCTTTTTTGCTATTTTTTTATGTTAGAAACTATAGCAAAGCCTGTCAAAGATTGACATCTTTATCATTTTGCTTATTGTGCAGCGCACGTTATATTTTTATTCAGGAAGCGGTACGATACCTTATGGGTTTTGATTATTTAGGATTAAGCGAAGATCTGTTATCTATAGTTGAGAAATCAGGCTATACTGTACCCACGCCCATTCAGGCGAAAGCCATCCCGGCGACCCTGCAAGGGCGTGATATTTTGGGTATTGCCCAGACCGGAACCGGAAAAACAGCTTCCTTTACCCTGCCCATGATCGATATCCTGTCGCAAGGCCGCGCAAGGGCAAGAATGCCAAGGTCCCTGATTCTGGAACCCACGCGTGAGCTGGCAACACAGGTATCAGAAAGTTTCGAAAAATACGGTGCAAAATCAAAATTGACTATGGCGCTGCTCATCGGCGGTGTTGCCTTTGCAGATCAGGAAAAAAAACTTGATCGCGGCGTTGATGTGCTGATTGCAACCCCGGGCCGTCTGATGGATCATATGCAGCGCGGCAAAGTTATGCTGAATGGTGTTGAAATCCTTGTGGTGGACGAAGCCGACCGTATGCTTGACATGGGTTTTATTCCTGATGTTGAAAAAATTTGTCAGGCCATGCCGCAAAAAATACAATCGCTGTTCTTTTCGGCCACCATGCCCAGGGAAATCAAACGGCTTACCGATAAATTCCTGAAGGACCCCAAGGAAATCGAGGTATCCGCCCCGGCATCAACCGCCCAAACCATCACGCAGCGCCTCTGTATGGTTAAGGGCGGCGAGAAGGAAAAGCGGGACGCATTACGGCAGCTTTTGAAATCGGAAAAGATCAAGAACGCCATCATTTTCTGCAACCGGAAATCTGTTGTTAAAATTCTTGCCAAATCCTTGGCTGTACATGGCTATAGTGTTGGAGAATTACACGGCGACATGGTTCAATCCATCCGCACAGAAACATTGGCAAAATTTAAAAATGACGAAATTCAGCTTTTGGTCGCCAGTGATGTGGCGGCGCGGGGCTTGGATATTCCCGATGTAAGCCATGTTTTCAATTTTGAAATCCCCAATAACCCTGAAGATTATGTTCATCGTATCGGGCGCACAGGCCGCGCGGGCCGCGAGGGAAGCTCTTTCACCCTGACCAGCCCGGCGGAAAAGAAAAATCTGGGCTTTCTGCATAAATTCCTGGGTAAGGAAATTCAGCTTCATGAACTACCGGGTCACGCCCCGATCAAGGCAACTGAGCGCCCGGCACAGGCTCATAAGAAAAGCGCGCCGCGCAAGGAGGCTTCTAAGAAAAACCCGGCAAAAAATTCTGCTGAAAAAGCCCCAAACCCCCAAGAAAAAGAAAACACACAAAAAGAAAACGCGGGAAAAACGCGGCATACAAAAGATCAGCCGAAAGATAAACCAAATCGACATCAAAAATCCGAACCTGTCATTGGCATGGGCGATCATACACCCGCTTTTCTGCTGAGCTATGAATCCCTGAACGATAAAAAAGACTGACGCCGCATAACCCGTCTCTTTACCAAATATTAACCACCCTCTTTAGCTATTTCTTAGTATAATTCTGCTACCTTAAGATTGTAAACAGAAGGCTATACACAGTCTTCTGTTATCAAAAATATAAAAAATATAACCTAAGGCGGATTAGAAAATGTCATACTTAAAAGACAAAATGGATGTGGAATATATAAGAGAAACTTCTGATAAGGCGCTGGATCTTATGTCCATGCATAATGTCATACCCTCACCATCAAATTATCAAGTCTGGTATCAATATACCAGCGAAGAGAATTTGACTCTGAATAAAACCATCGATGACATGATCAAGAAAAAGAAATCATTCACCTCTAAAATCAGCAACAATATTTACGAACGTTTCTTTTCCAATGATCAGGAACAATCGGCCGTCAAGAATACGGGAGACGGGTTACAGACCGAACTCACCAAAATTGCCAAAGCCGTGGGTGAAATGAACAAGGGCACAGCCAAATTCAGTGCAACATTAAATGACGGCCTGCGCGGTATGGATAATATTCCGGGCTGCGCTGAACTTAAAAGTATAATCTCTACTCTTGTAACAAATACAACAGAAATGACAAATGGCAATAATTCCGCTCAACAGAAATTACAGGAATCAGCCAAGACCGTTCAAAAACTTCAAGTGGCCCTTGAGGCGGTCAGGCAGGAAAGTCTGACCGATATGCTCACCAACATAGGGAACCGCAAATCATTCGAAGAAAATTTAAAAAGCGCCATTGAACAAACCATCTCGGCAGATAACGAAATGTGCCTTGTTATTGGTGATATTGATCATTTTAAGAAGTTTAACGACACATGGGGCCATCATGTGGGGGATCAGGTTCTAAAGGCTGTGGCGCATTCCATGAAAACCCGTATCGGGGATCAGGGAACAACAGCCCGCTATGGCGGCGAAGAATTTGTCATACTTCTGCCGAATACCTCCCTGGAAAAAGCGCGGCAAATTGCCGATAATATCCGTATTTCAATTTCCAAGCGCAGCATGAAGCGTAAAAGTACCGGTGAAAGTATTGGCAAGATTACTTGCTCTTTCGGGGTGGCAAAATATCGCATAAACGAACATCGCGATGATTTTATTGAGCGGGCAGATGCCGCACTTTACAAATCAAAAGCCAATGGCAGAAATATTGTCACGACAGAAGATGAAGCCCAGGCAAATGTTGTTAAAATTGCCTGATTGTGAGAAACTATAGGAACCTGCTATAACTATTACACTTTACAAGCGATAGTTTTAATTTAAAATAGGCTTTTCCCAAAGATTTATATCCGCAAATCAGGAAAAGCCTATGACATCTTCAACTACGGCCCTATCATGTCAAACGATGAAACTTGACTATGATGATACTGTCGCCATCCTGACATTATCACGTCCTGAAGCCATGAACGCCATGAACAGTCAGTTTTTTGAAGACTTCCAAAGCATATTATCTGAACTTTTTCGCCCGGAAAATTCTGCGCGCGCACTCCTTATCCAAGCTGAAGGAAAGGGCTTTTGTTCGGGAGCAGACCTTAAGGAACAAACGGGCGACATGCCGCCCAATCTTGGGGATATGCTGCGGCGCAATTATAATCCCCTTGTCACACGGATAAAAGAATTACCCATGCCCACAATTGCCGCCATAAACGGCGCCGTCGCCGGCGCAGGCATGAGTCTCGTATGCGCATGTGACATTACCATTGCAGAGAAACAGGCTTACTTTGTGCAGGCTTTTGTCAATATTGCTCTTGTGCCTGATGCGGGCAGTACATATTTTCTGCCGCGCCTTGTCGGGCGGGCAAGGGCCGCCCAGCTAATGATGCTCGGCGAATCCCTTACGGCTGATATGGCGCTTGATTATGGTATAATTTCAAAGGTCGTTGATAAAGAAAACTTATATAATGACGCCCTGAATCTTGCCAAAAAACTGGCCTTAATGCCAACACAAGCCGTTATTGAAATTCGTCGTTTGCTTGACGCCTCTGAACAAAATACCCTGCCCGAGCAACTTGAGGCCGAAGCAATCGCCCAGCAAAAGGCCGCCCAATCAGAAGATTTTATGGAAGGCATCACGGCATTTCTGCAAAAAAGACCCGCTATATTTAAAGGAAAATAATATCTGATACCAAAATATTCCCCATTTGTTCTTTTTTGTTCTTGACTGCACCTCTTTTTAAGAGTAGAACAAATTAAGAACAGGGAGACTATTTATGGATATAATGTTACATTTAACGGGGTTAATCTTCATACCATTTATGGCGTATATTTTATTCATGGGAATGCGGGATATTTTTTTAGAAATCGACAGGCAATTCATGTCCCGCAAAACGGTTAAGGGGCATCATAAGACTTCATGTAAAATACCCCGAATTTATGAATTTACCACCTAAATACTATTGCTTTAAAGAGTCAAACACACCCATTTCATAAATAATACACCATTCAATCATATCGCGGTATAATTTTTCAACCAGATCAGGATGGGCCCCTACTTTGTTAGCATGCGCCACGGCCTTGGCCACCACATCTTCGATACGCGCCTCATCCCGAACAAGATTTCTATCCTGTTTGATATGGGCGGCCTGCTCCATAAAGCCCTGCCGAACACTTAACAGTTCAACGATTATGCGATCTAATTGATCAATTTCGCCGCGCAGATCAGGCATATTGGCGCATTCCGTCACTGAATATTCGATATTTTTTCTTTTATCACTAAAAACTTTATGGGCGCTCATGTTTGTTCCTATGAAAACTGCATTTAGAAAATAATACATATTTCAGTTAATCAAGATATGAAAGAAAAATTTCTTCAGCAGGCTTTCTTTAAACTATTTAATCTCTGTTTGTCTTAAGAACCAGACAATCTATTGCCTTGTCCCTAAGGTTATCACAGACCGACTTTGCAATGGCCCTCTCTTCAATGCCGCCCACGAAAAGCCGGAAAAGAGTCTTTCCATTGGCCAAGGTTACCAATTTTACCAGTGGCTCATAAGCTTCGAGAATGCCCTTGCTGCGTTTTTGGATTTTGGTCCAGCCCCTATTGGCAATTTTTAGATTTGGATAGGAGGCAAGCTGCAACCTGTATATCTTCTTGGGGCTATTATAGTTTTCTTCCGGCTTAACGGCCTGTGCTATATCCACCGGCTTTTGCGTATGCGCTGGCATCCTGTCATTTTGCGAATTTTCCTGCTCTAGCAATTCCATGAGCTGGCGTTTTTTGGGATCTTTTGTTATGATCGGCGCCGTGATCGGTTTTCGGTCAATTTTCCCCATAGACCCCTCATTCGGGAAATTTTTAATGCCCAGAAAGATAGCCTGAGCCCGCTGACTGGCCTTCAGGCTCTTCACCCATTTGTAATGCCGGATATTATTATTCATTTCCTCTTCGGTCATAAGAGAGCTGCCAATCTTGCGTCCGGCGGCCTCCTCTCCGGATAACACATAAACCAGAACCAGATTCTGCTGCGCTTTTGTCACGGAATAATCAAGATTTATGGCTTTGCTCAACAACCTTATGGCCGGGGCATATTGTTCTTCAAAGGCAAATGACAAGGCCAGATTATTCAGTAATGAGATATTATTTTTCGCAAGTTCCAGCCCCCTGCCATAATTCATCTGGGCCTCTTCCTGTTCTCCTTTAAGATCATGAGCAAGACCCAGCATATTAAAAATACGGTAATTCTTTGGATCCTGTTTTGATAACGCCGTTAAATAGGGGATCGCCTCTTCAGGTCGATTTTTAGTGATGAGCATCTGGCCGCTGCCCATTTGTGCATCCATATTGCTTGGGTCAAGTTGCAGAACCTGTTCATAAAAATTAATCGCGGCATCAGATGCGCCAATAGCCTGATATGTTTTAGCCAACCCTAAACGAGACGCAATATGTTTGGGATTTTCATTGGCCGCCCGTTGATACAATCGCATGGCATTGCCATAATCTCCGGCTTTCAGAAAACTTTCCGCCATATTCATCAGTGAACCGGAATCAAAAGCCATTTCCCCATCAACCCGGCGTTCCCCGGCGCAAGAGGCCAACATACCACATCCTATGAGTAAAATAATAATTTTTGAAAATTTCTGGATCATGATAGCCCCGTTATTATCGCTGCATTAAATTTTAAATATATCATACATCGAAGCGTAAATCATAACCAGTATATCATTAGATAAAATTTTCGGCAAAAGTTAAAGATTTATTAAAAACTATGTTATAGCTTGTGGTATATAGAAAACAGAAAAGGATCAGAATATGGTTGATATTGCGTCCGCCAGCAGCACATCAAGTCAAGTACAAGTTGATAGAAGCAGCAGCCAGGAGAATATAGCTACTGTAAGAGAAACACTGTCAAATTCAGCAGAAGACTCAACGATTGAACGCAAAGAAGTTGAATCCAGTACGGCCCCTGATGTTGGTAAAAATGTTGATATACGCGCCTAACGCCCTCAATATTCTTAACGTCATATTCTTTTTGAAAAAATGATTTTGAAATGAATAAAGGCTGAAGTGGTCCTGATTGTCTGCACAGTTTGGCAGCGAAGTTAAGGTGTATCCTGTTGTCATTTATGCTGCCTGTTTCTGTTTCACAGGGGATGGGGAATTCCCCATCCCCTGTGCTTTTGAGTAA